>NZ_CP032100.1:1319634-2639269 GCF_003544815.1 Arcobacter suis CECT 7833 | reverse complement strand
TTATTTGTAAACTCTTTAATCGTAATTAGTAAATATTATATCAAAATTTTTTATAAAACAGCTTCATTTATAGGGAAATAGGATAAATTTACTAAAGAAAACAAGTTATACACATAGTGAATAAGTAGTGAATAAAGTTTTTCCTTTAAGTAAAATTTTATTTAAAAGATACCATTATACGGGCTATAGAACTATGTGAATAGAAATTAAACAGAAAGAGTGAAAAGTTGAAAATATTAGGAATTGACCCGGGTACTCGAAACTGTGGATATGCCATTGTTGAAAAGAATGGAAATAGTGTAAAATTAATTGAAGCGGGGCTTATAAAAATAAAAACAAAAATCCTTCAAGAACAAATTGTTGAGATGACAGAGGGTTTTGATTTGATATTTGACAAACATGAAATAGATCAAGTTTCAATTGAAGATATGTTTTATGCTTTTAATCCAAAAACAGTTATAAAACTTGCTCAATTTCGAGGAGCTATTTCATTAAAAATTTTACAAAAATTTGGTAATTTTGCAGAATATACTCCACTTCAAGTAAAACAAGCAGTAACAGGAAATGGAAAAGCTACAAAAGAGCAAGTTGCTTTTATGGTTAAACGACTTTTAGGGGTTAAAAAAGAGATTAAACCACTAGATATTACAGATGCTATTGCGATTGCTTTAACCCATGCTCAAAGATTGTAAACTAATTTTAAAATAGATATAATCCAACCCCTTAAAATTTAGGATAAATAATGATAAAAAAAATTGGAATATTAGCTTCTTATAACGGAAGTGGATTTGAAACTATACAAAAAGCAATACTTGATAAAAAACTAAATGCAAAAATTGTAGTTGTAATTACAAATAATACAAATGCAGGTGTTTTAGAAAGAGCAGAATCTTATAATATTCCTTACTTCATTATAAATGAAAAAAGATATCCAGGACAAGATATAGATGATAAAATTGCAAGATTATTAACTGAATTTGGTTGTGATTATATATTTTTATCGGGTTTTATGAAAAAAATTGAATCAAAACTTTTAAATGCATTTTCTAATAAAATAATAAATACTCATCCTGCCTTATTGCCATCTATTTATGGCGGAGTTGGAATGTACGGAAGATTTGTACATGAAGCTGTTATAAAAAATGGTGAAAAAAAATCTGGAGTTACAATTCATTATGTAAATGAAGTTTATGATGAAGGTGAAATTATACTTACAAAAGAGCTTGAAATTTCTCAAAATGAAACCGTTGATAGTTTAGAAAATAGAATCAAAGAGTTGGAAAGTATTGCTATTATTGAAGCATTTGAAAAACTACTAGCTTAAAAGCTAGTAGCTAAAAAATTATTTTAAAATTTGCCCTAATTCAGCAGCAGTTTTTACATATTTAATATCTGTAACTTTCCCATTTTCTAAAGAAATAATAGAAATCATATCTTCTTTAACTGGAAATAGTGTTTTATTAGCCTCGTCTATTAAAAGAACAGAAAACGGATAATCTTTCATTTTAGGCATTGCAATAAACTTAGTAATTAAGCTAGGCATACCTGTAATATCTGCAATATAAACAGCTTTGTTAGTTGTTAAATAATCTTTATCTTTTGTTAATAAAAACTCTTTTATAGTCGTACCTTCAGTTTTTGTTGCTGAAAAAATTATTGTTTTAATATTTGCATCAACTGTATGATCTTTCTCAAATTGATCTTTAACTGTAAGTGTTGGAATATCAGTTCCTATTGTAAGTGAATTTGCGAATGCACTTAAACCTAATAAAACTGTAAATAGAAATTTTTTTATCATTTTTTCTCCTAAATTTTGAAAATTATGCAATGATACCTACAAAAAGTAAATGAACAGTTAAAAAGATAAAATTATTCCTTTGATAAAGTTGGTAAATGCCATTTTCTATAATAAGCAAGAAGTCTTAATCCTACACCAAAAATAAAAACTATCGTAATAGTAGGTAAACTTCTTAATTGCAAAAGCTCTAATACATATATAATTGAAGCTATGATTAATGCAACCGTTGCGTAAAACTCAGATACTAAAATAGACGGAATTCTGTTTATTAAAATATCTCTTATTGTTCCCCCACCAACGGCTGTTAGAAAAGCTAAAATTAGAACTCCTAAGAAGTTAAAATCATTTTGAATAGCAACGATAGAACCTGTAATTGAAAAAGATACAAGACCAACAGCGTCAGAGATAATAAACGCAGTTTTACCCTCTAAATCATCAATTTTGTGTAGTTTAAATAAAAGAGCAATTACTACTGTTGCAACAACTAAAATAACAGGAAGATTTGTTGTAAAAACATAAGGAGTTCTATCAGCTAAAACATCTCTAATCATTCCTCCACCAAGGGCTGTTAAAAATGAAGAGATGAAAACACCTAAAATATCAAGTTTATAATGAACAGAAATTAAGAATCCACTCAGTGCAAAACAAATTATTCCAATAATATCAGCAATTTCTAAAGCGCTCATATTTTTCCTTTAAAATTTAAAAAATTGACAAACCAGTTTTTGTGGTAAATAGTTCTAAAGCAACTGTGCCAACAAGGGAATTTCCTTGTAAATTTAGTTTTGGAGAATAAACACAAATTGCCATTTTTTTAGGAACAACTGCAACAATTCCGCCTCCAACTCCACTTTTGCCTGGAAGTCCAACTTTATATGCAAAATCACCTGAAGCATCATAATGACCACAAGTTAACATTAAAGAGTTTATTCTTTTTGCTTTTGATTCAGTTATTATCTCTTCATTTGTCAAAGGATGTACTCCATGATTTGCTAAAAAAAGCATTGATTTTGCTAATTGTGAACTATTCATCATAATTGAACATTGTTTAAAATAAGTGTCAATTACATCATCTATATTATTGTTTATATTGTTAAAACTTTTTATCATATTTATTAAAGCAAAGTTTCTAAAACCATGGGCTAATTCTGATTTAAATATCTCTTCATCATAAACTATTGTTTCATCATTTGAAGTTTTTTTTATAAAATCTAAAATATTATCAAAAGTATTTTTTTTATAAATTGAAACTAAACTATCAGCTGTAACAATTGCACCTGCATTTATAAAAGGATTTCTTGGGATGCCATTTTCATACTCTAGTTGAATTAAAGAGTTAAAGGGATTTCCTGATGGTTCATGTCCAACTCTTTTATATAAATCTTTTCCATAGTGATTTAAAGCTAAGGTAAAAGTAAAAACTTTTGAGATACTTTGAATAGAAAATTTTAAATTTGAATCTCCAATGTGATAAGAAGTTCCATCAAAAAGTTGAATTGACATGGCAAACTTTTTGTCATCAACATTTGCTAAAGCTGGAATATAGTTTGCTAATTTTCCTTCATTTAAAAAAGGTTGAATTTCATTTTCTATCTCTTTTAAAATCTTTTGATAATTCAAGCTAAAAGTTCTTTCATTGCCTCTGCTGTTTTTCTAATTTCCCATTGGGCATGAGAATCTAATCTTAGTTTAAAATAGTTCTCAAGTTGAGTTGGTTGGAAACCTCCCCAAATTTGTGAATATCCAGCTTGTGGAATTATTCTTCGGGCTTCTTGAGGCTTTACACCATCTTCTAAAGCTTTGTAATAGTGCTCTAAACAAATATCTAAAATTTGTTGAGTTGTTCCAGCTTCGCTAGTAACATCTTTCATTTTTTCACTTACATAAAAATCAAAAGGAACTCTTTTCCCACTTACATATCTTCTACTAAGTTCTTGCCAGTTAACTCTGTGTCTTACCATTTGAGAACGAGTTGGAAAATCAACTTTATATAAAAATACTTTGAAGTGTGCTTTTATGATTTCACACTCTTCAAGTGTATTGTAAATAGTTCTAATATCAAAACTATAAGCTTTTGGATTGTTTTCAAAATCATAAACCAAAGCTCTATAATTTGTAAGTAGGTATTTCCCATCACAAATTTGCTCTCCAAATTTTTTTACATTTGAAAATTCTGGTGCTAAAATTTCTTTATGTTTTTCATTTGTTGGGTCAAGTAATACAGGTACAAATTCAAAAGATGATGATGGTAAACCTTGAGATTCTGCCATAAGCCTATTGTATAAACTTTCACTTCCTAAAGCTTTTGGTGATTGATAACAAATCGAGGCAACTTGAGTGATGGCTAATATTCTATTTTCTTCATTTAGGTTTGCTTTTGAAAAGTCCCAATTCTCTACAAAAGCGATATTATCATCAAATATATTCTCTTTTTTATTAATCATTTTTATCATTTTTTAGCACCTTATAGTATAATTAATGCAGATTATACAAAAAACTACATACATAGATAATTAATTCCAAGGATAGATATGAGTATAAAGAAAATAATTAAAATTAGTTTTATATCAATTTTATTCATTATTACGGCAATAGGGATTATAAATACCATAGTAATTTATCAAATTAAAGAGAATAATTTAACTAAACAATCTATTAATAATTTAGTTTCTATGCAAGAAAGAATGAATGAATTATTAAAAGATACTATAAATTTAGATTCAATTGATAAGTTAGATAAAGCAAAAGAAGATTTTGTTAAATATGAATTAGAGTTTGAGAAAATACAAGAAAATTTTAAAGAACAAGATAAAAATGATTTGATAGATTTTTTAATAAGTGATATTCATAAAGATGAAGTTATTGCTAAAAAACTTGATCTTTTATTTAAAAGTGAACAAGAAATAGAAAAAGCTTTTGATGCAATTTATTTGTTACAAGAGAAAAAAATATCATTAATTGCTCAATTTGATAGTGATTATCCTATTGAAAATGATATAAGAAAAAGACTTGATCATGAAATAATCGAACGAAAAGATTTTAAACTTTCTCAATTATTTGGGGATGTGAAATATTATAGTAAAGAGGTTCTTTATCAAAAAAGAGATAGGGAAACTTTTAATAAGTGGTTAGGAAAAATTCAATTATTGATAAATAGTTACGATAATACTGATACTCAAGAATATTTACAAATAGTTGAAAAAGTGGGTAATCATATTATTAAAATAAAAGATATTGAAGATAAAGAGTTTGAAATAAGAAATATAAGTCTAAATATCATTAATATAAATAAAAAATATAGTTCGGATATAGAAGATAAAATAGAAAAACTTTCAAGTGATTTTATAAATATTACATATTTTAGTATTTTGGTACTTTTAATTATTGTAATTAGTTTTTTAAGCTTTTTAGCTTATAAAATTTACAAAAATGTTGGTTTATCTGTAGATGAAATTGAAACAAAAATTGAAGATGGTTTAACGGAAATTACAAATCTAAATCACGAAATAGAAAATACACAAAAAGAAGTTGTATTTACTATGGGTGCTATTGGTGAAAGTAGAAGCAAAGAGACTGGAAATCATGTAAAAAGAGTTGCAGAATACTCAAAACTTTTGGCTTTGTATTATGGTTTAGATGAAAAAGAAGCTGAGTTATTAAAACAAGCAAGTCCAATGCACGATATAGGAAAAGTTGCAATTCCTGATGCAATATTAAATAAACCTGGTCGTTTTGATGAAGCTGAGAGAAAAATCATGGATACTCATTCAGCTTTAGGATATGAAATGCTTAAACATTCAAATAGACCACTTTTAAAAACGGCTGCAATTGTAGCAAATGAACACCATGAAAAATGGGATGGAAGTGGTTATCCAAGAGGCTTAGGTGGAGAAGACATTCATATTTATGGAAGAATCACAGCCCTTGCTGATGTTTTTGATGCTTTGGGAAGTGATAGGGTTTATAAAGAAGCTTGGAGTGATGAAAAAATATTCAATCTTTTTAAAGAAGAAAGAGGAAATCATTTCGACCCAACATTAGTTGATATTTTCTTTGAACATTTAGATGAATTTCTAAAAATTAGAGATTCTTTAAAAGATAAGTTTTAATAAAGGGGAAATAAACCCTTTATTTTTGTATTAAATATTTAATAGTTGGACCACTACTATCTATATTTAAGACTTTATATCCATGATTTTTAGCATCAATTGGAATGTTATTTATACTTTGTGGACAATCACTGATTATCTCTAGGATTTCACCTTTTTGTAAACTATCCATTGCTTCAAGTGTTTTAATAGCTGGATAAGGACAAGGTTCACCTTGCATATCAAGTCTATAATCAGGAGTAATATTCTCTTTCATAGGTTAATTTCCTTTATTCTTTAGTTTTTGTTTGTAGTTTCTTTCTAGTTTTAGAATTAATAAAAATAGTAAAAATAACAAGATGTAGTTCATAAATAATCCGCCATAAGAACCAAATGATTCAAGAAGATTTATTTTTGGCCAAGAAGTTGCAAGCGATAATGAAAAACTATCCCAAGTAAATGCAAGGAAAGTTGCTCCAATTACATTTCCAATTCCAACTATCCAAAAATGAACTTGTCCTTCTACTGCTCTATACATCCAACCACATTCACAACCACCAGCTAAAACAATTCCAAAGCCAAACAATAATCCACCAAGTATTGCGTTTGGTCCAGCCCACATAATTTTTGCAGGAGTTCCAATCATAATGTAACTAAAAACACCAAGAGTTGATACAGCCATACCAATTATAATAGCAATAGCAAGTTCATTTCTTCCTGTTGTAAAAATATCTCTAAATGCAGAAGTAAAACAAATTTGAGCTTTTGCGATTAATAAACCAAAAGCACATCCAAAAAGTACCGCAATACCTAGTTTTTGACTATTTGCAAAAAATATAAGATATAAAGCCCAAATAATTGCGGCAATAAATACAAATGTACCAAATTTAAAAAATGATTTTACTTGTGTTTCATCTTTTTGTAATTCTTTGCTACAAGATACTTTTTGAAGTTTGATTTTTGATTGGAAAAAAGGAAGCATTGTAACTTTTGTTCCTAAATAAACACCAATAATCATAGCAATTGTAAAAAACCAAGCATGAAGAGAAAATTGTGGAATTCCTGTAAATAAACTTGCAAGATTACAACCCATTCCAAGTCTTGCTCCAAATCCTGCAATTATTCCACCAATTAAGGCTTGCATAATTCTAATATTACTTGCAGGCATTCTAAGTTTTACATTATTTCCCCAAAATGCAGCTGCAATACAACCAGCAAACATACCAATAATCATTACTCCATCAACTCTTGTTAAAGAAGTTCCTTCCATTTTCATAATTTTGTAATATCCCCAATTGCTGATATCAACACCAAAGAATTGTAGAATATGTCCACCCCATCTTGTAAATTCTCCTGTAACTGCCCAATAGGTTCCAGTTATACCAAAATAGTAAGCTGCTAGTACACCAAGTGCAATAACAGCAGGTGTTGGACGCCAAAAATTAACTAAATAGTTTTGTTTAAATTGCTTGAAATAATCCATGCAAAATCCTTTCAACATTGTGTTTTGAGTTTGAAATTTTGGATAAATCTTTTATAAAAAAGTATTACTATCCGGAGTTGAGATTAAAAAGTAATTGTCTCTATTTGTACCACAAATCTAAGGTTGGAATCATAGTTAAAAGTTACTTATAAGTCTTTGAAATGGTAAAAATTTATTTACCATTAATAAAATTTATTCTAAAAATATTAAATTCATTTTCATAAGAATAATCAACTTGAAAACCATGTTTATCAATGATTTTTTTTACAATACTAAGTCCTAATCCAAATCCATCTCTTTGAGCTAATTCTTGAGTAAAGGGTTTTAGATAATATTCTAACTCTTTTGAGAGTTTAGTTCCTTTGTTTAAAATAGAGATTTCATTTTTATTTGTTTCAATAATTATTGGAAATGAAATGGCGTATTTTAGGGCATTATCAATTAGATTTTTAAGTGTAGTTGATAAGTAGTGTAAATCACCACTTATTTTAAAATCTTCATTTATTTTTATTTCTATTTTTGATTCATCTTCTAAATATAGTTTTTCTAGGGATTCAATTATTAAAGTTTCTGCACTAAATGTTGTAATATTTAGTTTTGTAAGATTTAATTTTTCTAATTCTATTAGCTCATTTGTTAATATTTCTAAGTCAATAAATATCTTTTTTAATAACTCTTTTTGAGAAAAATCATCTATTTTTTCTATGGCAAATTTACCTTTTGCGATGGGAGTTCTTAGTTCATGTCCAATATCTCTTAGGAGTTCTTCCCTTGTTTTTATAGAGTTTTCTAAAGAAGTTGCCATTTTGTTGAATGAATCAGCAAGGATTCCTATTTCATCCTTTGAATTTATATTTATTCTGCTTGAAAGTTCACCATTTGCAAAATTTGTAATCTCTTTAGTAATTTTTTTCAAAGGAGTTAGCAAATTTAAAATATATAAAAATATAAGAAAAAGTACAAAAATATCAAGAAAAACTAGAAAATTTAAGATGTTTTTTTCATTTAGATTTTTTTCATCGGGAGTTTTTAAAATATATTCTTCATCTAAATAATTTATTTTTATAATAAATTCATCATCAAACATCTCTTTTAAAATCTCAATTTTCCCAAAAGTATAGTTTTGAGTATAAATTATTTCATTACTAGAAGTTCCAGATTCTTTAAAAGGAGTTAAATTGTTTTTTTTAAAAATAGTTTCTATGTAAGATTTATTTTCAATATTTTTAAAAATATCTTCTATAATTGTTAGGTATTTTTCTTGAATTAATTTATTCATTCTTTTTGAATTAATGTTATCAGTCCAAAAACCTATAACACTCATCAAAACAAGACTTAAAATAAATAAAATTGAGATTTTTTTGAATATTGACATTTTAACCTACAAACTTATAACCAATACCCCAAACAGATTTTATGTATTTAGGATTTTTTGAATCGTCACCTATTTTATATCTTATGTTTGAAATATGCATATCTATGGTTCTGTTTTTTGTATTTATATCTAATGAAGTTGCATTTAGAATTTGTTCTCTCGATGAGATTTTATTTAGATTTTCACTTAAGAAAACAAAAATTTCAAACTCTATTTTTGTAAAATCAATTGGAAAATTATCCAATAAAACGGTTCTATTTTCTTTGTCTATTATAAAATCATTTATTTTAATGGTTTTATTAAAACTCTTTTTTAAGATATGTTCAATTCTTAAAACCAATTCCCTTGGTTCATAGGGTTTTGCTAAATAATCATCAGCTCCTAACTCAAAACCATGAATTTTATTTCCTATATCACCTCGTGCTGAAGAGATAATAATAGGAATATTTCTTATGGATTTTAGTTTTTTAAATAAATCAAAACCATCCATATCAGGAAGCATTAAATCAAGTATTATTATTTCGTAATTTTCTTCATGTTTAAAATTTTCAATAGCATCTTTTGGGTGAGCAAAAGCTGTACAATCAAATCCATAATCTTTGAGATATTCAGATATAAATTTTTGCATTTGTAAATCATCTTCAATTAATAAAACTTTTTTATTCAATTTCCCACTCCTCCAAATATTCTGCAAATTCTTCTCTTTGTTTTTCATCTAATATTGCGTGTATTTTTTTTAATCTTTCAACTTCTAAAATAGCTGCTTTTATTTTTATATCACTTATGATTTTAAGATATTGTTTTTCATCAAAATTTTTATCTTCCATCAAATCTTCAAGTAAATCTTCTTGATTTTCTTTGTATTCATAAAAAGTTTTATACTCTTTTTTAAAATCAATTAAAATAGTTTTTATTTTTTCCATTTGAGTAGGATTTAGATGTAAAAAATCAAGATTTTTATATGAATGTTTATATTTTTTATGGTCATCATCAGCATTTAAAAATAGATATAAACTACTTAAAATCAGAAAGATTTTTAATATTTTCATCTTCAATTAATCCTTTTTCAATATCACTATGACAAGCTTTGCAGTTTGCTTTGCTTTTTATTTTTTCATTATCAAAAATTTCTTTTGGTATATCTTTGTGGGTTTTTTCCCAAAAAGTTGTTTTGCTCAAGGCTATTATATCTTGATTTTTTGTGCTTTGTAAAAATTTGAAACTAGCTTCCATTGTAGAAGTTTCTGCACTATTTTTAAGTAAAAAAGCCAAAATATTTTTATTTGTTTCAACATCTAAAGAAGCATCATCACCAAAATGATTTTCTAAATCAGACATAATTAATTCCCATGATTTTTTTGGCATTAGATTGGGAGGGATAAAGAGTGTGGCACGATGCACACTCGTTTACAAAAAGTTCATTTTGTGTCTTGTAGTCTGTTGCTTCATATTTCGAAGCAACTAAAATATTTTTTGGATTATAAATATTAAAGATAATAAATCCAATAAAAAATATAAACATAAGAAGGGAGAACATCTTTTGATAAATGTTTAATTTTATACTTTCATTTTCACTTGTAAGTTTATAACCCGTAACTATAGAGTTTAAAGTTTCTTGTTTTTTATGTAAAAATCTATCAACTAAAACTCCACCAACATGAGCAACTATTAAAGCTATAAATAGGCTTGAGAAGAATTCATGAATTTCACCAAAAAGTTCCATTTTCTTAAAAAAAGAACTATTTAGAAAAGAAAGAATTCCTTTTCCTTCTTGAATACCAAAGGCTAAAACACCTGTTATTATTGCCAAAATTGCTACAACAAACATAGAAATCATCACATAAGAAGCTAGTGGATTGTGACCTACATATTTTAACTTTTCTTCAAAAATGTGATTAAAAAAATCTTTTATATTTGTTTTTCCTAATGGAAAATCTTTAAATAAAGAGTATTTAGGTCCAAAAAATCCCCAACATATTCTAAACAATACCAAAATCAAAACAGCATAACCAATCACAGCGTGAATATTTAACCATTGATCTTCTTGCGCACTCAAAAAAGTCAACAGTATGAATATTACAAACAAAGCATGAAAAACTCTTGTGGGTAATGACCAAATATATGATTTTTGCATTATTTATCCTTTTAATCTTCCCATTTACCAAAGTTTGGGATTTTTATATCTCTTTCTCCATACATTCCTTTATTAGCCGTTGTGTGACAAGCAATACAGTTAAATAAGCCTTTTACTTCTGGTTGAGTTATTAAATCTTTTCTTATTTCCCTATGTTTTTTAATCATATAAGGAGCTGTTGAAATTGAATCAGGAACTTGATTTGCATTTAAACTAGAAACAATTCTATTACTTCTTTTATATTGCATATTTTTTTCAGCACTATTATCATTTAGATATTTTGAAATAGTTTGAAAATTTTCAGGACTCAAACTTGCATCACTATTAAAGTGATTTTCTAAATTTGCCATCATTTTATTCCATGCATTTGCAGGAAGTAATCCTGCTTGATAAGGAAAATGGCAACTTCCACACTCTTTTATATAAAGCTGATTGTTTACAGGTGCAACATCTGCTTTTGTACTAAAACCATCATCTGCAAATAAAAAACTTAAAAAAATAGGTAAAAAAACTAAATATTTCATTTTTGATCCTTAGATAATATATAAGTAACTACATCACCTTTTTCAAGGGCAGTTCCTTCGCGATTATATACATCATTAAAGTTTCTTTTTAGCCATTTTTCGATTTCCGCTCTATCTGTAAATCTTTTTGGATTTGCTTTTGGCGAAAGTGGTTCAATAACTTTTCCTGTAAAGAAGTTTTCACTTGATTTGTTTAAATCTATTCCATGACAAGACGTACATGCAATCTCTTTACCTTTTTTACCCATATGTTTTGAGGTAAAAATTTCTTCACCTCTTTTGGCATCAAAAGCTGTAAATTTAGGATTCTCTTTTAAAACTTCTTGTTTTAAAGAGCTTAAATAATCATCAACAACTGCTGAAAATCCGAAATTAAAAACTAAAGCTGCAAGTATTAAAAATTTCATTCTTTTCTCCTTTTCTAATATAAAAGAAGTATAAAGGAATAGTTTAAAGTTTTGTGGTGAGTTTTATTTACAATTTCTTGACAAAGTTTATAAAATATCTATTAAAAGTATTGTCCAAGTAACAACAAAAATAAAAATACTTAAAAAAACAATAGCACTTCCCACATCTTTAGCTCGTCCTGCCATATCATGATGTTCTAAAGTTACTAAGTCAACAACTCTTTCAATGGCACTATTTGTAGTTTCAGCTATTAACATTCCCATTAAAGTGATAAACATTAAAGCTTTGTTTGTAAGAGTTGTATCAATAAAAATAATCACAGGAAATAAAATAAGAGTGATAACTAACTCTATTTTAAAAGATTTTTCTGTTTTTATTAAATCAACTAATCCTTTTAATGCATAAGAGGTATTTTTAAAAAAATTATATTTTGGTTGGTTTCTCAAGGGTTACCTTTTGTTTAAATTGTGTGAATTTTACTATTAATAGAATAATAAGCCAAGCTAACAACATAGTAATAATTGTATGACTTAAAAAATGGTCACCTAAAAGCATTTTATATGTTCCCATACTCCAAGCAATTATTAAAGCACCAATTAATGCTCTTTTTTGATTTTTAGCAGTTTTAAATAAAAAAAATAAAGCCATAAGTGCAAAACCACCACTTGCATGACCTGCTGGCCAACATTTTGCTTTTGAAGTTTGTACAAAATCTTTTGGATAAGAATCTAAAGCTTTAATTTCAGGATAAGTTCCATTAAAATGAATAATATTACAAGGACATGGAGTATTTGAAATAGCTTTTAATGACCCAATAATTGAAGGAACAAAAATAGCTGCTAATAAAACAATAATTAAACCTTTTTTATATTCTTGCACAAATTTTCTTTTTCTTAAAAAAATTAAAGAAAATAAAATAGCTACTGCAAATAAAATAAGTAAATTTTTAATTCCATCATAAAAAAAGAATTTTAAAATAGGTTCATTTTTATCTATAATCCAATTTTTTGTTTCAAAGTTATAAAAAAAGTTTTGAACAAATATATCTAAATTACTAAATTGAAAAAGAGCAATTACAGCTATTAATAAAAAAGCTGTAATTAATATATGATTATTCAGGTTTTTTAGCATTGTATAAAATATCCATCTCTTTTTTATAAACTTTTGTATCAACCTCAAATAAACCTAACAAAGTATGAAATAGATTGTCTTGTGAAAAAGTTTCATCTTTATATGTTGATAGTTTTTCAATATCAATATCTTCTTTTATATCTTTTCCACCAAACCACATGAGTGAACCAATATGTTTTTGTTCATCTGGCGCCATAAAATAGGGAAGACCATGTAAATAAAGTCCATTTTCTCCAAGACTTTCCCCATGATCACTCATATAAAGCATAGCCGTTTCATAATTATTTGAATAAGGTTTTAAGAAATTGATTACTTTAGATAAAAAATAATCAGTATATAAAATTGCATTATCATATCCATTGCTAACTTCTTCTTTTGTACAATCTTCTAATTGATTTGATTTACAAACAGGAGTAAATTTTTCAAACTCTTTTGGGTATCTTTTATAATAAGCAGGTCCATGATTTCCCATTTGATGAAGAACTATTAAAATATCTTTGTTTTTATTTTTTTCAATATATTTATCAAGTCCAACTAACATTCCTTCATCTCTACACTCTTCATCACAAATAGTGTTTGTTTTTGATGTTCTAAAATCTTCAAAATCAACTCTTAGTGCAACACCTTTTGAATCAGAGTTGTTATCTCTCCATAAAATTTGTATGTCATTTGTATGTTTTAAAACATCTAAAATATTTTCAGTTGATATTCCTTTTTTATAATCATAATCAGCTTTACCAAATATAGAAAACATACAAGGAACCGATTCAGCAGTTGAAGTTCCACAAGAGTACATATTTGGAAAATTTGTAATTTCTTCTTTTTTTAATAAAGGATTAGTCTCTTTTTCATAACCATTTAATGAAAATCTATTTGCTCGTGCAGCTTCACCTACAACCATAATAATTAATTCTTTTTTTTCTAAATTTCCACTCTCATCAGTAGCTATTTTGGCATCAACTCCCATAACTTGGATATTTGTTATATCACTATTTAATGTTTTATTAACATAATTTCCTATACTGTAAATCCAATAAATTGGATTTGTATGAAATCTTAATGACTTATGTTCTCTAAAAAATGAAGTATAAAATTTACTAAAACTAAATAATATTATTAAAATAATTGCTAAAGAAAAAAGAATGGTTTTTAGTTTTGCTAAAAGTTCTTGTTTAAATGGTTTATAAACTATTTTAGTTTTTATTATCAAATAAGAAGGAAGTATTGCTAGAAAAAAAGTATAAATAATTAGTTTAATACTAAACAAATCTGCTGATTCTTCAAGGTTAGTTTGTAAAGTATTTCTAATCATACTATCATCAATAATTACATGGTAAGTATCCATAAAATAAGCTGTAAATGCAGAAATAGATAAAACAGTAATTAAAAGAGCTTTTGTTGTATATCTTGAAGATAAAAGAGTAAATAAAAATATAAGCAAGCTTGTAAATAAAATCATAATAGAAGATATATAAAGTATATTCATACCTTCAAAAGAATAAGTAGTTAATATGTTTTTAAAAAATGAAAAGTTATAAAAAACTGTAAATAATATAGCACTTATTACTATTAATTTATATTGTGAAAATGGTTTCAAAAAAAGCCTTTTTTGTTTTGAATTAGATGCTGTAATGATATTTGTATTTTGTTAATATGTAATTAACAAATTATGAAAATAAATTCATAATTGGACAAATAGATTACATTTTAAGGCTTTTGTGTATTGATTTGTCTATTTAAGCTATTTTTTAGTATAATCGCGAAAATTTATGCAAAGAGAATATATGAGAGACATTAGAAATATCGCAGTAATTGCACACGTTGACCACGGTAAAACTACGCTAGTAGATGAGTTATTAAAACAATCAGGAACTTTTTCTTCACACCAAAATGTAGATGAAAGAGTAATGGATAGCAATGCTATCGAAAAAGAAAGAGGTATTACTATTCTTTCTAAAAATACAGCTATTGATTATGAAGGTGTAAGAATTAACATCATCGACACTCCAGGCCATGCTGACTTTGGTGGAGAAGTTGAGAGGGTTTTAAAAATGGTTGACTCTGTTTTATTACTTGTTGATGCTCAAGAAGGTGTTATGCCTCAAACAAAATTCGTTGTTAAAAAAGCTTTATCATTAGGACATAGACCAATCGTTGTTATCAATAAAATTGATAAACCAGGTGGAGATCCAGATAGAGTTGTTGATGAAGTATTTGACCTTTTTGCTCAAATGGATGCAACTGAAGAACAATTAGATTTCCCAGTTGTTTATGCAGCAGCTCGTGATGGTTATGCAAAATTAGCTTTATCTGACGAAAACAAAGATTTAACTCCATTATTTCAAACAATTTTAACTGAAGTTCCAAAACCAGTTGGTTCTGATGAAAATGGTTTACAATTACAAGTATTTACACTAGATTACGATAACTTCATTGGAAAAATCGGAATTGCTAGAATCTTCAACGGTACTATTTCAATGGGTGAAACTGTAGTTTTAGTTAAAGCTGATGGTGAAAAAGTAAAAGGAAGAGTTTCTAAACTTATTGGATTCAAAGGTATGGAAAGATTTGATATTAAAACAGCTGGAACTGGTGATATCGTTGCCGTTGCTGGTTTTGAAACTATTGATGTTGGAGATTCTTTATGTGATCCAAACAATCCAATGCCACTAGACCCTATGCACATTGAAGAGCCAACTTTATCTGTTACATTTGCTGTAAATGATTCTCCATTAGCTGGAACTGAAGGTAAATTTGTTACTTCAAACAAAATTAACGAAAGATTAGCAGCTGAAATGAATACTAATATTGCTATGAATTATGAGCAAATTGGTGAAGGTAAATTTAGAGTAAACGGAAGAGGGGAACTTCAAATTTGTATTCTTGCTGAGAATATGAGAAGAGAAGGTTTTGAGTTCTGTATCGGAAGACCAGAAGTTATTACAAAAATTGAAGATGGTGTTAAAACTGAACCATTTGAGCATTTAGTAATTGACTTACCAGATGAGCATACAGGTGCAATTATCGAAAAACTTGGAAAAAGAAAAGCTAATATGACAAATATGGTACCAATGGGTGCTGGTTATACAAGATTAGAGTTTGAAATTCCTGCACGTGGTTTAATTGGTATTAGAACAGAGTTCTTAACTGAAACTAAAGGTGAGGGTGTTATGAATCACTCATTCTTAGAGTTTAGACCATATTCTGGAATGGTTGAATCAAGAAAATACGGAGCATTAGTTTCTATGGAAGCTGGTGAAGCTGTTGGATATTCAATTTTCAATTTACAAGATAGAGGTATTATGTTTGTTAAACCTCAAGATAAAGTTTATGTTGGAATGGTAATTGGACAACACGCAAAAGATAATGATTTAGATGTTAACCCAACTAAAGGTAAACAACAATCAAATGTTAGATCATCAGGTGCTGATGAAGCTATTAAATTAGTTCCACCAAGATCAATGTCTTTAGAAAATGCTTTAGAGTGGATTGAAGAAGATGAAGCTGTTGAAGTAACTCCTATTTCTGTTAGAGTTAGAAAAAGAGAACTTGACCCAACAGTTAGAAAAAGAACTGCAAAAAAAGAGAAATATAACTAATTTCTATTTTTTTACTTATTTTCTAAAAGGGAAAGGATATTTTATCCTTTCCCTTTTTTTTTAGATAATATAAAATAATCATAAACTTATGTATAATAATTATACAACCAAATTGTTTGATAAAAGAATAATTTAGTTTATTTTCAGACAAATGAGACTAGAATTTATCAGTTCAGGAGGTGTAATTTGAGTAATGAAAAAAGTAGTGTATCTGAAATTTTTTGGGAAACCTTTTCAAATCAAGATAGACAAAAAATAAAAGAGTTCCAAAAGTATATGGATAAGTTTGCTGTTAATTTCAATCTTTATAAAGATGGAAATTTTATTGAAAGATCTTTACCATTCGATGTAATACCAAGAATTATAGAGACAAAAGAGTTTGATATAATCGATAGAGGTTTAAGTCAAAGAATAAAAGCTTTAAATTTATTCTTAGAAGATTTATATACTACAAAAAATATCATAAAAGACAATGTTGTTCCTGAAGAGTTTATTTACCAAGCAAAAGGGTATTTAAAAGAACTTCAAGGATTCTCTCCTTCAAAAAAAATCAGAACACATATTAATGGAATCGATTTAGTAAAAGATACAGTTTCAGATAAATGGGTTATTTTAGAAGATAATTTAAGAGTTCCAAGTGGAGCTAGTTATCCTTTATCAATTAGAGATACTTATAGAAAAATCTATCCAGAGTTTTTTGAAAAATTAAAAATCAAACCTATTAAAGAGTATCCATCTATGTTAAAAGAATCTATGGATTATGTTAATTGTGGTGGAATAAATGTAGTTTTAACTCCCGGAAGATTTAATTCAGCTTATTATGAACATGCATATTTAGCAAAAAAATCAGGCGCTCAACTTGTAAGAAATAATGAATTAGTTGTACAAAATAAAATTTTATATTTTAAAAATTATGATGGAAGATTAGTTAGAGTTGGAGCAGTTTATAGAAGGCTTGATGATGAGTTTTTAGATCCAAAATTCTTTAATGAAGAGAGTTTAATAGGAGTTCCTGGAATCATGGAATCATATTTAGCTGGAAATGTAGCCATTATGAATGCCCCAGGAAATGGAGTTGCTGATGATAAAGGTATCTATTATTTTGTTCCAAAAATGATTAAATATTATTTAGGAGAAGAGCCTATTTTAGATAATGCACCAACATATTTACCTTATTTTGAAGAAGATAAAAAATATGTTTTTGATAATATGGAAAAACTTGTAATCAAAGATGTGGCAGAAGCAGGTGGTTATGGTGTTATGTTTGGTCATTCTATGACAAAAATTCAGTTAGAAGATTTGAAAACTATTATTAAAGCAAATCCTAGAAGGTTTATAGCTCAAGAGTTAATAGAGTTTTATGATGAAGAGTGTTATTTAAATGATGAAATAGTTCCAAGAAAAGCCGATTTTAGAGCTTATGTTGTAATGAGTGATGAACCAAAGGTTTGGAAATGTGGACTTACACGATATGCTATGGAAGCTGGAAATTATTTAGTTAATTCATCTCAAGGTGGTGGATTTAAAGATACTTGGGTTATGGAGGCATAAAATGGAACAATTATTAACAGCAAATGTGGCGAATAATTTATATTGGTTTGGAAGATATTTAGAGAGAATCGAAGCTACTTTAATTGAAGTTGTAATTGCCTTTGATGCGGTAATTGATACGGATAAAGAAAAAGGAAAAGATTTTTACAAAAAGTTAGATATTGATATTGAGTATTCAACTGCAAAAGAGTTCTTAAAAGCTGGAATTTGTGGAAATCATGAAGCAAATTTAAGTCTTTTAATGAGTTATGTAAGAGAAAACGCAATTACTTGCCGAAGTGTTATGGATACAGAAGCTTTTGGTTCAGTAATAGAATTATCAACTCTTTTAAAACACTCTTGTAATAATACTTTTGATTTGGATTATGAATTTATTGATAAAATTCAATCTTTAATTAGTGAAGTTTGGGGTGAATTAACAAGAAAACAACATAGAAATACAAGTGATTATTTTATAAGACTTGGGAAACTTGTTGAAAAAGTTGATTTCCATTTACGATTGGGAGAAGACAAGGAATTTTCACTTGTAATTATGGAAGAAATAGATAAAATTGTAACTAGATTAGCACCAGCATCAAAATTTGTGCCTCATGATAAAAACGAGTCTCATGAAACAATAATGAACTCTATAAATGCTAAGATTAATAAAATAATAGTTGAGGATTAATGAATACAACAGAGATTTTTACATCTGAATTACCAGTAGGCGAAAAATTATCTATAAAAAGAACTAGATTTGAACCTTTAGAAAAATCGAAAAATAAAATAAAAAGAATTTCAATTGTAAGTGGAATCCATGGAGATGAGTTAGAAGGTCAATTAGTTATATATCTTTTATCTGATTGGCTAAATAATAATAGTGATAAAATAAAAGGGATAATTGATGTTTATCCAGCTGTTAACTCTTTGGGTGTAGATACGATAACAAGAGGATTTCCTTTATATGATGTTGATTTGAATAGAACTTTTCCAGGAAGTGCAAATGAATTTTTGCCCGGACAAGTTGTTCATGCTTTGGCAAATGATGTAAAAGGGAGTGATATTGCTATTGATATTCACTCAAGTAATATTTTCTTACGAGAAATTCCTCAAATTAGAATAAATAAAGAATTCTCAAAATCTACTTTGCCCCTTGCTAAAGAGTTAAATTGTGATTTTATTTGGATTCATGATGCTGTTACAGTTTTAGAATCAACTTTTTCACACACTATGAATTCTATGGGCACAAAAACACTGGTTGTTGAAATGGGTGTTGGAATGAGACTTACAAAAGCTTATGGACATCAATTATTATTGGGTATTTTAAACCTTATGAAAAAAGAAGGCATTATTGAGTGTAAAGATGATTTTATTGTAAGAGAAGCCTTTAACTCAGAAGTTGGAGAAGTTTATTATCTAAATGCACCAAAAAGTGGATTGTTTGTTCCTGCACTTGACCATTGTGCAATTATCAAAAAAGATGAAAAAATAGGGGATATTGTTGATCCTTTAACTGGAACTATCCATGCTACATTGTTTGCTCCAAATGATGGAATATTATTTACTCTAAGAGAATATCCAGTTGTTTATGAGGGTTCTTTAATAGCTAGAATTTTTGGAGATAATAGTGGAAAAAATTGAAATACTAAGAATTGAATCATTAAGTCGAGCTCCATTAGTTGTAGAAGGTTATTTATTTAAAGGAACAAACCCAAAAGCTCCTAAAGTTGCAATTGTTGGTGCAATGGAAGGGGATTCAATTTTACCTTTATATTGTGCTTCAACAATGGTTGATTTTTTCAAAAATAAGATTGATAAAGAGAAAATAAAAGGTGATGTTTTAATAATTCCATCAATTAATCATTATGCTTTAAATATTGGAAAAAGATTTTGGCCTTTAGATAACACAGATATAAATATGATGTTCCCAGGTTATGAGTTGGGCGAAACTACTCAAAGAATTGCTAAAAAAGTATTTGATGCAATTAGTGGTTATGATTATGGAATTATTCTTGAAAGAAGACCAGATCCAGCAACTTGTCTACCTTATATAAAACTATATAAAAGTGGATATGAAGATTTAAAAAGTGCAAAAGAGTTTGGTTTTAAAATGATTCATCACAGAACTATGAAATCAATAGATACTGTTACTTTACAATATAATTGGCAACTTTGGGGAACAAAAGCATTTTCAATTATCTGTCCAAGTGATAATCAAGTTGATAAAAAAATTGCAAGTCAAATAAATCAAGCAATGATTAGATTTATGGATAAAACAAAAATAGTTGATTATCATATTTTTAATGGTTATGAATCAACTGTAATTGATAGAAACTCTATAGATGTTGTAAAATCACCAAGAAGTGGTATTTTTATTTCAAAAGAACTTCCAGGAAATTATGTCTCAAAAGACCAAGTTATTGGGGAAATAGTACACTCTTTAGAAGGTGAAGTTATTCATCAATTTTTAGCTCCATGTAATGGAATGATTACTTGTTTTTATAGTAATTCTTTGATATATGAACATGCAGTTGCTTTTAGAATTGCAAAGATAGGCTAATTTTAGCTAATCTTTGTTTCTATATCTTATTAACTTAACATAAATAAATCTAACATATTTTGAGCTAATTTTTTTTAAATTTATCTATCATAAATATATCTTTTTATCTAAATTCATTAGTTATTATTTTATTAATAAATAACATATAAGTTAATTATTAAATTATTTAACTGTTTAAATATAGTACTTTTATAGATTATTGTATAAAAATTGCTATTTCTATGCTATTTTTCTACAACTAAATGTAATAAAAATAGTATATAATGTAGAATATTAATTTATTAGGAAAAATAATGATAAAAAACATAAACACAAAAATGAAACTTTTATTGTTTCCATTTATGTTTGTAATAATAGTAGTAGTATCGGGATTTGTATATTTTCACTATAGTGGATTAGAGAATTCAAGAAATCAAGTGGCAATACAAACAGAAGAGTTTATTCAACAATTGTTAAAAGGAAGAATTTCTGTTTATCAATTTTTAAGAACTCCAAATGATGTAAATAAACAAAAAGTAATAGATAACTTTAAAGCATTAGATGAATCTGTACTGGAATTAAAAGCGAAATTAGTTTTTCCAAAAAATATAGAATTGAGTAGTGAAATACTAGTTTCTTCGAAAGAATATGTTAATAACTTTAATATAGTCGTATCAAAAATAATAGAAAATCAAAATAATGGTATAAAAGAAGAAACAGAACAAATAAAAAATACTATTAAAACAATGTCAGAATCAGGAGTGGTTTTAGAAGGTAAAATAGTAGAGATAAATAAAAATGCTTTACAATTAAAAGATGAAGCACATAGTTTATTAAACAATATTTTACTAATTTTAGTAATAGTTTCAGTTTTAGTATTTATAGCATTCTCTTTACTAATTTCAAATATCGTTACTAAGTCTTTGACAGATTTCAAAAATGGACTTCTATCTTTCTTTGATTATTTAAACAAAAAAACAACAAAGATTTCATTACTAGAAGATAGTGCAAAAGATGAATTCGGAGAGATGGCACTGTTTGTAAATGAAAATATAAAACAAATAGAAAATACATTAAACCAAGATGTGGCCTTAATCGAAGATGCAAAAGTAGTAATGACAAGAGTAAATAATGGATGGTATGGACAATTTATAGAAAAGTCAACTTCAAATGCTTCTTTAGAAGAGTTTAAAAATAATGTAAACCAAATGATAAAAAGTACAAGAGATAGATTTGCAGAAGTTGATGATATTTTAGAACAATATGCAAGACTTAACTATTTAGAAACTTTAAATATGCACCCAAATGATGAAAGAGGTGGATTATTTGAGAAATTAGTAACAGGTATTAACACTTTGCAAAACTCAATTACTCAAATGTTAGTTGAAAATAAAACAAATGGATTGACTTTAGATGAAAGCTCAAATATCCTTCTTGTAAATGTAGATAAATTAAATCAAAGCTCAAATGAAGCAGCAGCTTCTTTAGAAGAAACAGCAGCAGCTATTGAAGAGATAACTTCTAATATTAGAAATAATACAGAGAATATTTCAAAAATGGCAAGCCTTTCAAATGAAGTAACAGCCTCTGCAACACATGGTGAAAAACTAGCAAATCAAACAACAGTTTCAATGGATGAAATAAATATACAAGTAAATGCAATAAATGAAGCAATAAGTGTAATAGATCAAATAGCATTCCAAACAAATATTCTTTCTTTAAATGCAGCCGTAGAAGCAGCAACCGCTGGAGAAGCTGGAAAAGGATTTGCAGTTGTTGCAGCAGAAGTAAGAAATCTTGCATCTCGTTCAGCAGAAGCAGCTAAAGAGATAAAATCTATTGTTGAAAACGCAACAACAAAAGCAAATCAAGGTAAACAAATAGCTGGGAATATGATAGAAGGATATAAACAGTTAAATCAAAATATTACTCATACAATAAATCTAATCCAAGATATACAAAATGCTTCAAAAGAACAGTTACTAGGAATTGAACAAATAAATGATGCAGTAAATCAATTAGATCAACAAACACAACAAAATGCTATGGTAGCAAGTCAAACACATGATGTAGCAGTATTAACAGACCAAATAGCGAAATTAGTTGTATCAAATGCTGATGAAAAAGAATTCAAAGGTAAAAACGAGGTTAAGGCTAAGAGCGTAAAGGCTGCTGCAAAAGCTATTCATGCTGCTGAAAGCCAAAGTAAAATAGTATCAAACACAAAAGTAACACCAAAAGCTGTAAAACATGAGTCAAATCACGTGACTGCAACTAAAACTAAAACAAAAGATGACGCAGAGTGGGAGAGTTTTTAAACTCTTCTAATCTGCTAAGATTTTAACATCAACTTTAACACCCAACGAACTATTTCCACTACTTTGAACAACTCCTTTTAAAGGAGAAATATCTAAATAATCTCTTCCATATCCTAATATTATATACTCTTCATTTGGAATTTTATTGTTTGTAGGATCAAAATCAGCCCAACCAAAATCAGGAATATAAATAGAAAACCAAGCATGAGAAGCATCTGCTCCAAAAAGTTTTTCTTTTCCTTGGGCTGGAAGAGTTTGTATATAACCACTCACATATCGTGTAGGAATTCCAATACTTCTAAGTGCTGAAATTGCAAATTGTGCGAAATCTTGGCAAACCCCTTTTTTCTCTTTAAAAATCACTTCAATTGGAGTTGTAATATCACTAAAACCTGAAACAAATTTAAAATCATTAAAAATTCTTGCCATAAATTCATTAGTTGCTTCAATAATATTTCTATTTTCATCAAAAGATTCTAAAACATATTTTTTTATTTCTGCTGATGGCATAGGAATAGAGTCAGTTTCAAATAAAAAATATTTTGCTAAAACATCATCTGGATGATAAGAACTGAGTCTTTGTTTCAAATCTTTTACAGAGGTTTTTATATCTTTTAATAAATCTAACTCTTTATCTATTTCTTCTTTAATTCTTTCAACTTTTGAAGTTGCAATAACTTTTAAGCTTTTATGGGCTTCCCTAATAAGCATAAAATTATTTGTATTTTCAAAATAATCTAAAAATTCATTTGTTTCATAAGGTGTTGGCTCTATTTTTAAAGAGTATTCTAATAGTTTTTGAGTATTAGAATCTTTAGGTTTTAATCTTGCTAAATTATGACTAAAAGTTACAAGAGCGACATAATCGAATTTTGTTTCGTGGTATATTTCATAAATCATAGTTACTCGTTGTAGTGTGAAAAATATGTTTTTGTTAATTCTTCAGATGTTTGTGTTAATAAATCAGAAAGTATTGATAAAAATTCATCCAATTCTTTATATACATATTCATCTTCAGGAGTTTCCAAAAGTTTTTTGGTATTTGTTAAAGTAATCATAGAAAATACTTTAAATACAGGCTCCTCAAAACTACTTAGGTGAGAGTTATCAATATTTTTTGGAAGTTCTTTTAAATCGGCTAATAATTGGTTTATTATATAAATCAAAGATTTTGGATATTTTGTATTAAATATTAAAAAGTCTAATACATTTTCTAAAGCTAATGATGATTTATAATAAGCTCTATATGAGTTGTAACTTTCATAAGAGTTTAACATAGAATCTAAAACGTCATATTCAATTAATTTATCAAGTTTTTGAGTAAGCAAAGATCTTAATTTTGAAATTAATAGTTGAGAAGTCTCTATTTTACAACCAATATCATATAAAATCAGACCTTGTTCTTTGAAAATACTTTCATCAATTAATTCTTTGTAAGCCATCAAATAAATCAATAATTTATCAAGTTCATTTATGTGATCTTTATTTGTAAGAAACTCTTTTTTATTATAAGTATTCCACTCTTTTTGCATTCTTTCATAAATTCTCCAAGCTTCCATTGCAAGAAGATTTTTTACACTAGAATTTAGGTTTGATAACATATCAAGGGTAAAACTAAGAGTTCCAACTCTGTTTTTGTCCCTAATTAATGAGATAATCTCTTTTAACGGAAAAATAGATTTTTCATCCAAAAATCCTGGATAACTCATAGTTAAATGGGTTAAAGCAATATTTAAAATTCTATTTGTTTTTCTTGAGTTTGTATTATCATCATATCTGTTTAGATTAAGCATATTTTTTAAATTAAATCTAATCATTCTAGCCGTTGTTATAGCTCTTGTTAAATATCTTCCTAACCAAAAAAGATTTTCTGCTCTTTTTGTTGAAATATTTTCTAATCTTGAATCAATAAACGACCTATTTTTAAAGATATTATTTCCAGAAAAATCATCACTTTTACCAAGAATCCATAAATCTTTACTTGTTCCACCTTTTTGATTTGATACAACTAAAGAGTCTTTTGTGGGAGAAACTCTAATCAAACCTCCTGGCATTACATGATATTTATCTTCATGTAAATATGAAAAAGCTCTAATTACTGTATTTCGAGGTTCTACTTTTCCTTTTGTAAAAGAAGGAGTTGTTGAAAAATCTATTATTTCTTGACCCACATAATAGTGTGGATTGTTTTGAATTTTTTCTATTAAGTTTTTTAAATCTTCATCATTTAATTTATTTGCAAAATATACTTCTATATTATCAGTTCTATCTATTTTTTTGATAATTAGATTTTTAATATTTTTTAGTACAAAATCAAGTTCATTTTTTTGTCCACACCACCAAGTTGCGATTTGTGGCAATATTAACTCTTCATCTAATAGATATTTGGCAATATTTTTCATAAAAGGATTTAGTCCAATATTCTCTAAAATACCAACACCAATTGGATTTATCATTGATAAATTATGTTTTCTAATTACATTTACAAGTCCAGCCACTCCAAGTTGTGAATCATTTCTAAGTTCCAGTGGGTCGCAATATTGTGAATCAACTCTTCTTAATAAAGTATCAACTTTTCGTAAACCATTTAAACTTTTTAACCATAATTGGTTGTTTTTCACAAGTAAATCTTCCCCTTGAACAAGAGTTAAATCTAAAAAAGAACTAATATACGAGTGTTCAAAATATGTTTCATTTAAAGGACCAGGAGTTAAAAGTGCAATTAAAGGATTATCTTGATTGGAAGAGCAGAGAGATTTTAACATATTTTTAAAACCCTCTATAAATTTTGCCATTTTTAAAATCTCAACATTTGGATATAAATCATTTGATATAGAGTTCATCGTAAGACGATTTTCTATAGCATATCCAAGACCTGATGGTGATTGAGTTCTATCATTTATAACCCAAAATTTACCATCAGGACCACGGCTTATATCTGTTGCATAAAATCTCATAGAGTAATAATCAATATTCTCAAAATTAAAAACTTCAGGAATAAAACTTTTGTGAGCAAAGATGATTTCAGCAGGAACAATTCCTTCTTTTATTAATCTTTGTTCAGTATATAAATCTTTAAAAATTAGATTTAAAAGTTTTGCCCTTTGTTTTAAACCCTTTGAAATTTCATCCCATTCAGCAGATGTTAAAACCATAGGAATAGGGTCTAAATTCCATCTTCTATTATTTCCTTCAGGATCATTATAAATATTATAAGTAACCCCGTTATCTTCAAGTCTCCAATCAATTTCTAGTTGTTTTTGTTCTAGTTGTTTAATTCCTGCATTATCTAAACCATTTTTAATCTCATTCCAATGGGGTTTTACATTACACTGGGCATCAAACATCTCATCAAATGATGATTCTAACTTACAACTATCAAAAATTGACATTTACTTTTTAATCCACCTTTGTCTTAAATCTAATGTATGAGGATACTCTTTATTTTTTGGCATTTCTTTGAAAAGAAGTTTTTTACTTCCTTTGGTGTTTTTTAAAGTTCTAGTTGCTTCCACTGCAAAAATAGTGTTTGCTTCACCTGAAATTGATGGCTCGTAAGCTTCAATTTCACCTTGAGAGTGATTGAAGTCCCAATATCTATTTATTCTTCTTGATTCAGCTTCATAAGAATTTACAGGGAAACTATCATAACTTCTTCCGCCTGGATGTGCCACAAAATAATTAAACCCACCAATAGATCTAGTATTCCATTTATCTATTATATCAAAAGTTAAAGGTGTATCAACTTTAATGGTTGGATGCAACGCTGACCATGGTTGCCAAGCTTTGTATCTTACTCCACTTACAAACTCTCCTTCAATATCTGTTTTTGATAGGGGAACTTGAACTCCATTACAAGTTACTATGTATCTTTCTTCGTTGAAGTTTTCAATTTTTATTTGTAATCTCTCAACCGATGAATCCACATATCTAGCCGTTCCTTGAGAACTTGATTCTTCCCCTAAAACATGCCAAGGTTCAATTGCTGATCTTATTTCAACTGGCATTCCTTCTATCATTGTCATTCCATATAATGGGAATCTAAATTCAAAAAATGGGTCAAACCAATCAAGTTTAAACTCATAACCTTCATCATTTAGGTATTGAACTACACTTTTTAAATCATCTTTTACATAATGTTCAAGTAAAAATTTATCATGTAATCTTGTTCCCCATCTAACTAAATCATGTTTATATGGTTTTTGCCAAAAACAAGATACTAAAGCTCGAACTAATAACATTTGTAAAAGTGCCATTTGTGAGTGAGGTGGCATATCAAAAGCTCTAAGCTCTAAGATACCAAGTCTACCCGTACTACTATCAGGAGAATATAGTTTATCTATACAAAACTCACTTCTGTGAGTATTTCCTGTAATATCTGTTAACATGTGTCTAAATAATCTATCAGTTAACCAAAATGGTACATCTCCATGCTCAGGAATTTGAGAAAAGGCAATTTCAAGTTCATAAAGATTTTCAGGACGTCCTTCATCAACCCTTGGAGCTTGTGAAGTTGGACCAATGAATGCCCCTGAGAATAGATAAGATAAACCTGGGTGGTGTTGCCAGAATGTGATTAAACTTCTAAGTAATTGAGGATTTCTTAATAGTGGAGAATCACTAGGTTTTAATGCACCAATAGTAACATGGTTACCACCACCTGTTCCTGTGTGTCTTCCATCAATCATAAACTTTTCAGTTCCAAGTCGGCAAAGTCTAGCATCTTCATAAAGTGCAAGTAAATTATCACTTAACTCTTTCCAAGAAGTTGCAGGTTGAATATTAACTTCAATAACACCTGGATCTGGAGTTACTTTAATTCTATCTGTTCTTAAATCGTGTGGTGGTTCATAACCTTCGATTATTACTGATAAATTTAATATAGTTGCAGTTTGTTCAATTGAAGCAATTAAATCAAGGAATACTTCTGTATCTTCAATTGGAGGAAGGAAAATACAAAGTTTACTATCTCTAATTTCAGATGTAATTGCAGTTCTTACAAAAGTGTTTGAATTAAATTTCTCAGTTGTTTTTTTACTAGTTTTTTTCGCTCTTTTTTTCACATCTTTAATATAATCTCCAAGCTCTGGAGCAAAGGCAAAAAGGTCTGTTTCAAAACTTTTTTCTAGTTCAATAGGTGGTTTTACTACTAATGATTCTAATGGAAGTCTTAATCCCAATGGTGAATTTCCAGCACTTAAAAATAGGTGATTTCTTCTAAATTCCCATTTTGAACTTATCCATTTTGTAACTCCAAAATTTAAAGGTAAAACATATCCAACTTCATTATTTAAACCTTGTGCTAATTTTTCAGCAATTGTTTTTCTCTCAAGTGGATCTTTTAAATTATATTTTAAAGGGTCAATATCAATAGGAAGTTCAGCTTCTTTCATAATATAATAGATTGGATCTTCAAATGCTGGACTTATATTTTCATCACTAACACCTAAAACAGAAGCAAGAGTTGATAAAAAGTTTTTTGCATCAGAAGCTGTATACTCAAAAACATCATTTTTATTTGCAAGAAGTGCTGGATTTTCCCAAACTGGTTTTTTGTCTTTTCTCCAGTAAATTGTTGTTTGCCATCGTGGAAGTGGTTCACCTGGATACCATTTTCCTTGGGCATGATGTAATAGTCCACCTGTTGTTGTAGTTTCTAAAAGTCTTCTTGCAAGTTTTGTTGCTAATTCTCTTTTATGTTCACCATCTGCTTCACTATTCCATTGAGCTGATTCCATATCATCAATAGAAACAAATGTTGGTTCTCCTCCCATTGTTAGACGAACATCATTTTTTTCTAAATCTTCATCAACTTTGAAACCTAAGTCATAAATAGCTTTCCATTGTTCTTCTTTATAAGGTTTTGTAACCCTTGGAGATTCAAAAATTCTTGTAACACTATTATCAAATTCAAACTCAGTTTCACATTTATCACTAAATCCTTCGATTGCATGGGCACTATTATAATGAGGTGTACAAGCTAATGGAATATGACCTTCCCCTGCAAATAATCCACTTGTACTATCAAGTCCAACCCATCCAGCACCTGGAATATAAACTTCTGTCCAAGCATGTAAATCTGTAAAGTCAGCTTCAGGACCACTTGGTCCATCAAGTGATTTAACATCGGCTGTTAATTGAACTAAATATCCAGATACAAAACGTGCTGCAAGTCCTAAATGTCTTAAAACTTGTACAAAAAGCCAAGCAGAATCTCTACACGAACCTAATTTCTTTTCTAAAGTAGTTTTACAAGTTTGAACACCTGGTTCTAGTCTTACCGTATAGTTTACATATTGGTTAATTTTTTGATTAACTTCAACTAAAAAATCAATAATTGGTTTTTCTGTTTTATCAATTTTACCAACAAACTCAGTTAATAATTTGCCATCTTCTTCAATTTTTAAATAAGGTTTTAACTCTTTTTTTAAATCTTTCTTATATTCAAAAGGAAAGTTTGTAGCACTATCTTCAACAAAGAAATCAAAAGGATTTAATGTGATTAAATCTGCAATGATTTCAACATCAATTTCAAATTCTTTAGTTTTTTCAGGAAATACCAATCTTGCTTGGTAATTTCCAAATGGATCTTGTTGCCAATTTAAAAAGTGATTATCAGGTTTGATTTTTAAAGAATAAGCTTCAATAGGAGTTCTACTATGAGGAGCTGGACGCAACCTTATAATATGTGGAGACAAAGATATAGCTCTATCATATTTATAGTGAGTTTTATGAGAAATTACTACTTTCAAAGACATTCAAAATCCTTTTATTTTAATTAAAATTATTATACATGAATAAGATAAGTAAATTTATTAAATAACTGTATATAAGTGATACAGCCTAGAATTAAGAAAGTTTTAAAATAGTAATTTCGCTACTAGCGCCTAGTCTCATGGGTGGACCCCAAAATCCAGTGCCTTTATTTACATAAACTTGTGTGAATTCATTGTGCTGATGAAGACCTTTTACATAAGGTTGTTCAAGTTTTACTAAAAAATTAAATGGAAAAATTTGTCCACCATGGGTGTGTCCACAAAGAGCTAAATCAATTTTTATTGTATCTTCAATTTGTATTATATATTTTGGTTGATGAGCTAAAAGAATAGTTGGTGAGTTTTCAATATTTTGTAAAGCTATATTAATATCTGGTTCATAAGCACCATATCTAAATCCAAATATATCATAAACTCCACAGAGATTAAAACCTTTGTTTTTTTCACCTATATAAACATTTTCATTTTCTAAAGTTTTTATTCCCAAAGAGTTTACATAATCAATGATAGGTTTAACTCCATGGAAATATTCATGATTTCCAACTATAAAATAAGTTCCATATTTTGATTTTATATTTTTAAGTTCATTTAGTGCGGGTTCTGCAAATTCTAATTTTGTATCTACTAAATCACCTGTGATTACAACAATATCTCCATTTAAAATATTTATTTTATCAACAAGTTTTTTTATAAATTCTTTATTTATTAGTCCACCAATATGAATATCACTTATTTGAATAATGGTGTAGGGTAGGGCTAAGTTGTTTATTTTTACATCTACAAGTTCAAGTTCAATATTTCTAGCATTATCTATAGCTTTTGCATTTGTTGCAACCACAAAAGAGATAGCACCAATGTCTAAGCCTTTTTTGAAAAATTCTCTTCGATTTTTTTTGAATGGGGTTTTGTTAATTCCAAATGAGATGATTTCATGTAATAAAGTAATAATAAATGTTAGAAAAATCACCCCAATTGGCAATGAAAGTGCAAAATAGAGCCAGTTTGGCACTACTGGAAAATACCTAGCCATTGGGTATAAAATCACACCCAAAAAAGTGATATATAAAATTAGGCTAAGATATTTTTTGGTCTTATAAGTAAAATCAAGTTTATTTATAAGACGCTTTTTTATTATCAAAGTTTGAAAAGCAAAAGCAATAAAAAAGATGCAAAAAAATATTATGAAATTCATGTAGGATTGTATGCTTTGTTGGTTAATGAAGTTTAAATGAAGTATGTAGTTTTTGTGTAATTTTAAAATTAATTTATTATAGGTCAATTGAAAGCTTTAATAGTAATAAATAAGCATAATATAACATATAATGTTACAATATTATACTAATAAAAATTATCTTTGTAGAAAACAATAGGAAAAAACAGAATAATATATATGATAGATATAATAAAATGGAACATATAATTTTATGTTTAAGAAAATAAAAAATAAGGTTAAAAAATGAAAAAAATAATAGTAACTGCAAGTTTATTTGCTGCTAGTACATCAATGTTAGCAATGGATTTGCAATATTTCTTAGGTGCAGGAGCTGAGAGAGGAGCTGCAAATTATAAAGTTAATGGTTCGAGTTCTTCTGGAACAATTGTAAATGTATCAGATGATATGACAGATACTTCTTTAAAATTAAAAGCAGGTATTATTATTGATAAAACTCATAGAATTTCTTTATCTCATGCAAACTTCACAGGAGAAGATACTGATTTTACAGTTATATTAGGTAATTATGACTATTTAATTCCTATTAATAATGATTTCAGATTACTTGCTGGAGTTCATATTGGTAATGGAGAATATAAAGAAATAAATATTGATGGACTTGGAACAGCAAAAATGTCAGGATTAGCTTATGGTGCTCAAGTTGGGGCTATTTATGATATTACGAAAAATGTAGAATTTGAAGTAGGATTAGCTTATACAAAATATAATATAGATAAAACATTCAATTGGACTGATTCAGGTATTGATATGACTGCCAAAATGGAAATTGAAGATTCAACTACTATGTTTGCAGGAATTAACTACAAATTCTAACTTAAAAAAAGGAAACCAAATCTTTTTGGCTTCCTTTTTATTAATAATAAACTAAAGAATAATCTTTTTAATCCCATCAATTAAATTTTTAATCTCTTCTTTTGTTTGTGAAAAATGAATAGAGATTCTAACCCAACCTGGTCGATTATTCATATCTAACTTTTCAATTCCAAGTAAATCATGTCCATAAGGTCCAGCGCATGAACATCCAGCTCTTGTTTGGAAATTATCTTCTAAAGATAAACGATTACATAAATCATAGGGACTTAAACTTTTTATGTTAAAAGAGACAATTCCTATATTTGAAGCTTCTTGATTTCCGTAGATTTCACAGTTTGGAATCTTTTTTAATTCACTAATGAAATACTCTTTTAGTGCATCTTTTTGTTTTTTTATAAATTCAAAACCTATTTCATTTCTAAGTTGATATGCCAAAGATGCACGAATAAATTGTAAAATTGGAGGAGTTCCCGCTTCTTCCCTTGCTTCTATATCTTTTTGATAAGTTTGTGAAGTTTTATTTACATATAAAACTGTTCCTCCACCTGAAAATGAAGGAGGAATAGTTGTGTCAACTAAAGATTTTCTAATAATCAATAAACCACAAGAGGCAGGACCTCCAAGAAGTTTATGTGGTGACATAAACATAGCATCATAAAGATGAGATGGAATGTTCATATATGGACTTGAAGCTGCTGCATCAAAACAAACTATTGCATTATATTCTCGTAGCATTTTAGAGATTTCTTCGTAAGGAGTAATAATTCCTGTTACGTTTGAAGCTATACAAAATGAAGCTATTATTTCTCTATGTTTGTTTTTTTCTAAAACCTCTTTTAGGTGATTTAAATCAACTAAACCTTGTTTATCCAAATCTATTCTTTGTATTTCACATAATGCTTCTCTAAATGAAACTTCATTTGAGTGGTGTTCATAGGGTCCTACTATTACCAATGGAGCAGTTTTTATATCTATTTTAAAACCAAATCTTTTTTTAGTTGCTGGGGGAATATAAAGTCCTAACAACTCTTGAAAATGTTTAATAGCAGCAGTTGTTCCACAACCACTTGGAAGAATTGCAAAATCCTCTGTTAGTTCTAAATTTGAAGCTAAACTAGACCTTGCTAATTCATAATAGTTTGTAGTTTTATCGGCATTTGAAGCCTCTTTAGAGTGAGTATTTGCATAAGTTTCAAGTACATCATGGATTCTATTTTCTATTTGTCTAAATGCAAGTCCTGAAGCTGTATAGTCAAAATACTCTTTTTTATTTTTTCCAATAGTGTTGTATCTAATAAAGTTTAATATATCGGTATTTTCATTGAAAAAAGGTCTAAAAATATTTTTGTTCATTTTTTTATTTGCTCATTTGATTAGTTATAGTTATTAAGTGCATAATTTTAAGTTATTTATCATAAGAGTTAGCTTGAATAAAAAAAGCTAAATTTTTAGCTTCTCTTATTTTATACAAAAGGATTAAAGTTTATTTTTTCAAGATCTTTTGCAAAATCATCTGCATTAGCTGATAAAGCATCTAAAATTATTATATTCCCTTTATGGGTAATTTTAATTTTTGAAGCACTATATTTTTCAAGTAAAGATGATAAATTATCTAAATTTGAACTTTGAATTATTGAAGAAGTAATTTTACAACCTATATAACTTTGTTCTTCAATTTTACTTTTGTTTATTCCCATTCTTGGTTTTCTTGGAGTTGTTTGTTCTTGGATAGTTTTATTTTTTTCTATTTTATAATTTACTGTTGAATTTAAAATATCAAAGAATTTATTTATTCCCCAATTATTTACTAAAGATTCAAAAGAGCTATTTTGTAGATTTGTTCTATCTCCAAAATCTTTATAGATATTTGCAATGGCAATTGCAGTTTTTACAACTTGGGCAGGAGTAATATAACCTATAATTTTATCCAAGACTTTTATAGCAAAAATAATTTTATCTTTTGTATCTTTTGTTGCATTAAAACTAACATCAGGAGTAAACTGAACATTACATCCCTCTTCATAACCACTTATTGCAATTTGAAGTTTATTTGGTAAGTTTGAGAAGTTTTTATTTCCAATAAAAGTTCCATTTAATTTGTTTGCTAATGGTTCAACATCAAGTAATTGAGTATCATCTATACCATTTACTGGGCAAGTAAGAATTCTTCTTACTGTATGTCCTGCTTCAAAATATGTATTTAATTTTGCTTCTTGAAGAAGATTAAAGATATTTGGTAAATCATAAATTTTTAGATTTCTAAATTCTACTTTTTGTTCATCTAAAAAAAGTAAACTATTATCGCTAAATTCTTTTGAGATAAAACTAAGTATTTTTATTTGATTTAGATTTAATTCGCCCATTGATAGGGGAACTCTTAATATAAAGTGTTTTTGTTTTTCATCTTGGGCATAAATGCCATACCATTTGAATCTTTCCAAATCTTCTGGACTGACAAATTCTCCAAAAACAGCATAGAAAAAGATGTCTGCTAAGACATCCATTCCATCTTTTTCTTTTTTTATGTTTTCAATATTTAATGTTAAATTATTAGACATTATATTGCCTTACAATCCCATTCAGGATAATTTCTTCTAATGAATTCATTTAATTCAATTTCAGCTTTTGAATAAACTTTTTTCTCATCTTCAAGTTTTGCAAAACCTTCAACAGAAGATAAAATCATACCAGCTCCTACTGTTGAGTTTGTATATTTATCAATGATAATAAAACTTCCTGTGTATCTATTTTCATAGTATGAATCAACTGCAATTTCTCTATCAAGTGATATTGTACATTTTGCAATATCATTTAATGCTAATTCAGTTGCATCAACTTCGTCAAAAGTATTGATGTTCTTTTTAAACTCAATTGAATTAAATGCACCATTAATTACTGAAGTTGCTCTTTTAATCACATAATTTTGGTTTAGTTTCATTGGAGTTTCATCCATCCAAACTACCATACAAGAAAGGTGATTTGATACTTTTGGAATATCTCCAGTTTTTACTATCATATCACCTCTTGAAATATCAATCTCATCTTCAAGCGTAATAGTTGTAGCCATTGGAGCAAATGCTTTTTCAATAGTTTCAACAGTTTCATCTTTTCCAATTGGTCTTAAATCTTTAACATCATTTGATACTATTGATTTAACTCTACTTGTTTTTCTTGAAGGTAAAACGGTAATTTCATCACCAACTTTTATCTCACCACTTGATATTGTTCCAGAGAATCCTCTAAAATTTAAGTGAGGACGTAATACATATTGAACAGGAAGTCTAAATGATGAAGATTCTTGTTTATGTATAGACGTATTGTCTAATAATGGCATTAAAGGAAGACCTTTATACCAAGAACATTTTGGTGAAATAGTTAAGATATTATCTCCATCAAGTGCCGAAATAGGGATAAACTGAATATTTAAATCATTATGATGAGGTAAGAATGAAATAATATCATTATAATCTCTTTTGATTTTTTCAAACACTTCTTCACTAAAATCAACTAAATCCATCTTGTTAATAGCAACGATTAGGTTTTTAATACCTAATAAACTTGCAATATAAGAGTGTCTTTTAGTTTGAGTTAAAATTCCTTGTCTTGCATCTATTAAAATAATAGCAATATCAGCAGTACTAGCACCCGTTGCCATATTTCTTGTATATTGCTCATGACCTGGAGTATCTGCAATAATAAATTTTCTTTTATCAGTTGAGAAAAATCTATAAGCAACATCAATAGTAATACCTTGTTCTCTCTCACTAGCTAATCCATCAACTAAAAGTGCTAAATCGATTTTATCACCAGTAGTTCCTGATTTTTTACTATCTTTTTCAATAGCTGCTAATTGATCTTCAAAAATCATTTTTGAATCATATAAAAGTCTTCCAATTAGAGTACTTTTACCATCATCAACACTTCCACAAGTGATAAATCTACATATTTCTTTATTTTCGTGTTCTTTTAAATATTGTTCTATATTTTCTGCAATTAAGTCTGATTGATGTGCCATTCTAAAAATATCCTTCTTGTTTCTTTTTCTCCATTGATGCGTCACCATCACTATCTATTAATCTACCTTGTCTTTCACTTGTAGTACAAATTAACATCTCTTGAATAATTTCAGGTAAAGTTGTAGCTTCACTATTAACTGCACCAGTTAATGGATAACAACCTAAAGTTCTAAATCTTACCATCTCTTTTTTAGCTGTTTTTCTTAACTCTTCAGGCATTCTGTCATCATCTACCATGATTTTTGTACCCATATATTCAACTACTTCTCTCTCTTTTGAGAAATATAAATCAGGAATAGGAATACCTTCAAGATAAATATATTGCCAAATATCTAATTCTGTCCAGTTTGATAATGGGAATACTCTAATAGACTCACCTTTTGTGTGTCTTCCATTATAGACATTCCATAATTCTGGTCTTTGAGATTTTGGATCCCATCTATGGTTTTTATCTCTAAAAGAGTAGATTCTCTCTTTTGCTCTTGATTTTTCTTCATCACGTCTTGCTCCACCAAATACTGCATCAAACTTTTGGATATTTAACATTTGTTTTAATCCTTCAGTTTTCATAACATCTGTATGTAATGCTGAACCGTGAGTAAAAGGAGAGATATTCATCTCTTCCCCTTTTGGATTAGTATAAACTATAAGTTCCATACCAACTTCTTTTGCTCTTTTATCTCTAAACTCAATCATCTCTTTAAACTTCCATGTTGTATCAACATGAACTAAAGGAAGTGGAGGAGGTGCAGGATAAAATGCTTTTTGTAAAAGATGTAACATTACAGAAGAGTCTTTTCCAACACTATATAACATTGCTGGATTTGAGAATTCTGCTACAACTTCTCTCATAATATGCATTGATTCTGCTTCTAGTTGTTTTAGATGTGTTAATCTATTTTGACTTATTTGCATTTTTTTCCTTTCTTATTTTTTGTGTAAACCACATTCTTTGTGTTCTGGGTTTTCCCACCACCATCTTCCTGCTCTTATATCTTCACCATCTTTGATAGCTCGTGTACAAGGAGCGCATCCAATACTTGGAAATCCTTTGTCGTGAAGTTTATTGTATGGAACTCTATTTGTTTTTATATAATCCCACACATTTTCTTCTGTCCAATTAATCAAAGGATTTACTTTAATTACTTTGAAGTTTTCATCCCATTCAACTAAAGGCATATCAACCCTTGTAACACTTTGAGCAGCTCGAAGTCCTGTAACCCAAACTTCAACATCTTTTAATGCTCTTTTTAAAGGCTCAATTTTTCTAATATTACAACAGGCTTTTCTATTATCAATACTTTCATATTGTCCATTTACCCCTTGAGTTTGATATAACTCTTGTACTTTTTCATTTTGTGGGAAAAATACATCAATTTTTACACCATATTTTAAATTTGTCGCATCCATAACATCGTAAGTTTCAGGGTGTAATCTTCCTGTGTCTAATGTAAATATTGTTGCATTTTTGTCTTGTTTTAAAATAATATCTGTTAAAACTTGGTCTTCAGCTGCTAAGCTTGAGCTTAGTGCTACATTTTTAAATTTTGTTAAAAAATATTCAATTACTTCTGGTGTAGTTTTATTTTCTAAATCTTTATTTATATTTTGTATTAATTCTTTGTTACTCATTTTATAACCTAAATTTGATAATCAACTGCTGGAGTTTTCACTTTTCCAAAAGATAATTTATTCCATGCTCTTTCATGGAAATAGTATAAAGCCATTTTTGTAATAACTTCAATTGAACCAATTGAAGCTGCCATCACTAGATTTCCCGTGATAAAATATGAAACAATAATTGTATCAATCGTACCAACAGTTCTCCATGAAATGGCTTTTACAACTGACCTATATGGTTTTTCGTGCATCTGTTTTCCTATATTTAAATAAAAAGCTTATGATAAAGAGTCTTACTCTTCATCATAATCATATAAACCAGAACTTAAGTATCTCTCACCTGTGTCACATAAAATTGTAACAATAGTTTTACCTTTGTTTTCTGGTCTTGCTGCCACTAATTGTGCTGCGTAAATATTTGCACCTGCAGAAATACCAACTAATAATCCTTCTGTTTGAGCAATTTTTCTTGAAGTTGCAATTGCATCATCATTTGATACTTGTAATACTTCATCATAAATTTTTGTATTTAAAACATCTGGTACAAACCCAGCTCCAATTCCTTGGATTTTATGAGGTCCTGGTTTTCCACCACTTAATACAGGTGACGCTTCTGGCTCAACTGCAATAATTTGGATATTTGGATTGTGAGCTTTTAAAACTTCACCAGTTCCAGTTATTGTTCCACCTGTTCCAATAGCAGCTACGAAAATATCAATTTTCCCATCTGTGTCTGCTAAAATCTCTTTTGCAGTTGTAAGTCTGTGAATTTCAGGGTTTGCTGCATTTGCAAATTGTTGAGGAATAAAAGAGTTTGGAGTTGCCTCTTGTAATTCAACAGCTTTTTCAATAGCACCTTTCATTCCTTTTTCAGGAGCAGTTAATACTAAATCAGCACCTAAAGCTTTTAATAATCTTCTTCTTTCAATACTCATTGATGAAGGCATTGTAAGAATTAATTTAATTCCTAAAGCTGCACAAACAGAAGCTAATGCAATACCTGTATTTCCACTTGTTGGTTCAATTACAGTTGTACCTTCTTTAATTAATCCAGCTTTAATAGCTGCATTTATCATGTTTGTACCAATTCTATCTTTTACTGAATGTGAAGGATTCATAAATTCACATTTACCTAAAACTGTTGCTCCAGTTGTGTTACTTGCACCTTGTAATTTTACTAAAGGTGTGTTACCGATTAATTCTGTTATGTTATTTGCATATTTCATTTTGTTTTCCTTTATTTAAGTTATATACTGTAATGTAAAAATTCGTTATATTTTTCTTGATATTCATCTAGTTTATCTAGTGAAATATCAAAAATCTTTTTCATACTATTTTTTGATTCATCAAAAAAGATATTTAAGATTGGATTTTCAGCTTTTGCATCAATTATCTTAATATCATCTTCTAAAGCAATTAAAATATCAACTATTTTAATCTCTTTAGCACTTTTAGCAAGGATATATCCACCCCTTGCACCTCGTATACTTTTTACAAGTTCCGCTCGTCTTAATTTACTTAAAAGTTGTTCTAAGTAATTTTGAGGAATATTTGCATTTGCAGATATTTCCTTGATTTGCATAGGAGTATCTTCTTGATGCTTGCTTAACTCATACATGGCTGTTAAGCCGTATACACCTTTTGTTGATATTAATGGCATTTTCTTAATTTCTTAATTCAACGCTTGGTTTAAATCTTCAATAAGATCAACAGTATTTTCTAAACCAATTGAAAGTCTAACAGTAACAGGATTTACACCAGCTTTTGCTAACTCTTCAGGACTCATTTGAGAGTGAGTTGTAGATGCTGGATGAACAATAAGTGATTTACTATCTCCAATATTTACAACTACGCTGAATAGTTTTGCACTATCAATGATTCTTCTTGCTTCTTCAAAAGATTCAACATCAAAAGAGATAAGTCCAGATGATTTTCCATCTTTGAAATATTTTTGCGCTTTTGCATAATATTTATTTGATGGTAATCCTGGATAATTTACAGATTTTACTTTTGGATGAGATTCTAAGAATTTAGCAACCTCTAAAGCATTATCTGAATGTTTGTCAACTCTTAAACTTAATGTTTCTAAAGTTTGAATTAATAACCAAGAGTTATGTGGAGATTGAGTTGCTCCAATATCTCTTAAAAGTGATAATCTTACTCTTAAACAAAAGTTTGGAAGAGGAACATCCGTATAAACTAATCCATGATAAGATGGATCAGGAGTTGTAAAGTGTGAATATCTATTTTCATTTGCTTTGAAAAATTCAGCTAAACCAGCTCTTTCTACAATAATTCCACCAAGTGCAGTTCCTTGACCATTTGTATATTTTGAAGTTGAGTGAACAACAACATCAACTCCCCATTTAATTGGATTAAATAAAGCAGCACTTGCAACTGTATTATCACAAATAGTTAAAACACCATGTTTTTTTCCAATCTCAACAACTCTTTCCACATCAGGAATAGCAATTTGAGGATTTGATAATGATTCAAAATAGATAGCTTTTGTTTTATCATCAATTAAACTTTCTAAATCAGAAGCATCATCACTTTTAAATACTTTAGCGTTAATTCCAAATCTTTTCATAGTGTAAGTTAATAATGTAACACTTCCACCGTATAATTTATCAGAAATAATTACATTATCACCAGCTTCAGCTACGTTTGCAATTGCAAAAAATGATGCAGCTTGTCCTGAAGATGTACAAATAGCAGCAGCTCCACCCTCAAGTGCAGCAAATCTTTGTTCTAAAACATCTGTTGTAGGGTTTGTTAATCTTGTATAAATAGGTCCAAGTTCTTTAAGTGCAAATAAATTTGCAGCATGTTCAGAATCTCTAAAGGCATAAGCTGTTGTTTGAGCTATTGGAACGCTCATTGTGCCATAACCTTCTTTTTTGTTATAACCTGCGTGAATTGCGATTGTCTCTTTTTGCATTTTTTCCCTTTCTTATTTTTGTTCATTTTCTTTATATGTTGAAATTATAGAACATTTTTAAATCAATGTCAAGTAGTTTAATCACAATTAATATAATACCCTTTAAATGAGGGGTGATTAACTAACTTGATTAAATCTATCAAGATTATATCAAATGATTAAGTAATTTTGAGTAAAATACCAATAAATCATCATTCTAGGAGGTTCCTAATATGGAAAAATACAACATTTTTGAGCAAATAATAGTAGATAGAAATGAAGAAAAGTTTTTTGAAATTTTCAAAAATGAGACAATAAAAATAGAAAAAATAGTTTCAAATGGACAAATTTCACCAGAAAAGTTTTGGTATGAACAAGAAAAAAGTGAATTTGTTTTACTTTTAGAGGGTTTTGCAATACTTGAGTTTGAGGATAGAGTTGTAGAGTTGAAAAAAGGTGATTGTTTGAATATTGGGGTTATGGAAAAACATAGAGTTAAGTATACGAGTTTAGATGAACCTACAATTTGGTTTGCTGTTTTTTATTAAACTAAAAAATCACCAAAGCCCTACCAAATGGAATCCTATCTTTTTTATTTGATAATGCCCAAAGAACTTCGTAAGCTGGTGGAATTCTTGGGAAAATTCCCTCACCATCTGTGAAATATAAAAGCATACTTGACATTGGAAAGTTTGCATCGATGTATTCAAAAACTGGTCGATAGTCTGTTCCTCCTCCACCTTTTAATACAAAATCCATATCTTCAGCACCTCTAAAACTATAATGGGCATGGACTTTTGCATCAGCTATTAGTAGTTCAATATTTACTGCTGGAAAGTTTTGCATGATGGCTTTAAACTCTTCTATAAATGCTCCTAAAATCTCCTCTTGAATAGAACCTGAGGTATCAATGGCAACTATTAAACTCAAAGTATCACTTGTAAGTGAGGGTAGGGCAAAACCTCTGTAAAGATGTTTTTTATTTGGTGGCATAAAAGCATAGTTGTTTCTCATGTGACGATTTATGGCATTGTATAATTCAAACTTCCAATCAATATCTTTTGCTTCTACTTTTTTTGCAAGTCTTTCAAAACCCAAAGGCATAAGTGATTTTCTAGTTGATACTTCCTTTGCTAGAGCGGCTGCATATTCCCATTGTTCTTCATCTTTTTCGTCTAGCTCTTCTTTTATATTTTTTACTTGTCTGAATTTAGCAGTATTATCTCTATTGTTTTTTTGCTCATCGTGTTGTTGAGTTTTTTCATCATCAAAGGCATCAATTCCACTTTCTATTAGCTCTTTTTTTAGATAATCATAAATCTCTTCAGCGTACATATTTTTGAATTTTTTATCATAATTTACACCTTCAGGTATTTTCATACCATTTTTAGCAAGAAGATTATTAATCGCATAATCAGTTGCTAATTGCCAAAGATAACCTTTTCTTTTTAGTTTTCTTTGTTGGTGAGATAAAATATGATGCATAACACAATTTGTCAAAATAAATGAGAGTTCTTCAATAGAGCAACTCTCTATAAATTCAGGATTGTATAAAAATCTCACTCCATTACTTGCATAAGATTTTATATTTTCATTTGATTCATGTTTTAGTCTTGATGCCAACATTCCAAAATATGGGTATTTTGTTGTTAGTTGGCTTTTGGCTTTTGTAAGAAGTAAGTCAGAGTTCATAATCAACGAAGCAATGTGTTGAATTTTTTCATCCACAACGGCCAAGATTTTAGATGGTCAAGTTCAATTCTTCTTTGTCTTAAATCTTGGATAATCATAACTGCAAATTCCCCTGGAAGATTTAAAGAGTAGTTCAGAAGATTGTCTAACTCTTTTGTTCTTGTATCTTCGTTTACTCTAATGGCAAGTGCAGTACAAAGTATATGTAAAGCTGATGTGTCTGTTGGAAACTCTTTTTCAGTTCCATCTAAAATTCCATCCATATTTGGAAGTTCTTTTATAACGGCTTTAAAACCTAAAAATGAAGCGGCTAACTCTTCACCAATTGCTCCACTAATCAGTGCCATTATCAAATCATCTTCAGGAGTTGAAAGTAATACTTCATTTACATAGTGCCAAGTTCGGGGCGTTGCAAAGGCTTTTGTATCACTTTGAGTATTAAAAGTAAAAAGTGCATCGGGTCTATATGAGATAAATGAGATAATAGATAAATCAATATTATTGTTTATCGCCCATGCTCTCCAGTCATCAACACTTACTTCCATATCAAGGTGAATAAATCTATTTGCAAGTGGTGCAGCCATTCTAAAAACTACACCTCTATCACTTTCTCTATTTCCAGCGGCAACTATTGACCAACCATCAGGAAGTGTGTATTCACCGATTTTTCTATCTAAGATTAACTGATAAGCAGAAGCTTGAACCATTGGAGCTGCTGTGTTTAACTCATCTAAAAACAAAATTCCTTCTTTGATGCTTCCATCTGGTAAAAAAGATGCTGGTGCCCAAATAGCTGTTTGATTAACAGCATCAAAAAATGGAATCCCCCTTAAGTCCGTTGGGTCAAGTAAAGATAGTCGTAAATCTATACAAGCAATTCCTTTTTCCTTTGCAATTTGTGCAATGATTGAAGATTTTCCAATACCAGGAGGTCCCCATAAGAATATAGGTACTTTTCGCTCACATAAGTGTTCAATTGATCGTTTAATTTTCTGTGGATTCATGAATATCCTTTATTTATGGGAACTCTATTGCAATAAACGTTCCTCATATTTGAAAGAGTCTGAAAGAGTCTATTAGCTATAATCAAAAAAAATATTTTAGGGATAGATTTGAAAATAGCAATAATAGGAGCAGGAGCAGCGGGAATAATTGCCGCCATTACTGCCAAAAGATTAAACAAAAATTTACAAATAGATTTATTTGATGCAAATAAAAGTATAGGTAAAAAGATATTGGCTTCGGGAAATGGAAGATGTAATATCTCAAATACAACAATCACTTCAAAAAACTATTTAGGTGAAAATCCTGATTTTGTAAATTTTGCATTAAAAGAGTTTGATTTTAAAGCCTTTGAGAAGTTTTGCAAAAGTATTGGACTTTTACTTGATATAAAACCAAGTGGAAAAGTATATCCTTTGTCAAATGAAGCAAAATCAGTAGTAAATCTTTTGGAACTAGCCCTAAAAGAGTTGAATATAAATCTATATTTGGAAACTTTTATAAAAGATATAGAAAAAATAGAAGATAAATTTGTGATAAAAACACAAGAATTAGAATACAAAAACTATGACAAAGTTCTAATCTCAAATGGTTTAGGAGCAGCTCCACAACTAAATGCAAATGAGACTGGTTTAGCCTTTGCTTCAAAATTTGGACATAGTTTCAACCCAACTTATCCTTCACTTGTAGGACTTCAAACTGAAAATACTTATAATGGAAAACTTCAAGGTGTAAAAAAAGAGTGTAATGTAAGTCTGTTTATAAATGGAAATTTGGAACAAGAGATTTTTGGAGATGTATTATTCACAAGTTATGGAGTTTCAGGTTTTGCAATACTTGATATTTCACAATTAGCAGCTTTAAACTTGAGCCAATACCAAGATGTAAAAATTGCTATAAATTTCTTTCCCAAAATAAATAGAAATGACTTAGCCGACCAAATACAAAGCCTATTTAAAAACCTACCAACTCAAAAAGCAGTAGATATTCTAACGGGAATGGTGTCAAATAAAATAGCACCAGTTTTATTAGATATTTGTAAAATTGATATAAATACAAAAGCCTCTGATATAAATGCAAAACAGATAAAAGCAATAGCATTTCAATTAAATCAATGGAAACTAAAAATAATAGACACCCAAGGTTTCGGTCACGCAGAAGCAAGTGGCGGAGGAGTAAGAACTGCTGAGGTAGATAATAAAACTTATGAAAGTAAGTTATGTAAAGGTCTATTTTTTGCTGGTGAAGTTCTAGATATAGTAGGAAATAGGGGAGGTTTTAATCTTCAATTTGCGTGGGCTAGTGGGTATTTGGTTGGAAAATACTTCGGGAAATAAAATAGTAACTTTTACTAAATTTGCGATTTCAAAGGATATCTTCTGGAAAATATAAATGTACTAATTAAAGAAATAATTGATATTGAAAGTAATGTAAGAAATCATATTAATACAAATAGATACCAAAAGGATTTAATATTAAATTTAGATGATTAGAATCAGATTTGTAGTTCATTAGATGTTATAGGAGATACTATATTATCTATAAAAGATTATATTAATATGGATTATCCTGAAAGAGTAGGTTTACAATATATTTGTACCTATGGAATATTACAAGCACTTTTTATTCAACAAGATGCAATAAGCCAACTATCATTAGTCTTTGAATTGGATTATGAAATTGGTGAAGTATTATTAAACATAAGAAAATTAAGAAATGCTTCAATAGGACATCCTACAAATAATAATGAAAAAAAAGTAAAATACTTTAATTATATTTCAAGAATGACATTGTCCAAAGAAGGATTCTCCTTACATAGAAGTTCAGAAAATAATAGAATGGAATACATTGATATAAATCTGATAGAAATGTTATATGAACAATTAAAAGAAGTTAAAACTAAATATAAATATATATCAAATAAGTTAGACGAGGTGGATTTAATGCATAAAGAAAAATATAAAAATAAATTAATTTCAGATTTATTTCATTCAGGAATGAGTTATCAATTTGAAAAGATTGCACAAGGATTACACAATTCAGATACTTATAGATTATTTGGTAATAATATGTTACTTTCATTAGAGAAAACATTTATAGATTTTAAAAATCTAATAGAAGAGCGAAATGAAATGAATGAATATATTCAGTATGATTTAGAAGAATATTTTTTTGCAATTAAAAAACTAAAAGAATATTTTCTTACTAATAATATGGAAGAGTTTGAGGCTAATATATATTTATATTATTTAAAAGATAATTGTAAACACTTTGTAGATATGGCAAAAGAAATAGATTCTGAATATGAATAAGTGAGCATTTTCAAAATAGCGTAAAGAAAAATCAAATTAAATCTGTTAAGAAATTTGAACTGTTTGAGCGACTGAGCGAGTTTTCAAATTTTAAGATTTCATTTGATTTTTTAGCTATTTTGGAACTTCGCGAACGCTTTTCTTTTGCTTACTTTTCTTTACTAAAAAGAAAAGTGAGAAGCATCACCCTTATTTTCAATTCACCACATAAATAATAACCGGAAGTAAAAACAACACAGCAATAGTACTTGATGCTGTCATTACTGCTATTTCATCTGCTGGTCCATTAAATCTTAGAGCAAAAAGATAACTAGCTGAGGCTATTGGCATTGAGTATTGAATGATTAAAGTATCTATTAATATTTTTTCAAAATTTCCAAAAGAAAAAGTTACATAAACTACTATAAAACCAATAATAACTCTTGCAACACCCATTCTTACAGCTTTCAAATTTTGCATGATTTTTATACCAACCAATGAAGAACCAAAAGCTAAAAGTAATAAAGGTATTACGATTCCACCTAACATATGACAAACATCTTCTACGATATTTGGAACAGGTGTTTGAGTTCCTTTTAAAACTAATGCTATGATTAAAGCATATAAAATAGGTGTTTGTAAGGCTTTTTTCAGATTTAGTGAGTTATTTGCAAGCCACAATCCAATAGTAAAATGATAAATATTAATCAAAGTAGAAAAAGTAATAGCATAAACAAATGCCGTTTCTCCTAACAATACATAAACAATTGGCAATCCAAGTCCACCTGTATTTGGGAAAATAAAACTTTGAAGAAATGGTCTTATTGGCTTTTTTTCAAGTTTTAAATAAAGCATTGTAAATATTGTATAAATAAAAATAATAGATGTTCCATAGATCAAAATAGTTATCATATTATCAGCAGTTAAATCTTTATTGTTTATAGAAGCAATCAATAAAGCAGGAGTTCCAAGGTTCATTATCAAAGAGCTAATCATATCTTTATCAAAAGGTAACTCTTTTTTCTTCCAATAATAACCGATAATTATAAGTATTACAATTGGCATAAGTTTATTAAATAATAGTTCTATCATGGTAACTTCTTTATGTATTTTTGCAACTATAATCAATTTAATATATAATGTCAAATAATACAAAATTATATACTATATAATGGATAACAATATGGAATCAGCGCTTTTAAAAGTTTTTGTAGCAGTTGCAAATAAAAAAAGCATCTCTTTGGGTGCTTCAATTTTAAACTTCACCCAATCAAATGTAACACTTCGAATTAAACAATTAGAAAAAAATCTTGGATATTTACTATTTCATAGAGTTCCATCAGGTGTGATTCTTACAAAAGAGGGTGAAAAATTATATCCTTTGGCTGTTGAAATAGTAAAAAAAGTCGAAGAAGCTGAACTTAAAATGAAAAATATCACCCATCAAGAGATTCTTCGAATTGGTTCAGGACAAGCAAATGTAGCTTTGAGATTATTGCCTTTTATTGAAAAACTTAATAAAAAATACCCAAATATGGAATTAGAACTATATGCCAATGCAAATCCTCAAATTTTAGAGAAGTTGTTGGATTATAAACTTGATATTGCTTTTATAACAGGAGAGCCAAACCATAAAGATTTGATGATTTTAAATAAGTTTGATGATGATTTGTATTTAGTGGAATCAAATAATAAAAAAAGTGCAAATTGTTTAATAGGCTATAAAAAAGATAGTTCACACTATAAGTTTTTAGTAGAGTATTTCATTCAAAATAATAATGCAGATTTTAAAACCATATTTATTGAAAACTATGAAGTTATGCTTGGATGTGTAAAAGCGGGAATGGGAATCGCTTATGTTTCTAGAAATATTATCGATAAGTATAATTATACAAATGAGTTGAAACTCACTAAAATACCAAATGAACCACTAACTCATCTAATATGTAGAAAAGATTTTATACCAATGATTGGGGATTATTTAAAAAAGATAAAGTTATTATAAAAGCATAGATTTTAAAATCTATCTTTTAAAATTTTGAGTTTTGAAATTTTTCCAAACTCAAAAACACCTTTATCACAAAAAAGTCTATTTTCAAAATCAAGTTTTAAAGGTTTAACATTTTTAAAACTTTGATTTTCGTAAGTAAAACAAATATAGTTTTTATCAAGAATCGCTTTTTGCAAAAATCTAAACTCTATATTCATTGATTCTCTTTATTTATCTCTTCAACTTCTTCATTTCCCCCAAGAGTGCTATACAAACTTACTCGATTTGTTAAATCTTCTTGGTATTTACTAATCAAATTTTGTTGGGCTGAATATAAAGTTCTTTGCGAAATTAGAACATTTAAATATGAACCAGTTCCTATTTTATAAGCTCCAAGTGCGAGGTCATAACTTTTTGATACAGCGTCTACAAGTTCTTTTTGTTTGTTTATTTGCTCATTAATTGTGGCTCTAGTTGCCAGTGAATCATTTACTTCTTTAAAAGCTGTTTGGATAGTTTTTTCATATTGATTTAGGGCTATATCTCTTTGAGCATAAGTATAATCCAAGTTTGCACTATTTTGTCCACCGTTAAATATTGGAAGAGTTATATTTGGTGAAAAAGACCATACGCTTTGAGCTCCTCCATCAAAAAGTGATGAGAGTGATTTACTAGCAATTCCCGTATTTGCAGTTAGTGAAATAGATGGGAAAAATGCAGCTCTTGCCGCACCTATATTTGCATTTTTTGCTTTTAGGTTATGTTCTGCTTCCATAATATCTGGTCGTGTTAATAAAACTTTTGATGAAATTCCAGCTTTTACAATCATCAACCAATTTTCATACTTTATAAACTCTTTTGGTAAAAGCTCATCATTTAAAGGTTGAGCAATTAGTAGTTCTAAAGCATTTTTATCTTGTTTTATCATTGTGTTATATGAAATAACATTTATTTGTGCTTCTTTTAATGCGGCACTTGCATCTAATACATCAGCTTTTGAAATCACACCTGCATTAAACTTTTTTTGTGTTAGTTCATGTGCCTTTTGTAGATTTTCAACTGTTTGATTTGATAGTTTTAATTGTTCATTATGGGTGGCTAATGTAAGCCACGCATTAATTGTTTCAGAGATTAGACTAACTTTTACTGTATTTGCTGCAAATTGTGTTGAAAGATAGCTTTGTAATGCACTTTCATTTAAACTCTCTACTTTTCCAAATAAATCTATTTCGTAAGAAGCTGATATATTTGCAGAATAATTATGTGAAGTTGTAGTTCCATTTGAAGAGTTTATATTTCTTGCATGACTTACATCACCATTTGCATTAACATTTGGAAAACTATCTGCTTTTGTTATACGATATGTTGCCCTTGCTGATTGAATATTTAGAAGGGCTATTTTTAAGTCTTTATTGTTTTTTATGGCTAGGTCAACAACTTTTTTTAAAGTATCATTTTGAACAAAATCTTCCCATGAAGGTTTTATTTGAGTTAAATCTTCTTGAGTTTTTGCCTCAACTGGATTATTCCATTCAAGGGGAATAACTTTGGAATCTTTTGGTTCTAGTTTTGGCTCTAGGGAAATACATCCAGTAAAAAGAGTTGAAGCAAGGGCTATTGAAATGGTTCTTTTAAACATTTTGTCCTGCCTTTTTTGATGAAAAAACTTTTTTAATTAAAACAAAAAATAAAGGAACAAAAAATATTGCAAAGATAGTTGCGGTTAAAGTTCCACCCACAATTCCTGTTCCAATAGAAATTCTACTATTTGCTCCAGCTCCCGTTGATAATGCTAGTGGCATGATTCCTGCAATAAATGCTAAAGAAGTCATAATAATAGGTCTCAATCTAAGTGTTGCTCCCTCAATAGCAGCTTCTAATAAAGGTTTTCCATTTTTATATGCGGTATCCACAAACTCGACAATTAAAATAGCATTTTTAGCAGCAAGTCCAATAGTAGTTAAAAGGGCAACCTGGAAATAAACATCATTGTCTAAACCTCTAAAATAAACAGCTAGAACGGCTCCAATTACACCTAATGGAACAACCAATAATATTGAAAATGGTACAGACCAACTTTCATATAAAGCTGCTAAACATAAAAAGATAATTAAAATAGAAACCGTATAAAGAAGCCCTGATTGTCCAGTTGATAATCTTTCTTGATAAGATAGTCCACTCCATGAATGCATAGTTCCATTTGAGAGTTTATCTGCTATTTTATCCATCTCGTCCATCGCAACTCCAGAACTTATTCCACTTGCTGCTGAACCTTGAATTTGGTATGAAGCAAATCCATTGTAACGAGTCAATTCTTCTGGACCATATTCCCATTTTGTAGTTGCAAATTCTGAAAAAGAAGTCATTGTTCCACTTGCATTACGGATTTTCCATGTATATAAATCTTCAGGTTTTGATCTAAATTGAGAATCACCTTGAATATAAACTCTTTTTACTCTTGATCTATCAATAAAATCATTTACATAAATACCAGCCCACGCAGCACTAAGTGTATAATCAATATTATTCATAGAAAGTCCTAACGAGAGTGCTTTCTCGGTGTCATATTCTATTTTTAATTGAGGAGTGTCTTCTGTTCCATCTGCTCGAATAGAATTGATTTTATTATTTTGAGCTGCATCTAACAATATTTTTTCTTTAACTTCTGCTAATGTTGTTCTTGATGTTCCAGCATCAGCTTGAAGTTGAAATTCAAATCCATCCGTTGAACCTAAACCTTGAACAACAGGAGGATTCATAGAAATAACTCTTGCATCACGAATAAAATAAGGTGATTTTGGATCAGCAAAAGTTTTAGCTGCCCTTTGTCCAATAGCATCAGCGTTATTATTTGTATCAGGTCTTAAATCCCAACTTTTTAAAGAGACATACGCTGTTCCTACATTTTGTCCACTACTATTACTACTATATCCAGAGATTGTAAAAATACTATTTATATTATTTGCTTCTTGGGTTAAAAAATACTCTTTTATTTTTTCTGCAACTTCAACAGTTCTTGATGTAATTGCTCCAACTGGTAGAGTGTATTGCACCATTAAACTACCTTGATCTTCTTTTGGTAAAAAACTTGTAGGAAGTTTTATAAAAACAAAAATTAATAAACCAATAATAATAAGATAGGTAACCATCCAACGAATAGGCATTTGTAATACTTTATTAACTCTATTTTTATATCTAAGAGTAAGAGCATCAAATTTTTGCCCAAACCAATGTGTAAATCCTTTTTGTTTTTCATTTTCATTATGAGGTTTTAATATGGTTGCACATAAAGCAGGAGTTAAAGTCAAAGCAACAATAACTGAAAGTACCATAGAAGAAATGATAGTTACAGAAAATTGTCTATAAATAACTCCCGTTGAACCACTAAAAAATGCCATTGGTAAAAAAACTACTGATAAAACAGTTGCCACACCAACTAAAGCGCTAGTGATTTCTTTCATTGAAACAATAGTTGCTTCTTTTGCACTAAGTAGTTTTTCTCTCATATTTCGTTCAACATTTTCAACTACAACAATCGCATCATCAACTAAAAGTCCAATGGATAAAACCATTCCAAACATTGTTAGAGTATTGATTGAATATCCTAGAATATTTAAAATACCAAAAGTTCCAAGTAAAACAACTGGAACTGCAATAGCAGGAATTAGTGTTGCTCTCCAGCTTTTAAGAAAAACATACATTACAACAACAACTAAAAAAATTGCTTCAAGAAGGGTTTTAACTACTTCACTAATAGAAGCTTGAATAAAAAGTGTTGTATCTCTTGGATACTCTATTTTGTATCTTTGTGGTAAACTTGATTCATATTTATTTAAAAATTCTTTTATACTATTAGCTGTTTTTATAGCATTTGCCCCAGAAGCTAATTGAATAGCAATACCAGAAGAAGGCATACCATTAAGACCTGTAACATTACTATACGATTGAGCACCTATTTCAACTCGTGCTACATCTTTTAATTTAACAAAAGAACCATTTGTATTGTTCTTTACAAGAATATTTTCAAATTCATTTACAGTTTTAAATTTTGATCTTGCTGTTACAGTTACTGCTAATTGTTGATTATTTACAACAGGTAAAGCTCCAAGTTTTCCAGCTGATGCTTGAGAATTTTGATCGCTAATTGCAGATTCTATATCTGAGGGCATTAGGTTATATGCTTCAAGTTTTGTAGGATCTAACCAAATACGCATTGCATATTGTCCCCCAAAAACTTGAACTTCTCCTACCCCATCAAGTCTTGCAATACTATCTTGAAGATTACTGATTAAATAATCAGCAATATCCGTTTTATCTGCTTTTCCTGTTGAGTCATACAATGAAGCTAGTAATAAAAAGTCAGTTTGTGATTTAACGACTCTAACTCCTTGTCTTTGTACATCATCAGGTAAACGAGAAAGAATTTGTTCAACTTTATTTTGCACTTGTACTTGAGCAATATCTGGATCTGTTCCTTGTTGGAATGTTACTTTTACCCTTGAATTTCCAGAAGAACTACTGCTTGATGAAAAATAAATCATTCCATCAAGACCTGTTAGTTGTTGTTCAATAATTTGGGTAACACTATTTTCAACAGTTTGTGCAGATGCTCCTGTATAAGTTGCAGAAATATTAATTTGAGGTGGTGCAATATCTGGATATTGTTCCATTGGAAGTATATAAAGAGAAACTGTTCCTGCAATCATAATTACTAAAGAAATAACCCAAGCAAAAATAGGTCTATGAACAAAAAATTGTGCTAACATTTTAAGCCTTTAGAACTATTTTTATTATTTAGTTTGAACATATTTACTACTTACATCAACAGGATTAACTTTACTTTTTTCATTGATTTTATTTAAACCTTCAATAACAATTTTATCATTATTGTTAATTCCACCTGTAACTAACCATTTATTTCCAATGGCTCGTTCAATAGTAATCATTTGCTTTTTAATAGAGTTATCTTCTTGTACAAGTGTAATAATAGGATTTGCTTTTGAATCCCTAGAAACTGCTTGTTGAGGTAATAAAAATGCTTTATTATCAATTGCTCCTTGAACTGTTGCTTTTACAAACATTCCTGGTAATAAAATACCTTTTTCATTTGGAAATAAAGCTCGAAGAGTTACAGAACCTGTACTTTCATCAACTGCAATTTCTTGAAGTTGTAATTCACCTTTATGTTCATAAATACTTCCATCACTTAATGTTAAAGATACTTCAGCATTTCCCTTTTGAATATTTTCTTGACTTAAAAGTTTTCGTAAAGCTAAAAGTTGAGTATTTGATTGACTTAAATCTACATAAACACTATTTGTATCTCTAATAGTAGCTAGCGCATCAGTTTGATTTTGTGATACTAATGCACCTTTTGTTACATTTGAAATACTAATGTATCCAGAAATAGGAGCTTTAATATTTGTTCGTTCTAAATCAATTTTAGCACTTTCAAGACTTGCTTTTTTTTCTTCAACCAATGCTTCTGCTTGAAGATATATAGCTTTTGCATCTTCTGCTTCTTGTTTTGAAGTACCATCAAATTTTAATAATTCTTCATATCTTTGACTTTTTGTTTTGGCATTTTTTGCATCTACTTTTGCACTTTCAAGTGAAGCTTTCGCTTGAAAATAACTAGCTTGATATGTTGCTGAATCAATTTGATATAAAATTTCACCTTGGGTTACTAGGCTTCCTTCTGTAAAAAGTTGTTTGGTTATAATCCCACTAATTTGTGGTCTTACTTGAGAAACTAATTTTGCTTTAACTCTACCTGTTAATTCTTGTTGTAAAGCAATGGCTTGTTCTTGAATTGTAATAACACCAACTTCAATAGTTGGAGCTTGTGTAGTTGGGATTTTATCTTCACAACCACTTAAAATTATCCATGAAGCTGTTATGAAAATAAAGAGTTTGGATTGTTGTAGCACCATGCAACCTTGATAATAAATTTAGAGATTGTATTGTATCTATATTAATAAAATATTAATAAGTTAGATGAAGTAGAATTTAGGAATTTTAAATTCTATATTCATTTGAATCTTTTGGCGCTTCATTTCTATCTGTTTTTGTGTAGTCCCTTTGTACTTTGGCAACTCTTATTCGATAATCTTCAAAAATTCCAGCATTACCTTTATCTTGAGCAATTCTATGTTCAAATAAATTTCTCCAAATTTCTATTGATTTTTCATCTTCCCAAAATGATAAACTTAAAAGTTTATTTTCATTTACTAAACTTTGGAATCTTTCAATAGAAATAAAACCTTCTCTATTTTGTAAAAAATCTTTTAAAGTTGAGGCAATTTTAAGATACTCTTCCTTTCCTTCTTTTGTTGGATAAACTTCAAAAATTACTGCGTACATAAAATTCCTTTTTTATTGAATTTGAGGATTTGATCTTGACCAAGAGATGATTTTTCTATCTTCTTGAATTATATGATGAACAAGGGCAATATCTATTATTTTTGCTAACTCTTTTTCAAAAATATTTTCATCCATAGTTGGAAGTTTTTTAACAAGAGTATTTATTTTTTCAATTATATTGTGATGTAATAATTTATGTTCTTCAAATGAAGGATATTCTATTTCTTGCATAAATTTTTCTTCATGTTTAAAATGTGTTTTCATGTAATCATACAAATCAGTTAAAACTTCTTTTATTTTTACATTTCTTTGAGTTGCATCAACTTCTATAAACGCTTCTTCTGCAATATCAAAAAGTTTTTTATGTTCAGCATCAATTTTTGGATTTCCAACACTATAAATTTCTTTCCAACCAAAATTTCTTTTCAAATCAGAAAGTGAAGTATTCCAAAGTTGAATTTTTTTGTCTTCTAAAACAATATGTCTTATAAAATATTCTTCAATAAAAGTAAAAAGAGATTTTTCTATTTCTTGCAATTCTAATTTATTTAATTCTGAAATCAAAGTTGTAAGCATATTTAACATATTTCTGTGAAGAAGTTTATGATTGGTAAGTTCTGGATAATCTAGTTCTTCCATATATTTTTGTTCATTCGAAAAATGAGTTCCCACATAATCAAAAAGTTTTGTGATAACGTCTTTTAATTTATTTTTAACTTTTTCATCATCTTTTAGTCTTGAAATACTCATGGCTTCTCTTGCTATTGTAAAAAGCTTTTGGTGTTCTTTATCAATTCTGAAATTATTGATATTGTATTCCGATTTCCAAATTATTGAATTGGAATTTAATTTGCTGTTCATGAAAGCCTTTAATATTTTTTTTCGTTACTTTTATTATAGATTTAAATTATTAATACAAGCTTTATTTTAAGATAGTTTACTATAATACATGAAAAAATAGGAAGCATTTTAAGATGAGTAATATTGATATTATAGAAAAACCAATGACACCGGAACAAGAAAAGTTAGTACAATCACAATTTAATACAAATGTTGCTTTTTTCGTACATTTAAAAGCATACAATAATAGTGTAAGGGAAGAGTTAGAAAAAAGATTAACAGAAGTTTTTTTCTTTTCAAGGGGAATTGACTGGAAATTTGATAGTTTTGGAATAGAAAAAACAGGTTCAAGAGGAACAGATGTTTTAGGTTATTTTATTTTTAGAGCTATTGAAGTTGAGAAGTTACAAAAATTATTTATTGAAGAGTTTAAAAACTATGATAATGCAATAAAAATCACTTGTTCAGTAGCAAAATATGAAAAAGTTGAAGAGAGTTTTTTTGAATTAGAGATATAAAAGAGGAGACTCTTTTATATCATTTTATTAATCATTTAAAAGCTCTTTTATCTTTAAGAATTTATCCAAATTATTAAAGAAAATATCTATTAATTTAGGGTCAAAATGTTTGCCTTTTTCTTCTTTTAATAAATCATATATCTCTTCCAGATTCCAAGCTTTTTTATATACTCTATCATGGGCAAGGGCATCAAAAACATCTGCAATTGCAGTAATTCTTCCATAAATATGAATATTTTCACCACTTAAACCTCTTGGATAACCACTTCCATCCCATTTTTCATGATGTTCTCTTGCTACTATTGCTGAAGCTTTTAAAATATCTCTTTTTGAATGTTTTAACATTTCATAACCAAGTTGTGCATGGGATTTCATAATCTCAAATTCTTCAGGAGTTAATTTCCCTGGTTTATTTAAAATATTATCAGGAATACCAACTTTTCCTATGTCATGCATTGGGCTTGCTTGTCTTAATAGATTTGCTTCTTTTTCATCTAAACCATATAAAATAGCAAGAATATATGAATATTCTGCAACTCTTTTTACATGAAGTCCTGTTTCTTGTGATCTTGTTTCTCCAATTGCACCCATTGTAAAAACAACTTCTTTTTGAGTATTAATAATCTCTTCATTTAGATTAATAATATCTGTGAGGTCGTTTAAAACATTGATATATTCAATGATTTTGTTTTTTCTTATTATTGGATAAAAGTTGGTTCTTGTAATAAATACTTTTCCTTTTTTACTTATATTATGTAAGATATTACTTGTATTTTTCCCATCTTTTAATTGTTTAGATATCTTTTCACAATCACCATTTTGTTGATGTTTTGGATCAATTAATTTTTCCCAGTTCATCCCAATAATTTCATCTTTATCATATTCACTTAGTTTTAAAAATTTATTATTTGCATAAGTAATGGTGTTGTTTGTATCTATTTTTATAATTGCCACAGAAGTATTAACTGCATTTTCATATTGTTTAGTATAGTTTAGATTATCATCTAAAGTTTTACTTGTATTATCAAGTTCATATTTTAAAAGAATTTTATATTCTTCAAGTTCTGTTACATCATGTCGTATTCCCAAAAACTCTCTAAACTCACCATTTTTATAATAAATTGGAGCTATATCAGAAAGAACATGATATGCACTACCATCTTTTTTTCTATTTTTTATTAAACCATGCCAGATTTTGCCTGATTGAATGGTATCCCATAATTCAGTATATTTATTTTTATCATTATCTTTATGTCTTATAATATTATGGTTTTTACCTATTAGTTCTTGTTGTTTATAACCACTTACTTTTTCAAAATTTTTGTTAATATAAGTTATTTTACCTGTTTCGTCGGCTGTTGAATAAATAGAAGATTCACTTACAATATTTTTAAATTGTTTTAAATAATAGTTGTTTTCATCGAGTTTTTCACTTGTTTTTTTGATAAGTTTTGTTAGAGCATTTAGTTTTATATCTTTTTTTGAAGCTAAAATATCATCATCTTCAAATTTAAGTTTTTCTTTTTGAATATTTTCATTTAAAGTCACAAAAGTTGTAGTGATATTTAATAAGTTATTAGAAAACTCATCTTTGTTATGGAAAAATTCTCCATAAGCTATAAACCCAAAAGTAGTTCCTAAGTTATTTAACATTTTAATTTCTTTATTAAAAAAAGAACCAGTCATTTGTCTTCTTGCTGCACAAGAGTATATAAAAACTGACTCTTGAACATTATGGTATTTTGATATTAATTCTTGTTTATTTTGTTCTTTTATTGAATCAATATTTGCAAAACCAAATTTAACTTTTTCATTTTGTTTAATTTCTCCTGCAAAGTTAATTGAGCCTTCTTTCTCATCATAAGCTATTAATGCCCTTGCAATATGTACTTTATTTTCTTCATAAATAAGTGGAAATTCGCCTCCATATTCAATTAAATTATCAGCAATATTGTCTCCTAAATATTCTTTATATACATCAATCGCTCTTTTATTATCAATTGTATAAACTGTGGAATTTATTGCTTTTGTAATAAGCATTTCTTTGCCTATTGGTTCCCAATTAAATAAGTAATTTGTTTGAACATCCAAAATATCTGAATTAATAGCTACGAATACTAAATCACAATCTTCTGTTTGATTTGAGAAAATATCACATCGTTTATTTGGATAATAATTTCCTGCATTTCCACCTACAACTACGATTGTTGGATGTATTTTATTGATTTCTTTTAGAAGAGTTGAAGCGTCAAAAGTAAAAAGATTTGTAATTATAATTAATAGTTTAGTGTTGTTTTGTATTAGATTCTTTGACAAATCGATTATAATATCACTTATATTTGAATCTTTATACCCTTTTGAAATAGTATTAGAGGCTTCAAATATTGAAAATGAAATTATAATCTCATTATCAATTGTTTCTCCATTTGATATAACTCCTTCTGTTGATGCACCTATAATAGCGCTGTTATATAAAGACTTTTGTAATAAATTTTTAATTTCTTTAATAGTTTCTAATTCATTTTCTGAATAAAAAATTTGGATTAAAAGATTATTTGAATTTCTGATTTTATTTTCAAAGATAAAGTTTTCTAATTTTTGTTTATTTTCAAATTTATGATTTATTGTAAACATTGTATTTTACCTCTTTTGATAACCTAATTTGATTTGTTATCTTTGTAAATTAATTTATTGATGCAGGGAAAGAGTTTAAAAACTCTCCCATGTTGAATCTTCATGTTTTGAAGATGTTATTTTTTTTTCTTTTTTTTCTTGTTTTTTTGAGAAGTCTTTTTGAGAAGTTAAATCATGAGTGGATTTTTTTTCTATGTTTCTGGCTTTTACTTCATATTTACCTTTAAACTCTTTTTCATCTGCGCTACTTACAACTAATTTTGCAATTTCATCAGTTAAAACTGCTACATCATGAGTTTGTGATGCCACCATAGCATTTTGTTGAGTTTGTTGGTCTAATTGAGTTACCGCATCGTTAATTTGTTCAATTCCTAAAAGTTGCTCTTTTGAAGCATTTTGAATATCTGAAATTAGATTTATAGTTTGAGAAATATTTTCATTTAATTGTTTATATCCATTTATCATATTTCCAGCTATTTCTTTACCTAAGTTTGCTTTTACAGTTGCATTTTGAACTAAATCTTTTATCTCTTTTGCAGCTTCTGCTGAACGTGATGCAAGGTTTCGCACTTCAGCTGCAACAACTGCAAATCCTTTTCCAGCTTCTCCTGCAGTTGCTGCTTCTACGGCTGCATTTAAAGAAAGAATATTTGTTTGGAAAGCTATTTGGTCAATTACGGTAATTGCTTCATTTATAGCTGTAACTTGAGCATTGATTTCATCCATTGAAACATTTGTTTGATTTGCTAATTTTTCACCATGTGTTGCTGATTCTGTAACATTGTTAGAAAAACTTGCCATTTTCGCAATACTTTCTGTGTTGTGTCTGATATTACTTGTGATTTCTTCTAAGGCTGCTGCTGTTTCTTCAAGGCTTGTAGCTGCTTCATTTGAACTAATATTTAGTTTGTCAACATTTCCTAATAAAATATTTGAACTTTCATCTAGAGTTAATCCATTTGATTTATTTTCAATCAACATTTGAGTAATAGAATCACCAAGTGTATTTACGCCACCTGCAAGTTTTAAAAGATGTTCTTTTATATCATTTGTTGAAATTTTATTTAAGTATTGATATTGTGAATACTCTTCTAAAACATGAAGAACATTATCAATATTTGATTCAAGATTATCAGCCATTTTATTTAAAACATCTTTTAGTTGCATTAATGATGGATTTGAAACATTGATGTTTAATCTTTGGCATAAATCACCTTGTTCAAATTCTCCTAAAACACTAATTGTTTCATCTATTAGTCTTCTATCTTCCTCTACGCCTTTTTTGGTTTTAGAGATATTTTCATTTACAACTCTTGACATCTCTCCAAACTCATCTTTTGCACTATCATCAAGTAAAGAAACATCATTAATTTCTCTGTTTAAATAACCAAAGAAAGTAAGAAGACCATCTTTAAATGAATTTAATGAATTAACAACGATATTTGATATAAATATTGAAATTAATATAAAAATTATAATAGCAATAAAAGCAAGAATTGTTAAAGTATTGTCCAACAAGCTAAATGCTTCATCCCTTAAAACAACTGCACTTTTATTTATTTCAATGATTTTATCTTCTAATTTTAGACCTGTTTTAGCCATTTCAGAAATTTTGCTTTTCATTTCACTTGATTCTAGTATTACACCATCATTAAAATCTGCGATTCTTTTTTCTGAAAGGTTTTTGAAATCATTAATATATTCTTTTGAAAAAGATAAAATTTCATCACTTAAGTTTCTATTTTTTTCTGTAACTAATTTTTTCTTTAGTTCCATAACATTATGGTCCAATTCTTCAAAATTACTAAGAACAATCTTTTTATTTTCTTCATTTGGATTTCGTAAGAATTGATAAATAGAAATTCTACCTTTTAATAAATCTTGAATAAATTCATCAGTAGTAATTGCAACATGATTTCTCGTGTTTGCTAAATTACTATAATATTTATATATAAAAGCCGAAACCACCACAATCAATACAAACAATACGGGAAATAAAAAGAGTTTCTTTTTTGTACTCAAATTTCTTAACATAAATAATCCTTAGTAAGAAGTTGTATAATAATATTTATCATTACACAAAAATTATTTTTAAAATATTTCCTAAAGAAAATAATTTTTCATATGGGAAATACCTAAAATATTTAATACTAGAATTTTATTGTAGCTTTATAGATGAAAAATGACATTTGACGCATATTTACCATATTATTAAGTAATAATATAAAGAATGTAACTTTTCATAAAAATACAAGTTTATTATTTAAGATGATAACCTTTATTATAAATGTTCTCAATAAAGAAATTATTATTTCCAATAAGATTTGTTATTTTTCTTTTTAACCTTGATATAAGTTGAATTATTGAGTTATCTTTTATATCATTATTTAAAAATATAAATTCACTTATCTCTTCAGGAGTAAAAAATCTGAAATCATTTTCTACAAATAAATCAATAAGTGTAATTTCATTTTTAGTTAATGAAATTTTTTGATTATTAAAAGAGAGTTCTTTTTTTTGTTTATTCCAAATAAAATCTCCATTTAATATTTTTAAATGAGGATTTTGATTTTCTTGGAAAAAATCTCTTTTACATTTGTTGATGGCATTTATTAATTCATCAATTTTAAAAGGTTTAATAAGATATGAACAAGCATGAAGATTTATAGCTTGTAATAAATTTTCTTTATCACTAAATGCAGTTAAAAAAATGATTGGAATTTTTTTATTTATTTCTCGTATTTTGCTTGCTAATTTTAAACCATTCATTTTTGGAATATTAATATCTAAAATAACCATATCTGGATTTTTTTCTTCAAAATAGTTAAAAGCTTTTTCTCCATCTTGAGCTATGATTATTTCATTAAAATGTCTTTTTAAAAAAAAATCAATATCCTCAATAATCTCTTCATCATCTTCAACGTAAAGTAAATTAAGATTTGTCATTTGTGTTTTCCTTTCTTAGGGTTATTTTAAAATTTGTATAGATATTCTTTGAAGAAACATCTAATTTCCCACCAATACTCTCTTCAATAAGCATTTTTGCCATATACAATCCTAGTCCTGAACCTTCATCTTTAAACTTAGTTGTAAAATATGGCTCAAAAATCTTATCAATAATTGTTGGTGGAATACCACCTGCATTGTCTCTTATCATTAAAGTAATTGTATTTTTATGATTTTGAGTAAAAATACCTATGTATTTATGGTTAATATTTGCTGTTTTAAAGCAATCAATTGCATTTTCTAATAGAATGAGAACTACTTGTAAGAACTCATTTTCAAAGGTATAAATATTGATTTGTTTATCTATTTCTATATCAAATTGTATATTATTATCTCTAGTTTGTATTAAAGATATGGCTCTTTTGATTAAAGTATCTAAACAAAAACTATTTTTTTCTTTATTTGGATGAAAGAAATGCATAAAATCTTCTATGGTATTTGACATATAACTTATATTTTTATTGATATGAAATATTTTTTTATCAATTAATTCTTTTTGTTCTAAAATATGAGAGTTTTCTTTTAATAAATTATCTATTACTTGAATTGATAAATTGATTCTATTTAAAGGTTGCCTCCATTGGTGAGCTATATTATTTATCATTTCTCCCATGGAAGCTAATTTTGCTTGTTTAAATAAAATCTCATCTTTTTTTCTATTTTTTTGACTCTCTTCCAAAACTCTTTTTTCTAGATTTGTATTTAGTTTTTGTATTTTGTTTTTTAATATATTTTCTCTTACATAAATAATGGTGAGTAAACTAATAACAAAAAAGCAAGCTAAAACGATTATTATAAGAGATTTATGGTTTTTAATCTCTTTATATTTAAAGGTACTATAATCATTTTGTATAAGTTCTTTTTCTTCTTTTGAAATATTTTCAATGACCTTATTTAATATTTTTTCCAATAAAAAATCATCTTTTCTAAGTGCAAAAGATATATCTGTTTTATAATCGAAATTTCCTGTAATACTTAGGTCTGTATTATAATCTTTTTGTAAATTGTAAATTACTTCTGCAATATTTCCAATATATCCATCTGCATTATTTGCCAATATTTGTTGAAAAGCAAATCTTGTTGTTGGCGTTTCATGGATTCTTGAATATGGATAATCAGCTTTTAATGTTGAAGCTAATTTTTCATCATTTGATATAAATATCTTTTTATTTTTTAGTTGTTCAAAATTTGTAATAAATGAATTCTTTTGGGAACTAACAAAAACAAAAGGCAGTTCTAAATATGATTTTGTATATAAAGCATTACTATTTTTCATATTTCTATTTTGAATAGATGAAATAAAATCACAATTATATGTTTTTAGTTTTGCAAAACCATCTTCTAAACTATTTATAGGTACTAAAGTTATATTTATTCCAAGTTTCTTTTCTATGATTTTTATATATTCAGAAGTTATTCCTACAAGATGTTTATTTAAAAAACTTTCATATGGGAGAAAATTATCTTGTACACAAATTTTTAAAGTATCTTTATTTTTTATATATTTTGCTTCTTCTTCATTTAGTGTAGGCATATATTCATCAAAAATAAAGTCTAAAGGATTTTCATTTCCTTCAAAATATCCCATAAGACGATAAATATCGTAAATTCTCATTAATTTATTTTTGTCAATATTTCCAAGAGTATTATTTTTATAATAGGATAATTTTTTTAGTTCTTTAGCTTCAAAAAGTAGTTCTTCTTTTGTTAGGTTTTGAGTATTATATTTTTTTAGAATAAGTTCTATTGTTTCATCAATATTGTTATATGCATATTCCCAGCCTTTTAAAGAGGCTTTTTTAAAGGCTATTACCTTGTTTATATTTTTTTTAATAAGTTCACTATTTGTAAATAAAAAATCACTGTATAAATCAAAACCATAATCTTTGGGGGCGAAAGTATTAAAAGGAATATTTTTTTGTTCCAAAATAAAGGGAAACTTTGAAATATATGCACTCATAATGTCAGTATGGTTATTTATTAAATCTTCTAAATGATGAGTATGTTTTAATATTCTTAATGAACCCATATTTACATTATTAGAAGTAAGCATTGCTTTTACCGAAGCTTGACTAGAGTCATTATCACTTAACATGATTCTTTTATTTGGAAAGTCTTTTATAGAATTTATGTTTGAATCTTTTTTTGTGATTAAAATAAGTGGAGAGATTTGAAATAGGGGATAAAGAGCTACAATATTATGAAAGGTATTGAGTTTTTCTGAAATTAAAGTTTCTCTTGCAATGCCAAAATCGACTTTGCCTTCACTGACATCTTTTGTGACATTTATATTAAAATCATAGTTTTTTATTTCAACATTTAATCCATATTCTTTATAAAACTCTTTTTCTTTTGCTATATAGTAACCTGCAAATTGAAATTGGTTAAACCAAGAAAGTTGTAAAACCGTTTTTCCAAAAGTGTTCTGAGAGAATAAGGTAAAAGGTAGGAAAATTATAAATAGAAAATATCTATACAATTTAAGGATTATCCTTCCATTTAATAAAAAAATTGGAACTAATTATTATATCTTAGAATAATATGTGAAAAATGACATAAAAAATAAAGATAGGGGTTAGCGCAGTAAAATAGGAATAGTAACTGAAAATTAAGTAAGAATTTTTTAATCGAACAATTAAATATAGAAATATGTAAAAGAGTTAACTCTTTTACACATTTTTATAAGTGCTCATTATAATATAAGTCAAAATAGAAATTAAACAAATAGCAGTTCCAATTGGAAAAAAAGTTTCATCATGAAAACTAAGTGCAATTGAAGAGATAATTGCCCCTAATCCAAATTGTAAAACTCCAATTACACCAGAAGCAACTCCTGCATTTTTTGGAAAGTGTTCTAGGGTTAAAGCCATACAATTACCAAAAATAAACGCCATCATACTCATGTAGCAAGCTATTAAAATTACAGTTAAAACAAGTGTTATATCTTCGTAACTTAAAGCAAATAATCCAGCTGAAATAATTTGTATTAAAATTGCCATTTTTATAAGTTCAATAGGATTATATTTTTTTAATAAATTTATATTTACTTTAATCATAATCATTAAAACTATAAAATTAATTCCAAAAAAGAAAGGAAAATAATCAGTTGGAATCTTAAAATATTCTATATAAATAAATGATGTTTTTGCAATAACTATAAAAAAACCACCAAAACTAAATCCTAAAACAAGCATCATTTTTAAAGCTGATTTATGACTTAATACTGTTTTAAAAGATTCAATCACATTTTGTTTTGAATATGTATAACTTTCTTCTAAATCTTTATAGATAAAAAATGCAACAACCAAAGCGTAAATTGTTAAAAATATAAAAACAGCTTTCCATGAATAAAAGTGAATTATAAAAGCACCAATTGCAGGAGCAATCAAAGGAGCAAAACTTCTTACCATTCCAATAAGTGAAAATACTTTTGCTGCTTCAACTCCATGAAATCTATCTCTAACTGCAGCAGTTGCATTTACAACTACAATTCCTCCAAAAAAGGCTTCAAAAAACCTAAAAACCCACAATTCATAAATTGTACTACTAAAAATAATTACAAAACTAAAAAATGCAAATCCTAAAAGTCCAAAAACTGAACTCATTTTTCTTCCATATTTATCAGAAATTGGTCCACCAAATATTTGACCAACGGAAAACCCAATTAAAAATATAGATAAAGATAATTCTATTTTTTCAATACTTACATTAAAAGCATTTGCAATATCAGGAATAGATGGAATATAAGTATCAACTCCCATTGGAGCGACTGAAGATAAAACTGATAAAAGAATAATTAGATATAAGTGATTAGTACTTTTTTTCATGAATCTTCTCCTAAGCTTAAAGCTACTTTTTCAAGAAGAATAATGAGTTCTTTTAACTCTTCATCTTTTAAGTTTGAGCTTAAATTTTTTCTAAAATCTTTTACACTAATTGAACATTTATCCAAAATATTTTCACCTTCTGGTGTTATTTCAATCAAATTTGTTCTTTTGTCTTTTTGCGATTTTTTAATAAAACCTTTAATTTCTAAAGCATTTAAAGTTCTACAAATAGTAGTTTTATCTTTTCCTAAAATGGTTGCAATTTTTGTTTGAGTTACATCTGATTCATATTTTATAATCTCTAAAACAGCCCTTTGTTCAGGTGCAATATTAAAAGGTTGAAGCATTTGAGTATATTTGTTATTTATTTTATTTGCTGTTTGGTTGATTTTAAAACCAATTGATCTTTCTAATTCGTAAGACATAATAATCCTTTAATTGTATATGCAATAGTTGCATATGCAACCTTTTAAAGAGATTAATATTGGATTCAATTCTAATATATAAATCAATAAATAATACAACAGTGAAAATTATATAATAATAACTGAGTAATAAAGTAACTATTAAATAAGAAAATAGTTATTTTATTTGTCTATATTTGATAAGCAATATCTTTATCATTATAATAAAAATTACAAAAAATAAAGGAGCCTTATGAAAAAAATAGTTGTTTTTGCATTACCTATTCTTAGTGCAATAATCTTTAGTGGGTGCGCTACTATATTAGGTGGAGGAAACCAACAAACGATTAGTATAAATTCTGATAAACCAATGAAAGGTAAATTAGTTTATGCTGATGGTAAGTCTGAACAATATTTTACAACTCCTGCTACAGTAAATGTAGATAGAAGAAGTCAAGATATCATTTTATCAAGTGAAAATGATGAATTTTCTACAAAAACTCAAAAATCAAATATGAATGGTTGGTTTTGGGGTAATATTTTAATTGGTGGTCTATTGGGTTCAACTACAGATATGGCAGGTGGTGCTGCTTGGAAGTATGATGAAACTGTAAACCTTTCAAGTAAATAATGATTAGAAGATTTTTTCTTCTAATCGCTATTTCCTCTTTTTTATACTCTTCTGATTTAAATGTTATTTCTATTGCCAATAAATTAAAAATTTACGAAAAAAATGAATGGAAATCTCTGCTTCATTTTAGAGACGAACTTAATATAAAAGATGAAAGATTTATAGTAAGTAGTAATAATTTTTCTTTAAAAAATGAGATGGAACAAACAATTAAAGGTTTTTTTGAACCAGCAATAAAATATAACAATATAAATGAACATTATCAATGTAAATTTCCTGCAAGATTTTTATTTATAAAAAATGAACTTGATTTAAAAGATGATATATTCCCCCAAATTTATTGTCCTAAATTTGAAGAATATAAAGAAAAAGCACCAGCAAGTAAAATTTTTATGGTTTATACTTCTGAGAATGTAAAAAATCCTTCTAGTATGATGGGACATACTTTTTTAAAGTTTGAAGGAAAAAATAAACAAAATGAGATAAAAGCTCATTCTATCTCTTTTTATACAACAATAAATACAATTAATTTAATTGAATTATTTTATGAAAACTTTATTTCAGGAATGGAAGGAACTTTTGTTTTACGACCATACAAAGAGACTTTAGATAGATATATTGAGATTGAAAAAAGAAATGTTTGGGAATATGAGTTAGATATAAGTAGTTATCAAAAAGAATTACTTTCTTATCATATTTGGGAATTAAAAGATGTAGATATGAAATATTATTTTACAAAATATAACTGTTCAACAGTTTTATTTTATACTCTAAGTTTAATAAAACCAGAAATTTATGATGATGAAAAATTATGGATTACTCCACTTGATATTACAAAATATCTATATAAATATAAACTAATAAAAACAAGCCAATTAATAGCAAGTAGTAACTGGCTAAACAGAATGATAAAAGAAAATTTTAAAGATGAGAATATTGAGTTGAAGAATGAATATTTTGATATATCAAGTTATAAATCACCAAATAAAATTCCAGATGAAAGACAATTTAGATTATCTTACCAAAAAATTGAAGATGAAAAGTACGCGAAATTTTCATTTCTACCAGCTTCCCATTTGTTAAGTGATGATAATAGAGAATATTTTGGAGAGAGCGAATTGAAGATTGCTTATTTATCGCTTTTAGCAAAAGAAGATAAAGTTAGTATTGATGAATTTACACTTTATGGAATGAAGTCTTTTTTACCTTATTCTGAATTAGCAGATGATTTATCTTATGAGTTTGAAATTGCATTTAAAAAAGATTTTGATGCAAAAATGAACTATGTTGATAATACAAGAATTGATGGTGGAATTGGTTACGATTTTAAACTAAGCTATGATATGGATATCTATTTTTTATTAAATTCAGGAATAAACTATAATAAAGATGATGATTTAAAGCTTATAATTAATCCCAAAACAGGCTTGATTATTTATGAAATACTAAATATGAAAAGTATAATAAATTATGAAAAATTTTATTTGGAAACAAATAAAATTTATGATAAATATTCTTTTAATCAGGGTTTGTTTTTTAATAAAAATAAAAAACTTTTTTTTAATATAGAAAAATATAATTCAAATAAAGATAAAACGAATTTGGAAATAGGTTTTGCAATAAATTTTTAATAATTGCAATTACCTATTTACAATTTCTAAAATATCCAAAGGATGTTTTACTATAAAATCAGCTCCATTTGTTAAGAGTTCTTCTTCATCTCTAAATCCCCATAAAACACCAATTGCTTTCATATTTGCACTTTTTGCTGTTTGCATATCAACCATTGTATCGCCAACAAAGAATATTTCAGAACAAGGAATATTTAATGCTTTTGCTATATTTATTGCGCCAATTGGATCAGGTTTTCTTGGAACTTCTTGTTTTTGTCCATGAACTTCTTTGAAATTATAATCTTTAAATAAATAATCAACATAAGCAATTGTAAAATCATGGGGTTTATTTGATAATACTGCTAAATTATAATCAAGTTTTTTAAGTTCATCCAATAATTCATAAATTCCTTCATAGGGTTTTGTTTTAGCATGAAGTTGTTGGTCATACTCTTTTTTAAATCTTTTTAAAACTTCATTTTTTATCTCTTGTGAAGAATCTTTTAAAGCATTATTCACTAAAACATTAACACCACTTCCAACAAAATATTTATAATCGTCTATTTTGTGTATAGGAAGATTTAATTCCTCCAAAACTTTATTCATACAAACAGCTATATCTTCTAAAGAATCTATTAGCGTACCATCTAAATCAAATATTATTGTTTTTTTACCAGCCACCACTTGCGCCTCCTCCTCCAAAATTTCCTCCACGACCTGAAAACCCTTTATTTATTGAATTAACACCTTTCATAATATCTCCTACTGTATCTAAAACCTCTTCAAGATTTTTAGAGTTTACACCCTTATTTGAATATTCATTTATTAAAAGGTTGTTAAAACTTTTTATACTTATATAACTAATTAAGAAAACAACTACAAAAATAGCAACTGAAACTATTAAATAATATTCAGTAAATCCTTTTGAAATTAAAAAAGACAAAAATCCTAAAAAAGATGAATTCATTAGTGATCTTGAAGTTTTATAAAAAAATAGATTTTTTGTTTTTTTTGAAATAGAATTTGCAAACATTGACAAAAACATTAAAGCAAAAAAGATTAATGGAATCAAAAAAGCAAATTTACTAGTATTTGAAAAATCACCTATATCTACTTTTGGACTGTATTCACCTTGAATAGATAAAATAATTTCATTAACAGCTTTTAAAACTCCAAGTTCATACTGTTTTGCTTTAAAATTTGGCATTATTGTATAATTTATAATTTCATGGGAAATTTTATCTGTTAACGCGCCTTCTAATCCATAACCAACTTCAATACGAATTTTCTTTTCTGCCATTGAAATTACAAGTAAAACACCATTGTTTTTTTCTTTTTCTCCAATTCCCCAATATCGACCAAGTTGATATGAATAATCTTCTATTTCATAACCATGAAGTGAATCTAAAATAACAACTACGATTTGATTTGTTTTTCTTTTTTCATGGTCTTTTAAAATAGAATTTATATCATTTTTTATCGCAGGTGATAATAAATTTACTTGGTCAATTATTCTTCCTTCTAGTTTTGGAAAATATTGAGTTATATCAGCATTTAAAAAACTAAAAATAAAAAGTAAAGTTAATAGAATCTTTTTCATTTTACCTCGATTACATTATTTGGAAGTTCATTTGTATCATCTGCTTTAATTGGGAATTTCTCAATTAAAATAGAACTACAAGCTACGATTGCTTTTAGATAACCATTTAAGAGTTGATTTTCTTTTATATCAGTTATAAATTCATCTACAATACTTTGCCAATGGCTATTTGGAATAAGTTTAGATATTTCATCATCTACAATAATTTCCACATATTTTTCATCAAAACTTACAAAAAACATTATTACTTGTTTATTTTTTGTTTTATGCAGTTGTAAATTATAAAATTGATTATGCGCATTTCTAGAAGCCACTTGATATTTATAATCGTTAGGAAGAATTTTCAAAAAAAGGCTTTTAAATCTTTCTGAAAAAATATAAATACCAATAAATACCAATAATTGTATTTGAATTAATTCAAATGCAGACTTGTAAGTAATAAGTAACAATAAAAATGAAATAAAAAATAAACTAAAAACTGCAAACATAGAAGAAGCTAATTTATAATTTCCGCTTCGTTTGGTAACAACTGCTACAAGTTCTGTAGAACTTAATTTTTCAAGATTTTCTATCTCTTTTGAAATAAGTTCTTTGTCTTTTTCACTTAAAATCATTAGAATTTAACTTTTGGTGCATTTTGTTCTTCAACACTTGCACTAAAAGTCTCCTTGATTTTAGCTTCTGGATGAACAATAGCTGCTATTAATTTTCCAGGCATTGTTCTTAGTTCTAAATTATAAAGTTTTACGGCTTCTATAAAATCTTTTCGTGCAACTGTGATTCTGTTTTCTGTTCCTTCAAGTTGTGATTGAAGTGCCATAAAGTTTTGATTTGCCTTTAATTCAGGATACTTTTCAACAACAATCATAAGTTTTGATAAAGCGCTTGAAAGCCCTGTTTGAGCATTTGAAAATTGTTGCATTAGCTCAGGATTATTTAAACTATCAGCATTTATATTCATAGCAGAAACTTTACTTCTAGCTTCTGTAACTTCAACAAAAGTGCTTTTCTCATGGCTAGCATAAGCTTTTACAGTTTCCACTAAATTTGGTATTAAATCGGCTCTTCTTTTATATTGATTTTGTACTTGTGACCATTTTTCATTTACATTCTCATCAAGCTTTGGAATATTATTGTAGTTTGCAATAATTAAATAGAATAAAGACGAGAAAATAATAAGAATAATTAAGATAAAAATTTTTTTCATATTCAACCTTTTTGGAAATTTATAGATAGTATAAAAAATATCATTAATTTGATATAAAGTATTAAAAATTTAAGGTTATTATATTAAGGAGTAATAAACTATAATCACTTTTGTGTAAAAACATACACAAAATTTTATTTTTTTGATAATCGATAAAATATAAACAATTTTTTAATGGATGTTGAATATGATTATCAATAAATTTTCTTAAAAAACAAAATGGAGTATATAAAATGAATGCATCAGAATTATTTGTAAAAGCATTAGAAAACGAAGGTGTTGAATATATTTTTGGAATTCCTGGTGAAGAAAATCTTGATTTTCTTGACGCACTACGAACTTCAAATATTAAACTAATATTAACAAGACATGAGCAAGGTGCTGGATTTATGGCGGCTACTTATGGAAGATTAACAGGAAAAGTTGGAGTTTGTTTATCAACTCTTGGCCCTGGAGCTACTAACTTTGCAACAAGTGCAGCTTATGCACAACTTGGTGGAATGCCGATGATGATGATCACAGGTCAAAAACCAATTAAAAAATCTAAACAAGGAAGATTTCAAATTATCGACATCGTTGGTATGATGAAACCTATGACTAAATATGCAAAACAAGTTGTTAATGGAAATAATATTCCATCAATGGTTAGAGAAGCATTTAAAATCGCAACTACTGAAAGACCAGGTGCAGTTCATATTGAATTACCTGAAGATATTGCGGCTGAAGAAGTTGAATTTAATATTTATCCAGTAAAACCATTTAGATACCCAACAGCTTGTAAAGGTGCAGTAGCAGACGCAATCGAAATGATTCAAAATGCAAAAAGACCATTATTACTTGTTGGTGCTGGAGCAAATAGAACAAGAATTGGAACGGCTTTAAGTGATTTTGTAAACAAAACTGGAATGCCATTTTTCTCTACTCAAATGGGTAAAGGTGTTATTGATGAAAATCATCCATTATGTTTATCAACTGCTGCATTATCAAAAGATGACTTTATTCACTGCGCAATTGAAAGAGCAGATTTAATTATCAATGTTGGACATGATGTAATTGAGAAACCACCATTTTTTATGGAAAATACTCCAGATGCAACAAAAGTTATTCATGTTAACTTTTTCCCATCAGAAGTAGATGATACTTATTTCCCTCAATTAGACGTTGTTGGTGATATTGCTGGAAGTATTAGAGAAATAACAGAAGCAATTACTACTCAAGCTCATTGGGATTTTGAATATTATGCAAGAGTTGCTGATGAAGTTAGAACAAGATTATCTAAATATTTTGGTGATAATAGATTCCCTATTTTACCTCAAAGAGCAGTACGTGCAATTAGACAAACTTTAGCTGCTGAAGATATTGTAACACTTGATAATGGTGTTTATAAAATCTGGTTTGCAAGAAATTATAGATGTGCACAACCAAATACATTATTACTTGATAATGCATTAGCAACTATGGGTGCTGGACTTCCATCTGGTATGGCTGCAAAAATGATTAATCCTGATAAAAAAGTTGTTGCTGTTTGTGGTGATGGTGGATTTATGATGAACTCTCAAGAGATGGAAACAGCAGTTAGATTAGGACTTGATTTAACTGTAATTATTTTAAATGATAACGCATACGGTATGATTAAATGGAAACAAACAGGAATGGGATTTGAAACATTTGGTTTAGATTTAGGAAATCCAGATTTTGTTAAATATGCTGAATCTTATGGTGCAACTGGACATAGACCAACTTCAGTTGAAGAATTTGAAGCAACTTTAGAAAAATGTGTAAATGGAAAAGGTGTTCATTTAATTGACTTAGCTGTTGATTACTCTTTAAATCATTCAATTTTAAATGATTTATTAGCTAATAAACAATGTTTAATATAAAAAGTTGAAAGGAAAAATATGAGTACAATAGAAGTAACATCACCATTTGATGGAAAAGTAGTTGGATCAGTAAAATTTAGTACATTTGAAGAAGTTGAAGGTGCCATTGATTTAGCACACAAAACTTTTTTAGATACAGCTAATTGGTTACCAAGATATAAAAGAGTTGAAATTTTAGAAAACGTGATGAAAATCATGTCTTCTCAAGTTGAAGAGCTTACTATTTTATGTGCAAGTGAAGGTGGAAAACCATATATTGACTCAAAAGTTGAGATTCAAAGAGCTATAAATGGTATTAAAATTGCTATTGAACACCTAAGTGTTTATGAGGGAAAAGAAATAGCAATGGGTCATACAGCTTCAAGTGCAAATAGAATGGCATATACATTTAAAGAACCAATTGGTGTAGTTGCTGCAATTTCTGCATTTAATCACCCATTTAACTTAGCAGTTCACCAAGTAATTCCTGCAATTGCAGTTGGTTGTCCAGTTATAATTAGACCTGCAACTCAAACTCCAATGAGTGCAATTAGACTTGTAGAAATTCTTGAAGAAGCTGGACTTCCTAAAGGTTGGGCACAAGCTGTTGTTTGTGATAGAAAAGGTGGAGAATTACTTGCGACTAGTCCTAAAACAAATTTCTTAACATTTATAGGTTCAGGTCCTGTTGGTTGGTACTTAAACTCAAAAGTAAGTCCAGGAACAAGAGTTGCTTTAGAACATGGTGGTGTTGCACCTGTTATTGTTGAGCCAGATGCTGATATATTTGATATGATTCCTGCACTTGCAAAAGGTGGTTTTTATCATGCTGGACAAGTTTGTGTTTCTGTTCAAAGAATTTATGTACATGAATCAATTTGTGACGAAGTTGCAAATAAATTAGCAAGTGTTGCTTCAAAATTAGTTGTTGGTGATCAATTAGACCCAAAAACTGAGGTTGGACCACTTATTAATCACGATGAAGTAAATAGAGTTGAAGAATGGGTTAATGATGCAATTGCAAAAGGTGCAAAAATTTTAACTGGTGGAAAAAGAATAGGTGCTTCTTGTTTTGAACCAACTGTTATTTTAAATGCAAGTGACGATGCAATTGTTTCAAACAAAGAAGTATTTGGACCAGTTGTTTGTATTTACTCATATAAAACTTTAGATGAAGCAATTGAACGAGCAAATTCTTTAGAAGTATCTTTCCAAGCTGCAGTTTTCACTAAAAATCTTGACACAGCTTTAAAAGCTGTAAAAAGATTAAATGCAACGGCTGTTATGGTAAATGATCACACTGCATTTAGAGTTGATTGGATGCCATTTGGTGGAGCTAGAGTTTCTGGTCTAGGAATGGGTGGAATTCCTCATTCTATGGAAGAAATGTCAAATGAAAAAATGATGGTTATTAAATCACCAGTTTTATAATCTAAACGAAAAAATCTCTAAAAGCTAAGGTTTAAAAGCCTTAGCTTTTTTTATTTAAAATATTAGGAACTATCATGGCTTGGGAAAAAATTATAGAGATAGAAAAACAAAAAGATTACTTTAAAAAATTAAAAGAAGAGATAGATAAAAGATATGAAAACAGTAGAGTTTTTCCCGAAAAGAAAAATATTTTTAAAGCTTTTTCTTTATCTAAAATAGAAGATTTAAAAGTTGTAATTTTAGGACAAGACCCTTATCATGGTTTTGGTCAAGCTCAAGGTTTATCATTCTCAACTCCAAAAGAGATAAAAAATCCACCTTCAATGATGAATATTTTAAAAGAGATAAAAGATGATTTACAAAAAGATTCTGTTTGTACAGATGGTGATTTAACTCCTTGGGCAAAAGATGGAGTATTACTTTTAAATACAATCTTAACCGTTGAAGAATCACTTCCAAAATCTCACCATAATCTTGGTTGGGAAATTTTTACTGATAATATAATCAAATATATAAATGACAATTGTGATGGAGTAGTATTTCTACTTTGGGGAAGTCCAGCTATTTCTAAATCAAAATTAATAGATAAAAATAGACATCATATTTTAAGTGCTCCACATCCTAGTCCACTTTCATCTTATCGTGGTTTTTTTGGTTGTAAACATTTTTCAAAAACAAATGAGATATTAAAAAAATTAGGAAAAAAAGAGATAAACTGGTAAATAATCAAAAATCATTCAAAGATTTTTAAAATACTTGATTTGATTTTTCCTAAAGATAGTTTTATTGCTGAATATTTCATAACTTTTGCTATGTTTTTCCACTCTTGTTTTTCATAACATGGCTTTGGACATTTTCTGCATCTTGGTTTTATTTCATGGGGGCAAAATAGAAGTTTATTAAATGAATAATTTATTGCTTTTTGACAATCTTGACATAAATTTAATTCAAGAGTAAAAAGATTTGATTTATATTCAAGGTTGATTTCACTTTTTTCTTGATATTCATGTTTATCTTTGCAATAGATTTCAAAAAAGCTTTTTAAAGTATTTATTTCTATTTCAAATTTTTCAGTAGTCATAATTTCACTTCTTTTCAAAATTAGGGTTATTTATATCCTATTTAACTTTATTTTTAATATTTTTGCATAAAATACAAAATAAGACCTTGATGACAATCAATAAAAGGGAAAGATTATGGAAAAAACAGGATTAGAAGATTTTTACTTTTTTAGTTTCTTAAAAAATGAAGACCTTATTCGATTAAAAGAGATAAGTGTAAAAAAATATTTCAATAAAGATGAAATTTTATTTTATAAAGGCGATGAGCCAAAATATTTACATTTATTAATAAAAGGTGTAGCAAAACTTTATACTTACGACCATAAAGATAATGAAGTAATTATTCATAACTTAATGGCTCCATCTTTAATCGCAGAAATTGTAAATTATGAAGAGATGAGATTTCCCGCAAATTGTTCATTTGAGACAAGAGCGGAAGTTTTACTTATAGATTATGAAAAGTTTAAAAAAGAATTTTTGTTAAAACCAGAAATTTCAATGTTTTTTATTAAGTCATTAACAAAAAAGATAAAAGCATTAGAAAGTTTTATAAATTATAATATAAGCTCAAATAGCTTAGAAAAAATAGCAAAATTTTTATTTGATAATGAATCAATCTTAATAAATTTAAAACAAGTAAAAATCGCACAAATACTAAATATAACTCCCGAAACATTCTCCAGAAAACTAGCAAAACTAAAAAAAGAAAAAATTATACAAAATGAAAAAGGTTATATAAAAATTTTAGATCATTTGAAATTAAAGAGTTTAATTAACAATTAGAATAAATTCGAAAGACTTTAATAATATTATTTCATTATGTTAGAATAATTAAATAATTAATTAAAACCTTATATAATCTTATGTATTATTCATAATACTTATATAAAGGGAAGAAATGAAAAAATTAGAAAAAAGTTTTACTTATTTGTTTGTAGCTATTTTAGCTATGTTGTTTATAAGTTGTACTATGAAAGGTTATTACACAATTGATACTTATAATTCAAAAGGGATGAAATTGAATAATTATAATATGATTGCAGAAGGAACAGGAATATATACCTCTAGAAATGGGAGTTGTTTAACATTTCCTGGTTCTACCATAATAATAAAAGATAGTAAAACAGGTGAAGAGTTAAAATCAGAAAGTCCTTATAAATGTCCAGGTAAAGAACCTTTTACAATTCCTCCTTTTATGCCATTGAATGAAATAAATTTTAATAATTTAAATTATATGGTTGCGTATAAAGGTGCAGATAAAATTCAATCTATCCATGAATATACAACAAATAATGAACCAATAGATAATTGGACTACGTTATTAAGTATTTATTATGTCAGTAAATCAAATTTACAAGAGTATATTGAATTTTTAAACAACAACAGTAGATCAAAACCATATTTTACAAAAATAGTTAATAATCAAGCCTATGTACAAATTATTTTTCCTGTAACTCAGAAAACCCCATATATTGAAACAAGTATACAAAAAATATTTAGTGATACTAAATGTAAAGGATTAGTGAATTATTCATATTCTAAAAAATATGCCTCAGAAACTTCTATTGATATAATTAAAAATGAAAGTAATAGGATATTGGAATTACTAGAAAAAGATAACTGGATACCAATATGTGAATAGTTGATAAACTGTACAATTCAAAAGAGCTAAAGCGTTTTCTTATTAGAAAAACATATAAAATATTTTAAAAAATAGAATAAAGAGAAGTTTATAACGTCTCTTTAGCTCGTTCTCAATATTCTCGGTGGGAATACAGATAAAAAAAGGTGAGATAAATTGGAATATTGTTTTACTAAAAGTATGTATTCCCAAGCTAGAGCGTGGGAACAAAATTAAGACTTTTTCTCTATTATTCCCAAATACTTATATAAAGGAAAAAAAATGTGTAAAGTACTTTTTAAATATATAGCAATGGTAGCTATATTATTAATGATGAGTGGTTGTTCAATTTTAACACAAGGATATATAAACTCTAAACCTCAAATTGAAACATTAGAAGTTCAAAAGAGCACAAAAAAAGATGTTATAGATTTATTAGGAGAACCTGCTATTTATTCGATAAATCTTAATGGTTCAAATAGTTTCTCAATATATAAATACTATTATAAAACACCTACAGCTAATGTTGATACAACTCTTTTAATAAAAGGTAACTATGTGGATGGTTGTAAGAATTGTGGTGAAATTACTGCATTTGTGAAAGAATCTTTTTTAACTGAGAAATCAATTTTAATTGGATTATCTGTAAAAAATGATGAACTAATCAAACAATATGTTCAGGCATTTAATTATATAGAAAATAAGAATTTTAAAGAAGCCTCAGAAATATTCAAAAATTTATCTGCAAAACACTTTACTCCTGCACAACATACTTTAGCACTAATGTATCTAAAAGGTGATGGTGTAAATATTGATTATAAAGAAGCTTTTAGATTATTAGAATTAGCTTCAAATGCAAACTACACACCAGCAATTTACGATTTAGGAGCAATGTATAAAAATGCAGAAGGTGTCCCTCAAAATATTAATAAAGCAAAAGAACTTTATATAAAAGCAGCAAATAATAATTATCCTTTAGCTATTCAAGAATTAATAAAAATATATCAAGCTGAGGGAAATAGTAAAGAAGTTAATAAATTGTCAGAACAATTAAGAAATCTAAAATAAAGAAGAAAATACAAACAATAGTAATTGTTAGTTTTGTGATACTTTAATTTAATAAGGTTGTGTAAGTTGATTAGAAATGTTTGGAAAATAGTTTTATAAAATTAAAAGGAAAGAAAATGAAAAATATAAAAAGAAGTTTGAGTTATATAGTTGTTGCTTTATTAGTAACATTTTTTGTTGGATGTGGCTCTATATATAACTATAAAGTTGAACCAACTCCAATAAAAAAAGGGGAAGCTAAATATGTAATAGAAGATTTTAAATTGACATTATCTCATGGACATGGAAGAAATCTAGAAAATAAAACATTCAAAAATGAAAATGAATTAAAAGATTCTTTTGTTCAATTTATTAATCAAAAATTAAAAGAAAAAGATCTGTTAGGAAGTACTGAAAATAGATATAAAGTAAGAATAACATTAAATTATGAAAGAAGATACAATTATGGCGGAAATGCTTTAAATAAACCTCATTTTGATTATGACATTGATATTTTAGATAATAATGAGAAATTATTAGTATCTTATAGTATTCCTATATCAACAACAAAATATAGTTATGCAAAAGATATTGCAGTAAATTTAGAAATTGCAGCATTTAACTGGGATGCAGAAGATGAACCTATTGATATTGAAATGATTGCTTTTACAATAGTAAGAGAATTATCAGAAATTGGAGAATAGAACTATTATCTAATTCGTCTACTCAAATCATACTTAGATATTTAAAACTTCTAAGTTAAATAATAACTATGAAGAAGTAGAAAATATTACTACTATATAAATATCTTTTAAAATTATTTTGTTATAATCATCTGAATCATTCTAAAAGGAGAAAAAATGAAAAGATTAGTTGCATTATTAATGTTATGTTGTTCTTTTTTGTTTGCAGAAATTAATTTACAAACAGCATCAAAAGAAGAATTAATGAGTATAAAAGGTATTGGTGAGAAAAAAGCTGAGCAAATTATTGAATACAGAAAAACAAACACAATAAATACTGCTGAAGATTTAAAAAACATTAAAGGCTTTGGAGATAGTATTGTTGGAAATGTAAAAGATGCAAATCCAGTTTCAAAAGAAAATGTAAACAAAAAAGTTGAAGAAAAAAAAGAAGAGAAGAAAAAAGAGTTAAATGACGCAGTTGATAAAAAAATAGAAAAAGCTACAAGTTTCGTACCTAAATTCTAATCTGATTTGGGGATTTCCCCATTTTAGATTTTTACTTCATTTATGATAGAATCCTTCAAAATTCTTGATAAGGTTCTGTTTTGAAGTTCTCTCCAAATAATATTTGCCCTTGTGGCTCTTTTAAAAAATATAAAAAATGTTGCAAACCTTTTCACGATAAAATTAGTTTTCCTAAAACTGCTTTTGAGCTTATGAAATCAAGATTTTGTGCCTTTGCAGTTTGTAATAGTGAATATATAATTTTTACAACACACCCAAATAACACTGATTTTACACAAGATTTGAAATCTTGGAATAATGATATTTTGAATTTTTCACAAAATACAAGATTTGAAAAGTTGGAGATTTTAGAGTTTATAGATGATAAGATTGAAAGTTCTGTGACATTTAAAGCTACTTTATTTCAAGATAAAACTGATATTTCGTTTATTGAAAAAAGCAGATTTTTAAAAACAGAGGGAATTTGGAAATATGTTGATGGACAATTTATAGAAGAAGGACAAAAATGAAAATACTATTTTCTCCAAGTGAAACAAAAATAGCAGGTGGAGATGAAATCTCTTTTGATAAAAATAGTTTTATTTTTCCGCAACTTTTTGAGAAAAGAATGGAAATTGTAAAACAATATAATGACTTTATTACAAATGCTTCAAAAGAAGAGTTGATAAAACTTTTTGGAACAAAAAAAGAAGATGTATTAGCTCAATATTCAAAAGATTTATTTAAAACACCTACAACAAAAGTAATTCAAAGATATGATGGAGTTGCCTTTGATTATTTAGAATATTCAAAATTAAAATCAAATGAAAAAGCTTATATTGATGAAAATGTTTTGATTTTTTCAAACCTTTTTGGCGTTTTAAAAGCAGGGGATAATGGACTTCCTGATTATAAATTAAAACAGGGAGAGACTTTTTCTAATTTAAAAATTGAAAAGTTTTACAATGATAATTTCTCAAAAGTTTTAGATGAATATTTAAAAGATGAAGATATTATTGATTTAAGAGCTGGATTTTATGAAAAGTTTTACAAAATAGAAAAACCATATACAACCATGAAATTTATAAAAGATGGAAAAGTTGTAAGTCATTGGGCGAAAGCTTATAGGGGAATTATTTTAAAACTACTAGCTCAAAATAATATTAAAACTATTGATGAATTGATGAATATGGAAGTTAAAAATCTAAAAATTGAAGAGATAAAAAAACAAAAAATTAAAACAGAAATTGTATATTCAATTATTTAAAGGTTAAAGATGATAAAAAAACCAGTAATAGCTTTTTTGCTTGATAAAAAAGGTGGAGCAGTAGAGTTAAGTTATGAAGAACTAAATAATGTAAATACAAATGGGAAAATATTATGGGCTCATTTTGATTATTCAAGTCCAGAAGCAATAGAGTGGATTACAAATAAAAGTGGAATTGACTCAATTGCTATTGATGCACTTTTAACCCAAGAAACACGACCTAGAACTACTATTTTAAATGATTCATTATTGATTGCTTTAAGGGGTGTAAATCTAAATAAAAATTCAAAACCTGAAGATATGGTTTCTATTAGGTTATTTATTTCTACAGATTTGATAATTAGTACAAGAAAAAGAGATATTTTATCTGTTGCAGAAATTGTTGATATTTTAAAAAAAGGTATTGGACCAAAAAGTTCTTCAGAATTTTTAACTGAATTAACTTATAGAATAACAGCAAGAATGGAAGATGTTATAAATCAAATAGAAGATAGAACAGATTCTTTAGAAGAAAATTTAATGGATTCTGTGGATTTAAAATTTAGAAATGAAATATTATCTATTAGAAGAGAAACTATTATATTAAGAAGATATTTATTTCCACAAAAAGAGGCTTTAAACAAGCTGTACAGCGATAAAATCACTTGGATAAATGAATATGAAAGAATAGAATTAAGAGAAACAAATGACCAACTTATGAGGCATATTGAGGAACTTGATACCATAAGAGATAAAGTTTCTTTAATCCAAGAAGAGTTATCAAATACATTAAGTGATCAAATGAATAAAAAAATGTACATTTTATCTATTATTTCAGCGATATTTTTACCACTTACTTTTTTGACTGGGCTTTTAGGAATAAATATAGGTGGAATTCCTGGTGCCCAAAATGATAATGCATTTTATATTTTCTCAATAATCTTAGTTATGGTAACAAGTGCTCAATTTTATATTTTCAAAAAGAAAAAATGGCTTTAATAAAATATTAAATTAAACTGGTCGTTTTATATGTATATCCATTTGAGGGAAAGGCATTTCAACATTGTTTTCTTGTAAAGTTTTATAAATAAAAATTAAAAAATCAGACATTGTTGAAGAACCAATTCCATTTTCATTTGGATTTTCACTTATCCAAACAAGAAGTTCAAAATCTATTGAACTAGGACCCATTAAAGTCATTCTTACTTTTGGTAATTTTTCTAAATTTGTTTTTATATAAATTAAATCACTTTTTTCTAAAGAATCTAGAATTATTTGAATTACATCTTCAATATTAGAACCATAAGCAATACCAAAAGGAACATGAAGTCTTCTTACATCATCAGAAAATGTAAGATTTATAACATTGTTTTGAATTAAAGTTGCATTTGGAATAATAATATCAATATTATCAAAAGTCGTAATAACACTACTTCTCATATTTATTTGATTTACTTTTCCTCTTAATCCTGTTCCAATTTCTATTATATTTCCAACTTGAATAGATTTTTCAAAAATTAAAATAATCCCTGAAATAAAATTTGAAACAATATTTTGTAAACCAAACCCAATACCAACTGATAATGCCCCAACAAGAATTGTAAGTGAGGATAAATCAATTCCAACAGAATTTAAGCCAAATACAAAAGTTATAGCAACCAAAAAGTAATAACCAAGATTTGCCAACATTGTTCTTGTAGCGATAGAAGTATTTCTTAAATAATGAGTAGTTGCATTTGAAATTTTCTTTTTATAAAATGTTGCTATTGAAAAACCAATAATAAAAATTAAAAAGAATTTAGTAATAGCTAAAATAGATATTCCATCGCCAATTGGGATAATAGGATTATTTATCTCTGTCCAACCAAATTTAATAATATCAATAAAACTTTGTTTTGTATCCGCAAAAGTTGTTTTTGTAACTCCTAATCTTTCTCTAGATAGATATTTGAAAAGCTCATTTAGTGATTCATAATTAGCTTGATTATCTTCTATAAATATTTGTAATTGATTATACAAATCAAAATATGCAGATTTTTTTTCTTTTAATAATGGTAATAACTCTTCAATTTTTGAATAAACAATTTGATTTATTAATTTTGATTTATCAAGTTTTAATTGTTCAATTTGTAAATCAAGAGCTTTTATTTTTATTTCATTTTCAGTAATTTTTGCTTTATCATATGAAAGAGTTAATCTTCTTTCTTCTTTAATAAGTTCATTAAAATTTTCAAAAGATTTTTCAATTTTAGTTTTAAGATTTGGATTAATAGTAAATTTTACACTTTCTAAACTATTTAATAATATTTTTCTAAAACTATCTTGATATTTTTCATATTCATCAATAGTAGATTTATTTTGTATATTTTTAAGTTTGTAATATGAATATAATAACTGCGAATTAATAGCAACAATTTCTTCTTTATTGGTCAATTTTTCTATTTGTTCTTCCAAAAGATTCATTTTATTGTTGTTATCATTAAATTCATTTTTTACTGAATTATAACTATCAATACTTTTTAAATACTCTTTTACTTGTTCAATATATGAATCAATAGAAGTTATTTCTTCTATATTTTTGAAAATGAAAGTATTTTCTTCTTTTATTATTGATTGAAGTTTTTTTAGTAATAAAAGTTGATATTCAACTTGTTCTTTATCTTCAGGAGATAAATCGTTTTTGATTGAAGTAACTTTTTTTGTTTGGTCAAGATATAACTTCTCTAAGCCTTCTTTAGTACCATTTTCATACCAACTTTTATCAATGCTTAATGCAAATGATGTAGATATTAAAAATATAAATAAGAATATAATTCTCATGTTCTCTCTTTTTATTAAATTAAATTTTTGTTTTTTACAAAATAGAGTGCAATTAAAGATAATAGTGAAAATAAAGCACTAAAAATAAATAAAAACTCTCCATAAACAGCACCTGCAACAACAGCTCCCACAAATCCACCAAGACCGTAAGCTACTCCATACATAAATTGTTGAGCTAATTTCTTATTTTCATATAAACTATATAAATAAATAATTACAGCACTATGATAAAGTCCAAATGAAAAGGCGTGAATTGACTGAGTTAAAAATGTAACACCCAATGAATCAGGATATAAATATAATAGCACCCATCTAAAAGTTGTAATTGTAACACAGAATTTTATGATTGTTAATAGATTGTTTTTCAAAAGTGGAGCTTGAAAATATAACATCAGGATTTCACAAATAACTCCAAAAGACCAAAGATATGAAGTCATTTCTAAACTCATTCCATGTTGAGTTTCGTATATTGTAAAAAAATTATAAAATGCTCCAAAACTTATTTGCATAAAAAATAAACTCATCCAAAAAGGCCAATATTTTAAAAAAGAAAATGGTTCATTATTTTCTTCATTTTTATGTTCAATATCATATTTGAGTAAAGAAATAGCAAAAATAACAGTTAAAATATTTAAAACTAAATAATAATGAATTGCAACATAAGGTTGAGTTAGAAACTTCGCTAAAACTAAAGAGATAATCATAAAACCAATTGAGCCATAAAGTCTTGACTTTCCATATTTTTCTTTTCCAAGATTTGAAATAGCTGTAACTTCCAAATAAGGTAAAATCAAAGATAAACAAACTCCTAAAAAAGTATTATTAATCATAAATAAATAAAAATTCTCAATAGTTAAATAAAAACATGCAGATGAAACAATAGATAAATAAAGAGCTGTTTTGAACATTTTTTGATTTAATTTAATATGTTTTAAAAACATAAAAGGAGTTAAGAATCTCATTAATGGTGCAAGCGCTAAAATAATACCTATATCAAAAGTACCATATCCAATATCGTGAAGTACCTTTGGTAAAAATATTACATAAACTCCAACAGCTGCAAAATAAAAAAAGTAAAATGCAGATAGATTGAAAAAAAGCATTATTTGTCGTTGATTATAATTGTGTTTGAAAGAATATCTTGAAAGGTCTTTTTATCTTTATTAAAAAAAGGAATAAAAAGTAAAAAAATTGATACAACAGCAATCAAAGTTGTTAAGTATCTAACAATAACTTGTATTACAGAAACTCCTTGTTTTGTCATATTATCTACAAGTTTTATATCGTAGGCTTTAAGTCCTGGCGTTTGACCATTTTTTAGCCAAAAGATTAAAATAATTGCTGCATGAACACCAAATATTATTCCCCAGCCCATTATTCTATTTTGTGCAAACTCTTCACCACTTCCCATAATTAAATAGATAACTATATAAAAAATAGGAGTAGTAATTAAAAAAGTATCGGTTAAAAAAGCTTTAAGTCTTGATGGAAGAGATGCTAAATTATCTTTTGAGAATTTATTTTTAAGCCTATTAGATTTTTCTTCTTGAACTCTATTTTGTTTAACATCTCTCCATTTAGCCATTAGTTTCCTCTGCTTCCTGGTTTATAAGCTACACTTCCTTCTTTGCACATAGGACAATTATCTGGTGCATACATCTCAAAAGTAAAATCTGCAAGTGCAAAAAGTGGTTTATCAAGTGGCAACTTACAGTTGTCTTTAGCTTCTACTGTACTTCCAACTCTAGAACAAAATCCTCTATTTGCAAGTGCTGCATAAGCAACTATTTTTCCACCAGCATTTTCAACTTGCTTTGCAGCTTCAAGTGCACTTCCACCAGTTGTGATAATATCTTCACAAATAATGTAGTTTTCACCTTCTTTAACTTCAAAACCTCTTCTAATAACCATTTCACCCTCAGCTCGTTCTGCAAAAATAAATCTTACATCTAAAGCAGTTGCAAGGGCAAACCCAGCTATTAATCCACCAAGTGCAGGTGAACAAACAGCATCAACTTTAATACCAGAGTTTTTAATTTGCTCTGCCAATGCTTCAGCTAATAATTTTGCAGTTTTTGGGTCTTCTAAAACTTTTGCAGATTGTAAATAAAACTTTGAATGATTTCCACTACTTAATTTAAAATGACCTTCTAGTAGGGCAGAAGCGTCTTTATATATTTGTTCTACATTCATAATCAAACCGTTAATATTTCTTTTTCTTTTGTTTTTAAAGTTTCATCAGCTTTAATAACATAAGAATCAGTTATCTTTTGGATTTCATCTTGAGCTCTTTTATTCTCATCTTCAGTGATTAGTTTATCTTTTAGAAGATTTTTTGCTTTTGTATTAGCATTTTGTCTAATATTTCTAATTGCAACTTTTGCACTATCAGTCATAACTTTTGCTTGTTTTGCAGTATTTTGTCTTTGATCAACAGTCATTGGTGGGAAAAATAATTTGATTACAACACCATCATTATTTGGATTAACTCCAATATTTGCAGATTGAATAGCTTTATCAATTGCTCCTAAAAGATTCTTTTCCCAAGGATTAATAACAATTGTAGTTGCATCAGGAGCTAAAACAGAACCTACTTGACTTAAATCAGTTGGTGTTCCATAATAATCAATTCTAATTCCATCTAAAATATTAACATTAACTTTTCCAGTTCTTAAAGATTTATAATCCTTTTTTAATGCTTCAATAGATTTTTCCATATGATCTTTTGTTTGAGCATATATTTCTTCTAACATTTATTCTCCTTTATTGTGATTAGTAATTTTTATTTAAATTGATAAATAAAACAAGATAAATAGAAGTAAAAAATTTACTTCTATTTGATTTTTATTTACTTACAGGTGTTGTAGGAACCGGTGCTGTTACAGGAGCAGCTGGCGCTTGTGATTCTGTTTTCGTTACAGGATTTGCCGGAATTAAAGAGTCTGTTTTAACTGAATCAACAGCACTTTGATTTCTTTGTTCATTATATAAATAACCTAAAACAACAGTATTTATAACAAAAATCAAACCTAAAGCCATTGTAGCTTTTGTTAAAAAGTTTGCAGGACCTTTTGCCCCAAATAATGAATCATTACTTCCACTATAAGCTCCAAGACCAATACTTGAACTTTTTTGAAGTAAGATTATTATTGTTAGTAAAATTGCTAATACAAACTGAACGATTAAAAGTGTAGATGTCATTATCTATTTCCTTTTTTAAAAATGGTAGTTATTTTATCTAAAACTTATTAAGAATAAGTTAAAATGGATATTAAAGCACTTCCAAAGAAATTTTATAAAGAGTAAATTTGTCAGTTAAAAACCAATTTTCGAAATATGCAAAAGAGTATAAAAATCACAATATCATTCAACAAATTGTTGCAAAATCACTTGTAAGAGAATTGAAATTTCAACCAAAAAGAATTTTAGAGTTAGGTTGTGGTTCAGGACAAGTTTACAATCATATTCCATGGGAAATAGAATTTTATAAAGCAATTGATTTTTCACCTTCAATGTGTGAATTGCATCCAAAGGGTGAAAATATAGAAGTAAAATGTTTTGATTTTGATACACAAGAGTTTTTAGATGAAATAAAAAATAATAGCTATGATATTGTTTTATCATCTTCTGCTTTACAGTGGTCAAAGGATTTATCAAAAATAATAGAACATCTTTCATTTAATACAAATGAAATAAATGCAGTTTTATTTACATCAAATACTTTTAAAACAATACAAAAAATCACAAATACAAAATCTCCAATTTTAGATGAATTATCTATAAAAGAAGCATTTTCAAAATATTTTACTTGTGAATTTGAAACAATAATGTATAAATTAGAGTTTGATAATAAAAAAGATTTATTTGATTACATTAAAAAATCAGGTGTAAGTGGAGAATCTTCTTTAGATTTTAAGGATGCTAAAAAACTATATAAAGAGTATAATTTGAATTATTTAGAATTTGAAGTTATTTTTGTTAAAACAATTTCTAAATTATAAAGTTCATATCTAACATATTTGAAGTTTTCACTATCTTTAATAGATATAAGTTTACAAAATTCTTCAAGAACTCTTGAACTTTCTTGGGCTCTTTTAAAATTAGCTATTAAAATTGAGTATAAATCAGTTCGGTTTTGTTCACTTTTTATAGAACTTCTCAAAACATCATTTTTAACATCTCTTGTTTCAAGCAATTCAATATAGTTTTCTAATCTTGATAAATGTCTAAGTTCTTTTAGTGCAGTAGCGGTTTGTTTATCGTTATAAACATATCTAAAAATATCTTCAACAACTCGAATTCCTTCTCGTAGTCTATTTAAATTTGCATCAATAAGTCTTAAGTAGTTTTCATTCATAGAATATTCTAGTTTAAAACTAACTCTTTCGAGTTAGTTTTATTCTTTATCTCCACTATTCATAATTCCTAAAATTTGTAATAAAGATATAAACAAATTGAAGAAATCTAAATATAAAGCAAGAGCTGCTTCAATTGGAGAATCATAAGCACCTTTAATTATATTTTGTGTGTCATATAAAATGAACGCAGAAAATAATAAAGCACCAACACTTGCGATTGCTAATTGCATCATTGAAGATTGAATAAAGATATTTGAAATACCAGCAACAATCATAATAATTAAAGCAATAAACAAAAATTTACCCATAGAAGAGAAATCTCTTTTAGTTGTCATTGCAAACATTGAAATTCCACCAAATGCAACTGAAGTCATTAAAAATGCTTGACCAACAATAGAAGCACCACCTGGCATTGCAAAAATTGAAGTTAATAATGGAGCAATTGTTAACCCTGTTATAAATGTAAATGCAAATAATACAGCTAAGTTAACACCAGGAGTGTGTTTAACTCTCGGAATAACAAAGAAAATTAATGCAAGTTCAACAGCAAATAAAACCCATTTAACTGGACCCATTAATATTGAAACAATTCCTAATCCAATATATGATCCTGCAGTTGCAGCTAATAAAGAACCAGCAAATAGTTGGTAAGTAGCTTTTAAAAAGCTCATTAACTGAACTTGCGATGATTCTTGTGTATATTGTGAAGATTGATTTGATAAATAATCTCTATTGTACATATACTTTTCCTTTTATATTTTTTAATTCGTCATTATATAAGAAGTTGTATTCTTATATATGACGATATAAACATTATAATATAGTAAAAAAGTAAATAAAAGATTAATATGTGGGATAAAAATTATCAAATTAAGAATTAAAATGAAGATTTCTAATCTAAATACATGTAAATTATAGTTAAATAGAGGAAAAGAAGTAAAAAACTTACAAATTTAGAAATTTGGGAAAAAACCTCTTGACAAAGCCAAAAGAATCTATTATAATTCCCGTCCAATTTGACTGGAACGCATCAAACGAGAGAATGATGAGAGACGTTGTAATCGAAGCTAGGATGATCTTTAAAAATAATTATAAACGTTTGTGAAGTAATCTTTATAAACCGAATATAGAATTCTTGTAATATAATCTGTTGTTTATTACAGATGTAAAATAAGAATAAATGTTAATATAAAATATATACATATAACAAGAGAGAAATGGTAAAACATAGAAATCTTGTCTATAACAATGAGTGATAATTTTGTGTTAGTAAAATAATACAGAAAAAGTCAAGTTCAAAAACTTCAATTTATGGAGAGTTTGATCCTGGCTCAGAGTGAACGCTGGCGGCGTGCTTAACACATGCAAGTCGAACGAGAACGGATTATAGCTTGCTATAATTGTCAGCTAAGTGGCGCACGGGTGAGTAATATATAGATAACCTGCCCTCAAGAAAGGAATAACAGTTGGAAACGACTGCTAATGCCCTATATGCCTTTAATACATAAGTATGCAAGGGAAACGCTTTAGTGCTTGAGGATGGGTCTGTATGGTATCAGCTTGTTGGTGAGGTAATGGCTCACCAAGGCTATGACGCCTAACTGGTTTGAGAGGATGATCAGTCACACTGGAACTGAGACACAGTCCAGACTCCTACGGGAGGCAGCAGTGGGGAATATTGCACAATGGACGAAAGTCTGATGCAGCAACGCCGCGTGGAGGATGACACATTTCGGTGCGTAAACTCCTTTTATATGGGAAGATAATGACGGTACCATATGAATAAGCACCGGCTAACTCCGTGCCAGCAGCCGCGGTAATACGGAGGGTGCAAGCGTTACTCGGAATCACTGGGCGTAAAGAGCGTGTAGGCGGATATATAAGTCAGAAGTGAAATCCAATAGCTTAACTATTGAACTGCTTTTGAAACTGTATATCTAGAATGTGGGAGAGGTAGATGGAATTTCTGGTGTAGGGGTAAAATCCGTAGAGATCAGAAGGAATACCGATTGCGAAGGCGATCTACTGGAACATTATTGACGCTGAGACGCGAAAGCGTGGGGAGCAAACAGGATTAGATACCCTGGTAGTCCACGCCCTAAACGATGCACACTAGTTGTTGTGAGGCTAGACCTTGCAGTAATGCAGTTAACACATTAAGTGTGCCGCCTGGGGAGTACGGTCGCAAGATTAAAACTCAAAGGAATAGACGGGGACCCGCACAAGCGGTGGAGCATGTGGTTTAATTCGACGATACACGAAGAACCTTACCTGGACTTGACATAGTAAGAACTTTCTAGAGATAGATTGGTGTCTGCTTGCAGAAACTTATATACAGGTGCTGCACGGCTGTCGTCAGCTCGTGTCGTGAGATGTTGGGTTAAGTCCCGCAACGAGCGCAACCCTCGTCATTAGTTGCTAACAGTTCGGCTGAGAACTCTAATGAGACTGCCTACGCAAGTAGGAGGAAGGTGAGGACGACGTCAAGTCATCATGGCCCTTACGTCCAGGGCTACACACGTGCTACAATGGGGTATACAAAGAGCCGCAATACAGTGATGTGGAGCAAATCTCAAAAATATCTCCCAGTTCGGATTGTAGTCTGCAACTCGACTACATGAAGTTGGAATCGCTAGTAATCGTAGATCAGCTATGCTACGGTGAATACGTTCCCGGGTCTTGTACTCACCGCCCGTCACACCATGGGAGTTGAACTCATTCGAAGCGGGGATGCTAAAATAGCTACCTTCCACAGTGGATTCAGCGACTGGGGTGAAGTCGTAACAAGGTAACCGTAGGAGAACCTGCGGTTGGATCACCTCCTTTCAGAGAATTAAGTTAAGATTTGTTTCTTAACTTAAAACTAAAAAATATATGAGATTTTATATTCGGTTTATAAAGATTATTTAAAATAGGTTTAAGGGCCTATAGCTCAGCTGGCTAGAGCGCTCGACTGATAATCGTGAGGTCTCAGGTTCAAGTCCTGATAGGCCCACCATTAAATAATCTTAAAGATTAATCAGTGTGGGGAATTAGCTCAGCTGGGAGAGCGCCTGCTTTGCACGCAGGAGGTCAGCGGTTCGATCCCGCTATTCTCCACCACCTTTAAATAGTTTAGAAGTTTATAATTAAAATTAAGAAACTTGAAAAAAAGTTAAATATAAGTTCAAATAGAGTTTGAATTTATATTTGATTTTCGAATCAAAATGATATTTAAAAATATAATGTTAAAGTCTTTAATTTTTTCGTTTAATTAAAAGAACTATGAGAATTTATTCAAAGTAGAACTAATAATTAAAAACAAAAATTTTAATTATCTAGAAATAGATAGAACACAACTTATTTTATTGATATATTTTAAATAATATGTTTAATAAGATAGTAGCCAAAGAATATTATCAAAAATGCGACAGAATTTAATTCTGTTTATTAATAAGCTATTAAGGGCTAATGGTGGATGCCTAGACTGTAAGAGGCGATGAAAGACGTATTAGGCTGCGATAAGCCTCGGGGAGCTGCCAAAGAGCTTTGATCCGGGGATTTCTGAATGGGGCAACCCAGTATAGTGAGAGCTATATTACCCTACGGGGAGCTAACCTGGTGAAGTGAAACATCTCAGTAGCCAGAGGAAGAGAAATCAAACGAGATTCCGTCAGTAGCGGCGAGCGAAAGCGGATTAGGACAAACCCAATGCTTGCATTGGGGGTTGTAGGACCATAACGTGAGACTAAAGAAGATAGATGAAATACTTGGAAAAGTGTAGCATAGAAGGTGAAACTCCTGTAATTTAAATTTTCAATAGCTCTAATGGTATCCTGAGTAGGTCGGAACACGTGATATTTTGACTGAAACTGGGGGGACCACCCTCCAATCCTAAATACTACTTACAGATCGATAGTGAACAAGTACCGTGAGGGAAAGGTGAAAAGTACTCCAGCGAGGAGAGTGAAATAGAACCTGAAACCATTAGCTTACAATCATTCAGAGCCCTATGATTTATCAGGGTGATGGACTGCCTTTTGCATAATGAGCCTGCGAGTTGTGGTGTCTGGCAAGGTTAAGTCAAGTACGAAGCCGTAGCGAAAGCGAGTCTTAATAGGGCGAATTAGTCAGATGCTGCAGACCCGAAACGAAGTGATCTATCCATGAGCAGGTTGAAGCTGGTGTAAGAGCCAGTGGAGGACCGAACCGATAGGCGTTGAAAAGTCTCCGGATGACTTGTGGATAGGGGTGAAAGGCCAATCAAACTTCGTGATAGCTGGTTCTCTCCGAAATATATTTAGGTATAGCCTTGTGTTGTAGCATATAGGGGTAGAGCACTGAATGGGCTAGGGCTGCTTACCGCGGTACCAAACCCTATCAAACTATGAATACTATATGTGGAATCACAGGAGTCAGGCGATGGGTGATAAAATCCACCGTCGAGAGGGGAACAACCCAGACTAACAGCTAAGGTCCCTAAGTCACATCTAAGTGGAAAACGATGTGGAGTTACTGTGACAACCAGGAGGTTGGCTTAGAAGCAGCCATCCTTTAAAGAAAGCGTAACAGCTCACTGGTCTAGTGATTCTGCGCGGAAAATATAACGGGGCTAAGATGTGCACCGAAGCTTTAGATTCGAATTTATTCGAGTGGTAGGAGAGCGTTCTATTCAGCGTTGAAGATGTACCGGCAAGGAGCGTTGGAGCGGATAGAAGTGAGCATGCAGGCATGAGTAGCGATAATTGAGGTGAGAATCCTCAACGCCGAAAACCCAAGGTTTCCTACGCGATGCTCGTCATCGTAGGGTTAGTCGGGTCCTAAGTCGAGTCCGAAAGGGGTAGACGATGGCAAATTGATTAATATTTCAATACCAACATACAAGCGCGATGTGGGGACGCATAGAGTTAATCGAGCTCACTGATGGAATAGTGGGTCGAAGGACGTAGGTTGATACTTAGGCAAATCCGGGTATCATAAGACCGAGATCTTACAGGCTCTTGACACTCTTCGGAGGAGATGGAGAATCGATGATACTGTCGTGCCAAGAAAAGCCACTAAGTATATTGTATGTTGCCCGTACCGTAAACCGACACAGGTGGGTGGGATGAGTATTCTAAGGCGCGTGGAAGAACCCTGGTTAAGGAACTCTGCAAACTAGCACCGTATCTTCGGTATAAGGTGTGCCTACTTTGGTATATGGACTTGCTCCAAAAAGCTAGAGAGGTTGCAACAAAGAGTCCCTCCCGACTGTTTACCAAAAACACAGCACTTTGCTAACACGTAAGTGGATGTATAAGGTGTGACGCCTGCCCGGTGCTCGAAGGTTAACTGATGATGTCAGCGCAAGCGAAGCATTTGATTGAAGCCCGAGTAAACGGCGGCCGTAACTATAACGGTCCTAAGGTAGCGAAATTCCTTGTCGGTTAAATACCGACCTGCATGAATGGCGTAACGAGATGGGAGCTGTCTCAACCAGGGATCCAGTGAAATTGTAGTGGAGGTGAAAATTCCTCCTACCCGCGGAAAGACGGAAAGACCCCGTGCACCTTTACTACAGCTTGACACTGTAGCTTGGATATTCATGTGCAGGATAGGTGGGAGGCTATGATGACTAGACGCAAGTAGAGTCGGAGCCATCCTTGAGATACCACCCTTGAATATTTGAGTTACTAACTGCGTACAATTATCTTGTATCAGGACAATGTCTGGTGGGTAGTTTGACTGGGGCGGTCGCCTCCTAAAAAGTAACGGAGGCTTACAAAGGTTAGTTCATGGCGGATGGAAATCGCCAGTTGAGTATAATGGCATAAACTAGCTTGACTGTGAGACATACAAGTCGAACAGAGACGAAAGTCGGTCATAGTGATCCGGTGGTTCTGTGTGGAAGGGCCATCGCTCAAAGGATAAAAGGTACGCCGGGGATAACAGGCTGATCTCCCCCAAGAGCTCACATCGACGGGGAGGTTTGGCACCTCGATGTCGGCTCATCGCATCCTGGGGCTGAAGTAGGTCCCAAGGGTATGGCTGTTCGCCATTTAAAGCGGTACGCGAGCTGGGTTCAGAACGTCGTGAGACAGTTCGGTCCCTATCTTCCGTGGGCGTAGGAAAGTTGAAGAGATTTGTCCCTAGTACGAGAGGACCGGGATGAACGTACCACTGGTGTACCAATTGTTCTGCCAAGAGCATCGTTGGGTAGCTACGTACGGATGTGATAAGAGCTGAAAGCATCTAAGCTCGAAGCCAACTCTAAGATTAACTTTCCCTGAAGTTCCCAGCAAGACTAGCTGGTTGATAGGCTGGATGTGTAAGCGATGTAAGTCGTTTAGCTGACCAGTACTAATAGAACGTTTGGCTTATTTAAAACAATTCTTTGGTTTACTATCTTATTAAATATATACTATATATATTTTTAAGACACATTGTGTTTTTTTTTAGAAAGAACAAAAGACTTTAACATTATTTTTTCTTAACTCTAGTTTGAGTTGAGTGTAAAGAGTACCTATTCTTACTTTTTACACTCAACTTTGCTGGTGGCTATAGAGAAGTGGAAATACCCAGTCCCATTCCGAACCTGGAAGTCAAGCACTTCATCGCCGATAATACTGCCGGGTCCCCTGGTGGAAACGTAGGCCGCTGCCAGCTCTTGAGTTTTTACACACTAAGCTTTTTCCTATCTGAACTTTCCAAGTTCTTTTAGGAAGAAGCTTTTTTTTTAGCTCCGCTTTTTTCTGGGGCTTGTTTTTAGCTTGCTTTTTATCCTATTAATCTTGCTATAATTGATCTTATTGTTTTTTATACTTTTATTTATATATGTTTCTTTTTATTCTGCTTGCATAGCTCCAACGGTAGAGCAATTCCATGGTAAGGAAGAGGTTATCGGTTCGATTCCGATTGTGAGCACCACCCTTTTACTTCTTTAAACTAAATCCCCTTTTCTTTTGATTATCTCTTTTTTACTTCTTTGTATTTTCTTGTCTTTTTCTGTATAATCCTAGATTAACTAAATATTATAGGAATTAAAATTGATAGAACAGCCAAATAATCCATTACATGGTATTAAATTAGAAATGATACTAAATTCACTTGTTGAGCATTTTGGATGGGATGAATTATCTAATCGTATTAATATAAGATGTTTTTATAGTGATCCATCAATAAAATCAAGTTTGACTTTTCTTAGAAAAACACCATGGGCTAGGAAAAAAGTAGAAAATTTATATTTATCAATACTTAAATAAAATTCACTATATACATATCTAATCATTATTACACTATTATTCTTTTTTATAATAATATAGGATTTTAAATGATAAGAAAAATAGATACGAATAGTGAAGAATTTTTAAAAGAATTAGAAATAACAAAGAAATTTACTGATGATGTAATTTCTAATCATAATTTAGTTTACAACCCAGATTCAGAAGTAAATCAATCAATTCAAATGGGACTTACTAGAAATCAAATGATTTATGGGAAAAAGTTTTGTCCATGTTTTATGGTAGTTGGACAAACTGCTCAGGAACAAGAATCAACTGAAAATAGACTTTGTCCATGCACTCCTGCATTAACTAATGAAATACCAACAAAAGGTTCATGTCACTGTGGAATTTTTTGTACTAATGAAAAAGCTTTAGAATTTGCAAAAGATAATAATTTACATGATGCTATTGCAACTCATTCAAGAGGCTTAAGTAAAGAAGAGTGTGAGAAGATATTGACAAAAGATGAAATAAATTCTATAGAATTAGAATCTTTATTAGAAGCACGAGAATTAGGTTTTATTAATTTTAATTTAGTTGATACAAGAGAATGGATGGAATGGGTTTCTAACAGAATCAAAGGAACAGATTACTTAATCCCTACAACATCATTTTATGATGCATTAGAGAGAATAATGAATCAAAGAAAGACACCAGTAGTTGTTTATTGTTTAAGTGGTAGTAGAAGTGCTTATTGTCAAAGAATAATGAAAGACTTAGGTTTTAAATCAGTTGCTAATTTAGATTATGGGATTTCATCTTATAGTGGTGAAAAAGAAAGAGGAGATATTTGATTTTAATGTATCCTTTTAGGATACATTATCTTTAAAATCATCAGAATATTTTTTCAGTAAATGCATAATTGATATAAAAAATGTCACCATTGCAGGTCCAATTATCATTCCCCAAAAACCAAATGTTGAAAGACCAGCAACAATAGAAAAGAAAATTAAAAGTTCATTTACATTTGTAGGTGTTTTTACTACTTTTTGATTAATGTATTTTATAATCATAGGTTTTACAAAAGTATCTGCAATTATAGAAATCACTAAAATAGAATAAACTGCAATAATTAAAGCATTTGTTAAATTTGTAGTTGCTTCAAATATTACGATAGGAAGCCACATTATAATTCCACCAATTACTGGAATTAAAGATGCAAAACCATATAAAACTCCAAACAATAATCCATCATAACCAAAGAATGTTAAAAAAAATCCAAACAAAAATCCTTCAAAAATTGCTGTAACAAGAATTGAATATAAAACAACAGTCATTACATTTGATGATTCATAAAATAAAATAATAGAATCATCTTTTTTTATTGGTAATAACTCTTTGATAAAAGTTGAAATAGATGTTGAATAAAGTGTAAAGAAAAAGAAGAATATTAAAATCATAATCATATCCATCATAAACTTAGCGGAATTTTTACCTAAATAAGCACCAAATGTTAGCATATCTTGAACCGTTTTACCAACATCAAATTTTGATATGATTTGATTTAATAAATCATTCAAAAATCTTAAATCTTCTAATGATTTTTGAACAAATATTTTCATGTCATCCAGATTTTTAATTAAAGAAACTTGGTCAACTTTATTGAAAAAATCAGCAAAAGAGAATATACAATATAAAATTGGTATAAAGAATAGGGATGTTAATGCTATTGTCATAATTGATGTAGCAAAAAAACGGCTTTTCAATCTATTTTCTAAGTATAAAGTTAAAGAACTTGTTGCAACAGCTAATAAAAGTGATACACAAATTGCTTTTAAAAATGGATTAAAAAGTTCTACCATAAAAAAAATCATAACAATTGCAATTGCAATTAAAAAATAAGCTGCTTTCAAAATAGTTTTCCTTGGTTTAAATCATCATCAAGTTTTGGACTTTCTGGATATGAAAGTCTAAACATTTCATAAGTCTTCAAAGATGCTATTCTTCCCCTTGCTGTTCTCTCTATATAACCGTTTGCTAGTAAATATGGTTCAATTGCATCTTCAATTGTTCCCTCATCTTCACTTAAAGCTGCTGCCATTGTAGAAAGTCCCATTGGTTTTCCTCTATTTGAAACTAATAATTCAAGAAGATTTATATCCATTTCATCAAAACCACTCTCATTTACTCCTAACTCATCTAGAGCATATTTACATCTTGAAAGATGAATTGTATTTTCATTTTCAACTTCTGCAAAATCTCTTACTCTTTTTAAAAGTCTTAAAGCCACCCTTGGAGTTCCTCTACTTCTTCTTGATATTTCAAAGGCTGCATCATTTTCACAAGATTTAGTTAATTTAAATGCTGCTTTTTGAATAATTTTTGATAATTCATCTTGATTATAAAATTGCATTCTAAAATGCATTCCAAATCTTTCTCTTAAAGGATTTGATAACATTCCAGCTCTTGTTGTTGCTCCAATTAATGTAAATCTTGGTAAATCAATTTTTACAGTTTGAGCAGCAGGCCCTGAACCAATTATAATATCTAATCTATAATCTTCCATTGCAGGATATAAAATCTCTTCAACTGTAGGTGAAAGTCGGTGAATTTCATCAATAAATAAAATATCTCCCTCTTCAAGGTTTGTTAAAATTGCAGCTAAATCACCGCTTTTTTCAATCATTGGTCCAGCTGTTACTTTGATATTTGTGTTCATTTCATTTGAAATAAGATAAGAAAGTGTAGTTTTCCCAAGTCCTGGAGGTCCATAAAAAAGTATGTGGTCTAAGGCTTCTTTTCTTTTTTTACTTGCTTCTATAAATACTTTTAAATTTTTTTTGATTTTTTCTTGACCTATATAATCATCCCAGTTTGAAGGACGCAGACTTACTTCACTATTTTCTTCTTCAAAAGATACTGACTCAACTTCTACTAATCTCTCCACACTAAAGCTCCGCTTAAAATTTTCATGTTAATACTCTTCTTCTGCTGATGGAAATGAACTATCTTGAACATCATTTCTATATTGATTTACAGCTTCTTTTACAAGATCTGCTCCATTTAAATAGTGTCTTACAAATTTTGGTTTGAACTCTTCAAAAAATCCTAACATATCAGACCAAACCAAAACTTGACCATCAGTTACATTTCCAGCTCCAATTCCAATTATTGGAATATTTACCGCTTCAGTGATTTTTTTTGCAACATTGCTCATTACACCTTCAACAACAATAGCAAAAGCTCCAGCTTTTTCAACGGCAATTGCATCATCAATTAATTGTTTTTCGTCTTGGTGAGTTTTTCCTCTAACTTTATATCCACCTTCACTTCTTACATATTGTGGCATTAGTCCAATATGTCCCATAACAGCTATTGAATTTGTAGTTAGATGTTTAATAATGTCAGCTTTATCAGCTCCACCTTCAATTTTAACCGCAGCAGCTTTTGTCTGTCTATATACTTCTATGCAATTTTTTAAAGCTTCATCTTTATTAATATAAGTTCCAAAAGGCATATCTGTAATTACAAAGGCTTTTGGAGCGCCTGTACAAACAGCATTTGTGTGATAAATCATTTGGTTTAAAGTTGCAGAAAGAGTGTCTTCCCGACCTGCAAAACTCATATTTAAACTATCTCCTACAAGTATCATATCAGCTATTTCTTCAAAAAGTTTTGCAAAAAGTGCATCATATGCTGTAATTACTGTAAGTTTTTTATTATTTTTTGAATTTCTAATTTTTGTGATGTTCATCTTTTCAAAATCATTTTTTATAATACTCATTTAAAAACCTTAATAAATTTATTTGTATTTAGTCTTGATTATATCAAAATATAAGTTATTCTAAGGATTTGTTTTATAAATAAAGATGAATTTTGTTAAAATAGAAAGCAAATATAAAATAGGATTTTTTTTAATGAAACAAAATGATAAAAAGCTAGTTGGATATATCACTTCATCTTTTCCAAATAATAATTTTACAATAGATTTAGCATATAGTATGAAAGAAGCTGGAGTTGATACACTTGAACTTGGAATTCCATTTTCAGATCCAGTCGCTGATGGTCCTGTTATTGAAAAAGCAAATCTAATAGCTTTAAATAATGGATTTAAGTTAAAAGATTTATTTGAAGTTTCTTCAAAAATAGCTAAAGATATAGATACTTTATGGATGGGATATTTAAATCCATTTTATCATTATGGAATGGAAAAATTCTTACAAAAAGCGCAAGAGTTTGGGATAAAAGGAACAATAATTCCTGATTTACCTTATGAAATGGCTCAAAATTTTGAAGATTTATTTAAAAAATATAATAAAGTAAATGTTTCTTTTGTTGCACCAACTGATAGTGAAGAGAGAATTAAACAAATTGTTACAGAGTCACAAAAGTTTATTTATATGGTTGCTTATGCTGGAATTACTGGAAGTGGACAAAAAGAAGATTTATCAAAAATTATTGAAAATATAAGAAAATATTCTAACACACCTTTATATATTGGTTTTGGTGTTGATGAAAACAGTTGTAAAGAAAAAGTTATGGGTGTTGATGGAGTAATTGTTGGAAGTGCATTTGTAAAACATATAATTGATGATAGTTTATCAAATGATGAAAAAATTAAAAAAATCTCTTGCGTTGCAAAAGAAATAAAAGAAAAAATAAACGAATAATTATGCAAATACAGAATCCAGATATTGAATTTTTAGAAGAGAATAGAAACTGTTCTTATTTTGAAGATAAAATATCTGATATTAGATATAGATATATTTATTCTTGTTCAACTTCAAGTTATCAAGATATGTTAGAGCGAGGTTGGAGAAGATTTGGTAGAATGCATTTTGTACCAGAATGTAAATCTTGTAATAAATGTGTTTCGATGAGAATTGATGTAAAGAATTATAAATTCTCAAAATCAGAAAAAAGAGTAATAGCAAAAAATAAAGATACAAAACTTTATATAAGACCACCATCTCTTACAATGGAACATCTAAATCTTTATGATAAATATCACAGATTCATGAATGATAAAAAAGATTGGCCCTATACTCCAATTGAACCAGATGATTATATGAAGTCTTATGTGGAAGCAAAAGAAGAGTATGCAAAAGAGTTTTTGTATATTAAAGATGATAAATTAATAGGTGTTGCTTTGGTTGATATTTTGCCAAATTCAATTTCAGCAATTTATTGTTATTATGATCACTCTTATGGTGATTTATCAATAGGTAAATTTTCTATTCTTGCACAAATCAAAATTGCAAAAGAGTTAAATATTCCATATATATATTTAGGATATTGGATAAAAGATCATTTTTCTATGGGATATAAAGAGGCGTATTCTCCTTTTGAGATATTAAAGAATAGACCAACTCTTAATGAAACATCAATTTGGGAAAATAATAAATTATAATATAGAGTTTATAGTAAGTAGAATATTTTGTGTTATAATCTCGTAGTTTATTAGCTATTACTTAGTAAAATTTACTAAAGAGCAATTTTTTTAATGGCTCAACATTAACAATAGTATTAATGACAACATTTTATTAAATATATAAATATAAAAGAAAGAGAGAAAAATGACTAAGTATATAGTTTCTTTTTTATTACTTATTAATGTACTATTTGCAGAAGATAATTTATTAAATAAACAAGAAGTAAGTGGAAATATTCCTTACAATCCTAATGTGGATTGTTTAATTTTAGAAGATGAAAATTCAATTATATGTAAATTTGAAATAATTAGAGATGAAAATGAGCAACAAATTATAATTCATTGGGTTAGTCCAACTGGTGAAATTTCAAGAACAAGAGAAATGTTGATTCCAGCAGGTGATAGTTCTGCATATGATTACCGATATATTGATGGTAGAGAAAATGGTAAATGGGATTTTAAAATAATTTATAGGGGAAAAGAGTATATTTCTCAGTTTGAGTTGAAGTAAATCTTCAATTTGAATTTTGTTTTTTAGCTTATGTAAGAAACAAAACCCTATAAATAGAGTTTTGCTTTTACAAATCAAAATATTATAATCTTGATTCGTATCTTCTTAACATATATAATCTTTTTAACATTTTCTTTCTAGCAGATATTTTTTGTTTTTTTCTAATTTCTGTCATTGGTTCAAAATATCTTCTAGCTCTAGTTTCTGTAACAATAAGATTTCTATCACATTGTTTTTTAAATCTTCTATAAGCTTCGTCGAAAGATTCGCTATCTTTAACTTTTATGCCTGGCACTAAAATCACCCACTTTCTTTTTAAAATTTTAGGTTTGCATTATATTTAAAGTTTACTTAATCCTTATTTAACTTTAACAAATATTAGAATATAATTGACTTTTAATACAAAGGAATATTTTGAATTTAACACACTTAGATGATAATAACAGACCTAAAATGGTTGATGTTTCTGATAAATATGAAACTAGAAGAGTTGCAATTGCAAGTGGTGAAATTTCTATGTCACAAGATGCATTTGAAGCGATTATTTCAAATAATACAAAAAAAGGTCCAGTTTTACAAACAGCTGTAGTTGCCGCAATTATGGGTGTGAAGAAAACAAGTGATTTAATTCCTATGTGTCATCCTTTGTTATTGAGTGGAATAAATTGTGATGTTGAAGAAAAAGCTGAATTACCAGGCTTTAAACTAATTGTTACAGCTAAACTAAATGGACAAACTGGTGTTGAAATGGAAGCCTTAACAGGTGTTTCTATTGGATTATTGACTATTTATGATATGGTAAAAGCAATTGATAAATCTATGGTTATTTCTAATGTGCAATTAGAGAAAAAATCAGGTGGTAAAAGTGGTGATTTTATTAGAGAGGATTTAAATAATGATTGATTTAAGCAAAGAAAAATTAGTTCTAAATTATCCATGTTCTTGGGAATATAAACTAGTTGTTTTAGAACATATTGATATACATGTAACTGTAAAAGAAGTTGTTTCAAGTAGAGAACATAAAGTTAAAGAGTCAAAAGTTAGTAGTAAAGGTAAATATAAAAGTTATACTCTTGAACTTTTGGTTCATAATGACGATGATAGAACAGAGATTTATAAAATGTTAGGTGACCATTCTAATATTAAAATGGTTTTATAATTAATTAGTATCTTATTCGTAAGATACTAATTCTTGTTTAAATTTTTCTTGATTTAATTTTTTACAAGCAACTTTATAGTGTTTTTCAATTGTTTCTTCATCATCTTTTACAAGAGTTTTAATCTCTTCAATAGATTTTCCTTCTTCAAAAGCTACAAAAATTTTATACTCTTTTTTTGTAAATTTTCTTTTTAATATCTCTTGTAATTGTTCATCTGATCTTAACGTACCAACTAACTTGTCAATATGTTTTAGTAAAGAGTTTGTAAAATTCATCTGTTTCCTTTTATTTAGTTAACCAGTTTTCAACTGATTTTATATCATTATAAGAAGTCATATCAAGCATAATCGGTGTAATTGATACATAATTAGCTTTTATTGCTTCAAAGTCACAATCTTTATTTTCTGATGGTTTCCAAAGTAATGGATGCAATCCAATCCAATAATACTCTTCACCTCTTGGATTTAGATGCCTATGAGTATCATTTCCATACTCTCTAAATCCTGCTTTTGTAACTTTTATACCATTACAGTCTTTGGCTTTTATAGGTGGAATATTAACATTTAAAAACTTTCTTTCATCTAATGGGAAATTTTTATCTAATATTTTGCTAGCAAGTTCCTCAATTACACTCTTTGCCAGTTCAAAATCCCAATTATTTTGTATATCTTGACATCTATCATTACATACTTGAGAGATTGCAATTGCAGGAATTCCATGAATTACAGCCTCCATTGCAGCTGAGGCAGTTCCGCTATATGTAATATCTTCACCCATATTTGCACCAATATTTATTCCACTAATTACTAAATCAGGAATATTTCCTTCTTTGAATAAATCACTTATTGAAATAAATACACAATCCGTTGGACTTCCATCATCAACTTTATAAAAATCATCATCAACCCAAACCATTCTTAATGGTTTATCCAAAGTTAATGAGTGACCACAAGCAGATTTGTTACGTGCTGGTGCAACAACTGTTATTTTAGCAATTGGTTTTAAGGCCTCAATTAAGGCTTTTAATCCAACTGCATCAAAACCATCATCATTTGTTAGTAGGATATGTTTCATGCTACTATATATACTCCCTCTAGTTGTTGTATTAAATTTTCCACTTGAGAAGTTACTTTAAATCCAGTTTCTAGTTCTAAATCAGCAAGTTTTGATTTAATCAAAATTTTTAATTCTCTTTTTCCTTGATTATTTGCCACAATATCAAATAATTTGTACATCAAATTTTCGTCATTCGAAAAAGGTATTGCTATTGTTAGTGGTGGTTCAACAACTTCTTTTTGTTTTGTTTTAATTTTTTCGTTTTTTGCTTCTTTGATGCTTTCAATTTTTAGAATATTCATTCTTGTGAAGTTTTCATCCTTTGAAATTCTTACTTTAAAAGCTATTGGTTCATTTAAATCATAATCATCTTTTAATTCTTTTAATCTATCTTCAAAAAGCATAAGTTCGATAGTTCCGTGAAAATCCATGATAGTTGCAATTCCAAATTTATTACCTTTTTTTGAAATTCTTTCAGTGATATTTTCAATTTTTCCTACAAATAAAGCTTGGCTTCCATCTTCAAGTTCATCAATTTGAGATGATAAAGTATAATTAATCTTATCAAGTTGTTCCCTATATTCATCAAGCGGATGCCCAGATACATAAAATCCTAAAGAGGCTTTTTCAAGTTCAAGAATCTCTTTTGCTTCAAATTCGGGAAGATGTTCAAGTTCAATATCTATTTTTGTAAGTTCATCACTATCTCCAAAAAGTGAACCTGTTGCCATTTTTTTTGCAACGGCAGCTTTTCCAACTGTTTCAACTATTTTTTCTATTTGATTAAGTAAAGCTTGTCTTGAATATCCAAAACCATCAAAAGCTCCAGCTTTTGTTAAAGATTCAATTACCCTTTTATTTACTTTACTTCCATCAATTCTTGAGATAAAATCTGGTAAATCTGTAAATAATCCACCTTCATTTCTAGCTTTTAAAATAGAGTTAATTGCAACATCACCTGCACCTTTTATGGCACCCATTCCAAACATTACAACTTCTTTATCTTCTATTTTTTTTGCTGAAAATACTAAATCAGATTTATTAATATCAGGTGGGAATAGGTCAAGTCCCAATCTTTTTACTTCATCCACATATTTAACAACTTTGTCTGTATTATCTTTTTCAAGAGTTAAAAGTGCTGCCATAAATTCTGATGGATAATATTTTTTTAGATATGAAGTATAAAAAGTAACTAGTGCATAAGCTGCCGAGTGAGATTTGTTAAATCCATATCCAGCAAACTTTACGATTAGGTCGAATAACTCTTCACAGTGAGGTTTTTGATAACCTTTTTTAACTCCACCATCTGCAAATTCACCTTTTAGTCTATCCATCTCTTCTTTGATTTTTTTACCCATTGCCCGTCTAACTAAGTCAGCGCCTCCAAGTGAAAAACCTCCAATAGTTTGAACGATTTGCATAACTTGCTCTTGGTAAACAATAACTCCATAGGTAGTTTCTAGAATTGGTCTTAAAGGTGCATCAAATTCATCATAAAAGTAGTTTATTTCAGCACGACCATGTTTTCTATCAATAAAGTCATCAAGCATTCCTGATTCCATTGGACCTGGTCTATAAAGGGCAAGAACGGCGATAATATCCTCAAAATTTGAAGGTTTAAGTCTTTTACATAAATCTTGCATACCATCGGACTCGATTTGAAATAGTCCCATTGTATTTCCAGTTTGAATCAGATCATAAACACCTTTGTCATTCACATCTGCTGTGATAAAATCTACTCTTTTTCCATGTCTTTGCTCAATTAGTTTATTTGCTTCTTCAATAACTGTTAGGGTTTTTAAACCCAAAAAGTCGAATTTGATTAAATCCACATCCTCAACATACTTTCCATTATATTGAGTAGCAAGAGTATCTAGTCCTGAAGGTTTGAAAAGCGGAGTTTTTTTCCATAAAGGCTCATTTGAAATAACAACTCCCGCTGCGTGAGTTCCAGCATTTCTATTTAATCCCTCTAACGCTAAAGCATATTCCCAAACTCTTGCTGCTTGTGGATCTGCATCACAAAGTTCTTTTATCTTTGGCTCTTTTTCATAAGAACTTGTTAGATTTATTCCTAATTCATCGGGAATAAGTTTTGCCATCGCATCAGCTCTTGCATAAGGCATATCAAGAACCCTTGCAACATCTCTAATTACCCCTTTTGCTAAGAGTTTACCAAAGGTGATAATTTGTGCAACGTTCGCTCGACCATATTGTTGAACAACATAATCAATAATTTCACCCCGTCTTGCTTGACAAAAGTCCATATCAATATCGGGCATTGAAACCCTTTCTGGATTTAGGAATCTCTCAAAAAGCAGACCATAAGGAATAGGGTCAATATCTGTGATTTTTAAAGAAAAAGCAACTAAACTTCCAGCCGCCGAACCCCGTCCTGGACCTACTGGAATTCCCATTTGTTTTGCAACAATTACGAAATCCCAAACGATAAGCATATATCCTGGAAACCGCATATTATTTATGATTTCAATTTCTACTTCAAGTCTATCTCGATACTCTTGATGATGTTCTGGTGGAACAATTTTTAATCTATCTTCAAGACCAATTCTGCACTCATGAATAAATAAAATTTTGTCATTTTCAAGGGAATATTCAACATCTGGTTCTGGTAAAACTAAATTTGAAATTTCTGATTTTTGTCTTGTAAATTTAAAATTTGGAGGAGTTGGGTTTCCTAGTTTTATTTCCAAATTGCATTTATCAGCTATCTCTTGAGTGGCTTCTAACGCTTCAGGAATATCAGCATATAATTTTGCGATTTGTTCTGGTGATTTTAAATAAAATTCATGAACACTATGTCTTAATCTTTTTGGATCATCATAAAGTTTATTCATGGCAATACACATGAAAGCTTCGTGAGCATCGGCATCTTTTTGCTCTAAATAGTGAGTGTCATTTGTAGCAACTACTTTTATTCCTGTCTCTTTTGAGATTCGTAAAATTTGGTCATCAACAAAATGTTGGTCACTAATTCCATGTCTCATAATTTCTAAATAAAAATCATCTCCAAAAATTTCTTTATATTCTAAAGCTATTTTTTTTGCTTCTTCATAACCTTTTGCACCATTTTTTACATTTCTTTCACTTTGAGTATTTAGATGCCAGTTTACTTCACCTTGTAAACAAGCAGCACTGCAAACTAAACCTTCTGCATTATCTTTTAGAAGTTGTTTATTAATTCGAGGATAATAATAAAAACCATGCATATAAGCTTGAGAACTTAAAAACATTAGATTTTTGTAACCAATATCATTTTTTGCATATAAACAAAGGTGAAATCTTTGTCTATTTGTTTTATCGCCAATATCTTCACTATTGTGAATATAGGCTTCCATCCCAATAATTGGTTTAATTCCCTCAGCTCTCATTGCATTATAAAAGTCAATTGCTCCAAACATATTTCCATGGTCAGTCATAGCAACGCTTGTCATTCCCATTTTTTTTACTTTTTTAGCAAGGGGTTTTATTTTGTTTGCACCATCAAGTAGTGAATACTCTGTATGTAAATGTAGATGGGTAAATTTTGGTGTATCAGACATAATATAAATCTTTTTAGTTTTTATTTATAGTGTATCTAAAAAATGATTTTGAGCTTCTTTAATACCTAATTTAAAACACTCTTCAAGTTCTTGAAAAGTAAATAATGAGAAGTTTCTTATATGCTGACTTCCTAAATAGTAGTTTGTATTTTCCATTGAGTATTTATGGTTTTCGTGGAGTTGTTTAAAAAGGGATTTTTTTATCTCTTTTAGAGGATTTGATTTTTTAACTATTGTTTTATGCTCTTTTGCAAATAAATCTATTGCATAAATATCATAATTTTTGTCTTGAAGAGGTTTAATTGGAATATTATCAAATAATCCACCATCAATAAGATACATTCCTTCATAACTAACTGGTTTAAAAATAGGAACTAAAGCACTTGATGCTATACATAAAGTAATTGTATTCCCACTATTAAAATAGTGTAATTTTTTCTTTTTTAAATCATAAGCATTTATCCAAACAGGTTTTGGAATATCTTCAAGTTTTTCTATTGGAAGAAGTTCTTTTATGATTTTATTTGAGGCATCAATTCTTAGTAAACCATTTCTGAAATAGTTAAATTTCAGGGCTTGTCTTAACTCTTTTGAGCCAAAGATTTTTAGTTGTTCTTTTGCTTTTATTCCACTTGCATGGGAAGCACTTATAATTGCTCCAATAGATGAGCCACTATAAGCTTGGATTTCAATATTATGTTGTTCACAAAAATCTAACACACCCAAATGAAAAGCACCACGAGCAGCTCCACCACCAAGAACTAAAGCTAGGTTATTTGTTGGAATTTTCATTTGTTGTATCTTTTTCTAACCAATTAATTATCATAAATTCTCCATCAAAAGTTTCAACAATTGCCGTACAAGATTCAACCCAATCTCCACAATTTAAATATTCTATTTTATTTATATCTCTAATTTCAGCTTTGTGAATATGTCCACAAATAATACCATCATATCCTTTGTTTTTTGCATGATTTGATAAAACTGTTTCAAAGTCATTGATGAATGAAACAGAAGATTTTACACTATCTTTTATGTATTTTGAAAGGGACCAATATTTTTTAATACCTATAGTTTTTCGAATAAAATTTAGTATTGCATTTAGATGTAAAAGTAAGTCATATCCATAGTCACCTAAAACAGCTAACCATTTTTTAGTCATTGTAATTGAGTCAAAAAAATCACCGTGGGTTACATAATATTTTTTCCCATTTATTCCCATATATTCTAAATCATTTGTAATATTTAAAGAATTTCCTAAAAGTAAAGGTACAAAGGGTCTTAAAAACTCATCATGGTTACCAGTAATAAAAGTTACTTTTGTACCTTTTTTTGCTTTTTTTAATATTCTTTGAATTACGTCAGAGTGTGATTGAGGCCAGATTAATTTTCTTTTTATTGCCCAACCATCGACGATGTCTCCCACTAAAAATAACTCTTCACAATTATTGTGTTTCAAAAAATTTAGAAGAACTTTTGCCTTTGAAAAACGAGTTCCCAAATGAATATCTGATATAAAAATGCTTTTGTATTTCATCCAAGCATTTTAAATTTTTTTGGTTACAATTTATCGACAAAAATTAATAATCTTTTGCTAATAAACCATCTTTTACACCATTGTAAATTTCTTTATCACAAAGTAGATTTACTATTTCAAGTGCAAAAATCATTGCAGTTGCAGGTCCTCTTGAAGTAATTACATTACTATCAATAACAACATTATCATCTGCATGATAACCATTTTCTTTAATCTTTTTTTCAAAACTAGGGTAACAAGTATAATTTTCATTTAATACATCTGCTTTATGTAAAGCATAAGGAGCAGCACAAATAGCACCAATCTTTTTATTTTTGTTTTTAAACTCTTTTAATAATGATTGAACTTTTTTATTTTCTGCCAAAGTAAAAGCATTTGGTAATCCACCTGGTAAAACTATCATATCAAAATCATCACTAGAAATATTTTCTATTTTTTCATCTGAAATTATTTTTATACCATGTGCTCCACTAATTTCTAATCCTTCAACTCCTGCAATAGTTACTTTTATATTTGCACGTCTGCAAATATCAATTATTGAAATAGCTTCTATCTCTTCAAATCCATTTGATATAGTTATTAAAATGTTTGGCATATATTTTCCTTATAAATTTAATTGATTACATATTATTAAAATTTAAATTCTAAACTTGCATAATCTAGGATATAATCATTATTTTAAAGTAGTAAACAATCATTCAAGAATATCTAAGCAAACTTTAAATAGAATTTAAATAATTATGAAAAGGGGTTTTTAATGTTCAAAAGTATTCTTAAGACAAGTATATTAGCAGGTACATTTTTATTTTTTGTAACAGGATGTACAGTAAGTAGAAGTAGTGATCCTATTGCAAAAGAATATGATAAAGTACAAACTACTAAACAACATTTAGAAGTTGCTGCTGATATGCAAAAAAATGTAACTACTCAAAATACATTAGAATCAACAATAGCATCTTTAGCTGCTCAAATGCTACAAAATAAAAAGATGGATACGAATAAACCGATATTAATTACTTCTTTTGTTAGATTAGATGAGTTCAAAAAAACTACTGAATTTGGAAGAGTTGTGAGTGAAAGTTTGATAAATGAACTTTCAAATAGAGGTTTCGATATTACTGAATTTAGAGGTCAAATGGCTGTTTCTGTAAACGATGAAGGTGAATATTTTATCTCAAGAAAACCCCATGAGTTAAAAAATAAAATACCTAACACTTATGTTGTAGTAGGAACTTACTCAAGATTATCAGGTAAAATCATGTTAAATGCTAGAGTAATTGATAATATTACAGGTAAAATTATTACAAGTGCGAGAGCAACATACGAGCATGGTATTACAAATGATTGTATAATTTTTAAAGATTGTGCACCTGCTAGAACTATAAATATAGTAAAAGAACGATCATCAAAATGATATTTGAATTTTTAGGAAAATTGAAATTTGTAATATTTTCAATTTTCTTAGCCCTTTCTTTAACTTCTTGCGCATACAAAAATCCTATAAATGGATCAAATAATTTTCACTCTTTAGTCTCAAAACTTGTTGATGAATCTGCAAGTAAAATTAAAAGAAATATTTCACCACAAGAAGTTGTTTTAGTATCTGATTTTGTTAATTTAGATAAATTAAAAAATAAATCTCAATTAGGATTTTTACTTTCTAGTATGTTAAAAGATAGTTTAGTATCTCAAAATATTATTGTAAGAGAGATAGAACTTGGCAAAGAGTTTGAGTTTGGGGCAAATGGTTTTAATTTGTTAACACGAAATAAAGATAATATTGCATCAAATAAAATTACAAAAGAGAAGTATGCTGTTGTTGGGACGTATTCATTAACTAGTAAAAGTTTAAATGTGTTTATTAAATTAATTGATATTAGAAATGGAAATATTTTATCTTCGTCTTATGAAAGAACTGAAATTGATGATGAAATTTTAGATTTAGAAGGTGAGCGATTACAAAGTGAAAAACAACAAGAGAATAAAAAACCAACTCCAAGTTATCGTCCACATGTTGTTTTATAAAATATCTTGAATTAAAAACTGAGGAGTTATTTCTCCTCTAAACTCATTTTTACTCACACTTACAATTAAATCTAAATTTGAAGCTATATTTATATTTGAGTCATTAAATTTTAAAGCTTCAAATATAACTCCATCACTATTTAAAGTTAATTTTAAATGATTTTTATCACGACCAATTAAATCATATTTTACTAAAGTTGTATTTGAAATTTTAAAAATTGGTCTATGATTTTCTAAACCATAAGGTTCAAAATTTTCTATAATTGATAAAAATTCTAAATCAACACTTGATACATCAAGTTCACCTAAAGTAATAGGTTCTATATGCAAATCTTCTTTTGAGTTTTCTAATTCTTTATTTATAATACTTTTAAACTCTTCTAAGTTTTCTGCTTTTAAAGATAATCCTGCCGCATTTTTATGCCCGCCATATCCTAGTAATAAATGAGCTGCTTTAGTAATAATGTCATATAAATTTATATTTGCATTTGCCCTTGCACTTCCTTTTGCAATTCCATTATGAATTGAAAATATAAAAGCTGGTTTTTTGTGGGAATTCGATAACTTTGAAGCAACTATTCCAATTACTCCCTCATGCCAATTCTCACCCCAAACAATAACTGCATTATCTTTTTTATCAGTTTTTGCTTCTGCTTTTTTTGAAATCTCTTCTTGTAGAGTTTTTCTATAATTGTTTAATTCGTCTAAAAGTGATAATGATTCATTTGCAGCATTTGAGCTCTTTGAAAGTAAAAATGATAAGGCAACACTAGCATCATCCATTCTTCCTGCACTATTTAGTTTTGGAGCAATAAAAAATCCCACATCATCAGATACAAAAATCTCTTTTGACATAATTTCATTTAGTTTCTTGAAAGCTTCCCTTGATGAGGTTTTTATTTTTTTAAGACCTTGTTTTACAATGGTGTAATTGAGCGCGGTCATAGGCATAATATCAGCAATTATAGCAACACAAAGTAAATCAAGGAAGTTTGACATATTTACATCTAAATTCATCTCTTTTTTAATGGCTGCACATAAATACCAAGCAACTTGAGCGCCACAAATATCTTTGAATTCAAAGTTACAATCATGCTGCTTAGGATTTACTATTGCAAGTGCAATTGGAATTTTAGCTCCAACTGTATGATGATCAGTGATTATTAAATCAATATTTTTTTCTTTTAATTTAACAGAAGCATCATATGCAGAAATTCCATTATCAACAGTGATTACTAAACCTTCATTAATTAAATCAACAATTTTAGTAGATAAACCATATCCATGTTCAAACCTATTTGGAATAATATGATTTACTTTAACTCCAATTGTATTAAAAAAATCAAGCATAATTGTAGTTGAAATAACTCCATCAACATCGTAATCACCAACAATAGTAATGGTTTCTTTTTCTAAAATAGCTTTTTTGATTCTTTTACAAGCAATATCTATATCTTTGAATTTTTCAGGAGAGGGAAGGTCTGCAAGCTTTGAATAAGGATTATTCAAGTGTCTTGCAGATAGTAGTTCAAAAAGTCTACTTTTTGTGATTTTCGACATTATTTTCTTTTAGTTGCTTGTTTTACAAACTCTAAAATAATAGGATTTGGTGTCTCTAAATGTGATGTAAATTCTGGATGGAATTGAACTCCAACAAACCAAGGATGATCTTTTATTTCCACCGCTTCAATTAATCCATTTGATTGACCTGAAATAATCATTCCCGCATTTTCTAATACTTCTTTATATTTAGGATTAGCTTCATATCTGTGTCTGTGTCTTTCATAATAAACATCTTCATTTCCATATGCTTTTTGTAAATGAGTACCTTTTAATGGCTCAAATGGATATTCACCTAATCTCATTGTTCCACCCATTGGCGATTCATGAGTTCTTAATTGTTTATTTCCACTTTGGTCAATAAATTCATCAATTAAATAAATTAAAGGATTTTTTGTATCTGGATCAAATTCAATTGAGTTTGCATCTTCAATTCCTAATACATTTTTTGCAAATTCAAGAATTGCTAATTGCATTCCAAGACAAATTCCAAGATATGGAATTTTATTCTCTCTTGCATATTTAATAGCTGCTAGTTTTCCTTCAACACCTCTGTGTCCAAATCCACCAGCAACTAAGATAGCATCAGAATTTCCAATAATATCATAAGCTCCAACATCTTCAATTCTTTCACTATCACACCAATGAATATTTACTTTAGTACTTAAATGAGCACCTGCGTGAATAAGTGCTTCAATTAGTGATTTATAAGATTCTTTTAAATCTAAATATTTTCCAACAAAAGCGATTGTTACTTCACTTTGAGGAATTAAAATATTTTTAACTAAAGTATCCCATTTTTCCATATTTGGTTTGATTTTTATATTAAAATGTTCAGATAAAGGAGTTAAAATTCCTTCTTTAATAAATTGTAATGGAACTTGATAAATAGATTGTGCATCACCAGCTTCAATAACTGCATTTCTATCAATATCACAAGCTAATGCTAATTTATCTTTTAAATTTTTTGGTAATTCTCTTTCCGTTCTACAAACTAACATATGAGGAGTAATACCAATTCTTCTTAACTCTTGAACTGAATGTTGAGTTGGTTTAGTTTTAAGTTCACCCGCTGCTTTGATATAAGGCACTAAACTTAAGTGAATATTCATTGTATTAGTTTTTGGAAGTTCATGTCTAATAGATCTGATAGCCTCCATAAAAGGTAAGCCTTCAATATCTCCTACTGTTCCACCAAGTTCTATTATTAAAAATTCATTATCATCTGCTGCTGCGTAAATTCTTTCTTTTATTTCATCAACAACATGTGGAATAACTTGAATAGTTTTACCTAAATATCCACCTTCTCTTTCTCTTTTAATTACACTTTGGTAAACTTGTCCTGTTGTAAAACTATTTTTTTTAGTTAAAGTTTTATCAATAAATCTTTCGTAGTTTCCTAAATCTAAGTCTGTTTCAGCACCATCTGCTGTAACAAAAACTTCCCCATGTTCTAAAGGACTCATTGTTCCTGGGTCTACATTTAAGTAAGGGTCGATTTTAAGCATACTCACTTTAAAGCCTGATTGTTTTAATATTGTTGCAATAGAAGCAGAAGTTATACCTTTTCCTAGTGAACTAAGAACTCCACCTGTTACAAAAATGAATTTTGTCATTAAAAATACTCCATGAAATAGTTAATAAATATATAATCGCGATTGTATCTAAGTTTTGTTGATAAGTAAGTTAAGTTAGGCTAGATAAGAGATTTCTCTTATCTAGGTTTTATTGTTTTAATTTATCTAGTCTAGGGTAGATAAATACGGCTTTTCTGAGTACTACAACTTTTGTTGGATCTTCTTTTGCAAAGGCTTTAAGAGTAACTGTTATAGGTGTATCTTTAGTATTATCATTTACTAAGATTTTATCAGTTTCTAAAATAACTACTTTTTTTGCAAGTTTTCCTGGACTTAAAGTAAATGGTTCAAATCTAGTTATTTTAATATCTGGATTATCTACAATTTCTAAATCATAAGTCATCGGTTGTGATTCCGTATTTTGGAATAGAAGAACTAAACTATTACTTACAACATTGTTTTCTTTAACTTTGTAAAGTTGAGTAGTTTTATTAATATTTAAAAGCATATGCTCTTTTTCTCCACCCATTACAAATAAAAGCCCAATTACAACAACTAAAGCTACAAAATACATAACAGTTGATTTTCTAACCATTTGTGTAGGAATATTATTTTTTATTGCATTTGTACTAGACCATTGAACAAGAGATGGTTTTCCTAATTTCCCCATAACACTTGTACAGGCATCAACACATTCTAAACAGTTTATACATTCAAGTTGTAAACCTTTTCTAATATCAATATGTGTTGGACAAACTGTTACACATGATTCACATGTTGTACATTCATTTGTACTTTCAGGTAAATCTTTTGCTTTAAAAATGATTTTTTCTTTATGCTCATTATAAATTGTTCCACCTCTATTTGTAGAGTAAATGGCTTGATATGTATCATTATCGTATAAAACAGATTGAACTCTTGAATAAGGGCAGATATAAACACAAAAATCTTCTTTTAAAAATACAACATCATAAACTAAAAATGCGGCAATTGCTAAAACAAAACCAATTAAAAATAGATGTTCTGCTGGATTTTGTAAATATTCAAAGAAATCTTCAGGCGGAACAAAAAACCACATAAAGTCAGCTGCAGCAACAAGAGCTAAACATGACCAAATTATAAGCCCTATAACTTTTTTTGTTTTATTTTCAGCTTTTGATAAATCAGGTTCTTTTTGTTTATTTTTAATTCTTCTTAAACCTAAAAGTGTAGATTCAATTAAATCTCTATAAATTACCCTAAAAATAGTTTGTGGACATGCCCAACCACACCAAGCTCTTCCACCTAGCGAAGTTGCTGCAAAAATCCCTAAAAATAGGAGCATTAATAAAAATGGCATTAAATAAAGTTCTTGCATATCAAATGCTGTCCCAAGTAAATGCAACTGTTTTTTATCAAAAGAGAGTAAGAAAACATGATTCCCATCAATTCTAATAAAGGGCAAACTTAACGCAACAATACTAGCTATCATATAACCAATATATCTTCTGTATCTGTAAGGAGTTTTTTCTAAAAACTCATTTTTCTCGTTCATTATAAAACCTTTATAATTTTTTACAATTTTATATAAAGCAACCTTATAATTTGCATAATAAATTATAAGATTTAGTTATATAAAGATATTTGTGATAGTTATATTTGTGTTAATTTTTTGTATAAATCTATTTTTTCTTTTATTTCTAAAACTATTTTATCTAAGTTTGCAATTTTAAAATTGTTAATAGTTGGATAGTTTTTTATTACACTTTCAAATTGATTAATTAATTCTTTTAAATTTGTAAATTCTACAACTGGAAGATTTAATTCTGAAATTAATATTTCATCATAACTTTTATCAACTCTTTTAAATAATACAGGTTTATTACCACAGCTAAGTGATTCAAGTGCAGTTTGAAGTGAAGCTGTTAGAAGATATTTTGAGTTTTGAATAGTTTGAACATACTCTTCTTCATCAATTACATTTGAAAAATGATTAACAAGTATTTTTTCATTTCCTAAAAAGAAATAGTGTCCCATTAGCAGATTAATGTCAAACTTCTCAGATTCTTTTGCCACATCTAAAAAAAGGTTATTATAATCATCATCTCCAAAAAAAATAGTTTTTTCAAGTGTTGGATTCGAGATTTTTGTATAAATAGATTCATCAACAATGATCCCATTTAATTCTTCACCAATTTCATAAAGTAAAGAAGAAAATTCTTTCATCTCTTCTTTCATATTTTCATTTACTTCTGGTGTATCATAAACTAAAATATCACCTCTATTCATCATATTATGAAGATTTCTTGCAACATCAATATTTACATATTTTTTAACACCTAAATTATCTTTAGCAAATGCTCCTGCTCTAAAATCACTTGTACACAAAATTGGCTCAAATTCTTTTAATGCATTTGCAACTACAGCACATCTTTTTGTAGCTTCAAGTCCGATTGTATGGCCACTTTTAGCATATAAATAAACTTGCATATTAAGCTTCTTTTTGCTTAATATTTATATTTAAATGAATAATATCCAAAGCTGCAGGTGTAATTCCAGAAATTAAACTTGCATTAAAAAGTGTTGGCGGTTTGTGCTTTTCTAGCTTCTCAATAACTTCATTCGATAATCCAGCTAATCCTTTGAAAGAGAAGTTTTCAGGGATAGTTGTTTTCAACATCTTTTTCATTTTTTCAATTTGTTTTTGTTGTTTTTGAATATATCTATAATATTTTGCTTCAATAATGATTTGTTCTTTTAAATACTCATCAATATGCGCTAAACTTGGAACTAATTTATCAAATTTAGGAGCATCAATAGTGCTTCTTCCTATTAAATCTACAAGTAAAACTTTATCATTGATTTTTTCTTCATCAATTGACTCAAGAAGTTCTAAAGTCTCTTTTTTAGAAGTTAGCCATTCATTTGCCATAAATTCAATTGCATCATTTAAAACTTTTCTTTTGTTTTCAACTTTTGCCATTGTAATATCATCTATTAATCCAAGATTATGACCATATTGACTTAGTCTTAAATCAGCATTTTCTTCTCTTAAAAGAAGTCTATATTCAGCACGTGATGTAAACATTCTATATGGTTCATTAGTTCCTTTTGTAACTAAATCATCAATTAAAACTCCAATATATGCTTCATCACGTCTAAGAATGAATGGTTCTTTTCCATCAATTGCAAGTGCTGCATTAATTCCCGCCATTAATCCTTGCGCTGCTGCTTCTTCATAACCTGTTGTTGCATTTATTTGCCCAGCATTATAAAGATTTTTGATTTTCTTAGTTTCAAGGGTATGTTTTAACTCAGTTGGATCAATATAATCATACTCAATTGCATATCCATATCTAACAATCTTTGCATTTTCAAGACCTTTTATTGAGTGAATCATATCTTTTTGAACATCAATTGGTAAAGAAGTACTAAGACCATTTATATAATACTCTGTACACATAGCAGTTTGAGGTTCTAAAAATAGTTGGTGTCTATCACGTTCTGAAAATCTATTTACTTTATCTTCAATACTTGGACAATATCTTGGTCCTAATCCCTCAATTTGCCCTGTAAAAAGTGGCGCTCGATAAAAGTTTGAAGAGATTTTTTCATGTGTATTTAGATTTGTGTATGTGATATAACATGGAAATTGTGTTGGAGCAAATTTTGATTTATCAGTTCTAAATGAAAATGGAGATGGATTTACATCACCACCGTGCATATCCATAACTGAAAAATCAATAGAGTTTGCATCAATTCTTGATGGAGTTCCTGTTTTTAGTCTTCCAACATTTAATCCTAACTCTTTTAATTGAATTGATAAAGTACTTGATGGTAATTCCCAAGCTCTTCCTGCATCATATCTATTTTCACCAATGTGAATAAGTCCTCTCATAAAAGTACCAGTTGTTATGATAACTTTTTTAGAAGTGAATTGTTCAGTTAATTTTGTTTTAACTCCATAAACTTCGTTTTTATCATTTACTAAAAGTGAAGATACTTCATCTTGATAAACTTCTAAATTAGGAGTATTATGACAAACTTTTCTCATATACTCTCTATATTTATCCATATCAATTTGCGCTCGACTTCCTTGAACTGCTGCACCTTTACTAGCATTTAGTATTCTAAATTGAATACCTGCAGTATCTGTACAAAGTCCCATTTCTCCACCAATCGCATCAAGTTCTCGAACTAAATGCCCTTTAGCAAGTCCACCAACAGCTGGATTACAACTAGCTGCTCCAATTTGTTCTACTAACATAGTTATTAAAAGAGTTTTTTTACCCATTCTTGCACTTGCTAGTGATGCTTCAATTCCTGCATGACCACCACCAACAACGATTACGTCATAATCCATATTATTCCTTATATGTTTTTTTGTGATTTTATATTTGGGAAATTTCTTAGATAAATGTTTTCTTCCACTTATCTAAGAAATTTACGAAAAGTAGTTAAAATTAGCTTCTTAACAATTTTTAGATATTATACCTAAAATTTATCAAAAGGTTTTTTAAGTGTTTACAGGACTTATAAGAGAGATGGCAAAGGTTGTTAGTTTTCAAAACAATTATTTGACACTAAAAGCTAAATATCAGCCAAAAATAGGGGATTCAATTGCTATTAATGGAGCTTGTTTAACAGTTGTAAAAGTAACAAGTGGTACATTTAGTGTTGAACTATCACCAGAATCTCAAAAAATCCTTGCAATGGAAAACTATAAAGATGAAGTTCATATGGAACCTGCGATGATGATGGGTGATAGATTTGAAGGGCATATTGTTCAAGGGCATGTTGATTGTTTAGGAACAGTTAAATCTATTAAATCAAATGGAAATTCAACGGATTTTTTTATCTCATTACCAAATGAATATTTAAAATTTATAATTCCAAAAGGAAGTGTTACTATTGATGGAGTTTCATTAACTGTAAATGAAGTTTTAAAAGATTCTTTTAGACTTACGATTATTCCTCATACAATACAAAATACTTTATTTAAAAGATACAAAGTGGGAACAAAAGTAAATCTTGAAACGGATATGTTTGCTAGATATATTTACAATATGTTCAAAAGAAGTGAAAAAACTTTATCTTGGGATGATGTTGATAAGGTTATGGCTAGTTATTAGAAGATTTTTTATTTTCTACTGGCACTTCATTTTTAGGAGTTTCTTTTTTTACTACATTATAGTTTGTAAACTCACCAGTGCTTTTATAAGTGTAAAAATACTTTTTCTTTAGAACATTTACATAAGGTTTTACGGTTGCAATTTTCATGTCTGCTAGGTCTGTAACTTGAATAACTCTTCCAACTTTTAAACCTTCAAAAAAGATATTATCCATACCTGATGTTATAACTTCATCACCTTTTTTTATTTCAGCCCAAACAGGTATAAATTTTATTTCTAATTCATCTTGATTTTTAGATGAAGTAATAATTCCAGGAGCTTTTTCTTCGCCAACAAAAACAGCATAAGAGCACTCTTTATTTCCATTTAATAATCCAACTGCGTGACCATTTTTATTTACAACAATTCCAGCTGAATAGTTATCTGTAATAAGACCTAAAATTGTGTCATTTTCTATTTCTTTATCTAACCAAACTTTTGTAAAATCATTATAATTTATGTAAGAAAGAACTTTTACAATTTCAATTTTAGATTTGTTTTCTGGAACATCAATATTTACTAAAAATTCTTTTAAAGTATGTAGTTGATTTTGTACGTTTGTGTACAATATTTTGTATTCTTTTAATTCTGTATTTTCAACTTTTAACTTCTCAATTGTTTCCGCTTGATTAAAATGCTTCTCAAAAGATGTAGAAAAATTAATAACTTTACTAATATATAAATTCTTAAAGTCATTTAGAAAAGTGAATTTTTTAATTAGCAGTTCATCTATCTCAAAAAGATAAGATAAACCTGCAATTATAAAAAGTAATGCAAAAATGAATTTACGCATTAGTAATTAGTTTAAGTAACTCTGGTTCGTCAAGAACTTGACTTGTTCCATATGCAACTGATAATAAAGGCTCATTTGCAATTTTAACTGGAAGTCTAATAATATCACTTAGATATACATCTAATCCTCTTATTAATGCTCCACCACCTGTGATGATTACTCCATTATCAACAATATCACTTGCTAAATCTGGAGGCATATTTTCAAGAACACTTTTAATTGATGAAACAATCTCTTTTAATGGTTCTTTTATTGCAATTCTTACACCTTCACTTCCTAATTCAATAGTTGAAAGTAATCCAGAATTATCTCTTCCTTTTACTTTCATTTTTAATTCAGTATCAAGTTTAATTGCCGTTCCAATTTCTATTTTGATGTTTTCAGCAGTTCTTTCACCAATAAATAAGTTGTAATTTTGTCTTACGTGTTCAATAATAGATTTATCAAATTTATCACCAGCAACTTTTATAGATTTACAAAGTACTAAACCTCCAAGTGATGTAACACCAATTTCAGTTGTTCCTCCACCAATATCTACAACAATATATCCAGCTGGATCAGATACTGGAATTCCAGCACCAATTGCAGCTGCCATTGGTTCTTCTACTAGGAATACTTCTCTTGCTCCTGCGCTCATAGCTGATTCTTCAACTGCTTTTTTTTCAACTTGAGTAATTCCATAAGGAATACAAATAATAATTCTTGGACGAATAAATGATTTTCTAGAGTGTGCTTTTTCAATAAAATATCTAATCATTCTTTCAGTCATCTCAAAATCGGCAATTACACCATCTTGCATAGGACGAACAGCTTGAATATTTAAAGGAGTTTTTCCAATCATTTGTTTAGCTTCTTGACCAACTGCTAAAATTCTATCTTTTCCATGTTTATCACTTTGAACCGCAACAACTGATGGTTCATTTATAATTATACCTTTACCTCTTACTGAAACAATCGTATTTGCTGTTCCCAAGTCAATTGCCATATCACTTGAAAAAAGACCTATTAATTTATCTAAAAACACTTTTTTATCCTTTCTATGCTACTTTTGGTTCTTTTATTTTAAGAACAACATCTTTTGAAATAGTTATTGTTTTATTTTTATATTTTGGTAGATCAAACATTATATCTAACATAATATCTTCTAAGATTGAACGTAATCCTCTTGCCCCAGTTTTTCTAATAATTGCAAGTTTTGCTAATTCTTTTAACGCATCTTTTTCAAATTCAAGTTTAACATCATCCATTTGAAATAGTTTGATATATTGTTTGATTAGCGCATTTTTTGGTTCAGTTAAAATATGAACCATATCGTCTTCTGTAATTTCATTTAAAGTTGCAACCATATGAAGTCTTCCTATTAATTCAGGAATTAAACCATATTTTACTAAATCATCCGCTTCAACTTTTGATAAAACTTTATCGTGGTCATTTTTACCTTTTTTATCTTGATTGAAACCTAGTATATTTCCACCATGCTTTTTCTTGATAATATCTTCTAACCCATCAAAAGCTCCACCACAAATGAATAAAATATTTGTAGTATCAACTTGAAGTGCATCTTGACCAGGATGTTTTCTTCCACCTTTTGGTGGAACATTTACAACAGCACCCTCAACAATTTTTAATAAAGCTTGTTGAACACCCTCTCCTGAAACATCTCTCGTAATTGATCTGTTTTCACTCATACGAGCAACTTTATCAACTTCATCAATAAATATTATTCCTCGTTCAGCTTTTTTAATATCACCATCTGCGGCTTGAACAAGTCTAGTTACTACATTTTCAACATCATCACCAACATAACCAGCTTCTGTTAAACTTGTTGCATCAGCTATTGCTAAAGGAACATCAAGATATTTAGAAATAGTTTGGGCAAGTAGAGTTTTCCCTGAACCTGTTGGTCCTATTAAAAGTACATTAGATTTATTTAGTTCTGTATCATCATCAATTTCATTATGTCTAAAAATTCTTTTATAGTGATTATAAACAGCAACTGAAAGAACTTTTTTAGCTCTATCTTGTCCTATTACATATTCATCTAATATTTTTTTAAGTTCAGCAGGAGTTTTAATTTTAATCTCTTTTGTTTCCGCTGGAGTAATTTTATTATTTAAATCTTCTACTGGAAGATTTCCATTCATTATTTCATTTGCAGCTGTTACACAAGCTTTACAAATACAAGCGTTATCTCCCGCAATTACAGGATTATCTTTTGTGTCTGTTGCACCACAAAAATCACATATAATCTTACTCATTTTATACCTATTTACTTTCTGTTAAAAGGAATACCTCGTTTTGTATTTAATACAAAACTTGCTAATTCTTTTACATGTTTATTTTCATCTGTTTCAAATAATTCTCGTGCTACTTCTTGAAGAGGTTTTCCTAATTCAAAAAGTTCTTTGTAAGCATGTTTTATTGCGTCAATATCTTCTCTATTATCAAATCTTCTTCTTAATCCAGTTAGATTTAATCCTCTTAGAACTGCTTTATTCCCCTCTGCTAAACAAAATGGAGGAATATCTTGAGCAACTGCTGATGCTCCACCTATCATTACTTGAGTTCCAATTTTACAAAATTGATGAATTGGAGTTAATCCACCAACTACAACAAAATCATCACATTCAACGTGACCTGCAAGTGTTGCACCATTTGCAAAAATACAATTATCTCCAATGATACAATCATGGGCAACATGAACATAACCCATAAATAGATTATTGCTACCAATTTTTGTAATAGAGCCCCCACCAATTGTTCCTGGGTTGAAAAGAGTATACTCTCTTATTTTATTATTGTCTCCAATAATTAATTCAACATCTTCACCGTTGAATTTTAAATCTTGAGGAATTGTTCCAATTGATGCATGAGAAAAGATATGATTATTTTTACCAATAGTAGTTTTTCCATCAATCAAAGTGTGAGAATCTACAATTGTTCCATCACCAATTTTTACATTTTTACCAATAATTGTAAAAGCTCCAATAGTGATATTATCACCTAAAATTGCACCTTCTTCAATTATTGCTGTTTTGTGAATATTATTCATTTATTTGCCTATTTGTTATTTGTCAACTATCATAGCTTTTAATTCAGCTTCTGCTGCTAATTTTCCATCAACATAGGCTTTTCCTATTAGTGTCATTAAAGAACTTTTCATTCTAACAACTTCTAATTCATAATCTAACCTATCACCTGGACGTACTGGAATTCTAAATTTTGCTTTGTCAATACTCATAAAATAGATTACTTTGTTTTTCATCTCTTCATCTGTTAAATCAGAGCTTTTAAGAGCTAAAACACCACCACATTGAGCCATACCTTCTAAAATTAATACACCTGGATAAATTGGATGACCTGGGAAATGTCCTTGAAAAGCTGGTTCTGAAATAGAAACGTTTTTGAAACCTTTAATAGATTGTTTAAGTTCCATATCAGTAATTCTATCTACAAGTAACATTGGGTATCTATGAGGAAGAATTTCTTGAATTTGCATAATATCTAACATATAATATCCTGATTTTTTTATTGAATGGCAAATATTATATCCAAAAAATAATTAGTTTTGAATTATCTTTGCAACATTTTGCGAACTTCCATTTCTTAGATACTCTCTTAATACTTTAGAATTATCAAAAAATAATTTTTTATTCATATTTTTATAATCATAAAATAGATTTTCAACTGTAACATCATCTTGTAAAAATTCACTATGAAGTGGTTGTTTTCCCATTTTTTCAAAAAAGATATTTGCAAGACCTACGTAATTTAGTTTTACAAACATTTTTCCTATGAAAAAATCAAATTTCTTTGCAATATATGAAAGGGTAAATGGAGTTCCAATAAGCGCTGCTTCAAGGGTTGCTGTTCCTGAACAAATAAAAGCATATTCTGCTTCTTGTAGAGTTTTATGGGTGTTTTTTGAAATAGTGAAATTTGAAATATCTCCATAGATTTTTTTTATATAATCATCATCAAATTTTGCTGGAATTATCAAAATATACTCTTTATTTGGAATTTTCTTGATTAATTCTCTAAAAATTGGCATAAGATTTGTAATTTCAGTTTTTCTACTTCCTGGCATAAAAGCAATTTTATTTGTATTTACTAACTCTTCTTTGAAAACTTGTATTTCATCTAAAAGGGGATGTCCAACATAAGTGATTTTATTTTTATCATTGTAAATTTCACTTTCAAATGGAATGATTGAGCAAAGTTTTGAACAATAAGCTTCAAGTTTTTTAACTCTGCCTTTTTTCCAAGCCCAAGCTTGTGGCAAAATATAATAAATAATCTCTTTGTTTGGATAAGTTTCTCTTAGTTTTTTTGCAAGTGGCAGATTAAATCCTGAACTATCCATCAATAAAACTTTGTCACAATCACGTGCAAGTTCTACTAATTCATCCCTTAATTTGAAAAAAAATCTCAATTTTTTTAAGGCATCAACAATTCCCATAATTGCTAATGCTGTTAAATCATACAAAGGATTTCCAAGTTCTTTATCAAAAACTCCAACAAGTTTTACATCATGCGATAAATATTTTTTTAACTCTTTTAAATGAATATTTGATGATGCTTCCATGGCACAAACTAGTAATTTCATACTAACTCTTCTTTTATATCTTCGTAAGTTTCTGAGTTTATTTCTATCTCATATTTTTCATTTTTGATTTCATCAAGAACTATTAAAGCACTTAAATCATAAGGATTTTTTAGTATTTTATTTCTTGTTTCTAACTCTTTTTCAAAAGTTTGAGGATTGTACATAAGCTCTTTTACACTTGTGTATGAACTGTTTGCAAATGAATTAAAAGTATTAATATCTATGATTTTAACTTCATCTCGATTTAAATAATTTATTCCATCTTTTTCATATTCAATTCGCCCATTTGTGTTATTCCTATTTATTGTTGAATAACAAAAAATATATGATGGAACTATGTTTTTAGCAACTTTTACGCGCGCAGATAGAAGTCTATAATTCAAAAATCTTTGTTTTATGATTTTATACTCTGCACCACTACTTTCAAGCTCATTTCTTTTTTTATAAAGTTCAAGTCTTTCTTCTATTGACTCTGGTAATATTTGATTTGAAAGTGGATTAAACATCTCATCCATAATCTTTTTTTGAGCTTCCCTTTGCGCACTAAGTCCAAATAAACAACCACAATAATTTTGTCTATAAAGTGAATTTTCTTTTACTTTTTGCCCTTGAATTTCAGCACCATTTCCTGCTTTATAATCCCTATAAATAAACTCTAACCCTGTAAGTGATGAAAGATTATTTCCAATCTTTTCAAGTTTTTCTTGGGATTTTTTTGGTGAAATTAAAAGGGTTGTTGTAAATTTATTATGCCCTAACTCAATAGCTTTTTGGACAGTAGTATCAAGTCTATCATCATAACAAACTGTACATCTATCACCTTTTTCAGGTAAATGTTCCATCCCTTTTACTTTTTTTAACCACTCTTCTAGGTTATAAGCACCTTCAATTAATTTTATGCCTAATTTTTGGCATGAATACTCTACATCTAAATATCTAAGTCTATATTCACTATAAGGATGAATATTTGGGTCATAAAAATAACCTACTAATTCTTCACTTGGAAATTCTTCTTTAATTCTTTCTAAAAAATAGTGACTATCAACTGCACAACAAATATGAACTAACAATAAAAAGCCTTTAATTATATAATTTGATATAATTATAGTAAAAGTTTTTAAAACAAAGGATTAGCCATAAAAAATTTATTACTTATAGTTTTCACGATATTCATTTTTACTGGATGTTTTAGTACAAATGAACCACAAATTAGCTCAAATAGTGCAACCATTTTAATCAAAACACCACAAATGAAATTTTACGATAAAGGGTTTATTTATAAGTACAAAGATTACACGCAAGTTCAAATCTTTTCTGCTGGAACGGCTGTTTTGGATATGAAAATATATGAAGACAAGGTTTGTAGAACTACTTTTAAATGTCAAGATTTAGCAACTTTTAACAAAGAGAATTTATCATCAACATATCCAAATAATTTCTTAAAAGAGTTATTTGAGCGAAATCAAAAAGAGGTTATTCATAGAGATAAAGCAAATGATATTTTAATTAAAATAATAAGAGACTAGATACCTAGTCTCTTATTCTATATTTATAAGTCCTAACTCATTTAACATGATAAAAAATATTGAAATTGGTGCAATGAATCTGATTATAAATAGCCAAACTTTATAATAAGCTTCTCCAATATAAGGAACAATTGCATTTCTTGAAACTTCTTTATCAAGAACAAATCCAATAAAAATAGACATTACCATTCCACCTAGAGGTAATAATATAGCAGCACTTATAAAATCAAACCAATCAAAAAGATTTTTACTTCCTATTGTTAAACTTTCTGAAAAGGCAGTTGTATTTGATAATAAAACTACTATTCCAATAAGATAAGCAAAAAATGCTGTTCCATAAGTAGCTTTTTCCCTTCCAATATTTTTTCTTTCAATTAAGTACATAACAGTTGGTTCTAAAACTGAAACAGCAGATGTAATTGCTGCAAAAGCAAGGGCAACAAAAAATAAAAATGATAAAAATATACCAATAGTTCCCATTTCATAAAAAATTGCAGGAAGAGTAATAAATACTAATCCAGCACCTTTACTTGGTTCTTGACCTGCTGTAAATGTAATAGAAAAGATAATTAAACCAGCAACAATAGCAATTAAAGTATCCATTACAACAACCCAAATAGATGCTTTTACAATATTTACATTTTTATCTAATGAAGCAGCATAAGTTAAAATAGTAACCATACCAATTGATAATGTAAAAAAGGCATGACCAACTGCTACAATTATTGAACCTGATTTGAATTTCTCAAAATTTGGATAAAACATAAAATCAACAGCTTTCATAAATCCATCAAGTTGAATAGCATAAATAAGTAAAGCAATTAAAATTAATATAAGTGCGGGCATTAATATATTGTTTAGTCTTTCTATACCTTTTTTTACACCATTTGCGATAGTTAATGCAATAAGTATAAAAGTTAATGTGTAATAAATAAGTTGAGTATAAATATCATTTTTTAAAAAACCTGAAAATAGATTTTCTGAATCTTTAAAACTAGTTGGTAATGCAGTTAACGAAAGAACAATATAGTTAAAAATCCAACCAATAACAACAGAATAAAAAGTTAAAATTAAAAAACCAGTTAAAAATGTAAATCCAGAATACTTCCAATATTTTTTATTTTTTGGAGCAAGTATTTCAAAGGTTGATACACCATCTTTGTGAACTTGGCTACCTAATAAAACTTCTCCAATAAAGATTGACATACCAATTAAAAAAACAGTTGCAAGATAAACTAATACAAAAACTCCACCTCCATTATCCCCTGTAATATATGGAAATTTCCAAATATTTCCAAGTCCAACGGCACTTCCTGCAGCTGCTAAAATAAACCCAACTCTAGTAAAACGATTTTTATGCATTTTTCTCCTTGTTTTTTTAATTTAATTTTTGAGGTTTTCCAAAATAATAACCTTGCGCAAAATCAATACCCATTTCTCTAACTACATCAAAAACACTTTGTGAGTGAACAAACTCTGCAATAGTTTGTATATTCATTTTTTTAGCAAAATCTATAATAGTTTCTGTAACCATTTGAGAATTTATATTTTTATCTATATCTTTTATCATTGAAGCATCAATTTTTATGTAGTCAACTTTTAATTTCATAATATATTCAAAATTTGAGTAACCAGTTCCAAAATCATCAATTGAAATTTTTGCACCTGTTTTTTTTACTTCATTTATAAATTCAATTACTTCTTTATAATTTTCAATTCCATCTGATTCTATAAGTTCAAAAACTATTTTATCTCCTAATTTGTATTCATTTAATTTTTCAATAATTGTAGAATAAACATCTTCATTTAAAACATCATAAACTGATAAATTTATTGATACTTGCGCATCAATATTTTTAAAAATCTCAAAAGTTTTTTCGATAATAATTTTTGTAAGTTTAGGATAAAGTTTATTTTTTTTAGCTAACTCTAAAAAATGTATTGGAGAAAGGTATTCTCCTTTTTCATCAATCATTCTCATTAGTGCTTCATATTTAACAATCTTTGAAGTTTTCGTATCAACAATTGGTTGAAATAAAGGTTCTATTCTATTGTTTTCTATGGCATCTTTTATTCTTTTAGCCCATTTTAAATTTTGTTCATATTCATGTTCTATATTCATAGAAGTTTCATAAATTAGGTATTTTTTTCTTTTTTTCTTCGCTAATTTTAAAGCCATATCTGCATTATTTAGTAGATTTGAAGTTCCATAAGCTACTCCAATTGTTGCATTTACGTAAATTTCATTTTCATTGATAGTAAAAGTATGATTTTCAATGCAATTAGCAAGATGTAAAGCTAATGTTTTAATTTCTTCATAAACTCCTGCTGTTGGTAAATATAAAGCATATTCATCCGCATGAAGTTTAAACAATATGGCATCTTTTGAAACATTTTCTTTTATGATATTTGCAGTATTTTTGATAATATCATTTCCAATTTTATCTCCATATAAATCATTTATATGTTGAAATTTATCAATATTTATAATCATTAAAATAGAATCATCTTCAAAAGATAGGGTTTCAATAAGTTTTTTTCTATTTGGAAGAGTTGTTAGTTCATCATGATAAAATTGATATTCAAGGGAATCTAACATATTGTTAAAAACACTTTGCATTGAATCTATTTCTGTTATTTTATTGTTTGTTCCAACTCTTTTTGTAATATCTTTGTGATTTGAAATATAATTTATGTTTGTAATAAAATTTTTAATGGGTTTTACTAAATGTCTCTCAAATTCTACAAATAAAGCTATAAAAATTACAATAGAAAATAAAATTATAAATAAAATAAAAAAATTAATAATTGATGAAAGAGAAATTTTCAAATCATCTATTGGATACATAATATTTATTACACCTAAAACATTTCCTACTTGGGCTTGTGTATGGCATTTTAAACACTCTTGTTTTGCAATTATTGGATAATAATATTCTATCATGGAATCATCAATAACATTTAAAACATCATTGTTTTTAAAAGCTGATTGCACAAAAAGATCAGTTTTTCTAGTATTTGAATCTTTTAGAATATCACCAAATTGTTTTGCAACTTCTTCTCCTCTATAAACATTAACAGCCATATTTTTGTCAACAGAATTTAGTCTTGCTATGATATTTTCTAAATCATCTCTTGTCCAACCTCTCTCCATTGCTGAATATAAAGATTGAAATATAAGTTCAGTAGTTTTTTTAGCATCAACTTTTGATAATTTTTCAATAGCTTCTTTTTTCATATAATGGGTGTAAACAAAGGCAATAGTAAGTGAAAAAGTAAGAGTTATGAGGATTATTTTTAATATAAGTTTATTGTAGGTTGTTTTCTTCATAAGCACTCATTTTATAAAAATAATCAAATAGATTGAAGGATTATATATAATATTAGCTTTAAAGTAATATTTTAAACCTTTAATTACAAAATAATATAATTAAAGATCTAAAAAAATGAATAAACAATATAGAAAGAGTTAAGGTTTTTCTACAATCTTTTTAGTTTGTTATAACCTATTTTAATTAATTTTAGTAAAGGTTTTCTGTATGAACTAAATACATATTTTTTAATTTCATATGCAATTCTTCCTTTTACAGTTAATAAACCAAAAATATCTCCAGCTGCGTATTTCCCACCAAGAGCAATTAAAATTCCATCTAATTTTGGATTAGATTTAACCATTGATTTTCCTGCAATCATATTTAAAACATTTTTACCAGCATCTGTTCCACTAATTCTTGCAATTGTAACATTAGGAGGCATTATTTCGCCATTTCTGTTTCTGATTTCTGCGATATCTCCAATTGCAAAAATATTTTCATATTTGTCAGTTTGTAGATATTCATTAACTACAATTTGACCTCTTCCATTTTTTTCAACATCATCTAATTCAGATGTTATAGTAGAAGCTTCAACCCCACCTGTAAAGATTACAAAAGAGTGATTTATTTTTGTTCCATTTGAAAAATAACAAAAGCCATCTTCAACTTTTACAAGTTTCGTATTAGTAATAATATTAATACCAAGTGATTTTAGTCTTTCTTGAGAGATGTTTACAAGTTGTCTTGAAAGTCCTGGAAGAATTGCAACAGAACTACTAATAAGAGAAATTTTTAGATTATCACAAGAAAAATTTCCTCTTTCAAAAAATTTATTTGAATAATAAGCCATTTCAGCGGCAATTTCAACTCCTGATAAACCAGCTCCAACTACAACAATTCTTGTATCAGCACACTGTTTAGATTCATTTTTGATTTTTTCAAATAATTGTTGTTCAAAGCTTTGTTTAAATGTAATTGCTCTGTGAAGTTTTTTAATATCATCTGCATTATTAAGACCTGGAATACTTGGTGGGAAAAATGTTCTTGTTCCAGCTGCCATTATTAAGTAGTCAAATTCTACTATTTCTTGTTCTTCTGTGTAAATCTTTTTTGCAGCTTGATCAATTTTTCTAACTTTTAAATTTTTAAATTCTAAATAATTATGATTAAATCCCATACATAAAGTAGTTAAATCAATAGTTACATCTGCAAAGTTAGATTTATTTGCAATTAAATCATAAACTTCAGGTTGAAGATTATGATAGGTATGTTTGTCTATCAATGTAATTTTTATGTTTTTGTTCTTCACCAACTCCCTTAATGCATATATTCCTGCATATCCCCCACCAATTATTACAACTTTCTTCATCATAAGGCTTAATCCTTTTTTACTAATCAAAATATTTATTATTTTATTAATTATATTTGCATATTGCATATATTTAAATTTATTTGCATATTCTATACTAAGCTTTAAAGAATAGATTAAATTTTCTAAAATATTTTATATTTTAATTCTTATGTGTATATAAATGACACTTAATAAATTAACTATAACTAATGTTGGTCTAGATATATTCTAAAGTACTATTTTTGTAGAATACAAATATTAAGATAAATAGGAATAAATATGAAATATGTTGGAGCACATGTAAGTGCTAGCGGTGGAGTTTTTAATGCACCAATAAATGCTATGGCAATTGGAGCAAAAGCTTTTGCACTTTTTACAAAAAATCAAAGACAATGGACTGCAAAACCTTTAGAAACAAAAGATATAGATAGATGGTTTAAAGAACTTGAAAAATCAAAAATTCAAACAAAACATATTTTGCCACACGATAGTTATTTAATAAATTTAGGTCATCCTGAAACTGATGCACGAGCTAAATCATTTGATGGTTTTGTTCATGAAATTCAAAGATGTGAGATTTTAAAACTTGATAGATTAAATTTTCACCCAGGGTCACATTTGCGGAAAATAAGCGAAGAAGAGTGTTTAAATAATATAGCTGAGTCTATGAATAGAGCAATTGATATTACAAAAGATGTAAAACTTGTAATTGAAAATACAGCAGGTCAAGGAAGTAACCTTGGATATAAATTTGAACATTTAGCTTACATAATTGATAAAATTGAAGATAAAAGTAGGGTTGGTGTTTGTATTGATACATGTCATATGTTTACAGCTGGTTATGACATAAGAACAAGAGAAGATTATGATAAAACTTGGAAAGAGTTTGATGAAATTGTTGGTAGAAATTATCTAATGGGAATGCATATTAATGACTCAAAACCAGACTTAGGTAGTAAAGTTGATAGACATGACTCTTTAGGTGTTGGGAAAATTGGTTGGGATGCTTTTAGATTTATTATGAATGATGAAAGAATGGATGATATTCCACTTGTTTTAGAAACTATAAATGAAGAGATTTGGGCGCAAGAAATAGAGACTTTATACAGTTTTGTTAAATAGTGAAGAAAATAGATTTAATCTATTTTCTCTTTACCTCCTAAAGAAGTATATAAACTTACCCTATTTATTAATTCACTTAGTTTTGTATCTACTAAAACCCTTTGTGAATCAAAAAACTTTTTTTGAGAAATTAATACATTTAAATAATTTCCTATCCCATATTTGTAAGAGTTTAATGATACTTCATAACTTTTTTTTGCTGTATTTACTAAATCCTCTTGTGCATTTAATTGTTCACTTATATTTGCTCTTTCAGCTAAAGCATCTGATACATCTTTAAATGCTGTTTGTATGGTTTTCTCATATTGAGCAAGAGCTATTTTTTGTTGTGCATTTGCATAATCTAAATTTGCTATATTTTCTCCACCTTTAAAAATAGGTAAATTTATACTTGGAATAAAAGACCACACAGTTTGTGAATTTCCATTAAATAATGAACTCAAAGAGTTACTAGCTAAACCATAATCAGTTGTTAAAGTAATTGAAGGGAAAAATGCAGCTCGTGCTGCTCCTATATTTGCATTTTTTGCTTTTAAATTATATTCTGCTTGTATAATATCAGGACGTGAAAATAACACTTTTGATGAAATACCAGCTTGTATTAACATTAAATTATTTTCAGTATCTTTAAAATTAGTTGGTAATAAATCTTCAGGAATAGTTGTTGATACTAATAACTCTAAGATATTTTTATTTTTTTCAACAACTGTTTTATAGTTTAATAAATTAACTTCTGCTTCTTTTAAACTCGTTTTTGCACTAAGAACATCATCAATTAAAATAATTCCCATATCAAATTTCTTTTGTGTTAATTCATATGATAATTTTAGATTATTAATACTATCTTCTAATATTTTTAAATGTTCAGTATTTGCACAAAGAGTATTCCAAATATTAATAACTTCTGATATTAGACTAATCTTTGTTGAAGTTGCTGCATATTTTGTAGCTAAATAGTTCTGTAATGCAGAGTCATTTAAACTTCTTGTTTTTCCAAATAAATCAAGTTCATAAGAAGCTCCAAATTTTGTTGAATATGAACGAGTAATTTCTGTATTATTACCATTAACTATATCTTTAGAGTTTGTATTACTTGCTTTTGCATCAATTGATGGAAAATATTTTGCTTTTTCTATTCTATACGTGGCTCTTGCTGATTCTATATTTAAAATTGCTATTTTTAAGTCTCTATTATTTTCAAGTGCTATTTTAATCAACTCTTTTAACTTATCATTTTTTACAAAATTTTCCCAACTTGGTTGTATATATTCTAAATTACTATTTTTGTCTAAACTATTTTTTAGTTCGGTTGGTATTATTGAATCATTATATTCAATTTCTGGCTTTAAACTGCAACCTGAAAAGATAAAAATATTTATTAATATAAATAAAAATTTAAACATTTTTTATACCTTTTTGCTCTTTTTCTCTTACAAGCTTCGCTTGTTCGCTTTGGGGTGTAAATATTTTTTTAATCAAAATAAATAAAAGTGGCACATAAAATATTGCTAAAACAGTTGCTGTTAAAGTTCCTCCAATAATTCCAGTACCTATTGAAATTCTACTATTTGCTCCAGCTCCCGTTGAAATTGCTAAAGGAATAACTCCAGCAATAAAAGCCAATGAAGTCATAATTATTGGTCTAAATCTTAAACTTGCTCCTTGGATTGCTGATTTAACTAATGGCTTTCCATTTTTATGAGCATTTTCAATAAATTCTACAATTAAAATTGCATTTTTAGATACAAGACCAACTGTGGTTAAAAGTGCGACTTGAAAATATACATCATTGTTTAATTCCCTAAAATAAACAGATAAAACTGCACCAATAATTCCTAATGGAACAGCTAATAGTACAGATATTGGAATAGTCCAACTTTCATATAACGCGGCTAAACACAAAAATATCACTATCAAAGATAAGCTATATAAATAAATTGCTTGTCCTCCTGATAATTTTTCTTGATAAGATAATCCACTCCAAGAGTAATTAGTATCTTGATTGTTAGTTTTAGCTAATTTTTCCATTTCTTCCATTGCAGTTCCAGAACTTATCCCATAACCCGCTTGCCCTTGAAATAAATATGAAGCTAACCCATTGTATCTTGTCAGTGATTTTTCAGCTGGTTCCCAAGATATCTTAGTAAACTCCTCAAAAGAGACCATTTTATTTTCTTTATTTCTAACATTCCATAAATACAAATCTTCTGGTTTTGCTCTATATTGTGCATCAGCTTGGATATAAACTCTTTTTACTCTTGATCTATCAATAAAATCATTTACGTAAGTTCCTGCCCAAGCAGAACTTAATGTATTATCAATATCTTCATAAGATAAACCTAAGGAATATATCTTCTTTTTATCATAATTAAGTTTTATTTGAGGTGTTTCTTCTGTTCCTTCTACTCTAGCTCCAACTATTATTTCATTTGAGTTTAATGTTTCTAACAAAGAATCTTTTGCTTTAAGCAGTTCTTCTCTTGACATTTTTGCCCCAGCTTGTAATTGAAACTCAAAACCATCTGAATTTCCAAGACCTGGAATAGAAGACGGATTCATCACATAAACTTCAGCATCCCTGATAAAATATTTTGAACTGCTATCAGAAAAAACTATCATTGCTCTTTGGGCGATTTCATCTGCTTTGTTTTCTTTGCCAGCTCTTTCTTCCCAATTTTTTAACTCAATGAAACCTAAACCACCATTTTGTCCATTTCCAGTGAATGTAAATCCAACAATAGTAAAAATAGAATTAACATTATTTTTCTCTTCTTTTAAAAAATAATCTCTTATTATTTTTTCAACATTTTCAGAACGAGTTGTACTAGCTCCAACTGGAAGAGTAAATTGAATCATCAAATTACCTTGATCTTCTGATGGTACAAATCCTGTTGGTAACTTTAGAAAAAATAAAATTGTTACAGCTATTATTACAACATAGGCAGTTATCCATTTTAGAGGTTTATTTATAAAATTAAAAATACTCATTTTATATTTTCTTGTCAAACTATCAAACTTATTATTGAACCATACAATAGGACCACTTTGTTTTTGACTAGAATTGTGAGGTTTTAAAAATGTTGCACAAATTGCAGGAGATAAAGTGATTGCTACGATAACTGATAATAACATTGAAGATATAATTGTAACAGCGAATTGTTTATATATAATTCCAGTTGAACCACTAAAAAATATCATTGGCAAAAATACAACAGAAAGAACAGTAGCAATACCAATTAAAGCACTTGTTATTTCACTCATAGCGACAATAGTTGCTTCTTTTGCACAAAGATTCTTTTCTTTCATAGTTCTTTCAACATTTTCGACAACAACAATAGCATCATCAACTAATAAACCAATGGATAATACCATAGCAAACATTGTCAAAGAGTTTATAGAAAATCCTAAAAAGTTTAAAATAGCAAATGTTCCAAGCAATACAACAGGCACAGCAATAGCAGGAATTATAGTTGCTCTCCAACTATTTAAAAAAACAAACATTACAATAACTACTAAAAATATTGCCTCAAAAAGTGTTTTTACTACTTCTTTTATAGATTCTTCAATAAAAACAGTTGTATCATACGGGTATGAAATTTTGTAGCCACTTGGTAAAGAATTTTCAAATGTAGATATGTACTCTTTGACTTTTTTAGCTGTTTGTATAGCATTTGTACCCGCTGATAACTTTATACCTATACCACTTGCTTGATAGCCATTTACTTTTGATATAAATGAATAATCTTGACTTCCAATCTCTACCTTTGCAACATCAGATAAAAATACATTAGATCCAGCATTATTACTTTTTATAACAATATTTTCGAACTCTCTTACATTTTCTAATTTTGTTCTTGATACAACATCTGCATTTAACTCTTGATTATTTAAGTATGGTCTTGCTCCAATACTTCCTCCAGATGCTTGGGTGTTTTGTATTGTAACTTCTTTATTTATATCAGATGGCATTAAATTATATGATTTTAATTTTTTAGGATCTAGCCAAATTCTCATCGCATATTCTGCACCAAAAAGTTCAACTCCTCCAACACCATCTACTCTTGCAAGTCCATCTTTTAAATTACTAATCATGTAATCTGAAATATCATTTTCGCTAGATTTTCCTAGTTCATCATGAATAGAAAGTATCATTAGATAATCAGTTTGAGCTTTTACAACACTAACTCCCTCTTTTCTAACATCTTCTGGAAGCCTTGGTAAAATTTGTTGTACTTTATTATTTACTTGAACTTGAGCAATATCAGGATCAATGCCTTTTTCAAATACAACATTTATAGTTGAAGTACTTGAACCACTTGTTGAAGAAAAATATAATAAACCATCTAATCCTCTTAACTCTTGTTCTATAATTTGAGTAATACTATTTTCAATAGCCTTAGCTGTTGCTCCTGAGTAAGTAGCTCTTATTTCAATAGTTGGAGGAGCAATATCAGGATATTGTTCTACTGCTAAATTTTTTATAGAAAGTATTCCTAATAGCATTATAATCAATGATATAACCCAAGCAAAAATAGGGTGATTAATAAAAAAACGAGCTATCATTTCATTTCTTCTTTTAAGTTGTTTTCATATAAATTGTTAACATCTTTTGGAATAACAATACTTTTTTCATTGATTTTACTTAAACCTTCAATTATAATTTTATCTGTTTCTAAAATCCCGTCTGTTACCAGCCAATTATTGTCTATTGCTCTTATTACTGTTATTATTTTTGTTTGAATGGTATTGTCTTTTTGAATAGTTGTAACAATATAATTTGATTTTGCATCTAAAGTAACCGCTTGTTGAGGAACTAAAAAAGCATTAGAATTACCACTTTCAATTATCGTATTTACGAACATATTATCTAATAATTCTCCATCTGGATTTGGAAATTCTGCTCTTAAAGTTACATATCCAGTATCTTCATCAACTGATATTTCTTGAAGTTTAAGTTTTCCAGTATGTTTATATACAGTATCATCAGGTAAAATAATATTTACATCTATATCATTTTCTTTCATACTATCTTTATTTAATTTTTTTAATTTAAATAATTGATTATTAGACTGACTTAAATCTACATAAACTTTAGTTGTATCTCTTATTGTAGTTAATGCATTTGTTTGATTTTGAGAGACTAATGCTCCAACAGTATAATTTGATATTCCAATGAATCCCGGAACTTGTGCTTTTATTTTTGTTCTATCTAAATTGATTTTAGCACTTTTTACTAGAGCTTTATTTTGTTCAACTAAAGCAATTGCTTGTAAATAAGCAGCTTTGGCATCATCAGCATCTTGTTTTGATATGACATCAAACTTTACAGATTCTTCATATCTTTCATTTTTTAGTTTTAGTGTAATTAAGTTTGCTTCTGAACTTTTTAATGTTGCTAAAGCTTCTTCATAAATAGCTTGATATGAATCTGAATCAATTACATATAAAATATCACTTTTTCTTACAAAACTTCCCTCTTTGAAAAGTTGTTCTTTTATGATTCCATCAATTTGAGGTCTAACCTCTGATTTATAAATAGCTTTTATCCTTCCTGATAACTCTTGTTGCAATGGAACTTCTTCTTTTTTTAGTGTTATATATCCAACTTCAATTTCTTGTGTTTCAATCAATAAATTACTATTTCCTTCATCATTGCATCCAAGCAATAAAATAGTAAATAACAATAAAAATATCTTTTTTAAGTAAAAATACATTATTTAACCTTTATAATACATACGTATGTATTGAATGTCTAGAATAGTATTTAAAGTAATATTAAATTTTAATTAAATATTATGCAAATTACATAGGAGTTATAAATTGAATACAAAAAATAAAATAGATAAAAATCATTTGATAAACATTATTGAAGATATTCTTTTGAGTGATGGACTTTCTGGTTTAAGTATTAGAAAAGTTGCCGCAAAAGCAAATATTTCAATAGGTGGGGTTCAGTATATTTTTGGGAATAAAGAAGATATGATAAAGGCTGTTTTAGAAAAGAATGAAGAAGATTATAATAAGCAAATAAAAATTTTATCAAAAGATGATAGTTCAAAATATTCTCAGTTAAAAGCACATATTGAGTATATATCAAATTACAATAATACTGAAGAATTTGATAAAATATCTAAAGTAATTACTACTCTTTTACAAGAAAAGTTTGTTTTAGAAAATTTACAAGATTGGTACTGTAGCTCTTTAAAATCTATTGATACAAATACGGAAGAAGGTAAAAAATTAAGATTAGCTTTTTTATTTTCAGAAGCAATGTTCACTTTAATGACTTTAAAATATATAAACTTATCTGATAAAGAACAAAAAGAGGTTTTTGAGGATTTAAAAACTTTTTTATTATAGAAAGAATTTAATTCTTATTATTACTTTATGTAGAGAAATAATTTTTAAGGGAATGATTAATGTATAGAGTATAAAAAACTCTTTAAGGTAATTCCGTGAAAAACAAAACAAAAGTTCCATTTAATCCTGATGACTTTGATACTTCAATCACAGTTAAAGAGTTAACAAAAAAATTTCCTCATCTTTTGGATTTAGATTATAAAAAAGTGAGTTTGGCAAATGAGATAATTCCTTTGAATTATGAGATTTTTTCAAAGGATTATAAGGATTTCTTTTCAAGTAATATTGAAGATTATTTTGACTTTGAAGTTGACGCTGTAATATAAAAGTAAAATTTTACTTTTATATTATAGATTTTGAATAATTTATAGAATCGTGTAAATTATCAAAAGTTTTTAAAGTCATACCATCAAAATGAAAGTGTGCTTTTTCTAATTTTTTTAGAATTCTTTCACTTAATCCACAAAAAACCAATTTTTTATTTTTACTTTCAAAATTCTCAACAATAGATTCAAGGGTTATTATTCCTGTCATATCAATCATTGGAACATTTTTCATATTTAAAATTACAATATTTGTATTTTCGTTTACATTTAAAAGAGTTTTTAGTGCACTTTGTGCAGCTCCAAAAAACATAGGACCGTTGATATCGTAAATAGAAATATTATCTGGAATATCTGGATGAACAGTATTATTTTTATTGTTTAATAATTCAATAGAATTTAAATCTATAGTTTTTTTGATAAATAAAATTGACGCAAGTCCCATTCCAATAGCAACAGCCACTTGCATATCTATTAAAACAGTTAAAATAAAACAGGTTAAAAGAACTAAAATATCATTTCCTGGGGCTACTTTTACGATATTAATAAAATGTTTAATTTCAGACATATTCCAAGCAACCATTAATAAAAGTGCTGATAATGATGCCATTGGTAAAAATGATAAATAAGTTGCTAAAAATGAAATTGAAACTAAAATAAATAAAGAATGAATAATCGAAGATATTTTTGAAGTTGCACCTGATTTTATATTTACTACTGTTCGAGCGATTGCAGCAGTTGCAGGAATTCCTCCAAAAAATGGAACTATAATATTTGTAATTCCTTGTCCAATTAATTCTTTATTTGGATCGGTTTTCCCTCCTGTCATTCCATCTGCAATGACAGCACATAAAAGTGACTCTAAAGCTCCTAAAATTGCTATTGCAATACTATGTGGAAGAAGTTTATAAAATAAAGCTAAATTTATTTGGTCAATATTTAAATAACTCCAAGGTAATTCAAATTGTAAAGGAATAGGGGGAATTCCTTGTCCTTCTAAGTTTCCAATTTTATAATCAAAGGTTGAATATATTGTTGAAATATTTAGTTGGGGGAAATAGATATTTGCAATATAAACAACAACTGTTACAAATCCAAGAGCAATAAGTGCTGATGGAATTTTGCTTTTTGTTTTTTGCCAAAAAATAAGAATAAATAAAGTTACAACTCCAACTGCTAATTCCGCTGGTCTGAAAGTATGAAAACTATTAAAAATTAGAAATATTTTATCTAAGTAGTGACCTTCAAAATTTTCAATGGTTAATCCAAAAAAATCTTTGATTTGATAAGTGGCAATTACAACGGCAATTCCTGAAGTAAATCCAACAGTTACAGGATATGGAACTATTTCTATTAAAGTTCCCAATTTTAAAAATCCAGCAATTACCAAAATAAAACCAGATAATAAACCACAAATAAGTAATCCAGAAACTCCAAATTCATGAACAATAGGAATAAGAATAACTATAAAAGCAGCCGTTGGACCTGAAATATTTACTTTACTACTTCCAAAAATAGCGGCAAATGTTCCTGCAATAATAGCTGTATAAAGCCCAAGTTGAGGAGGAACTCCTGTAGCAATTGCTAATGCCATAGATAATGGAAGAGCTATTATTCCAACTGTTAAACCAGATAAAATATTGTTTTTCATTTTTTTCTCATTTTAGATTTCCTCTAAGAGTTTATTTTATTATCTAGAAAAAAAGTAATTATGCTTATACTTTAGAGTTTATAAATCTCAAAATTTGTGTCTTTTATATCTTTTTTGATTATGTCTTCCCAATATTTAACTTTTTTAGTATCTTTATCTTGTGAAAATAAGCCATCTTTATATATATTAACAAGCATTTTTTGAGCAGTTAACATGTTTTTAGAAGCTGCAAATTCTAATAAATCTATTCCTTTATCCACATCAACTTTTGTATTTATACCTTGTAAATAAAATCTTGATAATTGATAAGCAGCATTTGGGTCAACATCACTTGAATCATTTAGAAGTTTAAAAGCTTTATCTATATCTTTTTCAACTCCATCTCCTTTATAATATAAAAAGGCTAAAGCTAAGTTAGCATAGGCATTTTCATTATTAATTGATTGATTTAAATATTCAACTGCTTTTTTATAATCTTTTTTTTCAACACTATATGTTCCCATTCTAAGTTGGGCATAAGAGTTTTCATTTAGAATTTTTCTATAACAAAATAGTTTATTATCTTGTTCTTCTATTTTTTGACAAACATTTGCTTTTTCTAAAGCAATAGCATCTTTATCATCTGAAAATGACAAAAATGATGGCATTGAAAACTCTGGCATTTTCAAAGAACAAGCTGTAAATAAAAAGATTGATAAGATTGGTAGAGCGATTTTTTTTAACATTTATAGTCCATAAATTTTATTTGTAAAACTTTCAGTTTTATCTTGATATTGTTCTGCCCAATAGCTTGATTTATCTGTATCTCTTTCGATAAATTCACCATTTAAATATAGTTTTGATAGTTCTAATTGTGCAGCTTTAACATCATTTGTTGCTGCATAATTTAGAAGTTCAAAGGCATCTTCTATTTTATTTTTATCTAAGTAATAAAAATACAATTTGTATGAAGCTATTGGATCAATTTCTTTTGTTTCTTCTAAAAGTTTAATAGCTAAGTCATGGTTAATTGTAACACCAAATCCATTTCTATAAATATCAGATAAAGGTGCATTTGCATAAAAATTACCTTTTTGTTTTGAAACATTTAATCTTTGAATTGCTTCCTCAAAATTCCCCTTTAATTGAGCATTTAAAGCCAATCTTAGTTGTGCAAAAGAATTTTTATAAGAAATTAAATCATAACAATCCATTTCTAAATGTTTATTTGTATTTCGACAATCATCGGCAATTGCAAGTTCATTTGATGAAGCTTTTAAAAATTCGTTATGATTAGAACAGCCAATTAATGCAAGTAGGCAAAGAGTTGTTAAGGCAAATGAAGAAGAAATTGTCTTAAGCATATTATTCCTTTTTTTAGTTACTTTTAAATTTGCTTAATTCTAGCAAGTTTTTTATTCATAAGTAGTTAAGACAGATTGCTGTATCATATTGTTCTTAATGGGAGATTAAATGATTTTTATAGCACTATTTTTATTTATTGCATTTGCAGTGATTTCGTTAAATGTTTATAACCACACAAATTTGGCTCATATTGAAGATTATTTACAAAAAAATAACTGTCAAGAATATGCATATTCAAAGGGTTCATATAAAGCTTTTTGTGGTGATTATTTTATTGAAATAAAAAATAGTTTTATTGTAAATTTTGATGAAAATTCAACTATTTTTAAATATAAAGATATAAATAATTTAGAAATAAATCAACTTAATCTAATAATCAATAACACTCATAAAATAGCTTTTAAAGAAAAAGAAGATTTAGATAAACTTTATGAAAAATTAAAAGAAAAAATAAATAAGTAGGATAATCAAAGAAGAATGAAAGAAGTAATTAATTTTATAAAAGCACAAAATGTTGAAAAAACAAACTTTTTTGGACAATTAAAATGTTCAGCTGAAGAGGCAAAAATCTTACAATATATGTCAAAAGAGTATGTGAATGGCAGAGATACTTTAGGTGTTATTGATGTTTTAGGAGAGTTTTATGATTTAAAAACTTATAAACATTTAGAAAAACTTGACTTAATTAAATCTCTTTTAGAATTTGGTTGGTTAGTTCAAGTATCTTTTGATCAAGTAAAATTAAGTGAAGTTTCAAAACTTGAACTTATAAATTCAAGTGTTTCATTATCAAGTGCTTATTTAAAAATGTTAGAAAATGGAAGTAATGATTTTGTACTTCCTGAAATTAAAAACTATTCTGACCACTTAGAATACTTACAAGACCAATTTTTTAGAATAGATTTAGCTCAACAATTAAATGTAGTTAGAAAAAACTTTGATGTAAATAGTCCTAGTTCAAATAGATTAAAATCAAAACTTATTTTATTGGAAAATAGAATTAAAGAAAGAATCAAAGTTACATCTAATTCTATTATGCTTGAAGATTTTTTCAAAGACAATGATTTAAATGAACAAGAACAAACTCTATTTTTAGCCCTTTTAAAAGAGGAATATTCAGGTGGAGATGGTAGTTTAAGGGATATGAATTCTTTGATTGAATTAATTTCAAGTGATGATTATGAAAAAATCAAATATAGAAGTTTACTTGAAGAGAGTTCAACGTTAGTTTCAAAAGCTTTGATTGATTATGATGAAGTTTTAACTCCCTTTGGTGGGATTAATAGAAATTTTTATATTCCTGATGAGGTTTTATATAAAATTTCACATCCAACTAAAAAAAGTACAAATGTTGGAAAAATCAAGCTTGATACGGTTATAAAAGAACAAGATATGTTTGAATTAATTTCAACTACAAAATCTTTAGATGATGTTATTTTAAATGAAAAAACAAAAGAGACATTAGATGCACTTTTAAAACAAGTTGATAAAAATGTAATAAATCGTTTAAAACAATGGGGAATAAAAGATAAAAAAAGAGGAATTGAAGCAAAAATAATTTTTTATGGGGTTGCTGGAACTGGGAAAACTTTAACAGCACTTGCTTTGGCAAAATCACTTAAAAAAGATGTTTTAAGTTTTGACTGTTCAAAAATTTTATCAATGTACATTGGTGAGAGTGAAAAAAATGTTAGAAGCATTTTTGATAAATATTATGAACTAAGAACTCAAACAAAATCAGAACCAGTTTTGCTTTTAAATGAAGCAGATCAATTTTTAAGTGCAAGATCTTCAGGTGGTGTAAGTAGTAGTGATAAAATGCATAATCAAATGCAAAATATATTTTTAGAGCAGATAGAACGGTTCGACGGAATCCTAATTGCAACTACAAATTTACTTGAAAATTTAGATAAAGCATTTTCAAGAAGGTTTAATTACAAAATTGAGTTTGTAAAACCAAATAAAGCCCAAAGAATCGAACTTTGGAAAAAACTATTACCAACAAATTTACCACTTGAAACAAATTTTGATATTGAAGAATTAGCAAAATATGAATTAACTGGTGGACAAATTGAGTTAGTAATTAAAAATACAGCATACAAAATTGCTGTTAGTGATGAACCATTATTCAAAGTTGAGAATTTTAAAGAGCAAATTACAAAAGAGCAAAAAGGTCAATTTGATAGTGAAACAAAAGTTGGATTTTTTTAGAAATGGTTAACTTTTTATTAATGTTTCTTTTTGTACCAGTTTGCTTTTAATCCTTAGATAAAGATTAAATAATAAGCTGAATTTTATTAGGTTACAATATTATTGCTTACATTATTAATAATTGGCTATTTATCACAAATTAGATATTATATTTGTAGATTGAAATAAACTTTTTAGCTTTTAAAAGGATAAATTAAATGACGCATATGGAATTTGCACATCCCTATTTTGGTGCATTTGTAATGTTTGTTGTAACATTTGGTGCATTTGGTGCAACAGTATGGCTTTCAAGATATATTAGTAGAAAAATAGCAAGACTAGATACTGAAAAACTAAAAACAACTCTGTATGAGTGTGGACCTGAAGTTACTAAACAACCTAATAGTATCTCTACTCAGTTTTATTTAACAGCATTATTATTTATTTTATTTGATGTTGAAATTATATTTATGTTTCCATGGGCAATTAACTTCAAAATTTTAGGTTGGTTTGGTTTTGTGGAGATGATTTTATTTATTACTTTATTAGCAATCGGATTTTTATACGCATGGAAAAAAGGAGCGCTTGAATGGCACAGCATAAAATAAATTATTTACAAGATAATGGGGCTGCTGTTAAATTAACAACTATTGATAAGTTGGTTAATTTTGGTCGTTCTAACTCTTTGTGGCCTATGACTTATGGATTAGCCTGTTGTGCTATCGAGATGATGGCAACCGGCGCATCTCGATACGATTTTGATAGGTTTGGTACAATTTTTAGGGCAAGTCCAAGACAATCAGATGTTTTAATAATTGCTGGAACTCTTACAAAAAAACATGCTGAATTTATGAGAAGATTATATGACCAAATGCCAGATCCTAAATGGGTAATTTCTATGGGATCATGTGCAAATACAGGCGGAATGTTTAATACTTACGCAACAGTTCAAGGGGCTGATAGAATAATTCCTGTTGATATTTATCTTCCAGGATGTGCACCAAGACCTGAAACTTTACAATATGCCCTTATGACACTTCAACAAAAAATCCGAAAAGAATCAATTTTTAGAGCTACTAAAAAGAAGAGGTTAGTATAATGAGAAAATATACGCCAAAAGATAATGTTCAAAAACAAGCATATTTTTCTGATAGATTTTTTGTATCTCCATCGGTTCCTAGATTTGAAATAAATTCAGATGAAATATTTTTAAGTGATTTTGAAAATATTTCTAAAATAATAGAAATCAAAGAAGCTTATATTGAACATACTCACTTAGTTCTAAATATCAATAAAAATGTCATTGTTGAAACTATGAAATATTTAAAAAATGAACTTGAATATGATATGTTAATAGAGCTTTCGGCAATTGATTATTTAGCTTTAAAAGATGGTTATGAAGTTTTTTATGAGATGTTATCAATTTCAAAACATAAAAGATTAAGAGTTAAATGTTTTGTTCAAAAAGATGAATCAATAGATTCTGTAACTTCAATTTTTAAATCAGCAAACTGGTCTGAGCGAGAAATGTATGATATGTTAGGGGTAAAAGTTGTTAATCATTTTAATTTAAAAAGACTTATTATGCCAGATGATTGGTATGACCATCCATTGAAAAAAACGTACCCACTTCAAGGTGATGAAACAGCTTCTTGGTATGAAGTTGATAAAATTTTTGGAAAAGAAGCAAGAAGTATTATTGGACCAGAACAACGAGATTCCGCTGCAATTGACAGATACGATACAACTAGATTTGCAAGACTTGGACATGAAGTTCCATTTGATACAGATATTTCTGAGTTTGAACCAGAAACTAATATTTCTTATCAAGAAGAGAATACTTCAAAAATCATGAAAAAATTAAAACCTGAAGAATCAGTTGTTTTAAAAAGAAGAAGGTAAGAATATGCAACAACCAAATAGACTAAAACCTTTTTTTGAAAATATTCACTTCGAGCGTGAAGATAATACTATGATGGTAAATTTTGGTCCTCAACATCCATCGGCTCATGGTCAATTAAGACTTATTTTAGAACTTCAAGGTGAAGAAGTTGTAAAATCAAGACCAATGATTGGATACCTTCATAGAGGTATGGAAAAAATGGCTGAGAATATGATTTATAATGAATTCTTACCAACAACAGATAGAATGGATTATATCGCTGCAACTTCAAATAACTACGGTTATGCCTTAGCAATTGAGCAACTTTTAGGCATTGTTGCTCCAAGACGAGCTGAAATTATTAGAACTATGCTTTTAGAACTAAATAGAATTACTTCACATCTTTTTTGGCTTGCAACTCACGCTCTTGATGTAGGAGCAATGTCTATGTTCCTTTACTGTTTTAGAGAAAGAGAATATGCAATGGACTTAATTGAAGACTATTGTGGCGCAAGACTTACACACAGTGCTGTTAGAATTGGTGGAGTTCCTTTGGATTTACCAGCTAATTGGACAGCAGATTGTTTATCATTTTTAGATGTATTAGAAACAGAACTTAAAACTTATGAGGGATTATTGACAGAAAATAGAATCTGGAAAATGAGACTTGAAAATGTTGGAGTTATTACACAAGAAATGGCAAAAGATTGGGGCTGTTCAGGAATTATTTTAAGAGGTTCTGGAATCAAATGGGATTTAAGAAAAGAGATGGCGTATGGAATCTATCCTGAACTTGATTTTGATATTCCTATTTCACATACTAATGACTCTTATGGAAGATATAAAATCTGTATTGCTGAAATGAGAGAATCTTCAAAAATTTTAAAACAGTTAGTTCCTATGTATGAAGAGTCAGATACTCAACTTATGGCTCATGCTCCAAATTATATCTCAGCTGCTAAAGAGCAAATAATGACTCAAAACTACTCTTTAATGCAACATTTTGTTTTAGTAACTCAAGGTATGAGACCACCTGTTGGAGAAGTTTATGTGGCAACTGAATCACCAAAAGGTGAGTTGGGATATTTTGTTGTAAGTGATGGAAGCCCTTATGCTTATAGAATGAAACTTAGAACTCCAAGTTTCCAACATACAGCGATTTTAGAAGAGTTATTAGTTGGATGCCAGTTAGCCGATGTTGTTACTATTATTGGTAATTTAAACATCGTTTTTGGCGAAATAGATAGATAGGAGAAGTTATGAAAAGATTTGATTTAAGACATTTGAAAAACGACTTCTATACAAGAATGTTAGAACTACTTGATAAACAAATTGCTCCTGAAGAAACAGCAATTATTATGTTTGAAATTGGAGATTTTAGCAATATCCAAAAAAGTGCAGATGTGATTTATGAAGCGGGTTATACTTTAATGAACTCAATTAAATTTAATGAAGTTGATTGGACATTAGTAATAAAAAAAGTAAAACCTGAACCAAAAATAGAAGCAGAAGAAAAAATTATTGAAACTAAAAAAAGTGAAATAGATGATGACGATGAATAAAACAGAACAAATTTCAAATAGCGATTTTATTATCTCTTTTGCAACTTTTATTGAAGATGAAAAAATTAAAAATTCTATTTTAAAAGCTGTAAAAAATAACGATGCAAAATTTATTTATATGCATCCAGTTGATAATGCAAATTTAAAATCTTTTTATTCTCAACTTATTAAATATGAAGTTGGAAGTGAAGAAGGAATTTGTGCATTATTATTAAATACTTTTGCTTCAAATTGTGATGAAAAAACTAAAAACTATCTAGATGATTTAGATTTAGGTTATATAAGTGCTGAAAGTAGTGCAGGGGAAGAAGAGTTTGATGAGGCTTTTGAAAACTCACAAGAAGCAAAAGTTAAAACATTAATTATTGGAAACGACTTAATAAATCACGAAAGAGTAGAAAATATCATTCAATTAATTGCTTTAATAAAAAAATATTCAGATTTAAATCTAGTTGTTTTAAATGAACAATTAGAACAAAAAATCGATTCTTGCATAGATTTTGATTTAGAAGAGTTAGAAGAATTAAAATCATTTAATGGAACTTTAGTTTATAAATTAATAGATGAAAAAAATGATGAGTTAATAGCAAGCCAAACTTTTGCAAATATAGCAAAAGTATCAAATGGTAATGAAATTTTTGTAATATCAAAAAATGAAAAAATCAAAAGAGTATTAAAAATCGATGAAAATTTACATGGAACTATTGCTATATTAAAAACAAAAATCGATGAAGATATTTTTAATGGATATATTTATAAACAAGTAAAAATTGAAAAGGTTGAAGCATAATGAGCGATATGATTACACTAACAATTGATGGTAAAGAAGTTCAAGCCAAAGATGGTGAATCTATTTTAAATGTGGCAAGAGCAAATGATGTATTTGTACCAGCTATATGTTACTTAACAAGATGTTCCCCAACACTTGCCTGTAGATTATGTTTAGTAGAAGCAGATGGAAAACAAGTTTATGGCTGTAATACAAAAGTAAAAGCTGATATGAATATTTCAACTATTACAGAAAATATATCAAAAGAACGACGTGCGATGATGGAAGTTTACGATGTAAATCATCCTTTACAATGTGGTGTTTGTGATCAAAGTGGAGAGTGTGAACTGCAAAATTACTCTTTGTATATGAAAGTTGATTCTCAAAACTATACTATCAAAGATATTCATAGACCCGTTCAACATTGGGGAGTTATGAATTATGACCCAGCTTTATGTATCGTTTGTGAAAGATGTGTAACTGTATGTGAAGATATGGTGGGTTCAAATGCTCTTAGCACTGTAAAAAGAGATTCTGATAATATTGAAAAAGTATTTAAAGATGAGATGCCAAAAGATGCTTATGCTATGTGGAATAAACTTAATAAATCACTTATTGGATATGATGCAGATGCCTGTACAAATTGTGGAGAGTGTATATCTGCCTGTCCCGTTGGAGCTTTAGTATCACATGATTTCCAATATACTTCAAATGCTTGGGAACTTAAAAAAATACCAGCAGCAAATCCTCACTCATCTGATTGTGCATTTATGTATTATGAAATTAAACATGAATCAATAGACAATCATGCAACTAAAAAGATTTATAGAGTAAATAGTGAACCTCATTATTCAACTGTAAATGGAGCAGGAAGATTTGCTTATGATTTTGAAAATAAAGTTCAATCAAAAGATAAAATTGCTTTTTCAAAAGCACTAGAAGCTTTCAAAAAAGCTAAAAATATTAAATTCAACTCGTATATTACAAATGAAGAAGCATTTATTTTACAAAAAATTGCTCAAAAAATGGGAGCTAATCTTGTAAATGAAGATGCCAGAAGATACCAAGAATTTTTAAAGAATTATTCTAAAATATCTGGAAAATCACTTTATTCTTCAAAATTATCAGATGTTCATAATGCAAACTTTGTAATTTCTGTGGGTTCTTATTTAAAATCTGATTTACCAAATGCTAGATATGCCTTTAATAACTCAGTTTCTATAAATAAAGGTTCGGGTTTATATTTTCATCCTCTAGCAGATCCAATTATGGAAAAAATCGGGAAAAAAGGAAAAACAACAGAGTTTATCTATCATGATGCGATGGTTGAAGAATCAATTTTATATTTTATATTATATAAATTTGGGAAAGATTTACCTACTGATATTCAAGCATATATTGATTCTTTAAAAGAAACAAAAACAAAAACTTTAATTGAAGTTGTAAAAGAAAATATTGTAGAAATAGTTGTTGATGAAGCAACTGGCGAAGAAAAAGAAGTTAAAAAAATCATTTCAAAAAATGTTTCTAAAGAAGTTTCTTATGAATACATTTCTTTATTGGCTGATTTTGGAAAAGATGAAAAATTTATTGATTTAATTGATGAGATGTTAGTTAAAAAAGATACATTTTCTTTAATTATTGGAGAAGATTTAATAACTCATCCAAATGCTGAAAATTTAGCAAAACTTTGCGGTTTGATTGATAAGTGTACAGCTTTTGATGTTGTAATTATTCCATCACAAACAAACACTTTAGGTGTTTCTCAAATCTGTACATTGTCTGGTGAAGTTTCTGGATATAGTGTGGGTTATAATGTAAAAGCAGATTTTGAATTATCAGCTTTAGGTGATGGAGATTTAGATATTCCAGCACTTAATCAACAAGAGGGAACTTTTACAAATATTGATAAAAAAGTAATTCCTACAAATGCAGCAATAGGATTTAATGGTTACACATTAAATGAAATTGCAAATGAACTTTTAAATGAAGATGTTGAATATACAATAGAATATACAGCAAAACTTCCAAGTGAAAAAGGTTATAAATCAGTTGCATTTGATGATTTGCCAAATAGATTTGGAAATGACCAAGTTGAATATAGAGGTTATGAATTAACTTCTAGTGAAATGACGACTCAAGATACAATAAAACAAAATAATGTTGAAAAAATCACTTTAGAAGAAGATGAAATTTTGATTTATAAAGCAAATCCAATTAATCAATTTAATGAGTTTACATCAATTTCACATGAATTTAAAGAGAATTTTCAAGATGGAATTTTCTTCTCAAAATTAACTTTTGAAAAACTTGAATTATCTGAGGGTGATAAAGTTAAAGTAAATGCTAATAATCAAGAGTTAGTATTAAATGCTTTTGTTGATATTCAAATTGAAGGAAATATTCCTTATGTATCAACTTTTATGAAAAACAGTGCATCAAATGTTTTATTTAATACTTATAGATTTAATAAAGCAAAAGTGGTAAAGGCATAAAATGGAAACAAGTATTATAATTGAAACAATAATAAAAGTAGTAGTTGTTCTTGCAGTTTTTTCAGCGCTTGCTGGATTTACAACTTATATTGAAAGAAAAGTTTTAGCATTTATGCAAAGAAGATTGGGGCCAACAAATGTTGGTCCTTATGGATTACTTCAAATTGCAGCAGATGGAATTAAACTATTTACAAAAGAAGATTTTATTCCTGCAAATGCATGTAAACCAATTTTTATGGTTGCGCCTCTAATTACAGCTGCAACTGCATTTATAGCAATGAGTGCCGTTCCTTTTTTACCTGAATTTGAAATGTTTGGATATACAGTAAGACCAATTATTTCTGATATTAATGTGGGTGTTTTATTTGTAATGTCAGTTGGAGCAGTTGGACTTTATGGACCGTTACTTGGTGGTATGAGTAGTGCTAATAAATGGGCATTACTAGGAGGTGCAAGAACTGCAATCCAACTTTTATCTTATGAAGTTGTATCAGGACTTTCACTTTTAGCACCACTTATGATGGTAGGAAGTTTATCTTTAATTGATATTAATAACTATCAATCAGGAGGCGTTAGTGATTGGATTATTTGGTCTCAACCATTAGCATTTATTTTATTCACAATTGCTGGATTTGCTGAAACAAATAGAACTCCATTTGACTTACTTGAGCATGAAGCTGAATTAGTTGCTGGTTATGCAACGGAGTATTCAGGTATGAGATGGGGGATGTTTTTTATTGGAGAGTATGCGAACCTTTTTACAATTTCATTTTTAATTACACTTATCTTCTTAGGTGGATTTAACGATTTATGGTTTATCCCAGGTGGATTTGCTATTGTATTAAAAGTTATGTGTTTGATTTTTGTTTTCTTATGGACAAGAGCTTCTTGGCCTCATATTAGACCTGATCAATTGATGTGGTTATGTTGGAAAATATTAATGCCACTTGCAGTACTAAATATTTTAGTTACTGGTTTTGTGATGATGTTTTAGGAGTTAAGATGGAACTAAAAGATTTTAAAAATAGAAATGTATCAGATGGATATGTAACAGTTCAAGAAGATGATTACCCTAAAACTTCTTGGGATATGTTCAAACAAGTTTTAGCTAGGTCAATAAAAGGGGAACTTTTTGTTGGTATGAAAATCACTTTTGGAATAATGTATAGAGCTTTATTCAAAGGTGAAATGGCAACAGTTCAATACCCAAAAGAAAAACTTCCTATTGGTCCAAGATATAGAGCAGTACATAAACTTCTAAGACTTTTAGAGTCAGGAGAAGAGAGATGTATTGGTTGTGGACTTTGTGAAAAGATTTGTATATCAAATTGTATTAGAATGGAAACAAGAATTGATGAAAATTCAAGAAAAGAAGTGATGCAATATACGATAAATATGGGAAGATGTATTTTCTGTGGATATTGTGCAGAAGTTTGTCCTGAACTTGCAATCGTTCATGGTGGAAGATATGAAAATTCAAGTGAACAAAGAGCACATTTTTCACTAAAAGAAGATATTTTAACATCAGCAAATGGGTTAGGTGTACAACTTGAATTTGATGGATATGGTTCGGTGTCACCAGATGCAGACAAAAAAATTAAAAAAACACCATTATCATACTAAGAGGAGTCTAGATGTTTGAAGTTATAGCTTTTATAATATTTTCAGTATTAACTATTAGTATGTTTAGTATTACAGTTTTAACAAATAATGCTTTATATGCATTAAGTTCACTTGCTGCTGGAATGATTTTTATCTCAGCATTTTTCTTTTTATTAAATGCTGATTTCCTTGGAGCCGTTCAAATTGTGGTTTACACAGGTGCAGTTATGGCTTTATATGCTTTTGGAATGATGTTTTTTGACTCATTATCAGAAGTAAAAGAGAAAATAAAAAACCCAAGATTAGTATTTTTACTTTCTGGAATGATTGCTTTAATTGTAGTTATAGTTTTAATTGCTCCAATTATTGGACAAAATATTGAAGCTGAATATCCAATTCATCCTGAATACGGAAACTCTGCTGATGTTGGACTTATACTCTTTACAAAATATTTAATTGCATTTGAACTAGCTGCTATTATGCTTCTTGTTGCAATGGTTGGTGGAATTGTACTTGCAGGGAAAAAAATGAATGAATCATATTCAGAAATGAAAGAAGAAGAAATAGATGAAAAAATTAGACTTGATGAAGCATCTTCAAAGGATGTTAAATGACTCTTAATGCTTATTTAATACTTTCAACAATCCTGTTTTGTATTGGTTTAATAGGTGCGATTAGAAGAAAGAATGTATTAATGTTGTTTTTTTCAACAGAAATCATGTTAAATGCTGTAAATATTGGATTTGCAGCTATCTCAAAATTTCATGGAGATCTAACTGGACAAATGTTTGCATTTTTTATTATTGCTGTTGCCGCAAGTGAAGTTGCAATTGGGCTTGGATTACTTATTTTATGGTACAAAAGAACAGGTTCTATTAATTTGGATGATATAGCTAGGATGAAAGGGTAAGTATGGAAAAATATATATATATTGCACTTTTTGCCCCACTAGTAGGTTCTTTAGTTGCTGCTTTATTTTCAATGCAAAAAAAGACTTTATTTACTGGGGTATTTACATCTTTTATGTTAGCTGTTTCTATGTATGCATCTTTATATTTATTATATTTTGTTTACACGTCAGATTTAATATTACATGTAAATCTATTTGATTGGATTGTAGTTGGAAATTTAGATATTCCTTTTGGTTTTATTGTTGATGAAGTTAGTGTTGTAATGATGAGTGTTGTAACAGTTGTTTCAACAATGGTACATATTCATTCAATTGGTTATATGGAACACGATAAGGGATTTAACAGATATTTTTCATATTTATCTGCGTTTGTGTTTTCAATGTTAGTTCTTGTAATGGCTGATAATTTTGCTGTTTTATTTATAGGATGGGAAGGTGTTGGAGTTTGTTCTTGGTTGCTAATTGGTTTTTGGTATCACAAAGAGTCTGCAACTTGGGCAGCAAATGAAGCATTTATTATGAATAGAGTTGGAGATTTAGGTTTACTTCTTGGAATGTTCTTACTTTATTGGCATATTGGAAGTTTACAATATGAAATTGTATTTGCTCAAATTTCTACTTTAGAAAATAGCACTTTAGTTTGGATAGCTGCTTTATTATTTTTAGGTGCAATGGGAAAATCAGCACAATTCCCACTTCATACTTGGCTTGCTGATGCGATGGAAGGACCAACACCAGTTTCTGCATTAATTCATGCTGCAACGATGGTAACAGCAGGAGTTTATTTAGTTGTACGAGTAAATGAACTTTATACATTAGTTCCAGAAGTTGGATATGCAATAGCTGCTCTTGGAGCATTTGTAGCAATTTTTGCAGCTTCTATGGCATTAGTAAACAATGATATGAAAAGAATTATTGCTTATTCAACATTGTCACAACTTGGATATATGTTTGTTGCCGCTGGTCTTGGAGCTTATTGGGTCGCACTTTTTCACTTAGCTGCTCACGCATTTTTTAAATCAGTTTTATTTTTAGGTGCTGGAAATGTTATGCATGCAATGGATGATGAATTAGATATTAGAAAAATGGGAGCATTACATAATAAAATGAAAGCAACTTCAATTATTATGACTATTGCATCTTTAGCACTAGCTGGAATTTTCCCATTAGCTGGATTCTTTTCAAAAGATAAAATTTTAGAAGCCGCATTTAATGCTGATGCAGTTGTTTTATGGGCAATATTATGGCTAACAGCTGGGTTAACAGCATTTTATTCATTTAGACTTGTAATGAAAATTTTCTTTGGACCACAAAATTATTCAAATGAAGAGTTTCATCCACATGAAGCTAAAAATTTTGTAATCGCAGCAATGATTCCACTTGCCGTATTAGCTGTTATTGCTGGTTGGTTTGAACACTCATTTGTTGAGTTTGTAACAAAAACTCTACCAACATGGGAAGCTTCTAATCTTAATCATTCAACAGCATGGATATTAATTCTTGTAACAAGTGCTGTTGCAATTGGCGGAATTTTAGTTGCAGTATTTAAATACAAAAAAGGTGGATTTAGTAAATCTTGGGAAGATAAAGCAATTTATAAATTGTTAATTAACCAATATTTTATTCCAAAAATTTATGAAAAATTTATTTCAAAACCATATTATGCAGTTTCTGTTTGGATGTGGAAAACAATTGAAATAAAATTAATTGATGCAACAGTTGATAGTTTAGCTCACTATTTTAATAAATTAGGTGTAAAAGCAAGACCAATTCAATCTGGAAATTTATCATCATCTTTAAGACTTATGGCAGTTGGATTAATCTTCGGATTAATTTTTGCTTTAGTTTTATCAGTACTTTAAGGGGTTATGTAAATGGAACATATTTTATCAATGTTGATATTTTTCCCTGCAGCAGCAGCGATTGTTGGGTTTTTAATAGATAAAGATTCTATGAGACAATTTGGAGTTGTTGTTACTGTAGTTGAATTTGTTTTATCATTACTTCTTTGGTACTATTTTGACCCAAGTATTGCTGGTATGCAGTTTGTTCAAAGTCTTCCTCTTATAAGTACTTATGGAATTAATTATTTAGTTGGAGTTGATGGAGTAAGTTTATTTTTAATAGTAATGATTACTTTTATGACAATGATTGCAGTTATAGGTTTAACAGAAAAAAAAGGTGTAAAGAACTTGATTATCACAATGTTATTTTTAGAAATGACAATGGTTGGAGTTTTTGTTTCTTTAGATTTAATTTTATTTTATGTATTTTGGGAATTTACTCTTATTCCAATGTTTTATGTTGTTGGATTTTGGGGAGCAGAAAAAAGATTTTATGCGGCAATTAAATACTTTTTATACACCTTTACAGGTTCTTTAATAATGCTTATTGGAATTTTATATTTTGGATATATTTTTAATCAAGCAACAGGTGTTTGGAGTTTTAGTTTCCTAGATTGGAATAGTATAATTCTTCCATTTGATTTACAGCTTTGGTTATTTATAGCATTCTTTATTGCTTTTGCTGTAAAAGTTCCAATGTTTCCATTTCATACATGGTTGCCTTTAGCACATGGTCAAGCGCCAACAATTGGTTCTATTATTCTTGCAGCTGTTTTATTAAAAATGGAAACTTATGGATTTATTAGATTTTCACTTCCTTTATTTCCCGATGCTAGTGTTTATTTTGTGGGATTCATGGCAACCTTAGGATTAATTGCGATTATTTATACCGCAATGATTGCTTATGCCCAAGAAGATATGAAACAAATGGTTGCATATTCATCAATTTCACATATGGGAGTTATCACTCTTGGAGTATTTGCTTTAAATGTTGAGGGAATTTCTGGTGCTGTTTATTTAATGATTGGTCATGGTATTGTTTCAGGAGCACTTTTTATGTGTGTTGGAGTGTTATATGATAGAAGAAAAACCAAAATGATAAAAGAGTTTGGTGGTTTAGCTAATAATATGCCAGTGTTTGCCCTTGTTTATGGAATTGTTTTAATGGCTTCTATTGGATTACCTTTAACTATTGGATTTATTGGTGAATTTTTATCATTATTAGGATTCTTTAAATACTCACCATTTTTAACATTCCTTGGTGCATTAACTATTGTTTTAAGTGCAGTTTATATGTTGGCCATGTATAAAAGAACTTTTTTTGGAAAATTAGTAAAACTAGAAAATAAAAGTATGAAAGATATTTTTGGAAGAGAAGTAGTAGCTCTTGGATCATTAGTAGTTTTAATCATAGCTCTTGGAATTTATCCAAAAGTATTATTAGACCCTTTAAATACAACTGTAACTCAACTTACTAAAGTAATGGAAATAAAAGCAGTTAATGAAGATACAAAAGAAAAATTAAGAGCTTTAAACTCTATTGGGGAGGTTAAATAATGCTTGAGCCTATAAACATAAGTTTAGATAGTTTAAATTTAGGAACAATTGCACCAGTATCAATAGCAATTATTGGAGCTTTAGGAATTTTATTAACAGATATATTTAACAAAAATAAACATAAATCGCTTTATGTAATTTTAGTTGTTTTATTTCTGATTTTTGACTTATTTACTCTTTTAGCATTTAATGGAGAGCCAAGAGGCTTATTTGATTTGATGTTACTTGATGGAATTTCAATTTTATCTCAATGTATTATTATTGGAGGTTCTATATTATTTATTTTATTAAGCCTATCAAAATTAAGACTTCAAGAATTTAGATATGCTGAATATTTTGCACTTTATTTATTTACTGTGGCAGGATTTCAATTTATGGTTAGTTCTGACTCTTTAATTTTAATATTTGTAGGACTTGAAACATCATCACTTGCATTATATACCATGATAGCAATGCATAATAGAATGGTATCAATTGAAGCTGCTATTAAATATTTTACAATGGGTGCATTAGCAGCTGCATTTTTTGTATTTGGTTCAATGATTTTTTACGCAATTACAGGAACTGTAGAATTAGGTCAAATGGCTCAAATTTTGTCGCAAGATGGATTTTTATCAAGGGAAAACTACTCTAATTATGTTTTAGTATTAGTTGGTTTTGTATTTATGTTTGCGGCAATTGGATTTAAATTATCTTTATTTCCATATCATGTTTGGGTTCCAGATGTTTATCAAGGATCAACTTCTGCGATGGCTGGATTTATATCGGTTATTCCTAAAATGGCTGGATTTGTAGTTGCTTTAAGATTTTTTGAGATATTTATCCATGCTAATGATATTATAATTCAAACAATACTATATGTTACAGTAATTTTAACTATGACTATACCAAACTTAATTGCACTACAGCAAAAAGATATTAAAAGAATGCTTGCATATTCATCTATATCAAATGCAGGTATGGCAATGGCTGCAATTGTAATTGGAACACAACAATCAACAAATGCACTATTTTTATATTGGATTTTATTTACAATTACAAATTTTGGTGCTTTTGGTATCTTATGGCTTAATAGAGGAAAAGAGTTTAAAGATTATGAATCACCTTATACTTTTAATAAGTTTTCAGGACTTGCACAAATCTCACCATTTACTGCAACTATTTTAGCCATGTTTTTATTTGCTCTAACAGGGCTTCCTCCTTTTGCTTTATTTTGGGGGAAAATGTATTTAATATCAAGTGCTGTTAATGCTGGGCATATTGCTTTAGCTATTATTATTGTATTAAATTCTGTAATTGCAGCTTATTATTATTTAAGACCAATTTCATATATGTTTTTAAGGGATGTAGAAAAAGGAGCAAATCCTAATTTTATGCAAAATGCTACAACACCAACAAAATCTATAGTTGGATTTGCAGTTTTTTTAATAATAATTTCTGTTTTATTAATAGACCCACTTTTAAATATAATTTCTACTCTTGTATCAAACTCAGGGTTTTAATTTATAAGAATTCTAATCATTAATTAAAAATGATTAGAATTCCTATTGAATTGAAATTCAATATAACCATAAAATAAACCATAACTTGTTACAATCCACCAAGAAAAAATGAAGGAAAAAAATTGAAAACTATAAGTGTTGCTCATTCACCAGATGCTGATGATATTTTTATGTATTACGCCATTAAGTTTGGTTGGGTAACTGCTAAAGATGCTAAATTTGAAAATATAGCCGATGATATAGAGAGTTTAAATCAAGCAACTTTAAAAGGTCAATATGACATTTGTGCAATCTCTTTTGCTTTATACCCATTTGTTAAAGATGATTATGCACTATTAAAAACAGCTGTTTCTTTTGGCCAAGGATATGGTCCAAAACTGATAAAGAAAAAAGGGACAGTTTTAAAGAAAAACTTTAAAGTAGCTCTTAGTGGAGAGTTCACAACAAATGCTTTATTATTTAAAATCGCTTATCCAGATGCAAGAATTACTTATTTGAATTTTTTAGAAATTGAAGAGGCTGTTTTAAATGGAACAGTTGATGCAGGTGTTTTAATCCATGAATCAATTCTGACATATAATCAAGAGTTAGAAGTTGAAAGGGAAATGTGGGATATTTGGGTTGAATTAAGTGGCGCAGATTTACCACTTCCCCTTGGTGGAATGTGTTTACGTCGTTCAATTCCACTTCATGATGCAATAGATTATGAAAATACTTTAATAAAAGCTGTTGATGTTGCAAATAAAAATAGAAAAGTTCTATCAAAAATGCTTCTTGAAAAAGGACTAATAAGAGTAAATGCTGAAACTTTAGATAAATATTTAGATTTATATGCAAATGATGATTCAGTAAAAATGAGTGATATTCAGTATAAAGCTTTAGATAAGTTATATGAATTAGGATACAAAAATGGTTTTTATGAAAATCTTGTAAAATCGCAAGATTTTTTAATTCCATCTGAATATGAAGAGTTAAGAGCAAAATAATTTATGTTAAATAATATAAAAACAATAGATTTTAAAAAATATTCTTCAATAAAAATAGGACCTGTTTTAGAAGTTTTAGAAATAAATGAAATAGGCAATTATAGTGAATATGAAATCATTGGTCGAGCAAATAATTTATTAATTTCACCAAATACAAATAAAAAGTTTGCAGTTTTAGGTGAAGCCTTTGATTATATAAAACAAGAGGGAAATTTACTTTATGTTGGATGTGCTACAACTTCAGGTAAACTTCTTACATACACAAGAAATAATAATATCGCGAACTTAGAGTTTTTAGCAAAATTACCTGGAAATTTGGGTGGTTTAGTAAAAATGAATGCGGGACTTAAATCTTGGGAAATGTTTAATTATATAAATAGTATAAAAACAAAAGATGGATATATAAAAAAAGAAGATGTAACTTTCTCATATAGAGAAACAAAAATAGAAACAATAGTTTATGAAGTTGTTTTTAATATTGAATATGGATTTTCTAAAGAGATGCTAAAAGAGTTCAATAAAATGAGAGATAATCAACCTCATGTTCCAAGTGCTGGGTCTTGTTTTAAAAATCCAAAAGGCGATTTTGCAGGAAGATTAATTGAAGCAATTGGTTTTAAAGGTATAAAACAAGGTGATATGAGTTTTTCAGAACAACATGCAAATTTTTTAGTAAATTATGGTGATGGAACTTTTGAAGATGCGATATATCTGATAGCAGAAGCAAAGAAAAAAATAAAAGAAGAGTTTAGTATAGATATAGAAGAAGAGATTATTATTTACAAGTAAAATTAATTTATTTATGTTAGAATGCAGGCTTTAAAAATAATGTAAGGTTTTTTAGTGAAGAATTTAGTAATAGTGGAGTCCCCAGCAAAAGCGAAAACAATATCGAAATTTTTAGGTAGTGATTATACAGTAATGGCCTCAATGGGTCATGTAAGAGACTTACCAAAATCTCAATTAGGGTTTGATCCAAATGATAACTTTAAACCAAAATATTTAGTATCAACAGATAAGAAAAAAGTAATAAGTGATTTAAGAAAACATATAAATAAAGATACAACCATTTACCTAGCGGCCGATGAGGATAGGGAAGGGGAAGCAATTGCTTGGCACTTAATTCCTGCACTAAAAATCGAAAAAAATCCTATAAAAAGAATTGTATTTCATGAAATTACAAAAGATGCAATTTTAGAAGCACTTGCTCATCCAAGAGATGTGGATCAACATTTAGTTGATGCTCAACAAGCAAGACGTATTTTAGATAGAGCCGTTGGATATGAACTTTCACCACTTTTGTGGAAAAAAGTAAGATATGGTTTAAGCGCAGGTCGAGTTCAATCTGTGGCTGTTCGAATCATAGTTGACAGAGAAAATGAAATAAGAGCTTTTATTCCAGAAGAGTATTGGAGAGTAAAAGCTGATTTTATGAATCCTGAATTAAAATCAGAACTTGCAAAAATAGACGGAAAAACATCAAAAGTTTCAAATGAAGAACAAGCTTTAAAAATTGAAGCTTCATTAAACCAAGGTATTTACAAACTTATAGATATTGAAGAAAAAGATAGCACTAGAAATCCAGCTGCTCCATTTACAACTTCAACACTGCAACAAGAAGCAAGTAGAAAACTTGGACTTTCAGTAAAACAAACAATGATTGTAGCTCAACAACTTTATGAAGGAAATGTAGGAAATATCCCAGGTCATACGGGTGGTTTGATTACTTATATGAGAACTGACTCATTAAACCTTTCAACAGTTGCTACAAGTGCTGCAAAAGCAGTAATTGAAGAAGAATATGGAAAAGAATATTCTCTTCCAAAACCAAGAGTTTACAAATCAAAAGCAAAAGGTGCACAAGAAGCCCATGAAGCAATAAGACCTGTAAATTTAGCTTTAAGACCAAGTATGATTAAATCTTATGTTGAAAATATTCAATATAAACTTTATAGTTTAATTTGGAAAAGAACATTAGCTACTCAAATGGCAGTTGCAAAAATTGCAAATACAACATACAAAATTGAAGCAGGAAAAAATAAAGAGTTTGAATTTCAAGTAAAAGGTCAAAGAATTATTTTTGCTGGATTTATGAAAGCATATACAGAAGGTAGTGATAATCCAGAAGCTGCACTTGATAGTACTGAAAAAATCTTACCAAATGTAGAAGTTGGAACAATTTTAGAGTTAGAAAACTTAGAATCAGAACAAAATTTTACAAAACCACCTGCTCGTTATACAGAAGCATCACTTGTAAAAAAACTTGAAAGTGAAGGAATTGGACGTCCATCAACTTATGCTCCAACAATTTCAACAATTCAAGCAAGAGAATATGTAACAAAAACAGAAGATAAAAAACTGATTCCAACACCAACAGGTGAAGTTGTAAATAGTTTTTTAGTTGATCATTTTTCTGATATTGTAGATTTAGGATTTACAGCAAAAATCGAAGAAGAGTTTGATGAAATTGCCCTTGGAAAAATTGCTTGGGAAGAAGTGATGAGAGATTTTTATGGAAATTTCAAAAAAACTATTGATGAAAAAGAGACTAGCGTAAATAAAGAAGATTATTTGCAAGTGCGAGAAATTGGAACTGATCCAAAATCAGGAAAACCTGTAAGTGCAAGAGTTGGAAGATTTGGACCATTTATTCAAATTGGAACAAAAGATGATGAAGAAAAACCGAAATTTGTAGCAATTCCGGATCACTTAAATATGGACACAATTACATTTGAAGAAGCAATGTTTTTATTTACACTTCCAAGGGTTGTTGGAATGGATCAAAATGGTGATGAAATTAAAGCAAATATTGGAAGATTTGGACCATATTTACAAGTTAAAACAAAATATTATTCATTAAAAACTGATGATCCATATACTGTAGATGTAAATAGAGCCTTAGAGATTATAAAAGATTTAGATGAAGTAAAAGAAAAATCAACAATTAAATCGTTTGATAAAGAAAAAATCCAAATTTTAATAGGTCAATATGGACCATATATTAAACAAGGTAGAAAAAACTTTAAAATTCCAAAAGGAACTGAAGCAAATGATTTAACTCTTGAGCAATGTTTAGAAATAATAGCAAAAGATTCAAAATCTCCCAAAGCAGGAAGTTCTAAAAAAACTACTACAAAAAAAGAACCTGTTGCAAAAAAAACAACAGCTAAAAAAACTACAACAAAAAAGAGTGTTAAGTAATAAATCATGAAAATTGGCATATTATCAGATAGTCACCTAAAAAGTGACTATACGAAAGAAGTTATTGATTTTTTAAAAGAAATCAATAGCGAATATTTAGTGCATGCAGGTGATTTTTGTATTGAAAAAAATCTTGAACATTTAGAAGAATCAGGATTAAAATATATTGCAGTATTTGGAAATAATGATAGAAACTTACTTCATTTATCATCTAAATACAATATCAAACAAGAACCTTATTATTTTAAAATCAAAGATATAACTTTCAAACTTATGCATTTACCTTATCATTTAACCCCCGATAGTGATGTAATTATTTTTGGTCATACACATATTTTTGAGTGTGATTATAAAAATAAAACTCTATTTTTAAATCCAGGAGAAGTGTGTGCAAGAGAAAAACCTCTAATAGAGTGTTTACAACTAGAGATTAAAGAAAATGAGTATATAATCACGCGTTTTTTTAAAAATATTAATGAAAAATTATTCCAAAAAGAAGAGTATAAATATGAGCGAAAATAAAATTTATTTATGTGCAATATCAAATATAGAAAGTGGTACTTGTAACGAAGACTGTAAATTCTGTACACAAAGTGTTAAATATAAAGCAGATATTCAAAGATACAGAAGAAAAGAAGTTGAAGATATTGTAAAAGAAGCAATAATTGCAAGAAAAAATAGAGCAATAGGTTTTTGTTTAGTAACAGCAGGAACTGGACTTGATGATAAAAGATTAGATTATGTTTGTCGAGCGGCAAGTGCTATTAAAAAAGAACTTGGTGATGAGTTATCACTAATTGCATGTAATGGAATTGCTACTTTAGATCAATTAAAAGAGCTAAAAAAACATGGAATTGAAAACTACAATCACAATTTAGAAACGGCTCAAGAGTTTTATAATGAAATTTGTACAACACATCCTTGGGAAGATAGATACCAAACTTGTCTAAATGCAAAAGAAGCTGGTCTTCAATTATGTACTGGTGGAATTTTTGGACTTGGAGAAACTCAAGAGAATAGAATTTCAATGTTAAAATCAATCGCATCACTTGAACCAATGTCAGTTCCAATTAACTTTTTCCACCCAAATGAAGCACTTCCTATAGTTAAAAATTCAATTACAAGAGAAGAAGCATTTGACTTAATCAAGCTTTCACGAGAGTATTTACCAAATCAAATGATTATGATTGCTGGTGGTAGGGAATTGATGTTTAAAGAGCAAGAGTATGATGTATTTAAATATGGAGCAAATGCTTTAGTTGTTGGAGATTATTTAACAACAGCTGGAAAAACTGCACAAGAAGATATTGATGCTATTGAAGCTTTAGGTTACACAATTGCACTTGATTGTAAAAGTAGATAGTAGTTTTTAAATAAAAAGATAGATTATATTTTTTTAATCTATCTTTTTTAAATTAGTTTTTTTTCGTAATAGTGATTAGATCATCTTTGTAATCAACTTCAAATTTTGAAGGTTTATCAATTAACTCAATTGCAATTCTATAATATCCCTCTTTTTTATGATTTCCAACGGCAATCTTTTTAAAAGTTTGAGATTCTAAATTCTCTTTTTTTGTATTAAATTCGACAATTCCCTTATAATCAATAATAATTTTATTTTCTTTATCAACAGAAAACTTTTTTGAAACTTTATGCTCAGAATGTATTATAAATTTATTATCATTGTATTCAACTTTCAAGTAAGGTAAAATATTTTTAGTTAATAAAGATTCTTCATCTGTAACATCAGCTCTTGGTTTCACATAAACAACCTGAGTTGGTTCTGTTGTTTTTTGAACTTCTTTTTTAACTAATTCTTTTGCTTTTTGTTCAGTTTGTTTTTGTGTTTTTTGAATTAAAGAATCAACTTCTTTTTTTGAATAACCAGTTGTTGGAACAGTTTTATTTATATTCTCTTCAACTTTATTTTTACTCTCACCTTGCCCAGAAACATTAGACATTTTTTCTTGCATTTCTTTAATGTAAGGAGTTTCTTCCATAGATTTTCTTACTGCATTTTCATCCATTCCCACAATCTTTCCAACTTCATCTTCAAAAGCATCAGTTGGTTCAAATGGATTCTCTCTAGCATTTAGATTTAAGGCTAAAATAACTGTTAATACAAATAAAAATAAAGTTTTCATTCTTCTGGCTCCAAGTTTTTTAATTCAAAATACTCTTTTTGTAAATAAGCATTTTCTTTTTGCAATCTCAAAATCTCTTCTTCGAGATACTCTTTTTTATATTTCAAAGAATTATAAACTTGTAAAGAGTTATCCCCAAAAAGAACATTAGTTGCGTGATATGAAAGATAAATAGTTAGCACTAAAGAAAATAGGGCAACTACTATAAACTTGTTATATGCACGCATTTTTTGCTTCATCAATCATTACTATTTTTTAAAAGGTTCTTTCCCTAAGTACTCACTATAACCGATTTCTGAACCAATTTCAAGAAGTCTGTTATATTTTGCAATTCTATCACTTCTTGCAGTACTTCCCGTTTTTATTTGTCCACAATTTAATGCAACAGCAAAATCAGCAATAAATGCATCTTCACTCTCACCACTTCTATGTGACATTACACAATTATAGTTATTTCTTTGAGCAAGTCTTATAGTTTGCATAGTTTCACTAACTGATCCAATTTGATTTGGTTTAATTAAAATAGAGTTTGCAATTCCTTTTTTAATACCTTCTGCTAAAATTGAAGCATTAGTTACAAATAAATCATCTCCAACTAATTGAACTTTATGTCCTAAAGTTTCAGTTAATATTTTCCATCCATCCCAGTCATCTTCACTTAAACCATCTTCAATTGAAACGATTGGATATTTTGAACATAAATCAGCATAATAAGCTACTAATTCAGCAGATGTTAATTCTCTGTTTTCCGATTTTAATACATAAAGTCCTGCATCATTAATTAATTCAGAAGCAGCAACATCAAGAGCAATAGCAACTTGTTCACCAGCTTTATATCCAGCTTTTTCAATAGCTGTCATAATAACTGTAATTGGTTCTTCGTTTGATTTTAAGTTTGGAGCAAATCCACCCTCATCACCAACAGCTGTACTTTCACCCATAGAATCAATAACTTTTTTTAAGTGTTGATAAATTTCAGCAGTTGCTCTTAATCCATCATTAAAGTTTTCAAAACCAACAGGCATAATCATATATTCTTGGAAATCAACAGAGTTATTTGCATGTTCTCCACCATTTATGATATTAAACATAGGAACAGGCATAGTCATCGCATTTGCCCCACCTAAATATCTATATAATGGAATTTGTAATGAGTTTGCAGCAGCACGAGCTGTAGCCATTGAAACACCTAAAACGGCATTTGCACCAAGATTTGAATAGTTATGAGTTCCATCAATATCTTTCATTGTTGCATCAATTTCTGCTTGATTAAATGGACTTAATCCAATTAATTCATTTGCAATTGTAGTATTCACATTTTCAACAGCTTTTAAAACACCTTTTCCTAAGAATCTATTATCACCGTCTCTTAATTCTAAAGCTTCTCTTTTCCCTGTACTAGCACCACTTGGTACTATTGCGCTACCTTTTGTACCATCACTTAATATTACTGTTGCTCTTACAGTTGGATTTCCTCTTGAATCTAATACTTCATCAGCGTACACATTATCGATAAATACCACGTAGGTCTCCTATATTCATAATTTGTATAGATTATAGCTAAAATAAATTTGTTGTTTGCTTTTGTAGTTTTTTGAATGAGATAATTTTGTAGGTTTTTTTAATCAAAGAAGAAAATCTTCTTTGATTTATTTATTCATCTAAGTCAGCTGCATCTTCAAGTTCATCTGAACTACTACTTATTAATGCATCATTAATTCCCATAGATTCAAGAATCTTTTTCTCAATTTCTTTCGCTATTTCAGGATTGTCTCTTAAAAATACTTTTGAATTTTCTCTTCCTTGCCCAATTTTTGAATCTCCATAAGAGAACCAAGCACCAGCTTTATCAACAATGTCAAGTTTAACACCATAATCAACTAATTCTCCAGTTTTTGAAATACCCTCACCAAACATAATATCAAATTCTGCTAATTTAAACGGAGCTGCAACTTTATTTTTTACTACTTTTACTTTTACTCTATTTCCAATTGAATTTTCACCTTGTTTAAGTGTTGCAATTCTTCTAATATCAAGTCTAACTGATGAGTAAAATTTAAGAGCATTTCCACCAGTTGTTGTTTCTGGACTTCCATAACCTGTCATTCCAATTTTCATTCTTATTTGGTTAATGAATATAACTGTACAATTCATTTTATTTAATAAACCAGTGATTTTTCTTAAAGCTTTAGACATAAGTCTTGCTTGAACACCAACTTGTTGGTCATCCATATCACCATCAATTTCAACTTTTGGAGTTAAGGCAGCAACCGAGTCAATTACAACTAAATCAACAGCACCACTTCTAATTACTGTTTCTAGAATTTCTAAAGCTTGCTCACCAAAATCTGGTTGAGAAACAAGTAAGTTATCTGTATCAACACCTAAGTTTTTTGCATAACCAACATCTAAAGCATGCTCCGCATCAATAAAGGCACAAACTCCACCAGCTTTTTGAGCTTCAGCAATCGCATGAAGAGTAAGTGTTGTTTTACCAGAAGATTCAGGTCCATAAACTTCAATAACTCTTCCTTTTGGAAGACCACCAACACCAAGTGCTAAATCTAGTCCTAATGAACCTGTACTAATAGTTTCAGTTGGAACTACAACTTTGTCACCAAGTCTGATAAGAGTTCCTTTTCCAAATGTTTTGTCTATTTGTTTAATTGCCAAGTCTAATGATTTTCTTTGATTGTCATCCATGTTAATTCCTGTATTAGTTTATTCTTAATTTTATGTTGGGATTTTAGCAGATTTTTTACAAGCTAAGGATTTTTATTACAATTTGCAATATTTTTTTGTATTAACTCTCTTCTTTTTCTTTTTGTTCAATCTTTTCAATATTTTCTATAGTTTTAATATGAGAATTTACTCTTTTTTTCATTGTATGAGATTTGATATGTTTTGCAAGAATTTTTGTATATTTTTTGTAATTTCTTGAATCTTTTTCAAGTGTTGTCAATTTTTTTTGTATTTTTATAATATCTTCTGGAATAGAACTATTTTGCATATTTGAAAAGCCTTTTAAAATGTTTTTGTAGATTATTACATATAGAAGATTAAAATATAAATTAAATGTAATCTTTGCTATTATATAAACAATAAAATAAAAATAAAGGCATTTCAGATGTTTAATGATAAGAATATTTTAATAACTGGTGGTACGGGTAGTTTTGGTAAAAAATATACGAAGATTTTACTTGAAAAGTATAGACCTAATAAAATTATCATTTATTCACGGGATGAACTTAAACAATATGAAATGTCACAAGAATATAACGATAAATGCATGCGTTATTTTATTGGTGATGTAAGAGATGGTGAAAGATTAAAAAAAGCTATGAAAGATGTAGATTTTGTAATTCATACAGCTGCTTTAAAACATGTACCAATTGCAGAATACAATCCAATGGAGTGTATTAAAACAAATATTTATGGTGCACAAAATGTAATTGATGCTGCCCTTGATAATGGAGTTTCAAAAATTATTGCACTTTCAACTGATAAAGCTGCAAATCCTGTTAATCTTTATGGAGCTACAAAATTAGCTTCTGATAAACTTTTTGTTGCTGCAAATAATCTTGTAGGAACTCAAGATACTCAGTTTTCAGTTGTACGATATGGGAATGTTATAGGAAGTAGGGGGTCTGTTGTTCCATATTTTCAAAAGCTATTACGAAATGGAACAACTTTTTTACCAATTACTGATGAAAAAATGACTAGATTTATGATTACACTTGAAGATGGTGTTAATTGTGTACTTAAAAACTTTGAGAGAATGCAAGGTGGAGAAATATTTGTTCCAAAAATTCCATCTATGAAAATAGTTGATTTAGCTGATGCAATGGCTCCAACTTTAGAAAGAAGAATTATTGGAATAAGACCTGGAGAAAAACTTCATGAAATTATGTGTCCTGCTGATGATAGTCATTTGACTTTTGAATTTGATGATCATTTTGTAATTGCTCCAACTATTACTTTTACAAAAAGAAGAGATTACGACCACAATATTCTTGGAGAACAAGGACAAAAAGTAGTTCAAGGTTTTGAATATAACTCAGGAAATAACAAAGAGTGGTTAGAAAAAGATGAGTTATTAAAGTTAATAAAAGAGATATAAATGAATTTCATACCTTATGGAAAACAAACTATTAGCGAAGACGATATAAATAGTGTAATTGAGATTTTAAAATCAGATTTTTTGACAACTGGTCCAAAAGTAAAAGAATTTGAAGAAAAAATTGCTTCTTATTGTGGTTCAAAATATTGTGTTGCTGTATCAAATGGAACAGCAGCGCTTCATTTAGCCTCTCTTGTTTTATTAAATGAAAATGATAAAGTTCTAACAACTCCAAACTCTTTTTTAGCAACTTCAAACTCTATTTTATATGTTAATGCCAAACCTATTTTTGTGGACATCAAAGAAGATGGAAATATAGATTTAAATTTATGTGAAGAGGAGCTAAAAAAAGATTCTTCAATAAAAGCTATTTATGTGGTTCATTTTTCAGGAAATCCAGTAAATCAAAGAAAATTAAAATATTTAAAAGAAACTTATAATATAAAAGTTTTAGAAGATTGCGCTCACTCAATTGGTGCAGTATTTGAGGGAATAAAAGCTGGAAGTTGTATAAATAGTGATTGTTCAATTTTCTCTTTTCATCCAGTAAAACAAATAACTACTGGTGAGGGTGGAGCAATTACAACAAACTCTAAAGAGTTATATGAAAAACTTTTACTTTTAAGAGGTCATGGAATGAGTCCAAGAGCTGATATCGCTCCTTGGCACTATGATATGATTGAACTTGGATTTAATTATAGATTAACTGATATTTCATGTGCTTTGGGTTTATCTCAAATAAAAAAACTTGATAGTTTTTTATATTTAAGACGTGCAATTGCTAAAAGATATGATGACTTTTTTTCTAAAATAGATTTTATAAAACCTTTATATACTTTTACAAATAATAGTGCTTATCATTTGTATGTAATCAAAATAGATTTTGAAAAACTCAATATTGATAAAAAAGAGTTTGTTTTAAAAATGAGAGAAAATAATATCGGTTTACAGCTTCATTATATTCCTATAAACAAACAACCATATTATAAAAATTTAGGCTTTGGAGATGAAATTACACCAGTGATGGATGAATATTATAAAAAAGCTATAAGTTTACCTATTTATCCAAATTTAACCCACGAAGAACAAAATTATGTTTGTGAAAAGATATTGGAAATTTTAAAATGAACAAAACAGTAGCAATTATTCCAGCTCGTGGTGGAAGTAAAAGAATTCCTAGAAAAAATATAAAACTATTTCATGGAAAACCTTTAATAGCTTACAGTATAGAAGTTGCATTAAAATCTAAGCTTTTTGATAAAGTTATTGTTTCAACTGATGATGAAGAGATAGCAAAAATTGCTAAAGAATATGGAGCTATTGTTCCATTTATGCGTCCAAAAGAGTTAAGTGATGATTTTACGGGAACGGGAGCGGTTGTAAATCATGCTTTAGGGTATTTAAAAAGTGTTGGTGAAACTTATGATTTTGTTTGTACTATTTATGCAACGGCTCCTTTTTTAGATGAAAAGTATTTGATTGAAGGGCTTGAAAAATTAAAAAACTCAAGTGCAAAAAATGCTTTTTCTTGTACATCAATGCCATTTCCAATTCAACGAACATTTAAAATAACAAAAGATGAAAAATGTGAAATGTTTTGGCCTGAGAATTTTTCTAAAAGAAGTCAAGATTTAGAAGAGGCTTATCAAGATGCAGGACAGTTTTATTGGATAAATTTTAATATAAAATCAGATGAGATTATTTTTGGCAGAGACTCCATTCCAATTATTCTTCCTAGATTTCTTGTTCAAGATATTGATACACTTGAAGATTGGAACCGGGCTGAATATATGTATGAAGCTATTTTAAGAACTAAAAAATCATAGGTCAAAATTTATGAAAAAAAGAGAAATCAAAATAATTAATTTTTTACACTTAAGTGAAGAAGAATATGGAAAAATCTTAGAATATAGGAATCAAGAATATATTAGAAAAGTATCTATAAATCCCAATATTATAAGTCAATATGATCATAAAAACTACTTAGAACTATTAAAAAAAGAAGATGAATATTTTGCTTTTATAATTAAAAATGACAATAAAGATTATGGAGTAATTAGTTTAAAAAAGCTTAGTGAAGACACCTATAATATTGGAGATTATCTTGTAAAAGATGATTATAAATTTGAAGGTGGAGGCGTTGTTAATAAATTTTGTATATTATATATTTGTAATAAATTAAATATAAAATATTTATCTTATGATATGAAATATTCAAATAAAAGAGGTCTTAGGACAGGTACCATTGCAAAAATAAACTATTATGAGGAGAAAGATGGTTTTTTTTCTGAAACTTCAGAAGTTTTAAATTTTTTTGATAAAGATATATTAAATTCAAAACCAAGAAAGTTATTTGACAAGCTTTATGAAATTAAAGAGTGCCAAATATAAAGAGTTTAGAAAGTTGTTACAATCATCTCACAAAAATCAAACTCACCTAAATCCATAACTATTCCAGAATAAGATAACCCCGCTCCAAATCCAGCTAACATACAGTTATATCTAGTAGAAATCATTTCATTTTTTGTATTATGACAAATTGCAACTGGAATAGTTGAGCTATTTGAATTACCATAAAAAGTCACTACATTACTTGGAATTTTTTCAGAGGGTACATTGATCTTTTGTGCTAATTTATCTACCATAAATTTGTTTGGCTGATGAAAAAAATAGTAATCTAAATCATCTTTGTTAACTTTTGCGAATTCTAATGTCTCATTTATATATTTTGGAACAGCTTGCATTACATATTGAAAGACAGCTTGTCCATCCATATGAACACAAGGTAAATAATCATATCCACCATATTTAGCACTTGCAAATTTTTGCCTTTCTTCTTCGGATACTACTCTAAATCCCATACCAGGAAGAACCAATGCATCGTATAAATTTGCATCTACAATAGCGTGAAAATATATAGGAAGATTTTTATTACAATTTTCTATTATCGTAATACAAATAGCATCTCCCGCAAGTGGATAAGAGCTAGTATTACTTCTATCAGGATTTTTTGCTAAAACATCACCGGTTATTAAAACTACTTTTTTCATATTATCATTATTTAAAAGCATAAATGCTTGCAGTAAACCATTTGTAAAACCTGCACATTGTTGGTTTGTATCCATACAGAAAATACTATTATCCAAATCTAACTCACTCATTATTAAATTTGAAGTTGCTGGTATTAAAAAATCAGGAGTTGTTGTAGAAACAACTATTGCAGAAATGTCATTTTTATCTAATATCTTTTTTTCAAACATATTTTTTAATCCAAATACGGCAACTTTAGATACATAAGTTTCATTTTTAAAAAATCTATGCCTATCATAGCCCATAGTTTTTTGAAGTTTTCTATTTTGTTTTTCTGATAAATTGTTGTATTTCATATCATCTTCAAATGTATATTCTGTTTCAGGTAATAAAGTAACTATCCCTGATATTTTTTTTCCATAAAATATAGTTTTCATTTATTCTCCTATTTTGTTATATAAGAATGTTATACATCTTAATCCATCAGGTTTTGAACCTAACTTTTGACCAATTAAAAAATTTCTATTTGTTATATCAACCCAATAATATGCACGAATACCTTTATTTCCAATATTTAAGCTTTCTAAATATGAGTCAATTTCACTATAAATATCTATTGTATATTTAGGTTTTCTAAATTTTTTTGAAATCCAAGTCATACGAGAATATAAAGAACTAAATTTATATTCAAATATTTGTATAAAAATAAGTTTATTTTGCTCATATTTTATAATAATACTTTTATTCTTTATTAGTGTCATAAGCTCTTTTTCAGAAGGAATATCATCTATAATAGGATCAAATTCCTGATACATTGTTTCAAGTAAAATATTAATATCTTCTTCTTTTGCTAGTAAGAAGTCATTTTTTATTTTGTCTTTCTTCAAATTATTTTCACCAGATATTAATCTTGCAAATTCACTATAATAAGAAAAATTTAGTTCTTTAGCAAAAGAGCTAATTATTTCTAAAGATTTAGGCTCTTTTGTTGTAATCTCCATTGATATTTTATGCTTTTTTGAATGTGTTAATAAAAAATCATTTGCTAGTATCACATCAGAATATTTTTCTATAAAATAATAAAATTTACAAAATTTATCTTTTTTCAAAAGTAAAAATAGACAATTATTAATTATTTGAAAATATACTTGATTACTCTCAATCCAATTTATTATTTCATTATAATAATTAAAACTATTTGTTAAATTTTTTCTATTTGAAAGAATAGATTTTATCTCATCCATATAACCTCTTTAGTTTATAGTAGCATATAATACAGTTTCTGTTCTATCAAATGCATATTGTCTTATAGATATTTTATACTCTGGTACCCACATTTTTATTAGTGCAGGAATATTCCAAAGATCATCAAATTTATGATAGATTGATATTGCTAATTTCGGTTTATGAGTTTTTATCAAATCCATAGCCCCTAACAAGGCACATATTTCATAACCTTCAATGTCCATTTTTATTAAAGTTGGAATATGCTTAATAGTTGAAGGAATTGTTTTTACTTCTATTTTAAACTCTGTTGGAGTTGTTGTAATTGCTGTAGTTGTAGAACCTGGATTTATTATATAAACAGTTTCATCTTTATATCCAACTCCACACTTAATAGGAGTAATCTTATCTTTACAATCCAATGTATTTATATAATTTATCATTCTATTAAAATTAGTTTCATCTGGTTCAAATGCATAAATATATTTAAATTTTCCATTTGTACATTTATAAAAAGATTCAACAGTATCTCCAATATTTGCACCACAATCAATTAAAACTTCTTCATCTCCTAAAGGCATTACTTCTTTATCAAAATAATGTACTGTACTTGCATCTAATACTTCTTGAGAATATGTTACATCTGAAGTTATTTTTACTTTTAACAAATTAAAAAATACTTTTTTAGATTTTTCATCACTCAATGAATAATAAACCGTACTGATTTTTGCTATATCCATATCTGAAAAACAGAAATCTGTTCTCATAGTATCAAGTCGATCATAAATATCAAACTTTTTAGGAGGCATTATATTTTGCATAATTTCACCCGCTAAAGTTTGTAAGTAATATAAATTTCTGAATCCTAAAGAAAAAAGTATATAAGGTTCTACAATTGGGTTATCATAATTTAAAAATATTACTGTATTTTCAGGATCTTTATAAAATTCTTCTTTTGTCAGTAAAGGTATCTTATCATTTATTTTATTTCTTTTTTTTTCATCAATTCTGTAATACATATTTGCTAATTTAAAAGCTCTTTGATTTACTTCATCATCTTCTTTTTCAAACCAATCATATTGCCCATCTACTTTTACATCGTATTTTTTATTTAAATATTTAGGTAATGCTTTTGCATAATAACCAACCCCGAAAAAATATAACTTCTTTTTTGAGCATAAATCTTTAAATCTTTTTATAGTCTCTTCCGTATATTTGTTATCATAAATTTTATTTTGTATTAGAAACAAAGTATTAATCATTTCTTCAAAATTTTCATTAGTTTTCATCATTGATTTTTCCTTTAAAATAATCTTATATTTTTCCACCACTTAAAATTATTAAATTCTTAATAGAATCAATACTACAAAAGTTTTCAGGTAATATATCACTTCCATCTATTTGAATTCCAAACTTTTCTTCAATATCAGTAACTAAGTTTATTACATCAAAACTATCAAGCATTCCAGCTTCAATAAAATTAACATCTTCAAAAAAATCATACTCGGGTCTTATATCAACCAAAATCTCTCTTATTCTTTCCATTTTTTTTCCTTTTATATAAATTGTAATTTTAACAATACTCTATCAATTTTACCATTAACATTTATTGGCAAAGAATCTTGTCTATAATATTCAGTAGGTACCATATATTTTGGCAATATATTTGTTAAATCTAACTTTATGGTTTTATTTTCTATCTCATCAGCATTAGATGTATAAATTAATGTGATTTTTCTTTTTTTATCATTATAAAAAGAAACACAATTATTAATATATTCTAAAGATAAAGCTGCATTCTCAATTTCTCCTAGTTCAATTCTATATCCTAGGTGTTTTATTTGATCGTCTTTTCTACCGCAAAATAATAATAATCCTTCATTATTATATATTGCTAAATCTCCAGTTCTATACATTTTTTCATCATAATTATTATGTAAAGGGTTTTGAACGAAAACTTCATCTGTTTTCACTCTATTATTCCAGTAACCAGGAGATAAACTTGTTCCTAATACACATAATTCACCTTGAATATTTGGTTTTGTTACCAACTTATTATCTTTATCAAATAGTAAAATCCCTGTATTTTCTATAGGATATCCTAATGGAAACTCTTCATTATCATCAAATTCTCTATCAACTATATAATATGTACAATCTACTGTAGTCTCTGTTGGTCCATATGCATTCGCCACGAAAGATAAGTTTGGAAGATGTTTTTTCCATTGATTATAATATTTTACAGGCATAACCTCTCCTGCAAACATAATAGATTTTAATTCTTTAAGCTCTATTCCATCTAAAGCTTTAAATAAACAAACATTTATATAAGCAGAAGGAACCCAAAATATGAAATTAATCTTTTGATTATCAATGTATTCAATAAGTTTTTTAGGAAAAGCAAATAATTGTTCTGGAATAATTACCATTGTAGAACCTTGCTTCAATGTTGTATATAAATCTTGAGTTGTGATATCAAAATGTAATGCAGATTGATTACCAAAGATTGTATTTTGATCAATAGGCATTATTCGACAAGCAGCTTCAATAAAATTTACTACATTTTTATGTGAAATTGTTACTCCCTTAGGGATTCCTGTAGATCCTGAGGTAAAATAAGTATATATTAAATCTGTATCAATTAATTGTTTCATATTATTTTTTAATAATGTTGTATCTTGATCAAAATTTATTAAATCATAACAGATTATTTTATCTTTACTAATTCCTATATTAATAAGATTATCTTGATATGAACTATTTGTAATAATGAGGCTTGGATTTAAATTAGTTACTAAACTTTCTATTTTCTTAGAAGGAAAATTTGTGCTAGTTGGTGTATAGAAATTCCCACTATACACTGCTCCTAGCATAGAAACAATCGCTTCAATACTTTTTGGTAAATAAATTAAAATTGGTTTATTTTTAGTAAAACCAATTTTATTTATAATTTCATTAGATACTGATAATGATTTGTTCCTTGTCATAGAGAACGTAATTGTATGGTCACCACTTATAAAGGCGATTTTATCTTTATATTTAATAGCGCTAGATTCCAAATATTTTAAAACTAAATTTTCCATATAGTACCCTATTTTACGCTATTAACATTATTATAATCATAGCTTTTACCTAAATTATATTTGTCATATGGTCTCGCAAGTAATATATTTATATCTTTATCAAAGCATTTTTTGATTTCTTCAAAAGCACTCTTTCCATTGATAATCATTAACTCTTTTTCTCCTAAAGGCAATCTTTTAAGAATCTTTTTGTTCTCTAAATTATCTTGAAAACTAATATCAACGCTAGGAATAACAGTATCATATAAAGTACACAATATATATGTTTCTTTTTTGGCTACACCATTTTTGATTACATTTCCTGTAAATTCTTTATTATATCTGTATGGTACCTTATAAATATCTTCTACATAATGCATAAAAGTAAAACATTCTGTAGGCTTTGCTCCAAAAAAAAGAAACTTATTATTGTCACTTTTAGACATAATTTCAAATGAACTTCCTTTTCCGCAAGAATTTTTAGATAAGGAAATAAAATCTTGTGGTATCTCACCTATTACACATACAGATAATAGAGGATCTTCTGTTCTATAACTATTTTCTCTTGTTCTTGCATATTCGTTGAGCATGCCCATGCTACTTTTTGATTCTTTTATATCAAAATCTTCTTTATTACAAAAACTGAATGTATATGTTGGAAAAATAAGTGTTTTTACACCCAATGAAATTATCGCTTCATATAGTTTAGCAACAAAATCTTTTCTTTTAAGAAGAGGTTTTCCAAAACCTATATCTGTATGTATATAAAGAATATTTGCATTATGTGCTTCTAATTTTTTTAAAGATAATATAACATCTTCTAGTGTATAAATCTTACCTTTTGCATCTTGAAATAATTGAGTTTTCATTAAAAATAACCTCCATCGATATGATAACTTTCACCAATAATATATTTTGCACTTTCACTCATAAGAAATAAAACCATATTTGAAACCTCTTGCGTACTTAGTGTTTTATAAATTGTATTATAATCTTCAGCTACACTTTCATTGCCCAACATTCTAAATATTTCTGTGTTTTCTACCATTTCAGTTAAAACACCTCCAACTAAAACGCTATTTATTCTGATTCTTCTTTTAAATAATTCTTGTGATAAAACCTTTGACATTGAATCAGAAGCAGCTTTACTAGCTACATAGAGAGTTTGAGCTTTTTTAGGTATTTTTGTTAGTATAGAAGATATAAAAACTATAGAAGAATAATCATTAGAAATATTTTTTTTTGAAAAATGTTTTATAATTTCTAAATAAGAATAAGTATTTATATCCATCGATTCATTAAACTTTTCGTGAGTTATAATTTTAAGTGGATATACAGATGGTATTCCTGCAGAATGTATAAATCCATCAAGTTTAATTTCATCGTATTCAATAAAAGACTCAACAAGATCTTTTATTCCTTCAATTTGTTTAAGATCATAAACAAAATATTTATGACCAATACCTTTTAACATAGACAATGATTTTTCTAGTTTTTCTTCATTTCTTCCCAACAAAACAACTTTTGCACCAAGCTTTGCTAACTGGATTGATATTTCTCTTCCAATTCCTGAACTAGCTCCAGTAACTAGTATCTTTTTACCTTCAAAAGTGATCATGACAAATATCCTTTTACGTCAAAACATCTACCATAAACACCACTTGAATAATCACTAATTAAAAAAGCTATTTGTTCGGCAAGGATATTGGGATCAATTAATCCTATTTTCATTCTATCTACAGTAACTTTAATTGAAGTAGGAAGTAAATCTATATTTGTTTCTTCTCCTCTAACAATGGCAGGACGAATTGCATTAACTCTAATATTTTTTGAGTATAATTCTTTGCTCATAACAATTACGCTACTATCAATTGCACTTTTACTTGCTGCATAAGCAAGTTGACCTTTATCTCCATTTATAGAAGAGTATGAAGATATGGCTACAATACTTCCTCCATCTGATACTCTTTTATCAGAATAAAGTCTAACCATCTCTACAAATGCATAATAATTTATAACCATAGTTTCATGAAGAAAATCACTTTTTGTACTTTTCATTGGTCTAATTGGCATAATACCTATACAATATACTAATCCTGTTAGTTTTTCATTGTCAAAATTTACAGATAAATTTATTAATTCATCAAGTTTATCTAAATTGGAAATATCAAATTCTATAGAATAATGACCTTCTCCTGAAAGTTGAGAATAAATTTGTTCAAGCTTTGTTTTATTTCTTCCTTGAATAACAACTTTTGCTCCAAGTTGACTAAGTTTTATAGCAGTACTTTTTCCTATAGAACCTGTTGCACCAAGAACTAAGATCTTTTTATTTTTTAAGTTTATCATTCGCTTCTAGTACCTTTTGCCTTCCTTCATCCCATGTTGTATCTGTCGATATTATAGGTAATATATTTATCGGATTTATTTTTGCATCAGCAATACCTAAAGATAAGCCTATTCCAAAACCTGCCATTATTACAGGTATATCTTTATCTATATTACTTTCCCCGTAATAGTGACAAATAAGATTTGGTATTGTTGCGGAAGAAGTATTTGCATATTCATTTAATGAAAATGGTACTTTACTTATATCTGCTTTTATTTTTTTTATAATCACCTCTAGCATAGATTTATTAGCTTGATGCAATAAAACAGTATCATAATCTTCAATTGTTTTATTAAAAGATTGGAAAAATGATTTAAATAACTTTGGTACTTGAGATATACTAAAAGTAAAGATAGAAAGCCCATCCATATGTATAGAGGGATCAAAAGAAGGATTTCCAATATGAGCATATCTCAGTCCAGTAGTTGCACCTAATGCTTTAAATCCATTTCCTATTGTTCTTAAATCAAACTTAAAACCATCTGACATTTCATCATACTCAACTATTGTAGCGCTACCACAATCACCAAAAAGTAAATCATTTAACGATACTGTAGGACTAATTCCATCTGAAGTATCACCAACAAGTAATAATATTTTCTTCATATATCCGGATTGAAGACTAGTTGCTGCCATGTGTAGTCCATAAACATATCCTGAGCAACCAAGACTAACATCATAAGCCATACAATTTTCGGATAGTCCAAGCCTATATTGTAGTAAACAAGCTGTTGCTGGTGCTGGATAATCTGGTGTTTGTGATATAAAAATTAAACCATCTATACTTTTTTTATCAATACCTTTTTTTCTAAAAATTTCTTCCGCAGCTTCATAACATAAATCAGAAGTGATAGTCCTTCTATCCTTACTATAAAATTTTTGTGATACGCCAACATCTTTAACAAATCTATCCACAACATCTTTTTCTAGATATTGATAAAAATCCTCAGCAGTTAGCTTATCATTAGGTACAGCACAAGCAACAGCTGATATTTTTACATTTTTTACATGATCAATAGCCATATTATTTCATTGAGTTTAAAATATCATTAACCGTTTTAAACCCTTGTATATCTGCAGGGTTAGCAACTTTATTAAATTCTTCATCCATCATTACAACATAAGAAATAGCTGCCAATGAATCCCATTCTTCTAAATCTTCTAATACTGTTTCTGGACCAAATTCATCAATTTCTAATTCAAATAATTCTGCTAAAAGTTCCATTTTTTTATCTAATTCCATTTTAAATCCCCTTATTACTTTATTCTTTAATCATTGTATAGGAAATTAACTTAAATTTATAAGCATTTTTATTAATTCTTGATACATGGGTTCTATTATTTTAAATATGGTATGTTCCAGAAAAATATTTTAGATTATTTATAAAATATAATATTATAGTTATTAATTTAAATTGATGAAAATAGGTTTAGATTAAGGAGTATTAAAAGATTTGTGTAAAACAAAAAAGTTTTTTTTAACAAGATACTATTTAAAATCAATAGCTAAATATTTTATGTTGATGTTTACAGTAATTATGATTGTGTAGAAGAGGAGGTAAAAACTAATAGTGGTAATTTCGCAAATAGTTTTGATTATAAAGATTAAGTTTAGAAAAATATTCAAAATACAAAGATAAAGCTAAGTTAATAACTAAAGAAGAATTTTATAGAAACCCTGAAGATATTGTCATTTTTATCAATATAGATTCTTATGCATGTCTTACATTTAATAACATAAAAATAAAATTTCAATACTTAATGCTGGTGCGTTTTATAAAAATAAAACTTTTTATCTTCATTGAGAAGGAGTAGGTGTATCTTGTACAAATGAAGTTACAAACAGAAAAATAGAAGTCGTTTCAATAGATGAAACATATTAAAATGGATATTCAAACTTTTGAAATACAAGCATTATTAGGTGGAATAAAAAATATAAGCCTAAATTAGCTATTTTTGTTTATCACAAATTTGATGATTTATGGAATATTTCTCTTTTATTAAAACAGTGGATTCCTGAACATAAATTAATAATGAGGCATTATTAGTGTACTCAAGAAGAGACTATCATCTATGTTCTTCCAAAATAAGAAGATTATTTTCTTCTTATTTTCTTAAATCTATCTCCAAAATTTATTTTATCTATAATATTAATTTTTGTAGGTATTTTATAATTATCTAATTTATCTTTACAAAATTTTCTAATTAAGAGTTTAATATTTGATATATCATTCTTTAAAACTACATCACAAACAACATTTTGACCTGTAATTAAGTTTTTCTCTCCATAAGCCAAACAATCTTCTATTTCCTCCATGGATAAGATAACTGATTCAATTTCGCTTGGTAAAACTTTTTGTCCACCTACATTTATAATTTCTGTATTTCTACCAATAATTTTTATATAACCATCTTCTGAAACTTCTACTAAATCACCTGTTTTAAACCAACCATCACTTGTAAAACTATCCATTGATGAATTTAAGTATCCTAAAATTTGAGTTTTACTTCTTATCCATAACTCATTATCAACTATTTTATGCTCAAGTTCAGGGTCATCTATTTTCATAAATGTTGAGTTCGAAGATTTTGAAGATGTATTTGCTATTCCTGTTTCACTTGTTCCAAATGTTTGTAGGAATTTTACTTTTGGAAAAGCAGTTTTTAATTTAATTAGTAAGCTTTCAGGCATAGTTTCTGTTCCATAAGTAATCATTTTTAGAGAATTTAAGTCATATCTTTCATTTGATTTACTCATTAAAATAAGATTTAAAAAAGTAGGGCTAGATGGTAAAACTCTAATTTCATAATCTTGAATTAGTTTACAAATATCATCAGAATTTCTATTTTCTGGAATAATTGCCGTTGCCCCCATAGATAAAATATTCAACAATGTATTTAATCCACCAATATGGTCAAACATCAAAAATAAAATCATATTAAGTGATTTTTCTTTTTTATCTTTGTAATGCTCTACAAGATTATCAAAATTATGTATCATAGCTTTTGGCTTAGCCGTACTTCCACTTGAAAATAAAATAAGCCCTGAATTATTTTTTTCTTGAAGATCTTGTATCATTTGATGTTTTTCATTTGAACTATTTTCTTCAATCAAATACTCTTTATCAAATATTTTAATAATTTTATTTGTATATGACTCTTCTATTTTCTCTTTGATTTCCCTATTTAGTGTAGTTGTAATAGGCACAATAATATTTTTATTTTTGTATAAAGAAATAATTAATGAAATACTTTCAAAGCTATAATCAGATAGTATTGAAACTACTTCTCCCTTTTTTATTTTTGGTAATAAATTGTTTTCAATCTCTTTTATTTTATTGTATAAATCAATATATAAATAAGTTTGATTTTTAAATATTATTGCTATCTTTCTATCAAATTCTTTGAAGTTTTCTATAAACCAATTCATGAGTTATGAACTCCACCCAAATATATTATTTGCCCAGTTATAAAATCACTTTTTTCATCGCAAAAGAAATCAATAACATTTATTATATCTTCAATTGTTCCAAGTCTTTTAATTGCTTGTTTGTTTATAAGCTCATCTATCTTTTTTTTTGGTATAGCTTTTATTAAATCAGTTTGTATAGGATTTGGACCTATTGCATTTACTGTAATTTTGTAAGGTGCTAATTCTTTAGAAACAGTTTGCGTAAAATTTTCAATAGCAGCTTTACTTGCAGCATAAATTGCTTCTCCCTCGAGTCTTAAAGGTTTTGCAACAGTTGTATAGTTTACTACTCTCCCTGCTTTTTGTTTTATCATTACTTTTGAAACTTCTCTGGTAAAAAGAAATGTACCAAAAAAATTTGTAGCAAAAATATTTTTAACACTTTGAAATGATGTTGTTATAGAGTGATTCATAGAAGCAATTCCAGCATTATTTAATAAAATATCAATTTTATAAAACTCTTTTTTTATACTTCTAATCATATCAACAACAATTTTTTCATCACAAATATCAAGTTTAAAATGTCTATAATTTTTATGATTTATAGAAGATTCTCCCCTACTACAACCAATTACAATATCATTATTATTTAAATAATATTCACTTAGTTTTTTTCCTATACCTTTTCTGGTACCTGTTATAATTATAACTCTACTCATTTCACTCTTCTAAAAGATTTTGAATATATTTTGCCAAAGTCTCTACATCTTTAAATGGAGAAGTTTTTTGACTCATAGCTTTCTCATCTGCTAAGACTATATTTTTTGAAAACTCATCTGAAATTTTTTCTTCAATATCTGTTATTAAATAGACTAATCCCATACTATCAAAAATACTTTTTTCTCCATAAAGTCTAGTTTTACTTGTAGGATTATGCAACTTTGTACTTTCTTTCTCTTGATTGTACTCTTTTAAAGACTCTATTATTATATTTTCAATTCTTTCTAAACTCATCTTATCTCCTCATTTTTAACAAAAATATAGTTTTTTGTTCCGTCCTCTTTATACCCTAAAAATGTATTTAACTTTATAGCTTCAAGATTATTATCATCTATCCAAGTTGAATAATTTTCTCCATTTTGTGGAGTAGTAGAAGCTAACATATACCCTATTAATCCTGGTCTATGATTTGGATGAACGCAAGATAATCTAAAGTAATAGTTTTTATTTTTTTTCTCATATATTGATACTCCTGCCAATTTATAATCAACCGTTACAATAAAAACTTCTTCTTTCAAAATTAACTCTTTAAGTTCATCATTATTTGGTATATAGTCACTTAGTGGGTCAAAAGTTTCATTAATTAGCTTTAAAATCTCTTCAATATCTTCTAGTTTTGCTATTTTTACCATATCAAAATTCTTGTTTTTTTTATCTGTTCTATATCTTGAATATACTTTATAGTGTTTAAATCCAATTTGTGTATAAAGATTCTCATTTATTTTGCTATTTGAAATAATTTCAAGAACAATAGGTTTTTTATATAAACCAAAGAAATCATTTAAATTATTCAAATTTTTATAATTATTTATCAAGTAATAGAATTTATAAAAATTAGTGTATTTTTTTATTATAAAAATATTGTTATTCCTTACAAAAAAATTACAATTATCTAAAATAGTATTAAAATCATCATAGTTTACAAATAAATTTGTGTATTTTGGTCTACGTATAAAAATCTGAATAGCTTTCTGTCTTGCTTTTAATTTGTCTTCCAAAATAAAGCTAGGATAGTGACCAGCATATATATTCATATCACTTTTAATCGATTCAAAAAAAGGAATAGTTATTCCATCATACTCTTTTCTGCTTGTTCCAACTCCTTTTGTATCTGTATCACAACATTCAAATAAAGAATCTCCACTGAATAAATAATCATCTACTAATATACAAGAACTCCCTTTTGTATGCCCTGGAGTATGAGTAAATAAAAAATTGTACCCTTCCCAAATTAAGTTATATCTGTCTAAATATGTAATATCTGCAGCCCTAACTATAAATTCCTTAATAGGAGAACTAATAGTTTTATTCATAAAATCTAATATAATATTTGAAAATTTTGATAAATTTTTTGATGAAAACTGTATATGTTCACTTGCAAATTTTTGTGCAATTACTTTTGCTTTATATCTATCTCTTAATCTATCAACTGCCATTATATGGTCAAAATGTTCATGAGTTAGAAATATATAATCCAAATTACATTCACCAATAGCAGTAACTATCTCTTCATAATCATTAGGATCAATAACTACTGCTTTATTATTAACTTTAAGGACATAACTATTTATTCCTATTTCATTTTTATTACAAACTATAAGCTTCAATATAACCCTTTATTTAAAGTAATTCCATTCTAGAACAGTACCTTTTTTTATATCTTTTTCTAGTCTCATACCAATAACTTTATCTTTATCAAAAGTAGAAATCCCATATCCAGGTCTTAACATATCTAAATCTTCTTTTTTTATAATATCGCCTACTTTTAAATCTTTGTTTATATGCAAAGATCTTGTAGCCCAATGTTTTTCTGGTACTTCATTTTGAGATAAAAACTTTCTTTGTGTTCCAAATGCAAGTTCTAAATTTCTAATTCCTATAACAAGATTTTTCATATCAACAGGATCCATACTAAACCAATGATCAGGTCCTTCAAGATTTTTATCTATAGTAAAATGCTTTTCTATTATTTTTGCTCCAAAACATATAGCTCCCAAAGAAGCGGTAATCCCCAAAGAGTGATCTGAAAAGCCAATTATACACTCTGGGTACATCTGTTTTAAAGTTTTTATCACATTTAAATTCATGTTTTCCATCTTAGATGGATAGTTTGCAACACAGTGCAATAGGCATAAATCAGTGGTTCCGCTTTTTTGTAATAGTTCAATGGCCATGTCCATATCTGAAAGTGTACATTTCCCTGTAGATAAAAATACTGGTTTTTTTGTAGCTCCAATAACTTCTAGCATATCAACATAGTTTATATCTGATGAAGCAATCTTGTATATAGGATTATCAAGTTCCTCTAAAAAAGAGACTCCCTTTACACTAAATGGAGTAGAAAAACAGATAAGCCCTTTTGATTTCGCATAATCATATATCTCTTTGTGAAATTCCCGTTTTAATGTAACTCTATCAAACATTTCTTCTACCGTTTCAGATACTTCTTTACCTTTTTTACCATATATAACAATACCATTTTTATTGGATAAAAGTTCTTCTGTAGTATAAGTTTGGAATTTTACAGCATCAACTCCACATAAAGCCGCTGCATCTATACTTTTTTTCGCAAGTTCTAAATCTCCATTATGATTTGCTCCAACTTCTGCAACTATAAAAGTTGGGCTATCATTTGATATTAGCCTATCTTCAATTTTTATCATAGTTTATCCTCGATTGAATCAATTATTTTTTTAATATTTTCTAAAGCGCTTCCATCGATTATATCATAAGCATTTTTACAAACCTCATTTACCTTATCTAATTTTAAATTTAATAAGTTTTGATAAGCTTCATCGATATTTCCTAAATCTGTAATCATATTTTTCTCTCCAAAGCCTTTTACAATATATTCTAAATAATTCCATCTTACAGCACTTGCTGGAACTCCTAAGCACATTGCTTCATAGGTAGTCATCCCTCCAAGAGTTATTAATAAATCACTATTTAATAGTAATTTAATCATATTTTCTGGGCTATCTACATACTCTATATTTTCTTTTTTTATAGTTAAAATATTTTCTTTCCTATTTTTAGGCATCGCTGGACCTAATACAATCTTATAATTATATTTAGAATCATTTATTTTTTTAGCGAAGTATTCGGTAAAAAATGCAGGATCTGCTCCACCAAAACAAATTAGGATATTTTTCATAGATTTAATAGACTCTAGGCTTTTTTTTCTATTTTTTATTACTTCATTTCCAACAATATAGTATTCAAATCCTCGATAAATTTTAAATCTATTATCAAAGAATTCATAGTCAAAGCCATCAGTCACAAATAGAATATCAGGTTCAAACCCAGAATTTATTTCATTAAAATGTAAAATCTGTTTAGCTCCATTTTCTCTTATAATAGAACTTAATTCTTTTTGTGGAGATACTAAATCACTAATATAAATAAAAGATTTATATTTAGTAATTAACTCTAATGATTGATTTAAATTGTCTACTCGGTAGATATTATTTACATTATACCTTTTGAAAATATTTTCATCACATTCGAAAATACCAATAACATCTTTTGTAATAGATAAATATTTTATTAATTCATATGACCTTGAAAGATTTCCTATTCCTAATTGGCTGTTACCTTTTGCATGTACTATTATCATAATAAGATTATACTATAATAAACATTATTGATTTAAACAATCCAAAATTAAATTACAAATAAAGGTGAATTATGACTCAAACTCAATTGGAATTACAAAATGCACTTACTACAACTTTTTTAGCTAATTTAGCTTTTTTAAGTGAATATGATAATGAACTTTATCATAGAATTGATGAGTTGTCTCGTATGATAGAAAATGGAACTTATATAGAAAAATATGAATTAGAATTTATAATGGAGAATGGAGATTTTGATATATTTGATATACAAAATAATAAATACCTATATAATAGAAATCCTAAAAAAATAAATGATGAACTAGTTAGAAAAATGGAAAAAGATAATAAAAATTCGATTTTTAATATAGAAGAACTTTTTATTATAAAAGAAGAAAATAATATATCTTTAGAAAATAAATTTAATATAGAGTATCTTGAACAATCTTTAAATTTAACAAATACTCAAATGAAGGCTTATCAAAGAATTACAAAAGATTTTCTAAATAGTAATAAAAAAAGATTAAAAAGAATTGACAAACTTGTTTTTGCAGGAACTTTATTAGGAAGACATATACCTAAAATTGTAGCAAAATTAAATGCTAAATTATATTTAGTTTTTGAAAGAAATTTAGAAATATTTAGGCTTTCTTTATTTTGTGTTGATTATGCTATTTTAGCTAAAAGTGGAGTAATCTTTTCTATTATGGATGAACAAAAAAATGAAAAGAAAAAGATAGAACTTTTTTGTAGTATTTATGAGCAAGATAATTACATGATAAAAGTATCGACAACAAATATAAATATAGGACAATTTATAGATCAAATTTTACTTGAGTTATCATCAACAAAATCCTCTGTTTATGATTATAATAGAAAACTATATGTATATCTTAATAGAACAACAAAATATATTAGTGATAATTATAAAATATTGGATTTTAATAAAATAAATAATAATTTAGATTTCTTTCAAAATAAACCGATTTTATATTTAGCGGCAGGACCATCTCTAGATGATAATTTAGAATGGATTAAAAGAAATCAGAATAAATTTTTTATTGTAACAATTGGGGCAATTTATAAAAAATTAATAGAAAATCATATTTCTATTAATATGATAATAAGTTTAGATGAACAATTAACTATTTTAAATGATTCTCAATTTGATGATAAAAGTGTAAATAAAATTTCTACAGATACAATTATATTAGCTTCAACAATGACACATGAAAAAATATTAAAAAAATTTAATCAAAAGAATCTTTTTCTATATGAAGTTTTTTATCCATTAATTCAAGATAATATAGCTTTTAATGGACCGAGTGTGGGAGAAATTACTTTAGATATATTAATAAAAATGAATGCTAAAGATATTTATTTAATAGGTTTAGATATGGCACTAAATCAAAATACAGGATCAACTCATTCACATAATAGTAATTCTGGAATTGAAAGTTTTAATTTGCATTCAAATGAAGATAGGGAAACTTTTGGATTAAGAAAAAATATCCTAAAAGTAAAAGGGAATTTTTTAGATGAAGTTTTTACAACAGCACTTTTTAATACTAGTATAAATTTTTTGGAAAAATATATTTTATCTACAAAAAATTTAGATACAAATATATATAATCTTTCAAACCATGGAGCTTATTTTGTTTCAACAATTCCATTAAAAGTTACAGATTTAAGATTAAAAGAACTTATTTTAAATGAAGATAATTTACTTAATTCTTTAAATAAATATTCAATAACAAATTTGAGCGATAAAAATAAAGACATTTTTAAATTAGATTTGGAATTCTTAAATAATAAAATTCTACAACATATTTTAAAATTTGAAAATGATGAAATTAAATCATTTGAAGATTTTTTAATTTTAGCAATAGATTTTATGAATATTATTTATAAACATGAAGATTATGTACTTTTTGATATCATAGCAAGTTATTATAAGATGATTTTTCCATATTTAAATTATTATTTCAATGATGAAAAAATAAAACAAGAAACTAAAAAAATAAAAATGATACAAAAAGTTTTTACAGAACAAATAACAAATTTAGTAAATGATTATATGTTTTTTTTAGAGAGACTTATTAAATAAGAAAGGAAGATTGTTTTCAATCTTCCTTTTCTTAAAATAGAATTCAAGTTAATAATTAAGGCTATTGAAGAAGTCTTAATACATTTTGTTGAACAGCATTTGCTTGGCTGATAGCATAAGAACCAGCTTGAGAAATGATATTTTGTTTATTGAAATTTGCAGATTCTTGTGCATAATCAACATCTCTAATAATTGATTCAGCAGCTTTAACATTTGTTGCTTGCGTCATTAAGTTTCTAACAGCTGATTCAACTTGGTTTTGAGTAGAACCTATATTTCCTCTATAACCATTTAGCGTTGTAATTGCAGCATCAACCGTTGTTTGTTGAGTTCCAGCTACTGATGCAGTCAATCCACTTGCAGCTAAACCACTTAAAGTAGTTAGACCTAAACCTGTTGTATTTGATCGAACAGCTTCATTTGTTATAGTATCAGCAGATTTTTCTCCTACTTGAAATACCAAAGCTGTAGATGCAGCATTTCCTGCACTTCCAGCAGCAGATTGTAAAAGATAAGTTCCATTATAGTTAGTTTGCCCAGCAATATTATCTAACTGCGTTAAAAGTTTATCAATGTCTTTTCTAATAGACTCTCTACCATCTGCTGATGTAGTTGCAGTATTAGCTTGAATTAGTTTAGCTTTAACTGTATCAAGAATATTTGATTGTTCACCCATAGATTTATCCGCAATTTGTAGTAAAGAAACTGCTGAGTTACCATTTGATATACCTTGACTAATAGATGTTGCTTGAGTTCTTAATTTATCAGCAATTGCAAGACCAGAAGCATCATCAGAAGCTTTATTTATTCTAAAACCAGTAGAAAGCTTTTCTAACGAAGCAGTTATTGTTTTAGAAGTATTTTGTGCAGCTTCTTGAGCTGTTAAAGATGAAACGTTTGTATTGATTCTCATAATAAATCCTTTTAATTATGACACATTGTGATTTGACTCACTGCCTCTGACCTTCTTGTTTCTTTTTAAAGTCCCAAGCATAGAGAGGAAACTTCTTTCATCTCTTCGGAATCCATCGACCCCTAATCTTTATATTGAAATTATTGCATACCATTTCTTAAAGTTAGATTAAATTATATAATCTTTTTTAAAATTACACCACTTTCAATATGATTCGTATATGCGAATTGATCAAACAAAGCAAATCTTACGATTTCATGGGTGCTTGTAAGCTCTTTTAAATCTCTGTGTAAAGTCTCAGGATTACATGAAATATATATAATTTGTTCAAAATCTTTGGCTAGTGCCCTTGTTGTATCATCAAGACCTGATCTTGGAGGATCCATAAAAATAGTATCAAAGGTATAATTTTTTAGATTTACATCTTTTAGTCTATTGAATTCTCGTACTTCTTGAAGTCCTTGTACAAACTCTTCAGCACTCATTCTAATAAACTGAATTTTATTTACATTGTTTAATTCACAGTTTTTTAAAGCTGATTTTATAGAGGTTTTTGAAATTTCTGTTGCTAAAACTTTATTAAATTTCGTAGATAGTGGAATTGTAAAATTTCCACCACCACAATAAAGCTCACATAAATCGGCAGTTGAATTCTTTATATTATTTAAAACCCATTCAATCATTTGGATATTTACATTTGTATTTGGTTGTGTAAATCCACCTTCTTGGTAGGCAAATTTGAAATTTTGGTTATTTATACTTAGGGTTTCATTTATAGAATCGGAACTAAGAGCGATTTTTTGTTTTCTACTTCTTCCCATAACTTTGATATTTAGCTTTTTTTCAATCTGTTTTGCTAATTCATTCCACTCTTCATCTAACTTTTTGTGATAAATCAAAGTTACAAGCATATCATTTATTGTGCTTCCTAAAAATTCAACGGCAAATAGTTTATAAGAAAGAATTAAATCTTCCATAAGTAGATTTAAAAGTTTTGGCATGATTTCTTGTATCTGAGAACTTACTATTTGGCATGAATCTATTTTTAAAATATTTTTCTCAAAATCATTCATAGCATAAGATAAAATCTCATTTCCATTTTCATCTTTTTCCCACCAAATTCTAAATTCAGCTCTATTTCTAAAAGCTTCTTTTTCACTTTTTATAATGTCAAAATCCATAGTTGTAAAGTCTGAGAATCTATTTTTTTCTCTTTGTAATTTGAAATTTAATTGTTCTTCATAAGATTTATCATATAAAACACAAGAGCCACATTTACCAAAATATTCGCAATTCATTATTTAGTTTCCCACCCTTTTTTTGTTTAATCTGGAATTATATTGAATTGATTATAATACCCCCATGAAAGAAAATTGGCAACAACAACTACAATCACTATTAAATTGTGATTTAAAAACCTTATATCCATTGGCAAGAAGTCTAAACAGAAAATTAGAATTTTATGTAGGACCTACAAATTCAGGTAAAACATACAATGCTATGCAAAAACTAAAAGAGGCGAATTCTGGACTTTATTTAGCACCTTTACGGCTTTTGGCACTTGAAGGTTATGAAGATTTAAAAGCTTCAAATATTCAAGCTTCACTAATAACTGGTGAAGAACAGATGTTAAATGAAGATGCAGCACATGTTTGCTCAACTATTGAAATGATAGATTTTGATTTAGATGTTGATGTGGCTGTTATTGATGAAGTTCAAATGCTTGATGATAGTGATCGAGGTTGGGCTTGGGTAAATGCAATTATTGGATGTCCTGCTAAAAAAATCATTATGACAGGAAGCGTAAATGCTCTTGATGCTGTTAAAAGAATTGCAACTTATCTTGATGAAGATTTAGAAATAGTAAAACATCAAAGAAAAAATGAGTTAAAAGTTTTACCAAAATGGACACCTTTAGAAAAACTTGAAGATGGAACAGCTTTAATCGCATTTTCAAGAAGAGATGTTTTACAACTAAAACAAAAACTTCAAAAAAAATATACTGTTTCAGTGATTTATGGAAACCTCTCACCAGAGGTTAGGCGTGATGAAGCCCAAAGATTTAGAGAGAAAAAAAGTCAGATTTTAATTGCAACCGATGCCATTGCTATGGGATTAAATCTTCCTATTAAAACAATTTTATTTACAACTGATACAAAATTTGATGGTGTTAGCAAAAGAAAAATAACAGTTAATGAAATAGTTCAAATAGCTGGTCGTGCTGGTCGATATGGACATTTTGAAGCTGGATATTTGGGTGCAACTAGAAGAGATGTTTTAGACCATGTAAGACTTGAATTTGAAAGTCCAATAAAAACAATAAAACCACCGTTTAAAGTAAAAATAAATAATAATCAACTTGAAGCCCTAGCAGCTCATATAAAAACAAATTCTTTAACAAAAGTATTAAAGTTTTTTGCTGATAATATGTATTTTTCAGGACCATTTATAGCTGCAAATATTTCATCTATGCTTGAAGCTGCAAAAATTGTTGATACTAGATTTAATTTAAAACTTGAAGATAAATATCTTTTAGCACAAGCTCCAATTACCACTAAATCAAATATTATTTTACAAGCCTATGAAGCTTATATTGCAAGTGTTATTAAGAAAAAAGTTTGTCATTATAAACCATCTATTACTTTGCCTAAAAAAGCAATAACTCAAAGAGATTTATTGTTGGTAGAAGATGAAGTTAAAAAAATATCTTTATATTTATGGCTTTCATATAAACTTCCTGATCTTTTTCCTGACCATGATAAGGCGTATATTTTAAGAAACTCTTTTAATTCGTTTATTGAAAAATCTTTAAAAGGAAATTTAATAGAAGAAGATAGTTCTAAAAAGCCATTTACAAAACCATTTCCAAGACGTGAAAATGATTCTAAAGAATCAACTGATCACAAAAAAAATTATAAGCCAAGAAGACGAAAAACAATTTAATAAAAAATTGGCTAAAATTATATACTTAACTAAAGCTCTAAAATGTACAAGGATTTATTATCGTGTTTGGATTTTTTAAAATCAATGAAGATTTATTTTTTGAAGAATTACTATCAGATGACATAGATATAAATAAAGTTCAAAGATATATAAATAAGGGTGTAAATATAAATAAAAGAGATGAAAAAGAACAAACAATTCTTTTTTCTCTTGCTGCAACAAGAAAACTAGAAGCTTTAAAAATATTGATAAGAAATGGCGCTAATTTAACATTAGAAGATCATCACCGAAAAACAGTTTTAAATGAAGCTGTTGATAGAGGTGATGGAATGATGGTTCGTTTTTTACTTGATAATGGATTTCATATAAATCATAAAAATAATTCAGGAAGAACAATTTTTCAGGATGTTGCACTTAGTGGAAATAATAAAATTTTTCAAATTTTAATGAATTATAATGCAGATTTTAATTTAAAAGATAGCACTGGAAGAACAGTTTTATTTGATGCTGTTGAAGGTGGAAATCTTAATATTCTAAAGGATGTTATAAATAATACAAATAACTTAAATATTTTAGATGAAAACCATCAAAATGCTCTTTTTAGTGCAGTTTTAAAAGATGATATTTCCCTTGCAAATGAATTGATTTTACATGGAATAAATGTAAACTTTTTAGATAAAGATGGACAAAATGTACTTTTTAATGCAATTTTGCAAGGAGCAAAAAATCTGCCTTTGATTGAGCTTTTAATTAAAAAAGGCATAAACCTAAATATAATTGATAATTATCATAAAAACCTAATTGATGAAATTTTATATGTTTTTGATTTACAAAAAAATCCACCAAAAGAACTTGAAGGGAAATACAAAATTGTAACAGAAGAAAAAGAGTATATGCCTTTAGCTTTTCTGTTTTTAGAACATGGTCTTGAAATTGATAAAATAGATGAAAATGGTAAAACAATTCTACAAAGAGAAATTGAAAATAAAAATTTTACAAATGTAGAATTTTTATTAAATTGTGGAGCAGATGTAAATATTTGTGATGAATTTGAAAAAAACATACTTCATAAAGAGATATTAAAAGGTTATTCAAATTATAAAATGATAGATTTTTTAGTGTCACATGGGGCAAATATAGATGCTAGAGACTTTGATGAAAAAAGTGTAGTTGATGATATTATTGAAATAATAGCTATTATAAAAGGGTTTAAAAAACCAAATACTTTTTTGTCAAATGAAATAAAATATGATGAAAAATACGATGTTTTATTAAAAAAAGTTCTGACTTATAGACCAAATATTGAAATTCAAAGATTAGATGGAACAAATATTTTGTTTGATATGGTTTTATATAATGATTTTGAAACTTTAAAAACCATTATAAATTATGGAATAAATTTAAATATTAAAGATAAAAGAGGTTATACCCCACTAATGCATATGGTGGAAGAAGGCTTAAAGATAAAAGATAAAAAAGAGAAAGAAATTTTTATTGAAAGATTAGTCTACTTTTTAAAATACAGAGTAAATATTGATGCTCAAGATAATGATGGCAGAACTGTAATGCATAAAGCCGTAATTGCAAATGATTTGGTGGTTGTAGAAAAACTTTTAACAAAAAAAGCAGATTTAAGTATAAAAGATATTCATGGAAGAACTGCCCTTCATCATACTCAATGGCATGGAAACTATAAAATTGCAAGATGGCTAATAGCAGCTGGTGCAGATATGAATTTACCTGATAATTCTGGTTTTACCTTACTAAATTATGCTACTATTTTCGGACATACAAGACTTGTAATTGCTCTTATAGCATCTGGAGTTTTAATGTATAATCGAAACCCAAAAAATAGAAAAGTCGCACAATTTTTTAAAGATAGAGAAAAAAAATTAGAGAAATTACTTTCAAGTAATATTAGTGATGATAAAATGCGACTTACAGTCGAAGAGGTTGTATTGAACCTTAAAAAAGAGATAAATGAGGTTTTACAATAAATGAAGGGAAAAGATGTTTAATAAATCAATTATAGTTTTAGCAGCAGGTGCAGGAACACGAATGAAATCAGATACTCCAAAGGTATTACATAAGATTTCTGGAAAACCAATGTTATATTATTCAATAAAAGAGGCTTCAAAATTAAGCGATGATATAACAGTTGTTTTATTCCACCAAGCGCAAAGAGTTCAAGCTGAAATGGAAAAATATTTTTCAAATATCAATTTTGTAATTCAAGACCATATTAATTTTCCAGGAACTGGTGGTGCAGTAATGGGAATCATTCCAAAATATGAAAAAGTTTTAGTTTTAAATGGAGACATGCCTTTAATTCAATCAAATGAGTTAGAAAAGTTTGAAATATCTGCAACTATTGTAATGTCTGTTTTGGAACTAAACAGCGCTGATGGATATGGAAGAGTTATTATTGAAAATGGAAATGTTAAAAAAATAGTTGAACAAAAAGATGCAAATGAGCAAGAACTAAAAATTACAACTGCAAATGCAGGAATTTATCAATTTGAAACAAAATTTTTACTTGAAAATTTGCCAAAACTAAATAACAACAATGCTCAAAAAGAGTATTACATAACTGATTTAGTGGAAATGGCAATCTCTCAAGGAAAAGTTTTAAAACCATTAGTTGTAAATGAAGAAAATTTCAAAGGTGTAAACTCAAAAGTTGAACTAGCAGATGCTGAGGTAATTCATCAAAATAGAATTAAAAAAGAGTTTTTAAAAGAGGGTGTTATTATGAGACTGCCTGATACTATTTATATAGAAGAGGGTGTGCAAATCGAGGGTGAAAGTATCATTGAAAATGGTGTTTCACTTCTTGGAAATTCAAAAATTATAAATTCTCATATTAAGACAAATTCTGTTGTTGAAGACTCAATTGTAAGAGATAGTGATGTTGGACCAATGGCAAGAATTCGACCGCTTAGTGAATTAAATAAAACTCATATTGGAAACTTTGTAGAAACGAAAAAAGCTATTTTAAATGGCGTAAAAGCTGGTCATTTATCATATCTTGGTGATTGTTCTATAGATGAAGGAACAAATATCGGTTGTGGAACAATTACTTGTAATTACGATGGTGTAAATAAACATCAAACAATAATTGGAAAAAATGTTTTTGTTGGAAGTGACACACAGTTTGTTGCCCCTGTAAATATTGAAGATGATGTTTTAATTGGAGCTGGTTCAACTGTAACTGGTGATGTAAAAAAAGGTGAATTGTATCTTACTCGTGCAAAATCAAAAACTATTGATGGTTACTTTTACAAACACTTTTCAAGTAAAAAAAAGTAGAACTTTATGTTATTAAAAAATAAAAAGATATTAGTTGGTGTTACTGGTTCAATTGCTATTTACAAGGCTCTAGATCTAATTAGACTTTATATAAAAGCAGGTGCACAAGTTCGAGTTATTATGACCGATAGTGCAAAAAAGTTTATAAATCCAATTACTTTTGAAGCAATTTCTCAAAACAAAGTTTTAGATGAATCAAGTGAAAATTGGGATAAAAGTCAAGATTATAATCATATAGATATTGGAAAATGGTCAGATATTTTTGTAATTGCGCCAGCAAGTGCAAATACTATAAATGCTCTTGCAAATGGTTTAGGAAATAATTTGCTTTTACAAACAGCACTTGCATATCCACGGATGAAATTAATAGCCCCTGCTGCAAATACAAATATGCTAAAAAATCCTATAACACAAGCAAGTCTTAAAATGCTAAAACTTTGTAATTATGAGCTTATCTCTTCACAAACAAAAGAGTTAGTTTGTAAAGATGTTGGTGATGGAGCAATGGCAGAACCAATAGATATTTTTGATGCAACTTGTAAAGAGTTATTAAAAGATAATTATTGGATAAATAGAAAAGTAGTTTTAAGCGGTGGTGGAACAATAGAAAAAATTGATGAGGTTAGGTATCTTTCAAACTTTTCTTCTGGAAAAATGGCTTCAAGTTTAGCAAAGGCTTTATATTATAAAGGTGCTGATGTTTGTTTAGTAAGTACAAGAGGTTATGAAAACTTACCAAAAGATATTCATATTATAAAAGTAGAAAGTTCAGATGAAATGTATGAATATTTAGTTGATTCAATTAGAGTTGCTAAAAAAGGAATTCTTACAAAACCTACTTTAATGAATAACTCAACTCCCACATTGATTATGAAAAAACCATTTTTATTTATGGTGGCTGCCGTTAGTGATTATGTTCCAGCCTTTCCCCAAGATGGAAAATTAAAAAAAGAGCTAATTGGAACTTTTTGGACTTTAGAGTTAAAACAAAATATGGATATTTTAAAATCTTTAGAAAAAGATGGAATTGTAACCATTGGTTTTAAAGCTGAAATGGATGAAACAACAGCTCTAAATAGTGCTACAAGAATGTTAGAAAACAAAAATCTTGATGGAGTTTGTTTAAATATTTTAAATGAAGAAAATAGTTTTGGAAGTGTTAATAATAATATAGAATTGATTTTAAAAAATAATTCGTATGAATTTAAAGGTGCAAAACTAGATATATCTTTAGAAATTTTAGAAAAATTACAAAATGAGTTCAGTTTATATGAATGAAATTAAAATACCTTCTCATATTGCAATAATTATGGATGGAAATGGTCGATGGGCAAAAGAAAGAGGTCTAAATAGAACAGCTGGTCATGAAGAAGGTGCAAGTACTGTTAGAAAAATTACTACTTATTGTGCAAATATTGGAGTTAAATATTTAACTTTATATGCTTTTTCTACTGAAAATTGGGAAAGACCAAAACTTGAAGTTGAATTTTTGATGAAATTATTAGAAAAATATCTAAAAAAAGAGTTAGAAGTTTATATAAAAAATAATATAAAATTTAAAGCAATAGGAGATTTAAGTAGATTTTCTAAGAGTTTGCAAAAAACTATATCTGATACAGAAAAGAAAACTTCAGTTTGTACAGGATTAACACAAGTTTTAGCTTTGAATTATGGTTCAAAAAATGAAATAATTAGAGCAATAAAAAAATTAAATGAATTAAATCTTGAAGTTACAGAAGAAAATCTTGAATCTTGTCTTGATACAGCAGGAATGAATGATGTTGATGTATTAATTCGAACTAGTGGAGAAGTTAGACTTTCAAATTATTTATTATGGCAAAATGCTTATGCAGAGATGTTTTTTACAAAAACTTATTGGCCAGATTTCAGTGAAACTGAACTAAATGAAATTTTAAGTGAATTTAGTAAAAGAGAGAGAAGATTTGGAGGTATTTAGTTTCATTTTTGGTATTTGTATTGGTTCATTTTTAAATGTATTGATTTTGCGACTTCCATTAAATCAATCAATTTTAACAAGAAGCACTTGTCCTAAATGTAATCATTTAATTTATTGGTACCATAATATTCCACTTCTTTCTTATATCTTTTTAAAAACAAAATGTTCTTATTGTGGAGTTAAAATCTCTTTTTTATATTTTTTAGTTGAATTTCTTAGTGGAATTATAACTTTAGTTTTGTTTTTAAAATTGGGATTAACTTCAGAATTTGTATTTATGTGTTTATTATCATATGTTTTAATAACTCTATCATTTATTGATTTAAAATATAAAGCAGTTCCAGATTATTTACTTTTAATTGCTTTAGTTCTCTCTTTTTTTGCTTCAAATTTTTCAATAATAGAAACTTTTAAAAATGCTTTTTTATTTGCTGGGGCTTTTGTTTTACTAAATTTTGTAATTACTTTTTATATCCAAAATATAAAATCAAGAATTTTAAAAGATAAAACTTTGAAAACCCAAGAGGCTTTAGGAGAAGGCGATATTCCAATAATTGCAATGTTAGGAATTATACTTGGGCTAAGTGGTGGAATGTTTGCTGTATTTTTAGCTGCAATTTTTGCTATAATTCCTGCAATCTATTCAAATTTTATGAATAAAGATATTCAAACTCCATTTATTCCCTATTTAGTTTTAGGATTTTTTACTGAATATTTTTTTGATTTAGAAACAATTATAAAGGTCTTTTTTTGAAATTAAAACAGTATTTACACTCTCAATTAGCGATTACATTTTTCCCAATATTTTTAGGATTATTTTTTATAACTTCAGTTGTATTTTTAGTGAAAATAGCATCTTTAACTTCAATAATAACTCTTGATTTTTTTGAATTATTTACTTTATTTTCTTATGTAATACCACAAATTTTATTTTATACTATGCCAATTTCATTTTTTTTATCTTTAGTTATAACATTGGCAAAATTAGCAAGTGAATATGAACTTACGGTAATTACATCTTTTGGATTAAATCCTGTAAATATTTTGAAAATATTTGCACCAATTACTCTTCTTTTATCAGTTATGTTATTGGTTGTTTCAGTAGGTTTAATTCCTAAAACAAAATTTTTAACAAAACAATTTTTGGATAAAAAGAAAAAAGAAGCGAATTTTAATATAAAACCCAGTGAATTTGGACAAAAGTTTGGAGATTGGTTAATTTACATAAATGGAAAAGATGATAGAGTTTATGATGAAGTAAAACTTTTCAAAACAGAAAAGGGAAAAGACCAATTTATTGTTAGTGAGACAGCAGTTTTAGATAATGATAAAGGTGCTTTGAGTTTTAAATTAAATGATGGGAAAGCTTTTATTATTGATGAAAAAGAGTTTAATCAAATAGATTTTAAATCAATGTATATAAATGATTCTATTTCAGATAGTAAAATAGGTATTTTTACAGATTCTTATGAATATTGGAAAGAAAATATTGAAAAGAAAATTGATATTGATGATTTAACTTTTTATATTTTAACTTCGTTATTTCCATTTGTATCACTTTTCTTAGTAATTACTTTTGGATATTTTAATCCAAGATATGAAAAAAACAGAGCAGTTTTTTACTCTTTGATTTCAATTGTTTTATATTATGTTTTAATAAAATCAATTGGAGATAGAATTTTATTACATGCTTTATATACTATTCCTATTTTATGGCTTAGTGGAACATATATTTTGTATTCTAAAACAATTAAAAAAGAGTATTGATTTAGTTTATGAATCTAAAATTTACTCTTGCTTATGATGGAAGTTTATTTCAAGGAAGTCAAAAACAACCAAATGGAATGACCGTTGAAGATAAACTTCTTAAAGCATTTAAAAAAATAAATATTGAAACAAATATTGTTTTAAGTGGAAGAACAGACAAAGAAGTTCATGCAACAGGACAAGTTTTTAACTGTTTTGTACCTGATTTTTGGAGTGATTTTCTTAAACTAAAAGAGGTTTTAAATAAAAATCTTCCAACTTCAATTAAAATATCAAAAATATCAAAAGTAAAAGATGATTTTCACTCAAGATTTCATGCAAAAAAGAGAGTTTATAGATATTTAATTACTACTAAACCCACAACCCCTTTTAATGATAAATTTATTACTTATGTTAAAAATGTAAATGAAGAACTTTTAAAAAAAGCTATAAAAGAGTTTATTGGTATTTATGATTTTAAATATTTTCATAAAACTGGAAGTGATAAAGAGTTAACAAAAAGAGAAATTTTTGATGCAAAGTTTTATAAATATAAAGATATTTATGTTTTTCAATTTACTGCAAATTCATATTTAAGATCTCAAATTAGACTTATGGTTGGATTTTTACTTGCAATTAATGATAATAAACAAAGTATTGAGAATCTAAAAGAACAGTTAAATCTAAAAAAACATATTTTTAAAACGCCTGCAATTGCAAATGGGCTTTATCTAGCAAAAATAAAATATTAATTATTTTATTAATCCAGCTTCTTCAAAATATTTTTTAGCTCCTTCATGTAATGGTGCGGATAAACCATTTAATAAAGACTCTTTTGTTAAGTTTTCATAAGCTGGATGTAATTTTTTGAATTCATCAAAATTTTCTAAAATAGCTTTAACTAAAAGATAAACTGTATGTTCATTAACATTTTCATTTGTTACAAGTACAGCTTTTACCCCAAATGTAGGAATATCATTTTCTTGGCCTCTATAAGTTCCTGCTTGAATATAACCTTTTGTAAAATATGGATATTTTTCAATTAAAGAGTCTAAAATATTATTATCAATAGGAATTATTTTTATATCAGTAGAATTTGCTGCATCTTTTATATTTGCAGTCGGATGCCCAACCATATAAAAATAACCATCAATTATATTGTTTTTTAAAGCGTCAGGCATTTCAGAAGCACTAAATGTACCAACCTGTTTTAAATCATTTTTATTAATTCCACTTTCTTCAAATAAAGCTAAAGCAGTTGTTTCATTTCCACTTCCACTATTTCCTAAGTTAATTCTTTTTCCTTTAATATCCAAAAGTTTATTTATATTTGAATCTTTTTTTGTAACTAAAGTTAATAATTCAGGATATATCGCTATAACAGATCTTAATTTAGGAAATTTTACATCTTTAAATGCACCTTCGCCTTTTGAAGCTTGATAAACAATATCCGATTGAACAATTCCAAAATCAAGTTCTCCATTTTTTAAAGTATTTAAATTATATAAAGAACCATCTGTTGATTCAACTGAACATCTTATTTTTGATTCTTTTTTATATTGGTTTACAAATCTACAAATCGCACCACCAGTAGGATAATAAGTTCCTGTTACTCCACCAGTTCCAATAGTTATAAATTGAGATGAAAAAACAGGTGTTGACAATATTCCAAGTAAAGTGAGTTTATAAATATTTTTCATTTTTCTTCCGTAAAACTATAAATTAGTAATAATTTAACATATAATCATTTGAGACTGACTTAAATTTTAAAAAATCGAAATAAAATACTTGACAAATAAAGACTCAATAGGTTATAATTCTTTAGCAGTTTATGATAGTGAGTGCTAAAATTTCAAATTGGTCGTAAATATGTTAGATAAAAAAGAGTTTTTATTACAATCTATTATTAGAGCTTATATTGAGCATCTTGAACCAATTGGTTCAACTCAATTAAAATCTATGTATGATATTACTTATTCACCCGCGACTATTAGGGGTTACTTTAAAAAGTTAGGTGAAGAAGGTTATCTTGCACAAGAGCATATCAGTAGTGGAAGAACTCCAACAACTGAAGCTTTAAAACAGTATTGGCAATCAAAACTTAATTTTAAACTAAAAGGTGTAAATTTACGAGCTTTAGAATATTTTGCTTCAAATATAGGGCTGTCTGTTTTTATAAAAAAAGAGAAATCTGATATATTAAAAGATATTTTAAATGTAGAAAATAGATATATGATATTAGAATTTTCTTCATTTGCTATTAGCGTAAAGTATTCAGATGCACTTTATAGATTTTTGAATGATATGATAGGTTTAGATTTAAAAGATATTACAAAAGTTTCAAAAGATGTTGGTGCTTATGAGGTTTATGAATCTATAAATCAAACTTTGCAAAATTCAGATTTTCAGATTTTTAATTATAAAGAGTTTTTGAATTTAGCCTTAAATTATGACTTTGATGAATACACAATAAATAGTTTTCTAAAAGGTCAGATTTTAGATGAATTAAAAGAAGGGTTATATTTTGATAAATTATTACCTGCAAATTATATTGGAATTTGTAATTACTGTAAAATCAATAATGAAGATGTAAAGATGTTGGTTATTGGTGAGTTACCAAAAGATTATGAATATTTTTATGAAAAAATTACAACTTTTTAGGAGATAAATGTGAGTGAAGAAAAAAAAGAAGAATTAATACAAGAAGAGATAACTGAACAAGAAGTTCAAGCTGAAGTAGTAGTTGAAGAAACACCTAAAGAAGAGACTTTAGAAGATAAAATTGCTTCTTTAGAGCAACAATTAAAAGATAGTGAAGATAAATATTTAAGAGTTCATGCTGATTTTGAAAATATCAAAAAAAGACTTGAAAGGGAAAAATATCAAGCTATTGATTATGCAAGTGAGAAGTTTGCAAAAGATTTATTAGCTCCAATTGATAGCCTTGAAATGGCATTACAATCAGCTAATGTTGATTTAGCTGCTGCTGAATTATTAGGAAAATTAAAAGAAGGAATTGAACTTACAATTAAAAACTTCAATACTACTTTTGAAAAACATAATATTTCAAAAATTGAAACTGATGGTGAGTTTGACCCAAATGTTCACAATGCAGTTATGCAAGTTGATAGTGCAGACCATGAGTCTGGGCAAATTGTAAATGAATTACAAAAAGGTTATATGTTAAAAGATAGACTTTTAAGACCTGCAATGGTTAGTATAGCAAACTAATATTTTGACCGTAATGTCATAAAACTAGATAGATTTGAAAAGATATAAATTAAAATAAAAAACAAAACTTAATAAGGATATAAAATGAGTAAAGTAATTGGAATAGATTTAGGAACAACAAACTCTTGTGTGGCAGTTTATGAAAATGGTGAAGCGAAAATCATCCCTAATAAAGAAGGGAAAAATACAACTCCTTCAATTGTTGCATTTACAGATAAAGGTGAAGTTTTAGTAGGAGATCCTGCAAAAAGACAAGCGATTACAAATCCAGAAAAAACTATTTATTCAATCAAAAGAATTATGGGTCTAATGATGGATGAGCCAAATGCAAAAGCAGCTCAATCAAAAGTTGGATATAAAATCGTTGATAGAAGCGGAGCAGCAGCTGTTGAAATTGGTGGGAAAGTTTATACACCTCAAGAAATTTCTGCAAAAATTTTATCAAAATTAAAAGCAGACGCAGAAGAGTATTTAGGTCAAGCAGTAACTGATGCTGTTATTACAGTTCCTGCATACTTCAATGATGCACAAAGAAAAGCAACTCAAGAAGCTGGAACAATTGCAGGTTTAAATGTACTTAGAATTATCAATGAGCCAACAGCTGCTTCATTAGCTTATGGTTTAGATAAAAAAGGTGAAGAAAAAGTTCTTGTTTACGATTTAGGTGGAGGAACTTTTGACGTTACAGTTTTAGAAATTGGTGATGGAACTTTTGAAGTACTTTCAACTGATGGAAATGCTTTCTTAGGTGGAGATGACTTTGATAATGCAATTATTGATTGGCTAGCAAAAGAGTTCAAAGATGAAAATGGTTTTGACGTTAAAAACGACAAAATGGCATTACAAAGATTAAAAGATGCTGCTGAAAATGCTAAAAAAGAGTTATCATCAGCTGAATCAACAGAGATTAACTTACCATTTATTTCAATGGGAAGCGCAGGTCCTGTTCACTTAGTTAAATCATTAACAAGAGCAAAATTTGAGTCTATGACTGAACATTTAATTAATGAAACTTTAGAGCACATCAAAACTGCACTTAAAGATGCTGGATTGAAAAAAGAAGAAATTCAAGAAATTATTATGGTTGGTGGATCTACAAGATTACCAAAAGCAAATAAAGTTGTTAGAGATTTCTTTGGAAAAGATTTAAATAAAGGTGTAAATCCTGACGAAGTTGTAGCTGCTGGGGCTGCTGTTCAAGCTGGAGTTTTAAAAGGTGATGTTAAAGATGTATTATTACTAGACGTTACTCCTTTATCTTTAGGAATTGAAACTTTAGGTGGAGTTATGACTAAATTAATTGACAAAGGAACAACAATTCCAGTTAAAAAATCTCAAGTATTCTCAACTGCTGATGATAATCAACCAGCTGTTTCTATTCACGTTTCTCAAGGTGAAAGAGAGTTTGCAAGAGATAACAAATCTTTAGGTATGTTTGAACTTTCAGATATTCCAGCAGCTCCAAGAGGTGTTCCTCAAATTGAAGTAACATTTGATATTGATGCAAATGGTGTTTTAAATGTAAGTGCTAAAGATAAAGGTACTGGAAAAGAGAATAAAATTACAATTTCTGGTTCATCTGGATTAAGTGATGCAGAAATCGAAAAAATGGTTCAAGAAGCAGAAGCAAACAAAGAAGCTGATGCTAAGAAAAAAGCTGTAATTGAAGTTAGAAATCAAGCTGATGCTTTATTACATTCAACTAAAAAGACTTTAGAAGAAAATGAAAGTGCAGTTAGCGAAGAAGAGAAAAAAGCTATTATTGATGCAGCTGCTGACTTAGAAGAAACATTAAAAGATGATAATGCTACAAAAGAAGATATTGAAGCTAAATTAAAAACTTTAACTGAAAAATCTCACAAATTAGCAGAAGCAATGTACAAAAAAGAGGGTGGTGAAGCAGGTGCTCAACCAAACCAAAAAGCAAAAAAAGATGACGATGATGTTATCGATGCTGAAGTAGAGTAAATCTCTGCTTCATGCAAAATTTGTTTTTTTTACTAATATTATTTTTAATAACTATTTTTTCTGTCCTTTTATACTTAAAAAGTAAAACTTCGAGGGTAGAAAAATTACTTAGTGGTGAGTGTCCATCTTGTGGACAAAAAGCGAAAGTTTTTTTTGATGAAAAAACAAAAACAACATTTAAATCTGAAATTATAAAATCAAGAGTGCTTCAAAGTCATGGATGTTCAGGTGTAAAAGATGTTGAGTTTTCTTGCGAATCATGTGGATTAAAAGAAGTCCATTCTACAAATTTATTGCCATCAAGTTGTGATTTATGAAATCTTTAATATTTATATCCCTAACAACAATAGTACTTTTTTCAGGTTGTGCAACAAAAAAAGAGACAATACCTCAAGAACAAAAGAGTGAAATAGAAAATAATATTATAAAAGATAATGCAAAAAATATGCAAGCAGTAGGTTTTCATGAAATTGAAGGTTTTTATAGTGATGATTTAACCCATGCTCTTGATGTTTTTAAAAAAGATTGTAAAAAATCTAAAAGAAATGAGTTGTTTAAAGAAGTTTGTCAGAAGGCTGAATATGAAACAGATGGAAGAAAATTTTTTACAATAAATTTCCAACCATATAAACTTTTGGATAATAATTCTTCAGATGAAGGAACAATTACAGGTTATTATGAACCTCTTCTTTATGGAAGTTTACAAAAAAATAAAAGATATAAATATCCTGTATATAAAACTCCAAAAGATATGATGATTGTTGATTTTGTATCGGCTTATCCTGAACTTAAAACATATAAATTAAGAGGAAAATTAGTTGGAAACAAAGTTGTTCCTTATGATTCAAGGGCTCAAATAGAGAGTAATCCAAGTAAAAATCTTGAAGTTATAGCTTATGTTGATAATAAAGTAGATTTATTTTTACTTCATGTTCAAGGTTCAGGGAAAATATTATTAGATAACGGTGAATTAATTAATGTCGGTTATGCTGAGCAAAATGGAAGAAAATTCAAAGGAATTGGAACTTATATGCTTAATAAGGGTTATATAAGCAAGGATGAATTATCAGCTCAGGGTATGAAAAAATATCTAGATAAAAACCCTGCAAAAGCAGATGAGGTACTAAATCAAAATGAAAGTTATGTATTCTTTCACAAATCAGAGCAAGGAGCAACGGGAAGTTTAGGAACTCAACTTACAGCAAAAAGAAATTTAGCAGTTGATAGAAGTGTTATTCCTCTTGGAATGCCAGTTTTTCTTAGTACTAAAAATCCCATTGATAAAAAACCTATAAATCAATTAATGGTTGCTGCTGATGTTGGTGGAGCTATAAAAGGTGATATTCGAGCTGATTTCTTTTGGGGATATGGAGAAGATGCTTTTGCTTATGCTGGAAGAATGAAAGAAAAAGGGAAAATGTACGTTTTAATGCCAAAAAAATAGTCGTTGCTTACATGCAACAACCATTTCCACAGCAATCAGGTTTAATATCTTCTCTATAAAATGAAATCACAAAATTATTAAACATCTCTTGAAGTTCAAATTTATGTTTTTTACAAAATTCATTATTCATAATATTTTTCATCTCTATTGCTTTACTTAAAGCTTCATCTTTTGACTCAAAAGTTAAATTATTTTCTAAATTGCTATTTTTAAAACATCCACATTGATTTGCTACAACTATTTTGTACATACAAAATCCTTAAAAATTTGATAAATTAAAGGTGCAAGATTAGCTAAATATTTATTAAAGCAATTTAAGAAGAAAAAATAGATAGAATATAATACTAATTGATTCTAACAAAGGAAAATAATGCATATTACAAATCTTATCTCTTCATATTTTGGAAAGTTCGCTAAAAAAGAGTTTCCTTCACCTCTTCAAAAACTAATAAATTCTAGTTATGTTAAATTGATGGGGTTAAATATGAGTGAATTTAAAAATGCGAGATATTACAAATCTTTAAATGATTTATTTACAAGGGAATTAATCATAAAAAGAGAGATAAACGAAAATCAAAATGTAATTATTTCTCCAACTGATAGTTTAATCACACAATGTGGACAAATTCAAAATGATATTGCTTTACAAATAAAAGGTATGGAATATAGTGTTGAAGAGTTATTAACTTATTATTGTTCATCAAATTTTGAAAAAATAAAAGATGGTTCTTTTATGAACTTTTATTTATCACCAAAAGATTACCACAGATACCATGCTCCTTGTGATTTTAAACTTCTAAAATTAATCCATGTTCCAGGGAAACTTTATCCAGTTAATTTAAAATATTTAAACAAAGAGTTTGAACTTTTTGTTCAAAATGAAAGAGTAATTTTAGAGTGTGAAACAAATGGAAAAATCTTTTATATGGTTTTCGTTGGTGCTTTAAATGTAGGTCAAATGGTATTTGAATTTGAAAATAGAGTTGAAACAAATACAAATGCAAAAGAGATGAAAGTTTATACTTACGAAAACATCGAAATATCAAAAGGTGAATGTTTAGGATATTTCAAAATGGGTTCAACAGTTGTAATGTTATGGGAAAATGAGATGATTGAACTTGATAATTTGTTAAATCAAAATGTGAAATTTGGTCAAAAAATAGCAAATTATTTATAGAATAAAAATAAAAAGAGAGAGTGTTTGAATAATAAGATATTTTTTAAAATAGGTTGGTTGTTTATTGTAACTTTTTTAATATATTTATTTTGTGTGGTATTCTTTTTATCTCCTAAAATAAATAATTATTTAATTCAAACAGAAATACAAAACTCAAAAATTCAATTTAACAAAGTAGTTTCACTTATAAATAATAAAGCAAAAAATATTACAAATAAAGAAGCTTTAAATAAAGAAGTTGAATTATTACTTTCAAGTTTTGCTTTGGGAAAATCAGGTTATGTTTATATTGTTGATGGTTTGGGAAAAGTCATTTTTGATCCAAGTGGTGAGTTTAAAAATCTGGAAGAACTAAAAGTTGTTTTACCTCAAAATGGTAAAAAGTTAATTGATGAAATAAAAAGTAGTTATGTTAAAAAAGAGACCTTGGAATATAATTGGAATAGAATTTATGATCCAAATAATTTTAATTATAAAAAAATATCTTGGATTGAATATAATAAAAATTTAGATTGGTATATAATTTCTTCTGTTTATGAAGATGATTTTTCTTCATTTGTTGAAAGAATAAGTTCTTTGATATTAAATATTCTGATACTAATATTTGTTGTATTGGCTGTAATTGCACTATTTATTATTATAAAAATCATTGCTCCAATTAATAAAATGGTTAAAGAAGTTCAAAAAGCTAATATTAATATTGATGGTTTTAAAAATGGAATTAAAGCTAAAGATGAAATAGGTTTTTTGGCAACACAATTTAATACTTTACTTGATCAAGTTGAAACAAATAGAAAAACTTTTGAAGAACAAGTTCTTGCAAAAACAAAAGAGATTCAAAATAAATTATATTATGACGATTTGACAAACTTGAAAAATAGACATGCTTTAGAGGATGATATAAAAGATATTGATTTTGTATCTATAGCCTTACTTGATATTGATTCTTTTGATGATATAAATGAACTTTATGGATTTTCAACTGGAAATTTAGTTTTGATAGAAGTTGGAAAGATTTTAAATGAATTTTCATTAAAATATGATGTTTTAGCCTATAGAATATATGGAAATGTATTTTGTTTAGCTGATAAAAATATGATGAGTTTTTATAAATTTTATGAGCTTATTGAAGAGTTAAGAATACTATTTAAAAACATGCCAATTTACATTGAACAACTTGATATTGATATTTTTATAAATATCACTTTAGGTATTTCAATGGCACAAGAAGAATCTATTAAAACAGCAGGAATTGCACTTAAAAAAGCTAAAAAAAATAATCTGCCATATTTTGTTTATAATAATGAAATTGATACAAAAGAAATTATTGAAAAATCTATGTATTGGCGAGAGAAAATAAAAAAAGCAATTGAAAATGATAAAGTTATACCATTTTATCAAGCAATTTTTGATAGAAATAAAAATATAGTGAAATATGAAACTTTAATGAGAATAGAAGATATTAATGAAAAAGATGAAACTATTTATTTAAGTCCTTATTTTTTTCTTGATATTTCTGTTAAAACAAAACAATATCTTCAGTTATCTAATCAAATTATATTTAAAGCTTTAAATGATTTAACAAAAACTGATAAACAAATATCTATAAATTTAAGTTTTAAAGATATTCTTGATACTGAATTTATAAATTTTTTAGATAAAAGTTTGAATCAAATTGCTAATGAAGATAAAAAAAGAGTGGTTTTTGAAATTTTAGAGAGTGATTATATTTCTGATTATACTTTACTTGAAGACTTTATTGCTAAATATAGAGAACAAGGTATAAAAATAGCAATTGATGATTTTGGAACAGGATATTCAAATTTTGCACATATTCTAAAAATTAGACCAAATTATATAAAAATAGATGGTTCATTAATTAAAAATATTTATTCAGATAAAAACTCATATGAAATGGTTAAATCAATTATTGATTTTAGTAAAGCTTTAAATATAAGAGTAATTGCTGAATTTGTTCATTCTCAAGAAGTATTTGATTCTCTTGTTTCTTTGGGTGTTGATGAATTCCAAGGTTTCTATTTAGCAGAACCAGCACCTAATTTTTTATAGTTTTAATTAAACGCAAGTTTATTGTTGTAAAATTAAAGTAAAATAAGAGAAAAAGGATTAAATATGTCAACTATTACAGAATTAGGAACGTTAGCTTTATCTGGTACTAAAAAAGGAAGAATTTCTATTTCAAATGTAACTGAACCTTATGGAAAAGATACAGAAGATATAGTTAGTATTGGTATTTCTTTAAATGGTCAAGATATTCAATGGAAGTCTCATATTCCTTATGAGAATTTAGAAGATGTGATTGCAATATTACAAAAAGCATTAGATATTAAAAAATAAATTTCATAATTTTATGAAATAATTTTGTGATATAATACCTTTTTTAAAGAGGTTTATTATGTCACAAAAAAAGATTATAGGAAGAAGAGAAATAATATCTATTTTAGATTTAGAACTGTTCGATTTAGATGTAAAAATTGACACAGGAGCTGATTCTAATTCACTGCATTGCGATGATATTTTTGTCGATGATGAAAAATTTGTACATTTTACATTGTTAGATGAAATTCATTCTGCTTATCATGGTAAAAAAATGAAAATGCCACTTTATAAATTTAAAAGAGTTAAGAGTTCAAATGGAACTGTACAATTAAGAGCATCTATAAAAGTAGATATTTTGTTTTTTGGTAAAAAATACAAAACAGTTATTTCTTTAACAGATCGTTCTGATATGAAGTATCCAATGCTAATTGGAAGAAAATTTTTAACTGAGCGTTTTTTAGTTGATGTTTCAAAAGAATATCTTACAAAAGCAAATTAAAAGAGATTAATATGAGAATTTATATATTATCAAGAAATGAAGATTTATATTCAACAAAAAGATTAGTTGAAGAAGCAAGAGCAAAAGGTTGGGAAGTAACAGTAATAGATTATTTAAAATGTACAATTGAAATTATGAAAAATGAATTAGTTGTAAATTATGAAGGAAAAGTATTACCTACACCTGATGCGATAATTCCCCGAATTGGAGCAAGTAGGACTTTTTATGGTGCTGCAATGGTGCGACACTTTGAAATGATAGATGTATTTAGTACAACAGGAAATTTAGCACTTACAAGAAGTAGAGATAAACTGAGAAGTTTACAAGTTTTATCTAAAAATGGTGTTGATATGCCAAGAACAGTTTTTGCTTCAAATAAATCAAATGCAAAAGATGTAATTGCTTTAAGTGGTGGCGCTCCGTTGGTTCTAAAGATTTTAGAAGGAACACAAGGTGTTGGAGTTGTTTTAGTTGATAGTGAAAAAGCTGCTAAATCTGTACTTGATGCTTTTTATGGAATGGATGTAAATTTGCTTGTTCAAGAGTATATTGAAGAAGCAGGTGGTGCTGATATTAGAGCTTTTGTAGTTAATAATGAAGTTGTAGGTGCTATGAAAAGACAAGGGGCTGAGGGAGATTTTAGATCAAACTTACATCAAGGTGGAAGCGCAGTTGCTTACAAACTTAATAGAAAAGAAAAAGCAACAGCAATTGCAGCAGCAAAGGCAATGGGACTTGGAGTTTGTGGAGTTGATATGATTCCCTCTCATAGAGGACCACTTGTAATGGAAGTAAATTCAAGCCCAGGATTAGAGGGAATTGAAAAATCTACTAATATAAATATTGCCCAAAAGATTATGGATTTTATAGAAAAAAGTGTAAAACCTAGTTGTCCTATTAATCCACAAAAAAGAAAAATAAAAAAAGATAATATAGGAGCGTAATTACGCTTCTATCAAAGATTTATTCATAAGGAATGGTTTCTCTTAATTCCTGAGCCCATAAAGCCATTCCACCAAATAAATGTGCTGTGTTTTTGTATCCTTGCGCAAGGAGAAAATTTCCAATATATCTTGTTCTATTTGCATGGGCGCAAATCAAAATAAAAGTTTGATCTTTTGAAGTAACTAATTTTTCAAACTCTTTCATCCACTTTTCAATATCATAATCACCAAATTCATCAAAAAAAGTTAATAAGTGAACATTTTTTATAATACCCGTTCTTTTAAATTCATCTTTTCTTCTAACATCAATCATTACAATATTATCATCAATCATTTTTTCTACAATTTTTGGTTGCAAATCAACTAATTTATTCATTAAAATCCTTTTAATAGATTTAATCTTAACATAAAATATATAATAAAATCTTATATGATTAAATACATTTAAGATTATAAATACGTGATGTAAACAAACTCTTTACAATTATTAAATATAATAAAAAAAATTAAAAGGTAGATAATGAAAAAAGTATTTTTAATGTTTTTAATTAGTGTGATAAGTCTTTATGCTTATGAAGAATTAAATATAAATAATTTTGAAGAAAAAATAAAAGACAAAAATGTAATTGTTGATTTTTATGCTCCATGGTGTCCACCTTGTAAAATAGTGGCAAATAATTTAGAAGATTTTGATATTTCAAAACCTGAAAATGTTCATATTTATAAAGTAAATATTGATGATGAACTAACACTTGCTAAAAAATATGGAGTTACTAAACTTCCAACTTTGATTTATTTTAAAAATGGAAAACCTATAAAAGATTATGTGGGTGTTTTAAACTCAGAAGAGTTATTACAAGCATCAAAAGAAAACTTTAAATGAAAAAGATTTTATTATTAATAAGTATATTTATATATTCATTTTCAGCTGGTTTAAACCAAGATTTTTTAGAACCAAATGAAGCTTTTAAACCAACATTTACAAAAAATGAGGATAGTCTAAATTTTAAATTAGATTTAGGTCATGATATTTATTTGTATGATGACAAACTAAAAGTTTTTATCACAAAACCAGAAAAAATAGAGATTACAAAAGATATAAATATTCCAAAACCAGTTGCTTATCAAGAGTTTATAGTTCAATTTAATAACCTTGATTTGACTATTCCTTTTAGTTTATTAAAATCAAAAGTTGAATCAAGTGAATATGAAATTGAAATTAAATTTCAAGGATGCTCAAAAGCTGGACTTTGTTATGCTCCAATGAGTGAAAAATATCTAGTTACAAATGATATAAAAACTTCGAAGCAAGAGATTAAAAATGAAGAACAAAAAGTTGAAACTACAACCGATTTAAATGAAACAGATTCAATTGCTTCTAGCTTAAAAGATGGAAATTTATTTTTAGTTCTTGTAACATTTTTTGGTTTTGGATTATTGCTTTCTTTGACACCTTGTGTTTTTCCAATGATTCCAATTTTATCTTCAATAATTGTTGGAGCTTCAAAAAATGAAGATATGACAGCTCGTAAAGGATTTTTATTATCTTTAGTTTATGTACTTTCTATGAGTATTGCTTATACGATTGCAGGAGTTATTGCAGGAGTTTTTGGAGCTAATTTACAAGCTGCTTTACAAAATTCTTATGTTTTAGTGGTTTTTGCTTTAATTTTTGTGGCACTTGCTTTTTCTATGTTTGGTTATTTTGAAATAAAACTTCCTCAAAGTATTCAATCAAAAGTAAATAAAACAACTGATGGAAAAGAAAAACAAGGCATTATTGGTATTGCAATAATGGGTTTTTTATCAGCTTTAATAGTTGGTCCTTGTGTTGCTCCTCCACTTGCAGGAGCTTTAGTTTATATTGGACAAACAGGTGATGCAATTCTTGGAGGAATGGCTTTATTTGTAATGAGTTTAGGAATGGGAGTTCCATTATTACTTATTGGTTTAGGTGCTGGAAGATTTATGCCAAAACCTGGTGGTTGGATGGAAGGTGTAACAAAAATCTTTGGAATAGTAATGCTAGGTGTTGCTATTTGGTTACTTGAAAGAGTTTTAAGTGCATCTGTAATTATGTCTTTATGGGCATTATTATTGCTTGGAACAGCTATTTATTTAAAAACACTTACAAATATGATTACTGAATTGATTAGTTCAGTTTTATTTATTTTAGGAGTAGTTTTATTGGTGGGACTTATAAGTGGTGCAACAAATCCACTAAAACCACTTGAAAAATTAATTGGTTCTACAAATGTCGTAAATACAAATGAGTTAGTTTTTCAAAAAGTAAAAAATATAGCAGAACTTGAACTTGCAATAAAAAATTCACCTAAACCTATAATGTTGGATTTTTGGGCTTCATGGTGTGTTGCTTGTAAAGAATTAGAAGAGATAACTTTTAAAGATAAAGAGGTAATCCAAAAACTTCAAGGATTTACACTTCTAAAAGCTGATGTTACACAAAACAGTGATGAGGATAAGGCTTTACAAAAAATGTTTGGAGTTGTTGGTCCTCCTGCTTTAATTTTTTGGGATAAAGATAAAAAAGAAGTAAATTCTTCTAAAATAGTTGGATATAAGAATCCAAAAGATTTTTTAGAAATCATAAATAAAAACTTTTAAAAGAGGAATTTTCCTCTTTTAACTAAAATTTACCTATAATAAATTTTTTTAAGGATTTATTATGGAATTAAGTGTTGAATTTCTCATTATTTTTGCTTTTATTCTTTTTTTCTCTGCATTAATTCAAGGAAGTATTGGATTTGGTTTTCCATTAATTTCTACTCCTCTTTTAGCAATGATTACAGATATGAAAACAGCTGTTTTATATGTGGCAATTCCTACTCTTTTGATAAATATAATTTCAATTTTTAGCGAAGGCAATTTTTTACAAGCTTTAAAAAGGTTTTATCCTTTGGCAATTATGGGAATGATTGGAAGTGCTATTGGTACACAAATACTTATTTATAGTAGTTCTGAAATTTTTAAATTATTATTGGCTATCTGTATTCTTTTTTATCTATTTATTCAAAAATTCAAATTTGAAATGGCTTGGGTAAATAAAAAACCAAAATTAGCAATAGTTATATTTGGCTTTACTGCTGGAATAATTGGTGGATTGACAAACGTAATGGCATTGGTTTTAATAATTTATTCTTTAGAGTCAAAACATTCAAGAAAAGAAGTAATTCAATCATCAAATTTATGTTTTTTGTTTGGAAAGATAGTTCAGATAATTATTTTTGCTATACATGGTTCTTTTACGCAAGAGTTATTAACAATTTCTTTTAGTAGTTTATTTATTGTGCTTATTGCAGTGGTTATTGGATTAAAAATTAAAAATAAAATTCCTCAAAATAATTATAATAAAGTGATAAAAGTTTTTTTATTTTTAATGGCTATTGCTTTGATTTATCAAACGGTTATTTAAAAGAGAGAAAACTCTCTTTTAAATTTCTAAATAAATATAAATGCACCTAAAATCATAACACCAAGATATAAAGCTCCGAACATTGCGCCTAAAGCCCACCATCTAGCTTGTGAAATATATCCAGCTCCATACCAAATAGGAGAAGGTCCAGTTCCATAAGGAGTTATAATTCCCATAACACCAAGGCTTCCTGCAAGAATAATTGTAAATGGAACAATTTGTTCAGGAGTTAATAAATTAACTGCAATTGCCATAAAGATTGGAATTAATGCAGTAACATGTGCAGTAACACTTGCAAAAAAGTAGTGTAATAAGAAAAATAAAACAAGTAACGAAATTATAAGAGCAGTTGGGCTCATACCTGATAACATTGCTTGTGTATTTGTTCCAATCCACGCTAAAACACCAACTTTTTGAAGTCCAGATGCCATAGCAACTAAAGATGAGAACCAAATTAATACGTCAAATGCCGCTTTATTTGAAATTAAATCATCCCAAGTAATAACATTTGTTAAAACCATAACTGCAACAATTGAAATAGCTACTGTTGTTGAATCTACACCTAACTCTGTTCCAAAAATCCAAAGAACAAGTGCAACAGTTGCAAGTCCTGCCATTAAATATTCTTTAAAAGTAATTGCACCTAATGTTTTTAATTCTTCTGTTGCCCAAGCTGGAGCTTCAGGAGATTTTTTTTGAGTTGGTGGATAAACAACATAAGTAAGCCAAGGAGTAAGTAAAAAAAGTGGAATCATAAGTGGTAACATAACCGATGACCATTCTACCCAGCTAATTGCATGTCCTGTACTTTTTGTAATTAAATCAACTGCTAAAAGATTTGGAGCAAGTGCTGTTAAAAACATAGAGCTTGTAATACAAGTAGTTGCAATTGCAACCCAAGTAATATAAGCACCTAATTTTCTTGGATCTTTATCTGGCCATGAATCGAAAATATGTGGAATATTAATAGCAACGGGGAAAACAGAACCACCACTTCTTGCTGTATTAGATGGCATAAATGGAGCCAATACTAAATCTGAAAATGCAACTGCATAACCAAGACCAAGTGAGCTTTTTCCCATATATTTAATCATAATTAAAGATACTCTTTTTCCTAAACCTGTTTTTCTGTAACCAAGTGCAAACATAAATGCTGCAAAAATTAACCAAATAACACTATTCGAAAATCCAGATAATGCCCACGAGATACCATCTTTTGGACTACCCATTAATCCTAAAAGAGCAACAAGTGAAATACCTGTAAATCCAACAAGTGCCGCTGGAACTGGCTCAAGAATAAGACCGATAACAACAGCAAAAAATATTGCTAAAAAATGCCAACCGTTTTCAGTTAATCCAGTTGGTGCAGGAATAAACCAAAGAATGATTAAAACCGCAATTGGAATAATCATTTTTATTGCTTGTTTTGACATAAAATCCTCCTAATAAATTTTATATATTATATTATTTTTAAGTTACAATAAGGTTAGAAAATTTTCTAAAGTGATTGAATTACGCATAAAATGAACAAATATTCATTAATTTTTTAATTTGTGTTATTTAACTTTTATTATTTAATGTAAAATTGGCATTTATCTAACATTTGATATACTTCCTAAAAATTATAAAAAAGGGTTCAAATGAACTTTGAAACAATTTTAGGAAGTGTTGATTTTTTAGAATTCTTAAGAGGTAAAAAAGCTACATTTTTATTAAGTGCAAGTGTTACAAAAACTTGCGAAATTCCACAAATTTCTCAAGCTGGAATTCCTGGAAAGTTATATTTAACTCCAACTTTAGATGCGGAATTTTTATGTGTAAAAGAAGTTCGTTCTTTGGAAAATATTGCACAAACTCCAAAAGGTGTTCCAACACCAGCTTTGATTACAAGAGCAATACATGAATTAAAAGCTTTTTCAAATATTGAAATATTAAATTTAGGAATGGATGTTTTACCTCAAATTGATTATTTCAAAGTTCACAATTTTGATATAAAATCAAGTAATAGAATTGATGAAGGTGCGAAAATCCCTGCGATGGAGATTTTTCAAAAAGCTTTGGAGTTTGGTCAAAATTTTCAAACAAGTGATGATTATGTGATTTTAGCCGAAACAATTCCTGCTGGAACTACAACTGCTAATGCAACAGCTTTAGCTTTGGGATATGAATGTGAAGGATATTTTTCAAGTTCATATAAAAACAATCCAAGCAATATAAAAAATGAAACAATCCAAAAAGCTTTACAAAACTTAGATTCAAAAGCTGATTTATTTGAAAAGTTGTCGGACATTAGTGATAATATGATTATTTTTAATGCTGGATTTATACTTGGAAGTAGGGCAAATAATCTTAAAATTCTTCTTGCAGGTGGAACTCAAATGGCTGCTGTTTTATTGGTTGTAAATTCTATTTTAAGAAGTATGGATGGACAAATTGATTCTTCAAATCTTGCTTTAGGTACTACAAAATGGATAGCACAAGATACAAATTCGGATATTAAAGCACTTTTAGAACAATTGGATTTTCCTATAAATGCTTACGCAAGTGATTTTGATTTTAGTGAATCTTCGCATCCAGCTTTAAAACTTTATGATGAAGGTGAAGCAAAAGAGGGTGTAGGTTGTGGTGGAGCATTGTGTTATGCAACAATTAATAGTTTATCAAAAATTGATATTACAAAAAAAATTGAGAGTTTTTTAGGAGCATAAAATGAGATTAAAATTATTAATGTTACTTTTAACGGGAATCATTTGTCTTGAGGCAACTGATATAAAAAAAGAAGAACCAAAAGTTCAAGAGTGGAAAATTCAAAATGATCCATATTATAAAAATAGAAAAAGTCAATTTGAGGGTTTAACTATGAATGAAAAATACACGACTATGATGTTAGGTGATTCTATAACTGATGAAGGTTTATGGGATGAGCTTTTAAATAATGATAAAGTTCAAAACAGAGGAATAAGTGGTGATACAACAAATGGAGTTTTAGATAGACTTAACTCAATTTCTTTAAATATTCAACAAGTTTTCATAATGATTGGTATTAATGATATTATGAGAGGAAAAGAAGTTGATGAGATTTATGCAAATTATTTGAAGATAATCAAAACTTTCAAAGATAAAAATATAAAAGTACATATTCAATCAACACTTTATATTGGGGAAACTAGAAAAGCAGATTTTAATCCAAAAGTTGAAGAGTTAAACAAAAGATTAGAACAATATGCAAATGAAAATAAAATCACTTTCATAAATCTAAATCCTATTTTTGCACCACAAAAAGTGTTAAAAAAAGAGTTTACAGCCGATGATTTACATTTAAATGGAAATGCTTATAAACTTTGGGCGCAAGAGATTAAGAAATATTTTTAATTTAGGATAACAATGGATATTTTTATTTCAACATTTTTAAAAATGTTTTTTATTATGACACCTTTTTTTGTGTTGTCTGTTTTTTTGACTATGACACAATATTCAACTTCAAAAGAGAAAAAAGCTTTAGCTATAAAAGTTACTATTTCTGTGGTTGTTATTAGTTTGATATTACTTTTTTTCGGAAAACATATATTTTCAGTTTTTGGGATTACCCTTGATGCTTTTAGAATTGGAGCTGGGGCGTTACTATTTTTAGCAGCAGTTGATTTGGTAAAAGGAACTAAAGATGGTGGAAAAGTTGGAAACAAAGATATTTCTCAATTAGCCGTAGTTCCTTTGGCAATTCCTGTTACTATTGGACCTGGAACTATTGGTATTTTACTTGTAATGGGTGCAAGTTTTGAAGATACTTCTTCTATGCTTATGGGAAGTTTAGCGCTTGTTTGGGCTGTTTTAGTAATTGGAATTATGTTATATAGTTCAAGTTTAATAGAACGAATTATAGGAAAACAAGGGCTTTTGGTAATTTCAAAAATCACAGGACTTTTTTTAGCTGCACTTTCTGCTCAAATCGTATTTACTGGTATTAAAAACTTTTTAGGATTATGATGAAAATATTTTATTTTGGTGGACAAAAATCTGGTAAAACAAAAGCGGGAATCAAAAAGGCTTTAGAACTATCAACAAATGAAAAGCCATATTATGTGGCAACTTACGATAACTCTTTTGGTGATGATTCTATGCAAAATAGAATAGATAAACACATCATTGAGAGAAAAGAAGATTTTATCACTATTGAAGAACCAAAAGATTTGACAAAAATAGTTGAAGTTAATAAAACATATTTGATAGATTGTGTCTCTATGTGGCTTTTTAACAATCTTGAAAATAAAGAAGAAACTCTAAAAATACAACTTCAAAAGATTTGCAAAATCGATGCAAATATCATTTTTATTTTAAATGATGTTTCGTGTGGAATTATTCCTTTTGATAAAGAATCACGAAGATTTGTGGATTTTTCAGGGCTTATTGGACAAGAATTAGCAAAACTTTGTGATGAGGTTTATGAGGTGAAATATGGACTTGAAAGAAGATTAAAATGAAACAAATATTAAACGCTTTTTTCTTTGCACTTTCATACTTTTCTATAATTCCTGTATTTGTAAAAAATATGGAAATAAACAACGAAACTTATAAATATACTTTGGTTTTACTTCCACTTGTTGGCACTATTTTAGCCTCACTTGTGATTGGATTAAATTTTTGTTTAAATGAGTTTTTTAATCCTTTATATTCTGCCTTTGTTTGCGCAGTTGTATATCTAGCACTTTATGGATTTATTCACACAGAAGCAATAATCGATGTGGTTGATGCTTGGTTTGCTTCATATAGTGGAAAAGATGCCTATAAAATCATGAAAGAATCAACTATTGGAGCAATTGGCGCTTTGTATGGGGTTGCTTTTGTTTTATTAAAAGTTGGAATTATCACTTATGTTTTATATGAAAAACAATATATTTTATTTTTGATTGTTTGTGTGTTTTCAAGATTAAATTTGATTTATTTACTTGGATATTTTAAATTTAGTAAAGATAGTTTTTTATCTTTGGCTTTTGCAAACTCTGGGATTTTTCAACTAAAAATCTTTGCTTTACTTTATGTGATAGTTGCATTTGTAATTGGCTCAAATGTTTTAGTTTTATTTGTTTTAAGTTTGGCAAGTTTCTACATGATTTTAAAAATCTTAAACAAAAAATTTGGTTTTGTAAATGGTGATTGTTTAGGATTCACCCTTGAACACACAGAATTAATACTTTTAAATATAGGACTGGCAATAATATTATGAAAACATTTGAACATGGTGGACAAATAGAAAAATTTGCCTTTGATTTGGGTTGTAATGTAAGTGAAATAATAGATTTATCTTCAAATATAAATTTTGTAAAACCTCAAATAAATATTGATTTTAACACTTTAGATATTTCATCGTATCCAACTTATGATAAGTTGTATGAAAAAATAGCTTTAAATTATGGGGTTGAGACTTCTCAAATTGAGCTTTTTAACGGTGGAAGTAGTGCGATTTTTACTTTATTTAAACATTTGTCTTTACAAACTTGCACTATTTATTCACCTGCATATTTAGAGTATAAAAAAGCCTCTTTAAATTTTGGATATGAACTAAATACAATAAACAGATTTGAAAATATCAATGAAAATGTAAAAGAAAATTCTTTGGTGATTTTTGTAAATCCTTCAACTCCCGATGGAAAATACTATGATTTAGAAGAGCTGATGACAACTTGGATAGAAAAATCTTGTACTATTTTAATAGATGAGAGCTTTTTGGATTTTTGTGATAAACCAAGCGCTATAAAATATCTAGAAACTTACGATAAATTGTATATTCTAAAATCAATGACAAAGTTTTATTCAAGTGCAGGAATAAGAGTTGGAACAATAGTTTCAACAAAAGAAAATATACAAAAACTAAAAAGATTTGAACCAATGTGGAAACTCTCACAGTTTGATTCAAACTATTTACAAGCAGCATTAGATGATAAGCTTTTTAAAAATATTTCAAAAGCTATAAATATAAAAAATAAAATTGAGTTAGAAAATATCTTAAAAAGCTCAGCTTTAGTGGAAGAAATTTTTGAAAGTAGCGCAAATTATCTGCTTATAAAACTAAAAAATCTAAGTGCAAAAGAGTTTCAAGAAAAACTAAAAGCATATAAAATAATGGTTAGAGATTGCTCAAATTTTGATTATCTAAACGAAAGATTTGTAAGAATTGCAGTGAAAAGTTCAAGTGCGAATGAGATTTTACAAAAGGCTTTAAAAGAGATATGTTAGTAGAAAATAGATATCTAAAATATTTCTCTTTTTTATTGTCAACTATATTTATTGTTTATGTGATTTATTTGATAATTTCTTCTTTTTTTATAGTTAAAAACCAGTTTATAGATATTGGTGATGCAACTTATGTAAATCAAGTAAGAACAGATGATTACACCATAAAATTAGCAAATCATTTAACAAAAGATTGTGCTTCAAATAAAGTTTGTGAAGTTCAAGCTATGCTTGATTTTGTAACAGCAATTCCATATAAAATAAATGAAAGTATTGCAAGAAGTGCAAAACAAGTAGTTGATCAAAACTTTGGAGATTGTGATGATAAATCAAACCTTTTGATTTCAATGCTAAAAGTTAAAGGTTATGAAGCCTATTTTGTTTTAGTGCCAAAACATATTTTTGTGATAGTAAATATGGAAGAAAAATTGGGAAATAAAAAAGCTTTATATGTAAATGATAAAAGCTTTTATATCTTAGAAAGCACAGCTGAAAATTCTAAAATAGCTTTTCCTTTAAAATATAGTTTTGAAGAAATAGACGCAATTATTGATCCTTTTGTAAATAAGAAGTTGCTAATCAATAGTTTGGAATATAAATAAGTTTTTAAAAACTAGGTCATAGGTTCTAAATGAGACTAATCATTATACCTAAGGAAAGAAGGTAATTATTAGAACCCATGAGCTAATATTTTAATAAAGAGACTTATAAAGTCTCTTTATTATTAAAATTCTACTTTCATTGAATAAGCAATATTTCTTGGGATACCTAAAGTATCACTTGAAGCCCAATAACTTTCATTAGTTAAATTTGCTATATTTAGATTAAAAGTTGTAGGATATTTATCTAATTTTGTTTTATATCTAAGTCCTGCATCATAAATAGTATAAGCATCTATTTCTTGAAGATTTGTATTGTCTGCAAATCTACTTCCCGTATAATATGCTCCGCCAGTTAAAGTTATTCCTTTTATTTGAACTACATCATATTCAGCATAAAGTTTTGCCATTTTTGATGCTGTCCCAGTTGGTTTTTTCCCTTCTAGTTTAGGGTCATTACTTTTGTCAATTTTAGGATCTAATATTGTTCCACCAGTAATTACAGTGAAATTGTCAGTTACTTTTCCCGTAACAGTTAATTCTACTCCTTCATGTATTCTTTTACCATCTTGTACATAAGTTGGTATAGGTAAAGCTTTATCTGAATATTCATAAGGTTTTTCTATTCTAAATAATGATGAACTTAAAAGTAAATTTTCTGAAACAGAATATTTTGCTCCAACTTCATATTGCTCACTTTTTAATGGTTCTAATATTTCACCTGCATTTTTATAAGTGCTTCCAACTATTGTTCCTTTTTCTAAAGCTTCCATATAAGTTACATAAGTTGTTAAATCTTCAAAAGGTTTATATATTAAAGATAGAGTTGGAGTTAATTCAGATTTATTATATTTAGATGTTTCTTTTCCTGAAGCATTAAAAACTTTCGTTCCAATAGTTGTATAGTTAGCTCCTATCAATGCACCCCATTGCTCATTAAAAGCTATATCATCTCCAATTACAATATTTGTATTTTCTGATTTATTTGCTTTGTATTTTTTTCCATAATCACTTGTATTAAATTCAGAAGGTATAGGATAATTTAATAAATCATCAAGAGTTAAATCAGAAGGTGTTGTAGATGCCCAAATAGAATTTTTTTCATATTGTCTTTGTTCTAAAATATCACCTGAAATTCCCATTGTTAATTTATGTTTAATATTTAAAGTATTAAATTCACTGTCTAAATAAGTATATGTACCTTGTGCTATATAATCAACTGGATTTACTTTACTCATCCATTGTAATTTCCAACCTGTTGTTGTAAATGTTGGAAAAGCTTGAGTATGTTCTCGTGTATCTTTTTTATATAAATAAGCACTTCTAAGTGTAAAAATATCATTTATACTCCAATTTGCATTTAACCCAACTCTATTTGTTTCAGTTTCATTATATAACCAATTATTAGGAACATATGTTTTATTCATATCTAGTGAATCTGCACTAGGCAAAACATTAGGTATATCTGAATAAAAAGCTTGTTCTCTTCCTTCTGCTTTGTAATATTGATGTGCAGCTTCTAATTGTAATAATAAATCATCAGAAACATTCCAATCTATAGCTCCACTTATTAGTTTTCTTTCAATATTTTGGTCATCTTTTGATGTCTCGCCATCTTGATATGAAGTATTTAATCTATAAGCAAATTTGCCTTTTTCATCTATTTTATTTCCTAAATCAAGATGTGTAAAGTATTGTTCAGCCCCATAATTTCCAATAGTTAAATTTGTAAGAGGTTTATAAGTTGGTCTTTTAAGTACATAATTTGTTGTTCCTCCAACATTTCCTACTCCATACATAAATCCAGAAAGACCATTTAATATTTCAACACTTTCTAATTCCTCCATACTAATACCAGATGAAGTTGAAGAAAGTCTTACTCCATCCATAATTCCAGTTTGTGTACCAAAACCTCTAATTGTCGCATATGGTGTTCCATATACAGAAGTTGTAGGACCAGTTTGAGTAATAGGATTCATTTTATAAACTTGATCCATATCCCCTGCAATAGAATTTTCAATTAATTCTTGGGGCATTACTGTCATAGAATAAGGAGTATCTTGAAGTGATTTTGCTCCCCAAAATCCAATTTGTTTTACTTCATTTACAACATATCCATCTTCAGCACTTCCCGTTCTATAACTATCTGTTACAGAAATATCATCAAGAATTGTTCCACTTCCAACTATTATTTTCTTTTTTATAATGATTGTTCCATTTTCAATAGTAGCTTCTAGTCCACTTCCAGCTAAAACTTTATCAAGGGCATTTTTTACGCCTTCTATATTATTTATATTTGCAGCATTTTTACCTTCAATTAAATTTTCATCTACAATATATGAAAGTTTTGATTCTTTTGAAATTTTTTCTAGTGCTTGTTTTAAAGACATATCTTTTATTGTATAAGTTTCTTGTGCAAATAAATTACTACAAAGTAATATTGCAATAGAAGAAGTTATAATCTTAGATTGTAATTTCGTCATTTCTTTTCCTTGTTATGTTCATAAATAATTATGAGAATCGTTCTCGTAATTATAAAACGAAATAGGATTAAAAAATCGGACACTATTTTTTAGAAATTTAGAAATTTTATATTTTACTAATGTAAATTTTATTTTGTTCTTTTTTTATTTTAATAGGATATATTTTTTGAATAGCAAATAAAAACTTATCTATTTCTTTAGTATTAAATTTCCCACTAAAAAGCCTATCTTCAATATCTTTTGTTTTAAATTCAACTTCAATATTTTGGTATCTTGAAAAATCTTTAAAAGCATTTTTTAGTGTGATTTTACGAAAAATCAATTCATTATTTTGCCAAGGAGCAATCTCTTGGATTTCAGTTTCTCCAAGATAATGAATTTTCCCCGTATTATCAAGGATAATCTTTTCTCCTTTTTTAAGATGAGTTATATTTTGAGGTTCAAAAAATTGATTTTGAATATGACCAATTTTTACAATACCTTCTAAAACGCTTACTGTTGTAGTATTGTCTAAATTTATAACTTCAAATTTTGTACCAACAACTTCAATAGATGTTTTTCCAGAAGTTATAATAAAAGGTCTATTTTTATCTTTTGCAACATCAAATAATGCTTGACCATTTTGTAATAAAACTTCTCTTTTATTTTTAAAATAAGTTATTCCAATATTTGATTTTGTGTCTATTGAAATAATAGAACCATCAGGAAGAAGCTCTTTTTTTAGATTTGTGTATTGAGTTTGATAATTTTTTTCATAGTTTGGAATAAAATTATCATAACCAATAAATAAAGCAAATATAACAGCAGCACAAGCAATAATAGGTTTAAGAGTTTTTTCTACAAATTTGATTTTTTTTGCTCCATAGTGAGCTTTATTGCTAAGAGTTTGTGAATAATCTTTTGGAATATTTTGAAATATATTATGGATATTTTTTACTTCATCAAAAGCTTTTTGATGTTCAATATTTGATTCTAACCATAAATTTAATTCTTCTTTTTCTTGCAAGGTTAATCCCTCTTTTTGACAGGTTACCCAATATATAGCTTTGTCTTTGATATTATCTTTCAACTTTATTCCTATTATTTAGTTAATTTTTCTTGCAGATTTTTTGTAGCTCTTATTATATGTTTTTCAACTGCATTTGGACTTATTCCCATCATAAAAGCAATCTCTTTTCTACTATAACCATCTATTGTATGTAATAAAAAAGCTTCTTTACTTCTATTTGGTAAAGTTTCAACTATTTTCATTAGGTTTTCATATTGATTTGTTTCAAGAACAATTTCATCGGGTTGTTCATCTTTTGGGATAGAATATATCTCTTCTTGAAACTCTATTTGAGATATTTTTTTGTTTTTTCTTGATTCATCAATTACAATATTTTTTGCAACTTTATATAAAAATGAACGATTAATTTCTTTGTTTGAATCTAGTTCTATGCATTTGGCATAAGCTTCTTGGGTTATATCTTTTGCAGCTTCTTTATCTCCCACAAGTTTTGTAACAAAATTGAATATATCTTTGTAGTAAACTAACATCTTTTTCTTTTTCTTAATTTTGATAGAAGTTATCAAAATAAGATTTAAAAATTACTTATCTAAAAGCTCATCAAGACAAGCAAAGAGTAATTTTAATATTAAATTATATGGACAATGAATATAATAAACTACATAAAAATTATTGGAAATAAAATGTCGAATCAACAAAAATTGGAAAATTATTTAGTTGGAACTAATGGTTATTTAAAAAGTGATATTTCAAATGGTAAAGTTATTATGCTTTCTGGAAAATGGGGAAGTGGTAAAACTCACTTTTGGAAGAATATTATTGCAACTGAAATTTTTGAGAAAGAATTAAAAGAAAAAAGAAAGTCTTATGCTTATATTAGTTTATATGGGAAAAATACTATTGAATCAATACAAAATGATTTGCTTTATAATTCTTATGAATTTATTGCAAATCCAAATGAAAAAGTTTCAAAATTCTTTTCAGTATTTACTTATTATTCTCAATATTCTCCAGAAAAAATATCATCAGGTATCATAAAAGGAATAACAGATTTAAAAAATAAATTTGAATTTAAAAAAGCAGAATCTTATTTAAGTGATGGAGGAGTTATCTGTTTTGATGACTTTGAAAGAAAATCAAAGAACATAGATTTAAATGACTTATTCGGATTTATTACTCAATTAACTCAAAATTTTAATTGTAAAGTTGTAATTATTTTAAATGATGATGTGTTTGAAGGCGAAGAAAAAAAGATATTTTCAAATGTAAAAGAGAAATCTGTATCTAAGTTTTTAAAATATGAGCCAAGTATCAGAGACTTATTTAAATCAATAATTTTTGAAAAAGATAATAGTAATAACTTTAAATATTCAAAATTAAAAAAATATTTAAAAATCATTTTAAAAACTATCGAAGAAACACAAGAGTTAAATGCGAGAATTTATATTCAAGTTTTGGATAATTTAGTTGAATGGATTATTAGTGAAACAAAAGAATCTAAGATTGATATGTATATTCGTTATTTAATTAAATTAAATATAAATTTCATTATAAACCATAAAGTGATTAAACTTGAATTTAAAGATAAGTTTACTAGTTCTTCTAATTCATTTAAGAATCAAGAAATTTCAATGGTAATTGAATCAGTTAAAAGAGAATCTTCCTATCAAAAAGATTTTAATATTAAGAAACTTGGAATAGACAGTAAAGTTTTATCAGAAGAAGAAATTAAAAGTATATATTTTTCTATTAAATTACACTGCTGTTATTTTGAATCAATGGATATAAAAGTTATAAATAAAATCAACAACTTCATAGAATCAGGAATCCTAATAAATGAATAACATCTCAATCTTCGGAACTTCAAGTGACGCTGGAAAATCAACCATAACTTTTGTAATAGCAAAAATACTTCAAGACTTGGGTATTTCTGTTGCTCCTTTTAAAGCTCAAAATGTATCAAATAATTCTCATGTTTGTGATGATGGAAGTGAGATTGCTATTGCTCAGTATTTTCAAGCTGAGGTGTTGGGTGTGGAAACTTCTTATCATCTAAATCCAGTTTTATTAAAATCTGGTCGTGGAAGTTCAGCTTCACTTATAGTTGAGGGGAAAGTTGTAACTAACAAAGATGTTAGGGAATATTATAGGGATTTAGACCTACTTAAACCAGCTGTAAAGCGATGTTTTGATTATTTGGATGCAAAGTATGATTGTGTAGTTTGCGAGGGTGCAGGAAGTCCCGTAGAGTTAAATCTTATGGATAAAGATTTATCAAATATTTTTATAGCTACCCAATACAACACAAAAATCATTTTAGTAGCAGACATAGAAAAAGGTGGAGTTTTTGCTTCTATTTGGGGAGTTTACAATCTCTTGCCAGAGCATTTACGAAAAAATGTAATAGGTGTAATAGTAAATAAATTTAGAGGTGATTTAACTCTTTTTGATGAGGGAATTAGAATCATAGAAGAGGATTTTAAAATTCCAGTTTTGGGAGTTTTACCATATTTACCTTTTAATCTTGGATTTGAAGATAGTGCAAGTTTGAAAAACTTTGTTCAACAACCACGAAATAAAAAACTAGATATTGCAGTTATTGCATATCCATATATGAGTAATTACAACGATTTTGAGCCTTTGATTGCCGATGATGAGGTTTTTGTGGAGTTTGTGAGTTCAAATATTTCACTTGAAAAGTTTGATTTAGTGATTTTGCCAGGAAGTAAACTTGTAATCAAAGATTTAAAGTGGTTAAAAGAGACTGGACTTTTTGAGCAAATTAAAAACTACAAAAAAGATATTTGTGCCATTTGTGGTGGTTACGAAATGATGTTTGAAAATCTTGAAGATATTTATGCTTTAGAAAATGAAGAAGTTTCAAAAGAAGAGGGTTTTGCTTTTATTCCTGATATTATCACTTTTGAAAAAGAAAAAATCCTAGAGAAAAAATCTTATGACTTATTTGGTGAAAAAATTGATGGTTTTGAAATACATCATGGTATGTGTAAAAATTATCCTCTATCTTTTGAAAAACAAAATTTCAAAGGTACTTTTGTACATCAAATTTTTGATAACAATGAATTTAGAACAAAATATTTTAAATCAATAAAAAGTGATTATATTGGTTTTGATTTTCAAGAGTATAAGAAAAAAACAGTGGATAATTTTATCTCTACTTTAAAATCAAAACTAGATATAGAATATCTAATAAAAAGTATAAACTAAAGGTTTTTAGCCTTTTTGATTATACTTTTTATCATATTATTAAACACAAAATAGTGTAAAGGAATCAACGCATACCAATACAATCTTCCCAAAACTCCTTTTGGATAAAAGTAGGCTGATTGGATTAGTTTGTTATCTTTGATTTTGAACTCAAGCCAAGCAACTCCAGGAAGTTTCATTTGGGCATAAAGTAATAATCTTTCATCTTTTTGTAAATCCACAACTTTCCAAAAATCCAAACAATCGCTAATTCTTAAATCACATTGGCTTCTTCTTCCTCTTTTGAGTCCAACTCCACCAATTAATTTATCAATAATTCCTCTTAATTCCCATAAAAAATCAAAGTCAAACCAGCCATTTTCTCCGCCAATTCCTATAAATGATTGATAAACTTTTGAAGCTTCTATATTTGAAATATCAAGTTCTTTTCTATCTATAAAAACTGCTTTTGAGATTTCATTTTGAGCGTTTTTCTCCCAAACTCCATCACCTTTGTCATTCCATCTGCTGATAACTTGATTTGCTTCTATCTCTTTTATGGCGTTTGAAACAGCCTCTTCATAAGAGATAGGAATAATATTTGGGAAATATTTTTTTGCGTGGTCATTTTGAATTATTACTTCTGATTTAACTCCCTCAACCAAAGCTTTTGCAACGGCATAAGGAACGGGTGTAAAAAGATTTAGCCAATAAGAAGAGAGATTTATACTCATAAAAGGCAAAGTAATTAAAATTCTTTTAAGTCCTAAAACTTTTGCAGTTTTTAACATCATATTTTTATAACTTAATTGTTCACTTCCAATATCAACAATCAAGTTTTCTTTTACATCCAAATACAAAGAGATGTATAAATATGATAAAACATCACTTACAGCTATTGGTTGGGCTTTTGTATTTACCCATTTTGGAGTAGTCATAATAGGAAGTTTTTCTGTTAGATTTCTAATAATCTCAAAACTTGTACTTCCTGAACCTATGATTACACCAGCTCGAAGCCAAATAGTTTGAACATTTTTATTTGAGCTTAAAATTTCTCCCGTTTCTATTCGACTAAGTAAATGTTCACTTGTATTTTCATTTTTAACTCCCAAACCACCAAGATAAATGATTCTTTTAACTCCACACTCATTTGCTATATCCACAAAATTTTGAGCTGAGATTTTGTCTAGGTCTTTGTAATTTTCATTACTTAAAGAGTGAATCAAATAATAAGCAACTTCCACATCTTTTAGAGCTTCTTTTAAAGATTCTTTATTAAAAGTATCTCCTTCTATAACTTGAGCATTTTCATTCAAAGATGAAATACTTTTTTTATTTCTAACTAAAAGTTTTAACTCTATATTTTCATCATTTAATAGTTCCTGTTTTAATCTTCTTCCAATATATCCAGTTGAGCCTGTTAGTAGTACTTTCATTTTTGACTCCTTTTAATAAAGTAATGATACTATTTCGATAAGTTCATTATATCACTAAAAAAAAATTTAAAAATAGGGAAATTGTTCATTCGATGTTTTATGAAGTAGCTTTGATAGCATATATTATAGATATGGTTTTTTCAGAATTTCAAAAATTGAAGTTTTTGAAACATCCAATAATTTTTATGGGAGATTATATCTCTTGGTTTGAAAGAAAGTTTTATAAGGATTCTATATTTAGAGGATTCCTTTTAACTCTTTCTTTGGTTTTTATAGTTTTTTGTATTGTATATTTAATCTCTTTTATAAATAATATTTTTATTCAAGGCTTAATAGCCTCTTTTACACTTTCATCAAAAATGCTTTTTGATACTGTAAAAGATGTGGTTTCAAGTGATGAAATAGAGACTAAAAGATATAAAATTTCTATGCTAGTTAGTCGTGATACTTCAACTCTTACTAATAGCGATGTAAATAAAGCAGCCATTGAAACTTACGCTGAAAATTTAAGTGATGGAGTTATTGCACCACTTTTTTATCTTTTATGTTTTGGACTTGTTGGAGCTTTTGTTTATAAAGCCATAAATACCCTTGATTCTATGGTTGGATATAGAAATGCTAAATACGAAAAGTTTGGGAAGTTTAGTGCTAGACTTGATGATGTGGCAAACTATATACCAGCTCGAATAACTGCTTTGATAATAGCTTTTTTATTTTTTTCTAAAAAGGTTTTTTTAGAGTTTTACAAACATGGAAAAAAACACGAAAGTTTTAATGCAGGACTTCCCATATCAGCTTTTGCATTGGCTTTAAATGTTAAACTTGGCGGTCCTACTTCATATTTTGGAAAAATAAAAAATAAACCTTTTTTTGGAGATGGAAAAGAAAATATTGAAAATAGTGATGTTTTAAAGGCTTTAGAATTTAAAACAAGACTTGATATATTTATAATAATTGTATTAATTTTAGGAGTTTTAGTATGACTTATGAAGAGTGGTTTATTAAGCAAGGTAATCTTCATGCCAATGTAATGAAAAAATTAACAGATAAATCAATTGATGAAGTAATAGAGTATTTTAGATTTGAAAATATGGTAAAAAACGAACCAGATTTTTGTCCACTTTATAAAGATAATAAAAAATGCCATAATATGGAAGATTTAAACTGCTATTTTTGCGCCTGTCCAAATTTTAGATTTAAAGATGAAGGATTTGAAAAAACATCTGATGGAAAAACTCTATTTTCAGTTTGTAATATCAAGTCTAAAGATGGAAGTCAATATATTGGTGAGGATTATATTCATCAAAATTGTTCAGGCTGTATAGTGCCTCACAAAGAGAGATATATCAAAAAACATTTCAATACAAATTGGTTTGAAGTAATGAAAAATGTTCGATAGGTAAAAACTATTTCATCATATTTATGATGAAGTAGTTTCTTCCACCTTCATATTTATATTCTAGTTTATATCCATGTAAATTTACAATAGTTTTAACTATATAAAGTCCCAATCCAAAACCATCACTTCTTTTTTCTTCTTGAGAAAAAGCTTCTGTATAATATGAAAGTTCGTGATTTAGTTGTTCACCTAAAGAGATAATTTCTATTTTTTCTTTGTTCGCATCAATTATTGCTTTTTTATTTGGTGAAAATTTAATTGCATTATCTATTAAATTTTTTAAAGCAATAGGCATCATTGAGTTATCAACTTTGAAATCAAAATCTTCTATATTAGCTGTGATATTATTTGGATTTATCATCATAATTTCTAAAGTTCTAGTATAAATATTTAAAAAACTGTTTTCTTCTTTATAAATCATACTATTTTTAGAGGTTAGTTTTTCAACAGTTGCTAACTCTTTTATAATATCATCCATTCTTTTAAAAGCTCTTTGAAGATTTAATCTGGTCTTTTCATCTTCTAAAGTTTCAGCAATAAACATTGCTTTTGTAATTGGAGTTTTAAGTTCATGCATCATATTTCTCATAAATAAATCTTTTGATTTTGATTGATTATTTATGATATTTATAGCTTCATTAAAACTTTTTGCTATTGTTCCAACTTCATCGGTACTTGTATAGTTTAGTTTTATATCTTTGTTTCCATTTGAAAATTCAATTAGTTGTTTATTTAAAATTTTAAGAGGTTTTAATTTTCTTTTTAAAATTTCATACAAAATAAGGAAAGTTAAAATTGAAACCATAAATCCAGCAATTATAAATGCAATACTATAATTATGTCCATCAGAATCTTTTAACATCAAGTTATATCCATATTGTTGAACATAGATATAATAGTTATCATCATATTTATAAACTCTGTAAGTTCCTAAAAAATTTTGAGTTATTGTTAATTCTTGGGCATTTTTTATAATTTCTAGTTTTTTTTCTCTTTCTTCAATAGGTTTTACTTTGAATTTTCTAAAAAGAGCTATTAATGAATCTGTTGTTGGTTGATTTTGAAATGAACTTAAAAAATTTTCTGCAATTAACTCATATCTATTTTGTAAAGATATTTCATGTTTTTGTTGGTCGTAGTTTATAAACATTGCAAATGTTATAAAAATCGAGATAAAAGCTAATGAAAATATTATATTTACAAAAGTAGAAATAGAGATATTTTTTATCATATTAACTGATATCCAATACCTCTTACTGATTTTATGTGAGTGTTGTTTTCATCTATTTTTGCTAGTTTTGTTCTAATTCTTGAAATAATAACATCAATATTTTTTAAAGATGAATCATCTTCAATATTATCACTTGCATAAATAAAATCTTCTCTAGCAACAACTCCATGATTTCTTTGAATCAAAAGTTTTAAAATATCATATTCAGCAAGTGTCAGAGTTAATGCAATCCCTTGAAATAAGATTTGCATATCATCATCCCTTACTTCAAAAAGTGAATTTTGTTCAGGTTTTTTGGGTTCATTGTTTGAATCAACTCTTTTTAAAATAGTTTTGATTCTAGCTTGAAGTTCCCTTGGATTATAAGGTTTTGGAAGATAATCATCTGCACCTCGTTCTAGCCCCATAACTTTGTCCAAAATATCATCACGTGCAGAACTAATAATAATAGGAATATTAGATTTTTCTCTAATTTTCGGAATTAATTCTAAACCATCTATTTCAGGAAGTGTTAAATCCAAAATAATAAGTTTATAATCTTTATGAACATCAAGCATTGATAACCCATTATATGGGCTATCAGTATTTACTACTTCAATGTCAAATGATTTTAAATAATCTGTGATGATTTGAGCTAATTCTAAATCATCTTCTATCATAAGTACTTTAATAATGGGTTATCCTTTATTGAATGATAAATAAAATAGTTTGACCATATCTATTTACATACACTCTTTTATATTTATTTGCATATTTTTTTAATACAGCTTCAACATTTGCAAAGTTCTTTATTTCTGTATCTTCTATTTGAACTATAATATCTCCAGCTTGGAAACCAGCTTTTTCAGCCTTTGATTTTAGTTCAACATCTGAAATTAATATTCCTGTAACATCTGAAGATAATCTAAATTGCTTTTGTGTTTCACTATCAATTACACTTAATTTTAATCCACCAAGAAAAATAGTGTTATTTACTTGAGTAGGTGTAGTATCTAATAAAGTAGTTCTATCTCCTAAAACAATATTTAATTCAATATCTTTTCCATCTCTTTCAACTTGAATCTTTATTTTTTCATCAGGTTTAAATGCTGCAATAGTGTTTTGTAAAGAAGCTTTATCTTTTAAAACTTTACCATTTATTGCATAAATTAAGTCACCTCTTTTTAGACCACCTTTTGCTGCTGGTGTGTCAGCTGAAATATCTAAAACTAAAGTACCTTCTTTTCTTTTATAAACTTTTGAAGATTCATTATCTAAATCGGCAATTGCTACACCTAAATAACCTCTTGTTACTTTTCCATCAGCAACTAATTTTTCAACAACATCTTTTACCATTGCAACTGGAATTGCAAATCCAATACCATTATTTCCACCACCCTTTGAAATAATTGCAGTATTTATACCAATTAACGCACCTCTTGAATCAACTAACGCACCACCTGAATTTCCAGGGTTTATAGAAGCATCAGTTTGAATATAGTTTTCGTATCTATTAATTCCAACTTTGTTTTTATTAAGTGCTGAGATAATTCCTTGAGTTACTGTACTTCCAATACCAAAAGGATTTCCAATAGCAAATATAACATCTCCAACCAATAATGAGTTAGAATCAGCTAGTTTTATAGGTTTTAAAGCAATATTAGCTTCAATTTTAATAACAGCGATATCACTATCAGCATCTTTCCCAACAAGTTTCGCATTGTATTCTGTTGTTTCATCACCTATTGTTACTGTTATTTCTTCGGCATTTTCAATAACATGATTATTTGTAACAATATATCCATCTTTTGAAATAATAACACCAGAACCAAGTGATCTTTGAATTCTATTTTGTTTAAATTGATTTCCAAATTGATCTCCAAAAAATCTTTTGAAGAAAGGATCATTAAACATTTGTAAAGGAAGATTTTCAATTCCTTCATTTACATGTCTTTTAGCAGAAATATTTACAATAGAATGAACAGAATCTTTGATACTACTATTAAAAGATAAAATTTCGTTAGTTGAATTAGGAGAAACTCTAGTAGGATTTGAATCCACTACTTCAAAATCAATTGTTTTTGAAAACAATTGAGTAGCAATTAATGTAGAAATAAGTAGAAGTTTTTTCTTCACTTTGTATATCCTCTTTTTTTAATTTTATATATGACATTGTAAAGTATAAGCGTAAACTATTTTCCAATCAAAAGTTAATGTTTGGTTAATACTAACTAAGGTTTAAAACCTTAGTTAGAGTTATTATAAATCAGTTTTTAAAACAGCGCCGCTACTTGCGTTTGTAACTAAAGCTCTATATTGTCCTAACCAAGAAGAGTTAAGAGGTTTTTTTAGAGGAACAAATTCGTCTCTTCTTTGTGCAATCTCTTCAAATGTAAGATTTACAGATAAAATATATTGGTCAACATCAATATGAATTTCATCACCATCTCTTAATAATCCAATCATTCCACCCTCAGCAGCTTCAGGACTTACGTGACCAATAGATGCTCCTCTTGTAGCTCCTGAGAATCTTCCATCAGTAATAAGTGCAACTTTATCTCCAAGTCCCATTCCCATGATTAATGAAGTTGGTGCTAACATCTCTTGCATACCAGGACCACCTTTTGGACCTTCGTATCTGATTACTACAACATCACCAGCTTTTACTTTTCCACTAATGATTCCTTTAACAGCTTCAGGTTGTCCATCAAAACAAACAGCAGTTCCTGTAAATACTCTTGAACCTGTAATTCCAGCAGTTTTAATAACAGCACCTTGCTCTGCTAAATTTCCATAAAGAATCGCTAATCCACCAACTTGTGAATATGGATTATCAATAGTGTGAATAATATTTGTATCTTTGATGTAAGAATCTTTGATTTTTTCTAATACACTTTCCCCAGAGATTGTAAGGTTATCAGCTAAAATATCATCACCTCTTTTTGTCATCTCTTTCATAACTGCATTTACACCACCCGCTTTATTAATATCTTCCATGTGAACAGTTGATAAAGATGGAGAAATTTTTGCAATATGCGAAACTCTTTTAGAAATTTTATTAATATCTTCAAGATTAAAATTAACATGCGCTTCTTTTGCAATTGCTAACATATGTAAAACAGTATTTGAACTTCCACCCATTGCCATATCAACAGCAAAAGCATTTCTAACAGCATTTTCATTTAAAATATTTGTTAATTTATATTTTTCTCTTGCTTGCGCATCAAGTGCAATTTCACAAATTCTTCTAGCTGCTTGTCTATATAAAACTTCTCTTTCAGGCGTTAGTGCTAAAATAGTTCCATTTCCAGGAAGTGCAATTCCCATAGCTTCCATAAGTGTATTCATAGAGTTTGCAGTAAACATTCCAGAACATGAACCACCACTTGGACATGCATTACATTCAATATCTTTTAACTCTTCATCACTCATTTGTCCAGCTTCATGTTTTCCAACAGCTTCAAATGCAGTTGCTAAGTCAATTGGAGTTCCATCTTTTGTGTAACCTTTTTCCATTGGTCCACCACTTACAAAAATAGTTGGAACATTAACCCTTAAAGCTCCCATAATCATACCTGGAACAATTTTATCACAGTTTGGAATAGCAATCATTGCATCTAGTTTATGTGCATTCATTACTGTTTCAATAGAATTTGCAATTAATTCTCTTGATGGAAGTGAAAATAACATCCCATCATGTCCCATCGCAATTCCATCATCAACACCAATAGTATTAAATTCAAATGGAACACAACCATTTGCTCTAATTTCTTCTTTTATGATTGCTGATACTTTATCTAAAAAAAAGTGTCCAGGAATTAACTCAATAAAAGAGTTTGCAACACCAATAAATGGTTTATCAAAATCTTCATCTTTAAGTCCTGTTGCTCTTAATAATGACCTGTGTGGAGTTCTATCAAATCCTTTTTTTACTTCATCACTTCTCAATTTTAATCCTTTAAATATGCATAAATTATATGTCTAGATTATACATTTATTGCTGTTCAATTTTAATTAAAATAGAAGATTATTTTAAAATTTTAGAATTCTTTAGAAAATATCTTGACAAATAAAAAAAAACCTATTATAATTCCAGTCCAATTTGAGTATAAGATACTTGAAATTGACTTACCAAATGTGCGAGTGTGGCGGAATAGGTAGACGCGCGGGACTTAAAATCCCGTTCCGGTTTCGGAGTGTGAGTTCGATTCTCACCATTCGCACCATAATATATGTGTAGAGAGTTGACAGAGTTGGTCGATTGTACCGGTTTTGAAAACCGGCGAGGTGAAAGCCTCCGAGGGTTCGAATCCCTTGCTCTCTGCCACTATAACTAAAAATAATCATCTAATCTTTTTCAGTTTTAAATGATTTATCTAAAGACTATACATTTTTGTTGGAGGTATAGCAAAGCTGGTAATGCCTCGGATTGCAAATCCGACATGCGTTGGTTCGAGTCCGACTACCTCCTCCACTTTTTAATATCATACAATTTAATCCAAATCAATCATCTCCAGAGTTAATTACTAAATCTTTAATATCACAAATATAATTTAAATATTGCTGTAAAAAGATATAAAGTTTTGAATATGTAAGAGAATAAGGATGAAATCCTTATTCTTTAAGTTGTAGTTATATTTTATTTTTATCTTGTTTATTTTCTCTAACAGAGTGAATAAATGCAATAGCAATTGGAATAATTGCAAAAGCAATTATTAAGCCATGAGGTAAATGCATGAATATTTGAACAATCATACTTATAGCTAAAAGTCCTACAGACCACATTGCTCCATGTTCTAAATATTTGTATTCAGCAACAGTTCCTCTATCAACCATTAAGATTGTAAGATTCCTAACAGCAAATGCACCAGCACCTAGACCTAGCATAATAATAACGATATTTTGACTAACTGCAAAAGCTCCTAAAACACCATCAAAAGAGAAAGACATATCAATAAGCTCTAAATAAATAAATGATGCGAATCCACCTTTTGCAAGCTTAGAATTAACAACATGTTCTATTTTTTCTCTTTCACTTTCCATACTAGTTGAATCATGTTTTGTTCCATCATCTTCTAAAATGCCTCTTAGAAATTCAATACAAAGATATAATAAAATACCATAAATCATAGGTAAAATAATTTCTCCTTTATCAATATTTTTCACAACATCATCTATTAATATATGAGAAGGAGCATAAAATCCAATTACTGCTACAGTTAATATTGCAATTAATATTTTTAAATTACCAATACTTGACCATCTAGAAGCATATTTTTCAATTACTGCAATCCAGTGCACATCTTTATTTTCGTTAAATAAAAATGATAAAAATATCATTAATAAAAATATTCCACCAAATGCCATAACTATATGATGTGAAGCAAGGATTACTTTTTCATATTCAGCAGGATTGTTTACAGCAAGACTAAATGATTCTACAAAACTTAAATCAGTTGTTGCGAAAACTATTAAAATTGGGAAAACTAATCTTACTCCAAATACGGCAATTAACATACCCCAAGTAAGGAATCTTCTCCTCCAAATAGGAGGCATATTTGCTAAAATTAATGCATTAATAACTGCATTATCAAAAGATAAACTTAATTCTAAAATTGTAAGAGTTGTTCCTTGAACAACACCTAATATTCCCATATAAAATAGTTCAATAATTACTGATACACCAAAAAATAAGAAGAAAGTATTAAAGTAACTTAATGTTGATTTTTGTTTGATTTGTTCGACCATGAATTTATCCTGATTTGTTAAATAAGTTGGAATCTTATCAGCAATAAACTAAATTTATGATTTCAACACAATTTATATACAATTATTTTGGTATTATTCCAACATTGTTTTTTATAAAACAAAATAAAAATTATTTATTAAAAAAAGGACGCAATCCATGAAAAAAATTTTATTAGGAACAGCTGTAGCATTAGCTTTATTAACAGGTTGTACAGAAGAGAAAAAACCAGCTACTGAAACTCCTGTAGCTCAAGAAGTAAAAAAAGATGAAGTTGCACCAACAACTCCAGCAACTCAAGAAGTAAAAAAAGATGAAACAACTCCTGTTACTGCTACAGAAGAAGTAAAAAAAGATGAAACTGCTCCAGTTCAAACTGAAGAGAAAAAAGAAGAAACTAAATAATTCTACTATTCCGTGTTAATTTAATTAGCACGGAACTTTTATAAAAAAACTCCATTTACAAAATAATATCTAATCAAATAAAAAGAACATAAAAATACAAAGATTGAATTAAATAAAATAGAATATTTAAAAATATTATCTAAATTTTTATTTGTGAATTTTGGCACAATGAAACTAGCGATTGCAAAAAAAGTTCCTAAAAATAGAGTTGTCCAAATAAAATATCCTACAAAGTTATATTCTTTTTGAAGCATACAAAATGGACATTGGTGTGTTGGTAATTCATAAACATAAGTTGAAAAGAAATAAGTAACAGCATAATAAGCGATGTATAAAAAGAATAAATTAACTACAAAATTTGTAAATTTTTGTTTTTGAATATTTGTAAAAATGCTTAATATATAAATCAAATAAAACAGACCAACAAGCATTGGAACTGATAAATCAAAAGGTATTTTACTTCCAGTTGAATTAACTCCAAAAATGACTGAACAACACATTACAGGTTCTTTTGTTGAAATATTTGATAAATATAAAATATCAAGAGTTGTTTCAATTAAAATAAGAGCAAAAATAAAAATATAAAAAACAAATTTCTTTTTTGTATATGGATATGTTTTTTCTTTTAAATCTAAACTATTAATAATCAACCAAATACCAATACAAAAAACAATTATAAGTTTTAAGCTGAGTAAAATTTCACCATAACTATTTGCTTTGATAACTCCAGCTGCACACATCGCTCCTGGAATTATATGTGACAAATTATCAATGCTGTATGTGAAGTAGGGCATTAAAAATATTTTTACAATAAGTGCAAAAAAGATTATAAGTATTACTAAATATGAAGTTTTCTCAAGTTTATATTGAGCTGATGTAGTTTTTTCATAATTCCAATTTTTTATTATAAAAATAGAAAAATAAAAAGCTATAAAAAGTAAAATAAATAGAATAATCTGAGTAAATAAATAGATAATTATTTCATTTGATAGAAGTATTTCACTCACAAATTGTTCCATTTTTTATATTTATTATTTTATCTACAAAATCAAGATTATCGAATATTGGGTCGTGGGTTGCAACAATTATTGTTTTATTTAGACTTTTTAGTAATTTTAAACTCTCAATAAAAATAAGAGAATTATCATAATCCAAATTTGCAGTTGGCTCATCACAAAGAATAATTTCAGGATTGTTTACAATTGCCCTTGCAATTGCACATCTTTGTTTTTCCCCACCTGAAAGATTATAAACTAACTCATCTTTTTTATGTTGAATATTTGCTAATTCCAAAGCTTTTAAAACCATTTCATCTATTTGTTTTTGATTAAATCCAAGAGGAATTAAGGCAATTGAAACATTATCTTTTACACTTAAAGTATCGAATAAATTATATGATTGAAAAATAAAACCAAGTTTTTTTGCTCTAAAATTTGAGGCGTGTAAATCAGGAAGTTTCGCAATATTTTCATTTTCAACAACTATACTTCCACTTGTTGGTTTTAATAAAGTTCCAATAATAGATAAAAGCGTAGATTTTCCACTTCCACTTATTCCTTTTAAAATAATACATGAAGAGTTTTTGATTTCCAAATTGATATTTTTTAAAGCGTGAAACTCTCTTTTTGTATTTTCATTAAAGATTTTATTTAAGTTTTCTATTTTTATCATTTCATACTCTCATTTGCATCAATTACTGCAATTTTCCAAACGGGAATTAAAACTGCACTTAAAAAAGGAATTATAAAAAATAAAAATAGGGTAACTATTGTTGTAAATTCAATGTTAGCACTTAAAATAAAATCATTTTGAACATTTGAAAAACCAATAAAAATATTTTTTAAAATAGGTGCATTTAAAATAAACACAAAAATATAAGCAATAATAACTCCAATAATAAAAGCCATGAATCCCACAATAAAATTTTCAATAATTTTTAGTTTGATAATATCTTTTATACTCCAACCAACAGCTTTTAAAATACCAATCTCTTTTTTATCACTTGAACTAATCATGGAATATCTTTGGTATAAAATCAAAACAAATGTAAAAATTACTACGATAAATAAAACTAAAAAAATTCCACCTTTGTAGTTGAACATATTTTCATACTCTTTTTTTAGACTCTCTTTTTGTAAAATTCTAATATTTGAGTGTTTTAAAATCAGTTGTTCTTTTATGTTTTGTTTTTCCAAATCATTTGGAACATTTAAAACTATATCAGTTGAATATTCCTCATCTATATTTAAAATCTTTTTTGCAAGATTTATATCCATGATTATCAAATCATTTGCAACTAAATTTGCTTCTTTGGGTAAATCTTTGAATATTTTTACATTTAAAGATTGTTTATCTAAAAGTTTAAAATCATAAGAATCAAAATAGTGATATTTATCAAATATTTTTTTAATTCCATTTCCAATAATCATAGAATCATTTTCTAAAAAGTTTGAGATATTTAGAACACTTAAAAGCTCTTTTATATTTTTGTTTGTATTTTCTTCAAATAAATCAACACCAACAATTGTGAAATAAACATTTTCAGGCATAAAATAATATAAGCCATAAACCCTTTGTTGAACATTTTTTACACCATTTATTGAAGAGAAATCATCAATCCATGATATTGGAGCATCAAAAATTTTCCCATTATTTGTTTTCTGGATTATAAAATCACTTTGATTATTTAAAGTAGAAAAAATCTCTTTTTTTAAACTGTTTGAGATAAAAAGTACTGAAGAAACCATAAATACGATTAAAATAGAAATAATAAAAATTGCAATATGTTTTGATTTATGTTTGATTAGTAAAAGAAATAAGAAATTAAAAAACACACTATTTTTCATAAACAAAATCCAAATAGTTTATTTGTAAATTGATAAAAAAGTTTTTATTTGAGAAATCGTTTTGTTCTTTTATTTTTGAATCATATATATTATTTGAAAAACTTAAATTAGAAAGTTTAGAAATAGTACTAACTTTTGTTGAATAATCAATTTTATTGTTTAATTTTGAGTGAAAAAAAACAAAAAAAACAAAAGTTAAAATAAAAAAAGTTATAAAAAAAATGAATTTTTTTGTTAAAATTGTAATAGTAAACTCCTCTTAGAACTTGTGTATTCTATCTTCTTTTAGTTAATTTTCAGTTAAACAAATAATCTTAAAAAGTAATTTAATTATATTATTAATGATTATTATTAATGATTAAAAGTCCTTAAAATAGGCATTTAAGTGTTATCTAAGTAATAATATATGTAAAAAAGTATATAATTGCGCGAATATTTAAGGAGAAACTATGCCAAACAAACAGCAAATTGATGAGTTAAAAGTAATTTTACTTGAAAGAAAAGAAAATATTTTATCAAATATTAATAACAGTAGAGCAAATATTGATCAATTAAAAGAACAAGAAATTAATGATGAATTAGATTATGCTGAGTTAGTAAGTGATTCTTTTACAGAAGGAATGATAGCAAATCATCAACTTGATGAGTTAAGACAAATAGAAGAATCTCTTAAAAAAATAGATGCTGGAACTTATGGGATTTGTGATATGTGTGGAGTTGTTATTCCATTAGGAAGATTAAAAGCTAAACCATTTGCTAAGTTTTGTACAGAGTGTAGAACTGTTTATGAAAATGAATTTATAAAAAGAGCTAAGAATTGATAAAAAGAGTTTATCCTAAGAATGATAAAACTTTAAATTTCAAATTTGTTCAAAATGAAGAGGATTTTATAGTTGAAGAACAACCTATAAAATTTTCTGGTGCAGGTAGTTTTTTAGTTTTAAAAATTGAAAAAAATAACTGCGATACCTGGGAATTAATCGATAGATTAGCAAAATTCCTAAATGTTTTTTCCAATGAGATTGGTTATGCTGGTCTTAAAGATAAACGAGCCACAACAACTCAATACATTACTATCCCTAAAAAATATTCTAAAGAAATAAAACTTTTTAAAAATAAAAAGATTGAAATTATAGATACTTTTTTACATAATGAAAAACTAAATATTGGTGATTTAGAAGGAAATAGATTTAAAATCAACCTTCATAATGTTGAAGTAACGGATATAAATCATATTCAAAAAATCATAAAACTTATAGTCAAAGAAGGAATGCCAAACTATTTTGGTTATCAAAGATTTGGAAAAGAAGTAGTTGATAATCTTGCAAAAGCAAAAGATGTAGTTTATGGTGAAGAGATAGTAAAAGATAAAAAGTTATCAAAAATGCTTATTGCTGCTTATCAAAGTAGTTTTTTTAATGCTTGGTTAGTTGAGCGATTAAGCTTATCAAATGATGAGTTTAAACTTTTAAATGGAGATATCTTTTTTGATTTGCAAAATAATAAATTATTTACTCCAAAGGCTATAACTGCAAATATATTAAATGATTTTCATAATTTTAAAATAACTCCAACTGGATTACTTCCAGGAAGAAAGGTTTTCAAAGCAATGGGTGAAGCTGCTTTAATTGAGCAAAAATATGATGATTTATATATTCAAGAAAAAGGTTATAGAAGAGAAGCTATGGTTTTCCCAAGAGATATAAGCTGTAAATATGATGCAACTAAAAAGGTGTGTAGTTTAGATTTCATTCTTCCTAAAGGCTCTTATGCAACAGTTTTAGTTGAATATTTAGCTAATAAGAATTTCTCTTAAAATTATATTTTAGGAATAAAAAAAGGGATATTTGGTTTTTCCAAATATCCCTTTTTTATTCTAGAATTTTTAGTTATGGAAGAGTTATATATTTTGAATCAAAATATATTTTATTTCCAATTGCTATCATTCTTTCTTCATTATCAAAGCTGAATTTATAAATTCTATCATCAGTAAAGTCTTGATTTAAGTTTATTAAGTAACCTTGTGATTCAACCGCATATAATGAATCAGAAAATCCTAAAGCATGAACTTTTGCATATTTATATTTTTTCTTTGCAACTTCAGCTAAGCTTGGAGTTAATTTTATGATTTGACCATCGATAGTTGCAATATAAACATCTTCTTTATTTACAATAATATCTCTTAGATCATACTCTTTTGCAATAATTTCTTTTGGAGAAATTGATACAACTTTATTTGGACTAGCAACTATTAATGTTTGAGAACTTTCAATTACATTTAATGAAATTATATTATTAAATTCACTATCTGGATCAACTGAAATATTTCTAATTGATTCATTTGTTAATGCTGAAACAATAATAACTTTTCCATTTAATGTAGGGAAAAGTATTAAATTTCCCATAAAATGAGGATTTGTAATTCTTGTATCATTTGCTAAAGATGCTGGTAAATACTCTTTAAATAAAGTTTTATTTGTTTTAATATCAATTAACTCAATTGTATTACTTGAGTAAACCAAAGCTAATTTATTATCTTTTAAAGATGCGGCAACTACAACATCTTTTACAACTCTTTCTTCACTACCAATTAATATTTTATTAATATAGTTTGTAGCGATAATTTTTCCATCAGCACTTACATTTAAAAAGTCAAAATTTTCTGGTAATTCAAAAGATGAAATTCCATCTACTGTGATAACTTTTTTATCTTCTAGTGTTGCACCAATTTTATTCATCGATGTAATTGATGAAGACATAGATTCTTTATTTAATTCTATATTACTGCTTACATCTTCAGGTTCGAAATACTTTTTCCCTGAACAAGCTGTAAATAAAAATATTGCTGATAATGAAATTAAAAAATATCTCATGTTTTTCCTTATTTTGTAAGTAGATAGTGGTTTAGTAATTTAGCCAATTCAAAAGCTTTTGAAGTTTCTGGAATCAATGCTAGTGTTGTTTTTGCTTCATTAAATTTTCCTTCATTTGTTAAAAGAAGTGCTTTATTGAAAATAGCAAATTCTTTTAATAAAAAATCATTTTGCATAGATAAATTATCTAATTCAGCAATATTTTTATCTGCTAACGCGGTTTGATATTTTGATAACTCTTTTAATAAAGGAACACTTATTTGTGTTGCTTTAGCTTCTTTTTTTGCTTGTAAAAAAATAGCAATATCGTAAAGTTGAGGATTTTTATCTTTTAAAATAGCTAGTGCTTGAGCATCATCACTATTTTCTAAAACTTTATTGAAAGCAATATTTGCTTCAAATTTATTTGATTGTGCTATGTTATCTTTTATAAAAAAACTGATAATTCCTACTATAATAACTGCCACAAATGCAAAGATTAATGTTTTATATTTTTTAAAAAACCTTTCACCTTTTACGAAATTTTCTAAAAATTTCTCTTCGCTACTTAGCTCTGTTTTAACATAATCAACATTTTCTTTTATACTCATTTTAATAACCTTTTTGAAAAGTAGTTGATATGGTACAAAATTTTTAATAAAATCTTACTTTTATCTTACTTTTTGTATAATAATTCTCTATAAATTTATAAGGTTATAAAAAATATGAAGAGATTATTATTAGCTTCTACACTTACATTGGTTATATCGCAAAATATTTTTGCAAACGAGGAAGTTGTTCCTGAACAATCAAGATTTGAGTCTTTATCAAAACTAACAAAAGTAATTGGTACTGTTGAAAAATATTATGTTGATGACATAAAATTACAAGAAATAGTTGACAAAGCATTAAAAGGTTTAATGCAAGAGTTAGATGCTCATTCATCATATTTAGATAAGAAAGCATCAAAAGAGATGGCTATTCAAACTCAAGGTGAATTTGGTGGTTTAGGAATTACTGTAGGAATGAGAGATGGAGCTTTAACTGTAATCTCACCTATTGATGATACACCAGCATTTAAAGCTGGAGTAAAAGCTCTAGATATTATTTTAAAAATCAATAATACTTCAACAATAAATATGACCTTAGATGAAGCTGTTACCTTAATGAGAGGAAATCCTCAAACTGATATTACATTAACTCTTGTAAGAAAAGGTGAACTAAAACCTTTAGAAATAAAAATGAAAAGAGATATTATCAAAATACAATCTGTATTCTCTAAAACAATTGAAAATGAAAATTTGTTATATTTGAGAATTTCAAGTTTTGATACAAAAGTTACTGAAGATTTAGAAAAAATCATAACTGCAAATAAAAATGTAAAAGGTCTTATTTTGGATTTAAGAAATAATCCTGGAGGATTACTTTCACAAGCAATAGGTGTAGTTGATTTATTTGTTGATAGTGGAGTAATTGTTTCTCAAAAAGGAAGAAATCCTGAAGATGAAGAAAAATTTGAAGCAAGTGCATTAAAAACTAAAACTAAATTACCTTTAGTTGTTCTTGTAAATGAAGGTTCAGCATCAGCATCTGAAATTGTAAGTGGTTCGTTACAAGACCATAAAAGAGCAGTTATTATTGGAGAAAAAACTTTTGGTAAGGGTTCTGTTCAAGCAGTTCTTCCTATTGAAAATGATAGAAGTGAAAATATAAAATTAACTATTGCAAAATATTATTTACCAAGTGGAAGAACAATTCAAGCAACAGGAGTTACTCCTGATGTAATTGTTAATGCTGGAAAAGTTACACAAGATGAAGAAGATAAGTTTAAAATAAAAGAATCTGATTTAAAAAAACATCTTGAAGGAGAACTTGAAAAAGTAGGTAATACAAAAAAAGAAGAAAAAGTAATAGCTGATGAAAATAAAAAAGTAATTACAGGTGAAGATGTACTAGGAGATAATCAATTAAATACTTCTATTGCAATTTTAAAAAGTTTAATAATAATGAATAAATAATAGGAGACTAAATGAAAATAAGTGATATCGTAGCACTTAATCTTTGGCCTGATTCAAAGAAAACTACAACTCAAAAAGGTATTTCTGAGTTAGAAGAGTTAGGTTATAATCTTTTTTATATTGGTAAAAATGCAGATCTTTATACTTGTCCTGGAGTTGAGCCAAAAGTGTTACTTGTAAGAAGTGACAGATGTTCGGTATTTGATATTCCATTAAATCTTTTAATAGAAGGAAAAGGGGTTTCTCAAACAGCTATTTCTAATAATGGAGCAATGTTTGCAAAAGAAGCTGGAATTAGAACAGCAATTTTATCAGAAATGGTTGACCAATCTTTAGCTATTGCACCAAGATGTCAACTTATGGAATTATGTAAACCATTAGAAGCTGAATTTGATGGTGAAATAGTTCAATTTGAATTAATATTTAGAAATTATTTAACAGGTTCTTTATTTGATGCTTGTCAAAATGGAAAAGATCCTTATGGTTTAGATTTAGCTTCTGATTTACCTCAATGGTTTAAATTTGAAACACCAATTTTTACTCCAACAACAAAAGGAATTAAAGATGAACCTTTAAATTCTGCAAAAGTTAGAGAAACTTTTCCTGAAATTGTAACAAACTTAGAAAAATTGTTTAAAGATTTTACTAAATTTGCACAAGAGAGAGGTATTATTGTAGTTGATACAAAATTTGAAATTTTTGTTAATTCTAAAGGTGAATGGGTTTTAGGTGATGAAGTTTTAACACCTGAGAGTTCAAGATTTATTTCAAAAGAAGATTTTGATGCGCAAAATTATATCTCAATGGATAAACAAATTCTTAGAGATTTTGGAAAAGCAGATAACTGGAAAGAGAAAGCAAAAGCTCTTAAATCTGGTGAAAAGTTAGAGGTAAATGTTCCTCAAACTATCAAAGATAAAATTTTAGATGGATATACAACTATTCTTAATAGATTAAGTAAATAGTTTTAATGAAGAGTTTTAAGACTCTTCTTGCCTAAATAGCTGTAAGGCATTTTTAGATATAATCGCAAAAATATAAATTGAAGGTAATAAATGAAAGCAATTGTAAATGTAGCATTAAAACAAGGTGTACTTGATGATCAAGGTAAAGCAACTCATCATGCATTAGACACATTAGGATTTAAAGAATTAGTTAAAAATGTAAGAATTGGTAAACAAATTATTATTGAATTAAACTCAACTGATGCAGTATCTGCTAAAGAAGAAGTTACAAAAATGTGTCAAAAACTTTTAGCTAATACAGTTATTGAAGATTATGATATAGAAATAGTAGGTTAATATGAAAATTTCAGTATTACAATTTCCTGGAACAAACTGTGAATATGATACAAAATATGCATTTGAACAATTAGGTTGTGATGTAGAAATCATTTGGCATAAAGAAAAACAAATTCCTGCGAATACTGATTTATTAGTAATTCCTGGTGGATTTTCTTATGGAGATTATTTAAGAAGTGGAGCAATTGCTAGATTTGCAAATATTATGGAATCAGTTCAAGAGTATGCTGCAAAGGGTGGAAAAGTTTTAGGAATTTGTAATGGATTTCAAATTTTATTAGAAGCTGGATTATTACCTGGTGCTATGAAAAGAAATGATTCTTTACATTTTATTTCAAAATATCATACTTTAAAAATAATCAATACAGATAATAGATTTTTATCGTTGATGAAAAAAGATCAAGTTGTTAATATTCCAGTAGCACACCATGATGGAAACTATTATATTGATGCTCTTGGATTAAAAGAGCTAGAAGACAATAATCAAATACTTTTAAAATATTGCGATAAAGATGGGAATTTAGTAAACATGAATGGTTCAGTTTCAAATATAGCTGGTATTTGTAACAAAGAAAAAAATGTTTTTGGTTTAATGCCACATCCAGAACGAGCTATTGAAGAACTTTTAGGTTCTATTGATGGTGTTAATATGCTAAAGGGTTTTTTACAATAAGGAGTTAATCTCCTATTGTAAAAAGTAAAATGAGAAAAATATTAAAACTATTTATTCTTCTTAATGTTTTTTTGTGCGTAAATCTTTTCGCATCAAAAAATTTATATCTTTCGTACAATAAAATACCAACAAATATTTATAAAAATCAAAAATTTGAAGTTGTAGTTAGAGCATTAATTACTACAGCTGATTTTACTCAATTAGAAACAACTTTTTTAAACTCTTCAAATATTACAATTCTAAATCCAAAAAATCCTTGGAGAAAAGTTACAAATGATACTTATGAAAATAGCTATTATTTCAAAGTTAAACAAGGAAATTTTAAATTCCCTGATTTGAGTATTGTTTTAAAAAATGATAGTGCAATGATTGATTCGAGTGAATTAAGTCCACCAGTAATTAGATTTTCTGATATAGGAAAAGGCGATGAAAGATATTCAGGTGTAATTGCTGATGATATAATTTTAAAAGCATATAAAACAAAACAATATAATAATAAAGAAGCTTTAACTATAATAGATGTAGATGCTATTAATTCAAATCTTGAAGATTTTAAATTAAAAGATGTTGAAGAACAGGGAATTTCTAATATAAAAGAAAATAATGAGAAACAAAATTTAGTTTACTATTTTGTTACTCCAATATACAAAAAGAAAATGGTTATTACTTACTATAATACCAAAACAAAAAGTTTAAAAGATTTAACTATTCCTTTAATTTTGCAAAATGAATTAGTAAGTACGCAAACAGATTTAAATCCGAATGATTCAAGTTTTGAAAAATACAAAAAAATAGGTTCAATTACTTTTTTTATCTTCTTCCTAGCATTGTTTATTTGGAAAAGAAAAAGATTCTTTTTATATATATCGTTAGTACTTTTTGTAATATCAATTATTTATTTATTACCAAATAGTACAGGAATAGTAAAAAAAGATTCTTTTGTTTATATTTTGCCAACAAAAAATTCAACAATATTTTTTAAATTAGAAAATGATCAGCAAGTTGAAATATTAGAGAAAAAAAATGGCTTTATCAAAATTTTAGGAAAAGAAAGTGATTTTATAGGTTGGATAAAGGAAGAAAGTTTTGGCACGAATTAGAGGAATTATACTATTTATTCAATTTTCAATTACAGTTGCAATAACTGTAGTTTTAATGTATATATTTAAAAACCACACACACAAAGTAATTAAAGTATGGATGAATTTCCAAATGTTTGTTTTAGGAATAAAATTACAAACTCAAGGAAAATTAGATGAATCATGTGACATGATTTTAATGAATCATCAATCTTTACTTGACATAATTGTAATGGAATATATTCATTCAAGAGATTTAGCTTGGGTTGCTAAAAAAGAGATAACTGATTTATTCTTTTTTGGACATATAATAAAAGCTCCGAGAATGATTAGCATTGATAGAGAAAATAAAGCAGGAATTATAAACCTTTTAAAAGAAGCAAAAGATAGACTAGATAAAGGTCGACCAATTGCAATGTTTCCTGAAGGTACAAGAAGTGATGGTAAATCAATGCTAGGTTTTAGACCGGGTGCTAAAATATTAGCAAATAGATATAATCTAAGGGTGCAACCTATAGTTTTATTTAATACAAGAAATATAGTTGATTCTAAAAAAGTATTAGCAACACCAGGTATTGTAAAAGTTGTTTATTTAGAACCAATTCAAGCAGATAAAAATACGGATTGGTTTGAAAAAACAGAAGAAAAAATGAATGAAGTATTCAATAAAGAATGTACAAACTATGTCTCTTAATTGGTCAATGATTCTTGCTATTGGAGTGGGAGGATTTATAGGTTCAATTGCAAGGGCATATGCTGTACATTTTACAAATAAATATTTTCCAATAGAATTTCCACTAGGAATATTATTCGTAAATTTAGTAGGTTCATTTTTAGCTGGTGTATTATTTGCATATTTCTCAAATTATCCTCTTTCTGTGAATCTTAAAGCATTTTTAACAACAGGATTTCTAGGAGCATTAACTACTTATTCAACTTTTGCTATTGAATCTTATTTATTATTAGGAACATCAATTTATATAGCTATTGCAAATATTACCCTGAATTTAGTGGGAACAATCTTAGCAGCAGGTAGTGGATTCAAACTTATGCATTTCTTTTTAAAGTAAAAATCACAAAATTTTTTTAAGCATTATGTAGTTATAATGACAGCAAATCAATATAAGGATATATCATGAGTATGCCAAGTGGTATGGAGTTAGTATTAATAGTATTAGTAATATTATTATTGTTCGGAGGTAAAAAAATACCAGAATTAGCAAAAGGTTTAGGTTCAGGTATTAAAAACTTTAAAAAAGCTATAAAAGATGATGAAGATGAAGTAGTACAAAACAAGTCAGACGAAATTGAAAAAAAATCTGAAACAACTACAGCTGAAAAAAACGAAACAAAACAAGTATAAGAGAAAGTATTGCAAAATTTAGTAAAAGAATTTATTGAAAAAAAATTAAATACAAGTATAGTGTTAGAAAAACCAAAAGATTTGTCTTTTGGACACTATGCGACTCCTGTTGCATTTTCACTAGCAAAAGAACTGAAAAAATCTCCAATGGCAATAGCTGATGAATTAGTTTCTAATTTAAGTGATTCTGATATGTTTGAAAAAGTTGAAGCTGTAAAAGGTTTTATTAATTTTAAATTATCATCATCTTTTTTAGAATCATTAGTAAATAATGCATTAAATGACAAAGAATCTTTTGCAAAGCAATCAAAAAAAGATGAAAAAATCTTATTAGAATTTGTTTCTGCAAATCCAACTGGACCTTTACATATTGGTCATGCAAGAGGTGCAATTGCAGGAGACTCACTTGCTCGTGTTGGAAAATATTTAGGTTATGACATTACAACTGAATATTATATAAATGATGCTGGTGCTCAGATGGATTTATTAGGTTTATCAGTTTCACTTGCTGCTAGAGATTTTATTTTTAAAGAAGAAGTAACTTATCCAGAAACTTATTATAGAGGTGAATATTTAATTGATATTGCAAATATAGTAATTGAGAAATTTGGAAAAGAGATAATTTATGATGAGTCAAGATTTAAAGAAATAGCCTTTTTTTCAAAAGATTTAGTTATGGAAATAATAATTAAAGATTTAAAAGATTTAGGTATAACATTTGATAATTTTGTATCTGAAAAATCATTGTATTCATCTTGGGAAAATACAAAAGAAGTATTAGAAAAAAATGGTTCTCTTTATGAAAAAGATGAAAAAATTTATCTTAAATCTACTCAATATGGAGATGATTCAGATAGAGTAGTTGTAAGAGATAATGGGATTCCTACTTATTTAGCCGGTGATATTATTTATCATAAAAATAAATATGATAGAAGTTTTGATAGATACATAAATATTTGGGGTGCTGATCATCATGGTTACATTCCAAGGGTGAAAGCTGCTATTGAATTTTTAGGAAATGATTCTTCAAAACTTGAAGTTATTTTATCTCAAATGGTTCAGTTATTAAAAGGTGGAGAACCTTATAAAATGTCAAAAAGAGCAGGAAATGTTATTCTGATGTCTGATATAACTGAGGAAATAGGCGCTGATGCATTAAGATTTATTTTCTTAACAAGAAAAAGCGATACGCATTTAGAATTTGACATAGATATGTTAAAAAATCAAGATTCTTCAAATCCAATTTTTTATATAAATTATGCGCATGCTAGAATTAATCAAGTTTTTGTTAAAGCTGGAATTAGTTTTGATGATATAAAAAATGTAGATTTCTCAAATTTAAATCAAGATGGATTAAACTTAGTTTATGAATCACTTTTATTGGAATCTATTTTAGTAGAAGCGTTTACAAAAAGAGATATGCAAAAAATTACAGAATATTTATATTCATTGGCTTCAAGTGTTCATAAATTTTATAATGAACATAAAGTAATAGGAAGTAGTGAACAAAATATGTATTTAAAAGTTTTGGTAATGGCTGCATTAAGTATTAATGTTGGGCTTGGAATTCTTGGAATCAAAGCCAAGGAACAAATGTAAAAGTCATAAAAAAAGAGAGAAATATTTCTCTCTTTTTTTAGTTTTCAGTTGTTTTTAACTCAGATAAAAATTCTTCTAAAGAGTATTTAACTCTATATTTCTCACTCATTAAGTGAATAAATACATCACCTAAATCAATAATTGTCCATTCATCATCTTCATCCACTCTTAAAAATTCTTCACCAGTTGGTTTTAAATCAGTTCTTAAGTAGTTTAATAATGCAAATCCATGTTTAGGATTTAATGTTGTAGCAATTACAACATAATCAACTATATAGTCTTTTGATGTTAAATCAATAATTTCTATATTTTCCGCTTTTTTGTCATCTAATATTTTTTTTATGTTTTCTAATCTAGTATTCAAAAACTTTTACCTTTTTCTTGAAGATTTAATATATCATCTTTAATTTCTTTTGGAATATAATCTAAATCAATTTTATCTCTTAGCAAGCTAGAACTAATATCGATATTTACATCCAAATTTTTAAACTCTTTTGCTTTTTTACTTTCAAAACCTTTTCTTGAAGCAATTACAAATTCAACAAGCTCTTTTAGTTTATCAATTTCATGCCATTTATCTAAATTTTTTAAATTATCCTCTCCAATTATTAGATAGATTTTCGATGGATTATATAAGTTTATTAGATAATTTACTGTGTCAATTGAATAGCTAGTTTTCTGTTGATTTATTTCGTAATCACAAATTTTAACTTTTTCAAACTCATTAAAAACTTTTTTAAGTAATTTGAATCTTGTTTCTGGATTTAAGTAAAAGCTACTCTTGAAAGGATTCAGATATGTTGGAACAACAATAACTACATCAATGTCTAGTTTTTTTAACGCTTCCTTTACAACTGTAACATGAGCTACATGTATAGGGTCAAAACTTCCACCAAATATTGCAATTCGCACCTATTTAAAACCTTTGTAATATACTTAAATATTATTATAGCAATTTTTCGATAAAATATCTACAATTAGATTTATTTAAAGGGAAGAAATGGCTATTAAAGTTGCAATAAATGGTTTTGGAAGAATTGGTAGATGTGTTGCAAGAATCATCGCAACAAGAGATGATGTAGAATTAGTTGCAATAAATGATACAGCAGCACCAGATATGTTAGAATATATTACAAAATATGATACTGTTCATGGGACTTTTAATGGTGATGTAAAAGTTGAAAATGGTTATTTAAAAATGGGAAAAATTAATGCAAAACTTTATTCTACAAGAGATGCTTCTGAATTAACTTTTTCAAAAGATTGTGGTGCTGAAATTATTTTAGAGTGTACGGGTGCTTATCTAACTCAAGAAAAATGTCAAATTCATATTGATAATGGAGCAAAAAAAGTTGTAATGTCTGCGCCTGCAAAAGATAATACACCAACTTTTGTACTTGGAGTTAATGAATCAACTTATACAGGACAAACAATTATTTCAAATGCTTCTTGTACAACAAATTGTTTAGGACCAATAGCAAAAATTATTGATGATGCATTTGGAATTGAAAAAGGTTTAATGACAACAATTCACTCTTATACAAATGATCAAAATATTTTAGATGTAAAACATAAAGCAGATAAAAGAAGAGCAAGAGCAGGTGCTGCTAATATGATTCCTACATCAACAGGAGCTGCAAAGGCTATGAAATTAATTATGCCTCAACTTGATGGTAAATTACATGGACAAAGTGTTAGAGTTCCAACTCCAAATGTTTCTATGGTTGATGTTAATTTTATAATTAAAAAAGATACAACAAAAGAAGAAATAAATGCTTTATTTGAGGCAAAATCAAAAGAATTATCTGGAATTGTTGCAGTTGATAACGATATGATGGTTTCGAGTGATTTAGTAGGAAATACTAATTCAACAATAGTTGCGTCAGATTTAACACAAGTAATTGGTGGAAATATGATAAAAGTTATGAGTTGGTATGACAATGAGTGGGGTTATTCATCAAGATTGATTGATATGGCTGTTTTTGTAGCAAATAAATAGGGTTAAAAATGAAATTACAAGAGATTAAAAATATTGATATAGCTGGTAAAAGAGTTTTTATTAGATGCGATTTTAATGTTCCAATGGATGAATATAACAATATTACAGATGATAGAAGAATAAGAAGTGCATTAAGTACTATTAGATATTGTATTGATAATGATTGTTCTGTTATTTTAGCTTCACATTTTGGAAGACCAAAAGGTGGATTTGAAGAAGAGTTTTCACTAGCTCCAATTGCAAAAAGATTACATACTCTTTTAAAACAAGAGATAAAAATGGCTCCAAGTATTATTTGTGATGAAACTATGAAAATGGCAAAAGAGCTTAAAGCTGGGGAAATCTTATTATTAGAGAATATGAGATTTGAAACAGGTGAAACAAAAAATGATGAAGCATTAAGTGCAAAACTAGCTTCAATGGCAGAAGTATATATTAATGATGCCTTTGGTGTTTCTCATAGAGCTCACTCATCTGTTGAAGGAATTGCAAAATATTTTGATATGGAGCATAAAGCAGCTGGTTTTTTAATGGCAAAAGAGATTAAATTTTTTCATCATATAGTTCATAATCCAAAAAGACCATTTATATCAATTGTTGGAGGTTCAAAGGTTTCTGGTAAACTTGAGGCTTTACATAATTTAGTTCCAAAAGTTGATAAAATTATTATTGGTGGAGGAATGGCCTTTACATTCCTAAAAGCTTTAGGACATGAAATTGGTAAATCTTTAGTTGAAGAGGATTTAATTCCAGAAGCTCTAAAAATTATGGAACAAGCAAAAACTTTAGGGGTAAAACTTTATTTACCTGTTGATGTTGTTGCAGCTGAAACATTTAGTGCAGAAGCAATTGCAAAAATCGTAACAATTCAAGAAATCCCAAAAGATTGGATGGGGCTTGATATTGGACCGGCATCTGCTTTATTATTTTCTGAAGCTTTAGAAGATGCAAATACTATTTTATGGAATGGACCAATGGGTGTTTATGAAATGGATAAATTTGCAAAAGGAAGTACAAAAATTTCACATGCAGTTGCATCTTCATTTGCTACAACAGTAGTTGGTGGTGGAGATACTGCTGACCTTGTAAGAGTTACAGGTGATGAAGATGAAATGACATTTATTAGTACAGGTGGTGGCGCATCACTTGAATTAATTGAAGGAAAAATTCTGCCAGGTGTTAAAGCTTTAGTACTTGAGGAAGATAATTAATGGCAATAATTGCAAGTAATTTCAAAACAAATCACACTAGAAAATCAACTGCACTATTTATAAATGAGGTGAATGATTATCTAAAATCAAATGAAATTAAAAATGAAGTTTACGTTTTCCCAACAGCAACTTCATTGGATTTATTTGATACGGTTTCAACTTTTTCAATTGGAGCTCAAAATGCTTATGCAGCAACTAGTGGCTCATTTACAGGAGAAATTGGAACAGTTCAACTTGATGAATTTGAAATTAATACAATTTTAATAGGTCATAGTGAAAGAAGACATATTTTAGGTGAAACTCAAAATATGATTGCTAAAAAATATGAGTTCTACAAAGAGTTAGGTTATAAAATAATCTATTGTATAGGTGAACCATTAGAAGTGAAAAATCAAGGTTTACCTAAAACTTTAGAGTATATTTATCAGCAGTTTGATGGAATTGATACAAATTATAAAAATCTGATTTTGGCTTATGAACCTGTTTGGGCAATAGGCACAGGTGTAACTGCAACAAATGAAGATATAAAAAATATTCATAACGCAATAAAAGAAAAAATTTCAAAACCACTTTTATATGGTGGAAGCGTAAAAGTAGAAAATGTTAGAGAACTTTGCCAAATACCAAATGTTGATGGTGCTTTAATTGGGACTGCTTCTTGGAAAAAAGAAGATTTTATACAAATATTAGAAAATACAAAGGATTTATAAGATGTTTATGAAAGGTAAAAAAGGTGTAATTTTAGGAGTTGCAAATAATAAGTCAATAGCTTATGGAATTGCAAAAGCATGTGCAGATCAAGGGGCGCAAATTGCATTTACTTATTTAAATGATAGCTTGAAAAAAAGAGTTGAACCAATCGCTGCTGAGTTTGGAAGTGAGGCTTTAGTGTATCCTTGTGATGTGTCAAATCCAGAAGAAATCAAAGCTTTAAAAATATCATTAGAAAAAGATTTAGGACAAATTGATTTTATTGTTCATTCAATTGCATTTGCTCCTAAAGAAGGATTATCTGGAAGATTTTATGATATTTCTAAATCAGCTTTTGATATTGCTATGGATGTTTCTGTTTATTCATTAATTGAAGTTGTAAGAGAGTTAAAACCTTTATTATCTGATAATTCTTCAATTTTAACATTAACTTATTATGGTGGAGTAAAATATATTCCAAATTATAATTTAATGGGTGTTGCAAAAGCAGCTTTAGAAATGACAACTAAATATTTAGCTGAAGATTTAGGAAGAGATGGGATTAGAGTAAATGCTATTAGTGCAGGTCCAATTAAAACTTTGGCAGCAGCAGGAATTAGTGATTTTAGATTTATGCTAAAATGGAATGAAGCCCACTCTCCATTAAAGAAAAATGTAACAATCGATGAAGTTGGGAATTCTGGTATGTATTTACTTTCAGATTTATCTAGTGCTGTAACAGGTGAAATTCATTATGTTGATTGTGGATATAATATTATGGGTATGCCAGCTGTGAAATTTGACGAAGAGGGGCATCCAACAATAGCTTGGAACGGAGAAAAATAGCCAATAAGCGTAAGCTTTTGGCTGATTCTTGCGTTGGAGAGTAAATTTTAAATACTCACTTACTTTATGTAAGCTCCTATTTAAAATTCACACTCCGCCTTGAACTTCACTCAAAATCTCACACTTTTTGACTGTTTTTAATATAAAAAAATTTAATAAAGTTTTATTTTTAAATTTAATGAAATTTTAAATTAAGATTTTAAATATAGGATAATTATAATAATGAGTATAAATTTTAAAGAGTTAGCAAATAAATATCAAACACCTTATTATGTGTACGATTTTGACCATATTACAAAACAATATGAAGAGTTAAAAGGTGCATTTAGAGCTAGAAAATCACTTATTGCATATGCTGTAAAAGCAAATTCAAATCTGTCTGTGATTAAACACTTAGCAAACCTTGGAGCTGGTGCTGATTGTGTTAGTATTGGTGAAGTAAAACGTGCTTTAAAAGTTGGAATTCCTCCTTATAAAATCATTTTTTCAGGTGTTGGAAAAATTGATGAAGAGATAAAACAAGCACTTGAACTTGATATTTTAATGATAAATGTTGAGAGTGATGCAGAGTTAAATAGGGTTGAACTAATTGCCAAAGAACTTGGAAAAACAGCAAGAATTTCAATAAGAGTAAATCCGAATATTGACCCACAAACACATCCATATATTTCAACTGGTTTACATGAAAATAAATTTGGTGTTGATATTGATACGGCTAAAAGAATGTATATCCAATGTAAAAATTCTGAGAATTTAGATCCTGTTGGAATGCATTGTCATATCGGTTCTCAACTTACTCAACTTCAACCAATTAAAGAGTCTATTAAAATCATTACTGATTTAGTAAGAAATTTAAAAGCTATAAAAATTGAATTATCATTTGTTGATGTTGGTGGTGGATTAGGTATTGTTTACAAAGATGAAACTTTAATTGATACAACTGAATATGCTCAATCTATTTTAGAAAATATGTTTGGTTTAGATATTACTGTTATTTGTGAACCAGGTAGATTCATGGTTGGAAATGCTGGAACTTTTGTAACTAAAGTTTTATATGAAAAAGTAAATGGGAATAAAAGATTTGTTATTGTTGATGGAGCGATGAATGATTTAATTAGACCATCTTTATACAATGCTTACCATAAAATAGAAGTATTAAATGACAATCAAGAGTTTTCTGATTGTAATTTAGTAGGGCCAGTATGTGAAAGTGGAGACTTTTTTGCTAAAAATGTACAATTACCAAAAACTCAACATAATGATTTAGTTGCAATTTATTCGGCTGGAGCTTATGGATTTACAATGGCTAGTAACTATAATACAAGAGGAAAAGTTGCGGAAATAGCATATGAGAATGGTAATGATAGACTTATAAGAAAAAGAGAAACTTTTGAAGATATAATTGCTTTAGAAGAAGAGTTTATAAAATAGAAGGGCATCTATGACTAACGAAGATGGATTATTAGAACTTAGAAACAAACTTGATAATATTGATAATACACTACTTGAATTAATAAATCAAAGAATGAAAATTGTTCACGAAGTTGGAGCTTTAAAGGCAAAAAGTGGTGGAGCAATTTATAGACCTGAAAGGGAAAAATCAATTATTGATAGACTTGAAAAAATCAATAATGAAAACAAAGGACTTTTAAATAGAAGTGCAATTGAAGCTCTATTTTTAGAGATTTTTGCAATTTCAAGAAATATTGAATTACCTGAAAATATAGCATATCTTGGACCTGAGGGAAGTTTTACACATCAAGCTGCTGAAGGGCGATTTGGTGCAATGAGTTCGTATATCCCTATTAGTTCTATAAAAGGAATTTTTAGAGAAGTTGATACAAAAAAAGTAAAATTTGGTGTTGTTCCAATTGAAAATTCATCAAATGGAATAGTAACTGATACAATAAATTGTTTAAGTAACTATAATTTAAGAATTATTGCTGAAGTTGTTTTAGATATTCATCATACTCTTGCAACAAAATGTGATAAAGTAAGTGATATAAAAAGAATCTATTCAAAAGATATAGCTTTTGATCAATGTAGAAAATTTTTAGCAAATTTTGGTTTAGATGAAGTTGAGCAAATTCCAATTGAATCAACTACAAAAGCTGCAAAGATTGCAGCAAAAGAAGAGGGAAGTGCAGCAATTTGTCCACATGTTGGAGCAAAACTTCATAATCTTCCAATATTATTTGAAAACATTGAAGACAAAGATAACAATAAAACAAGATTTTTTATAATTAGTGATTTTGAAAATGCTCAAAGTGGAAATGACAAAACATCAATTTTGGTAAAATTTCCAAATGAACAAGGTGCACTGGTGAAATTTTTAAATGATTTTAATGATGCAAAGATAAATCTAACAAAAATAAAATCTCATATTGTAGAGGGAAATTCAATTTTCTTTATAGATTTTGATGGTCATAAAGATGATGAAAATGTAAAAAAAGTTCTAAAAAAACATGAAAGTAGTGTAAAAGTTTTAGGTTCTTATGTAAAAGAAATAAACGATATTTAATATAAAAATAGGAAAAGTAAATGCAATTTAATCAAGTATTAGAGAATGTTACAACTTATGAAGCTGGAAAACCAATAGAGTTAGTTGTTAGAGAATTTGGAGTAAATCCAAAAGATGTTATAAAATTAGCTTCAAATGAAAATCCTTATGGAACTAGCCCAAAAGTTGTTGAAAAAATCAAAGGTTTAGTTCAAAATATGTTCATTTATCCTGATGATTCAATGTTTGAATTAAAAGAAGCTCTTGCAAATAAATTTGATTTAACAAGTAAACATGTAATTATTGGTTCGGGAAGTGATCAAATTTTAGAATATTGTGTTCATGCAAAATGTGAAAAAGGTTCAAAAATCCTAATGGCAAAAACAACATTTGCTATGTATGAAATTTATGGAAAACAAACTGGTGCAACAATTATTAAAACTCAAGATGATCAACATAATCTTGAACAATTTTCAAAATTATATAAAGAACATGGTGCTGATGTAATATTTTTGTGTTTACCAAATAATCCATTAGGTGAATGTTTAGATAAAGATGATGTTTATGCATTTTTAGAAACTATTGATAAAGAAACTTTGGTTGTAGTTGATGGAGCTTATCAAGAATATGCAGCATTTAAAGATGAGAAAAAAAGAATAGTTCCAAAAGATTTAATTGCAAATTTCCCAAATGCTATTTATTTAGGAACTTTTTCAAAAGCTTATGCCCTTGGTGGAATGAGAGTTGGATATGGTATTGCTCAACCTGAAATTATAAATGCCTTTTATAAATTAAGAGCTCCTTTTAATATTACAACTTTAACACTAGCAGCTGCAATTGAAGCACTAAAAGATGAAGAGTTTGTTAATGCTTGTATTGCAAAAAACTTTGAAGAGATGACAAGATATGAAGATTATGTAACTTCAAGAGGATTTGAATATATACCTTCGTATACAAATTTTATAACAATTAAATTTGGTGATAAATTTGTATCAAAAACAGTTGCACAAAAACTTCTTGAAAGAGGAGTGATTGTGAGAGATTTAACTGGATATGGACAAAATGCAATAAGAATTACAATAGGAAGAAATGAGCAAAATACAAAAGTATTTGAACAGTTAGACGAAGTATTAGAAAAATTAAAATAAAGTATCAAAAACAAATGGAAATAAAAGATAAATCATTTAAAGAGTTAGAAACATTATCACAAGAGATAAGAGATAGAATTATTGATGTGGTATCAAGGAAGGGTGGACATTTTTCATCTACACTTGGCGCTGTTGAGTTAACTCTTGGAATGCATTATGTATTTAATGCTTATAGTGATCCTTTTATTTTTGATGTATCACACCAATGTTATCCCCACAAACTTTTAACAGGACGTTGGGAAGAGTTTGAAACAATAAGGCAATTTGGAGGACTTAGTGGTTTTACAAAACCAAAAGAGAGTCCTGCTGATTATTTTGTAGCAGGTCATAGTTCAACTTCTATTTCATTAGCTGTAGGCGCAGCAAAAGCAATTGCGTTAAAAAAAGAAGATAGAGTACCAGTTGTAATGATTGGAGATGGTTCAATGACTGCTGGGATGGTTTATGAAGCATTAAATGAATTAGGTGATATTAAACTTCCTGTTGTAATTATTTTAAATGATAATGAAATGTCGATTGCAAAACCTATTGGGGCAATTTCTAAATATCTTTCAAAACTATTAGCTGGAAAATATTATCAAGGTTTTAAAACAAAAGTTGATAAGTTTATTAAAAAGAATATGCCAGAAGGAACTACATATATAGCAAAAAGAATGGAAGAAGCCTTAAAACTTATAACGCCAGGAATTTTGTTTGAAGAGATGGGAATAGATTATATTGGTCCTATTGATGGACATGATATTGCAGAAATTATTGATACCTTACAAATTGCAAAAGCTATGGGAAAACCAGTTATTGTTCATGCAAGAACAGTAAAAGGTAAAGGTTATAAAATAGCTGAAGGTCAACATGAACATTGGCATGGGGTTGGTCCTTTTAATATTGAAGATGGGATATTTGAAAAGAAAATTGTACCAAAATCAGCAACAGCTGTATTTTCAGATGCATTATTAGATTTAGCCTGTAAATACGAAAATATTGTAGGAGTTACAGCTGCAATGCCTAGTGGAACAGGTATAAATAAACTTATTGAAAGATTTCCCGATAGATTTTGGGATGTGGCAATAGCAGAACAACACGCAATTACTTCAATGGCAGCAATGGCAAAAGAAGGATTTAAACCATATATAACTATTTATTCAACTTTTTTACAAAGAGGATTTGACCAAATAATTCATGATGTATGTTTGATGAATTTACCAGTTATTTTTGCAATGGATAGAGCTGGAACTGTAGGAAATGATGGAGAAACACATCAAGGGGCTTTTGATATTTCATATTTAAGATTCATACCAAATATGATTTTATTTGCTCCAAGGGATAATAAAACACTGGAGTTAGGTTTAGAGTTTGCATATACTTTAACAAGTCCTTGTGCCATTAGATATCCAAGAGGTTTTTTCAAAGAATTATCATTTGAATCTACACAATTCCAATTAGGAAAAGCAGAGTTACTAAAAGAGGGAAGTTCTAATAAATTGTTTATTGGTTATGGTGCAGGAGTAAGTCGTGCAATTGAAACAGAACTTTTACATCAAGAAGATATTTCTATTTTAGATTTAAGATTTGTAAAACCAATTGATGAAGATTGTTTAATTGAATTATCAAAAAGATATACTCAATGGTATATTTTTAGTGATTCTCAAAAACAAGCTGGAGTTGCAAGTACAATCTTGGAAGTTTTAAATGAAAATAAGATACATAATATAGAAGTGATATCTTTTGAATATGAAGATAGTTTTATTCAACATGGTGATACAAAACAAGTAGAAGAAAGCCTTGGGCTTTTACCACATCAACTAATACTAAAAATTAAATAATCAAATTTACTAATATAAAATATAAATCTATTAAATAAAAATTTAGATTTATATTATAAAAATCATCAAATATAATTATATTAAATGAGACAAAAAATATCTTGTTTAATATTACATAATAATCAAAATAACTCGTAAAATAGGATATTTTTTATCTTATATTATTATAAAAACTTATGTTAATTATCTAAAATATATATAAAATTAATTTTCAATTAATAATTATTCTCCTATAATTAATATTATATTTAAAGGAGAAGTTATGAAAAAAATAACATTAGCTGTATGTATATTAGGTGCAAGTACATTATTTGCAAGTAGTTCACTATTGACAAAAGCGAAACAAAGTGGTCTTGAGGCAATTCCTGCTTCTAAAGTTGAATTAATGAAATTAATTGATGACAAAAAAGATCCAATCACGAAAGAAAAAGTTGAATTAGGTAAGAAATTATATTTTGATCCAAGACTTTCAAAAAGTGGACTGATTTCTTGTAATACATGTCATAACTTAGGTTTAGGTGGAGCAGATGGAATTCCTGCTGCTATTGGTCATGGATGGACGGCAAATCCTCATCACTTAAACTCTCCAACAGTTTATAACTCAGTATTTTTTAAAGCACAATTTTGGGATGGAAGAAGTCCTCATTTAGCTGATCAAGCTCAAGGTCCAGTTCAAGCAGGTCCAGAAATGGCAGCACCTGCATCATTAGTGGAGCAAAGAATAAATTCAATTCCAGAATATGTAAGTGAATTTAAAGTTGCATACGGAAAAGATGTAAAAGTTGATTTTGCAACAATAACAGCAACTATTGCAACTTTTGAGAAAACATTAGTTACTCCTTCAAAATTTGATGATTTCTTAAATGGTAAAGAGAAAGCATTAACTGCTGAAGAGAAAAAAGGTTTAACTTTATTTATAGATAAAGGTTGTACTTCTTGTCATACTGGAATTGCATTAGGTGGAACAATGCAAGCATTTGAAGTAGCTTCTAAATATAAATTTACAAATGTAGGTGATTTCAAAGGTGATGCAAAAGGAATGGTTAAAACGCCAACTCTAAGAAATATTACAGAAACTGCACCATATTTCCATAATGGACAAATTTGGTCATTAAATGAAGCAGTAAAAGAGATGGGTTCTGTTCAATTAGGAATTGAAATTTCTGATGCAGATGCAGCTCAAATTGTAACTTTCTTAAAAACATTAAAAGGTGCAAAACCAGCTATTTCTTATCCTCAACTTCCAGAATCTTCAATAGATACTGCAAAGCCAGAGTTTAACTAAAAATCTTTAGAGGTTTTCCTCTAAAGATAATATTTTAATTTTTCTACACATAATCCCATTGCAGTGCTTTCATATCCAATTACATTTTTTATATATGGTTTACAAAATCCTTCAACCATTATTACCCTTTAGTTTATGTATATAAGTATTACTCATATATTTTAATTTTATGGACATTATAATATGATTAGGATAAAGTTAAAATAAAAAGATTAATTATGACAATAAATGTAATTCCTCATCTAGAAATTTATAAATTACTACCAGATAAAACAAAGGTATATAATGATGATTTTTATATAAGCTATTATAACCATTTCCCTATATTAATTAATGAGGATGGTACTTTATGGAAATATGCAAATTTATATGTGTTATATAAAATTAAATCTCCAAATCCACCTCATTACTCAACTCTTTATAGTGTTGCGAAAGAATTAAAAGCATTTTTTGAATGGAGTTTGGAAAATAATGTTGATTATTTAAATGAGAAAAGAAGAGTAAGAAGACCAACTTATATGTATAGATTTTTTCTTCAAAAGAAATTAGAAAATGGTATAAACACAGATAAAACGGTAAAAAAGAAAATGTCTGTAGTAATTAATTTTTATGAATATTTACAAAATATTCTAAAATTAAAATTTAAATTCCCATTATGGGAAAAAGAAGATGCTTATATATCTTATAAAGATCAATATGGGTTTAAACAAAGTAAGAAAGTAGAAACAAAAGATTTATTAAAAATCTCTTCTTTTTATGGGATTGATAGTGATGAATACATTCAAGATGAAGGGAAATTAAAACCTCTTACTCAAGAAGAACAAAGTTTATTATTCAGAACATTGAACAGATTAGGAAATATAGAAATGACATTAGCTTGCTTAATCGCTTTAACAACTGGTGCAAGAATACAAACTGTATGTACATTACGTTTAAAGCATTTTGAGAGACAACATCCAGAAAAAGAGAAATATCTATCAATTAAAGTTGGATTAGGAACGGATGTAGATACTAAAAATGATACTGTATATTTTTTACGAATGCCAAATTGGGTATATCAAAAAATTCAAATTTATATAAAATCAGAACGATATAAAAAACGCTTTCAAAATCAAAAACACATCTTTAAAGATGAAACATCCCAATATATTTTTTTAACTAATCGAGGTACACCCTATTATGTATCTAAATATGATGAATATATTGGAATATATACAAAAACAATTCCTAATGGAAATACCATAAGACAGTTTCTTAGTGTAACTCTTTATCGAGAGTTAGAGGGAAAATTAAAATTCAGATTTCATGATTTACGAGCTACATTTGCAATGAATTTATTAGATTCGAAAATATATATGGTAGAAAAAGGTGAAATGACACTATATGAATTATTATCCATAATAAAAGAAAGAATGCCTCATAAAAGTTTACTAACAACAGAAAGATATTTAAATTTCAGAAATAAACAAAATCAAAAACAATTTATTCAAAATGAATTTGAAGAATATTTAGAAAGTTTGATATTATGATGGTAAAATTTAATCCCAGTTTTATAAATCTAGAAGAATATTTAAAAATAGAATATCCAACAAGTATATTAGATTATAAAAAGTTGGTAGTAGAATATAAAAATTATAATATACCTCTTTTTAAATTTTGTTATGGAAAATATAAATCAACTGGGAAGTCATTTTTTATTGAAGAAAAAACATACATGAAAACTTTTGAGATTGTAGTGAAATGTGTTTTTGAACTTTTAATTCAATATATTCAAATTGGAAAATCAATAAATACTTTTCTATCTTTTGATAAAAGATTAAAACAATTTTGTACTTGGTGTTTTGATAATAGTTTTGAAATAAAAACAATAAAAGAAGCTTCTGAGACATACATGGCTTATAGTATTTATCTAAAAGGATCGCTAAGACAAGGTAAAAGTTTAAGACATTGTATGGATTTACAAAAATGTGTACGACAACTACTTACAATAATACATGATGATAAACATATGATTATTGCAAATAGTGCTTCCCTTATTTCTCTTCATGGTGAAGGTATACCTCAAAGAAGAACAAAACCATCTTCTTTGGAATCAAATGCTTACCATTTAGAATTTTACAAATCTATATTTAATCAGATTAGTGACTTCTTGATTGAAAAAAAAACGTATCCTTTTCAACTAGAGTTAACAAATAAAATATATAATATTTTACCTACTCAAAATATATTTTATTCTATAGATACAAAATCTTCTTCTCCTATAGGTTTCAACCAACTAGAAGGTAGAGTATATACTTATGACGAACTAAGGAAATTATTTCCTCAAAAATCCAAAGGAATAATCAATACTCATATTAAATATATTACCAGTTTATTAGAAGAATCTTCAAATCCAAACCATAAATTCAGATATAAATTAGGTCAATTTGCAATTCGTGCATTTTACATGCTTTTTTTAACAAATACTGGTATGAATGGTAGTAGTGCAATAAAACTTAGATGGCATGATGATTATGAGCAAAGTACGGAAAGACAAAAGTTTATTGTTTTTAAGAATAGAGCAAATAAATTAGTTGAATTTGAAATAGAAAAGAAATTTCATTCTATGTTTAAAAAATATATTGTATTAAGAAAATATATGTTGCAAAACCGAACTTATAAGTATTTGTTCTTTCAATCATATGGAGTAAATGCAAAATTGACTAAAACACAATTGGATGGTTCATGGAGTGGATTTATTAATAAATATTTTAAAAAAACATTAGATCCAAGACTTCCTGCATTAAATTCTAAGATTCTTCGTATAAATAAAACAGATTATGTTGTTAGAAAACATGGGCTAATTCAAGCTTCAAATATGATGCAAAACAAAGTCTCAACTATATTAAAACATTATACTGCACAACGTGAAGAAGTATCAAACAAACAAATAACAGATTTTTTTAGTACATTGAATGAGAGAGTATTTGAAAATAATAATGTACAAGTTGAAACTATTATAGGTCAATGTAGTAAAACAGAAGAAATTGTTATAAATAATGAATTTCCAGTTGATTGTAATAATAAGCAAACATGTTTATTCTGTCCTCATTACCGTTGCCATCTTGATAAACAAGACCTACTAAAAATTTTTAGTTTACAGTTTATTTTACTTGAGACAAGAGCTGTTGCATTTGATGAAAAACAATTCCTCTCAGTGTATGAAGGACTTTTAGAAAGAATTGATGAGCTAAAAGAATTAGCACTAAAAACTAAAAGAATATCAATTCAGGATATGGAGAGTATTAAGAATGAAGTATTTCATTATGAAAAACTACATCCATATTGGGAACACAAATTCAAAAAATTATTAGATATGGGAGTTCTCAAGTGACAGCACAAACTTATTATATATTTGATGAATTAGCTCCTAATGAAAAAGCTAAATCTGATGTACTATACATTGATGAAAATTTTAAAATAGAAGAAATTCAAAATACTTTTGTTATATCACGAGACAATAGGGGAAATACTTTATCTAGATTCCAAGATGACATATGGGATTTTAGTGCTTATTCTGTTATTTCTACTTATCAAGATAAAATAAACTTTGGAACATTAAGATTAGATGATTCTAAAATAGCTAAAAAAATTATGCTTATATTGTTGATTATGGGTAGAGGTAATAAGAGTAGTCAATTGTCTGTTTTGACTTTGTATAACTATTTCTATTCAGCAATAAGACCTTTGAGTCAATTCTCTGAACAAAATAATATTAGCCTAATGAAAAGTTTATTTTCAGAAAAGTTTATTTTAAAATATTTATATGTTAACAGAAAAGACACTACAAAATTAAGATTTCTTGCAAGGTTACTTAAATATTTATGTGAAAGTTATAATATTATTCATAATATTCAGAGTGTTTTCACGAATGAGATTAAACAGTTTGTGGAATATTCAAGAAAAAAAAATGAAGAAAATAGTGAGCAAACTTTATTGATACCATCAAGAATTTACCTTTATGGCATCAAAAAACGATGGGAACATATAGATAATATTAATCAATATATTAATTCACTAAGTGATTTTTTTGAACAATTTTTATCAAACCGTGGCTTCGGTTCAACAATGGCTATGATTACTAAATATAATCTTATCCCTAGTCAGTATGTAAAATGGACTGATGCAGTAAGTCAATTTCAATTAAGTAAATTATTTAGTATATATGAAGTTAAAAATCGTAGAAGTTTTGCTAAATTTTTAAATTTAATTTATTCTACATGTTTTCATCAACTATTAACATATAGTGGGATGAGAAGAAATGAAGCTTTATCATTAAATAATAATTGCTTGATAACAACGCTAACAGAAAGTGGAACTGTTTTAAAACTATTAGGAAAGACAACTAAATTGACACCTTCTTTTGAAGAAACTGCATGGATAACATCTTCACGAGTAGAGAGTCTTATTAATATATTAAATAAATTAAATCATGTGATAACAAAAATATATGAAATAGATTTTGAATCTTTCCCTCTTTTTCCAAAGACTGGATTTTTAAAACCAAAGGATGAGAATAATATTATTCTAAAATCATCTTTATGGATGAGAGATGCACAAGTAAAAGATGAATTGCCATTGGATATATTGCAGATAACAATTACGGAAGATGATAAGAAAGAATTGGAAAAATTAAATCCACTGAAAACAGATGAATCTATTGAGATTGGAAATGTGTGGAATTTCTCTTATCATCAATATCGTAGGAGTTTAGTTGTTTATGCATTACAAAGTGGCATGGTTTCTATTGGTGGACTACAACAACAAATGAAACATTTATTTATAGATATGACAATGTATTATGGAAATAATTCTCATAACGCAGAAAATCTTTTTAAACCAGAAAAAGTTTTAAGTAGAGAATATCAAGAAACTAAAACTGAGTTACAGACTTTGTATTATGTTAGAGATGTACTTTTTTCTGATGAAGAATTATTTGGTGTACACGGTAGTTATATAGAAAAACATAATAAGCATAATAATCAAGAAGAGTTTCTACCTTTTTTTAAAGAAAATCGTAAGAATCTAATGAAACGATTTAAGAGTGGTGAGATGATATATAAAGAAACTGCATTAGGAGCTTGTGTATCATCTGAACCATGTGACTATAGATTAGTACATAGTATTTACGCATGTGCTAGTTGTACAGGGGCAATAATTAAAAAAGAAAAAATAGATAATATGATTATTCAACAAAAAAAGAGTATTGAATATTTATATAAGAATAATTATGGTGATACTGTTGAGTACAGAACTGAAATAGCCGATCTTGAAGAATTGAAAAAATATAGAAAAAAATTGATTAATAAATAGAGGAGATAATATGGCACGAAAAGCAATTGATTATTATTATGATGCATTACAACGTCTTATAAATAATAAACCATTAAATATTCCAAAAGATTCAAAAATAAATAATGATACTGTTGCACTTGAAGCCTGTAGAAAGCGGGGTAGTATTAAAAGAAGTCGAGAAGGCTTTGAGCAATTGATTACTGATATTTTAGAGGCAGAAGCAAAACGTACACAAGGAGTACGAAAGCTACAAGGTAAACTTGAAAAAACAAAGCAAGATAAAATTAATGTTGAGATTTTATATAATGAAAGTTTAAATAGAGAGCTAATGTATTTAGAAACAATTAATGAATTAGAAAAAGAAATAGAAAAATATAAACATCCAGAAAATAGCATTAATAGGAATTATAGATGATTAGATTAGGTTCAAAATCACCTACAAGGGCATTGATTCTTAAAAACTTTGGAATAAATTTTATTCAAAATGGTGGGGAGTTTGATGAAGATTCAATTACAACAACTAATCCTAAATCTTTTTGTTATGAAGCAACAAAAGGTAAATTTAAAGAATTGTATGAAAAATATGGAATTGAAGATATGCCTTTACTTGTTGCAGATAGTGTAGTTACAACAAATGGTGAATTACTTAGAAAAGCAAAAGATGAAGATGATGCAAGACGAATGCTTGGACTTCAAAGTGGTAATGAAATTTCAGTGATTACTTGTATGATTTATAAAAGTAAAACAAAAGAGCTTGTTGATATTTCTATTACAACATATCAATTTGAAAAATTTGATGAACAGGATGTTAAAGACTATATAAAATCAGGTGAATGCTTTGGTAAGGCTGGAGCTATCATGGTAGAAGGGTTTTGTAAGCCTTATATAAAAGAATATATTGGATATGAGTCTTGTGCAATGGGACTAACTATTGAAAAACTATTACCGCATTTATAAAAATTTAGCTTAAAGATGTCAATAAAAAAGTTTTTCCTTATTAAATAGAGTTAATAAATTATTTAATAATAACTATAAATAATATATAGTTTGCTATACTATTGATTATATATTATTAGAGGAAATATGAAGAAAAAAAGAGAATTGACAGAATTTAAAAGATTAAAAATTGATTTACTTGATAAGTATAGAATAGAATTGAATTTTTTTAATTTTATTAATAATACAGATAATAAGGGTAAACATCTTATAAGAGCTAATATTGAAAGATTATATAAAATCAGATTATTTAAAAAGTATATTGTATATGAACCTTTCCCAAAAACAATTATTGATTTAAAACACCAAAATGTTCCATTTTCTGCAGCTACAAATCTTAATAATGCAGTATATTGGGAAGCTAATGTTTTAAAGATATTTAAAAGAGAACTTAAAGAATTTGAGTCTTTGAGACACATGTTTGAGATAAATTTTGTAAAAGGCGAATTTGAAACGGCACATAGCATTTTAGAAGATATTGAGTCTAAATTTGGTTATTCAATGTGGCTTATTGAAAATAAAATGCTTCTTATTAATTATGCTGAAGGTTTTTCAGAGCTTAGGAAATTTGTTAACGCAATTTTAGACAATGATAACATAAATGGTGTAGTGAAACTTCTTGTAGATTTTACAAGCAATAAAATTGATTCAAATATGAACTCAAAACAATATGAAGAGTATATTAAAGATAAGTTCAAAGATTTACGTAATTATAAACTTAATCCTCAATTGATGAATTATGTTAGTTTCAGATTAAACTGTAGTTCTATAGAACCCATTTCAAGCTATTTTGATGTAATTTCTTTTGAAAGTGACTCTTCTATTCTTGATAGATATATCTCTTTTAAACAAGTTGCTCAACAAATAGATCAAGAACAATATCAAGATATATTTTCAGAATCAATTGATATTTTAAATAAATATGTTGATGAAGTATTTTTAAATAATTTACACTTTTTCTATAATAATCAAAACAATATAATAAATAGTGATCTTGATAAAGATGTTAATATACTACTTGAACATTATACGAATGCTGATTATTTAACTTCTAGTAAACTTTCTAAAAAAATATTAGATAGATACCCATATATTATTGAGGTTTGTGAAATATATATTAAGAGTTTAATTAGAAATAGCAGTTTATACCCTAATGTTGATAATACTTTCTTAAATGACATACTTAAAAATATGTATAATATTTTATTGAAGAATGATAAATCTTATGAGTCATATTTAAGTTTAAGCAAGTTAATTTATAGTTTTTCTACACATCATTGGAGTGCAACACTTTATGATTTCTTGCATAATGCATATAATGATGATAATAGTGATACGATACATAAAGATATTATCATTGCAAAACTTAATTCTATTATTAATACTCCTAAAAAAGTCGAGGTTTTTTTAACTCATAATCAAGGTAGTAAATATTTAAATCAAATAGAAAATATGCATGGAAGTTTAAAAACTACTCAGTTATTTAAAGCATTACATAATAATTTGACGATCCAGGATATAAAAAATATTAAACTACCTACAATAAGGGAAAAATATTATATTGCTAAATATTTAAAGAATAATAATCAATTTGAAAGTGCATTAGCTCTTTATGACGAGATTTTTGAGACAGATGATACTGATTATATTGACATACAAAACTCCTTAAAGGGTAAAATACGATGTTTAATAGAACTTAATAGAATAGATGAATGTATTAGTTTAATAAGTTCACAATACATAGAAAATAATAATCTTTATAAAATTTTCCCAATTAGTGAAATTATACAGAAAATGAAACTTGAAAGAATAAAAGTTAAGGATTTTTTATCATTGTCAATTTTATATGATATTTGTATTAAACATTTAAAAGTAAATAGTTTTATATTTCTAGACCTTCAAAATACTTATGAAGACGTATTATATACATACAATTTAGAAAAGCCTAAAGGGCTTTTATCAAAAATTGATGTACATAATCGGAAAAAATCTATTTACTTTTTACGTTATATATGTATTCCTAATGTTATGGACACAAGTTCTGAGTTTTATTCCTCTAATGAGTTATATGAGGAACGTATTAAAATATGTCAAATTCTTATTGAATTAGATTCTAGAAACCATGATATATATTCAAATCAGATTAAAGAATATACTGCAAAGCTTTTTATTAATAAGAAGATGTCTGAAATAGAACAAAGTAAAATTTATGTTGATATTGAAGGTATAAAGAAGATTTCAGAGTTGAAACTTAAAGAGTCTTACACTCGATATATGAAGCTTTTAACAACTGATAAGCAAGATAAAAAAAACGATTACATCGAGATTGAGGGTGATGATGGGGTAATGATTCAAATTACTACAAATGATAGGCAGATGGTATTCTGGAAAATTTTTTACCATATACGGGATTTGTTTACAACTAATAGTGATTATGGATTAGATACTTATTTAAGTGTAAATATACGACATGGTACTTTATCAGGATTATTACGTAAACCTTTAGAGGCGGAACACCTTATAACACTTAGAAATGAAAAAACAAATGTGTATAAAGACAATGAATATTGGATAGATAAATATTATTATGATGAAGAAAATCTCGAAAATGTTTTAAAATATCTTAATGACTTTTCTAAACGTACTGATAGATTGATTAACATACTTAAAAATAACTGGATTCAAATTCTTACAGAGTCAAAAATGTTTGATAACGGAATGTTTGCCTATATATTTGGAACACATGAACTAGAGGATTTAGAATCTCATATACATCCTAAAACTACTTATGAAGAGTTTACTGAATTAATTTTCTCAAAGCTTTGGGAAGTAACAGAGGAGAATTTAGAGGTTATTAGAACAAATATAAATAATGTACTAATGCCTAAATATAATCGAATTTTTGACGTCTTGCAAAAAAGGATTGCAAATATGAATAGTGATGGTAAATATAAAGAATTAGATCAGTCAATTACCAAATCTAGAACAGAGCTTTTAAATTCATTAGTTACAGTATCAAATTGGTTTAAACGTTCAAAAACATTTAATACCCAAGACTATACTTTAGACCTTGCTATTGATATTGCAAGAAATATGATTGAGAATATTTATCCACATAAAAATATGGAGACTAAAATTAGTTCTTTAGATTATATGTTTAAGGGCATTACTTTGAACAATTTTGTTACAATTTTTTATACAATCTTTGATAACTGTATTCAAAGGTCTGGACTTGAAGAAAACTCTATTAAAATAACTATTAATTTTGAAAGTAATCAATGTAAATTTATATGTATTAATGATATAGATGAAAAAACATGTACAGAGGAGAGAATTACTTATGTTAATCAGTTAGAAAACGATTTAAATATACGTCAAGGAATGGAAAAGGTACGAAAAGAAGGAGGAAGTGGGTTTTATAAAATTATTAAAATTTTAAATACAGATTTATTTTGTAAAACAAGCATAAAATTAAAGTATCTTGATAAAAAATACTTTTACTCAGAGATAATTTTAGAAAGGGAAGGACTTTATTATGAAAATATTGATTGCTGATGATGATATTAATAAACGTGAACGAATCAAATCATTTATTATTACAAAATTTAATGATAAATTTGAAATATCAGAACGACACTCTTATCAAAGCTCTTTAAAATGTATTCAACATGAGTTATTTGATTTAGTTATTCTTGATATGACAATGCCAACTTATGATATCTCTATTGAAGAGAATGGTGGTAGAATAAAAGTCTTTGCAGGAAAAGAAATCATGAGTAAAATGATTAGAAGAGATTTGATAATGCCTGTAGTTGTTATGACTCAATTTGAAACTTTTGGAGAAGATGAAGTAACTTTTTCTGAACTTGAAAAAGAATTAAAAATTTCATATGGAGAGATATTTGAAGAAATTATTTACTATCACAATGGATTAATTGGTTGGCAAGAAAAATTAGAAAATAGATTAAATGAATATATAAGGAAGAACAATGAGAATACTTCTACTTGAGGATAATAATGATAAAGCTTGCTCTATCATGGAAACTTTAGATGCAGTAGAATTTTTAATAAAAGATGATATTGATGTCGTAAGTGATTTAAAATATGCAAAAGATGAATTAAAGAAGCATAAGTATGACTTATTTATAGCAGATATACAAGTACCTAAAAGAGGTGGAGAAAAAGCAGTTAAAAGTGCTGGTTTTGATTTTATATATCAGTTAACACAAAGACCTCAAATTTATAATATACCTACACATATTATCTCTATTACAGAATACAAAGAATTATATGATGAGTATAGAGAACAGCTAAACAGTGATATGTTTAATATGATTTTTTATGATGAAACAGGTGATGAGTGGAAAAAAATATTAATTAAAAATTTAGCTTTAATCAATAATAACTTACAATCAACGCATAATTCAACAGATTACAAATATGATTTAGGGATTATATGTGCACTAAATGATCCAGAATTTAGACAAATTGAACTTTTATCTAGTAAATGGCGTAAAGTTGAGATGCCAAACTCTAAATTACCATTTATTGAAACAGTTTTTGATTTTGGTGATAAGCAATTAAAAGTGGTTGCTATCTCTATTAATAAAATGGGAATGGTACCAACTGCTGTACTATCTACACAAATGATTGAATATTTTAGACCTAGGTATTTGGCTATGACTGGTATTGCCGCTGCTATTAAAGGAGAAAATATAAATCTTGGAGATATCCTAGTTGCAAGTCCTTCATGGGATTCAGGTTCAGGGAAATTTAAAGAGACAGATGATGGAAAAGTTTTTGAAATTGATCCTAAGCAAGAACCACTAGATGACGATATTAGTCATGAAATAGCTCAAATGGCAAAAGATTCTAGGTTACTTAATAAAATTCGTGAATCTTGGACACACCAAACAATTTCAACTGTTTTAAATGTACATGTAGGTCCTATCGCTTCGGGTGCAGCAGTAATAGCAGACGAAGATATCACAAGTGAAATACAAAAGCAATCACGGAAAATGGTAGGTATAGAAATGGAAGCATATGGACTAGTTTATGCTGCAAATCATGCTACTCATGAAAGACCTTACCCTCTTATAATAAAGTCTGTGTGTGACTATGCTGATAGAGAAAAAAATGATGGTTTTCAAAATTATGCCGCATATACGAGTGCACAATTCTTATATGAATATGCTCGAAGTTTTATAAAGAGTAAATAAAAAAAGTATATAATATGGACATATATAAAATAAAAAGTGTCCATATCTATTTAAATTCTATGGACATACTAGAAATTAAATAATATAGAAAAGATAGGCTTTAAAGAATGTCCATAAGTTAAAGACTTAAGGGTATCTTTATAGCTCCTGCTTTTCCAAAACACTCACCTGAATCTAAATATTCTTGCATATGTTTTTTATCAAAAGATTCAAATTCATAAGTTGTAATAGATATATCGATTAGTTCTTTTTCTTTTGATTTGTAAATCATACAAGTAATTACAGAAGTTTTATTTCCACTTTGAAGTTCAAGCATAGCTTTTGCATCGGCTAAATCTTTTGCTTTTCGTAAAAGTTTTCCCTCACAAGTTACAACAGAATCAGCAACCAACAAAGGTATATCTTTTATTCCATATTTTTTATAAAGTTCATTAAACTTTCCTTTTGTTGCTTCATAACAAAATGATTTAGGATTTGTTGTAGTTATAGAATCTTCATCAAAATCTCCACCATTTTGAATAAAATCTATACCAAAATTTTTTAAAATCAATGCACGTGTTGATGAATTTGAACCAAGTCTAATCAAATTAAGCCTTTTTTATTTGGATTATACTCAATTTGAATATAATTCATTTGAAATTTATAATATAAAATAAAGAGATAAAACTAAATGCAATTTTTATTTAACATATCAGGATTATTAATCTTTTTTTCTTTTTTAACTACCTTATATGCTTATTTTTTTAATGAAAAGTTATTGATTATTGCGGGAGTTTTTGCTTGGATTTCATTTTTAATACTTTTTCCTTCAATAAAAAATAAGAAAATCATTATTGTTTTATTGATATTAAGTTTTTTAGCTTTTTTTATTTCTTATCTAAATGACTTTAAAATAGATTTAACAAAAGTATTTACAGTAAATCAATATTTATTAACTCTGTTAATTGCAGTCGGTTTTTTAAGACTTATTGCAAACCCAAAAAAAGAAAAAACTTCTCAACTTCCAAAGGGCAAAAAATCTTTTATAAAAACATATTTAAGTGTTCATCTTTTTGGTTCAGTAATAAATATATCTTCTCTTATTTTAGTAGCTGATAAGATGTACAAAAAAGCACCTTTAAGTAATGCTCAAGTTGTTTTATTAACAAGAGCATTTGCAAGTGATGCGTATTGGTCACCATTTTTTGTAGCATTTGCAGCTGCTATTACATATGCTCCTAAATTGGATACTTCAATTATTTTATTAAATGGAATAGTTTTGTCAATATTGGCTTTTTTAATTACATATTACGAAGTGCTTAATAATAAGGAGTTTAATATTAACGAATTTAGAGGTTATCCTTTATCTTTTGAAAGTTTATATTTACCATTTGTGTTGGCTTTATTAGTTTTAATTACTAACTATTTTTTCCCAAATATCAAAGTGATTGTTTTGATTTCTACTTATTCTTTATTGATGTCTTTATTAATATTACCAGTAAAAAAAGGTTTAATCCAATCTTATTTTAAATTTGCTTTTTATATAAGTGATGAACTACCAAAAATGAAAACAGAAATGGCACTTTTTTTGGTTGCAGGAATGTTTGGTATTTTTATTAGTTCTATATTAATTGGCATGAATTTAGAGTTACCCTTTGAAATCTTTGATTGGCAAATAGCTTCTATATTACTTTTGATATTTATTATTTTAGCTTTTGTTGGAATCCATCCAATCATAACTATTGCAATAATAGGAGATTTTTTAAGTGGAGTAAATCATACTCTTTTAGCACTTACTTTTTTGATGGCTTGGTCAACAACTGTTTCAACTTCACCATTTTCAGGATTAAATCTAACTGTTGTTGCAAGATATGATTTTGCTGCAAAAGAGATATTTAGATTAAATATTTTTTATGCTTTTAAAATGTATTTGATTTGTGTTTTTTGTCTATTTATTTTATCAAACTATTTAGGTTTATAAAAAAAATCATATATATATCATTTTGTTTTTATAAAATTCTTTGAAATATTAGTAGATGCACAAGCTTCGTACTCTTTCTGCTTCCTAGATTTAAGAATTGTGTATTTACTTTATTTTTATGATTATTAGTTACAATTATCCTAAATTATTTTAAGTGATTTATATGAATCTATTTTTTATTTTATTAGGAAAAATTTCTCCTTTATATCTAAATATCGTAATTGGATATGTTCTAACAAGATATTTTAGGATTAAACGAAATTTTATAGCTACACTGCTTATATATATTTTAGGACCAATTGTAATTCTTTTTGCAACTTTATCTATAAAAATAAATTTACAACTACTTTTTTTACCTTTATTTGTTTTTTTTCTTGGAACAACAATTGCTTTTTATATATTAAAAAGATATAAAAATGATTGGAATGATGCAAGTATAAATACTTTATCATTTACTTGTGGAACTGGAAATACTGGATATTTTGGTATTCCTTTATCTATGATTTTATTAACTCCAGAATCAGCAAATCTATTTATTTTCGCAACACTTGGTTCATTATTATATGAAAATACAACAGGTTTTTATGTAACTGCAAAGGGAAGTTTTACTGCAAGACAATCTATTATCAAAGTAATCAAACTTCCACTTTTATATGCGTTTATTTTAGGTCTTTGTTTAAATATTTTAGGTTTTAAAACACCTGAATTTGTAGTTCCATATTTTGAAGGATTTAAATGGGCTTATGGGATTTTAGGAATGATGATGCTTGGTATGGGAATGAAAAATTTTAATTTAAAAGCTGATGTAGATATAAAATATTTAAGAATTGCATATTTCTATAAATTCATTTTTTGGCCAGTTTCTATGATATGTATTATTTTTCTAGATAAAAATTTTATAGGTTTTTTAAATGAAGAGATTTATAAAGTTTTATTTTTATTTTCTCTTGTACCACTTGCAGGGAATACTGTTACACTTGCAGTTTTATTAAATGCAAGACCTGAAAAAGCTTCTTTTACTGTTCTTTTAAGTACGCTAATTTCAGTTATTTACATACCAATATGTTTGATTATTTATAGTGGTTTTTAGAAGAATTAATTCATAATTCTTCTAGCAGTCCAGTAAGCATCTTTATAAAAAGGTTTATCTAATTTTGTAAATTGGATACCATTTATTGATGAGTGTAAGAAGTCACCATTTCCCATGTAAATTCCTACATGTTTATCTCTTTTACTTGTTTTGAAGAAAACTAAGTCACCCATTTTAAGGTCAGCTTTTTTAACTTCTGTTCCTACATTTACTTGTGTTAAAGTAGTTCTTGGTAATTCAATACCAAATTTCTCTTTAAAAGCTTTTTGCGTAAAAGCAGAACAATCTATTCCAGTTCTTGAGCTTCCACCCATTTTATATTTTACATTTTTCCAATCGTTATAGAAATCAACGAATGCTTGTTTTTTTGTTAAAACTTTTGAGTTTAAAGATTCAACATTTTCAGTATTATCTAAAACTAATTTTTCATAATCTTTTTTACTTATTGTAGCTTCATATTTTAAATGAGGTCTATTTTTAAGTTTATCATTTCCTTCTGACTCATACGACGATTTGTAGTCATTATAAGAAATATTTGAAGCGTTCAAATTACTGTTATTTATTTTATTGTTTTCTTCTATTTGAATATTTTTGTTACTACTACAAGCTGTAAGTAATAATATAGTTGGTAGAAGTATAAAAGTCTTCTTTATCACTAATTCTCCTTTTATAATTAAATTCAATCTATAATTCTTTGTGCCTTCCAATAGCTTTTGCTAAAATAAGAATTACTTAATTCGGAAATTGTTACACCGCTTTTTGTAGAAGCATGTACAAATAATCCATCTTCAAGATATATGCCAACATGGTTTATATCATCACCTGTTTTGAAGAATACTAAATCTCCACTTAGTAATTGACTTTTATCTATCTCTTTTCCAACCTGCGATTGCATAACAGTTGTTCTTGGCATAGATAAATCAAACTTTTCTTTAAAGGCTTTTTGAATAAAACCTGAACAATCAATTCCACTTTTCGAATCACCACCTAATTTATATCCAACTCCTTCCCATTCACTATAAAAATCAAATAGGTCTAAGTTTAGATCTATTCTTTCATTTTGATAACTTAAGGAGTCTAGGCTTTTATTTGATTTTGTAATCTCTCTATACTTTTTAAATTTTAAATCTCTTTGCATTATTGTATTTTGCAAAGATGCGCTTTGAAAGATGTATTCACCATTTTGTGATGCAGATAAACTACTATCATCACTATATTTAAATGAACAACCAGTCATAATAAGCGTTAAAATAAGAAATAGTAAAAAGTTTTTAATATACATAATCAAATTAAATACCTTTTAAATTATAGGTTTTCGAGTTTTATAGTATTAAAAAATAAGAAATATGTCAAGTTTTAACCTCTCTTTAGTATAATATAACTATAAAAACAAAGGCTTTTAAATTGAAAAATATTATATATTTATCTTTACTTTTACTGTTAGTAGGTTGTTCTTCATCAAAAAATAATTCTGTAGATGAAATACAAATTTTAAAAAATAATAAAAAGAATTTTACCTATGATTCTTGTACAAATTTCTCTTATATCTCGCAAAATGATGAAGAAAAATATGGAAAGTTATTTTATGAGTATATAAATTTAGACTCAAATTGTTCTTGGAATGGAATGTCAAGGGGATTTTTTGATGATTTATTCAAGTCAACTTTAAAACTTAAAAATATGAAAGCTTTAGAAAGAATTGATTATGGAAATTATGAATTTAGTACATATATAATAGATGATAAATATTATATGAATTTAATCTATAATTACACTGTAACTGAAGATTTTTTTATCATTGATTATGAAGGAAAACTTTTTGATGAAATGATTAGAAAGTATGATAAAAATTATATAAATAAATTTTTAAAAGAACCTAGATTTAATTCAAATTATTCGAATAGTTTAGTAAGAATGAATATTTTAAATGGGTATTTTTCAAAAAGAAGTGAGTCAGATTTTGCGAATTAATTTAGCCATTGTTATATATTGTATAATTATAATTTTATCAGTAATGTATGCAACACAACCTTTACAACCTTTATTAGCAAAAGAGTTTAATGTATCTATTATTAAAGCATCACAATTTACAGCAGTAATTATGCTTTTTTTAGCAATATCTCCAATTTTCTATGGATTCTTTTTAGAAAAAGTATGTGCAAAAAAAATGCTTTCAGTTGCTTCTTTTATTTTATTAATAACAAATATTTTTTTAGGATTATCAACTTCTTATGAGATGTTTATGTTTTTTAGAGTTTGTGAAGCTTTGGTTATTCCTGCAATTTTAACAGCTTTAATGAGTATATTAGCAAATATCGATAAAGAAAATGTAAAGTTTAATATGTCAATTTATGTGGCATCTACTGTTTTTGGTGGACTTGTAGGACGAATTTTTTCAGGTTTTATTGCTACTAATTTTTCATATCAATTAGTTTTTTATTCACTTTCTGCTGCTTTATTTGTTTCTATTTTATTAATACAAAAGTTAGATTATGAGGGTGATACTCAAGTTGTAAAACCGAAATTAAAAGATGTTTTATATATATTAAAAGATAAAAGATTTTTATTGGTTTATTTTATTATGTTTTGTATGTTTTTTGTTTTTTCAGGAGTTTTAAATGTCTTACCTTTTAGAGTAAAAGAGATTTCAAATTCTTTTTCAGAGTTTCAAATTTCACTTTTATATTTAGGTTATGGTATGGGAATAATAGTCTCTTTAGGTTCAAAAAAAATTATAACTTTTTTTAGAAATGAGATAAATACAATTCTTGTTGCAATTTGTTTTTTCCTTTTTATTACTATTTTTTTAGGAAATCAAAATATAATTTATCTATTTGTACTACTGTTTTTATTTTGTATTGGTATGTTTACTGTTCATACAGTAAGTACAGGACTTGCTAATTCTATGAAAGGTTCTCAAAAATCATTAACTTCAGGAATGTATTTAACTTTTTATTATTTAGGTGGAGCAACAGGTTCTTTTGTTCCTTCAGTTATTTATGAACATTTTGGTTGGGATATTATGCTTTATTGTTTAGTTTTTATTTTATGCGTGGTTGTAATACTTACATTTAAAAATAGGAGATTGTTTGTTTAAAAACTCAAGAGGATTAAAGTCCTCTAAGAGTAATTCCTAGAAATATTGCAATTAATCCTAAAATTATATTTATAGGTATAAAATAAGTTGCAATTGGAAGTAAGTTATTTTTTGCACTTGCAAAATCTCCACTATCAAAAGCTTTTTGTGCTTTATTTCTTTTTATATATATTGTTATAAAAATTAGAGTCATAAGAGTCCATATAACCTCTTTTACAATAACAACACTATAAAGTTCTGTTCCTTTAAATCCTAAAGCTATTATCATGATAATAGCAGTGATTAGAAGTGTTAAAATAGCAGGAATTACCATAGAAAAAAATCTTTTTAATAATTCTAGGGTTCTTGCTAATTTTATTTTAGGTTCTTCTATATTTTGTATAGAGTAATGAACCGCAAATCTAATTGCAATCATTCCTCCTACCCAAATTACAGCAGAAATTACATGTAAGAAAACTATTATTGAAGAATAATTTTTAAAAAAATCAATCAATATTATTTCCTATAAGTTTTCTTTTGCATAAGTCAAAGCTGCAATTTTTGCATCTTCAACTTTTGTTATATCTTTTCCACCAGCTTGTGCGAAGTCAGGTCTTCCCCCTCCACCTCCACCAACGATTGGAGCAATATTTTTAATCCATTCACCAGCTTTGATATTTGTATTTTTACTTCCTGCAACAATTAAAACTTTGTCATCTTTTGCTTGTAAAAGTAAAATTGCAAGTTTTTCATTTGCATTTTTCATATCATCAACAATTTTTTTCAAATCCCCATTTTCAACAACAGCAACTACAACTTTTGTATTACCAATAACTTCTTCACTAATTGGAGCTGATGTTTGATTTTGAGCAGTTTCCACTTCTCTTTTTAAATCTTTAATTTGTTCTTTTAATTTTTTAATTCCAGCAATTACATCATTGTTTTTGATTTCAGCTTTGATTTCATTTATAGAGTTAATAATTTCTTTTGTATATGCAATTGCAGCAGTTCCACAAACTGCTTCTATTCTTCGTACTCCTGCACTTACTCCAGATTCTTTAACTATATAAAAACTTCCGATATCTGCTGTATTTTTTACATGAGTTCCACCACAAAATTCTACTGAAACATCACTAAAGCTTACAACTCTTACCATATCACCATATTTTTCACCAAACATAGCAATAGCACCTTTGTTTTTAGCTTGGTCAATTGGTAATTCTTCCACATTTCCAGCGATTCCTCTTGAAATCATTGTATTTACTAAATCTTCAACTTCATCAATTTGAGCAGTAGTCATAGCTTTTGGATAAGTAAAGTCAAATCTCAATCTTGAACTATCATTTAAAGAACCAGCCTGAGAAACACTATCTCCTAAAACCATTTTTAATGCACTTTGTAAAAGGTGAGTTGCACTATGATGTTTGGCTATTTCATATCTATTTACTACAACTGCATCAACAGTTTCATTTTGATTTAAACTTGAATTTGCAACTTTAACTTTTGAAAGATTTAATCCATGGAATTTTTGAGTATCTTCAATAATTGCAATATGTTTATTATCTTCTAATGCTCCAATATCTCCACTTTGTCCACCGCTAGTTGCATAAAATGGAGTGAAATCTAGCATAACCCAACCAATAGAATTTTTTTCTAATGTTGAAACTTCTTTGAAGTTTTCATCTAAAAGAGCGAGAATTTTTGATTTGTAACTTACATTATCATATCCAACAAATTTATTTATTCCATATTTTTCAATTAATTGTTTAAAATCACCATCATTTGAAGCGTCACCACTTCCTTTCCATGCAGCTTTTGCCATAGCTTTTTGTGCATTCATTAATTCATCAAATTTGGCTAAATCAACTTTTAAATTTCCATCTCTTAACATATCTTCTGTTAAATCTAAAGGGAAACCATAAGTATCATATAGTTTAAATGCAATTTCACCAGAGAAAATATCTTTTGTATTTGCTAACTCTTCATTAAATAAAGACATCCCTAAATCAATAGTTTTAAAGAATCTATCTTCTTCAAGTGTCAATTGTTCTTTTACAAAGTTTTTATTTTCAACAAGTTCTGTGTAGTGTCCACCCATAATATTAATAAGTGTATCAAGAAGTTGTGCCATAAATGGTTTTCTAAATCCAATTAAATAACCATGTCTTACCGCTCGTCTTAAAATTCTTCTTAAAACATAAGGACGACCTTCATTCCCAAATAAAATACCTTGAGATAACATAAATGCAGTAGCTCTTAAATGATCAGCAATAACTCTATATGAACCAATATTTTCAGATGTTGATTTTTTACCTGCTAACTCTTCAATTTTTTCAATAATTGGTTTAAAGTTTGAAGAATCAAAATTATTTAAAACACCTTCTTTTATAGCAATAACTCTTTCAAGTCCCATTCCTGTATCTATAGATGGTTTTGGAAGTGGATTTAGTTTTCCATCAGCTGTTCTTTCATATTGCATAAATACTAAGTTCCAAATTTCTAAGAATCTATCTCCATCTCCACCCATTTTGTCTTCAGGAGTATTGAAGTGTTCTTGCCCTTGATCATAAAAAATCTCACTACACGGACCACAAGCACCTGTGTCTCCCATAGCCCAGAAATTATCTTTATCTCCAAATCTTACAATTCTTGTTGAATCTATATATTTTGTCCAAATATTAAATGCTTCATCATCATTTTCATGAACAGTTACCCATAATTTTTCAATAGGAAGTGCTAAATTAACTGTAATAAATTCCCAAGCATGAGCAATAGCATCCTCTTTGAAATAATCTCCAAAAGAGAAATTACCTAACATTTCAAAAAGAGTATGGTGACGTGCTGTATAACCAACATTTTCTAAGTCATTGTGTTTTCCCCCAGCTCTTACACATAATTGGCAAGAAGTTGCACGAGGGTTTTCAGGTCTTGGAACAGCACCTGTAAAAATATCTTTAAATTGAACCATTCCAGCATTTGTAAACATTAATGTAGGATCATCTGGAACTAGTGGCATAGATGATATTACATCATGACCTTTACTTTTAAAAAACTCTAAATATTCTTTTCTGATATCCATAAAATTATCCATTTTAAATTAAATTATCTTATTTTAACTAAAAAATTATTTAGCCTTGATTAGTGAAAACCTAAATAATGTAAAACTAAATTTAAGTTTTCACAAGTTATAATGATTAAGTTTAGTTTATAATAAAAAAATAATTAGCTAAAAATGAAATTAAAATTTAATAAGAAGGAAACGAAATGGGAAAATATATTGAATTAACTCCTGCAAATTTTGAAGAAGTTACAAAAGATGGTGTGTCAATGGTAGACTTTTGGGCTCCTTGGTGTGGACCTTGTAGAATGATTGCTCCAGTTATTGAAGAATTAGCAAGTGATTTTGAAGGTAAAGCAAACATTTGTAAAGTAAATACAGATGAAGAACAAGATTTAGCAGTAAAATATGGAATTAGATCAATTCCAACAATTTTATTCATGAAAAATGGTGAAGTTGTTGATACTATGGTAGGTGCTTCTTCTAAACAAGCATTTACTGATAAAATCAATTCATTATTATAATACATACTATAAATATTTTAAAAAAGGGAGAAGTGAAAACTTCTCCCTTTTTTTATTTATAAAATTTCATAAAAATTTAAGATAGATATAAATTATTAATGGATAAAATTTATCCTTATTATTGTATTGTGTTTAACCTATAACTTACAAATATTTTTGTATTATTAAGGCTTTAAAAAATACTATAGAATATTTAATTTAAAATAAGGAATTAATATGTTAGATTTAGCGATTATTGGTGGAGGACCTGCAGGGTTAACAGCTGGTTTATACGCAACAAGAGGTGGATTAAAAAATGTAATTATGTTTGAAATGGGAATGCCAGGAGGACAAATTACAAGTTCATCAGAAATCGAAAATTATCCAGGTCAAGTAGAAGTTGTTTCAGGTATGGATTTGATGGCAAATTGGCCAGAACAATGTCAAAGATTTGGATTAAAACATGAAATGGCTCAAATTGATAGAGTTACAAAATCTGGTGATATTTTTACACTAACAACAAATGATAAAAAAGAATTTCAAGCAAAAACAGTTTTAATTGCAACGGGATCTGTTCCTAAACGTGCTGGATTTAAAGGTGAAAATGAATTTTTTGGAAAAGGTGTTTCTACTTGTGCTACTTGTGATGGATTTTTTTACAGAGGTAAAGAAGTTACGGTAATTGGTGGTGGAGATTCTGCTATCGAAGAAGCTGTATATTTATCAAAAATGTGTTCAAAAGTTTATTTAGTTCATAGACGAGATACATACAGAGCAGCTCCAAGTACAATTGAACATATGAAACATGCAGCAAACATTGAAGAAGTTACAAATGTAATGGTTGAAGAAGTTTATGGTGATATGAGTGGAGTTCAAGGAATTAAAGTTAAACATAGAGAAACTGGTGAAATAAGAGATTTACCAACTCCTGGTGTTTTTGTTTTTGTTGGACGAGATGTTTTAAATGCTCCTTTAAAACAAGAAGATGGAAGTTTTTTATGTGATTTAAATGAAGCCGGTGAAGTTATAGTTGATTTAAGAATGAGAACGTCTGTAAAAGGTCTTTATGCAGCTGGTGATATTAGAATTGATGCTCCAAAACAAGTAGTTTGTGCTGCTGGTGATGGTGCAACAGCAGCTGTTAATATCATTGAATATTTAGGATAAGGGGAAATTTTTTAAAATGATTAAAATAGGTATTTTAGGTAGTACAGGAAGAGTTGGGTCATTATTAATTGATGATTTAGCAAATGATAGTGAAGCAAGAGCATCAGTAGTACATGTAAATGGTAAATTAGTAAAAAATTTAGCTGCTGATACAATTGTGACAAATGATATGAAAGTATTATTTGATTCTTCAGATGTAATTATTGATTTTAGTGCACCTGCTGCAACAGAATTACTTTTAACAGAAGTTGTTGAAAATGGGGGAAGAAAACCTCTTATTATTGCAACTACTGGATTTAATAAGCATCAGCAAAATTTATTGCTAGAAGCTAGTAAAATTGTACCTATTTTATATGCAACTAATATGAGTTTAGGAGTTGCCGTTTTAAATAAACTTGTAGCACTTGCATCTAAAACTTTAAGAGATTTTGATATTGAAATTGTTGAGCAACATCATAGGCATAAAGTTGATTCTCCATCAGGAACGGCATTAACTTTAGCAGAACATGCAGCAAGTGCAAGAGATTTAGATTTAGATGATGTAAGAATTTCAGGACGAGATGGTCAAATTGGTGCAAGAACTAAAGATGAGATTGCAGTAATGGCTTTAAGAGGTGGTGATATTGTGGGAAGACACACTGTTGGTTTATATAACGATGGTGAATTTTTAGAATTAAATCACACGGCAACTGCTAGAAATACTTTTTCAAAGGGTGCAATTAAAGTTGCAAAATGGATAATTGGAAAAGAAGCAAAACTATACTCAATCAATGACGCTTTAGGTCTATAAGGAAAATTAAATATGTGCGCAATAGTTGGAATTTATGGTAATGATAATGCTGCAAGATTAGCCTCAGTTGCTTTGTTTGCAATGCAACACAGAGGTCAAGAAGCTACAGGTATATCATCATCTTGTGATGGAAAAATCTATACAAAAAAAGATAGAGGTTTAGTTTCAGAGGTATTTACAGATGAAGCATTGAAGTATTTAAAAGGAAATATGGCAATAGGTCATAATAGATATTCAACAGCTGGTGGAGATTCTATTTTAGATGCTCAACCTGTTTATGCTAAATATAAACTTGGAGAAATTTCAATTGTTCACAATGGAAATTTAATTAATAAAGATGAAGTTAGACAAGATTTAATTGATAGAGGTGCGATTTTCCAAACAGGAATGGATACTGAAAATTTAATTCATCTAATTGCAAAAAATACAAAAGATAGATTAAGAGATAGAATTAAAGAAGCATTAACAAGAACTATTGGTGCATATTGTTTTATTGTACAATCAAGATCAAAACAGTTTGTTATTAGAGATAGATATGGAATTAGACCATTATCTTTAGGTAAATTAAAAAGTGGTGGATATATAGTTGCAAGTGAAACTTGTGCATTTGATTTAGTTGATGCTGAATTTATACGAGATGTAAGACCTGGTGAAATGTTGATTTTTAGTGAAAATCAAGAACCAGAGTCAATTCAATTATTTGAACCAGAATATAGACCATGTGCATTTGAATATGTTTATTTTGCAAGACCTGATTCAGTTATCGATGGAAAAAATGTTTATAGAACTAGAGAAAATATGGGTAAAGCATTAGCTCTAAATGATAAAAATAAAAATATTAAAGTTGATATGGTTATTCCTGTTCCCGATTCAGGAGTTCCAGCAGCACTTGGTTATGCAGCAGAAAGTGGAATACCTTTTGAGTATGGAATAATTAGAAATCACTATATTGGAAGAACATTTATAGAACCTACTCAAGAGATGAGAGATTTAAAAGTAAAAATGAAGTTAAGTCCCATGAGATCTTTAATAGAAGGAAAATCATTATTAGTAATTGATGATTCAATCGTTAGAGGAACTACTTCAAAAAGAATTGTTAAAATTTTAAAAGAAGCTGGTGCTAGAGAAGTTCACTTTAGAGTTGCAAGTCCTGAAATTAAATATCCTTGTTATTATGGTATTGACACTCCTCATAAAGAAGAGTTAATTTCAAATAATATGAATAAAGAAGAAGTTTGTAAATATATAGAAGCTGATAGTTTAGAATATTTATCTGTTGAAGATTTAGTTGATGCTATTGGAAATGATAGAAATTATGCCCTAGAGAGTTTTAATGGGGATTATTTCGTAAAAGAGTAGAATGAGTGAATTAAAAAATGTATTAACTATCGGAAGATATTTAAAAGAAAAATTTGGCGAAAAAGTTTATAAAGTTCCAATTTCTATATCTGGATTTACATGTCCAAATATTGATGGAACTGTAGCAAAAGGAGGGTGTTCATTTTGTGAAAATGACTCCTTTTCTCCAAATCTGCAAGAGAAAAAAACTAAGTTTAAGTTAAATCCTAAAATCAATGAAAATCCTTATTTAGATAATCAATTAAAACAATTAGAGATGCAATTTTTAGCTACAAAAAAAAGACTTGAGAATAAATTTGGTACTAAAAAATTTATAGTTTATTTTCAATCATTTACAAATACTTATGCTCCAATTTCAACTTTGAAAGCTTTATATGAAAAAGCATTGAGTTTTGATAATGTAATTGGGCTTAGTATTGGAACTAGAACAGATTGTGTTACTGATGAGATTTTAGATTATTTAGTTGATTTATCAAAAACAAAAGAGATTTGGGTTGAGTATGGAATTCAATCTTTTTATGATGAAACTTTAATTAGGGTAAATCGTGGAGATAGTGTTTCGAATATGAAACATTGGATAAAAAGAACTAAAGAAAAAGGATTAAATGTTTGTGGACATTTAATTTATGGACTTCCTGGCGAAAATCAAGAAATGATGTTGGAAACATTTAAACAAACTATTGCATTAAAAGTTGATTCAATAAAATTTCATCCATTATATGTGGTTAAAAATACACTTTTAACTAATGAGTATAAAAAAGGTAAATTTACTCCTATAAGTGAAGAACTTTATATTGACACTGTTGTTAAATCTATTATAAATTTACCTTCAAATATTTCAGTTCAAAGAATAACTGCAGGAATTGATGATAGCACGTTATTATCGCCTTTATGGTGTAAAGATAAACATACTCAAATGAAAAATATTAGATTGGCTTTGGAAAAAGAGGGATTTAATTACTAAAATAATACTAGGATTTTCCTAGTATTATTTGATTTTTAAAAGATAATCAACTACATTTTCTATGAATGCATCATGTTTTCTATCTTTTCTATATGCAATATATAGTTTTCTTATCATTTTTTGATTACCAATTTTTGATTCATATAATGCACCCGCTTTTAATAATGACTCAATTGCATTTCTTGAAACAATCGAAACAGTTGGCATTGTATTTTTATCAGAATGTAAAACAGTTTGAACAATTGTAGTCGCGCTTGTAACTTCACTTGTAACATTAAATGTATCACAATCAGGGTAGTTTGCTTTTTCTAAACACTCTTTAAAAAGTAATCTTGTATTTGATTCAGGATTTCTACATACCCATTTATACGATAATAAATCCTCAGCTTTCGCTTTTGTTGGAAGTTTCTGATTAGAAAAAATTACTATTTCATCTTCCATCCATTCCCTATAAACTATATCATCATTTGGAACATAGTTTTCAACTAATGCAATATCAATTTTTTTATCTAATAAATCTTCAATAGCCTCATGAGAAACTGATACATTAATTGAAACATCATTGTGAATATTCTCTTTTAAATTGTTTAAAAATCTTGGTAATATATAATTTCCAATTATAAATGATGCTCCAAAAACAAATGTAACATTTTTGTTCATAATTTTTAATAACTCTTTTTCAGCATTTGCAACACATTTTTCAATTTTTAAAGCTATTGCATGAAGCATTTGACCTTCTTTGGTAAGTCTAATACCATTTTTTTTCCGGTCAACTACTTGAACATCTAAATAATCTTCAATAAATTTCATTTGTTGTGTAACAGCAGGCTGCGAAATACCAAGTTTTGCTGAAGCTTTTGAAAAAGACTTTTCTCTAACAACTGTAAGAAAAGTTTCTAATTTTGCAAAATCAGTAAGCATCATAACCTCCATAAAATAAATTATAATTATAATAACATTTATTTATATATAAAATAATTAAGAGCAATAATGAATTTATATAATATATGATATAATGATATATTATTGGAGAAAAAATGTCTGAAAATTTATTATCATCACTAAATGAATCGCAGAAAATTGCTGCACAACACATAGATGGCCCCATGCTTATACTTGCTGGTGCAGGCTCTGGTAAAACAAAAACTATAACTACTAGGCTCGCATATTTAATATCAATAGGTATTGATCCAAGATCAATATTAACACTTACTTTCACAAATAAAGCAGCTAGTGAAATGAGAGAAAGAGCTTTCAATATGCTTGATTCTTCGATGATAAACACTCCACCACTATTGTGTACTTTTCATAAATTTGGACTTTTATTTCTAAAATTCCATATGAGTGAACTAAATAGAAAAAACAATTTTATAATAATAGATACTGATGATAAAAAAAGAATTATAAAATCAATTGATAAAGAGATTACTACATCTTTATTGGTTTCAGAGATTTCAAGATATAAAAATTCATTATTAACTCCAAGTGAAGCGAAAAGTGCAGCTCAATTAAAACTTTATCAACAAATTGCAGAAATATATGAGAAATATGAAGCTTATTTAGAAAAAAATAATCTTGTAGATTTTGATGATTTATTATTGCTTCCTTATAAAATATTAAAAAACAATCAAAAACTAGCAGATGAAATTAGTCAAAAATATCAATATATAATGGTTGATGAGTACCAAGATACAAATGAACTTCAATATAGACTTTTAAGATTATTATGTTCAAGCCATAATAATATTTGTGTTGTTGGTGATGATGACCAATCTATTTATGGATGGCGTGGTGCAACAATTAAAAATATTTTGAATTTTTCTGAACATTTTGAAAATACTTTGGTTGTTAAACTTGAAGAAAATTATAGATCTACAGATACCATTTTAAATCATGCAAATCAATTAATAGAACATAACCGAGATAGACTTGGTAAGAAATTAATAGGAACTAGACAAAAGGGCGATTCAATAAGAATTTATGAATCTCAAGATGAAAATGAAGAAACAAGAAAAATAATTGAAGATATAAAACAATTAATTGATAGTGGAACAAATGCAAAAAATATAGCAATATTATTTAGAGTAAATGCCTTATCAAGATCACTTGAAGAGGGATTTAATAAAGCTGGACTAAATTATAAATTAGTTGGTGGAATGAAATTCTACGAAAGAAGTGAAATAAAAGATTTAATTGCGTATTTTAGAATTTTGACAAACTCAAATGATAACTTTTCTATTAAAAGAATTATTAATAAACCAAAGCGTGGAATTGGTAAAACAACAATCGATAAATTAGAAGCTAAATCTATTGAAAGTGGAAGATCAATTTTTGATTTGATTCAACAATTAGAGTCTGATGAAATAAGTTCAATTGTAGGTAAAAAAAATGCAAGAACACTAAAAGTTTTTGAAGCTTCAATTTTAGATTTAAAAGAGTTATTAAATGAATCAAAAATGAAATTTTTTGATAGTTTTGAAGAGACTTTTGATTATAGAGCTTCATATGACAATCTTCCTGATGGATATGAGCGACAAGCAAATATTGACGAATTTTATGGATATATTAGAGATTATTTTATTCAAAATCCTCACTTAGATTTAAAAGATTTTTTAAATGAGATTGCACTTGAAAGTGAAAATGATGATTATCATGGAGAAGCTGTTTCTATGATGAGTATTCATGCTTCAAAAGGTTTAGAATTTAAAAAACTTTTTATTATAGGTCTTGAAGAAGGTTTTTTCCCAATTATTGGTGATGGAAGTGATTTAGAAGAGGAAAGAAGATTGGGTTATGTAGCAATTACAAGAGCTATGGATAATTTAACTTTATCTTTTGTTCATTCTCGATTTTATAAGGGAAAAAGAGCAACTCTTATTAAAAGTAGGTTTTTAAGTGAATGTGGTTTGATAAAAGGAAGTTTAACTATTGAAAAACAATCAGGCTTTAAAAAAGGTGATTTAGTTGAGCATAAAATCTTTGGAATGGGAAGAGTAGTGAAATCTACAAATGCCGGAAAAGATTATAAATTAACAATAAATTTTGGCGGAACACATAGAGATATATTATCTTCATTTGTTCAAAAAGCATAATTGGAATATTAACTTGCAAAAAAGATTTTATGATAAAGAATCGATTAATAAATTGATAGTTGTAAATAAACCTTTGTTTATTAGTTCAAATTTTTATTTAACAAAAATAAAAAAGAAATACAAAAATAAAAAAGCCGGTTTCAGTGGAACGCTTGATCCTTTCGCGAAAGGATGTTTAATTGTTGCTTTTGGTCAATATTCAAGATTGTTTAAATATTTGAAAAAAACTCCAAAAACATATAAAGCAGTTGTTTGGTTAGGTGCGATATCAGAATCTTTTGATATTGAAAAAGTAATAAGTGTAAATTTAGTTGATAAAATTAATATTGAAGATATAAAATTCCAATTAAATGCGTTAGTTGGTGAATTAGAATATGTTCCTCCAAAATTTTCAGCAAAAAAAATAGATGGAGTTCGAGCTTATGAATTAGCAAGACAAGGGCATGATGTTGAACTAGATAAATGTAAAATGAATATATATGATACAAAGATTATATCATATAGACATCCTTTTATTACAATCGAAACAACAGTTAGTGAAGGTTCTTATATTCGTTCTTTTGCGCAAATATTATTAGAAAAATTAGGAACAATAGGAACATTGTCTTATTTAGAAAGAATTAATGAAGGAGCATTTTTTTATGAAAATGAAAAAGATTTGGATCCATTAGATTATATAGATTTACCAATAAATAACTATTTTGGAACAATAGAATGGCTAAATACTGGTAAAAAAATTTCAATAGATTATTTAGAAAATAAAAAAAATGGAAAATATTTAATTATTACTGATAAATTTTTTAGTATTATTGAAATAGAAGAGGGTGATGTCAAATACTTACTGAATAAGGTTCTTAAAGTATGAATGAAATAAGTGAAAAATCTTATGCCAAAGTAAATATTTTTTTAAAGATTTCAAATAAAAGAGAAGAGTATCATGAACTTGTATCAAGATTTGTTCGTGTACATAGTTTGTTTGATACCATCTCTTTTGTTAAATCTAGCAGGAAAGCATTTAGTATTATAGGAAATTTTTCTTGCAAAATGGAAACAAACACTGTATATAAAGCATACAAATTATTAGAAAAATATGATGGTGTTGACGAATTCTTTAAAAATCATAGTGTAAAAATAGAAAAAAATATTCCAGAGTTTGCAGGACTTGGTGGTGGAAGTTCAAATGCTGCAACATTTTTGATAATGACAAATAAAATTTGTAAATTAAATCTATCAAAAGATCAATTATGTAATATTGCAGTTAAAATAGGCGCTGATGTGCCTTTTTTTGTTTATGAATATGATAGTGCAAATGTTACAGGTATTGGAGAAATTGTTGAAAAATTTGATGAAGAGATACTAAATATAGATACAATAACTCCTAATATAAAGTGTAACACAGGTGAAATCTTTAAAGTTTTTAGAGAAAATTTTTATAAACAAATCTCAAAAAAAGAAGCAGATAAATTATTGAAAATGAAATCAATAGAAATTTTAGATAGTTTAAATATAAAAGAAGCAAATGATTTATATGAACCAGCAACTAGTGTTTATCCTAAATTAGAAGAATATGGGCAAATAGGTTGGTATTTTAGTGGAAGTGGAAGTTCATTTTTTAAGGTAAACAATGTCAAATAAAAAAGATACAAAAAAGAATTTAGTTTTTAAAAATAGAAAAGCATTCCATGATTTTACAATTTTAGAAACTTTAGAAGCAGGAATTATGCTTGAAGGTAGTGAAGTAAAAGCAATTAGAGATGGAAGAATAAATCTAAAAGACTCGTTTGTAAGAATAATAAAAGGAGAAGTTTTTATTTTAAATATGCATATTTCTCATTTAAGTACAACACATACAACTTACAGACCAGATGAAAAAAAAGATAGAAAACTTCTTTTACATTCAAAACAAATTGCAAAGTTATATTCAAAAGTTACAAAAGATGGAATAACATTAATAGCTACAAAATTATATTTTAATGATAAAAACATGATAAAGGTTGAAGTCGCAACTGCTCAGGGTAAAAAACTCCATGACAAACGAGAAGATTTAAAAGCAAAAACAATGCAAAGAGAAACTCAACAAATACTAAAAGGCATAAAATAAGATATTTTCTATCTTATTTTATAAGTTAAAATTATAATAAAAATAATGTTTTATTTGTTAATTATTCGTTAATTTTTTTGTTGACTTTAAGTTTTTGTTAGCTATGATTATTGCAATGAGTGACATTTTTGTGACTTGTATATAAAATTAGTAGGAGGAGATTGATGCAAAACGGTGCACAAATTGAGTACGATTACTCAGTTGCAAAAGCCTTTACATTTGCAACAATTTTGTTTGGTATCATAGGTATGACTATCGGTGTTGTACTTGCGTTTCAATTGGCGTTTCCACAGTTAAATCATTTAGCTGGAGAATATGGTACATTTAGTAGATTAAGACCTTTACACACTAACGGTGTTGCTTTTGGTTTTGCTCTAAGTGGTATTTTTGCAGCGTGGTATTATATTTCGCAAAGAGTATTAAAAGTTTCATTAAAAGAGTCACCTTTTTTAATGGCAATTGCTAAGATACATTTTGTTTTATATTTTATTACAATTCTTTTAGCTGTTGTTACACTTTTCATGGGTATTACAACTTCTAAAGAGTATGCTGAGTTAGAGTGGCCATTAGACATTTTAGTTGTTGTATGGTGGGTTTTATGGGGTATTTCAATTTTTGGATTAATTGGAATTAGAAGAGAAAGAACTCTTTATATTTCATTATGGTATTTTATTGCTACATTTATCGCAGTTGCAATGTTATATTTATTCAATAATATGGAAGTTCCAACAGCTTTAGTATCTGGTTATGGTTCATGGATTCACTCTGTTTCTATGTATTCAGGTACAAATGATGCACTAGTTCAATGGTGGTATGGACACAATGCTGTTGCATTCGTTTTCACAACTCCAATTATTGCTATGATTTATTATTTCTTACCAAAAGAATCTGGACAGAATGTTTATTCTTATAAACTTTCTATTTTAGCATTCTGGGGATTATTGTTTGTTTATTTATGGGCTGGTGGACACCATCTTATTTATTCAACTGTTCCAGACTGGATGCAAACTATGGGTTCTGTAATGTCAGTTGTTTTAATTTTACCATCATGGGGATCAGCTATTAATATGCTTTTAACAATGAAGGGTGAGTGGCAACAATTACAAACAAATACACTAATCAAATTTATGGTATTAGCTTCAACTTTCTATATGTTATCAACAATTGAAGGACCAATTCAAGCTATTAAATCTGTAAATGCTATCGCACACTTTACTGACTGGATTCCAGGACACGTACATGATGGTGTTTTAGGATGGGTTGTATTTATGATTATGGCTGCATTGTTCCATATGGTTCCAAGAATGTATAAAAGAGAAATTTACTCTAAATCATTAATGGATACACAATTCTGGTTACAAACTACAGGTATCGTTTTATACTTTACTTCTATGTGGATTGCAGGTATTACACAAGGTATGATGTGGAGAGCATATGATGAATATGGTTCTTTAGTATATTCATTTATTGATACAGTAACTGTATTACATCCATACTATACAATTAGAGCAGTTGGTGGGTTATTATACCTAATTGGATTCTTTATGTTCGCATATAATATTTATAAAACTATTAGATGTGGAAGAGTACTTGATAAAGAACCAGTAAATGCTACACCAGTAGCTGCGTAAGAAAAGGAGAAATTATGTTTCATTGGTTTGAACAAAGACCGTTTTTCTTTGCGGTACTAGTATTTATATTTATTGCATTTGCAGGTATCGTTGAAGTTATTCCAGATTTTGCAAAACAAAGTAGACCAAGCGTTGGTACAAAACCATATAGTGTTTTAGAATTAGCAGGAAGACAAGTTTATATAAAAGATTCTTGTAATGCTTGTCACTCTCAATTAATTAGACCGTTTAAAGCTGAAACTGATAGATATGGTATGTATTCATTATCTGGAGAATTTGCTTATGATAGACCATTCTTATGGGGATCAAAAAGAACTGGACCAGACTTAATGAGAGTTGGAAATTATAGAACTACAGATTGGCATGAAAACCATATGTATGAACCTTCAGCGGTTGTTCCTGGAAGTATTATGCCAGCATATAAACACCAATTTACTAACAAAGCTGATTTAGATACAGCATATGCAGAAGCTTATACAGTTAAAACAGTATTTGCTACACCATATGATCAAGATTTAGATGGTGATGGAAAAATTGATGTAGAACTTGGTGATTATGAAACTGCAATTGCAAAAGCAAAAGAAGATGCAAAAGCAATTGCTGCTGGAATGAAAAATGAAGCTATTAAAGCTGATGTTGAAAAAGGTCAAATTCCTGAAATAGTTGCATTAATTGCATATTTAAATTCTTTAAAATAGAGGTTGTTATGGATTATGAAACACTTTTAACAGTGCAAGGATATGCTAAATTCTTTTTGGTTTTAGCAGTGTTTATCATATTTTACTCTTATGCTTATTCTATTTATAAAAGGGATAAATCAGGGGAGAGAGATTTTGAAAAATATTCAAAACTTGTACATGATGATTCAAGTGTTTCAGCTCCTCTTGAAGAAAGAAAAAATGATAAAGATATAGATAATAAGGAGAAATAAGATGAAGTCTATGGTTATAGGTGGAATAATTCTTATCATCGCTTTATTAGCAGGAACTTACTTTGCAGCAGGTGATGCTTTTAATGGTGATGATTATATTAACAGCTTAACAATGTTAGGTGCAGTAGCTATTATTACAATTACTGTATTCGTTGCATTGAAATATGTTAATCAAATGAAAAATGATACAGCAAGCGGTGATTTAGCTGAAGAAAAATGGGATGGAATTGGTGAATATAAAAATCATGTTCCAACTGGTTGGGCTTTAGCATTTACAGGTGCTATTATTTGGATGTTTTGGTATTTTACAGTTGGTTACCCAATTAATGGATTTTCACAAATTGGTCAATGGAATGAAGAGACATTAGAATATAATGCGAAATTTGAGAAAAAATGGGAAAATCCATCAGATGAAACTTTAAAAGCTATGGGACAATCTACTTTCTTAGTACAATGTGCACCTTGTCATGGTGTAGATGCTGAAGGAATAGATGGGAAAGCTCAAAACTTAACAAAAAGAGTTTCTAAAGAGCAAGTTGTTTATGTTATTAAAAATGGTGCAAATAACTTAACTTCTACATATCCAGCTGGAATGCCTCCAATGATGTTAACAGAAGATGCAGATATTAATGCAGTTGCTGAATATGTTGCTGGTGGATTCAAAGGTGAACAACCTGCATCATTTGCTACTTGTTCTTCTTGTCATGGTGAAGATGGAAAAGGTATGGAAGCAGTTGCTCCAAATATCAGAGCTTATGATGATGCTTTAGTAATGGCTGTTTTAAAAGATGGTAAAAAAGGTGCTATTGGAGCAATGCCTAGCTTCAATGGAAGACTTAATGAAACTCAAGAAAAAGCATTAGCAACATACTTAAGAAGTTTAGGAGAGTAACATGGCTGGAAATACACAAATGAACGAAAATGAAAGAGGAATCTTTAAATTAAATGGTATTACAGGTATGTTAGTAGCAGTTGTATTACTATTATCAATATTAGGTATTTTAACTTTTAATGGTTTGAAAGTTCAACAAAATGAAGCTAGTAATTTTTATAAAATTAATCAAGATTTAAATGGATTAAAAATGAATAGCTCAGATAATTATAAACAGTATCAACTTGTTGGTACTGGTAAATAAGGGGTAAGATATGGAAAAAATTATTGGTATTTTACTTATTGTATCTGCTGTTATGACAGCTTATTATGGTTTCTTCGATTCTGCAAGAGTGTTTGTTGGATAAATGAAGAAAATAAATTTTATGAAAATAGGAGTGATTTTTTCACTTCTATTTTTTTTCTGCCAAAGCTTAAATGCTCAAAATTTTATATTAAATGATGATAAATTAATAGATGATCGAGCAAAAGAAAAAATAAATCAAATCGGTGCTGAAACTAAATCTAAATTAGGTGTTAACATATATATTTATGCAAAATCTACTTTAGGATTAGAGGAAAATATAAAAACAAAAGATAAAATTGATTTTATAAAGAATCACGAAAGCCAGATTATATCATCACTTGAAAAACCTTATGTTCTTCTTAGTTTATCTGTTGAAGAAACTCATGTAAATTTATTGTTTAGTGATGAGTTAAAAGAGGTAATAGATAAAAATGATATTCTAAATGGTTATGTTGTACCTTTATTAGCTTCAAAAGACAAAAATACACTTTTTGCAAAAGTTAGTGCCGCAACTTTAAATGGTTATGCTGCAATTGCAGATACAATAGCAGAATCAAAGAAGATTAAATTAGAAAGTAGTATTGGAAATGCTGGAAAAGTATCAAGTACTATTTGGCGTGTTGTAATGTATACCTTGGTAATTTTAGGATTATTAGCTTATACTTATGCCATATTGAAAAAAAGAAAGTAGAATTATGAAAAGAAATTATTGGCCTTTATTTTTTATTGGAATTTTTGGTTTCGTATTCTCAATGATTGTATGGACAGTAAAAAGTGCTGTTGGTTTACCTGTTATTGAGGATCATAGTTTTATGAAAAAATATCAAGATGTTGATGAAAATTATAATAATATGATGACTTCAAATAATGTATTTTTATCTAAATATAATTTTGAATTAGATGTTAATAATAACAAATTTGATTTAACAACTGCTGATATTAAATATTCTCAAAGAGTTGTTGAAAAATATTCAGAGCATAAAAATGTTTTAAAAGTTGGTAAAAATATTTTAAAAGTTATTGTAACTGATAAAATTACCAATGAAAAAAAAGATGCAAATATTCAATTAGTTGTATCAAAAACAATTACTGCTGATGCTGATATGGCATTAATAAATGAAAATTTTCAAAATGCTGAGAAAACTTATATAACAGAATTTGAATTAAAAGAAGCAAATAATTGGATTATAACAGGTAGTTTCACGGTTGATGGAATTATAGGTTATATCTATATTAAAACAAATGCTATTTAAAAAAAAACTTCTAGTTTTTCCAACTTCAAGGGCAATTAGAGATTTTATAACTTCTCAAAAGGGTGAAAATTCCCTTTTGCCTTTTATTTTTACTATTGATGAATTTTTTAAAAAATCTATATTTTTTGATAATATGAAATATTGTGAAGAGGAACAAAGAGTTCTTTTTTTAAATGAAGCTATAAAAGAAGTAAATATTTCTAAACTTGGAATTTCAGATAATTTTACAAAGTTTTTAAAACAAAGTGATTATATTTATAGATTTTTTTTAGAACTATCAAGTGAAAAAATAGAAATATCAGATATTCAAAATATTGATACCTATGATTTTTATTTTGAGCATTTACAAATCTTACAAACAATTCAAAAAAACTATATTGAAATACTAGAAAAAAACTCTTATGTAGATAGAATTAATCTAAATAAACATTACAAAATAAATGAAATCTTTTTAAAAAAATTTGAAAATATAGAATTACATTTTGAAGGTTATTTTACAAAAGTTGAATTTGATATGGTAGAAAAAATATCAAAAGTATTAAATCTAAATATTGTTTTTTATTCAAATGTTTATAATCAAAAATCATTAGAAGTTTTTAGAAATCTAAATTTAGAAATAAAATTAAATCATAAATATAAAATCGATTTATCAAATAAAATCATCGTAGAAGAAGAAAAAATATCAAATAATTTAGCCTTTGTAGAGTTAAAAGGTTTTTCTTCAAGACTTAATCAAATTGCATATATAAAAAGTGTAATTACTAAATCCGTACAAAATGGTGTAAATCCTTCAACTATTGCTTTAGTTTTACCAGATGAAAGTTTTGCTGTTAGTTTACAACTTTTTGATGATGAAAAATATTTCAACTATGCAATGGGAAAAAGTATAAAAAATACAAATTTATATCAAGTTGCATATTCAATATATTCATATTTGAATGAAGATGAAATAAAACATTTAGAGTTTTTAAACTTTTTTAAAATTGATAAATTATTTATAGATAAAAATATAAAAAATTTATGGAATAAAAAAGCTATAAAAGAGAGTTTTTTAATCATCACAGATTTTATAAAATCCTTTGAAAAGAACAGTGAACTACTTGAAAAATATGAAGAGTTGCTTTACAAAATAAATATAATTCTATTTTCATCAAATCATTTTATTTTACTAAAAGATGTATATAAAATTTTTTTACAAAGATTAGTTTCAATAACTTTAGATGATGTTAATTCAGGAAAAGTTACAGTTTTAGGACTACTTGAAACAAGAGCTGTGAATTTTGAAACGGTGATTATTTGTGATTTTAATGAATCTTTTATTCCAAAGATTTCTCTAAAAGATAAATTTTTATCAACAAAACTAAAACAGCTTTCTAATCTTCCAACACAATTTGACAGAGAATCTTTACAAAAGTATTATTACAAAAGATTGATTGGCTCATCAAAAAATGTATTTATATCTTATGTTAATTCAGATACAAATCAAATCTCAAGATTTGCAAATGAATTGTTTAACACACATATAAAAACAGATACAAATGATAATTCTTATAAACACATACTTTACGATAATCACAAGATAAATCATTTTGATGAGGAAATCATTGTAAAAATAGATTTAATGGCTATTAGATGGTCTGCCACTTCATTTAAAACCTATTTACAATGTAAAAGAAAGTTTTATTTACAAAATATTTTAAAAATAAAAGAACATACGATTTCACTAAAACCAAAAGCCTATGAATTAGGAGACATAATTCACTCTATTTTGGAAAATTATTACAAAGATTTTACTAAAGATGACTTTTCAAAAATTGAAGAGTTATTTAATAAATACAAAAGTTCAAATCCATTTTTGATTTTAGATTTAGAGATTTGGAAAAAGAAACTTTATGATTTTTATTTGTATGATAAAGAGAGATTAAAAAATAGAAAAATAATTGCCTTAGAAAAAAACTTTGAATGTGAATTTGAGGGAATAAAAATAAGAGGTGTTATTGATAGAATTGACAAATATGAAGATATTTATGAAGTAATTGATTATAAAACCTCTTCAACTTTAAGTGTAGATACTTTAAAAAACTATGAAAAAACAAATGATTTTCAATTGGAATTTTATTATTTAGCTATGAATGAACTTTATAAAACTGATAAAATTGAAGCTTATTATTATGATTTGAACAATATAGCACTTTTGAGTGAAACGGCACTTGATAAAAAAATTGAGTTATTATGTGAAAAATTCAAAGAATTAAAAGAGATTTCAAACTCTGAAATCTCTTTTTCAAAATGTGAAGATAAATCAAATTGTAATTATTGTACATATTCGATTATCTGTGATAGGGAATAAGAAAAAAGTTTTATTTAGCAGTAGCTATTAAAACATCTTCAATAATTTTTGTAATATCACCATCTAAAATAGCATCAACATTTGAATAACCAATATTACTTCTTGAATCTTTTACTTGTTGATATGGTTGTAAAACATACGAACGAATTTGATGTCCCCAACCATTATCACTTTTTTCAACACCATCTTTTGTTGCTTGTTGTTTTTCAAGTTCTAGTTCATAAAGTCTTGATTTTAGCATCTTCATAGCACTTGCTTTATTTTTGTGTTGAGATCTATCATTTTGACATTGAACTACAATATTAGTTGCAATATGTGTGATTCTAATTGCTGATTCAGTTTTATTAACATGTTGTCCACCAGCTCCACTTGCTCTATATGTATCAATCCTAATATCTTTGTCTTCAATTACAATATCAATATTATCATCAACCTCAGGTGATACCATAACAGATGAAAATGAAGTATGTCTTTTTGCATTTGAGTCAAATGGAGAGATTCTTACAAGTCTATGAATTCCATTTTCAGCTTTCATATATCCATAAGCATTTTCACCTTTTATGATAAATGAAACATCTTTTATTCCTGCTTCATCACCATTTTGATAATCAAGTAGTTCTATTTTAAAATCATTTCTTTCAGCCCATCTTAAATACATTCTATATAAAATCGATGCCCAATCTTGTGATTCAGTTCCGCCAGCTCCTGGGTGGATAGAAACTATTGCATTTGAAGCATCATCAGGATTTGAAAGCATTACAGAAATTTCAGTTGATTTGATTAGTTTTTCAAGTTCAGGTGCTTCATCATAAAGCATTTCTAAAGTCTCTTCATCTTTTTCTTCATTTGCCATTTCATAAAGTTCATTTGTTCCTTTTAATGAATCATTTGCTTTATTAAATTTATTTAGTTTACCTAAGATTCTATTTTTTTCAATACCGATTTTTGTAGCATTTTCTACATTATTCCAGAAATCTTGTGCTGATTCTTCTTGCGTGATTTCATCTAATCTTTTATTTAAATCATCAGGTTTTAAAATACCTTTTATGTTATTAAGTTTTGTGTTTAGAAGTTTAAGTAGTTCTGAATATTCGTATGCATCCATTTAGTGTAATCCTTTAAAAAAAGCAATTATACTTAAAGTTTGTATAAAGAGTGATTAGAGGATAAAATCCAATCACTTAGCAATTTTAGTGATTGAATTTTAAAAGTAGATTTATTTAGTATTTATTTTATTTAAATAACCGTGAATACCTTTTATTGTTTTCGTATCAAGATAGTTTGCATAAGGAGTCATTATAGAGGCATTTTGTGAGTCAATTTTCCCTAATTTATAATCTTTTATTGATTCATTCATATCTTCTACTGATAAATCTTTTAAAGGTCTTGAACTATTATATGCACTTTTTTGTCCATTTATTCCATGGCAATTTTGACATTTGTTTACATAAGTCTTTTCACCATCAATTGCTGCTTCTTGAATTTCTTGAATTTCTTTTGCTTTAATTTCTTCTTCTTTTTTCTTTTCAAGTTTTGCTATTATATTTGCTTCCATTTGAGCTTGATTACCTGTAAAGTTTGATGAAGAAGTATTTACAATTGTTGCCGTTTTTAAAACATAGATAAAACTCATTCCACTTGCTGTTTGTGAGATTTTAATATCATCTACACTCCAACCTTTTGTTTTCATATCATTTACTGTATATTTTCCTAAACATGCTCCACCATTTAATGGTGTATTTTCAATAGTACTCATTGATTGATGATTTTCTTTGAAACACATAGTTGTATCCGCAAGAAGTGAAGTTGAACCTAATAGTAGTATAGTTGAAAGAATCGCTTTTTTCAAGATAAAATCCTTTTTTTAATTTTGTAGATTTTATCATAATAAGATTAAATATTTAGAATAAGTAAGGGAAAAGTAACAATTTGAAATAAAAAAAGGCTAGAGAAGAATCTCTAGCCTTTAAGAAAAAAGTTTTTATACTCTAAAAATATTAGAATGTATATTCAACTTGTAATCTTCCTCTTACATCATCATTGATATCATCATTAGCTGTAGTATTTTCTTTTGTATACGTACCATATCTTACATAAGTATTAAAGTTTTTGCTCATTTTATATAATAATTGAGCATATAACTCTTCTTCTTCCATATCGTCAGAATCATTTACATATTGTAAGTTATTGTAGTTAGCTGATAAGTTTAAGTTAGATAAGATATCTACACCTAAAGTTGTTTGCCAATAATCAGCATCTGCTTTACCATTAACAGTTGTATTCCATCCATTAACAGTTGTAACAGCATCGTTATCTAATGCAGTTAAACCACCATCTTTATCAGTAGCTGCATAAATAACTTTTGCATCAACAATTCCTGCTTTTGCAGTTAAAGCGATTTTTGCAATTGAGTTATCAGTTTCTAAGTCTAAAGCATCTGCAGTTGCGTCATCAAAAGTTAATGCAGCCCATCTTGCGTCAACACCTAATTTAACACCAGATAAATCAAAAGATGATTTTGCACCAACTGTATAAGTGTCAAATAAATCTTTTGTATCTAGGAACCAAGCATCAACTGTTACAGGTCCAGCAGCTAAAATTGCACCAACAGTTGCAATGTCTAATGCACCATCAACCGCAGGTTGACTACCAGCAGCAACTGCATCTATGTCAGTTAGTTTAATATCCGTACCCGCTGCACTTATTTTTGCATCAGAAGATTTATCTAAGTTTGTTTGATTGAAATACGCACCAGCCAAAGTAACAGGTCCTACAGTAGAAAGAGCTAAGATACCAGTACCAGTTTGCTCATTGTTATCAGAATCAATAGCTACAGTCCAAGGAGTTGTTAAACCTTGTTTACCAACATTAACAGTAGTATTAGCAATACCTGTATATCCAAAATATGCATTAGATAATGTTGTTGTAACATTTGCATCATCAGCTGCAGTAGTATCTAAAGTCGCATAACCTGAATTAGCTCCACCAACAATAAATCTTGAATTAAATTTTACATCTTCATTCACTTTAGAAGCTAAGTTTAAAGCTACTTTATAGTTGTTATCTGTTGTATCTGATGATGTATCTGCACCATTTTCATTATTTTTATAGTCATTATATCTATAAACTACAGAACCTGATACTTCTACATTTTTGATTGCTTCTTCTAATGGTTGAGCATTAGCAGTTGTTAATCCTGCAACTGCAACTGCAGCTACTAAACTTAATTTTGCGATTTTTTTCATTTGTTCTCCTAAAATTTCGAAATCTTTTTTCAGTCTACCGGAGCGCGCGAACTCATCTAAAACTATAGTCTTAAACCTTTTCCGACATACCGTTGCGACCATTCTACATTACTAAATTTTAAAGTTTTCTTAAAATGTTGTTTTTAGTGTTAATTAACTGTTAATTTAAGTCAATTTTCAATTAACCTTTAGTTAATGCTGTGTTAATGCTATTTTCGGACTTTTTATGTCCTATTTAACACTAGTTACTTAAACTAACAATACAATTTTTTAATATATTAGGTTTTGATATTTTGATTTTAAGGTTAGTTATTTTGTAACTATTTTGTAATAATGATTCAAAATATAAAATAGCATCTTCAAGAAGTAGAAATTTTTGTTTTTTCATAGTTGATTTTAGAAGATTAGATATTTCTGAGTAGTCAATAAACAAATCTTTTGAAAAATCGTATTCAAAAGATATATTTATTATGACTTTTTGTTTTTTTATTCGCTCAATTTCTAAGATACCAATTATACATTTAAAGGATAAATCAGAGATTTCTATTTTCATATAACTTTTTTCTCTTCACCCTTGATAATTCTTATTATATTTGGGATATGTTTATAGATGATTATAAAAGCAATTATATACATAGGAACATTTGAACCTACATTTAATCCATCATTTAAAAATGTTGCACTAACTATTACTCCCACTAGTCCTAAAAGTGATGATAAAGATGAAATTTTAAGAACTTTTGCACAAACTATCCAAACAACTGCACCAATAAGTGTTGGTATTGGAATAAGAACTAAATAAACACCAAGTCCAGTTGCTACTCCTTTCCCACCTTCTAATCCTAAATATATAGAATAACAATGTCCTAAAACAGCTAAAATTGCAATTGCCCAAAGTGTAGAATCACTTACTCCATAATATAAAGCTACCAATAATACAAGTATACCTTTGAAAGCATCAAGTAAAACTGTTGCAATTCCTAGTTTTTTTGCTAATTTTGGATTAGTCTCTTTTACGACTCTTAGAACATTTGTTGCTCCAATTGATTTACTTCCTGCTGTTGTTATATCAACTCCTGCAAACGTTTTTGCTAAGATTGAACCAAAAGGAATAGAGCCCACTAAGTAGGCAGCTAAAAAAAATAAAATATTTGTATTTGTGAAAAAATCCATATATTACCCTTGTTTTAAGTGTGTGATTAAATGAGATTATAACCAATATTTTGTTATATTCACATTTAATAAAAATTTGAAGGTTTATTTTGAATTTAAAAGAAGAAATATTAAAATTAAAAAAAGAGTTAGATGTAACCCTTGTTGCACATTTTTATCAAAGAGACGAAGTATTTGAATTAGCTGATATAACAGGTGATTCATTGGAACTTGCCAAAAAAGTAATGCTTACTGATTCTAAATATGTTGTATTTTGTGGTGTGGGGTTTATGGGTGAAAGTGTAAAAGTTATGAGTCCTGAAAAAACAGTACTTATGCCAAAAATTGCCTGTTGTGCAATGGCAAGGATGATTGATGAAGGATATTTTGAACAAAATTTAAAAAAAATAAATCAAGCTGGAATTCCTAATGAAAATATTTTACCAATTACATACATAAATTCAAGTGCTGCTGTTAAAGCAAAAGTTGGACAAATGGGTGGAATGGTTTGTACTTCTTCGAATGCTTACAAAATCATAGAAAAAGGTTTGCAATCTGGTAAAAAGATATTCTTTGTACCTGATAGATGTTTAGGGCAAAATTTTGCAAAATCTTTAAATCTAAAATCTGCAATTGTTGGAGATGGAAGTGATTTAAAAGAGGCTGATATTATATGCTATAATGGATTTTGCTCAGTTCATCAGCAATTTTGCGTTGAAGATATTGAATTTTACAGAAATAAATACCCAGATATTTTAATAGCTGTTCATCCTGAATGTGATCCTAGTGTTTGTGATGCTGCTGATTTTGTTGGTTCAACTTCTCAGTTAATCACTTATATAAAAGCATTACCAGAAGATCAAAAAATTGCGGTTGGAACAGAGTTTAATATGGTAAATAGATTAAGAACAAAAAATACTTATATTTTAAGTTCAACAAAACCTGAATGTCCAACTATGAATGAAACTACTTTGCAAGATGTTTATAATACTTTAAAGTCTATAAAAGACAATAATATATCAAAAGAAAATGAAATTTTTGTATCAGAAGATACGGCTAAATGGGCTAAAGTAGCACTGAAAAGGATGTTTGAAGTATGATTAATATTAAAAAATTTGTAAAAAATGCCATTATTGAAGATAATGGAAGAGGAGATTTATTCTTCGATGTTGCTCCAAAAGGTAGATTTACTGCACGAGCTATTTGTAAATCAGATGGAATTCTAGCAGGTGTTCAATATGCAAAAGTATTAGCAAGAACTGAAAAATTTGATTGTAAGTTTTTGAAAAATGATGGTGATGAATTAAAAAAAGGCGATGTTATTGCTGAACTTGAAGGGAAAGCTTCAATATTACTTTCATCAGAGCGAACTTTCTTAAATATGCTACAACATGCAAGTGGAATTGCTACTATGGCAAATAAATATGCAAAACTTATAGAAGGAACAGGAGTTGTTTTATTAGATACTAGAAAAACAAGACCACAATTAAGAGATTTTGAAAAATATGCTTCAAGAGTTGGAGGAGCAATAAATCATAGACTTGGACTTGATGATTGTTTGATGCTAAAAGATACTCACTTAAGAACTATAGATAATCTTGAAGAGTTTGTAAAAAAAGCTAGAAAAAGAATTTCATGGGTTACAAAAATAGAAATTGAGTGTGAAACTTTTGACCAAGTAAAAGAAGCTATGCATGCAGGTGGAGATATTATTATGTGTGATAATATGAATATTAAACAAATAGAAGAAGTAGTGGCTTTTAGAAATAAAGAATATCCCCATATTTTATTAGAAGCTAGTGGAAATATAAATCTTGAAACTATTAAAAGTTATGCTTTAACAGGTGTTGATGCAATTAGTAGTGGAAGTATTATTCATCAAGCAACTTGGCTTGATTTTTCCATGAAGTTTGATTAGGATTTGATTTGAAAAAAGATTTTATATTAAGTAATAAAGTTGATATGTCTGAATATACAAAAGCTTTACAGCTTATTGAAAAAAGTAGATATATTTTAATAATTACACATGTAAATCCTGATCCTGATTCTATTGGTTCAGCATTAGCTTTATCAAATCTATTTCATGAAAATAAGATAAAACATAAAGTTTTTAATATTAGTTCGGATTTACCTCAAAATCTTGATTTTATACCAAGATTTGATAAAATCACAGATCAGTTACCTGCATTTTTTGATTTAGCTATAAGTGTTGATTGTGGAACTTATAAAAGGTTGGGTTTTGAACTTGATTCAAATATTCCTTTAATAAATTTTGATCATCACAAATCAAATAATAGTTTTGGCGTAGTAAATATCGTTGATTCTCAGAAAAGTTCAACTGCAGAGTTAGTTTTTGAATTTTTTAAACATAATGGATTGTATATTACAAAAGATTCAGCAACTGCACTTTATGTTGGTATTTATGATGATACTTTAGCATTTTCTTTAGGAAGATGTGATGAAAAAACATTTGAAAAAATAAATTTTTTAGTTGAATGCGGAGCTAGTCCTTCTGAAATAGCGAATAAACTTTTACGAAGAGATTCTTTGGCAAAATACAGAATTATTCCAAAAGTTCTTGATAGTTTAGAATTATTCAAAGAGGGTGAAGTAGCTTCAATAGTTGCTTATGAAGAGTGGTTTAAACAAACAGGTGCTCACAATAGAGATTGTGAAGATGCCCTTGATATGATTATGAGTATAGCAATTGTAAGAATTGCTGTTTTCGTAAGAGTAGTAAATGGAGTATCAAGAGTCTCTTTACGATCAAAGGGTCAAATAGATGTTTCTAAAATAGCAGGAGAATTTGGTGGCGGAGGTCATTTTAATGCTTCTGGTTGTACAATAGAAACATTAGATGTTGAAAAAGCAAAAGAAATAGTATTAAAGGAAATTTTTGAAATTTACAAGTAAAAACGGAAAAGTATTTTGGATTTTTATAATCCTTTTAGTATTGGTTATGGCAATAGTTGCCTTTTTATTTTTGTCACCTACATTTGAAAGGGTTGCTCCAAAAGTATCTATTGCAAAAGAAATTTATTGGAATTTGCAAAAACCAATAAAAGTTGATATTTCAGATAATAACAATATTAAGTCATATGTTGTTAGTTTTAATGATGGGCAAAAACAAATAGCTTTAGATACAAAAGTTGTTAAAGATGAAAAAGGTTTAATGGAATTAGAAATATTACCTCCTTCATTTGATGAAACTTATAAACCTAAAGAGGGAAATATTAAAATCGATGTTTACGATACAAGTAAATGGAATTTTTTTAGAGGGAATCAAACAATTGTAAATTCAAAGTTAATAATTGATAAAAAAAGTCCAGTTGCGAATGTAATTGGGAATTCTTATTTATTAAGACAAGGTGGAAGTGGAATTATTATTGTTGAGATTACTGATGAAAATATAAAAGATTATTACATTTCTTTTAATGATGAAGAAGTGTTTGAACTTTTCCCTTTTTATAAAAAGAATTTTTATATATCAATTATTACTTGGCCTGTTCAAATAAAAGAGTTTAAAAAAGTAAATTTAATTGCAGTTGATATGGCTGGTAATAAAACTGTTGCTAAAGTTCCTTTTTATATAAAAACTTTTGCTGAAAAAGCTGATGATATAAAAGTATCAGACGATTTTATTAATGGTGTTAGTAAACAAGTTTTAGAAAATAGTGAAATGAATATTCCTACTGAAACAGTTGATATTTTCATAAAAGCAAATAAAGAACTTAGAGAAAAAAATGTTAAAACTATAAGAGAAGTAGTAAGGAAAAATTTCTCTAATACTTTAGTAACTTCATATGATATAAAACCTTTTTTAAGATTAGAAAATTCAGCAACTGTAGCTGGTTTTGGTGAAAGAAGAAGTTATTTTTATAATGATCAAAAAATAGATGAAGCTTGGCATTTAGGAATGGATTGGGCAAGTACAAAAAGAGCTCCAATTAAAACATTTAATGATGGAAAAGTAATTTATAAAGATTATTTAGGAATTTATGGGGATACAATTATTTTAGATCATGGTTTAGGATTAGCTTCTCTTTATGCTCATACAAGTACTATAAATGTTGAATTAAATGATGAAGTAAAAGCTGGTCAACAAATAGGAAATACAGGAGCAACTGGAGCTGTATTTGGAGATCATCTACATTTTGGTATGTTAGTTCAAGGAATAGAAGTAAATCCTAATGAGTGGCTTGATTTTACTTGGATGAAAACTAATGTTACAAAAACAATTGAAGATGCTGTAAAAATTATAAATGGAAGCACTAAATGAAACAAAGAACAATAGCAAAAAGTACAGAAATAGTTGGAATTGGACTTCATAAAGGTGTTCCTGTAAAAATGAGACTTGAACCACTTGAAAGTGACATGGGGATTATTTTTTACAGAGTTGATGCAGGAGTTACAATTCCACTTAAAAAAGAATTTGTTGTTGACACAAAAATGGCAACAGTAATTGGAAAAGATGGAGTGGTTATTTCAACAATTGAACATCTTTTATCTGCTGTATATGCTTATGGAATTGATAATTTAAGAATTATAATAGATAATGATGAGGTTCCCGTTCTTGATGGAAGTTCATCTGGATATTGTATGTTGATTGAAGAAGCTGGAATTAAAGAACTAGATAAATCAAAAAAAGCAATAAAAATCAAAAAAATGGTTGAAGTTACTACACCTGATGGGAAAAGAGTTTGTTTAAAACCATCAAATCGAATAGTTTATGATTTTGAAATTGATTTTGAACATCCAGCTATTGGAAAACAAAAATTTCATTTTGATTATTCAATTGCAGAATATAAAGAAAATATTAGTCGAGCTAGAACATTTGGATTTTTACATGAAGTTCAATATTTAAGAAGTATAGGATTAGCTCAAGGTGGAAGTATGGAAAATGCTATTGTCCTTGATCAAACAAAAGTTTTAAATCCTGAAGGTTTAAGATTTGATGACGAGTTTGTTAGACATAAAATCCTTGATGCGATTGGTGATATGGCACTTTTAGAATATACAATGGTTGGTGAATATGATGCAATTGCTGGAAGTCACCACTTAAATCATTTACTTACAAAAAAACTTTTTGAGAGTGCTGAAAACTATGAGATTATTGACTTAGAAGAAGCAAGTAGTGAAGCTGTTGTATTTGAAATGGCTTATGCAAATGCTGATAATTAAGGTAAAAATTGATTGAAATTTTAGTAATTACTATTTCAAATCCTTTATTAATCGGAATTTATGAAAATAAAAAATTAGTAAAAGAGTATAAACTTGATGGTAAAACATCAGATTTGCTACCAAGTTTATTTGAAAAACTTTTAAAAAAATATGATATAAAAAGAATTACATATGTTAATTCTCCTGGTTCATTTATGGCAATAAAAGTGGCTTATATATTTTTAAAAACAATTTGTATAACAAAAGCTATTGAATTTTCTGCAATTGATGGATTTGAATTTAATCAAAATTCTCCAATAAAAGCCCTTGGAAAAAAATACTTTATAAAAGATGAAAATAAAATTAAAGTGGATTTTTTAGAAAAAGATTGTATAATCCACGACTTTAACTTACCTATGTGTATAGAAAAATATAATTTTAACGAAGAAACACTGCCAATATACAATTTACCAGCTGTTTAAGTTTAAGAAGGAAATGGATGAAAGTAAGCGTTCCAGCTACTAGTGCAAATTTAGGCCCAGGTTTTGACTGCTTAGGTCTAGCAATCTCAATGAAAAACCAAGTAATCATAAGACCATCAAAATTTCATAGCGTATCTTTAAAAGGTGAGGGTGCAAATAATCCTGCTTTAAAAGATAACAATATGTTTATCTCAATTTTTAATGATTTTTATCACAATTTATCATATAAAAAAAGACATTTTAGATTTGAATTTCAAAATGAAATTCCCTTATCAAGAGGTTTAGGAAGTTCATCTGCTGTAATAGTTTCTGCAATTGCAAGTGCATATGCGATTGAGGGAATCAAACTTGAAAAAGATAAATTACTAAATTTAGCTTTAGCTTATGAAAATCATCCTGATAATATTACACCTGCTGTTATGGGTGGATTTAATGTAGCTTGTGTTCAAGAAAATGAAGTAAGATATATTCATAAAGAAATACCAAAAACTTTAAAAGCAGTTGTAGTTGTACCAAATAGAGCAATTTCAACTCAACTTTCAAGAAAAACTCTTCCTTTTAAATATTCGAAAGAAGATGCCGTTTTTAATATCTCACACTCTTCATTATTAACAGCAGCATTTATGGCTGAAGATTGGGAAATGCTAAAACATGCTTCCCATGACCAAATTCATCAAAAATATAGAATGAAACAGATGCCAGAGCTTTTTGATGTTCAAAAAACAGCTCTTAAAGAAGGTGCTTTAATGAGTACTTTATCTGGTTCTGGATCAACTTTATTTTCTATGTCTTATGCTGATGATAGTAAAAATCTTGAGAAAATGTTAAAGGTTAAATTCCCTCATTTTAAAGTATTTGTAGCTGATTTTGATAATACTGGCGTGAGAATAGAAATTTGAAAATCTTTGATATTAAGTATATTTTAGGTATAATATTTGCCTAGTTTAAAAAAAACCTTAAGAACTTGCGTCGTTTGCCGAGGCAAATTTGAACAAAAAGAGTTATTAAGACTAAAATGTGAAGAAAAAAAATTATTGTTTTACAATAATTTTGGTAGAAGTTTTTATATCTGTAGTGAGTGTGAAAAACTATTACAAACGGATATAAATGGAAAAGATTATAAAAAAATCGAAAAATCACTTTGTAAAGAGTGTAAAAATAAAGATAAGTATGTCACACAACTTAAGGAGATGCTAACAGATGTCAGATAAAGTAAGAGTTTATGAGATTGCAGAAGAAGCGGGAGCTAGTAGCGCAGACGTAATTGCAAAGGCTAAAGATTTAAATATTGAACTTAAATCACCCCAAAGCGCAGTATCATATGAAGATGCTGAAGAAATTACAAAATATATCATGACTGGAAATAGTTCAAGATTACCAAGTAAGCCAGTATCTAAAGCAAAAAAAATTGTTGAAAAGATAACAGAAGAAATTGCTGAAGAAGAAGTACAAGAGACTAAAATTGAATTAGAAAAAGTTGAAGTTATAGAGAAAAAAGAGCCTGAGGTTACAAAAAAACCAGAGTTAAAAAAAGTTATAATTTCAAAACCTATTTCAAAACCTGCTTTAAAACCTGCTCAAGAAGAATTTGATAAACCTGAAGTTAATCCTGATAATGCTAGTAAGATAGTGCCTAAAAGAAGAGGTTTGGTAATTGTTAAAAAGAATAAACCTAAAGATGAAGAAGAAGTTGTAAAATCATATGATTCTGATGCTCAACCTAGAAAACAAATGAAATCATTAAGTGAGATTTTAGGCGCAAATGAAGAAGATGACAAATCAAATAGTGATAATTACAATTTAAGTGAAGAACAAAGAAAAAATAGAATAAAAAAAGAAAAAAAGAAGAGTGTAGTTAAAGCACAAGATCATGGTAAAAAATTAGAAGTTGATAGAGCTTATACTGACGATTTTGTAAGTTCTGATGATTCTTTACTTGGAGAAGAAGTAGTTTTACTTGATATGGATTTAGGGGATGGATTTAAAATTTTTGATGAACCAAAACCTCAAAATCCTGCTAAACAATCTAGAAGTTCAAGACCAGCTGCTTTTGGAAATGCACCTCAAGGTTTAAAAAGAGGAAAAAGAAAGAAAAGAATAGTTAGAACTCAAGAAGAAATTGAAATTACTGAAGTTACAATTCCAGAGGATATTAGAGTTTATGAATTTGCAGAAGCTTGTGGTAAATCACCTGCTGAAGTAATTACAGTATTATTTTCTTTAGGAATGATGGTTACTAAAAATGACTTCTTAAAACAAGATGAGTTAGAAATTCTTGGTGAAGAATTTGGAATAGAAGTAACAGTTAGTGATGCACTAGAAGATGTGAATTATGTTAGTGATTATCATGATGAAGATATTGATGAAAGTACATTTGTAACAAGACCTCCAGTTGTAACTATTATGGGACATGTTGACCATGGTAAAACTTCATTATTAGATAAAATTAGATCTTCTAAAGTAGCAAAAGGTGAAGCAGGTGGGATTACTCAACATATTTCATCTTATACAGTTGAAAAAAATGGGCAAAAAATAACATTTGTAGATACTCCAGGACATGCTGCTTTCTCTGCTATGAGAGCTAGAGGTTCAGCTATTACTGATATTGTTATTATTGTTGTTGCAGCTGATGATGGTGTAAAACCTCAAACTGAAGAAGTTATTTCACATGCAAAAGCAAGTGGTTGTCCAATAATTGTTGCAATTAATAAAATGGATAAAGAAACAGCAAATCCAGATATGGTAAAAGCTCAAATGGCTGAAAGAGATTTAACTCCTATTGATTGGGGTGGAAATACAGAATTCATAGGTGTTTCTGCTTTAACAGGTGAGGGTATTGAAGAATTATTAGAAAATATTTTAATTCAAGCAGAACTTTTAGAGCTTAAAGCCGATCCTACTGCAAAAGCAAAAGCAGCAGTTGTTGAATCTTCACTTGAAAAAGGAAGAGGACCAGTTGCTACTATTATTGTTCAAAATGGTACATTAAGAATCGGTGATAATATTGTTTGTGATACTACTTTTGGTAGAGTAAAAGCAATTACTGATGATAATGGAAATCCAGTTAAAGAGTTAGGATTATCTGAAACAGGTACTGTTTTAGGATTAAATGATGTTCCAACAACTGGTTCTGTAATGGTTGTTCAAGATACTGATAAAGAAGCAAGAGATATTGCAACTACAAGAGCTGAACATGCACGAGCTAAAGAGTTATCAAAATCAACTAAAGTATCTTTAGAAGAGATGAGTGGATTAATTGCTGAGGGTAAAATCAAAGCACTTCCAGTTATTATCAAAACAGATGTTGGTGGTTCTCTTGAAGCTATCAAAGGTTCATTAGAAAAAATTGCAAATGAAGAAGTAAAAGTAAAAGTTATTCATGCAGCAGTTGGTGGAATTACTGAATCGGATTTAGTTCTAGCTGGTGCGTCTGAGGGTTGTATAATTTTAGGATTTAATGTAAGACCTACAGGTTCAGTTAAAGCTAAAGCAAAAGCAGATGGTGTAACTATTAATACATATTCTATTATTTATGATTTGATTGATGATGTTAAAGATACATTATCAGGAATGATGAGTGCAGTAATTAGAGAAGAAAACACTGGTCAAGCTGAAGTTAGAGATACATTCGTTGTTCCAAAAGTGGGAACTGTAGCTGGATGTTTAGTAACTGATGGTAAAGTTATTAGAGGTGGACATGCAAGAATTATTAGAGATGGTGTTGTAACATATACTGGTAAAATTTCATCATTAAAAAGATTTAAAGATGATGCAAAAGAAGTTGCAAATGGTTATGAGTGTGGTATTATGTTTGACAAGTTCAATGATATTAAACCAGGTGACTTCATTGAAACATTTATTCAAATTGAAGAGAAAGTATCAGTAGATAGAAAATAATGAAAAGTATCAATTTACAAAGAACTGAATCTTTATTGATGGAATTAATTCCTGAAGCATTATCAAATTTAGTTGATACAAGAATTAATTCTTTACCAATAACTGCTGTTAATTGCAAAAATGGTAAATATGATGCGATTGTATATTTTGATGGTTCTGATTATGATAAAACTGAAATCAAAGAGATTATTGCCTCATTAAATAAGGCAAATGGAAGATTAAAGACTCATATTTTAGCAAGTACTGGTTGGTATAAATGTCCAAACTTTACTTTTTTAAATGACACATCTTTAGAAAAATCAAAAAATATTGAAGCATTATTTGCTCAAATTAGAAAAACAAAAAGTGAAGAAGAATGAGTTTAGAAGAATCAATAAAATTAGCAGTAGAAAGTTTAGGTGCAAATCTTTATGATATTGTTAGTGCAAAAGAACATGATAGAAATATTTTTAGAGTTTTAGTTACTACTTCAAATGGTATTAGTTTGGATAAATGTGCTGAGATTTCAAGAATGATTTCCCCTATATTAGATGTTGATGAACCAATGGGTGGAGAATATATTCTTGAAGTAAGTTCTCCAGGAATTGAACGAAAACTTAGAAAAAAAGAGCATTTCCTTGCATCTATTGGAGAAAAAGTAAAAATTAAGAATTTTGCAACAGAAGTATTTAAAGGTGAATTAATTTTTGCTGATAATGAAAAAATAGTTGTTAAAACTGAATTTGGTGACGATGAAATCAAATATGATAATATTTTAGCGGCAGCTACATACTTCGAATGGTAAAATAAAACAATAGAATTTTCTATTGTTTTTTAACACCGATTAAAACTACTTAATATATACTACCCCAAAAAAATTATACAAAAAAGCGAACATTATAATGAAAATAGATGATAATTTTTATATGAGATTAGCTATTGATGAAGCATGGAAATATCAACTTTTAACATATCCAAATCCTGCTGTTGGTTGTGTAATTGTAAAAGATGGTAAGTTATTGTCAATAGAGGCTCATAAAGAGGCTGGAATGCCCCATGCAGAAGTTAATGCACTTAAAGCCGCATACTTAGTTGATAATCCAAATTCAGTATTAAAAACAAAAAATAGTTCTCATGAAATTCATAATTTTCTTTTAGAAAATCATAATGGGTATTTTAATGATTGTGAAATTTATGTAACACTTGAACCTTGTAATCATATAGGTAAAACTCCATCATGTGCAAACTTATTAAAAGAGTTAAAACCTAAACGAGTAATTATCGCCCACGAAGATATAAATAAAGTTGCCTCAGGTGGTATAGAAACACTAAAAAGTGTAAACATAGATATGAGTTTAGTATGTATGAAAAAAGAAGCTTATAACCTTTTATATCCATTTATAAAGTGGAGTAGCGGTACTTTTATATTTTATAAAATGGCACAAACTTTAAATGGTTGTATTGATGGAGCAGTATCCTCAAAAATGAGTCAATTATATGTTCATACCTTAAGAGATAAAGTAGATTTAATGTTAATTGGTGGAAATACTGTACGAATTGATAAACCAACTCTTGATGCAAGATATATTTTAGGACGAGCACCAAATATAATGATATACAGTAAAAATAAGATTTTCGATAATAGTATCCCATTATTTAAAGTACCAAATAGAGAAGTATTTATTAGTGATGATTTATTTAAACTACTCGATTATAAGTTTGTTATGGTTGAAGGTGTTTATAATTTAATGAATATACTAAAAGAAAAAATTGATTATATTATACTTATTGTAAGTCCAAAAATTAGAAATGGAATTAATGCTTTAAATGAAATTGATATAGATTTTGAAGTTGTACATGAGAATTATATTGGTGAAGATAAAATAGTTTTTTTAAGAAGAAAGTAAAATAGTAGCTTTTGCTACTATTTTACTTTTTCTAAATATTCACCAGTTCTTGTGTCACATTTAATAATGTCACCTTCAAGAATATGGAAAGGAATTTGTACAACTGCACCTGATTCTAAAGTAGCAGGTTTTCTACCACCTTGAGAATCACCTTTGAAGTTAGGTGGAGTTTCTACAATTTTAAGTTCTACAACCATTGGAGGCTCAACAGTGATAGCTTTTCCATTGTAATACATCATATCACAACTCATACCATCAATAATCCAGTCAAATGCTTCACCCACTTGATCGTAAGTTAAACCTTCTTGCTCATAAGTTGCATTATCCATAAATTGTAATAATTCACCATCATCATATAAAAATTGCATTTGTTTTTGTTGTAAGTTTGGAACTTCACATTTATCACCAGCGTGGAAAGTTTTTTCAATTACTTTTCCATTTAAAAATGATTTTATTTTACATCTAACAAATGCTGCCCCTTTACCAGGTTTTACATGTTGATATTCTGTAATTTTATAAGGAACACCATCTACTTCAATTTTTAATCCCTTTTTTAATTCACTCATACCAATTGCCATAGTTTCTCCTTATATTTCTGCGTAAGCAACAGCAATTGCTGCTTCTAAATTATCAAGTTTTTTTAAAATATCTGAGCTAACTTTTTCATCAATAAGAATAACAGCTAAAGCACCATCTTTCCCTCTTGAAAGTCTAAAGTCAGCAATATTAATATTGTTGTTGCCTAAAATTTTTCCAACTTCACCAATTACGCCTGGTACGTCATTGTTTCTCATTACAATCATTTTACCTTTTGGTTCAATATCCAATAAAAAACCATTAATTTCAACAATTCTTTGAACATCATCATTAAATACAGTTCCAGAAATAGTTTTAACACCTGTTGGTGTTGTGATTTTAATTGAAACTTTATTTTGATAACCACTGTGACTAGATAAACTTGAAGTTGTTAATTCAATACCTTTTTCTTTAGCTATGAAGTTTGCATTTACATAATTTACTTCATCACCAGAAGATACAGATAAAACTCCAACTGTAGCAAAAGTTTGTAAAGAATCTAAATATTCTGCAACTTCACCTTCAGCTGAAATATTAATTGATCTAATTTCGCTTTTACTTAGCTGAGCAATTAAAAATGCCATTTTTTGAGTAAGTTCAATATATGGTTTTACAAATGAAGGAATTTTGCTTTCATCAATTGGTAAATTTAATGCATTTGGATATGCAATTCCACGTGCAGATTCAATAGCATTATTCGCAGCTTGAACAGAAATTTCTCTTTGAGATTCTTTTGTATTTGCTCCTAAGTGAGCAGTTACAGTTACATTTGGTAAATCTAATAAAGGATGACTAGTTGCAGGTTCTTTGATAAATACATCAATACCAGCCATTGCAATTTTCCCAGATTTTAGGTTTTCATATAATGCATCTTCGTTATATAATCCACCTCTTGCGCAGTTAATTAAAACTACACCATCTTTCATTTTTGCAATTTCTTCAAAACCTATCATATTGATAGTTTCTTTATTTTTTGGTGTATGAATTGTAATAATATCACAAGATAAAATATCGTCAAAATTAGTTGTGTACTTAATACCTAAATCAGTTGCTTTAGTTGAAGGAATATAAGGATCGTAAGCAATTACGTCCATTTCAAATGATTTAGATCTAAGTGCAACTCTATGACCAATATTTCCAAAACCAATAACTCCTAGTTTTTTACCATAAAGTTCATTTCCATACCAATCTTCTCTTTTCCAAACCCTATCAATTTTTAATTGATTATGGGCATAAGGAAATTTTCTCATACAAGATAACATGTGAGTCATTGTTAATTCAACTGCTGCTATTGTGTTTGCAGTTGGAACATTCATTGCGATTATTCCTCTTTTACTACAACCATCAATATCAACATTATCATAACCAACACCAGCTCTAATAATTGCTTTTAAATTAGTAGCTGCATTTAAAAACTTCTCATCAACATCAGTTGATGATCTTGTAATTGCAACGTGTGCATCTTTGATAATATTTAATAGTTCTGTTTTATTTACATCTGCTGCATATACATAATTTACATCTTCAGTATTTTGAAGAATTTGTAAACCAGCTTCATGTATATGGTCACAAACTACAATTGTATGTTTACTCATTTAAATAAATCCTATTATTTCATTTGATCTTTTATAATGTCACCTAAAGTCATAGATGAATCATCATTTACAGATTTTAAAACTTCTCTTTCTTGTTGTTGCTCTAATCTTCTAACAGATAATCTTACTCTATTTTTTTTAGTGTCAATATTTACAACAACAGCTTCAATTTCATCACCATTTTTTACTTCATCAGCTTTTAATGGACCAAAATCTTCATTTCTGATTAAACCATCAAGATTGTTTTCAAGTTTGATAAAAATTCCGAAATCTTTAGCATCTTTAACTGTACCTTTTACAATATCACCAATTTTATAAGCATCTTGGAATTTTTTTGCAGGAGAATCAGCTATTTCTTTAATTGATAATGAAATATTTTCTTTATCTTTATCTATTTTAATAATTCTAACTTCTACTTCGTCACCTTTTTTGTAAAGTGTTTTACACTTAGCATTTGGTTCCCATGAAGCTTCTTCATTGTGTAATAAACCATCAACATCACCGATGCTTACAAAAGCACCAAAATCAGTTAATGTAGCAATTTTACCTTTAATTACATCCCCAACTTTATGTTCGTTAGTAAATTTAGCAAAAGGTTTTTCTTGAAGATTTTTTAAAGATACTCTTAATCTTTTTTGTTCAATGTTTAATTCAATAACTTCAACGTTGATTTCTTCACCGATTGTTAAAAGTTCTTTTGGATTTTTAAGATTTTTATTCCAAGAAATTTCTGAAATATGTAATAAACCTTCAATGTCATTTCCTAAATCAACAAATGCACCATAAGATTCAAAATTTGAAACTGTAACAGTAATTGTATCTCCAACTTCTAATTCATCTTTAATTTCTTCCCAAGGATTAGAAAGTGCAGCTTTGATAGATAATGATAAGTGTTGTTTTGTTTTGTCATAAGATAAAACTACAACAGAAACTTCATCACCTTCGTTGTAATAATTTGCAGGATTTACAGGACCTTTGTATGAGATTTCATTGTAGTTTACTAAACCATCAATTCCACCTAAATCAACAAACATTCCATAAGAAGTAATTTTTTTGATAGTTCCAATAACTGGCTCTTTATTGTCTAAAATTTCAGTTACTTTATTGTCTTTAACTGCTTTTGATTCTTCAATTAATTTTTTTCTTGAAACAATAATTGAATTTTGTGCTTTATTTACTTTTATAACTTTTGCTTTAACAGTTTTTCCAACTGCTCCAATAGCTTTTAGGTAAGATTGAGCCATAGGCATGAAATATTCACAACCATCAGCATCTTCGATTATAAAACCACCTCTTTGTTTAACAGAAACGATTTTACCCTCAATAGTTACATCTTCGATGTCTTCACCATGAGTTTTTACAAAAGTATCAAATTTTTCTTTTTGTAATACTTTTTTATGTGAAATACTTGGTCTTTCACCTCTGCTTCCCATTAACATAACAGGAATTGTGTCACCAACTTTGTATTTAACTTCACCACCAATTGTAATTTCTGAAATATTTAATTGACCTTCGATTTTTTGACCAACATCAACTAAAACTCTTTCACTAGAGATTTCTACAATTACACCATCAACTACAGAATTGTTTTCTGCATTCTCAAAAGACTCATTAAGCATTTGCTCAAAATCAAAGTCTTCACCTAAATCAATATCTTCGATACCCATTTTATTCCTTCATATTTACCAGTTTTATTAAATGGGACGATTATACAAAAAATTGGCTTAAAAACTCTTAGCTAAATGATTCTATTTTGTCAACAACTTGCTGTATTATCCAGTCGGGTGTACTAGCACCTGCTGTTACTCCACATAATTTTTTATTTAAAAACCAAGAGTTTTCTAGTTCTGTTTCATTTTCAATTAGATAAGAATTTGAACAATTTTCTAAACAAATAGAGTGTAATTGTTTTGTATTTGAAGAATTTTTCCCACCAATTACAATCATAATATCAACCTCTTTTGAAAGCTCGCGTGCAGCATCTTGATTCTCAAAAGTTGCATCACAAATGGTATTAAAAACTCTAACTTCTTTGTTTTTTAGAATTAAATAATTAACAATTTCTAGATATTTTTCTTTTTTCTTTGTTGTTTGTGCAACTGTAGCTATTTTATTATTTTTAAAAATAATATTTTCTAAATCTGTGGGTTCTAAAACAATATGAACATCATCTTGATTTTCTGCATAAGATTGAACACCTTTAACTTCAGGATGATCAGAATCACCAAAAATCAATATTGAATATCCTTCACTAGACATTTTTTTTACAATTTGTTGAGGAGTTGTAACAAAAGGACAAGTTGCATTTATGATTTTTGCATTTAATGTTCTTAGATGTTTTAAATCATTTTTTGGAATACCATGGGTTCTAATAATAACTGTATCATGGTCTTTTACATCACTTAAGTTGTTATATAAACCTACATTGAAATCATTTTTTAGTCTATTGATTTCATCTTGATTATGAATCAATGGACCCATTGTTGCAGAATTTTCATAATCTTCTGCTATTTTAATTGCTCTTTTTACACCAAAACAAAATCCATAGTTTGATGCTAATTTTACTTTCATAACTTACCTTATTTATATAAAGAATCTAATATCTCTTTAAAATTTGGAAAAGAAGTCTCTATACATTGTGTATCTTCTATATCCATATCACAATTTAATCCAGCTATTGCAAAACTCATGGCAATTCGATGATCTCCATGTGAATTTATAGTGGCTTTATTTATTGTTCCGCCAGTGATTTCATAACCATCTTCAAATTCTGTATATTCTACACCACAAAGTTTTAAATTATTTACTACACTTGAGATTCTATCACTCTCTTTTACTCTTAACTCTTTTGCATTTGAAACTTTTGATTTTCCATTTGCTAAACTCATCGCGATTGATAAAGCAGGAAGCTCATCTATAAGCCAAGAGATATTTTCACTAACTTCTACACCATTTAGTTCATTGTTAATAACTTCAATATCACCAATTGGTTCATAAACATTCTCTTTTTCAATAAAGTTTACAATTGTACCCATTCTTTTTAAAACCACATAAGCTTCAATTCTTGTAGGATTTAAAGTTACATTTTTTATTAAAACTCTTGCATTTGGAGTAATCGCAGCTGCAAGTGCAAAGAAAAATGCTGAAGAAGGATCAGTTGGAACTGTAATATTTAAAGGTTTTAAATGTCCAGTTAAAGGATGAATATTTATGAAACCCTCACTATCATTTTCTAAAGTTGCTCCCATACCTTTTAACATTCGCTCCGTATGATCTCGCGTAAGTTCATTTTCTTTATATTTAGACACACCATTTGCTCTAAGAGCTGCTAAAATCATTGCTGATTTAACTTGTGCTGAATCAACTGGTGAATGATAAGTAAATGGTTGAAGTTCTTTTACACCTCTTATAAACAATGGAGCTTTATTTCCATTTTCTCTTCCGTCAATTAAAGCGCCAATACTTCTTAGTGGATCTGCAACTCTTTTCATTGGTCTATTTCTTAAGTATTTATCACCAGTTAAAGTAAATGCTCCATCAACGCTAGCTAATAAACCACAAAACAGTCTCATTGCAGTTCCAGAGTTTCCACAATCAAGAACATCTGATGGTTCAGTTAAAACTTGTGTTGGAGTAATTTCTACACTTGAACCATCTCTTTTGATAATTGCACCAAGTTGTTCAACAATACTTAGAGTATTTAAAGTATCTTCCGCTGTTAGATAATTTTTTATATACGAAGTTTGGTTTGAAAAAAGTGAAAACATAGCACATCTGTGAGATATTGATTTATCACTTGCAATTGAATCTATTTCTATATCAAATGCTTTAGTTAATTTTTTTATAGTAAACTTTTCCACTTTTTCCCTTTTGATTATTGTCTTAAACCAATTGATAACTCTTTATTTAGAGCATCTAAAATTGAGTTCATAGTTGTTGTAATATCTTCTTCTTCCATTGTTTTTTCATCATTTTGTAAAACAAATCTGATGGTTAAACTTTCATTTTCACCCAATTTTTCATCATTATAAATATCAATTAAATTAAATTGTTTGATATTTGTATCATTTAAAGAGTTAATTACCTTTTTAATCTCTTTATACTCTAAAGTTTTTGGAGTAATAATAGTTAAATCTTTTTTTGACGATTGGAATTTTGAATATGAAGTTGTTTTTACAATATCATTTTGTATTGCTTCAAAATCAATTTCTGCAATAAATGTATCATTTAAATCAAAATCAGCACAAACACTTGGATGTAATTTACAAATAAATCCAACAACTTTTCCATCTATTAATACATTTGCATTTTGGAAAGGATGAACAAATGAGTTTGAAATTTCTGTCATTGGTTCTAAATCAAATTTTCCAATAGTGTTTAATATTTTTTTAGAAAAAGAGAAGAAATCAATATTTTTTAGTTTTCCAGCATTTGAAAAATCTTCAAGTTCACAAGAACCAGTTTGAATAAATGAGATTTTTTTACTCTCAGCTCTATTTTCATCAAAAATTGTTCCAATTTCGAAAAAAGCAGTTGAACGAGAACCAACTTTAAAGTTATTAGCACAAGCTTCTACTAAATTTAATAAAATTGTAGTTCTATAAGTATTTAACTCTTTTACGATTGGATTGATTAATTCTAATTCTTCTTTAACAGTTTTAAAACTATATTTTTCAAGATTTTCTTTTGAACAGAAAACATAAGTTAATGTTTCATAAAAACCATTTTCTATTGCTTTATGTCTCAATCTATTTTTTTTGATTAAGTCATTTGAAGTTTTATTTACTCTATTTACTTCATCAATTTGTAGTGGTTTTGCAATAATATTATCTATTCCAATAATTCTTACAATTTCTTCTGTAACATCTGCAATATTTTTAATATCATGTCTATAATACGGTATTTTTATAACTAATATACTACCTATATCTTTAACTTCAAAACCTAATGAAATAAGAATTTTTTCAATTTCAATTTTAGGTATTTCTTGACCAATGATAGAATTTATTTTATTTACACTAACATCTAAAGTTAGTTTCTCTTTGTCTTCAATAAAAGTTTCTGTTCCACCATAAACCGAAGCTCCAAATTTTGAAACTAAGTTTGAAAGATAATCTATTCCATAATCAATATTTGGTTCACTTCCTCTTGAAGCTCTATAATAAACTTCTCCTGTTTTCATTTTTGCATCAAAAACTTTTTTAGATATTAATTCAGGATTAATATATGAAGCTTCAATAATAAAATTTGTATCATTTGTTTTTATATCATTGTGTTCAACACAAATTTTACTTAATTGTTCAACTCCATAAGTATTATCAAATCCTAATTCATCTTTTTTAACATACATGATATTAAGATTATCACCTTTTATAGTTTTCTCTTTTGGATAAGCATTTAAAATTACACCTGTTGTATGAGTAACATAAGTTAAAATATTTTTTACATCATTATTATCTTGATATTTACCAATTATTGCAGTTCTTAGTTTATATAAAACATTTAATTTAAAATTTGAGAAATCAATAACTTTAAAAGAAAGAGAAGAGTCAATATGACTATCACACTCTATTTCTAAAAGCTGACCAATACCTAATTTGTTGTAATTTATTTTTTTATCACATTCGATTAATGCAATGGCATAAAATGCACTTAATTCTCTTACAATTCCATTTATACTTAAACAATCGCCTCTATTTGCTGTTAATCCAATTTCAATTATGTCATCACTTAATTTTGAGTATTCTTTTAACTCTTTTCCTAAAATTAATTCACCAATTGAAGTATCAAGTTCTAATATTCCATCATTTAATTTTGGAAGTCCAAGTTCAGTCGCTGAACAAATCATTCCATTTGATTCAACACCTCTTAATTTTGCTTCTTTAATTATAAAATCATTTCCTAAATCACAACCTACAGTTGCAACTGGTACAAATTGTCCAGCTTCAACATTTTTAGCACCACAAACAATTTGAACTTGATGAGTTCCTAAATCAACTTGGCAAATATTAAGTTTATCAGCATCTGGATGTTTTTCTTTTTCTAAAACTTTTCCAACAACAACTTTAGGAGCAATAGTGATTTTTTCTAAACTATCAACTTCAAAACCAATAGAGTTTAAAGTTTTACAAATTTCATCCGTAGAAATTTTTGAAATATCAATAAATTCTTCTAACCAACTTCTTGTAATAATCATTTGAATTGTCCTAGTAGTCTTGTATCACTTTCAAATAGTGATCTTAAATCTCCAATATTGTGAATTAGCATTGCAAATCTTTCAATTCCTAATCCAAAAGCGTAACCAGATTTATTTTCATATCCAACTGCTTTGAATACATTTTCATCCACAACACCACAACCTAAAACTTCAAGCCATCCTGTTTGTGAACAAACCCTACAACCGTCACCTTTACAAAATACACATGAAATATCAACTTCAGCAGATGGTTCAGTGAATGGGAAAAAAGAAGGTCTAAATCTTACTTCAACATCACCAAACATATGTTGTAAAAATTCAACTAAAACATGTTTTAAATTTGCAAATGAAACTTTGTCTGCTTCATCAACAACTAATGCTTCAATTTGATGAAACATTGGAGTGTGTGTAATATCGAAATCCCTTCTAAAAACAGTTCCTGGAGCTATCATTCTAATAGGAGTTTTTTGACTTAACATCGTTCTTATTTGAACAGGAGAAGTATGAGTTCTTAGTAATGTATAATCTTTATTGTAAAAAGTATCTTGCATATCACGTGCTGGATGATATTTAGGAAGATTTAATGCTTCGAAGTTATGGAAATCATCTTCAACAAGCGGTCCTTCTTCAACAGCAAAGTTAAGATTTTGAAAATATGTAATAATTCTATCCATTGTTTCAACAACAGGATGCGTTGCTCCACATGATAATTCATTGTTGAATCTTGTTACATCAATTTTTTCATTTTCTAATTTTTGATTTAATGCAACTTTCTCTAAAATAACTTTTTTAGCTTCTAAAGCATCAGTTATTAAAGTTTTATTTTTGTTTAAATTTTCTGCAAAAGCTTTTTTTTCTTCATTTGGAACACTTTTCATTTTAGCAAATTCTAAAGTTAAAATACCTTTTTTACCTAAAGTATCAATTCTAAGATTTTCTAACTCTTCAAGTGATGTTGCATTGGTTATTTTTTCAATCCACAGTGTCACTTTTTTCTCCCTAAATTTATAAATAATTATCTTTGATTTAAATTATTCGTATCTGTATTTTTCGGATTATACTTAAAGATTTATTAGAGTTTGGTTATAATATTTTACTATTTAATTTCAAGGAAAAATAATGTGTATATTCTGTAAGATTGTAAAAGGTGAGATACCAAATCAAACTATTTTAGAGGATGAAAACTTTTTAGCATTTAATGATATTAATCCAACTAGAAAAATTCATGTATTAATTATTCCAAAAGAACATTATGCTTCTTTTGATGTTACACCTCCAAAAGTTATGTTAGAAATGACTGAATTTATTCAAAAAGTTTCTGATGTTTTAGGTGTAAAACAAAGTGGTTATAGATTGATTACAAATGTTGGTGATCATGGTGGTCAAGAGGTACATCATTTACATTTTCATTTAATTGGTGGAGAACCTGTTGGTAGATTAGTTAGAAAACAAGAAGTTTAACTTCTTGTTTTTTATGAATTTATTTTTCTAAAAAAGAACCTAAATTCATAATTTTTTGATATTTTTTTTCTAGTCTTTTTTCAGGGCTTAATTTCATTAATTCTTCTAAAGATGTTAAAAAATATTCTTTTAAAGCTAAAATTGCTAACTCTTTTTGTCTATGAGCTCCAATTAATGGCTCATTTATTACATCATCAATTAGATTTAATTCTTTTAAATTTTCAGCTGTGATTTTTAATGCATTTGCAGCAGTTTCAACTTTTGTTGGGTCATTCCATAAAATCGCACTACAACCCTCAGGTGAAATAACAGCATAAACAGAATATCTCATCATCGCAAGTTTATCAGCAACTGAAATTGCTAGTGCTCCACCTGAACCACCCTCTCCAATAACAACAGAAACAGTTGGTGTTGTTAAATCTGCAAATTCATATAAATTTCTCGCAATTGCTTCTGATTGATTTCTTTCTTCTGCTCCAATTCCAGGATATGCACCTGGAGTGTCAACTAACATAAGAATTGGAATTTGGAATTTATCAGCCATTTTTGCAGCTCTTAGGGCTTTTCTATATCCTTCTGGACTTGGCATTCCAAAATTTCTGTAAAGTTTATCTTTTGTTCCTCTACCTTTTTGCTCACCAATAACTAGTACTTTTTGAGTTCCTATAAATCCTAAATAACATACTATTGCATGGTCATCAACATAATGTCTATCTCCATGAATTTCATAAGCATTTGTTAATAAACCATTTATATAATCTAATGAATAAGGTCTATCAGGATGACGTGCGAGTTGAAGTTTCTGATAATCACTTAAATTTTTAAAAGTTTTTTCAACTTCTTTTTCTAATTTTTTTTCTAAAATTTCAACAGCATGTTCATCTGATTTTGTTTTAGCTGTAATTATTTCATCTTCAATTTTTTTGATTTTATCTTCAAATTCTAAATAAGTTGCCAATTTTTTCCCTTTGAAAAAAAAAGGAGATAATAAAAAATTATCTCCTTTACATTTAGGTTTTCTTTAAATTTATTTTACGTATTTTCTAAATATAACAGAACCGTTAGTTCCACCAAAACCAAAGTTATTACTCATAACTGTAGTAAGATTAGCTTTTCTTGCAACATTTGCAACATAATCTAAGTCACATTCAGGGTCTTGATTCTCTATATTAATTGTTGGAGGAATAATTCCTTCTTCTAAAGCTTTAATAGTAAATATTGCTTCAATTGCACCAGCAGCACCTAAACAATGTCCAATTTGACCTTTAGTTGAAGAAACTAATGGAATATCTTTTCCATCAAATAGAGCTTTAATCGCTGCTGTTTCATTTTTGTCTCCAACTGGAGTTGAAGTACCATGTGCGTTGATATAATCAATTTTTGGATATTCTCCAGTGATATTTTTTGCCATTTCAAAAGCTGCTTGCATAGCTCTTAAAGGACCATCCATTACAGGTGATGTAATGTGATTTGCATCACCTGATTCTCCAAATCCAATAATTTCACAGTAAATTTTTGCATTTCTTGCAAGAGCAATTTCTAAATCTTCAACAACTAAAGCACCAGCTCCCTCTCCCATAACAAATCCATCTCTATCAGTATCAAATGGTCTTGATGATTTTTTTGGATCATCATTTCTTGTAGATAATGCTTTCATTGCTGCAAATCCAGCAACACCAGCACCACAAATAGCACTTTCTGCACCTACAACTAAAACTCTATCTGCTCCACCTATTATAATAGTTTTTACAGCATCATTTAAGGCATGTGTTGAAGCGGCACAAGCAGTTACATGAGCTAGTGAAGGACCTCTTAAATTATGTTCAATAGAAATAAATCCACTTAACATATTAGCTAATGATGATGGAATAAAAAATGGTGAAACTTTTCTTGAACCTTTTGTTTCACACACAACAGAATTTTTTTCAATTGTAGATAAACCACCAATTCCAGAACCTGAAATCATTCCAAATCTATCAGCAATAGAGGCATCTACTTTTTTATTTTCTTGTGTTACATATCCTGCATCAATCATAGCTTCAAGACCAGCTTTTATTCCTAATTGGATAAATCTATCAGCTTTTTTAACTTCTTTTTTATCCATTACAGTTGTAGGATCGAAATCTTTTACTTCACCAGCTATTTTTACTGAAAAATCACTTGCATCAAATAGTGTAATAGTGTCAATACCACAAACACCATCTACAACTGCTTGGAAAGAATCTTTTACATTATGTCCTGTAGAATTAATAGTACCTAAACCTGTTACAACAACTCTTCTCATTTAAATATGCTCCATGTTTTTATTATTTGAATTATTCAATTTTTTTATAAAAAAACTCAATAGTTAAAATATAAATAGAAGATTAGTATCTTCTATTTAATTTAATGTATAAATTACGCGATATTCTCAATGTATTTTATAGCATCTGCAACTGTTAAGATTTTCTCTGCATCTTCATCAGGGATTTCAATGTCAAATTTTTCCTCTAAAGCCATAACTAATTCAACTACATCTAAAGAGTCAGCACCTAAATCTTCAATAAATCTTGAGTCTTCTTTAACTTCTGCTGGATCGCAATCTAATTGCTCAATAACAACTTCTTTTACGTCATCTAATAATGCCATATTTATTTCCTTTTATAAAATTATCTTTGTATTATAACAAAAGAGTTTTTAAAACTCTTTTAAATTGAATATTTTAACCATTTAATAAAATATTAAACGTATAAACCACCATTAACTTTTAATATTTCACCTGTAATGTATGAAGCATGGTCACTTAATAAAAATGCCACTGCATCAGCTATTTCACTTGGATTTCCAAATCTTGAAAGGGGAATATTTTTTTCATATTCAGCTTTTACTTCAGCTTTTAATTCATGAGTCATATCTGTTTGAATGAATCCAGGAGTTACTGCGTTATATCTAATTCCTCTTGAAGCTGCTTCTTTTGCAAATGATTTTGTCATTGCATTTAATCCGCCTTTTGAAGCTGAATAATTAGTTTGACCAGCATTTCCCATCTCTCCAACAATTGAAGAGATATTTACAACTGAACCAAATCTTTTTTTACTCATAACTTTTAAAGCTTCTCTACATCCAATAAATGAAGATGTTAAGTTTGCATTTATTACATCGTTAAAATCAGCAACACTCATTCTTAAAGCTAATTTATCTTTAGTAATACCAGCATTATTTACTAAATAAGCTAATTCACCATCAGCGTCAATAATAGTTTTTATAGCTTGCGTGAACTCTTCTTCATTTGTAACATCTGCTTTAATAATTGCAGCTTTCCCACCAGCTTTTTCAATCTCTTCTTTTATAGCTTCTGCCGCTTCTGCGCCACTTCTATAATTAATCCAAACTTTTAATCCAAAACTAGCTAAAGTTTTTGCAATTTGAGCTCCGATTCCTTTACTTGCACCTGTAATTAATACATTAGAACCTGTAAATTTCATTCTTATCCTTTTTAAATTTTTACATTAGTTGTTTATTATATCAACACTTTTATAATAAAATCATTTGAAAATTAAACGCCTCTTTTATTATTCCAAACTCTAATATGTAATCTATCACAATATTTAAAACCATTTTCTATTGCCATATTGATTACTTCTTCACAATTTTTATTTATTTCATCTGCTGTATCGCCAAGTGGCATAAGATAAACTTCACATTTTGGAATATCTTCTAAAATCGAATTTATCTCTGTTTTTGCATCATTTAAAAAATCTTTTCCAATTACAAATTTTAAATAAGACTCTTTTGTATTTGTTAAAATTTTGGTTAATGTTTCTTTGTTTATTCTTTTTTTCAAAGGTTCGAGTGAATTACTAAGTTTTACACTCATTGAGAATAAAATCTTTTTTTGATAATCAAATTCGAAATTCAGATTTAACGAAGCATTTGTTTCAATTGTAACTTTATGTCCATTTTCAATGTAATGTTTTAAAAGTTTTTGAAACTCTTCTTTATTCCAATAAAGTAAAGGTTCACCACCAGTAATTACAATATCAATTTTGTAATTATTTGGATATTTTGAAAGTAAAATGTCAACTTCATTTACAATTTCATCATAAGATTTATATTTTGTCCATGTATCTTTAAATTCTGTATCAACGGCATAATATGAATCACAGGCACATTTTTTAACTCCACTTGGAGTTTCATATTCTACTTGGAATCCTTCACACTTGAAATTACATTTGCCAAATCTTATAAAAATAGAAGGAGTTCCTACAAGTTTTCCTTCACCTTGAATTGTTGGACCAAAAATCTCATTTATTTCAAGCATAAAACGTGCTTTTACTTTTTGGTGTCTCTAAAAATTCCACATGAGAAACTTTGATATTTATTTTATCCATCTTTTTTTGAACAATTTTTAAAAACCAAGCTGATAAATTTTCACTTGTTGGAACAAAATCTACTAAAACATAACCTTCATAAAGTTCTTTTATATGAACTTCATCATCTTTGAATTTTGTTAAATCTACTAAATGATAATTTTCATCAAATTTAATTAATTCATCTTTATTAACATTTGGAAGTAATGTTGAAAATAATGGGTCATTTATATCTAAAATAAATTTATGGTCAAGTACATCATCAATAAATTGTTTAAACCAATTTAGATGTTTAAAATCTGTAACCATTCCATCTTTTAATTCATTCGCTTCTAAATAAACTAAAATTTTTCCTTGATGTCCATGTAAATGTCTGCATTTTAAACATCCATCTAATGAAAATTCAGTATCTAAAGTTTGTGACCAAACTCTATGTCCATAACAAAATTCAAATTCTTTTGATATTTTCCAATGCATTATGAAGCCTTATAAGGAATAGGGTCTTTTACACCAGCAATTCTAAATCCATTAAGTCTTAATCTGCATGAATCACAAACTCCACAAGCTTCTTTTTCTTCTTTATAACAAGACCAAGTGTGTTCTAATGGAACATTTAGTTTTATAGCTTCTTGTACAATTTGTGCTTTTGAAAGATGAACTAAAGGGGTTTTTATATCAATATGAGTATCTTTTTTAGTTCCTTCATTTATTGCTTTTTTCATATCAAATATAAATGAGTCTGTACAATCTGGATAACCTGAACTATCTTCTTGAACAACTCCAATATACATAGCAGTTGCTTCTTCTTTTTCAGCAATTGCAGCTGTGATTGATAAAAAAATTCCATTTCTAAATGGAACATAAGTTATAGGAACTCCAGCTTCAATTCCACCTGTTGGAACATCTATTGTTTTATCTGTTAATGCACTTGCTCCAATTTGTGTGAAAAATGGAATATCAATTTCATATTTTTCTAAAATCTTTAAATCATCACAAATATCTCTAAATGCTTTAAGTTCTCTATCTTGTGTTCTTTGTCCATAATTAAAATGAACAGCAATTATTTCATATCCTTCATTTTTTGCAATGTACGAAGCTAAAGTAGAATCCATTCCACCACTTAAAATACATATTGCTTTTTTTGTTGAGATCTTACTCATGTGTTAAAAAGTCCTTTTTTATATCGCTAAAGAATTTCCAATTTATTGGTAATATTTTTATTAAACTATCTTTTTCTAATTTTTCAACTTCATTATCTATACAAATCATTGAATTACAAGAGTTTAAAACTGAAACCATTCCTGGTGATTTTTTTTGTGAAACTTCAAAATATTCACCATCAAAAAAACCAGGAATTATAGTAGTTTTACCTTTTTTTGTAAAAAAAGACTCTTTTAATTTCCCTAAAATATAGTTTGGATAAATATTTTTTTCTCCAAGAAGTTTTTGAATTAGAATTTTTCCAAACATTTCAAATATTAATGCAGATGCAAGGGGATTTCCTGGAAGATTTAAAATATATGTATTTTTAATTTTCCCAAAAACAGTTGGTTTCCCAGGTTTTACATCTATTCCATCAAATAAAGTTTCAAAATCAAGAGCATTAAAAGCTTCTTTGGTAAAATCAGCATCACCAACTGAAACGCCACCTGAAGTAATTATTAAATTTGCATCAAGTGAGTTATTAATTAACTCTTTTATTGCTTCAATTGAATCTTTTGCTTGACCAATAAATGTAACTTCACAACCTAACTCTTTTGTTCGAGCTATAAAAGTTGGTGTATTCGAATTGTAAATTTGAAAAGATTCAACTTTTTCATAATGAAGTTTTAACTCTTCACCACTTGCAAATACTACAATTTTAGGTTTTTTATACACTTTTATATATGAAATTCCTTGACTTGCAAGCAGAGTGATTTTTGAAAAATTTATTTCATCACCAATATTTATTAAAAGTTCATTTTGTTTTATATCTTCCCCAATATATCTTATATGTTGGCATTCTTTAACATTTTTTAAAATTTTAATTTTATTATCATTAAGTTCTTCTACATCTTCTTTTGGAATTATAGCTGTTGAATTTTCTGGAATTTTTGCACCAGTCATGATTTTTATACAAGAATCTTTTTCTAATAATTTATCATTATTATCACCTGCAAAAATAGTATCAATTATTTTTAATTCATTATTCATATCTTCATAAATTATTGCATAACCATCCATTGCTGAATTATTAAATTTTGGTAAAAAACTTGTGGCAAAAATTTCTTCGGCACATATTCTGCTAGTTGCATTTTCTATTGGGACAATTTCAAAATTCAAATCAAGTGTTAAATTTGAAATAATTTCTATAGCAGTTTGTACATTTATAGCCATATTATTCCTTTTTGTAGTTAAAATAAAAACTTATGACAAGTTAGATATAATACCAAAATTTTTTAAAAGTGAGATAAACAAGAATGGAATTAATGCAAAGTGCGGTTCAGACGCACGTTTATACAATATATTTTTTTCTAGCAATAATGTTATTTAATCTATATTCTGTATCTAAAGAAAAAGAGTTTATTGTTTTAGCAAAACGATTAAAATTTATAACACCTTTATATCATTTAACAAATGCAATAGTTATTTATACAGGAACAATAGTAGCTTTTTATGCGCAAACTTTTAGTTTTACAATTGCTTTAATGATTCCAGCTTCAATTTTTCTATTGGTTATAGAAATAAAAAGATACAAAAAAATGAGAGTTATAAAACATGACCAACTTGAGTTACAAAATGAATTTTATATTTATGCAAAAAAGATTTATATAATTGAAATTTCGGTAATTATTGCTGTTTATATTATTAGTAAGGTATTTTAATGCAATTTACTTATGATGAATTTTGTGGAAGTAATATTTTAGAGATAAAAGATGAAGTTTATAATTATCTAATAAAAGCAAGACGACATAAAATTGATGATGAAATATATTTTAGAAATTTAAAAGATAAGAATATCTATCTTTATAAAATTAATTTAATTGATAAAAAGAAAGCAGTTTTAAATTTAATATTAGCAGAAGAAAAGATTTTGCTAAATGAAAAAAAATTACATCTTGGTTGGTGTGTTGTTGATCCCAAAACAGTAGAAAAACATATAGCTTCTTTAAATGAAATGGGTGTTGAAAAAATTACATTTATTTATACTGATTATTCCCAAAAGAATTTCAAAATAAACATTGAAAAATTACAGAAAATTCTAATTAACTCTTCAAGTCAATGTGGACGTTCAAATATTATAAAACTTGAAGTTTGTAAAAACTTAGAACAATTTATAAAAGAGAATGAAAATGTTTATTTTTTAGATTTTTCAACAATTTGTATTGATGACAAAAAAAATGAAATTAAAACTTTAGTTATTGGTTGTGAAGGTGGTTTCTCACAAAAAGAAAGGGAAAAATTTAATGAGGATTTTGTTGTAGGATTTAATTCTAATTTAATACTTCGTTCGGAAACAGCAATAATATCAGCTGGAGCAAAAATACTTTTATAAAAAAGATAAACTTAAAAGTTTATCTTTTTTTATTACCAACTTCTTACTATTGAGTGACAGCTTGAACATGCATTTAACATATCTGAGTATGCATTTGCAGCGTTTACATAAGCTTTGTCATCTAAATTCAATTCTAATACATTGATATCTAAAGCAATTCTTTTTGAAGCGTTTTCAGCAACATTTGCCATATGTTTTTTATTGTCTGGTAAATATTGAGATATAACTTTTTTATCAGAAAAAAGTGTATTTCCTTCTTTTACAAGTTTAGTACCCTCTTTAATTAATTCAAGATTATTATTTAAAAAACCTTGTTGAATTTGAGTCATACCTTTTTCCATAATCGACATAGATTTTTGCATAACATCATTTGCATTCGCAGATGCAATAAATAATGTTGTTGCTATTAATAATTTTACTAGTTTCATTTATTTTTCTCCTATTATAGAAAAGATGTTCTAGTGAACATCTCTCCATTTACTTGCTTTCCATAAGAAACCAAAAATTGCAAAAATCACAAGGTAAATTAAGAATTTAGGTCCTAATTCTTCTCTTTGAGCTTTTTTAGAATCACCAACTTCTTCTAGGTATGAAATAACTTGAGCTTGAGATTCTTCACTTAATCCCACTCTTGGCATTGCAGTACCTTCAAGATGTTTTTGTGGATCATTAACAAATGTTTCTAAATATTCATGACCTCTTGATCTAATAAATTGAGATAAGTCAGGTGGTAATTTACCCATATAGTGTTTTATGTCAGCATTTGGTGTAAATGCAGCCATTGAACCACCTTTCATATCAGCATATTTAATTGAGTGACATCTTTGGCAAGCATCATTGAAAACTTCTTTATTTGTCATCTCTTTTGGTGCTATAGATTTTAAGAAAGCAACCATATCAGCTACTTCTTGTGGTTGCATCCAGTCATAAGCAGGCATTGGATGAACTCTACCATCTACAAACTTGTGAGATACTTTTGAAGTTTTTGCAGGATCTTTAATAAATGCTGCTAAATAATCTGCATTATAAAGTTTTCCAGCTGCACTTAAATCAGGAGGTGTTACCCCATAAGCTGCTGCAGAACTTGCATTATCCATAATTTGTGGGAAACCTTTTGCTTCAATTGAGTGACAAGCTGTACAGTTTGATGTAACTAATGTTTCACCATTCGCAACGTCACCTTGTAATGCTTTAATTTCTTTTACATCTTCTTGAACATCAGCAAATGTAAAATCAGCAGGGGCTACATGAGGGTGCATTTGAGAGTGAGCAAATGGCTCAACTCCCCAGTAAGTAATTAGTGTTAAAGCAACTACTACTGCTAATATTTTTAATTCTCTCATAGTGATCCCCTTTTCTTAGCATCAATTTTAGTAACGATTGGAAGTATAATAAATAATAATATAAATGCTACAGCTGCAAAGAATCCAACCCATGCATTTGTACCTGTTGGAGGTAATTTACCATAAACAGTTAATACAATTAAGTCAATCATTAAAATCCAGAACCATACAAAGAATACAGGTCTTTTATGAGCTGGTAAAATTTTTGGATCTCTATCTAACCAAGGTAATACTAAGAAAATAACATTTGCGAATGCAAACGCGATTAATCCAATATCAAATGCTTTAAATCCAGCAATATCAAAGAAAAATCCTCTTAATACTTCATATGACCATAAGAAATACCACTCAGGATAAATGTGTGGAGGTGTAACCATATTATTTGCAGGGTCAAAGTTAACTGGATCCATTGCAAAGTTATAATGGAAAAATACTAAATAGAAATAGAATATTAAGAAAACACCTAATACCGCTAAATCTTTAGAAATAAATACAGGCCAAAAAGGAATAACTTTTGACTCTTTTTTATTTCCAGCTAAATATTTTTCAGCTTCAACATCAAAGTCAAATTCATCAGAATTTTGGTTATTAACGTGAGGAATTCTTAATGTATAGAAGTGTAAACCAATAATTCCCATAATTGTAATAGGTAATAAGAATACGTGTAACATAAAGAATCTTGTTAATGTAGCATCAGCAACGTTAAAGTCTCCTCTAATCCAAACAACTAATTCAGGACCAATAACTGGAACTCCACCAAATAAGTTAGTAATAACCATCGCAGCCCAGTAAGACATTTGTCCCCATGGTAACATATATCCAGAGAATCCAGCAGCAGAGAATGTCATAAATAATAACATACCAGAAATCCAAATCATCTCTCTACCTTGTTTATAAGAACCATAATAGATACCTGTAAACATATGAATATAAATGATTAAGAAAACTACAGAAGCAGCAACACCATGAATATGTCTAAATAACCAACCAAATGCAACTTCTTGCATAATTGTATAGTTAACAGAATCAAATGCTAAATTAACATCTGGTTTGTAGTACATCATTAAGAATATTCCAGAAATAATTAAAATACCGAAAGTAGTAGCTAATAAAACACCCATTGCCCATAAGAAGTTAATATCTTTTGGAATCCAATATTCAGTCATCATTACCTTGTTGAAAGTAGTTAGATTTAATCTTTGGTCTAACCATTCACCAACAGAGTTAGCTTTTTCAAATTTTGCCATTAATTAACTCCTTACGCTTTCATCGCATCAGCGATAGCTTTGTATTCCGGACCTTCTTCACCCAATGTGATTGAAGTTCCTTTTACACTAAATGGTGGTAAATCAAGTGGTCTTGGAGGTGGTCCAAAAACTTGTTTAGCACTAGGATTAAATTCCCCACCATGACATGCACATTTCCATTTATCTTTTTTCCATGCTGGAATACAACCTAAGTGAGTACAAAGTCCAATAGCAACAGTAAATCTATCTGCTCCTATTACTAAATCTCTAGTACTACTTTCCATTTCTGCAGTTTTCTTTAAGATAAATATTGGTTTTCCTCTCCACGTAAAAGTTTCTGGTTCACCAGCTTTTACAGCAGACAAGTCAATTTCAGTAAATCCACCAGCAAGTACACTCGGAAGTGGATCCCAAGCTTGTTTCATACCAACAAGCGAGGCAGCACCACCTACAGCAGCAACTGCAGCAAATGAATAACCAATAAAATCTCGTCTATTTATTTCTTTAGACATATTTGGCTTCCTTTTTTTTAATTTAGAATTCCATGATTATATTACGAAATTACTTAAAATGAATTGACTTAAGTCACATTTTGATTGTATTTAGGGAGTTTCTGTGAAGTTCTTACACAGTGTATATTTTTTATATAGTTTTTATAATTTTAGTGGATAATTATTAGAGAATCTTATGATTCTCTAATAAATTTAACAATTTCTTGTTCGATATTTTCTTTTTCAATAACCAAAGAGTGATTTATTTTTGCAGAAAATAACTCTTTAATACTATTCACTAAACTTGCATTATATTTTGAAGAAATCTCTTCTAAAGCTTCTTTATCTGAGTATTTAGTGTTGTTTTCTTTTAATGCATTTAGAACAGTTGGAGAGAATTTTGTCCATTCAGCAGTTGAATAAATAACAGTTTTTAGTTGTTTATCTTTTAATTCTTTATATGCTTTAATACAAGTTGCCGTATGTGGGTCCATTAAGTAACCATTATCTAAAAATTCTTTGATTGTAGATGTCCCAAAAGTATCATCTGAGTAGATTGCCGAAAAATATTTTTGTAGTTCTTTTGTTTCATTTTCACTCATTTTGAAAATATTATTGTTATTTAAATCTTCCATTAACTCTTTTGTTCTATCTGCACCAAATAAAGAAAAGATAACTCTTTCGATGTTAGATGATTTTAAAATATCCATTGCAGGAGAAAGTGTAAGTTTTAACTCTTTTCCTCTAATATCGTAAACTCCTGTATTAATCCATTGAGTTAAAATATTATTTTCATTTGAAGCAACCAATAATTTTTCAATTGGAATTCCCATTTGAAGTGCATAAAATCCACCCAATACATTTCCAAAATTTCCAGATGGGACAACTAGATATATTTTCTCACCATTTGTAATCTCTTTTTGTTTTAAAAGTTGAATGTATGACCAAAAATGATAAATTATTTGGAAAATAATTCTTCCAAAGTTTACTGAATTTGCAGCACTTAGTTTAATATTATCTTTTTCTAATTCTTCTTTAAAAGTTTTTGAAGCTAAAAGTTTTTTTAGAGCATTTTGTGCATCATCAAAATTTCCTTTTATTCCTAAAACTTTTAGATTTTTTCCATCTTCACAAACCATTTGAAGTCTTTGAACATCACTAGTTCCTCCATCTGGATATAAACAAACCACTTGAATATTTTCTTTATTTCTAAAAGTATTAAGTGCAGCTGGCCCTGTATCCCCAGAAGTTGCAGCAAGAATTAGATATTTTTCATCTCTTTTTTTTGCAATTGAAGAAAGGATTGAACCAAAAGGTTGTAATGCCATATCTTTAAAAGCCCTTGTTGGTCCATGATATTGTTCATGTACGAATAAGTCATCTTTTACCTTTACAACTGGACAAGGATTTGAAGCATCATCAAATTTATCATATAAAGATAAGGCTTTATTTATTTCAGATTCTTCAATATCAATTTCAAATGCTTTTAAAATGTCAAAAGCTAATTCTTTATATGAAGAGTTAATATGATTTAAAATAAAGTTTTTTTCTAATTTTGGTAAATATTTTGGAACATAAAGTCCTCCAAATGAAGTGCTAGGATTTAAAATAGCTTCACTAAATGGCACTTCAATTGGTTTAATACCATCATTTCCTCTTGTTTCTATAAAATTCATAATATCCCTTTTTAGTCGTTTAATAATTTTTCTATATCTATCCCATTATTAGGGTTGTCTTTTCTTATAAATTGAGTTCCAATACCATCACTTGTAAATAATTCAAGTAAAATAGAGTGTTCAACTCTTCCATCAATTATATGTGCTTTGTTTACACCATTATGTATTGCATCTATGCAAGAATCAACTTTTGGTATCATTCCACCAGCGATTGTTCCATCTTTTTTATAGTTTTCAACACTCTCTTTATCTAAAGTTTGAATTAAATTTCCTTTTTTGTCCAAAACTCCAATAGTGTCAGTTAAAAATAAAACTTTTTGTGCACCAATTGCAGCCGCAATTTCACAAGCTGCAACATCTGCATTTATATTAAATCCTGGATGATTTGGTTCTGCACTATCTCCAATAGGAGCAATAACTGGAATAAATCCTTCTTTAATTAAATTATTTATCATCTCGCCATTTACTTTTGTGATATCACCAGTAAAGCCAAATTTCCCACCATCTTTTGGAACAGCATTTATCATTGCTGAATCTTTTCCTGAAATTCCGATAGCTTTTGCTCCATGGTGTGTAAGTAAAGATGTAATATTTTTATTAATTTCACCACTTAAAACCATCTCAACAACTCTCATACTCTCTTTACAAGTAACTCTGTGACCATCAACGAAATGTGAAGGAATTTCTAATTTAGTTAATAATTCAGTAATTCTTGCTCCTCCACCGTGAACAATAACAGGTTTAATTCCTAAAAGTGAAAGAAAAACTATATCTTGAGCAAATTTTTCTTTTAAATCAGGGCTAGTTTGAGCAGAACCCCCGTATTTAATAACAATAACTTTTCCGAAAAATTTTTTAATATATGGAATTGCATCAAGTAGAGTTTGTACTTTTTGATGTTTATTTTGCATATTTATAATCCTAAGTGATTTTTGAGTGCTGATTATATCTAAAAGAATCTTATTAATAAAAAATTTAGTATCATTAGACCATGAAAAAATACTTAGCCCTAAAAGCCAGTGCTGGAAGCGGAAAAACTTTTGCACTTACTGTTCGATATATCACACTTTTGTTACTTGGTGCAAAACCCAGTGAAATTTTGACTCTTACATTTACAAATAAAGCTGCAAATGAAATGAGTGAAAGAATCTATAAAACTCTTTTGACTTTAGGTGATGATGAAGCATATTTAAGTGCAATTGAAAAACAATCTGGTTTATCAAAACAAGATATTCTTGGTAAAAAAAGTTTTTTAGTTAAATCGTTTTCAAGTGCTACTTTATCTATTTTTACTATTGATAAGTTTGTAAATAAAATTCTTAGAGAATTTTGTGGATATATTGGAATATCGGATGATTTTGAGATAAAAGAAGATGATATTGAAGCTTTAAGTATGAAGTTTTTACAATCATTAAATGCAACTCAATTTGAAACTCTGATTGATTTTTCTCACTATGAAAAAAAGAAATTTAACTCAATTTTTGAATTATTCAAAAACCTACTTGAAAAAAATGAAACAGTTGATATTGTAAATATTGATGCAAAGCTTATTGATTTACAAAAAAGTAATGTTTTAGAGTTTGCTTTTAAAATAAAAGAGCAAATTTCAAATTGTAATGGAGCAAGTGCTAGTGCAATTAAAGCTGTTGATTTTGAAACTTTTGATGAATTATTTGGAAGAACTTGGCTTGAAAAAGAAACCTTAGCTGATTATTCATATTTTAAAAAGTGTGCAAATGATATTTTAGAAAATCACTTTTTTAATCTGAAAGAACAAATAGCTATTTATTATAAATTAAGAGCTGGATATAGTTTGAGTAAACTTTTTGAACTTTATTTGATGTTTAAAGAGTTTAAATTTACTTTTAACAAAAATAAAAATTATTTGGAATTTAATGATATTTCAAATTTAGTTTATGAACTATTATCTACAAAAATTGATAAAGATTTTTTATATTTTAGATTAGATTCTTCTTTTTCACATATTTTGATGGATGAGTTTCAAGATACATCATTGTTACAATATAAAATTTTAGAGCCATTAATAAAAGAGATACTTTCAGGCGATCAAACAAAATTTAAAACATTTTTCTATGTTGGAGATACTAAACAATCGATTTATAGATTTCGTGGTGGGAAAAGAGAACTTTTTGATTATGTGGCAAATACAAACAAACTTCTTGAAGTTGAAGTTTTAAATACAAATTATCGTTCTTGCGAAAATGTAATCTCTTATGTAAATTCACTTTTCTTGAATATCCCAAATTATGAATATTTTGAACAAGAGTCTGTTTCAAAAGGTGGATATATTGAGGTTGTTGAAGACACTCAACTTGATGAAGAAGATAAGTTTGAAAATATTGCTTCAAAAATAGAACAACTATTAAAAGATGGTGTAAATTCAAATGATATTGCAATTTTGACTTACACAAATGCGGATGTTTTAAATCTTTATTATTATTTAAAACAAAAGTTTCCAACTATGAAAATTTCAACGGAAATGACATCAAAACTTATAAATCAACAAAATGTAAAAGCTGTTATAAATGCTATAAAATATATATATTTTAAAGAAGAGATTTATAAAGAAAATCTAAATGCACTAATAGGAAATGCCATTTTAAATGAGTTGGATTTAAATATAGAGTTAAAAGAAAAATCAATTCAAGAAATTATAAAAGAGTTAGCAAGTAGATTAAAAATCATAGATGAAAATATAATTAAACTTATAGAAGTGAGTTCAGTTTTTTCAAATATTGTTGATTTTGTATATGAAATTGATAAATTAGATTCAAATATGGAAAATTCTGAATCAGTTGGATTGCAGATTTTGACAATCTTTAAATCAAAAGGTTTAGAGTTTAATACTGTAATTTTACTTGATAGAATAAAAAGAAAGAATGTGGATAAATCTTCACTTCTGTTTGAGTATGAAAGTGTAGAGTTAAAAAATATCTTTTATAAAATAAAAGGTTATGAAAACTACAACAAAGATTATGAAAAAGCAATAGCGAAAGAAAAAGCTTTGAGTTTGGAAGATGAAATAAATATTTTATATGTGGCAGTAACACGAGCTAAAAATAATATGATTATTTTCAAAAAAACTAAATCTTCTGTTTTTGATATTTTGAATATGAAAGCAACACAAATTGGAACTATCATAGAGAGTCAAAATATTTCTAAAAACTATGAAAAAATAGAAAAAGTTCTTTATACTCCTATGAATTTAGGAACTCAAGAAAAACAGATTTCAAAAGAAAAAGAGTTTGAAGAAGATTATTTAAAAGCAAAATATTTTGGAATTGCAACACACTATTGTTTGGAAATGATGAATGATTTCACTGTTGATAATTTAAATTATTCTTTGAATTTAGCAAAAACAAGATATTCAAATTTTTTAGGTGAAGAAGATTTTGTTGATATAAAAAATAGAATTTTATTATTAGTAAATAATGAAAAATTTGCTTCATTGCTAAAAAACTCAGAGTTTATAACAGAACAATCTTTGGTTTATAAAGAGGAAATAAAAATTATAGATTTATTACTTTTTAAAGAAAACAACTATTACATAATCGATTATAAAACTACAAAAGAGAAATCAGCCGAACATATAGTTCAAGTTGCCCATTATAAAAAAGCGATAAAAGATATTTTTAAAACACAAAATGTTTTTTCTTATTTGATTTATTTACATCCAAGTGAAGTTTTTATTAGTGAAGTTTAAACAAAATATCTAATAGAAGCAATTCCATAAGCTTTTGTTTTAGATATTTGTTCTATTTGTATTTCATTTATAATTCCACCAAGAGCAATAATGTTTATGTTAGGATATTTATTTATAACTTCTTCTAAAGCTTCTATTCCCTTTAGAGTACCTTTATTTGGTGTTTCAAAAATAGGAGAATATGTAATTGCATCGGCTTGATTATTTATTGCTTTTTGTATATCTTCAAAAGTATGACAAGAGATAATTACATATAAACCTAACTCTTTTGCTTTGTTGATTTCATCAAATTGAGTTGAGGTTAGATGAACACCACTTGCATTTAATTTTTTTGCTTTTATATAATCACCATTTAATAAAATCTTTTTTATATTCTTTTCTTTGCAAATCTTAATAAATATTTTGGCTATTTCTTCAAAATTTCCTGATTCTTTATCTCTAAAACAAGCAATATCAATTTGTCGTTTATCTAAAATATTTATTAAAATTTCTTCAAATTTTTTTTCATCATTTGTATAATATTTTGGATCAGTTATTAAATATTTAATCATCTTAAAATCCTTATATAAAAAAAGGGAGAAAGTAAAAACTTTCTCCCTTTTAATTCTGAAGCACTAATTATTAGTGTTCGTCATGTTCCATCATAACAGAACCAGCAATATAAACATAAGTTAATATACTGAAAATAAACGCTTGTAAGAAACCAAACGCAGTTAATAGGAAAAATCCTGGTAATGGTAATAACCAAGGTACTAACATTAAAAGTACCATTAGGAACATATCATCCCCTCTGATAGATCCAAAAAGTCTGAATGATAATGAAATAATTCTTGAAATATGAGAAATAATTTCAATAGGGAACATTAATGGAGCTAATATAGGCATTGGTCCCATAAAGTGTTTAAAATAAGTTATAAAACCATTTTTCTTAATACCTACATAGTTATAATAAACAAAAACTATTAAAGCTAAAGATAAAGTAAAGTTGATGTTACTTGTTGGAGCTTCAAATCCAGGAATTACTCCCATCATATTACTAACAAAAATAACAATAGCTAAAGATGCAATTAATGGCATATAAGTTCTTGCATTTTGCTCACCCATTGTATCTGTTCCCATTTTGATGATACCACCAACGAATGTTTCCATAACGTTTTGAGCACCAGTTGGAACTAATTGTAATTTTTTAGTTGCAGCTCTTGCAATTAAAAAAATAATACCAAGCACTAAAATATAGTGCGATAAGATTATCCACTCTTGCCCGTGCCCACCAATAGCACCCAAGAATGTAAACAGTCTTCCTTCCATGTTCTTCCTTTTTTTTGTTCTACATACTAAATTATGCAAACATTATAATATTTATTTTCTAAAATCTTTCTAAAGATAATAAATTAAGTTAAATTTGCTTAAATCTAAATCCACTTTGTTTCAAATTTTCCCTTATTAATTTTTGGTGTTCTTCACCTTTTGTTTCAAGGGCTATTGTAACATGAGCTTCACCAAACTCCAGTTTTACAGACTTTCTATCATAATCTATTTGAACAATATTTGCGCTGCTTTTTGTGAAAACCTCTGTTAAAAGCATTAATGCTCCTGGTTTATCCATAAGTGTTACGATTAGATTCATTTTTCTATTTGATTTTACTAAACCTTTTTCTATAATCAAAGATAACATAGTAACATCAATATTTCCACCACTTACAATTGCACAAACTTTAGAATTTTCTATATCAACTTTTCCATGCATAAGTGCAGCAGTTGCAACAGCTCCAGCTCCCTCAACCATAAGTTTATGTTTTTCTAATAAAAATAAAATTGCATTTGCAGTTTCATTATCTGTTACTTCAACTATTTCATCCACATATTCTAAAATAATATCAAGAAGTTTTGGAGTTACATCACGAACGGCAATTCCATCTGCTATTGTTCTAACTGTTACAGAATCAATTGGCATTCTTGATTCAAAAGAATCTTTCATTCCTTTTGCTCCACTTGCAACTACACCAGTGATTTTAATATTAGGATTTATAGCTTTTGCAGCAATTGCAATTCCAGAGATTAATCCACCTCCACCAATTGGAACAATGATTCTGTCTAAATCTTTTATCTCTTCTAAAATTTCTAAAGTAATAGTTCCTTGCCCTGCAATTACTTCATCATCAGCAAAAGGGTGAATAAACTCTTTATTGTTTTCTAACGCAAATTTTGTAGCAGCCTCATAAGCTTCATCAAAATTTTCACCAATTAAAACAACTTCTGCTCCATAAGATCTAACACCTGATACTTTTGTAAGAGGAGTTGCTTCTGGCATAAAAATTGTTGCTTCACAATTAAAATATTGCGCTGCAAAGGCTAAACCTTGAGCATGGTTTCCTGCACTTGCTGCTACTACACCATTATCTTTTTGTTTTTTTGATAATGTTGCAACTTTATTAAAAGCGCCTCTTAATTTAAAACTTCCTGTTAATTGTAAATTCTCTTTTTTTAAGAAAATTTCAGCGTTTAACTCTTTGCTTAAAATTGGTGCTTTTGCTAGTGGAGTATTTACCGCTATATTTTCAAGATTTTTTCTTGCTTCTTTAATATTGTTAAGTGTTATCATGATTTCTTTTCTCATTTTTTTTGTGATGTTATCTAAAAAAAGTTTTAGGCTTATTAAAACTTTTTTTAAATAGAGCAAAAGCTCTATTTAATTTCTCCTTTTTTTATGATATTTACAGCTTTTACCATATTTTCTAAACTTTGTTTTACTTCTGGCCATTTTCTTGTTTTTAATCCACAATCTGGATTTATCCATAATTGCTCTTTTGGTAAAACTTCAAGTAGTGATTTTATTTGTTCAACCATTTCTTCAACACTTGGAACTCTTGGACTGTGAATATCATAAATTCCAGGACCAATTTCTTGTTTATAAGCTACTTCTTTAAAAATTCTAAGAAGTCTATTTCCACTTCGTGCTGTTTCTATTGAAATAACATCTGCATCCATTGCTTCAATTGTTTTTATAATGTCATTAAACTCACTATAACACATGTGAGTATGAATTTGTGTATCAACTTTTGCACTGCTAACACTTAATTTGAAATTGTCAACAGCCCAATTTTCATACTCTTTTATATTTTCAACTCTTAAAGGATAACCTTCTTTAAAGGCTGCTTCATCCACTTGAATCATTTTAATTCCAGCATTCTGTAAATCATCTACTTCTTTACAAATAGCATAAGCAATTTGACGTGTCACTGCACTTCTTGGTAAATCATCTCTTACAAATGACCAATTAAGAATAGTTACAGGTCCAGTTAACATTCCTTTCATAACTTTTGAAGTTTTACTTTGAGCATATTTTATCCACTCGACAGTCATTGGATTAGCTCTGTTTACATCTCCATAAATCAATGGTGGTTTTACGCATCTGCTTCCATACGATTGAACCCAAGCATTTTGTGTAAAGGCAAATCCATCTAACATTTCACCAAAATATTCAACCATATCATTTCTTTCAGGTTCTCCATGCACTAAAACATCAAGTCCAATCTCTTCTTGAAAAGCTACACAATCATCAATATATTTTTTGATTTCACTTTCATAAACTTCTTCTGAAATAAGATTTGCTTTAAAGTTTTTTCTATTTTCTCTAATTTGGGGTGTTTGAGGAAATGAACCAATAGTTGTAGTTGTCAAAAAATCATATTTAAAAAATTCCCTTTGAACTTTGATTCTATCTTGAAATTTATCAACTCTTTCAAATAGTTTTAAACTTTTTATCTCTTCTTGAATTTTAATATTGTGGATTTTAGAAGATATTTTTCTTTGGCTATTTTCTTCAGCATTTTTTCTAATGCTTGAAACTTCATCTAAATTTAGTTTAAAATCAAAAAATTGTTTAGATACAAGTGATAACTCTTTTAATTTTTCATTTGCAAATGCTAACCATGATTTTATCTCTTTGTCTAACTTCTCTTCATAACTTAAAGTAAAAGGAACATGTAAAAGTGAGCAAGAAGTACCAACAATAACATTTTCTTTATCTACAACTTTTGATATTTTATTTAAAAGTTGAATTTTATCTTGAAAATTACTTTTCCAAATATTTCTTCCATCAATAACTCCAGCAATTAAAATTTTATTTGAGTTTTTGATAAGCTCTAAAGCTTCAAAGTTTTTAACTCCATGTATAAAATCTAATCCTAAAGCCCAAATAGGAGTATTAACCAATATTTTTGTAGCATCATTTGAGTGTTCAAAATATGTTGTTACAACTACTTTTATATTTGTTGAAACACTTGCAAGTGCATCATAAACAGGTTTGATTAAAGATAAAACTTTTGAATCTAAATCTTTTACAAATAATGGTTCATCAAATTGAACTACAACTTCCTCGTCTAATTTTGAAATTTCCAATAATAACTCTTTATAAACTTCAACTACTTTGTTTATATGTAAAAAAACATCATTGTTATCAACACTTTTTGATAAACCTAAATATGTAATTGCTCCAATTAGATTGATTTTTGTTTTGATTCCTAATTCTAAAGCTTCTTTATATTCTTCAATTACTTTTTTACTATTTAGTTTAAAAGTAGTCTCTTTTGAAATTTCAGGAACAATATAATGGTAGTTCGTATTAAACCATTTTGTCATCTCCATAGCAACACTATTTTCATTTCCTCTAGCCATTGCAAAATATAACTCTTCATCTTTTAGATTTTCAAATCTTTTTGGAATTGCACCTAATAAAATAGAAGTATCTAACATATTGTCATAATATGAAAAATCATTAGAAGAGATAAATTCTATCTTTGCTTCTTTTTGATAGTTCCAATGTCTTTTTTTTAGCTGACTTGCCACATATTCAACATCACCAAAATCACTCTGTTTTGCCCAGTATTTTTCTAAAACTTTTTTAAGTTCTCTTTTTTCTCCAATTCGGGGAAATCCTATTACGTAATTTTTTTGCATAATTAATCCTATTGATATATTTTTGTTTTTGATTTTTTGTTATAAGTGATTAATTAGAAAATAGGTGGATGAACGCCAGTTCTTCTAAATGCGAAGAATGTGTCATAATAAGGACATCTAGGAATAAATTTAAAAAGAGCAACAGCTAAGGCAGTTCTTCTTTTAAAAACACAGTCGCAATGGCAAGGTTTTTTGTTTTGTATAAAACAAGATAATAAACTCTCTTGAAGTAGTGGAGGGGATTCTTCCTCTTCATCATTTTCGCAAGATAATGATAATTTTGTACTTAAGTGACTTTTATAAGATGTAATTACACTATGTAATTTTGGAGCAACAGCATACGCTTGGATTGAACAAAGTGTAAAATATTTTTTTCCAAAACCATTAAGTAATTTCAACTAAAACCTTTATTATAAATAGGTTCGAAGTGTAAATAATAAATGCTTAATTACAAATAAAATTAAATATGGTATGATTCCAACAAAAAAAGGGTAGATTTTATTTTGAAATTTACATTTGTAACACTTTTCCCGAATTTAATTGAACCATATTTTCATGATTCTATTTTAAAAAGAGCAATTGAGTCGAACTTTATATCTTATGAGTTTTATAATCCAAGAGATTTTACAACTAATAAACATAAAAAGGTTGATGACCAAATGGTTGGTGGTGGAGCAGGAATGCTTTTAACTTGTCAGCCATTATTTGATTGCTTAAATGAAATAAAAAGTAAAAATGAAGAAGCCTATATTATTTTTCCATTAGCTTCTGCAAAACCATTTAGACAAAATGATGCAAAGCGACTAGCAAAGAAAAAAAATATAGTATTTGTAAGTGGTAGATATGAGGGAATTGATGAAAGAGTTATAGAAAAATATGCAAATGAAGTATTTTCTATAGGAGAATTTGTATTAACAGGTGGAGAATTACCATCTCTTGTAATGGCTGATGCAATTTCAAGAAATGTTGAAAATGTACTTGGAAATGCTGATTCTTTGGATGTTGAGAGTTATGAAAACAACCTTTTAGAAGCACCATCTTTCACAAAACCTGAAATTTTCCAAAATTTAAGTGTTGTTAAAGAATTCTTAAAGGGAAACCATAGTAAAATTTCCGACTTAAAAATCCAGATGTCCAAATGTAAGACAAAATATTATAGACCTAATAAGGAAAAACGATGAAAAATAGATATATTGCTAGTTTTGAAGCAGCTCAAATTGCGTCAAAAGTTATCCCTCAATTCAGAGCAGGAGATACTGTAAAACTTGGTGTTGAAATTAAAGAGGGTGAAAAAGTTAGAATTCAGCTTTTTGAAGGAATTGTTATTGCTAGAAGTGGTAACGGTGTAGATTCAACTTTTACAGTTAGAAAAATTGGTGCAAACTCAATTGGTGTTGAAAGAATTTTCCCATTATATTCTGATTCATTAAAATCAATTGATGTATTAAGAAGAGGAAGAGTTAGACGTGCTAAACTTCACTTCTTAAGAGGATTAAAAGGTAAAGCTGCAAGAATTAAAGAATTAAAAAGATAGTAAACAATAAGGCTTAAGCCTTTTTGTTTGATTTTATGTCTAAAATCTTAATTCACACAACCTCAATAATCGAAGCAAATCCGATTATTGATTTTTTTAATTTGAAAGAATTAGAAAACTCTATCGAAAACAAGATATATTCTAACGATGACATCTTACTTATTATTTCTGGAGTAAGTAAAGATTTAATAGTTAAGTCGTTGGATTATATTTTTAAAAACTATTCAATTTCCAAAGCATTTGATTTAAGTATTGCATCATGTAGTGATGGAAGCATTGCTTTAGGAACACTTTTTTGTACTAATAGATTTATTGGCGGATTAAATTTTGCTAATATTACTACTATTGAACAACCCCTTGAAACTGACGAAAATTTAGAAACTTTACTTGTAGATAAACAAGCACGATTTTTTTCTCAAATATGCAAAGAAAATATAAAAGATTTTTATGTATTAAAAATTGTTTCTGATTATTTTGATGAGGTTGAACCAACAAATGAAAAAATCTTTGAACTAATTAATAACTCAATTTCTAAATGGAAAAAATTAATATAAAGGAAAAACTTGCTTACAAGTATAATTAATTTTATTGTAGAAACTGTTGGAAGTTTAGGTTATACCGGTATTTTTATAATGATGTTTTTGGAAAGTTCATTTTTCCCATTTCCTTCTGAAGTAGTAATGATTCCAGCTGGATATTTAGCCTATAAAGGTGAAATGAATATGTATTTAGTAATTCTTTTTGGAATATTAGGTTCATTAGCTGGTTCATTATTTAACTACTATTTAGCTATTAAGTTTGGAAGAAAATTTTTAATTAAATATGGAAAATATTTTTTTATAACAGAAGAAACTATTGTTAGAATGGAAGTTTTTTTCAAAAATCATGGACATATTTCTACTTTTTCAGGAAGATTAATTCCTGTTGTGAGACAATATATTTCATTACCAGCAGGACTTGCAAAAATGAATCTATTTGTATTTAGTTTATATACAAGTTTAGGTGCTGGAATTTGGGTGGCAATTCTTGCTATTTTGGGTTATTATTTAGGTGATAATGAGGGATTGATAAAAGAATATTTACGATATATCATAGTTGCTATTTTAATAGCTCTTGCTTTTTTAGCTTTTTGGTACTACAAAAAACTACAAAAAACAAAAGTTTCGTAAAATAATATGTATAAAAGAATACTAAATATATTTTTAATTGTTTTAGTATTTATTTATATTATATTTGAAGAGTTAATATGGGAAAAATTTGCTAAACCAATAATTACTTTAATATCAAGTTTACAACTATTTCAGAAACTTGTTCCAAAAATTCTAGCTTTAAATTCTTATTTTATTTTAATATTTTTTGTTTCTATTTTTGTGATAGTGGAACTAATAGGTATTTATGCTGGAATTTTATTTATTTCTGGGCATATATTTAGTGCAGTATTTATTTATGTACTTAAAATACCAGTTGCTGCTTTTATATTTTGGTTTTTTAATATTGCAAAATCTAAATTATTGGAATTTAAATGGTTTGATTTTATTTATAACTATATTATTTTGGTGATTTCTAAAGTCAAAAATTCTTCAATTTATATTATGATAAAAGAGAAAACATATACGTTGAAAAAGTCTCTCAAAGAGAAGATTTTTTCAACAAGAACTGGTTTGAAATCAAAAATAATTGCTATTTATAAATTTTTAAAACAAAAATATAAATTTTAATTATCTAAACAATTTTTGATTAGTTTAATCCCTTTTTCTATCTGCTCAAAACTTGAGTGAGTGTAGTTAAATCTAATCTCTCCATTTGGAACTTTATCTATATAAAACTGATTTCCTGGAACATAAACAACTTTTTGTTCTATACATTTTTGAACTAATGCAAAAGAGTCAATTCCTTCAAAACTACCGTATAAAAACATTCCACCTTTTGGTTTTTCATATTTAAATTCTGCTAAATATTTGTCCAATTGTTCACAAAAGAAGTCTGCTTTTTGTTTATAATCATCTCTAATTTCTTGAAGATGTTTTTCGTATTTTTCTTCATCTTCTAAATACTCATTTAAAATATATTGTGAAATTCCACATGAGTGTAAATCAATACTTTCTTTTATAATCATCAAAGATTTTATTAAATCTTCATCCGCTCTAATCCAACCAATTCTTAAACTTGGAACTAATGTTTTAGAAAAAGACCCTAAATGAAATGAGTTTCTAGGAATTTTTGAACTAATACTTATGTTTTTTTTATCAAAAAATAGTTCACTATATGGAGAATCTTCTATTAAAATTCCATTTTCTTCTTTTACTATTTTTGCTATTTCTTCTCTTTTTTCATCGCTATAAGTTGTAGCACTTGGATTTTGAAAATCTGGAATTAAATATGATAATTTTGTTTGTTTAAAACCCTCTTTGAATTTTTCAATATTTATTCCATCTTTTTGTAGTTCTACTCCTTTCATTGTAAGATGATTTAATCTAAAAATATTCATAGCTCCCAAATAAGATGGTTCTTCTATTGTAATATCTTTTGATTCATAAAACTTTGCAAGAATATACATTCCCTGTTGGCTTCCTGTTGTAATTAAAATATTCTCTTTTTTGGTTGGGAACCCCTCTTTTGTATATCTTGAAGCAATTTTTTCTCTTAATTCAGGTATTCCATTACTAATTCCATATTGAAATACTTTTGGATTATCAAATATTTTCATTGTTGCTGTTTTTAAGTCATCTCTTGGGAATAATTTTTCACTTGGAAGTCCACCTGCAAATGAGATTGTATTTTCATCTATTGATTCAAGAATCTCTCGAATAAATGACCGTTTCATAATTTTGCCTTTATTTAATTTTTGAAAGAATACAGCAAAATTGATTTTTATACTTTACTAAAAATGCTTTTAAAACTATCTATTTTTGCTAATTTTATTTACTAAAAATGCTATAATTGCATATGAAAAAAAGCACCTATGAAAAAAGAGCCAAAATTGCAAATGATGTGATGAATTATGTTTATAAATATATTGATACAAATATCAATATTGATGAATTGTGTTTAGAATTAAATGTAAGTAAATTTCATCTACATAGAATTTTCAAGGATGAGTTTGGGAAAAATATTTATGAAAGTATAAAATCAATCAGACTTCAAAAAGCATCAAATCTTTTGATAACAAATAAATATTCAACAATTACAGATATATCTAAAATGACTGGTTATAGTTCTCAAACTTCATTTTTAAGGGCATTTAAACAAAGATTTAATATGACTCCAAAAGAGTGGAAAAATGGTGGATATAAAGAGTATTCAAATAAAATAGTTGAAAAAATCACTAATCAGAATGAAAATTACTCAGGGTTTGATATAACTCCAACTATTGTAAAAATGCCTGAAATAAAAGGTTATTACATCAGACATCAAGGTTATGATAGAAGTATTAAAAAAACATGGCAGAAACTTCAAACTTGGATTTATACAAATGATATAAAAGAGTATAAACAAATGGCTTTACATCATGATAATCCAATTATCACACCACTTGAAGAGTGTCAATATATTGCTATTGTATCTTTAGAAAATGATGAATTAAAAGATGTTACACTTCCAAGTTTAATTATTCCAAAGGGAATTTATGCCAAATTTTCATTAAGTGGAAAATATGGAGATGTAATAAAACTAATTCAGTGGGTTTATCACTATTGGTTAATTGATAGTGGTTATGAAACAACAACAAGTCCATCTTATACGATTTATCATAAAAACCACTTTTTGAGTTTGGATGAAGAGTTTATGTTGGATTATTATGTTCCAATTAGATATGTGTAAGGAGAAAAATGAGTAATACAAGTTTAGAAAAAATAGGGTGTTTTAACACAATCCTTGACCCGTATAATGGAATAACTATTGAATCAAAAGATTTACCTTTAAACGAAGAAGAGTTTGAAACTAATCTTAATCTTTTGATAGAAAATGTAAAAAATAGAAGATTTTTAATTTGGATTTATATAGATATAAAAAAATCTGATTTTATTCCAGTAGCTATAAAAAAAGGATTTATTTTTCACTCTTGTGATGAAGAATATATTTTAGTTGTAAAAAGATTAAAAGAAAACTCTGTAATTCCAACAGCTTCAAATCACACTTTAGGTGTTGGGGCAATTGTAATAAATGATAAAAATGAACTGCTAGTTATAAAAGAGAGAGTTTCAAGTATTGGATATAAAATTCCAGGTGGTCATATTGATGATGCTGAGATGATTACAACAGCTCTTGAGCGAGAAGTTCTTGAAGAAACAGGGATTATTGTGGAGTTTGAATCAATCATCTCTTTAGGGCATTTTTATCCCCACCAATTTCATAAATCAAATCTATATATTTTATGTACAGCAATTCCAAAAAGTTCAGAAATAAATATACAAGATTGCCATGAAGTAATTGATGCAAAATGGGTAGATGTAAATGAATATTTAAATGATGAAGAAGTTTTAGATTATTCAAAAGCAATAGTTATGTCAGCGATTAAATCAAAGGGATTTAGAAGAGCAAATCAAGAGACACTTTGTCATATCAAAAAAGATTTCGAACTATTTTTCCCAATAGAAAGTTAGAAGTTTGTATAATACATTTTTTAAAAATAAAGGAACTAAATGAAAACTATAATATCTACACCAAAAGCTCCATCAGCAATTGGACCATATAATCAAGCAACAGCTTTTGATAAATTAATATTCACTTCTGGGCAAATCGCACTAGAGCCAACAACTATGGAAATAGTTACTGGTGGAGTTCAAGAGCAAACAAAACAAGTTATGGAAAACCTAAAAGCAGTTTTAGAAGAAGCTGGAAGTTCTTTTGAAAATGTTTTAAAAACTACTTGTTATTTATCAGATATGGATAATTTTGTAGCTTTTAATGAAATCTATGGACAATATTTCAAAGGTGAAACTGCACCTGCTAGAAGTACAGTTGCTGTTAAAACTTTACCAAAAAATGTTTTGGTTGAAGTAGATACAATAGCATTTAAAAACTAGAGTTTTTCTCTAGTTTTCACTAATATTCATATAAATAATAAAATAATATAGTACAATACCCCAAAGATTTGAGAATATAGGATATATATGAATAAAAGTGTCGATTATTATAGAGAAATATTTAATAATATTTCAGAACCAGTTCTTTTGATGGAAGGTTCATATTTTATTGATGCAAATTATTCGGCTTTAAAACTTTTTAATATGAGTTCTGTTGATGAACTTATTTTATTACATCCAGCTCAATTATCTCCAAAATATCAACCTGATGGTGAACTTTCTAGTATTAAATCAAATAATCACATTGAAAAATGTTATAAAGATGGAGAAAATAATTTTGAATGGTTGTCAAAAACTTTTGATGATAAAACATTTTTAGTCGAAGTAAATTTAAAGAAAATATATATAAATAACAAAGAAATTATTCAATCTATTCTTAAAGATATTGAACCAATTAGGCTTCTTAAAAATGAATTATTAAAACAAAAAGAGCAGCTTGAACATAAAGATAATTTTATTAATGAGATAAATCAAACCATATTATCAACGAGTGATGGAAACAAAGATTTATATGATTCTTTATTATTACTAGAAGAATATAAAAAAGCTTTAGATGAAAGTTCAATTGTTTCAAAAGCTGATTTAAACGGGATTATAACTTATGTAAATGATAAGTTTTGTCAAGTTTCAGGATATACAAAAGAAGAATTAATTGGTAGAAATCACAACATTATAAGACATCCTGAAACAAAAAGAGATTTTTTTATACAACTGTGGAATACAATAAGTCAAAAAAAAGTATTCAAAGGAATAATAAAAAATAGAAAAAAGAATGGGCAATCTTATTATGTTGATTCAACTATTATTCCAATATTAGATAAAAATAATGATATTGTAGAATATATTGCAATTAGAAATGATTTAAGTCCATTATTTGAAAAAGATAAATTAATTTATGAACAATTTACTGATGAATTAACTTCTTTACCTAATAGACAAAAACTTTTAAATGATTTAAAAAACTGTATTTCCCCAAAACTTGCACTTATAAATTTGGATAGATTTAAAGATATAAATAACTCTTATGGTATAGAAATCGGAGATAAGATATTAAAAAGTTTTGCAAAAAGACTATTGATATTTAAAAGTACAAATCTTAATATTTATAGAATTTCAGGTGATATATTTGCTTTTATGGCATTTGGAAATTTTAAAATAAATGAATTACACAAAACATGTAAAAATCTTAATACTTTATGTGATAAAGAAAGTTTTATAATAGATGAAGATAGTTTTGATATTTCTTTTACAATTGGAATAGCAGATTATAATGAAAAACTATTGACACATGCTGAAATTGCATTATATTGGGCAAAAAAAATAAATATTGATATTGGAATTTTTGATGAAGAAATGCCAATTTATAAAGATTTAAAAAGAAATATTGAACTAACAAAAGATATAAAACAAGCTTTAAAAGATGATAATATTTTGATATATGGTCAAAAAATCATTAATAATAAAACAAAACAAATAAAATATGAAACATTAATGAGAATGAAACTTCCTGATGGTAAAATATTATCTCCGTTTGTATTTTTAGAGCATGCAAAAAAAGCAAGACTTTATCCTATGATGACAAAAAAAATGATTGAAAAATCTTGCGATTATTTCAAAGACAAAGATACGGTTTTTTCTATAAATCTAATGATTGAAGATATTAAAAATGAAAAAACAATCAACTTTTTATTTACAAAATTAATAGAAACAAATGTCGCAAATAGAGTTGTTTTAGAAATAGTAGAATCAGAAGGAATTGAAAAATTTGAGGAAGTTGGAGATTTTATAAAAAAAGCAAAATCACTTGGTTGTAAAGTTGCTATTGATGATTTTGGTACGGGATATTCAAACTTTGAATATATTATAAAGTTAAATGTGGATTTTCTAAAAATCGATGGTTCTTTGATTAAAAATATTCATGTAAATGAAAATATAAGATTGACAGTTTTAACTATTGTAAATTTTGCAAAAGTGCTTGGTATTGAAACTGTTGCGGAATTTGTGCATTGTCAAGAAGTACAAAATGTTGTAGAATCTTTAGGAATAGATTATTCTCAAGGATATTTATTTCATGAACCAGAGCATTTAATCAATTAGATTAAAGCTCTTTTCTTTTTAAACAACAAACATAAATTTTGCAAGGATTACAATTCCTATTGAAAGTATCAAAGCATAAGTATGAAAATATTTCATAAATTTGTGGGGTTCTTTTTTTGTAAGTTTGTAAAACATTGTATATATAACTCCCAATACAATCAAAATAACAAAAAACACTTTAATCAAAAGTAATAATTGAAGAGGTGTATTAATCACTCCTGCTTCACTATTTATATACTTAGTAAACATATATCCACCACTAGAAATAAGTATTAAAACTATCAAAGGATATATTTTTATTCCTCGACTGATAATAGCACTCATCATATTGGTATATGTTTCAACACCAAATTTATTTTTAACTGCAGGAAATATGAATATATCCGCAAATATAAAACCTATAAAAATTATTGCACACAATAAATGAATGATTTGAACTAATGTATATTCCATAATGAATTATCCTTTTGATTTATTGAGAATTATAATCAATATGTTAAGGAAATACCTTGATAGGAATCAATTTGTTTTTTTTATACATATTTCTTTACGAATTTATATAAATCTTTCTTTTCGCTATTTTGAAAATGCTCACATTCTTTTAAAACTATTTTAATATAAGTTCTTCCTTGATTTTTTCAACTATTCCTTCTATTCCTGGATATATAGACATTTTGTTGATACCTAAAAAATTTAATTCATTTTTTATGGATTCTTTTATATTGGAAGGAATAATTATTTTCTGAAAAATTCTTAAATTATAAGTTTCTAAAGGTGTAATTTCTTCTGTATTTCTTTTTATTGGGAACACAGCAAAAATACTATTTTGGTTTATTATTCTATTATTAGTATGTCTAGGTGCATAAAATACTATTTTATTTTCATTAATTGAAGGAGTTTTATTTTGTTCAAATTCATCAATACCCCAAACAACTCCATCTGTATTTGAAATATTTTCTTCAATAGCAAAATATAATGCAATTAATGGATTTGATGTAAAATCTAAAAGTCTTGTTGGAAGACCATGATGTTGAGCTTGAATTAAGTATTCAAAATATGACATTGATTTATTTTCCAAATAAGGATAAGAATACTGAGTGAATTTTTCAACAATTTCTTCTTCTATTTCAAGTAAGCCATCTAAAAAATTTCTATCTTTTAATCTTCCTAAAGATGGAACTAACGGCCAATCTTGTGTTTGACCTCTATAACAACATAAAAAACCTCTTTTTCTAATTACATCTAAATATTCAGAAACATTATTAATTGTATTTATATCTAATTTCCACATAGTTTACCTTTATTTCAAACTCAACCCAACTCTCTGTTTTTCCAAATCAATACTAATAACTTTGATATTTTTCAACTGTTGATTTATACTTAAAACATCCATTGGATGGGAAATCCTTTTTTCGCTGATTTGTGAGATGTGGATTAATCCGTCATTTTTTAGACCAATATCCACAAAAGCTCCAAAATCTGTGATATTTCGCACAACTCCACTTACGATGAAGCCTTCTTTTAAATCTTCTATTGATTTTATATCTTTTGAAAATTCCACTTCATTAAATTCGCTTCTTACATCGTAGCCTGGTTTTAAAAGTTCTGCAATTATATCTTTTAGAAGTAAAATAGGGCAGTTTAGCTCTTTTGAGATAGTTTCTATTTCACTATCTTTTATCTCTTCTATTTTATATTTTTTCTGTAATTTTTCAACCACATCGTAATTTTCTGGATGAATCGCTGTATTATCTAGGATACTTTTTCCATCTTTGATTCGTAAAAATCCAACTGATTGTTCATAGGCTTTTGCACCGATTCCTTTTACTTTTAGAAGTTCTGATTTTGTTTTGAAATTTTTGATTTTTTCTTTATGCTCTATTATATTAAGGGCAAGTTTTTCAGAGATTCCTGAGATAAATGAAAGCAGTTTGTATGAAGCTGAGTTTATATCAACTCCTACTTTATTTACTAAATCCACAGTTACATTTTCAAGTTTTTGTTCTAACTCTTTTTGATTTACATCGTGTTGATATTGTCCAATTCCTAGTGATTTTGGGTCAATTTTTACTAAAGCTGCCATCGGGTCACGAAGTCTTTGAGCTATTGAAATTGCACCCCTTATTGTTACATCAAGATTTGGATACTCCATCATTGCTATTTTTGAAGCTGAATAAACACTTGCTCCTATTTCACTAACAACTGCGTATTTTACATCTAAACTGTTTTCATTTATTAGTTTTGAAATAAATGCTGCTGTCTCTTGCGAAGCCGTTCCATTTCCTATTGCTATTGAGTTGATTTTATATTTTTTGATTAACTCTAAAACTATTTTAGAAGAGTTTACAAAATCCTCTTTTGGTTTGGTTGGATATATCACATTTGAAGCTAGATAGTTTCCATTTTCATCAATGACTGCAAGTTTGCAACCACTCACATAACCCGGATCCATTCCTAAAATCACTTGATTAACTAGTGGTGGAGTTAAAAGTAACTCTTTTAGATTTTTCCCAAAAAGTGTGATTGCTTCACTTGATGATTTCTCTTTTAGTAAAGTTAGTGCTTCTCTTTTTAGACTTGGAAGTAAAAGTCTTTTTAGTCCGTCTTTGTAGGCTTCAAATACTATCTCTTTTGAGCTAGATGCACTTGATGGAATTTTATATTTTTTTATATTTTCTAAAATATAGTTTTCATCAACTTCGATTTTCATAGTTAGTTCTTTTTCATTTACTGCCCGATTGATTGCTAAAAATCTATGTGATTTTATGTATTTTATTTTTTCACTCACATTTGCAACACTTACATAAACACCTGATTCATTAAATGTTTTTGTTTTTTTTGTTTCTAGTATTCCATAGTTTAAAACGATATTTCTAATAACTTCTTTTGTTCTAAAATCATCTGCATATCTTTGGGCGATAATATCACTAGCTCCTGAGATTGCATCTTCTATTGTTGTAACTTCTTTATTTATAAACTGTTTTGCTTTTTGATTTATTTCATCAAGTGAATATTTCATTGATTGAATAATATTGCTGAGTGGTTCAAGTCCATTTTCAATAGCACTTAAAGTTCTTGAAGATTTTTTATCTTTAAATGGGGCATAAATATCTTCTAAAATTTGTAAAGTTGTAGCACTATTTATATGACCTAAAAGTTTTTCATCCAAAAAGTTACGCTCTTTTAGGATATTTATAATCTCTTCTTTTCTATTTAAAAGTTTTAAAGAGTAGTTATAAATATCTTCAAAATCACGCAGTTGTTCATCTGTGGCATTTGAAGTTAAATCTTTTCTATATCTTGCAATAAATGGAATAGTACAACCATCATCAAGAAGTTTTAATATATTTTGAATTATACCTTTAGAAAATGATGTTTTTTCTTCTAGTAGATTTATTAGATTATTAGTCAAGAATTACCTCTTTGAAATCACTTCTTGTATTTGTGATTGGTTTATTTGAAGATGCACGTACAGTATAAACAAAAGAGATTTTTGGCTTATCTGAACTATTTTTGTTTGCATGATGCAGAGTTTTACAATGAAATAAAACAACATCACCTTTTTGCAGATTTGTATGAACTTTTGTTTTTATTAGTTCAATGTTTTTTGGATGAGAATCTAAAAAATTATCAACTTCATCAAACTGCTCTTTTTCAAAAGTGATTTTGTGAGATTTTGGAATAAACTCTAAAAGACCATTTTCTAAATATTCATCCCCAAGACTCAACCAAACAGAAACTAAATCATTATTTTTAAAATTCCAATATCTTCTATCTTGATGCCAAAAAGTTCTTGTACTTTCAAATGGTAATTTTGTCATAATTGAGTTATGATGAGCTAAAGTTAAAACAGGAGTATCATTTAAAATTTGTTTTAAAATAGGTCTGATTTTCTCATTTGTCATCCATCTTTGGAAAACTTCTTCTCTATCGTAAACTTGTCTTAGTCTTCGCACTGTGATTTCATTTTCATCATTTTTCATGTACTCTTGTTCCGTTTCAATGGGAGCTATTTTGTTTTCTAGGTGGATTTTTGCTTTTTGTAGAATCTCATCACAAGTTTGCGAATCTGCAAAGTTTTTAAGAACTAAAAAACCATTTTCATGGAACTCTCTTAGTTGATTTTCATCTAATTTCATGGCATCTCTTAATTTTTATAATTTGATGCAATTATAGTTAAATAAGCTTTTTTTTAATTGATGATTGCGTTATGCCATTGAACTAGAGTTATTCTTCTTCCATCAATTACTTTTAAAACTTCATGGGTGAAATATGGATTACTTAAAAATACAACCATATCCCCAGCTTTTGGTTTTATTTTTACTTCATTTCCATTTTCGTCATAAAGAAAATTAAACAAAAGTTCCCCACCTGTAAAAGTATTGTCACTTGTAATTTCATCATAAGAAGTTGTAAATAAAACAGTTGTGATTTTTCTTTGATTTGTAACAGGAGTAAAACCTACTAACTCACCGTTTTTATACATCATACTTGAATCATCACTATGCATGGCATAAAAAGAGCCTTTTAGATACTCTAAAACTTGAACATCCGTAGAAGTTGTAAGTGCTAATTTGAAATAATCTTCTATTAACGCTTGATGTTGTAAAAATCTATTTGTATAAAGTTCTGCATGAGTTTTATTTAAAGCGTAGATGTTAGTTTTTCTAATCTCTTCATTTGTAGTTGCTTTAATCTGGGCGCTATTTGCTCTTAGTTGAGCTTTTTGTACATCTTCATCTTTTTTTATCTCTTTATTAATTTCATCACACTCATTTTTATCTAAAAAGTTGTTTATAATTAAAAAAGGATAGTCATAATAGGGATTTGGTAATAACTTTGTTTTTATATCCAAATCAAGTAAAAAATCTGAACAATAAATATTATTGCTAATTTGTGTCATTTGTTGCCTTTCATAAACAAAATGTTTATGAAAGTTGCTTAGTAAGATTTGTTAAATCACCAAGCACCCAAATATCTATAATTTTGCCATCTTTAAATTTAAAAAAAGATGCTCCACTATAAACAATTTTATTGTTACTTGCTTCATAATCAAATAATTTTCCTGTATGTCTACCATTGTATAAAGCTCTTACAGCAATAGTATCATCCTCACAAACCATAGTTAAAATACTATGGAAAAGATTAGGAATACCTGTTAAAAGAGTATCCATATACTCTTTGAATTTTTCTTTTCCTACAACTGATATATCTAAAGAACCATGAAAAGTTATATTATCATCAAATAAGATGTCAATATAGTCTTTGTTTTGCTTGTTCCATAACTCTGTATAATATAATTTTACTAACTCTTTATTAGTCAATTTCTTCATGATTTCCCTTGTGGTTTGAACCGTAGTCATCGTTAAAATCGTAGTTATCATATTCATCATAATCTACTGTAAATATTTTTGAATAACCTAGTTTTTGAAGTTCTTTATCAATATTCTCTTCCGTCAATCTATTTTTTACTCTATCCATAATTAATTCTATATGCTCTTCACTAATATTATTTGCTCTTAATTCATAAATAATAGCTAAATCCATAACTTTTAATTCCTCTAATTAATATATTTTGGTTTTAAATTGCTTTTATATTAGGCTTTTTATCAATATATAAACTGCTTAATATATATAAAATTGCTTTAACAGACTTAATTGAAGCTGTTTCTTCTACTGTATGATAACCCGTTGTTGGTATTTGTAAAGTTGCACCTTGAATAGAACCTTTTGATTCCATTACAATTCTTCCAAGTTCTGTACTTCCAAGAGTAAGTAAAGGTAAATTTTTTTCTTTTCTTACTTTGTTTTTTTCTTGAATAAAAGTATCTTTACATGAAAAATCAATTTCATTTTTATGACAAAAGTTTTTTAATTGTTTTAAAACAGGAGATTTAAATCTAGCATTTGCATCTCTATTTCTTAAAACTACTTGTTGAACATCTGCTTCAACTCTACTATCATAAGGACTTGTATCCAAAACTAACAATTCATTTGTTGTTACTTTATTCTTTCTAAACCATTCATAAACATATCTCCATGATTTTCCAGCTTCTTCTTGTGCTGTAAAAAATGCAGTTCCTTGAAATCCATTTTGATATAAATAGATAATCATGGCTGCACTAATAACATTATCAAGTTGAGCAGAAATTAAATCATCTTCACGTTTAAGTTTATCACTAAATGCAATTGGTGTTCCTGGTTGTAAATGAGATAAACCATCAATTTTAAAAACAAGGTTATTAACCTCTTCACTCATAAAAACATCAGAAATTTGACCAATTCCTAAATAACTTCCACTCCAAGGTTCATAAGCTTGAACTTGTTGATTTATATATCTTTTGGCAATTAGTTGATAAGTTTGTTCAGATAAAGAATTTCCTCTTAAATCAGAACGATTTTTTGCAAGAAAGGCAGCAAATTGGAATTCATTTGGACCTGTACAAATAACGCCATGTCTATCAATATGTGCACTAAGCATACCTTTTGTAGGATTTTTACCTTGTGCAACTAATAGTCCATCGTAATATTGTGTTTTTATACCAATTTCTTCTAATTCTCTTTTTAAATATAATAAAAAAGAGTGTTCAGCACCAGTTACTGATGGAACTCTTATCAATTGTTTTAAAAGGTCTAGAAAATGTACAAAGTTTATAATTGGTTCACTTGAAGATGAATCACCCAATTTATTCTCCCGAAAATTTTAGATAGAATAAGACTCTAGGAAGTCAAATTAAATACTTATGCTTTAATTCTTATTCTATGTTGCAATTATAAACCATAAAAAAAAGAAATATCCTGAAAGAAATCTTAAAAATAATTTTACTTCTACTAAGTGGCTATTTATGGGATTTATAGAGGATAAATAAATTTTATTAAGATTTTTTATTATATATAATGATAAAGGAAATCAAATAAAAAAAACAATTTTAAACCATAGTATTTTAATCAGGATTAATTTTATTTATCTTTTATAAAAATAGGATATAATTTTGAAAATAAAGAGATTTAAAGATAATATCAATATCTTTAAATAATAGGAGAAAAAAGATGGCAAAAGAGTTATCAGCACTAGAACAATTAAAAGCTTCAAGAAATCCATTAAGAGTTATTGACGATATATATAAAGAAGCATGTGATGGGATTCCTTTAAGTTCTGAATATATTGGTTTATTAAAATGGTATGGAATGTACCCACATGTAAATACAGATGGCACTGAAGATAAAAAATATTTTATGAAAAGAATAAAACTAATTGATACAAGTATGAATTTAGAGCAATTAGGAGTTATGGCAAAAATAGGTCAAGATTATGCTCAAGGTTTAGTTGATTTTACAAATAGACAAAATGTACAATTTCATTATATTCAAATAAAAGATATGCCAGAGATTTTTAAATTATTAGATTCAGTTGGATTAACTTCAAGAATGGCATCAGGTGATGGACCAAGACCAATCATGACATGTCCAGTTGGTGGAATTGATAAAAATGAAATTTTTGATGCAAGGGAACTTGTAAAAAGTGTAGACGCATATTTTAATAAAAATGATAATAGATTTTGTAATTTTCCTAGAAAATATAAAATAGGTATTAGTGGATGTGCATGTCATTGTGCTTCACATGAAATCCAAGATGTTGCTTTTACTGCATTTAAAACAGAGTCTGGAGAAGTTTTATTTGATTTAACTATTGGTGGAGGTTTATCAAAATCAAAACAAATAGCTACAAGAGCTTCTAGATATGTAAAACCTGAACAAGTTCAAGATGTTGCTGTTGCTTGTGCAGAGATTTTCAGAGATAATGGAAATAGAGATAATAGAAATAAAGCAAGAGTAAGACATCTTTTAAATGATTGGGGAATTGAAAAATTCGTAGCAGAAATTGAAAAAGTAATTGGATATTCTTTACAAGAAGGTTTAGTTGAACCAAAAATTACATCTTCTGAAAATAGAAATCATTTTGGAATCAATAAAGCAAAACAAACTGGTGAGTCTTATGTTGGATTTGCAACAAATTCAGGAAGAGTTGCTGGGGAAGATTTTCAAGCAATGTATGATATTTGTAAAAAATATAATGCAGGTGGAATTACAATCACTGCAACACAAAACTTCATAGTTTATGGAGTAAAAGATGAGGTAGCTCAAAATTTAGCAGATGAATTTGCTGATTTAGGATATCCATACAAACCAACTCCATTTAGAGCAAGATTACAATCTTGTACAGGAAAAGAGTTTTGTAAATTTGGTATTACAGAAACTAAAGAGTTTGCTAAGAAATTTTTAGTTGAATTAGAAAATAAATTTCCTGATTTTAAAGAAGATGTAACAATGGCAATCTCTGGATGTGGAAATGCTTGTTCTCATCCACAAATTTCTGATATTGGATTTGTTGGTGCAATGATTAGACATGAAGGTGAAAGAGTTGAAGGTTATGAAGTTTTATTAGGTGGAAATCTTGAAGGAACAACAAAAAGTAGAATTGCAAGAAAAATAGGTGTTAAAGTTTCAGCAACTGGGCTTGTATCTTATGTTGAGCAATTAATTAATGATTATAAAGCAGATAACTTAGGTCAAAAAAGATTTAAAGATTATTTAGCTGTTTTACAGCCATCAGGAGTAGTTGAAGATAACGACTAATTTTAGATTGTTTTATGATTAGTTTTTTCTTTATACATTGATTCATCTGCTTTTTTTAGCAGAGAATCTAATGTATCACTCTCTTCATGTGGAGCAATTCCAAAACTACAAGTTACTTTTATTGATTCACTAAATTCAATTAAAGATAATTGTTTTTCTAGATGCAAAACAATATTTTTACATTGAGATATATTTGTTTGTGGTAAAATAATCAAAAATTCATCTCCACCCCATCTTCCAATTGAATCAGTATTTCTAATACTTTTTCCTATAATATTTGAAATTTTTACTAAAACTTCATCTCCTAAATGATGACCCAAACTATCATTTATGACTTTAAAATTATTAATGTCAAAAAAGATAATTGATAAATCACTTTTGTATCTCTTATTTCTTAGTAACTCTAGTTCACATATTTCTTCGATTTTTCTTCTATTAAAGATGTTAGTTAAACTATCCTTATTTGCCAATTCTGATAATTGTTGTTCTATCTCTTTTCTTTTTTTAATCTCTTTTTTTAATTTAAAATTGAAATATATAAAAATTGCTAATAATAAAATAAAAGGAATAATAATTTTAGCAATAAATAAAAAATCAATATTTTTGGGATAAAAAATAAATTGATAATTGTTCAAAATAGTATTTTTATCTTCTTTTGAAAATCTATTTATTGCACTATTTAAAATAGGTATAAAAAGTTTATTTTTTTCTTCAACTTGTAAATAAATATTTAATTGATGATTTAATAAAGTGTTTATTTTTATGCTATTTAGGTTGTCCTTATTGATTTTATGAGAGATTGTATACATATTATCAATCAATGCAAATAACTTATTTTGTTGTAATTTTAAAATAGCTTCATTGATAGTTTCCATTTCAACAAAATCTATATTAGGATACTCTTTTTGTAAAGTAGGAATTATTTCTAAGTTTTTTACTACTCCAATTTTTATATTTTTTAGTGTAGATAAATCTGTAATAAAATTTTTATCATTTTTTGTTGCAAGAGCAATAGGAATTTGAGCGATAGGCTCACTTAATAAATAATCAGGTTTACTTTTCTTTTCAAAACCATACACAAATTGTGTTTTGATTGAATTTGAAAAAATATTAAACATTTTATCATTTATAGTTTCTTCTATGTTAAGAGGTTTTGATAACTTTTGTGAAATTAAATTCCAAAAATCTATTTCTAGTCCGGTTAATTTATTTGTTAATTTGAAAGCAAAAGGGATATTATTACTTTCTATTAAAAGTGTAAAATGATTGTTTTCTAAGTATTTGATTTCATTATCATTTAATAAAATATTCATTTTATTTAATATAATAGAATTTGTATCAAAAACAGTATTTTGTTTATTTAATCCTAAAAAACTATAAAATCTTTTTATTTCATCTATTGTTTTAGAATCAATTTCTCCTAATATACCTTTTTCAATTTTTGATAATTTTTTTAATATATTCCCCTCATATATCAAAGAATCTAAACTTTTATTTTGAGTATTATATTTTTCATATATTAGTTTTGCAGTCTCTTCAATATTATTAAAAGCATATTCCCAACCTTTTAAAGAGGCTTTATTAAAGTTTTGAACACGAGAAGGATTATTTAATAACTCTTTTTGAGAAGTATAAAGTATTCCTTCATAAAAATCAAAACTATAATCATTTGGATTTAATATATTGTATTGAATATTTTGTTTTTCAAGAAGAAATGGTTCATTTGATAAAAAACAAGCCATTGCATCAGTTTTTTTATTTTTTAAATCATTAATATTAAATGAATGTTTTTGTACGATAATTTCATCTAAATTAATTCCTTGAGAAATGATCATTGAGTTAATTGATGCAGAAGTTATCGCGTCATCTGTTATCATGATTCTTTTATTTTTTAAATCTCTAGGATTTTTTATGTTTGAATCTTTTAAACTAATAAGAACTAATGGTGAAGCTTGATAAATGCTCGATAATAAAACTAAATCATTACCATTAAATTTATCAATTATTAAAGAAGATTTTCCGACACCATAAGAAGCCTCTTGGGTCATAATATCTTTTACTATATTTGAATTAGAGCTAAATTCTTTAATATTAACATCTAACCCAAAATTATTATAATAACCTTTTTCTTTAGCAACATAATATCCAGCAAATTGGAATTGATGTAACCAATCTAAATAAAGAGTCACTTTATCGTTTTGTTGGGCTTTTACGCTTATAACAAATAGTAGAAAAAGAAGGGTTATTTTTTTTATCAACATAATAACATTCTACTATATTAATTATAAAAATAATATTGAAAATTAGTAATTCTAAAAGTTTAAAATTTCTCCATCAAAATCATATTTGATATTTTGATTAACTTCAAGATGATCATCAAAACTATGAACTAATAATTCTTCATTATTTGCTTCAATAATTATTTCATAAAAACTACCATAAAAAACAATATTTTTTATAATCGCATCATATTTTCCATTTGGGCTTATGTGTATATGTTCAGGTCTTATATATGAATTTTGTGAAATCTTAGTCATTTTTCCTAAAAAATTTGCACAATATAAATTAGCTGGATGATGATAAATATCTTTTGCAGTTCCTACTTGTAAAATATCTCCACCATGCATAATAGCAATTCTGTCTGATAAATAAAAAGCATCTTCTTTATCATGAGTAATAAATAAAGCAGTTATTCCAAATAATTTTATCATTTCTTTTAATTCAACTCTTAAATGAGCTCTTAATTCAGTATCAATATTACTTAAAGGTTCATCTAAAAGTAAAATTTTTGGTTTTGTAATAATTGCACGAGCAAGGGCAACTCTTTGCTGTTGTCCACCACTTAATTCGTGAGGAAATTTATTTTCTTGACCTTTTAATTTCGTTTTTTCTAAAACTTCTTCTAAATCAGCCTTTGAAGCATTACTTCCAAAAGTAATATTTGAAGCAATACTTAAGTGAGGAAGTAGGGCATAGTTTTGAAAAACAACAGCAACTTCTCTATCTTTTGGTTGAAGATTTGTATTTTTTGAAAAAACAACTTTTTCATCAACAATAATTTCACCATTATCAGGTGTTTCAAGACCTGCAATCATTCGTAAAAATGTTGTTTTCCCACTTCCACTTTTACCAAGTATTGTAAAAATTTCACCCTCATTAATAAATAAATCTATACTATTTGCAACACAAATATTACCTTTGCAAAAAACTTTTCTTAAATTTTTTATATCTACAATTTTTTTCATATTTTTCTTCTTACAAATTTTGAGTTAAGTAATATAACGGCAATTGCCGTTGTTCCAACAAGAACAAGACCAGGGAAACCAACTTTATAAAGAATTTCATTACTTGCAAGTTCATAAATTCTAATAGCTAAAGTATCATAATTAAATGGTCGTAATATTAAAGTTGCTGGTAATTCTTTTGCAATATCTATATAAAGAATTAAAAAACCACTTAAAATATATGGTTTCATTAAAGGTAAATATACTTTAAAAATATTATTTGATTCGCTTTTCCCAAATATTTTTGTAGCATCATCAATACTTGCATCAATTTTACTAAAGCCATTTTCAATAGAACCAATACTTGAAGCAAAATATCTTGTTGTATAAGCAAAAATCAAAATAAAGAATGTTCCACCAAAAAGAACATGTCCTAATGAAGTATCAACAAAACTACTTATTATTAATAAACCAACTCCAACAACAGCACCGGGAATTGAATATCCTAAAATAGATAATTTATGTGTAATTGCTCCAATCTTCGAAGGATAAAATCTTAGCATATAAACAACAATAAAAGATAAAGAGATTATTACAACAGAAGAAAAGATATTTAGACTCAAAGTATTATAAAGATAATCGAATGTTGTAAAATCAAGAGTATGAATATCTAAAATGAACCAGTAAATTAATACCATTGTTGGAATAAAAAGAGTAATAGTAGCTATTAAAAATGAAATTAAAAATGCAATAAAATTATATTTACCTTCTAATTTTATTTTAGGAGCTTTTTTCCCACTGAAAGTTGAACTAACAAATCTATATTTTTTCCTAATTAAACTCTCTGTCCATAAAATAGCAAATACAAATATAAGTAAAGCAATAGCTACATATATTGATTGTATTAAATCTCCATATCCAAACCAACTTTTAAATATTCCTACACTAAAAGTTTCAATACCAAAGTACAAAACCGTGCCATAATCACTAAGAGTTTCCATAATTGCTAAAATACTTCCTGCAAATATAGCTGGATATGCTAAAGGTAGATAGACTTTAAAAAAGGCTTTTATTGGATTTATTTTATGTAAAGATACCAGTTCACTAACTGTTGATGAAATAGAGCCAAATGATACTCTTGCTAAGATATAAACATAAGGAAACATGGCAATTCCAAAAATAAAAATTGCTCCTGACATATTTAAAATGTCATATCTCGTATTTATATCACCAATTATATCTGATAAAATTCCTCTATATTCAAAAAAACCAACATATGTGTATCCAAGAATATAAGCTGGATAGGCTAGGGGAAGTACGAATAATACAGCAAATATTTTATCACCAAAATATTCAAATCTAGCACTTAAATATGAACTAATAGTTCCTAAAATAACAACAAAAGCAAAAGTACCTAAAACTAAAATTGTAGTATTACTTATATATCCTTTTACTATATCACTAAATAAGAACTCAAAATTAAAATCTCCATTTAGTACAAAATATAGTAATAATGATAATATTGGTAATGCTATACATAGCCCAATAATTGGGGCTATGCTATATTTTAGTTTATTTATTTCCAATTTGCTTTTGTAGCTATTTCTACAGCCTCTTTATTATATTTTCCAACTTCATTTAATTGGATATTATCTTCTTTAAATTTTCCCCATGAAGTTACGATTGCAGATGATTTTGCTTTTGGGTTTGCTGGAAATTCTTGATTTGCTTCTGCAAAAACTTCTTGTGCTTCTATTGAACTTAAGAATTCAATAAGTTTAATAGCATTTTCTTTATTTTTAGAATAATATGTAACACCAGCTCCTGAAATGTTCATATGTGTTCCAGTTGTTTGTTGAGCAGGGAAAAATATTTTTAAACTTTTTGCTATTTCAACATCTTTTTTATCTTCTCCATTTAACATTACACCCAAATAATAAGTGTTTACAATAGCAATATCAGCATCACCAGCAGCAACTGCTCTAATTTGATCTCTATCTGCACCTTTTGGATTATATGGAAAATTATTTACAAGACCTTTTGAAAACTCTAAAGCTTTTTCTTCTCCATGATTTGCAATAATTGATGCTAATAACGATTTGTTATAAGCAGCTGTTGATGATCTTGTTATTACTCTACCTTTGAATTTAGGATCAGTTACACTAAAATAATCACTTAAATCTGCAGGATTAACTTTTTGTGGATTATAAACAAAAACTCTTGCTCTTTTTGTTAATGCAAACCACTGATTATCAGTATCTTTTAAATGAGTAGGTATATTTTCATTTAATATTTTAGATTCAATAGGTTGTAATAATTTTCTTTCTTTTGCTTGATAAAGATTTCCAATATCTGCTGTTATTAATACATCAGCAGGAGTATTTGCACCTTCAATTGTTAATTTTGCAACAAGCTCTTCGGCTTTTGCTGTCACAACATTTACTTTTATTCCAGTTTTATCTTCAAATTGTTTAAGTAATATTTTATCTGAATCATAATGTCTTTGAGAGTAAACATTTACTTCTCCTGATGCAAATAAAGATGAGGCTAGAACTATTGCACCTAAGGTTAACTTCTTTATCATTTAAAATCCTTTTTTAATTTTTTTCAAAATTTAATATGGTGAATAGTAATATTTTTATTCTTTAAGTAGTCTTAATACTAAGAATGATTATCAAATAAAATAAAGAGTTCTTTAAGATAAACAAATTTTATTAGTGTTATAATTTGAAATTAAAAAAAAAGGAAATAAGATATATGATTTTGATGATTGATAACTACGACTCTTTTACTTATAATATAGTTCAATATTGTTTAGAATTAGGAGCTGATTTAAAAATTATAAGAAATGATGAATTAACATTAAAAGAAATTGAGAATTTGAATCCTGAAAAAATTATCATATCTCCAGGACCAGCAACACCTAATGATGCGGGAGTTTGTTTAGATGTTATAAAATATTTTGCAGGAAAAAAACCAATATTTGGAATCTGTTTAGGACATCAAGCAATTGGACAAGTATTCGGAGCAAATGTTGTTCGAGCAAAAAATATGATGCATGGGAAAACTTCTTTAATAAAAGTTGTAAAAGACACAAAAATTTTTGATGGATTACCAAAAGAGTTTACCCAAACAAGATATCATTCATTAATTGTAGAAAAAGAAAATCTTCCAGATGATATTATTGTTACATCTTATAGTTTGGATGATGGAGAAATTATGTCATTAGAGATAAAAGATAAACAAATCTATGGTGTACAGTTTCATCCTGAATCAATTATGAGTGAACATGGATATAAGATTATAAATAATTTCTTAAAATTATAAATAAAATGACTACAAACAACAAATATAAATACTATTTTTATTCATCACTACTATTTTTAACATTTATATTGTTATTTAAAGCAATTTATTCTCTTAGTATTTCATATAAAGAGGCCTTAAATGTATTTGTAAATAATTCTGTTTTATCTTTAATTACAAATACATCTATTTACATTTTAGGACAAAATGATTTAGCTTTACGATTACCTTTTATATTATTTTATGCCTTTAGTATAATTATTATGTATAAAATAACAGAAAATTATTTTAAATATGAGAAAGATAGATATATTTCAATTATTGTATTTATGGTTCTTCCAGGAGTTTTAAGTGCTTCTTTACTTGTAAATAGTGCTATTGTTATTATCTTTTTTACTTTATTATATTTATATTATTATCATAAATACAATAAACACTCATATTTATTACTTTTACTATTTTTATTTATTGATAACTCTTTTGCTGTTTTATATTTAGCTTTATTTTTTTATTCTTTGAAAAATAAAGATACAAAACTTATATATATTTCTTTAATATTATTTAGTCTTTCAATGTATATATACGGATTTTCTACAGGAGGCAAACCAAGAGGATTTTTAGTTGATACTTTTGCTATTTATGCAACTGTATTTTCACCATTTCTTTTTTTATATTTTTTATATACTATGTATAGAAGTTGGATAAAAGATGAAAGAACATTAATATGGTACATTTCAATAACTGCTTTACTTTTATCTTTAATATTTTCTTTTAGACAAAGAATTTATATCGAAGATTTTGCACCTTACGTAGTAATATCTCTACCTTATATGCTAAAAACATTTTTTCATGCATATAGAATTAGATTAAAAGAGTTCAGAACAAACTATAATATTTTGGCATTTTTAGTGGTGTTAATGTTATCAATAAATGTAATTCTAACTTTTGTAAATAAACCTTTATATTTGATTCTTCCAAATGCAAATAAACATTTCGTATATCAATATCATTTTATAAAAGAATTAGTTGAAGAACTTTCTGCAAGAGGTATAAATTCAGTTACAACTGATGATGAAGAGTTATCTTTAAGATTAAGATTTTATCATATAGAAAAAGGTGATGATTATTTTTTAACACTAAAAAATTATGATTATCCAAGTGAACGAATAAGTATTAAATATTATGGTAAGGAAGTTTTTGTTGCTTATCTAATAAAACTAAAATGAAAAAATCATTTTCAATATTAGAATTAATAGTTGTTATTTCATTAATAGCATTTTTATATACGATTTTTTTACCCAAAAATAAAATTAATTATTTAGATGAATTAACAAATAGAATCGAATTATATCTCTCATACACAAGACAAAAAGCATTAATTGATGAGAAATATGATTTAGAAGATTCTTTATGGCATAGAAAAAGATGGACTATGAAATTTTTTAGATGTAGAGAGAGTGAAGGTGGTGGTATTTATTACTCAATATATAGTGATAATAATAAATCTGGTCATCCAAGTGCAGAAGATAGTCTAAAAGATCCACTAAGTGGAAAAAATATTTATTCTTCAAATCAATGTGCAGAAAATAATTCAAATAGTAAATATGTATTATTAACAAAAAATTTTGAAATAACAGATGTTCAAATGTCTTGTAACTCAACCACTTCTTTAGGACAATTATCTTTTGGAAGCGATGGGAAAATCTATTCTAAATTAAGTGTGAATGAAAATGAATCAAATGAATATGAAATTACAGTACCCTGCAATATAAAATTTGTTTCAAAAGATGGAAATAGTAAAGAAATAGTTCTTTTTCCTAAAACAGGATATTCAAAAATTAATCAGTATTAATCAAAACCCAAATAAAACATAGTTAAATAGAGGGAAAGAAGTAAAAAACGAACAAATCCAAAAATTTAAGCCAAATTTAAGCTGCAAGGTATTGACAAAGCCAAAAGAATCTATTATAATTCCCGTCCAATTTGACTGGAACGCATCAAACGAGAGAATGATGAGAGACGTTGTAATCGAAGCTAGGATGATCTTTAAAAATAATTATAAACGTTTGTGAAGTAATCTTTATAAACCGAATATAGAATTCTTGTAATATAATCTGTTGTTTATTACAGATGTAAAATAAGAATAAATGTTAATATAAAATATATACATATAACAAGAGAGAAATGGTAAAACATAGAAATCTTGTCTATAACAATGAGTGATAATTTTGTGTTAGTAAAATAATACAGAAAAAGTCAAGTTCAAAAACTTCAATTTATGGAGAGTTTGATCCTGGCTCAGAGTGAACGCTGGCGGCGTGCTTAACACATGCAAGTCGAACGAGAACGGATTATAGCTTGCTATAATTGTCAGCTAAGTGGCGCACGGGTGAGTAATATATAGATAACCTGCCCTCAAGAAAGGAATAACAGTTGGAAACGACTGCTAATGCCCTATATGCCTTTAATACATAAGTATGCAAGGGAAACGCTTTAGTGCTTGAGGATGGGTCTGTATGGTATCAGCTTGTTGGTGAGGTAATGGCTCACCAAGGCTATGACGCCTAACTGGTTTGAGAGGATGATCAGTCACACTGGAACTGAGACACGGTCCAGACTCCTACGGGAGGCAGCAGTGGGGAATATTGCACAATGGACGAAAGTCTGATGCAGCAACGCCGCGTGGAGGATGACACATTTCGGTGCGTAAACTCCTTTTATATGGGAAGATAATGACGGTACCATATGAATAAGCACCGGCTAACTCCGTGCCAGCAGCCGCGGTAATACGGAGGGTGCAAGCGTTACTCGGAATCACTGGGCGTAAAGAGCGTGTAGGCGGATATATAAGTCAGAAGTGAAATCCAATAGCTTAACTATTGAACTGCTTTTGAAACTGTATATCTAGAATGTGGGAGAGGTAGATGGAATTTCTGGTGTAGGGGTAAAATCCGTAGAGATCAGAAGGAATACCGATTGCGAAGGCGATCTACTGGAACATTATTGACGCTGAGACGCGAAAGCGTGGGGAGCAAACAGGATTAGATACCCTGGTAGTCCACGCCCTAAACGATGCACACTAGTTGTTGTGAGGCTAGACCTTGCAGTAATGCAGTTAACACATTAAGTGTGCCGCCTGGGGAGTACGGTCGCAAGATTAAAACTCAAAGGAATAGACGGGGACCCGCACAAGCGGTGGAGCATGTGGTTTAATTCGACGATACACGAAGAACCTTACCTGGACTTGACATAGTAAGAACTTTCTAGAGATAGATTGGTGTCTGCTTGCAGAAACTTATATACAGGTGCTGCACGGCTGTCGTCAGCTCGTGTCGTGAGATGTTGGGTTAAGTCCCGCAACGAGCGCAACCCTCGTCATTAGTTGCTAACAGTTCGGCTGAGAACTCTAATGAGACTGCCTACGCAAGTAGGAGGAAGGTGAGGACGACGTCAAGTCATCATGGCCCTTACGTCCAGGGCTACACACGTGCTACAATGGGGTATACAAAGAGCCGCAATACAGTGATGTGGAGCAAATCTCAAAAATATCTCCCAGTTCGGATTGTAGTCTGCAACTCGACTACATGAAGTTGGAATCGCTAGTAATCGTAGATCAGCTATGCTACGGTGAATACGTTCCCGGGTCTTGTACTCACCGCCCGTCACACCATGGGAGTTGAACTCATTCGAAGCGGGGATGCTAAAATAGCTACCTTCCACAGTGGATTCAGCGACTGGGGTGAAGTCGTAACAAGGTAACCGTAGGAGAACCTGCGGTTGGATCACCTCCTTTCAGAGAATTAAGTTAAGATTTGTTTCTTAACTTAAAACTAAAAAATATATGAGATTTTATATTCGGTTTATAAAGATTATTTAAAATAGGTTTAAGGGCCTATAGCTCAGCTGGCTAGAGCGCTCGACTGATAATCGTGAGGTCTCAGGTTCAAGTCCTGATAGGCCCACCATTAAATAATCTTAAAGATTAATCAGTGTGGGGAATTAGCTCAGCTGGGAGAGCGCCTGCTTTGCACGCAGGAGGTCAGCGGTTCGATCCCGCTATTCTCCACCACCTTTAAATAGTTTAGAAGTTTATAATTAAAATTAAGAAACTTGAAAAAAAGTTAAATATAAGTTCAAATAGAGTTTGAATTTATATTTGATTTTCGAATCAAAATGATATTTAAAAATATAATGTTAAAGTCTTTAATTTTTTCGTTTAATTAAAAGAACTATGAGAATTTATTCAAAGTAGAACTAATAATTAAAAACAAAAATTTTAATTATCTAGAAATAGATAGAACACAACTTATTTTATTGATATATTTTAAATAATATGTTTAATAAGATAGTAGCCAAAGAATATTATCAAAAATGCGACAGAATTTAATTCTGTTTATTAATAAGCTATTAAGGGCTAATGGTGGATGCCTAGACTGTAAGAGGCGATGAAAGACGTATTAGGCTGCGATAAGCCTCGGGGAGCTGCCAAAGAGCTTTGATCCGGGGATTTCTGAATGGGGCAACCCAGTATAGTGAGAGCTATATTACCCTACGGGGAGCTAACCTGGTGAAGTGAAACATCTCAGTAGCCAGAGGAAGAGAAATCAAACGAGATTCCGTCAGTAGCGGCGAGCGAAAGCGGATTAGGACAAACCCAATGCTTGCATTGGGGGTTGTAGGACCATAACGTGAGACTAAAGAAGATAGATGAAATACTTGGAAAAGTGTAGCATAGAAGGTGAAACTCCTGTAATTTAAATTTTCAATAGCTCTAATGGTATCCTGAGTAGGTCGGAACACGTGATATTTTGACTGAAACTGGGGGGACCACCCTCCAATCCTAAATACTACTTACAGATCGATAGTGAACAAGTACCGTGAGGGAAAGGTGAAAAGTACTCCAGCGAGGAGAGTGAAATAGAACCTGAAACCATTAGCTTACAATCATTCAGAGCCCTATGATTTATCAGGGTGATGGACTGCCTTTTGCATAATGAGCCTGCGAGTTGTGGTGTCTGGCAAGGTTAAGTCAAGTACGAAGCCGTAGCGAAAGCGAGTCTTAATAGGGCGAATTAGTCAGATGCTGCAGACCCGAAACGAAGTGATCTATCCATGAGCAGGTTGAAGCTGGTGTAAGAGCCAGTGGAGGACCGAACCGATAGGCGTTGAAAAGTCTCCGGATGACTTGTGGATAGGGGTGAAAGGCCAATCAAACTTCGTGATAGCTGGTTCTCTCCGAAATATATTTAGGTATAGCCTTGTGTTGTAGCATATAGGGGTAGAGCACTGAATGGGCTAGGGCTGCTTACCGCGGTACCAAACCCTATCAAACTATGAATACTATATGTGGAATCACAGGAGTCAGGCGATGGGTGATAAAATCCACCGTCGAGAGGGGAACAACCCAGACTAACAGCTAAGGTCCCTAAGTCACATCTAAGTGGAAAACGATGTGGAGTTACTGTGACAACCAGGAGGTTGGCTTAGAAGCAGCCATCCTTTAAAGAAAGCGTAACAGCTCACTGGTCTAGTGATTCTGCGCGGAAAATATAACGGGGCTAAGATGTGCACCGAAGCTTTAGATTCGAATTTATTCGAGTGGTAGGAGAGCGTTCTATTCAGCGTTGAAGATGTACCGGCAAGGAGCGTTGGAGCGGATAGAAGTGAGCATGCAGGCATGAGTAGCGATAATTGAGGTGAGAATCCTCAACGCCGAAAACCCAAGGTTTCCTACGCGATGCTCGTCATCGTAGGGTTAGTCGGGTCCTAAGTCGAGTCCGAAAGGGGTAGACGATGGCAAATTGATTAATATTTCAATACCAACATACAAGCGCGATGTGGGGACGCATAGAGTTAATCGAGCTCACTGATGGAATAGTGGGTCGAAGGACGTAGGTTGATACTTAGGCAAATCCGGGTATCATAAGACCGAGATCTTACAGGCTCTTGACACTCTTCGGAGGAGATGGAGAATCGATGATACTGTCGTGCCAAGAAAAGCCACTAAGTATATTGTATGTTGCCCGTACCGTAAACCGACACAGGTGGGTGGGATGAGTATTCTAAGGCGCGTGGAAGAACCCTGGTTAAGGAACTCTGCAAACTAGCACCGTATCTTCGGTATAAGGTGTGCCTACTTTGGTATATGGACTTGCTCCAAAAAGCTAGAGAGGTTGCAACAAAGAGTCCCTCCCGACTGTTTACCAAAAACACAGCACTTTGCTAACACGTAAGTGGATGTATAAGGTGTGACGCCTGCCCGGTGCTCGAAGGTTAACTGATGATGTCAGCGCAAGCGAAGCATTTGATTGAAGCCCGAGTAAACGGCGGCCGTAACTATAACGGTCCTAAGGTAGCGAAATTCCTTGTCGGTTAAATACCGACCTGCATGAATGGCGTAACGAGATGGGAGCTGTCTCAACCAGGGATCCAGTGAAATTGTAGTGGAGGTGAAAATTCCTCCTACCCGCGGAAAGACGGAAAGACCCCGTGCACCTTTACTACAGCTTGACACTGTAGCTTGGATATTCATGTGCAGGATAGGTGGGAGGCTATGATGACTAGACGCAAGTAGAGTCGGAGCCATCCTTGAGATACCACCCTTGAATATTTGAGTTACTAACTGCGTACAATTATCTTGTATCAGGACAATGTCTGGTGGGTAGTTTGACTGGGGCGGTCGCCTCCTAAAAAGTAACGGAGGCTTACAAAGGTTAGTTCATGGCGGATGGAAATCGCCAGTTGAGTATAATGGCATAAACTAGCTTGACTGTGAGACATACAAGTCGAACAGAGACGAAAGTCGGTCATAGTGATCCGGTGGTTCTGTGTGGAAGGGCCATCGCTCAAAGGATAAAAGGTACGCCGGGGATAACAGGCTGATCTCCCCCAAGAGCTCACATCGACGGGGAGGTTTGGCACCTCGATGTCGGCTCATCGCATCCTGGGGCTGAAGTAGGTCCCAAGGGTATGGCTGTTCGCCATTTAAAGCGGTACGCGAGCTGGGTTCAGAACGTCGTGAGACAGTTCGGTCCCTATCTTCCGTGGGCGTAGGAAAGTTGAAGAGATTTGTCCCTAGTACGAGAGGACCGGGATGAACGTACCACTGGTGTACCAATTGTTCTGCCAAGAGCATCGTTGGGTAGCTACGTACGGATGTGATAAGAGCTGAAAGCATCTAAGCTCGAAGCCAACTCTAAGATTAACTTTCCCTGAAGTTCCCAGCAAGACTAGCTGGTTGATAGGCTGGATGTGTAAGCGATGTAAGTCGTTTAGCTGACCAGTACTAATAGAACGTTTGGCTTATTTAAAACAATTCTTTGGTTTACTATCTTATTAAATATATACTATATATATTTTTAAGACACATTGTGTTTTTTTTTAGAAAGAACAAAAGACTTTAACATTATTTTTTCTTAACTCTAGTTTGAGTTGAGTGTAAAGAGTACCTATTCTTACTTTTTACACTCAACTTTGCTGGTGGCTATAGAGAAGTGGAAATACCCAGTCCCATTCCGAACCTGGAAGTCAAGCACTTCATCGCCGATAATACTGCCGGGTCCCCTGGTGGAAACGTAGGCCGCTGCCAGCTCTTGAGTTTTTACACACTAAGCTTTTTCCTATCTGAACTTTCCAAGTTCTTTTAGGAAGAAGCTTTTTTTTTAGCTCCGCTTTTTTCTGGGGCTTGTTTTTAGCTTGCTTTCATCTTAACTTTCTTTAATAACTTTTCACTATACTGTCATTAAATTATATTAAGGTCTTTTTTTGAGTGATAGTTTGAATAATGTAAATATAAATAGTTTAAAAAATGATATAGAAAATGGTAAAGTTATTCCTTTTATTGGTGCTGGTATTTCGCAATCAGTAAAATTAAAAAGAAAGGATGAAACTCCTTTTAGGAAAACTTTATTAATTGATTTATCTAGTGTAATCATTGATAGTAATAAAAAAAATATTATTGATTCTCTTCTTCTTTTTAGAGAAGATGAAATAAATTATTTAGAGATTGCAGATAAGATAAAATAATATTATATTTTTAGAGATTTCTGAAAAGACTACATTTGAAAGTTTGATGATTACTTCTTTTAAAGAAAAACTTGAATTGGATAAAGATAGTAATTTTGATACAGTTATACGTGGTAAAAATCTTTTTATACTTGATAATTTAGAATCAAAAGAGGATTTCGAGAAACTAAAACTTTTAAATCACAATTTTGATTTATTAATAACAACTAGACTTAAAAATATTGATGAAAAAAATCAGATAAATCTTGAGGTATTAAATGATATTGATGCTGGTGATGCTGTTGAATTGTTCAAATCTAATTATGAAACAAATGAAGATGTAGGAAGTATTGTAAAAAAGTATTTAGGAAATCATCCTTTGTTTATAAAATTAACTGCAAGTTCTCTTAATAATGGATTTATTACTATTGAAGTCTTAAATAAAAGAGAATTGAAAAATATTGATATTGATGATGAAAAAACATTTCAAGAGCATTTAGAAGATAATTTTAATAGACAATATGAGAGTTTGAAAAAAGAGGATTTAAAAGAGTTATTATTAATACTTTCACTTTTTCCATCACTTGAGATTGATATTACTGTATTTGAAAAATGTTTTGGTGATGATAATATAAAAAATAAACTAATAAAACTTGAGAAAAATGGCTGGTTGGATAAAAAAGAAAATAGTTTTAAACTTCATCAAATTATAAAAGAGCATTTAAAAAAGCAAAAAAAATTTATACTTTATATAAGTATAAAAGAAGTGAACTTTATAATTCAATTTATAAAAGAAATAAAGCATAATATTAAAAAAGAAGAGAAACTAAACTACCAAAAAAGAGGAAAATTTTGTAAAGACTAGAAAAAGAGAATTAATCTCTTTTTTCTAAAATTTCAATTGATTCGATTTTATCTTTTTGTTTAATTGAATCAAGAACTGAAAAACTGTCAGCATCATTTTCTTCAATTCCACCAAATACAGTATGACCACCATCTAAGTGAGGACAAGGTACAAAACAGATAAAGAATTGGCTTCCTCCTGTATTTTTACCAGCGTGAGCCATTGATAAGCTTCCTTTGTTGTGAACTTGTTTTTCAGCTTTTGTTTCACATTCAATTGACCATCCAGGACCTCCTGCACCAGAACCTTCTGGACAACCACCTTGTGCCATGAATCCTGGAATTACTCTGTGAAAATTTAATCCATTATAAAATCCATCATTTGCTAAAGTTGAGAAATTTGATACAGCAGTTGGAGTTTCTTTATTGAATAATTTAATCCAAATTACGCCTTTATCTGTAATAATTTTTGCATAGTTGAATTTTGATAATTCTTCTTGAGGTAAGTCATATTTTTTTAATTCTTTTTTAAATCCGAACATTTTAATCCTTTATTTTTTAATCTGGAATTATATCTTCTTTTACTTTTTTGTCAAAATCAATATTCTCTTTAGGAACTAAATAATTTAATTTTACTAAATTTTGAACAATTTCTCTAAAAACGGGAACAGCAGATGACGAAGCATAATAATAATACCAATTGGGTCCAGTGGATATGGGATTAATTACTGTTACTCCGATTGTGTATGAGTTATTATGTTCATCATTTACAAAACCAAAAAAAGATGAAATATATTCTTTTAAATATTTTCCTCCTCTTGCAATTTGAGCTGTTCCAGTTTTCCCACCAATTTCTAAACCATCAATTCTTGCAGCTTTTCCCGTTCCATCAGTTACTGTTTTAATCAGCATCTTTTTCATTTCGTCTGCAGTCTCTTTTGAAATTACTTTTTCAAGTTTATCATCGTAAGGTTTGTATTTATTATTATCATATGTTAAGTGAGAAACAATTCTTGGTGTAATCATATATCCATCATTATTAAATGTTGAATAAGCTTTTATAACTTGTATAAAAGTTGAAGTCATCCCTTGTCCAAAAGATACAGTTGCTTTAAAAACATTATCTCTTTTATCTTTATCTCCAGCAGAAAATTGCCAAACTTTTGGCATAAGACCTTTTTTTTCATAAGGTAAATCTATTCCTGTTTTTCTTGTAAAACCAAATCTTTTCATACCTTCATAAAATTCTGGTCCAGTTAATCTTTGAGCAATTTGTAAAGTACCAATATTTGATGAATACATTACAATATCATCCAAAGATAAATTATGTTTTCCAAATTGGTGGTCATCTTTAATAGTAAATCTTCCTATTTTATATCCACCTCTTGGAAAGCCTTTTGCTGTTTTTACTCCTTCATTATAGGCATAAAAACTTTCATTTTTTTTAACTAAATTTTTATCCATAGCAAGTGAAATAGAAATAGGTTTTATAATTGAACCTGGTTCAAACTGATATTCAATTGCATTAACATTTAATGAAGGAATATCTTCTTTAGTGATTTTTTCAGGGTTAAATCTATTTGAAGATGCCATTGTTAAGATTTTACCAGTTTTGTTTTCCATAATTGAAACAATAATCTCATCTGCACTTAATTTCTTTTTATGCATATCCAATGTAGTTTCATTATTTTTTTGTAATTTTAGAGGAATATTAAGATTTAAAGTAGCACCATCTATTCTTTTTCTAATTATTGAATTTTTATCAAAAGATATGTATGATAGTACATCCCTATCTCCTTGCAAAATTCCATCTTTTGATTGATTTAATACTTTATTATAATTCTTTTCTAAACCTTTAATTCCATTTACTTTTGTTTTTCCAGATTCTGATTCAAATTTTGAAATATATCCAACAACAGGAGTTAAGGTATCATTATATGAAAATGTTCTTTTTTCTCCACTTTCGCTAATTGTTAAACCTCTTAATATTTTTGCTCCATTAATTAATTTACTTTCAAATACATTCAATTGGATTAATTTAAAGGCTAATTCTTTTAGATTTTTAGCTGATCTTGAATCAATACTATATGAAAGAACTAAGCTTCCTGGTTCTTTTCTTCCTTCATTTAATTTTTCTTTTAATGTTTTATAATCGATGTTACTATAGATTGAAAATAAATTTAAAAAAAGTTCTTCTTTTGCTGGATCTAAATATCTTGTATCAATCATTGCTTTATAGACTTTTTTTGAAGAAGCAATTTTAAAATTATCAGAACTTATAATATCACCTCTTACTGATAATTCTGATTTTTCACCTTTTAACGAAGGCATATGTCGTTTTTCAGTAATTGTTCTAAATACTGAAAAAAATAAAATACTTAAACATAAAAAAATAAATGAAAATAGAATCACTATTTTTTTTGTTTTATCAACTTTTTCGATTTTTTTTGAAGGCATATTTATCCATATTATTATATAATGAGAAATGTATTTTAACAAAACTAATATTAAATCAAATAACAATAATTTAAATAATAATGAAGCTGACTACCCTTTGTTTATATTGGTGTCACTATTAATTATTTCAAGTATAATTTTTTCATATTCCTTGACCATATATACAGTGGAATTTTTTGGATATGATCAATTTCATTTTTTCATAAGACAGGCTTTAGTTGGTATTGTTGCCATCTTTATAATGTGGTATTTTTCAATGTTAGATCCTGATAAGCTAGTAAAAAAAGTTGGAATGTCACTGTTTGTGGTATTTTTTGTTTTAATGATATTAATGCCTTTTTTACCAGCCTCATTAGTAACAGAATCAGGAGGGGCAAATAGATGGATTAGGCTTCCTGGATTTTCTTTATCTCCTGTTGAGTTTTTCAAAATTGGATTTATATATTTTTTATCTTGGTCATTTCATAGAAAAGTTATTCATAAACCAAAAAAAATTGGATTGATTGAAGAAGTTTTACTTTTATCTCCATATTTTTTAACTTTTTTTGTTGTTGTATTTATTATTGCTTTTTTGCAAAAAGATTTAGGTCAAGTAGTATTACTAGCAATTATTCTGGTTATTTTATTGATTTTTGCTAATAGATCATTTAAAATATTTTTAGCTTTGGGAACTATTGCTGTTGTGGGAGTTATTGGATTAATTATTGCTGCGCCTCATAGGATTAAAAGAATACATTCTTGGTGGGCAATGGTTCAAGATGGGATTTTATCTGTTTTACCTTCTTGGGCTGAGCCATATTTGAGAATTGATGAATTACCTGAACCATATCAAGTTTCTCACTCTTTAAATGCAATTCATAATGGCGGTTTTTTTGGTCAAGGTGTTGGACTGGGTGATATTAAAGTTGGATTTTTATCTGAAGTTCATACCGACTTTGTACTTGCAGGAATTACAGAAGAGATAGGATTAGTTGGGTTAATGTTATTCTCAACTATAATATTTTTAATAATTTGGAGAATATTTAAAATTAGTAGAAGAGTGGATAATCCTATTTATCACCTATTTACATTAGGAATTGCATTGATGATAATAATTGCATTTTTAATAAATTCTTACGGTATATCTGGGATGATTCCTATTAAAGGTATTGCAGTTCCTTTATTATCTTATGGAGGTTCTTCTATGCTTTCAATGGCAATTTCTATAGGTTTAGTTTTATCCATTAGTAAAGTTTCAAATGAAAGAGATTATGTTAATAAAAAGGTCAATAGTAAATGAGTGAAACGGTTGTAGTTACAGGTGGTGGAACAGGTGGGCATTTGAAAGTTGCTGATGCTTTTATTGAAGAGTTTCACAATCGTGGAATTAATGTAATTTTTATAGGTTCGTCAAATGGTCAAGATAAAGCTTGGTTTGAACATGATAGAAGATTAAAAAAAGCATTTTTTTTAGATACAAGAGGAGTTGTTAATAAAAACTCTTTTGGTAAAGTTAAATCTTTATTAAATATCTTTTCAAAAACTTTATATTGTCTAAATTTATATTCTAAATATAATATTAAAATGGTTATTTCCGTAGGTGGATTTTCAGCAGCAGCAGCTACTTTTGCTTCAATATTGAAATTTGGATGTAAATTATATATACATGAACAAAACTCAAAAATGGGTAAATTAAACGAAATTACATCAAAATTTGCAACAGAAGTTTTTTCTTCATTTGATGAAAATTCTTTAGTAAAAGATTATCCAGTTGCAAAAGAATTTTTTAATACTGCACGGGTAAGAGATAAAATAAAAACTATTGCTTTTTTTGGTGGTTCTCAAGGAGCAATTTGTATAAATGATTTTGCTTTAAAATTAGCTCCACGATTAAATGAAATGGGAATAAAAATTATTCATCAAACAGGGAAAAATGATTTTCTAAGAGTAAAAGAAGAATATGAAAAATTAAATATAAAAGCTGATATTTTTGATTTCTCAAAAGATATTCCTAATAAAATGTCAAGTGCAGATTTTGCAGTAAGCAGGGCAGGTGCTTCTACTTTATGGGAATTATGTGCTAATTCTCTACCAACTTTTTTCATTCCTTATAAACATGCAGCTGGTGATCATCAATACTATAATGCAAAAGCTTTATTTGATAAAGATTTGTGTTTTTTAAAAAGAGAAGATGAGTTAAATGTAGATGAATTTTTTGAGATTATAAATTCAGATATTCATAAAATTAGCATTGAATTAATAAGTTCAATCAATCCAAATGCTATATCTTTAATTATAAATATAATTTTACAAAATAATAAGAAGTAAAATACCAAAAATTATTCTATAAATTCCAAAAGCTACGAAAGTAAATCTTTCTAGGAATTTTAAGAATATTTTTATTGTTAAAAATCCAACAGTAAATGAAACCACAAACCCAACAGCTAAATTCAATAAATTTGCACCAACTAAAAGTTCTTCATGATGTTTTAATAAATCATAAGCAGTTGTAGCACACATAACAGGAAATGCTAATAAAAATGAAAATTCAGCACTTGTTTTTCTATTAAGTCCAACTAACATTGCTCCAATTACACTAGCTCCTGCTCGTGAAGTTCCAGGAATTAATGCAAAAATTTGAGCTAATCCAATCCATGCTGCTTGTTTATATGTAACATCTTCAACATCTAAAGTATGTGTTTCTTCTTCTTTGTAAAATCTTTCAACAATTAAAAAAACAATACCACCAATAATAAACATCCAAGCGACAATTTCAATACTAAACATTGCCTTAACTTGTTTAGAAAATATAAAACCAAGAGTGGCTATTGGTAAAAATGCAATAAGAATTTTTGTCCATAAATCAATATGTTTAAATGTAAATTTTGATGGATATGTCAAAATCACAGCTAATATGGCTGCAAATTGAATAATAACTTCAAACGCTTTATTTATATTAGTTTGTTCTATTCCTAGAAATTCACTTACTGCAATTAAATGCCCTGTTGAAGATATTGGTAAAAACTCTGTAAATCCTTCTACAATTCCTAATATTATGGAATCTAAAACTGTCATCTTAATCCTTTTTCTTTTGTTAATTTTAAAAAGAGTTTTAAGGCTCTTTTTTCTTTTATTCCTAAGTTATAATCGATTTTTTTTAAGTATTCTAGAATATGTTTTTTTGAAACACCACTCCTATTTGAATATTGTTCTAAGATATATTGAGGAATTTTTATTTGCTTTTTATTGAAATTTTTAGTTAATTTATTTAATGATTTTTCATTTTTATTAAAACATAAAACTGCAAAAACAAAAGGTAGATTATATTTATTTTTCCACTGTTTTGCTAAATCAATTTTTTCTATTTCTTTATTTTGGTGGTAAAAATTTAAAGCTTTATCACCAATTATTACTTTTCCTTTTAAATCTAAAACTTTTGCTAAAGCATTTGAAGTTTTTGACTGATAATCACTTTGTTCAATTCCTGGAATTAATAATACTGATAAAACATCATCGTGAGCTACAATGCCAAAATCTAAGAATTTTTCATCTCTTGAAGCAATTGAAGAGATAAAAGCACTATCAACTTTTCGTTTTTTAAATTTTTCAGTTATAACAGAAGGATAAGACTTTTTGTATTCAATGCTGGCTTTTTGTTGAAATGAATTAATATTTTTTTTTATAAAAATATGAAAGGGTAATAAATTTATAAAATCAATTTTTGCAAATATCATAAAATATTTGTCCTTATTATGGTAAAATTTTTTTGACATGATAATACAAATATTATAAGAAGGGGTTAAAATGGTAACAATAGAATTTCTAGGGCCAATTAATAAAGAAAATATGAATTTAGAGATAAAAAATTTAACTCAATTAAGTGAAATTTTAAAAGATGATGAAAAAGTCTCTTCTTGGCTAGAAACTTGTGCAGTTGCAGTTAATGATACATTGATTTCTTCAAAAGATATTACTTTAAATGATGGAGATAAAGTTTCACTTCTTCCTCCTGTTTGTGGTGGTTGAGATAATGGAAAATAGAAAAGAATTTTTGCAACTATTTGATGGAAATTTGCCTGTTGAGCAAATTACAAATTCTTGGTATAACAAATATAAGAATTCTAATTTTGGAGCAATTATCACATTTGTTGGTATTGTAAGGGATGAAAATAAAATTGAAGGATTATCTTTCGATATTTATGAACCGATTCTAAATTCATGGTTTGATTCTTGGCAAAAAAAAGCAAAAGAAAAAGATGCAATAGTTTTGATGGCACACAGTCGTGGTGATGTTTTTAACCATGAAAGTTCATATATAGCAGCTGTTTGTAGTCCAAAAAGAAGAGTTGCTTTAGAGTTAATTGACGAATTTGTTGAAGATTTCAAAGCACAAGCTCCAATTTGGAAATATGATATTATAAACAATCAAAGAGTTTACGCAAAAGATAGAAGTACAGCAATAAGTGGCGCTGGAATTTTATCTTAAAATTTAAATAGGATAATTAATGAGAATAGATTTACATAATCACACAATATTATGTAACCATGCAACAAATAGTGTTGATGAATATGTTCAAAGAGCAATTGAATTAGGAATTGATGAATATGGTTTTGCAGATCATGCTCCAATGAATTATGATCCAAAATATAGAATGGATATTTCTCAAAAACAACAATATGAAAAATGGGTATTAGATGCAAAAGAAAAGTATAAAGATAAAATAAAAATTTTGTTAGGTTATGAAGTTGATTATTTAGATGGTTATATTTTGGATGAAATTATAAAATCAAAAGTAGATTATTTAATAGGTTCTGTACATTTTTTAAGAAATAAAAGTGATATGTGGGGTTTTGATAATCCTGAATTTATTGGTGTGTACAAATCAAAAGATATTGATAGTATTTGGATTGAATATTTTGATGCAATAAAATCAATGGCAAAAACAGGTTTATTTGATATTGTTGGACATTTTGATTTAATCAAAGTGTTTAAATTTTTGCCTAAAAAAGATATTAGATTAATTGCAAAAGATGCTTTATTGGAAATTAAAAAATCAAATATGGTTTTAGAAATTAACCCTGCAGGTTTGAGAAAACCAATAAATGAAACTTATCCCTCTAAACAGTTATTAGAATTAGCTTTTGAAATGCAAATTGATATTACTTTTGGTTCAGATGCACATAGTACAGATCAAGTAGGATTTATGTACGATAAAGCTTTACTTTTAGCAACAGAAGTAGGGTATAAAAAATGTATAAGTTTTGAGAATAGAGATAAAAAAGTGATAACATTGTAAAAATATATTATATATATTATTTTTAACTATCTTGTATATAAAATATACAGGTGTTTTATTTTATTTTATAGTATTTTTGGTAAAATGTTCTAAATAATTTTGAAGGAGTTAAACCTATGGGAAAGTTTGTTAATAATACTGAAGAGTTTTTTGTTTATTGTAAAGAAAACGAAGTAAAATTTGTTGATTTTAGATTTACTGATATGAAAGGAACATGGCACCATGTTACTTATATGATGAGTGCGGTAAGTGCATCTACATTAGATAATGGAATGCCTTTTGATGGTTCATCAATTGATGCATGGCAACCAATTCATAGATCAGATATGCTTTTAAAACCAGATGTTGCTACAGCATTTTTAGATCCATTTACAGCTGATTCTACAATCATTGTATTTTGTGATGTTTATGATATTTACAAAGGTCAAATGTATGAAAAATGTCCAAGATCAATTGCTAAAAAAGCATTAGTTCATTTAGCTGAATCAGGATTAGGAGATGTTGCATATTTTGGTCCAGAAAATGAATTCTTTATTTTTGATGATGTAAAAATCATTGATAAAGGAAATGAATCATATTATAAAGTTGATTCAGAAGATGGTGAATGGAATGATGCTAGAGACTACGAAGGTGGAAACATGGGTCATAGACCAAGAGTAAAAGGTGGTTATTTCCCTGTTGCTCCTATTGACAATGGTGTAGATTTAAGAGCTGAAATGATGCAAGTATTAGAACAAGTTGGTTTAGAAGTTGTTTTAGGGCACCACGAAGTTGCACAAGGTCAACATGAATTAGGTATCGTTTTTGGAGACTTAATTGAAGCTGCTGATAATGTTCAAAAATTAAAATATGTTATTAAAATGGTAGCTCACTTAAATGGTAAATCTGCTACATTTATGCCAAAACCACTTTATGGTGACAATGGAAATGGAATGCACGTACACCAATCTATCTGGAAAGATGGTAAAAACTTATTCTACAAACAAGGTGAATATGGAAATATTAGTGAAACTGCAAGACATTATATTGGTGGAATTTTCAAACATGCAAGAGCAATTGCTGCATTTACTAATCCATCAACTAACTCTTACAAAAGATTAATTCCTGGATTTGAAGCACCTTCAATTTTAACTTATTCATCTCAAAATAGATCTGCATCTTGTAGAATTCCTTATGGAGCAGGTGAAAAAGCAACTAGAATTGAAATGAGATTCCCAGATTCAACTTCATGCCCATATTTAGCATTTGCATCTATGTTATTAGCTGGTTTAGATGGAATTAAAAATAAATTTGAACCAATTGGACCAATGGATGATGACTTATTTGAATTACCATTAGATGAAATTAGAGAAAGAGGAATTCCTCAAATGCCTCATACTTTAAGAGGAGCATTAGAAGCATTAGTTAGAGATAATGATTTCTTACAACCTGTATTCTCAAAAGATATGATTGATACTTACCAACATTATAAATTTGAAACTCAAGTTTGGCCTTACGAAGCAAGACCTACTCCATTTGAATTCAAATCAACATATTCTTGCTAATATTGATTTTATTAAAATAAAAAAGGGTAAGTTTTAAACTTACCCTTTTTTTATATCTTAAAATTTAATAATTAGAAAAACTAAAAGTATTAAAATTCTAAAACTTCTTCTCCCGGATTTTGTGGTTGAGCTTGAAATTCAACTTCAGGTAAAGGAGACATATCTGTATAAAACTCATTTCTTCCATTTATATTTGCAGTATAAACATTTTCAGGCATAGTAAAATTTCTTGTAATTTCAGGATGAATTTCTAAATATTTTTTGAAAAAATATGAAAATACAGGTGCTGCAATTTTCCCACCAGTTTCACTTTTTCTCATTGGAGTATTATTATCTTTCCCAAACCAAATAATAGTTTGAATAGATGGTGAATATCCACAAAACCATGCATCAATATTATCATTTGTTGTACCTGTTTTTCCTGCAAGTTCAATACCTGGAACTTGTGCTGATTTTCCTGTACCTTTTGTTACTACATCATTTAGAATAGAAGTTATTAAATAAGTTTGTTCAGGTTTAATCAACTGTTTAGTTTGTGGTTCAAAAGTTAATGATTCTCCACTTTGATTTACAATTTGTTCAATAATATAAGGTTTTACTTGTGTCCCATTATTTGAAAATATACTATAAGCTTCACTAAATTCAACTAATGAAACACTCATTGAACCTAGAGTTATAGAAAGATTATCTTGAACATCTTTAAAGCCATAATTTTTTAATTCTTTTGTAACTGTACTAATTCCAACATCTGTTACCAAATTTAGTGTAGATAAATTTCTTGATTGTGTTAATGAATCCCTAAGACTTACAATTCCTTCAAAATTTCCACCATAATTTTTTGGTTGCCATTTTTTTTGTTCACCACCAACTGTATAATTATAAGTTCTTGAAATATCAATTAATTGAGAAGCTGGATTGTATCCATTATTTAAAGCTGCTTGATATAAGAATGGTTTTATAGCACTTCCTGCTTGTCTTTTTGATTGAAAAGCTCTATTAAACATAGATTGGTTGTAGTCTATTCCTCCTGAAAGTGCAAGGATTTTTCCAGTACTACTTTCCATTGAAATTAAAGCCCCATTTAACTCTTTTACATACGAATCATCAGATTTTTTTTCACCTTTTCTTAAATCTAAATCCCTTTTAAGTGCTTCATCATAAGATACTTTTAGTGCATCTTGAGCTATTTCTTGAGCATCTAAATCAATTGTTAAATAAACTTTATAACCACCTGATAAAATATCTGGAATATCATTTATTAATAAACTAATTGCATAATCAACCGCAAATGGAGCTTTGTTTTTTGTTAGAGTTTGATTATATATTACAGGAGTTTCTTTCATTGAACTTTCAAATTGTTCATTATTAATCCAGCCTAAAGTGTTAAGTCTTGTAATAACTTGATTTGCACGTGCTAGTGAAATTTTAAGATTTTTTGTTGGGTCATAAAAACTAGGAGCTCTAGGAAGTCCTACTAAAATAGCCATTTCTTTTAATGATAATTCATATAAGTCTTTATTAAAATATCCTTTTGCAGCAGTCTTAATTCCATAATAACCATGTCCAAAATAAACATGATTTAAATATCTTTCTAATATTTCTTCTTTTGTTAAAACACTTTCAAGTCTAATAGCTAATAAAGCTTCTTTTACTTTTCTTATTAATTTTTTTTCTCTAGTTAAAATCAACATTTTAATTAATTGCTGAGTTAAGGTACTAGCTCCCTCTACAAATCCACCAGCTTGAATATCTTTTATAATTGCTCTACTTATAGCATCAGGATTAATTCCATGGTGCTCAAAAAATTGAGTATCTTCAATTGCGACAAGTCCTTCAATAATTCTTGCTGGAATATCATCATATTTTACATATTCTCTATTTTCTTCTTTAAAAGTATTTGCAATAAGTTTTCCATCTTTATCAAAAAATTGAGTACTTTGTTTAGGTGTATAATTTACAACTATATCAATATCATGTTTAATCTCATCATATAAATTGTATAACCAACCAAAGATAAGTAATCCTAAAATTATAAAAATACCAAAAATATATTTCATCATAATTATGTCCTAAAAATTTTATTTTTAAATGTTGAGTTAATTAATCTCTTTGTGTAATTTTCTTTTGGTGCTGATAAAATTTCATTTGTTAATCCCATTTCAATAATTTCTCCATTTTTTAAGATTATTATATTTTTACATATATTTTTAATTGAATTTATATCATGGGTTACAAAAAGAATTAATATTTTTAAACGTTCTTTTATCTCACTTATCAAATCAATAATATTGTTTTTATTCTCATCATCTAAAGCTGTTGTTGGTTCATCAAGTAAAAGTAGTTTTATATCCCGACTTAGAGCAATGGCTATTACAACTCTTTGAATTTGTCCGCCACTTAATTGTGAAGGGAATTTATTTAACACATCTTTTTCTAAACTAACTAACTCTAATACTTCTTCTTTTCTTTTTTCATCACAAAAGAATTGATTTGTAATTTTTGTCATTGTTGATAAAGAAGTAAATGGATTTTGTGGAATAAATCCAATTGAATTATAATTTAATTCAAAATTAGAATCAATATCTTTTTTTACTTCTAAAGAAGATGGAAGAAGATTTAATAATGCTTTTAGAGTTAATGATTTTCCACTTCCACTTTCTCCAATTAAAGCCGTTGAATCTTTTATTTCAAAAGATATATCAACTAGCTTTTTATCATGGCTTTTAATTTCTAATTTTTTTATATTAATATTTAACATAAGTCACCTTTATATTAAAGGTTCATCCATTTCTGTTGGAATATTCAAATTCATTAGTTTCAAAACAGTTGGAGCAATATTATTTAAACTACCTGTTTTAACAACTTTTACATCTTCTGCGATTATAAAACAATAAACATCTCCAACCGTATGATTTGTCAAAGTATTCCCAACTTCATCTTTCATCATTTCACAGTTTCCATGGTCTGAAGTTAAAATTACATTATAGTTAAACTCTTTTGCTTTTTCTAAAATAAGTCCAAGCTCATAATCTACAGCTTCAACAGCTTTAACAGCTGCATTAAAAATTCCTGTATGTCCAACCATATCACCATTTGCAAAATTTACAACTATAAAATCTTTTTGTTCACTCATTGCAGTTCGTACAGCATTTCCAACAGCAGGAGCTGACATTTCAGGTTGCAAATCATAAGTTGCTACGCTTGGAGAAGGAATTAAAACCCTTGTTTCATTTAATAATGGCTCTTCAACTCCGCCATTAAAGAAAAATGTAACATGGGCGTATTTTTCAGTTTCAGCAGTATGCAGTTGAGATAATCCAGCATTTGAAATAACTTCAGCCAAAGTGTTTGTTGGATTTTCTTTTGGAAATAAAACAGCAATAGGAGTGTTTTTATCATATTGAGTCATAGTAGCAAGATTTAAAGAATCTTTAAAAGTATCAAATTCACTAAAATTCTTATTTGCAAAAACAGATGAAATTTCTCTCATTCTATCACTTCTAAAGTTACAAAATATAACTCCGTCATTTTGTTTTAATCCCTCATATCCATTAAAAGCAGTTGGAATAATAAACTCATCAAATATTGCATCTTTATATGAATTATTAACATAAGTTAAAATATCTTCTGTTGTAGATGGTTGAGCAAATGCAATTGCGTCATAGCCTTTTTTAACTCTATCCCATCTATTGTCTCTATCCATTGTGTAATATCTTCCAGCAATAGTTGCAATTTTTATATCTTCATCACAAATCGCAAGAGTTTGTTCAATATAAGTTTTTGCACAATCAGGAGCAACATCTCTTCCATCAGTGATTATGTGAATAAAAACTTTTTTATTAGATTTTTTTGCAATTTTTGCCATAGCAATTATATGTTCAATATGTGAATGAACTCCACCATCACTTAAAAGACCAATTAAATGAATATTATTAGAGTTAGCTAAAACATTTTTTAAAACAACATTATCTTTTAATGTATCATTTTCAATAGTAATATTTACTTTTACTAAATCTTGATATAAAATTCTTCCACTTCCAATTGTCATGTGTCCCACTTCACTATTTCCCATTTGCCCATCAGGAAGTCCAACAAATTTTCCATAAGTATGAATTAAAGAATAAGGAATATTTTTAAATAAATAATCATAAGTTGGAGTATTCGCTGTAAAAAAAGCATTAAAGTTATTTGAAGTATTATGTCCTATCCCGTCAGTTATTATAAGTAGCGTTTTATTTGTCATGGTTTAAACCTTTTAAAAAGTATAATATATTATAATCGCGCAATTATATCAAAATCAAGGTTTAAGTTTGTTTTATTGGTTATATAGACATCTAGAGATTAATATCTTTCAATATATTTCTGTTCGTGCGGGAATTAGTTTTTTTATTGCTTTTGTTTTAACAATGTATTTAATGCCAAAATTTATAAAATGGGCAAAATCTAAAAAAGCTTCTCAGCCAATTTATGAACATGCACCTCAAGCACATCAGGCAAAAGTAGGAACTCCAACAATGGGTGGAGTAGTTTTTATTTTTTCTACTATTCTAGCAACGCTATTAACTGCAAAATTAAGTAATTTTTATGTTGTTGGAGGATTACTTACTTTAGCACTTTTTTCTTTTATTGGGATGCAAGATGATTATTCAAAAATTTCAAAAGAGAAAAATTCAGCAGGATTAAGTGCAAGAGCAAAACTATTATTACAATTTATTTCAGCTTTTATAATTGGTTTTATTTTATATCATTTTGCACATACAACAGAATTATATACACCTTTTTACAAACTTCCTTTATTTGATATGGGAATATTTTCTATTGCTTTATGGATGTTAGTTATGGTTGCTTCATCTAATGCTGTTAATTTAACAGATGGATTAGATGGCTTAGCTACAGTTCCTTCTATAATGGCTTTTGTTAGTCTTTCAGTTTTAGTATATATTACTGGGCATGCAATTTTTTCTTCATATTTATTATTACCTAATATTCAAATAGTAGGAGAATTAGCAGTTATGGGAAGTGCAATTTGTGGAGCTTTAATTGCATTTTTATGGTTTAATTCTCATCCTGCTGAAATATTTATGGGAGATTCAGGTTCTCTTCCTTTGGGAGCATTTATGGGATATATGGCAATAGTTGCTAAATCTGAATTATTATTGTTAGCAATAGGATTTATTTTTGTTTTAGAAACAGTATCTGTGATTTTACAAGTTGGTTCTTATAAATTAAGACAGAAAAGAGTTTTTTTAATGGCACCAATTCATCATCACTTTGAACAAAAGGGCTGGAAAGAAAATAAAATAATTGTTAGATTTTGGATAATTTCATTTATGACAAATCTAATTGCATTATTAAGCTTAAAAATCAGATAAAGAAAAACAATGACTACAAATAATGAAAAAATAAGAATATTAGGAAAAGGAATTACGGCTCTTGCATTAAAAGATAAATTTCCTAATGCAACATTATATGATGATAATGATTTTAATCAATATGATTTAAACTCAAATGAATTTACAGTTGTTAGCCCAGGAATTCCACCATACAATAATATGGTTTTAAATTCTAAGAATTTGATTAGTGATTATGATTTATTTGCTTCAGTTATGCCATTTTCAATTTGGATTTCAGGAACAAATGGGAAAACAACAACAACACAAATGTGTCAACATTTATTAAAAGAATATGGCTCAATTTATGGTGGAAATATTGGTGTTCCTCTTAGTCATTTAGATGAAAAAGCACCAATATGGATTTTAGAAACATCTTCTTTTACTTTGCATTATACAAATAAAACAAAACCAAATATTTACATTTTACTTCCTATTTCAGAAGATCATATAACTTGGCATGGTTCTTTTGAAGAGTACAAAAATGCAAAATTAAAACCACTATCATTAATGAATGAAAATGATATTGCAATAATTCCAGAAGAATTTAAAAATTTTAAAACTAATGCCCATGCAATTACATATAAAAATAGTGATGATTTATGTGAACATTTTAAAATTGATAAAAGTGAAATAAAATTTAAAGAACCATTTTTATTAGATGCAATATTAGCAATGGCAACAAAAAAAATCATTTTTGATGAAATTGATAATAAACTAATAAATGAATTTATTATAGATAAACATAAAGTTGAAGAGTTTAGAGATAATAAAAATAGATTATGGATAGATGATAGTAAAGCTACAAATGTAGATGCTACAATAAATGCAATAGTTCCATATAATGATAAAAATATACATATAATATTAGGTGGAGATGATAAAGGTGCAAACTTAGTTCCACTTTTTGAAAATATAAAAAATTTAGATATTCATGTTTATGCTATTGGAAGTAATACAGAAAAGATTGTTAAATATTGTTTCGAATATAATATAAAAGTTGAAGGTTGTACGTATCTTAATGTTGCAGTAGCAAAAATTGATTCAGCTTTAAAAGAAAATTCAATTGGAATATTATCCCCAGCGGCAGCTTCTTTAGATCAATTCAAATCATACGCCCATCGAGGGGATGAATTTAAAAAATTGGTACATTCTTTAAGTTGAAATTAATAATTTAACTTGTATAATCTCACTCCAATTTGCGTAGGTTCGATAGCTCAGTCGGTAGAGCAAAGGATTGAAAATCCTTGTGTCGACAGTTCGATTCTGTCTCGAACCACCATTTTGTAGGTGCTGGTGTAGCTCAGTTGGCTAGAGCAGCTGATTTGTAATCAGCAGGTCGGGGGTTCGACTCCCTTCACCAGCTCCATTTTTCGTCGTGCGTCTTCTTTTAAAGAACAGCGCTTGACCAGAACAATAATATTTTTCAACGGTGAGGTTGGAGAGTGGTCAAATCCTGCGGACTGTAAATCCGCCGCCTACGGCTTCGAAGGTTCAAATCCTTCTCTCACCACCACGCAAATGTTGCGGGAGTAGCTCAGTTGGCTAGAGCTTCTGCCTTCCAAGCAGACTGTCGCGAGTTCGAGTCTCGTCTCCCGCTCCATTATTTATTGATTACTGGGAGCTGAGTTATAAGCACTAATATTTTTTTATAACTCTTTTATACATTATTGTAACTTCCATTAAAGTTTTTTTCAGTATTTTTTTAGTACAATGCGCAACACAATTTAATTGTGTAAAATTAAATAAACAAAATCCCCTCTGAATAGAGAAGCCAAATGGGCTTATCTACTCAGAGGGCAATAACCAAAATTTAGAAGGGGAATTCTATGGCAAAAGAAAAATTTTCAAGAAACAAGCCACACGTTAACATCGGTACTATTGGACATGTTGACCACGGTAAAACTACACTAACGGCTGCTATTTCTGCTGTACTATCTGTAAGAGATGGTGGAACTATGATGGATTACGATCAAATCGATAATGCACCAGAAGAAAGAGAAAGAGGAATTACTATTGCTACTTCTCATATTGAGTATGAAACAAAAGCTAGACACTATGCACACGTAGATTGTCCAGGACACGCCGATTATGTTAAAAACATGATTACTGGTGCTGCACAAATGGATGGAGCTATTATTGTTATTGCTGCAACTGATGGTCCTATGGCTCAAACAAGAGAGCATATCTTATTATCTAAACAAGTTGGTGTTCCATACATCGTTGTTTTCTTAAATAAAGAAGATCAATTAGATGAAGAAGATAGAGAAGAGATGTTAGAGCTTGTTGAAATGGAAGTTAGAGAATTATTATCTACTTATGATTTCCCAGGTGATGATACTCCAATCGTTGCAGGTTCAGCATTTCAAGCATTAGAAGAAGCTAAAGCTGGTTCTATTGGTGTTTGGGGAGAAAAAATTATTGCATTAATGGATGCAGTTGATTCTTATATTCCAACTCCTGAAAGAGACGTAGACCAAGATTTCTTAATGCCAGTTGAAGATGTATTCTCTATCTCAGGAAGAGGTACTGTTGTTACTGGAAGAATTGAAAAAGGTACAATTAAAATTGGTGAAACTATTGAAATCGTTGGATTCTCTGATACTAAAACAACTACTGTAACTGGTGTTGAAATGTTCAGAAAAGAAATGGAACAAGGTCAAGCTGGTGATAACTGCGGGATTCTTTTAAGAGGTATTAAAAAAGAAGACGTAGAAAGAGGACAAGTTTTATGTAAACCTAAAACAATTACTCCACATACTAAATTCAGATGCGAAGTGTATATCCTTTCTAAAGATGAGGGTGGTAGACATACTCCATTCTTCTCAGGATATAGACCACAATTTTACGTAAGAACTACTGACGTAACAGGTTCTTGTACTTTACCAGAAGGTACTGAAATGGTTATGCCAGGTGATAACGTAGAAATGACAGTTGAATTAGTTGCTCCAATCGCTCTAGACAAAGGTACAAAGTTTGCTATTAGAGAAGGTGGTAGAACTGTAGGTGCTGGAGTTGTTGCTGAAATCATTGAATAAGGATTCGTAATGGCAAACATTAGAATTAAAATTGGATTAAAATGTCAAGAGAATGGTGATATTAACTATACTACTTGGAAAAATCCAAAAACTCATACTGAAAAGTTTGAAGTTAAAAAATATAGTCCAAGATTGAAAAAACACACTTTACACAAAGAAGTGAAATTAAAATCGTAATTTTATGAGTTTACAGTTTTATCTGTAAGCTCATTTTAACATATAGGTCAGTAGCTCCAATGGTAGAGCGCCGGATTCCAAATCCGATGGTTGTGGGTTCGAATCCCCCCTGGCCTGCCACTTAAGTTTTTTTAAAAGAAGTAAGAACTCTTTTTTTGAAAGAATTTATTGACAAACAATAGCAATCAAAATGGAGTAAATAGTGAATAAAGTTAAAAACTACTATCAAAATGCAAAAGCAGAATTATCGAAAGTTATTTTTCCTATAAAAGAGCAAATTAGATCTGCTTATTTATCAGTTTTTATTGTTGTAACAGTTATAACTTTATTTTTAGCTTTAATTGATGGAATTATGTCATTAAGCTTATCTTCAATTATTAATTAGGAAGTAATTATGGCACATAAATGGTACGCAATTCAAACTTATTCAGGTAGTGAATTATCTGTTAAAAAAGCTTTATTACAATTATCTGAAGAAATGGCAGATGATAGAATATCAGATGTTTTAGTACCAACTGAAGATTTAATTGAAATAAAAAAAGGTAAAAAGTCTATAGTTGAAAGACCACTATATCCTGCATATGCTTTTGCTAGAATAGATTTAGATACTGGTTTATGGCATAGAATTCAATCTATGCCAAAAGTTGGAAGATTTATTGGTGAATCTAAAAAACCTACAGCTTTATCAGAAAAAGATATTAATTTAATTTTAGAAAAAGTTAAAAATAGAGCAGCGGCAAAACCAAAAGTTTCATTTGATGAAGGTGAAATGGTTAGAATTAATGAAGGACCATTTTCAAATTTTAATGGTTTAGTTGAAGACTTTGATATGGTTTCAGGATTATTAAAGTTGAATGTTTCTATATTTGGTAGAAATACACCTGTTGAAATCTCATATACTCAAGTTGAAAGAGTAGTTTGATTTTTAATTAAAATTATAGGCATTAGGCAATAAAACTAGCTTCTTTGAATAGTTTTCTTGCCTAATGTCTAATCATTAAAAAATTGATAAAGGAATAACATGGCTAAGAAAATTCAAGGTCTAATTAAATTACAGATACCTGCGGGTGCTGCTAATCCATCACCACCAGTAGGACCTGCATTAGGTCAAAGAGGTGTTAACATAATGGAATTTTGTAAGGCTTTCAACGAAAAAACAAAAGATAAAGCTGGATTTAGAATTCCAGTAGTTATTACTGTTTATACTGATAAAAGTTTTACATTTGAGTTAAAACAACCACCAATGACTGATTTAATTAAAAAAGTTGCTGGAATCAAATCTGGTTCAAGTAATCCATTAAAACAAAAAATTGGAAAATTAACTAAAGATCAAGTAATGGAAATTGTTAATATGAAAATTGCTGATTTAAATACAGATGATAAAGAAGTTGCTGCGAAAATTGTTGCAGGTTCAGCTAGATCAATTGGTATTGAAATAGAATTATAATATTCTGTTTTAATTAAAGTCTTACCACCAGACTCAATAATGGCGGTAGCAAAATAATATAATTGCGGAGATAACAATGGCAAAAATTTCAAAAAGATATAAAGCATTAACAGAAAAAATTGAAGATAAAAAATATTCTTTAACTGATGCTTGTACAAGTGTAAGAGAGTTAAAATCGGCTAAATTTGATGAAAGTGTTGAAATTGCACTTAATTTAAATGTTGATCCAAGACATGCAGACCAAATGATTAGAGGTGCTGTTGTACTTCCAAATGGAACTGGTAAAACTGTAAGAGTTGCAGTATTTGCTAAAGGTTTAAAAATGGATGAAGCAAAAGCTGCAGGTGCTGATGTTGTTGGTAATGATGATTTAGCAGAACAAATCCAAGCTGGAAACATCAACTTTGATGTTTTAATTGCAACTCCTGATTGTATGGGAATTGTAGGGAAAGTTGGAAGAATTTTAGGGCCAAAAGGTTTAATGCCAAATCCTAAAACTGGAACAGTAACAATGGACGTAACTAAGGCAGTTAATGATGCTAAAGGTGGTCAAGTTACATATAGAGTTGATAAAAAAGGTAATATGCAAGCTGGAATTGGAAAAGTTTCATTTTCTGCTGAAGCTATTAGAGAAAATGCAGCAGCATTTATTTCTGCAATTAACAAAGCTAAACCTTCAACTGCAAAAGGTAGATATATCGCTAATGCAGCTATATCATTAACTATGAGTCCATCAATTATTTTAGATAATATGGAATTAATGGAAATTAGATAAGGTTATCCTTATCTAATTTTTTTTTAGCATTCAATAATAAAGAATTAGATTCTTTATTATTGAGTGTTATTCAAAGCACTGAAATAAAACTGAAGACAGCTGGTAAGAAACACCTCCGTTTCTTGTAAGTCCCGCCTAAGTCGATGTTTTGAAGGGAGGAGAAAAATATGACTAAACAACAAAAATCAGAGATTATTGAGTCTTTAACAGTTGAATTTAAAAATTCATTAGCAGTTGTTGTATGTGATTATAAAGGTCTTACTCATAAAGAGTTAGAATCTTTAAGAAAAGATGCAAGAGCTAATAATACAAAAGTACAAGTTGCTAAAAATACTTTAGTTACGGTAGCTGTTAAAAATGCAGAATTAGGTGATATTGAATTAAATGGTACAAATATTTTCTTATGGTCTGAAGATCAAATTTCAGCTTGTAAAGTTGCTGATAAATTTGCAACAACAAATAAAGAAAAATTTGCTATTAAATCAGGTATCATTGAAGGTAAAATTGCAGACTTTGCTACAGTTAATGCATTCGCTAAATTACCATCAAGAGAACAACTTCTTGGTATGCTTGCAGCTACTTGGATGGCACCTGTTGCAAACTTTACTATTGGGCTTGATGCACTTAGAAAGAAAAAAGAAGAAGAGGCAGCTTAATTTTAAGCTATTAAATTAAAAAAACAAATTATAAGGAAGAAGAAATGGCAATTTCTAAAGAAGACGTATTAGAATACATCTCTGGTTTATCAGTATTAGAGTTATCTGAATTAGTAAAACAATTCGAAGAAAAATTTGGAGTATCTGCTCAACCTGTTGCGGTTGCTGGTGGTGCTGTTGCTGCTGTTGAAGCAGTTGAAGAAAAAACTGAATTTGATGTTGTTATCTTAGATGCTGGTGACAAAAAAATTAATGTTATTAAAGAAATTAGAGCATTAACTGGTTTAGGATTAAAAGAAGCAAAAACTGCTGCTGAAGAAACTCCTTCAACAATTAAAGAAGGTGTTTCTAAAGAAGATGCTGAAGCTGCAAAAGCTGCATTAGAAGCTGCTGGTGCAAAAGTAGAAATTAAATAATTATTCGTAATTATGATTGATATACAGGGCTTCTGCCTTGTATAAAGATTGGCATCTTTGAAGGTTAAGGTTAAAATTTTGTGAAATTTTAACCCTATCCTTTATGGATGCTTTTGTGCTTTATAAAAATATAAAAAGCAGAACTTAACCAAATTTTATAACAAGGCCGACAATGTTAAACTCTTTAAAATCTGGTAATAGACTTAGAGTTGATTTTGCAAAAAATCCGCAACAAATTGAAATTCCAAACTTATTACAACTACAACAAACTTCATATGATACTTTCTTAATGATAGGTCAAGATGATAGAACTACTGCTGGGATTGAAAAAGTATTTAAATCTATTTTCCCAATACATGATGTACAAAACAGAATTACTCTTGATTACTTAGGTAGCGAAGTAGGTAAACCTAAATATGATGTTAGAGAATCAATGGTTAGAGGACTTACTTATTCAATTCCTCTTAAAATTAATATTAGATTAACACTATGGGATTTAGACGAAAAAACTGGTGAAAAAATCGGTGTTAAAGATATGAAAGAACAATCTTTATTCATTAGAGAAATTCCTTTAATGACAGATAGAACATCTTTTATCGTTAATGGTGTTGAAAGAGTAGTTGTTAATCAATTACACAGATCTCCAGGTGTTATCTTCAAAGAAGAAGAATCAAATACTGCTGATAATAAACTAATTTATACTGGACAAATTATTCCAGATAGAGGTTCTTGGTTATATTTTGAATATGATGCTAAAGATGTATTATATGTAAGAATTAATAAAAGAAGAAAAGTTCCTGTAACTATTTTATTTAGAGCATTAGGTTATTCTAAAGAAGATATTATCAAATTATTCTATCCAATAGTTAATATCAAAGTTAAAAACAATAAATTTTTAACAGAATTTAATCCTGATGATTTCATGGGAAGAATTGAGTTTGACGTTAAAGATGATAAAGGTAATTTAGTTATTGGTGCTGGGAAAAGATTAACAGCTAGAAAAGCTAAAGCTTTAATTGAAGGTGGATTAAAACTGATTGAATACCCATTAGAACAATTAATGGATAGATCAACTGCAAATACTATTTATGATCCAGAATCTGGTGAAGTGTTATTTGATGCTTTAACAAATCTTGATGAATTAAAATTAAAAAAACTATTAGATTTAGGTTTTGAATCATTTGATATTGCAAATGATTTAGCAACTGGAATTGATAATTCAATTATTAATGCATTTAAAGCTGATGCTGAGTCTTTAAAATTATTAAAACAAACAGAACAAATTGATGATGAAAATGATTTATCAGCAATCAGAATTTATAAAGTTATGAGACCAGGTGAGCCAGTTACTAAAGAAGCTGCAAAAGAGTTTGTTAAAAAATTATTCTTCGATCCAGAAAGATATGATTTAACAAAAGTTGGAAGAATGAAAATGAACCATAAACTTGGTGTTAATGTTCCTGAATATGTAACAACTTTAACTTATGAAGATGTTATAAAAACAGTTCAATACCTTGTAAAAGTAAAATCTGGTCATGGGCATATCGATGATAGAGATCACTTAGGTAATAGAAGAATTAGAGCAATTGGTGAATTATTAGCAAATGAATTACATGCTGGTTTAATCAAAATGCAAAAAGCTATTAGAGATAAAATGACTACTTTATCTGGTACATTAGAAGATATTATGCCACATGATTTGGTTAACTCTAAAATGATTACTTCAACAATTACTGAATTCTTTACATCTGGACAACTATCTCAATTTATGGACCAAACAAATCCATTATCAGAAGTTACTCATAAAAGAAGACTTTCTGCACTTGGAGAGGGTGGACTTGTAAAAGAGAGAGCTGGATTTGAAGTAAGGGACGTTCATCCTACTCACTATGGAAGAATTTGTCCAGTTGAAACTCCAGAGGGACAAAATATTGGTCTTATTAATACATTATCAACTTTCTCAAAAGTTAATGAATTAGGATTTATTGAAGCTCCTTATAAAACTGTAATTGATGGTTTAGTTACTAATGAAATTAAATACTATACTGCAACTCAAGAAGAGGGATTAGTAATTGCTCCTGGTTCAACTAAAGTTGATGAAAATGGAAAAATTGTTGAATCTTTAATTGAAGCTAGAAAAGATGGTGAAATCTTACTAATGGAAAGAAGTAGTGTTGATTTAATTGATATCTCTTCTCAAATGGTTATGGGGGTTGCAGCTTCTTTAATTCCTTTCTTAGAACACGATGATGCCAACAGAGCATTAATGGGTTCAAATATGATGAGACAAGCCGTTCCATTATTAAGACCAAATGCTCCTGTTGTAGGAACTGGTTTAGAAAAAACAGTAGCACGTGATGCTTGGGAAGCTATTAAAGCTGGACGTGCTGGTTTAGTTGAAAAAGCAGATGCAAAAAATATTTATGTAAGAGGTGAAGATGAAAACGGTGCTTTCATTGATCATTATTCTGTAAATAAAAATGTAAGAACAAATAATAATACATCTTTTGGACAAAGAATTGCCGTAACTGAAGGTGAATTTGTTGAAAAAGGTCAAGTAATAGCTGATGGTCCTTCAATGGATAAAGGTGAATTAGCAGTTGGTGTTAATGCTATGGTTGCCTTTATGCCTTGGAATGGATATAACTATGAGGATGCTATTATTCTTTCTGAAAGATTAATAGAGGAAGATGCATTTACATCTGTTCATATTTATGAAAAAGAAGTAGAATGTAGAGAATTAAAACATGGTAATGAAGAAATAACAAGAGATTTACCAGGTGTTAAAGAAGAATCTATTACTCATTTGGATAATTCAGGTATTGTAAAAATTGGTACATTCGTAAAACCAGGAATGATTTTAGTTGGAAAAGTAACACCAAAAGGTGAAATTAAACCAACTCCTGAAGAAAGACTTTTAAGAGCAATCTTTGGTGAAAAAGCTGGACATGTTATTAATAAATCATTAGTTTGTCCAACATCAATGGAAGGAACAGTTGTTGATGTTAAAGTGTTCACTAAAAAAGGTTATGAAAAAGACGAAAGAGCAGTTGCAGAAATTGCATCTGAAAAAGCTGAATTAGATTTAAAACACCATGATAAATTATTAATGCTTGATAGAGAAGAGATTTTAAAAATCAATGATTTATTATTAAAATCAACTTTAATTAAAGATTTAGAGTTAGATGATGTTACATATAAAAAAGGTGAAACAATTCCTGTTGATGTATTAATGAATGTTAATAGATTTGCAATGAAAAAAGTTGTTTCTTCTTATCCAAAAGAGATTGAAAATTCTTATAATGACATCAAAGAGCATTTCATTAAACAAAAAGCTCATTTAAGAGATGAACATGAAGAAAAACTTCAAGTTTTAGAACACGATGATATTTTATCTTCTGGTGTTATTAAACAAGTAAAAGTTTATATTGCAACTAAGAGAAAAATCAAAGTTGGGGATAAAATGGCTGGACGTCACGGAAATAAAGGTATTGTTTCTAACATCGTTCCTAAAGTTGATATGCCTTACTTAGAAGATGGTTCAACTGTTGATGTTATTTTAAATCCACTTGGGGTTCCATCTAGGATGAATATTGGACAAATTCTAGAAGTTCACTTAGGATTAGTTGGTAAAAAACTTGGAGCTCAAATTCAAGAAATTTTTGAAGCTAAAAAAGCTGATTTTATTCACGAGTTAAGAGCTAAAATGAGTGAAATTGCAGGTGTAGCTAAACTTATGAATGCAAAAGCATTTATGGATAAATTAAGTGATGATGATTTAATAAAATATGGTCAAGATTGGGCAAAAGGTGTTAGATTTGCTACTCAAATTTTTGATGGTGTAAAAGAAGAAGAATTTGCAAAATTATTTGAATTGGCAAAAATTGATACAGATGGTAAGTGTGTTCTTTTTGATGGTAAAACTGGTGATAAAATGAAAGAAAGAGTAAATGTAGGTTACATGTACATGCTTAAACTTCACCACTTAGTTGATGAAAAAGTTCATGCAAGATCTACTGGTCCTTACTCTTTAGTAACTCAACAACCAGTGGGTGGAAAAGCACTATTCGGTGGACAAAGATTTGGAGAGATGGAAGTTTGGGCATTAGAAGCTTATGGTGCAACAAATGTACTAAAAGAAATGCTTACAACAAAATCTGATGACGTTGAAGGAAGAACAAGAGCTTATAGAGCTATCGCAAATGGTGAAAATGTTCCAAATTCAGGTGTTCCTGAAACATTCTTCGTATTAACAAAAGAATTAAAAGCTCTTGCTTTAGATGTAGAGATTTTTGGAGAGGTAGAAAACAATGAGTAAAACTGAAAGAACGTTACAGCCTATTGAAATAAAAGAGTTAGAAAGACCACAAGATTTTGCGGCTTTCCAATTAAGACTTGCAAGTCCTGAGAAAATTCTTTCTTGGTCTTGTGGAGAAGTAAAAAAACCTGAAACAATCAATTATAGAACATTAAAACCAGAACGTGATGGTTTATTTTGTGCGAAAATTTTTGGACCAGTAAAAGATTATGAATGTCTTTGTGGTAAATACAAAAAAATGAGATATAAAGGTGTTGTTTGTGAAAAATGTGGGGTTGAAGTAACTTCATCAAAAGTACGAAGACACAGAATGGGACATATTGATTTAGTATCTCCTGTTGCTCATATTTGGATGGTTTCATCACTTCCTACAAGAATTGGAACATTACTTGGTGTTAAACTAAAAGATTTAGAAAGAGTATTATATTATGAAGCATATATTGTAAGTGAAGCTGGTGAAGCTTATTATGATAATGAAAAAACTAAAAAAGTTTTAAAATATGATATTTTAAATGAAGAACAATATAGAACTATTGCAGATTTATTTGAACATACTGGTTTTGAAGCTAATATGGGTGGACAAATTGTAAGAGACTTATTAGAAACTATTGATTTATTTGAATTATTAACTATTTTAAAAGAAGAAATGGGTTCTACTAAATCTGAAGCAAAAAGAAAAACTATAATCAAAAGATTAAAAGTTGTTGAAAACTTCTTGAATTCTGGAAATAAACCAGAATGGATGATGTTAACTCAACTTCCAGTTCTGCCACCTGATTTAAGACCACTTGTTTCACTTGATGGTGGAAAGTTTGCAGTTTCTGACGTTAATGACTTATATAGAAGAGTAATAAACAGAAATAACAGATTAAAAAGATTAACTGAACTTGATGCTCCTGAAATTATTATTAGAAATGAAAAAAGAATGCTTCAAGAAGCGGTTGATGCTTTATTTGATAATGGAAAAACTGCAAATGCTGTTAAAGGTGCAAATAAAAGACCTTTAAAATCATTATCTGAAATTATCAAAGGTAAACAAGGACGATTTAGACAAAACTTACTTGGAAAAAGAGTTGACTTTTCAGGAAGATCTGTAATTGTTGTTGGACCTACATTAAATATGGACCAATGTGGTATTCCTAAAAAAATGGCTTTAGAGTTATTTAAACCGCATTTAATGGCTAAGTTAGAAGAAAAAGGTTATGCAACAACTTTAAAAGCTGCAAAAAGATTAATTGAAGGTGAAGCAAACGAAGTTTGGGAATGTCTAAACGAGATAGTTGATGAATATCCAATTATGTTAAATAGAGCTCCAACTCTACATAAACTTTCTATTCAAGCTTTCCATCCAGTTTTAATTGACGGAAAAGCAATTAGATTACACCCATTAGTTTGTGCTGCCTTCAATGCCGACTTCGATGGTGACCAAATGGCAGTTCACGTGCCTTTATCACAAGAAGCAGTTGCAGAAGCAAAAATTTTAATGATGTCTTCAATGAATATTCTTTTACCAGCATCTGGTAGAGCAATAGCAGTTCCTTCTCAAGATATGATTTTAGGTATTTATTATCTATCATTAGAAAAAGATGGTGTAAAAGGAGAACATAAATTATTTACAGATGTAAATGAAGTAAGAATTGCTTTAGATATGAATAAAATTGATTTACATGCTAAAATCAGAACTAAATTAGATGATAAAGTTATTCATACAACAGTTGGAAGATTATTAATTCATGAAATTTTACCATCATTTGTTCCTGCAAATTTATGGAACAAAATTTTAAAGAAAAAAGATATTGGAACATTAGTTGATTATATTTACAAACATGGTGGATATGAAGTAACTCCAAGATTCTTAGATAATTTAAAAAATCTAGGATTTAAATTTGCAACAATTGCTGGTATTTCAATTTCTATTGATGATATTAGAGTTCCTGAAACAAAAGTTGGACATATTGCTAAATCTAAAAAAGAAGTTATTGAAGTTCAAAAACAATTTTCTCAAGGTTTATTAACAGAGCAAGAAAGATATAATAAAATCATTGATATTTGGACAGAAGTTAATAATAGACTTGGTTCTGAAATGATGGAATTAGTTAAATCTGATAAAAATGGATTCAACTCTATTTATATGATGGCTGACTCAGGAGCAAGGGGATCTGCTGCTCAAATTAGACAGTTATCAGGTATGAGGGGACTTATGGCTAAGCCAGATGGTTCTATTATTGAAACACCAATTATTTCAAACTTTAGAGAAGGTCTAAATGTACTTGAGTACTTTATTTCAACTCACGGAGCTAGAAAAGGTCTTGCGGATACTGCACTTAAAACTGCAAATGCTGGATACTTAACAAGAAAATTAATTGACGTTTCTCAAAATGTAAGAATTACTGTTGAAGATTGTGGAACTCATGAAGGTATTGAAATTACTGACATTACTTCTGGTAATGAGTTAATTGAGTCATTAGAAGAAAGAATCACTGGTAGAGTTATCGCTGAAGATATTATTGACCCAATTTCAAATGAGATTTTATTTGCAGAAGGTACATTAATAACTGAAGAAGATGCAAAACTTGTAACTGAAGCTGAAGTTAAATCTGTAGTAATTAGAACGCCATTAACTTGTAAAGTTGAAAATGGTTTATGTTCAAAATGTTACGGTTTAAATCTTGGTGAGCAAAGAAAAGCAAAACCAGGTGAAGCAGTTGGAGTTGTTGCAGCTCAATCAATTGGAGAACCAGGAACTCAGCTGACACTTAGAACTTTCCACGTTGGGGGAACAGCAAGTGCTACTCAAACAGAAAGAGAATTGAAAGCTGATAAAGAAGGTTTCATTAGATATTACAACATTAAAAAACATGTTAAATCTGATGGAAAAATCATTGTAGCAAATAGAAGAAATGCTGGTGTTTTATTAGTTGAACCAAAAATTAATGCACCATTTAAAGGTAAAGTTACAGTTGAAACTTTACATGAAGAGACAATTTTAACTATTTCAAATGGAAAAGAAGAGAAAAAATACTTCTTAAGAAAAAATGATGTTGCAAAAGCAAATGAATTAGCTGGAATTTCTGGAAAAATCGAAGGTAAATTATATTTACCATACAAAGATGGTGAAGAAGTTGAGCAAAATGAATCAATCGTTGAAATGATTAAAGATGGATGGAATATTCCTAATAGAATTCCATTTGCTTCTGAATTAAAAGTTGAAGATGGTGCTCCAATTACTTCTAAAATAATTTCTGGTGCAAAAGGATTTGTTAAATACTACAAATTAACTGGTGATTATTTAGAAAGAAGACATGATATTAAAGCTGGTGATGTTGTTACTGAAAAAGGTGTATTTGCAGTTGTTGTTGATGCAGATGATAGAGAAGCTTTAAGACATTATGTTGCACGTGGTTCATTAATTGAATTAAATGATAATACAGAAGTTGAAAAAGATTCAGTTATTACTACTCCTAAAACAACAGAGCAAGTTGTAATTGCAGAATGGGATCCATATGCAAATCCAACAATTGCAGAAAAAGCTGGAACAATTTCATTTGAAGATATTATTCCTGGTCTAACAGTTTCTGAACAATTTGATGAATTAACTGGAACTTCAAAATTAGTTGTTAATGAATATATTCCAGCAGGTTACAAACCTACTATTATTCTTGCAACAGATGATAAAGAGATAATTAGATATTCTTTAGATCCTAAAACATCGTTAAATGTTGCTGAAGGTAAAAGAGTTGAAGTTGCTGATATAATTGGTAAAACACCAAAAGCAACACAAAAATCGAAAGATATTACTGGGGGTCTTCCAAGAGTTTCTGAATTATTTGAAGCTAGACGACCAAAAAATATTGCAATACTTGCATCATTTGATGGTGTTGTAACATTTGGAAAACCTTTAAGAAATAAAGAAAGAATTATTGTATCTGATGGAACTGGAAATAATGTAGAATATTTAGTTGAAAAATCTAAACAAATTCTTGTTCATGATGGTGAGTTTGTTCATGCTGGTGAAGCGTTAACAGATGGTCAAATTTCTCCACACGATGTATTAAGAATTCTTGGAGAAAAAGCTCTTCATTACTTTATTGTATCTGAAGTTCAACAAGTGTATAGATCTCAAGGGGTAAATATTGCTGATAAACATATTGAGGTAATTACATCTCAAATGTTAAGACAAGTTTCTATTTTAGATGGTGGAGACACTAAATTCATCATTGGAGATATGGTTTCTAAAAAAAGATTTAAAATTGAAAATGAGAAAATAATTAAATTAGGTGGAAATCCTGCAATTGCTGAACCTTTATTATTAGGTATCACAAGAGCTGCTGTAACATCTGATTCTATTATCTCAGCTGCATCATTCCAAGAAACTACAAAAGTTTTAACAGAAGCTGCAATTAGTGCAAAAATGGATATGTTAGAAGACTTAAAAGAAAACGTGGTAATTGGTAGAACAATTCCTGTTGGAACAGGTCTATATAAAAACCAAAAAATTAAATTTTCTGAACACTAATCTTAATCAATAGGGATTTTCCCTATTGAATTTTTCTATTATGAATTTCATTACTTTACTCCTCATTTTTGTCTTTTTAGAATTTTTTGAATCAAATTGGCAAAAATCAAATACTTTATATGGTATCTTAAATAATAATTTTTTACTTTTTAGTAAAAATATTTTTCTATATTTTATTTTACATGTAACTTTTTTTTATACAATATTTTTATCTTTTTATTTTAGTAATTTTGGTTTTTGGATGAGTTCTATTTTTATAGTTAAATTTATAGATATTTGTTTTAAATTATCAATAATGAAAAAACTTTCAAATGGATTTTTATTAGAAGAGATTATTTCTACAAATATAAATATAACGCCAATCATTAGATATTTTAATGTTATAGTTTATCCATTGACATTTTTATTTGCAATTGTGCTAGTTTAATTTAATTTTATCATTTTATTATTATGATAAAATGGTAAAATTAAATAAAAAAGGAAATAAATGCAATATTTAGTAATAGCTTATGACAATGAAAATGCACTAGAGAGAAGATTAGAATCAAGAGAAGCTCATATTGAGGGTGCAAGAAAATTAATGGCTGAAGGTAAAATTATAAATGCTGGTGCGTTAATCGAAGATGATGTAATGGTTGGTTCTACATTATACATAGATTTTGAAACTGATGAAGAGTTAGATGAATGGTTAGAAAATGAGCCATATGTAAAAAATAATGTTTGGAATATGGATGAATTCCAGATAGTTCCTATGAAATTACTCCCAAAACAATCTTAATTAATATTAAAAAGATGAGATTATACAATCTTATCTTTTTATATAATTATTATTCTTTTTCCATATCTTTTAACAAAGTCATTCTCATCCATGCAGAGGTTGTAATTTTAACTCCAATTTCTTTTGACATTTTAGATGCTTGATTTTCTATCCACTCTTTTTCTAGTTGATTTAAAGCAACTGGAATTGCTGTATTTCTTACTTCATTTTGAGCTTTTGCTGGTCTTCCCATTATCTTTTTTTTTGCAACTTTTTCTTCTAAAACCTTTTCATCGGTTTGAATTTTAGAAGAATTTTGTTTTAGTTTATCTGCATAACCCATTTTAATTCTCCAGAGTTTTTCGAAGATCTATCATATCTTCTATGGCATTTCTATATATATGTCTTTTAAATCTATTATTACCAGCTTTAATTTCCACATATTCACAATCAAACAATGAATCTTCAAGAACAGAAGAATCTCTTACGAAAATTATAGGAATATTTACTTTTCCATATAGTTTTTCTATTTCTTCTAACAAATACTCTTTTAATTCTATAGATTTATTATTGTTTTTTGTTCTATTTACAACAATTATGATATTTTTATTAATTTCTATTACGTCTTTTAATGTGGCTAGGGTTGCTTGTACATCAACAATCGAAGTAAGAGTTGGTATAACTATTTTATTTGATTTTTTAATAATATCATTTATTCTTGTATCTTTAAATCCACCAAAATCATAAACAACTCTATCATCATAAGGAATTTCTTCATACTCTTCACTTGATACTAAAAATCCTTTTTCTTCTGGCATTAGGTTATGTGCAGAAGAGTGAGAATCGTTTGTAACATAAGTATAATCTAACATTTGAGAGATTTGAACTGATAAAGTGGTTTTTCCTACTCCACCTTTAATACTATAAACAACTATTGACATGGCTTATCCTACTTTTTTCTATATATTCCTATATAATATTATATTTTATAGATTGATATTATATCAAATTATTTATTTATATAAAATATATAGTAATTCTATAAGTTTTTATATAAGAATATAAAAAAAGTATTTTGGAAAAGAAAATAAAGGAGTATAAAATTTACTCCTTTATTTATAAAAGTTTAATGTTGAATTTTGCCTTTTTCATACCATTTTCTCAGCCATGCATCAAGTGGATACATAAATTTATAAATAGCAGGAACAACAAGAAGAGTTAAAATTGTTGAACTCATAAGTCCTCCAATAATTGCTAAAGCCATTGGAGCATTACTTTCATGTCCAGCTCCACTTCCAAAAGCAAGGGGAATCATTGCTCCTATCATGGCAAAAGTTGTCATTAAAATAGGTCTTAGTCTTTTTTCACCAGCTTCTAAAAGTGCATCATCAATACTTTTTCCATCTTTAATAGCTCGATTTGCAAAGTCAACTACTAAAATTGCATTTTTACCAACCATTCCTAAAAGAAGAATTATCCCAATCATTACAAATAAACTAAATGAGTTACCACTTAAATATAAAGCTACCATAACTCCAGTAAAAGATAATGGCATTGAAATCATAATAATAAAAGGTTGTATGATTGATTCATACAATGCAGCTAAAATAAGATAAATCAAAATAACAGCTAAAACAACAGCTGCACCAAAAGCTTTATTTGTATCTTCCATGTTTTCAACATCACCTGTGAAACGATAGTTGTATCCTAAAGGAAGAATTTCAGGCATTTTTTCATTGATTACTTCAACAATTTTATCAAGGGAAGTATTAAAAATATTTGCAGTTACTAAAACTTTTCTTTCCCTATCAAATCTATTAATTGAAGCATTTCCTAAACTCTCTTTGATTTCTAATAATCCTTCAAGGGCAACAAATTGACCATTTGAATTACGAACTTGTAGTTTTTTTAAATCATCCAATGAAGATCTAAAGTTATCTTTTAATCGTACTGTTATATCAAATTGTCTTCCATTATCTTCATAATAAGAAACTGCACTATCACTTGAATACGCCGAACCTAAAATCGAAGCAATTTGTTCAACACTAACTCCAACTCTTTGAGCATTTTCTCTTAAAATACCAATTTTAATTTCAGGTTTTCCATTTTCAAAATCTCTGTCAACATCAACAATTCCAGAAGTTTCTTTTAATATTGCCATTAATTTTGCAGATACAACATCTAGTTCTTCAAGTTTATCTCCAGTGATTACCACTTGAACTGGTGCAGTTGTTGCTCCTGTATCAAAATCATCAACTTTTTCAACAGATATAATCATGCCTTCAATCGATGAGAGTTTATCTCTGTAATATTGAATAATTGATTCTTGTGTTTTTACTCTTTCACCTAAAGTTTTAAGTTTTACATAAATTCTTCCTTTATGTAACTCATTCGCAGAGTTATAACCAATTGAAGCAATAGAATATAAAATATCTTTATCTTCTTTTAACATATCATCCAAAGGAGTAATAACTTTTTTCATAGATTCTAAATTAATTCCAACGGGTGCTTTGATAGTAATTTGAAATTCTGCATTATCTTGCATCGGTAAAAATGACATACCAACTTTTAAAGTAGTTGAGGCAACTAAAAGACCAACTGTAACAATAATTGTTATAGTTTTATATTTTATTAAAGGTTTAAGTAACCAAACATAACCTTTGTCAATAGCCTTTAAAATAGGTTCAGTTGCATGATAAAAACGATTCTCTTTAGCATTTAAAACACGTGCTGCAATACTTGGAATAAACATAATTGCAACAAGATATGAAATAACAATACCCGCAGCAACAGTCATAGCAAAAGAGTTAAAAAACATTCCTACAATTCCATCCATAAAAGCAACAGGAACAAAAACAGCCAATAAAACAGAAGAGATTGCTAAAACAGAAAAGGCAACTTCTTTTGCGCCTTCAAAGGAAGCACGAAATGGCTCCATTCCTTCTTCCATTTTTTTCATGATATTTTCAATAACAACAATGGCATCATCGATAAAAATCCCAATGGCAAGGGTAAGTCCAATAAGTGTTAAACGATTTAAGTCATATCCTAAAGCATCTATTATGGCAAAAGTACCAATAACAGAAGTTGGAATTGCTAAAGCTGAAACAATTGTTGCTGTAACATTTCGCAAAAAAAGAAATACAATAAAAACTGCAAGAAATGCTCCAAAAATCAAGTCAAATCTAACATTATTGATATTAACCATAATTTTTTCAGATTGGTCTTGAAGGATTTTGATTTCAGTTTTATCACCTGCAAGTATTTGAAGTTTTGGAAGTACTTTTTTAACTTCAGTGATAATATTTAATACATTTTCACCCGCTATTTTTTTTACTTCTAAAGTAACCCCTTGTTGTCCATTAAAAGAAGAAAAACTTTTTGCATCACTTAATCCATCTTGAACTGTTGCAATATCTTTTAATCTAACTCCTGGTTTTACCAATAAATTACCAACTTCTTCAATATTTTGAGCATCACCTTGAGCTTTTATAATAATCTCTTGGTTTTGATTTACAAGTTTTCCAACACCTTGTTTAATATTTTGTTTTTGGACAATACTACTTACATCAGCAGGTGTAAGATTATATTTATTTAATAAAAAAGGATCTATAAAAATACGAATTTCTCTATCTTGGTATCCTAAAATATTAACTTCACCAACTCCTTTAATTCTTTGTAGCTGAGGTTTGAGTTTTTCATCCGCAAGTCTCATTAATGCTGTTGTGTCATTTCCATCAGAAGCAATAAAAAGAGAAATAACTGCGCCAGTAGCTCCTAATTTTTTTACAACTGGTTTTTCAACTTCAGAAGGTAAATTTATTGCACCTATTTTATCTCTTACATCATTTGTTGCTTCATCTAAATCTTTTGTAAGTTCAAATTGAATAGTTACAACACTAAAACCTTCATAACTTGTTGACATAAGTTTATCAATACCATCAACACCTGAAACAGCTTCTTCGATTTTATCAGTTACTTTTGTTTCAACTGTTGAAGGGTCAGCTCCATTGTAAGTTGTTTGTACTGTAACAACTGGAAAATCTACATTGGGAAAGAGGTTAATGGGCATTGTGTTATATGACATCAATCCAAAAACGATAAATGTTAAAACACCCATCAAAGTGGTAATTGGGCGATTTATAGCTAATTTATACATAATTTACTCAGCTTTAATTGTGCCATTACCAAAAAGGCCAGGCATAAGATTTTGAGTTTTTACTTCAGCTTGCATTTCTCTAGTTTCATTTAAAATAGTTGGGTAAATTTTTGTGATTTTAGCTTCATAGTTTTTATCACTTCCATCAACCTTATAGCTAAAAGTTTGACCAACTTTTACTTTTTGCCAATATTTTTCATCAAACTTTAATACCAGTTTTACATCATCTAAAGCAATTACATCAATAAGTTTTGTTTGAGAAGCTAATACAATAGCACCTAACTCAATATTTTTTTTAGTAACTACCAAATCATATGGCGCTCTTAACTCAGTTTTTCGTAAAATTATTTCTTTATTTTGAGCATTTAATAAAGTAATATCTCTATCATAAAGATAGTTTTCCATTTTTTCTTTGTCTATAACATCTGATATTTTTGCATATCTTTCGTAAGTTTTAGAAGAGTGTTCCGCATTTTTTCTTGCAGTTTCATATTCGTTTTTTTCTTGGGCATTATATAAAGAAAGAAGTAAATCACCTTTTTTAACCTTATCCCCAACATTTACATTTAATGTTGCAACAATTCCTGATACAGAAAGTCCAAGTTCAGATTTTTTTTCACTAACAACATCAAATGTTGCGTAAATATCTTCTGCGAACAAAGCTTGAAACACAAATAGTGTAAGTATAAAAATTTTTTTCATTGAATAGCTCCTTTAATATTTTCGCCCATTTCATAAAGTAATACAGCTTTTTGGTATTCTACTTCATTTAAGGCAGTTTGTAATTGCGAATTTGAGTCAAATTTATCTCTTAATGCATCAAGATAATTAACATTATCAACAATTCCTTGTTGGAATTTCTTTTTAATTAATTCATAAGTCATTTCAGAGGCTTGTAGTTTTGCCCTAGCTGCATCAATTTTAGCAAGTGAAGTTTTATAACTATTTTGAGCATTTTTAAAACTGGCTTTTGCTTTATGTTTTTCATAGGCTAATTCACTATTTTTAGATAAATAGTTTAAATAAGCAGCTTGTGCATTAGCAGAGGTTGAACCAAAATCAAAAATTTTCCATTCCATCATAAGTTGAATACTATTTTGCTGGTCTAAACTATCTATTGCAGATGGGTAATCAAAATCATAACGAGAATATGTATCTTGGATTATTATTGTAGGTTTATTTGGTGCTTTTGCTATTTTTGCTTCTGCTTTAGTACTTTGAATACTCTCTTCAAGTGCTAAAATATCAAAACGTTTTCCTTCTTCTATTGTTGAATTTTTATAAACAATAGTAGAACCTTTTTCTACACTTACTTCTTGACCAGTTAAATATTCTAAAGTATTAGAAATATTGTTTAGTGTATTATCCAAGGTTAATAAATCAACTTTTGTTTGCTCAATTGAAGAGATTATTTTTTGTAATTCATCTGCTGTAATAGAGCCAACTGATAAAAATTTTTCCAAACGATAACGTTCAGCTTCAAGTTGTTCCATTTTTTTTAAAGTAGATTCTTTACTAGCAAGAGTACTTAAATAGTTGTAATAATAATAAATTACATCCAATGAAATATTATTTTGAACAGAAGCTAAATTAAAAGTTGCAGATTTTACAAGAGCTTGTTGTTGTTCAAAAGAAGCTTCTCTTTTCCCTCCATCATAAATAGTAAATGCTAGTGTTGCAGAACCAGTTGTACTTTTTTCAGGAGTTGACATATTTTTTTCTTGATTAAAAGTTTGATTAGCTCCTAAACTTAAGTTTGGCATATATCCACTTTTTGTTGCATACTCTTTTTCTTTTGTTGATTCTAAACTGTATCTTGATGCTTCCACTTGTTTATTTTGTTCTGCTAAATTTAAAAGTTCATCTAAATTTCCTGCAATTGCAAAAAGTGGAAAAAGATAAATAAATATCAATTTTTTCATTGTTTTTCCTTTGTGCATTGTTCAAGTAAATAAATTATATGTTTACTAAGGACATTTTGTGTTTCATCAAAATTCATATTAGAAGCTTTTGCTTTAACTAATAAACCCTTTAAAAGCATAATAATATTGTTAGTTAGTATATCAATATCGTCAATAAAAAATTCACCTTTTTTTATACCTTCCTTTAAACAAGAGGAAATAAAATCATAATCTTTTTGAAAAAAACTTTCGAAATAAGCTGTATAAAGTTGAGTTTTATCAATAAGCATGGAACTTACAAAGTGTTGAAAAAGAATAAGTATCTGTTCCTTATCAAACTTTTCTTGAAATTCGTTGAAATTAAAATATTCTAAGATTTTTTCTTTTGTACTCATATTTTCTGTAGTACGTTTTTTAAAAGATTCTTCATGTTGTTGAGTGATAATGTCCCAAATAGTAAAAACAATCTCTTCTTTATTTTTAAAATAAAGATAAATAGTTCCTTTTGCAACACCAGCACTTTTTGCTATTTGATCAATACTGGTTTGTTGTATTCCTTTTTCACAAAAAAGGGCAATGGAAGCCAATGCTATATCACATCGTTTTTCATCTTTGTCTATGATTTTTGCCATTAAATACCTTGTTTTAATAATGAATGACCGTCAGTCATTTATAGAATCTTATAACTTTTATAAAAAAAAGTCAAGAATAAAATGATAAAATTTTTTAAAGTTAAAATAGATTAAAAAAAGAGTTTATTATTTTCTATATATTTATATATAAAATTATATATATTGAGAATTTTAGATTTTTATTAGATGTGAAAATTTGAAGATTTAAATATTATGATAAAAAAATAGAAAAGAAGAAAAACTTCTTCTTTTCTTATAAAAAATTAAACAGCTTCGCTACCACGCTCTTCAGTTCTAATTCTTACTACTTCATCTAGTGATGAAACAAATATTTTTCCATCTCCTATCTTACCAGTTTTTGCCGAATTTACTATCGCGTTTATCACTGATTCTACCATTTCATCTTTTACTACTACATCTATTTTGATTTTTGGTAAAAAATCCACTACATATTCAGCTCCTCTATAAAGCTCACTATGTCCTTGTTGTCTTCCGTACCCTTTTACATCATATACACTCATTCCCGTTATTCCTACTTCTACCAATGCATCTTTTACATCTTCTAGTTTAAAGGGTTTTATTATTACTTCTATCTTTTTCATTATTTTTCCTTAACTATATTATAGGTTAAATCCACGTTCACCGTGTACTGATTCATCTAAACCTTGGCTTTCTTTTTCTTCATTTACCCTTGCTCCACCAGTTAATGCAGAAGCAATATAATAAACAACAACAGTTCCAATTAATGTATAAATACCAACAATTAAAGCTGATTCAAATTGAACAAAAATTTGTCCTAATCTATCATCTGCATCTTTTAGTGGTCCTGACCATAAAAGATCTTTATCATTTAGAGCAAAAATACCTGTTGCAATAGCACCCCATAAACCTGCAAGGAAGTGAATTCCAAATGCATCTAAACTATCATCGTAACCAAGTTTTTTCTTAAATGCTGCAACTCCAAAGAATGCAATAAGTGCACCAACTATACCAATAATTAGAGCTCCACCAACGCTTACAAAACCAGCAGCAGGAGTAATAGCCACAAGACCAGCAATAGCACCAGATGCAGCACCTAAAAGTGTAGGTTTTTTGAATACTAAAGATTCAATTGCTAACCAAGTAAGTGTTGCAATAGAAGCTGCTATAGTTGTAGTTAGGAATGCAACACCTGCAATCGCATTTGCTCCAAATGCAGAACCTGCATTAAATCCATACCATCCAAACCATAAAAGACCAGCACCAACCGCTGTTAGAATAATACTAACAGGTTTCATCGCTACTTTTGAATAACCAGCTCTTTTACCAAGTAAAATTGCAAGAACAAGACCAGCTAAACCACCATTCATATGTACAACTGTACCACCAGCGAAATCAAGTGCACCTTCGTTGAAAAGGTATCCTCCACCCCAAACCATATGTGCAATTGGTGCGTAAACTACAATTGTCCAAACAGCTGCAAAAATCATCCATGTAGAAAATTTCATTCTTTCAATAATTGCACCAGATACGATAGCTACAGTAATTGCAGCAAAAGTACCTTGGAAAACTATGAATACAAATTTAGGATAAAGTTGTCCTAATTCAACACTTGCAAAGTCTTTCCAGCTAATACCTTCAAGCATTACATGGGCAAACCCACCCATAAATTGGTTGATTGAACCTTCCATTGTTCCAAATGCAATAGAGAAACCTGCTACAATCCATGCAATAAATGCAATTGCAAATGCACCAAATACCATTGAATAAGTATTTAAAACATTTTTAGATCTCGTCATACCAGCATAAAATAATGCTAGTCCAATAGGTGTCATCAACATTACTAACGCTGTTGATATCATCATCCAAGCTGTGTCACCTGAGTTAAGAACAGGTGCAGTTTCCTCTGCAAATGCAAGAGTACTAAGTAGTGAACTTAAAAGCCACTTTTTCATTTGATCTCCTTTGATTATTCTTTATACAACAGAATTATAATACTAAATTTCATAAAAAGGGGATTACCCTTGGTTAATAAATAGACAGTTTAATCTAATTTTTGTTTTACAGCCAAAAATTAAATATTTTAACCATAAAAAAGAGATATAAGATTATTTTTAAAGTATATTTATAATAAACTAAGCTTAATTAAAGGATTAGCAAGCTAAGTTTCATTACAATGGCACACTTTAGAGTTAAAAAAGAATCTAAGAAGAAATAATGATACAATATTTAAAAATAGGATAAAAAATGGATTTAACAGTAATTATTGGTATGATTGGTGGATTAATATCAATTGCCACGGGAGATTTAATGGAGGGTGGTAATCCTGCCCATGTTATTCATATCACATCGTTAATTATTGTTATCCCAACTGCAATGTTTTCAGCTGCTACTGGTACTGAAGCACATGCTCTTTCTGCTGCTTTTAAAGAATTGAAAATGGTATTTAAAAAATCACCAGTAAATTACGAAGAAAGAATTGATCAAATAATAGATTATGCAATTATGGTAAAAAAGAATGGTGTTTTAGCACTTGAAAAAGAAGTTCAGTCAATTGAAGATCCATTTTTTAAAGAAGCATTAGGTATGGTTGTTGATGGTTCAAAAGAAGAACAAATAGAAAAATTTTTAGAACCTATAATAGAAGAGACTGAACATTATTATCATGGTGCTTCTCACTATTGGTTACTAGCTGGTGAAACTTGCCCCGTTATGGGATTAATTGGAGCTGTTTTGGGTCTAATTTTGGCTTTACAAAAACTTGATAATCCTGCTGAAATGGCAGCTGGTATTGCGGGGGCATTTACTGCAACTGTAACAGGTATTGCTGGAGCTTATATGTTTTTAGGACCTTGGGGAAATAAAATGAAAGCAAAAGCTCATCTTTTAATAAAAGAAAAACAACTTATTTTAGAAGGTGTAAAAGGTATATCAAGAGGAGATACTCCTGGTGAACTAAAAATACAGCTAACTAATATGATAACTGCAATGCCTACAAAGATTTAACAAATGGCTAAAAAACCTTCTAAATGCGAATGTCCAGCTGGTGAAAAATGGGCTGTTCCCTTTGCAGACTTTCTTAGTTTATTACTTGCTTTATTTATTGCTTTGTATGCATTAGCTTCTGTTAATATAGAAAAACAAAAAGCTTTAAAAGAAGAATTTGTAAAAATTTATAGTTTTAATACTCTTTCTCAAACTCTTGCTGAACCTCAAGAAGATGAACAAACCGCTACAACAGATCAAGAAAATGAAAAAACTGAGCCAGGAAAAGATTCTAATTTTGATAAAGCAATGGAAGAATTAAGCGAAATAGAAAATAGAAATACAAAAGATGGTAATTTATCAGAGATTAGTGATGGCGTGTTAATGACTCTACCTGCGAATTTATTATTTGAGTCAGGAAGAGCTGAAATTACGGGAGATTATGGTTCTTTATTTTTAAGCAGAATAGCTAAGATTATATCTATGATGCCTGTTGATACAGAAGTTAATGTAAAAGGTTTTGCAGAAGAACAAGAAATTGTGAAAAATTCAAAATATATAGATGCCCTTGATCTTTCAACAGCAAGAGCTAATAATGTATTAAGAGAATTGATAAGATATAAAGTGCCAAAAGAGAGATTATATTCAAGTGGACATGGTTCTAATAAAATAAATCCTTATCAAAAACAAATTGATGATAAATCAAATAGTAATAGAAAAGTTGAATTTGAAGTAAAAACTACAAAAAACAGTGAAAGTGAACCGGGAATTCAATCAATTTTTGAAGAGTTGAAATGAAAAAGAAAAAACATAATTTATTGTTGCCTCCTTCGAAATGTTGTTTGAAAAAATATTTAGATATGGATGTTATATCTAAATATGGTTCATTATTAGCGGTTTTAAGTATATTTTTATTACAGATTTATAATTTGTACATTGGATATAGTTTTTATACATCGTTAGTTTCTTTTTTTATGAATGGTATATTTTTATTAACAGTTTTAGTAAAAATTGAATTCGTAAGTATAAAAATAATTGAACCACATGTAAATAATATATTAAAAGTTTTAATTTTTGTTTTAGTATTGAATTTTTTTGGATATTGGCTATCTGAAATAAGCCTTTTCAACTATGTTTTTGCTCCAATAAGCCTTTTGGGTGCCTATCTGGTTTTTATGTTATTAATTAAATAGTTAAAAATTTATTTAATAAATTAATTAGCCGGATTTAGTTATAATAAATGACTCTTAGACATAAAATAGAATGATTTTAATTGGATAATCTTGCTGATTTAGCTAAAATTCTTAATATTGAATATAATGTTGAATCTTCTACTGTAAAATCAACAACAAGCCTATTATCAATAAGTTCAAAAAATGAGAATAAAGAAGAAATCCAAAATAACATAAAAAATGCAGTTTCTTTTATAGTAAACAAACATACTGAAAAAGCAAAATTTTATGAAAATGTAATTATGTCAAAATAAATAGGAAATATTATTATTGATGATAATTCTATAAATAAACCTAAAAAAACTTTAATAGTTGTTATTTCATTTATAAGTGGATTTATTTTATCAATATTTTTAGTATTTTTTATGCAATTTATAAATTCTATTAGAAAAGAAGATACTAAATAAATGTCTATATTAATTACTAGTGGTGCAGGCTATATTGGCTCTCATACTCTTGTTGTTTTAAGTGAAGCAGGGTATGATTTTGTAGTGTATGATAATTTATCAAATTCTTCAAAAGAGAGTATTAAAAGAGTAGAAAAAATTATAAATAAATCTATTTCTTTTGAAGAAGGTGATATAAGAGACAAAAAACTTTTAAAAATATGATATAGATTCGGTTATACATTTTGCTGGATTAAAAGCAGTCTGAGAATTAGTTCTTAAACCACATGAATATTATGATAACAATGTGATAGGAACACTACGACTTCTTGAAGTGATGAAAGAGTTTAATTGTAAAAAAATAGTTTTTCAAGCTCTGCAACTGTATATGGAAATTCAGCATCTAATCCTATTAAAGAAAATTTTCCAGTTGGAAATACAACAAATCCATGTGGAATGAGTAAATATATGATAGAAAGAATTTTAGAAGATTTATATTTATCAGATAACTCTTTTAAAATTACAATTCTAAGATATTTTAATCTAGTTGGAGCTCATGAAAGTGGAACTATAGGTGAAGAACCAAATGGAATACCAAATAATTTAATGCCATATATTTCTCAAGTCGCAGTAGGTATTAGAGAGTATTTAAATATTTTTGGTGGAGATTATAATACACATGATGGAACAGGTGTAAGAGATTATATTCATGTGGTCGATTTAGCTTTAGGACATGTTAAAGCGATTAATTATCTAAACTTAAATATTGAAATGAAACCTTTGATTGTGAATTTAGGAACAGGTAAAGGATATAGTGTACTAGATATGGTAAAAGCTTTCGAAAAAGCTAGTGGATATACTTAATAGAAGAAGCTGGAGATATTGCAACATGTTTTTCTAATCTATGTTTTGCAAAAGAGATTTTGGCTTGGGAAGCAAAAAAAGTCTTAATGATATGTGTGTTGATAGTTGGAAATGGCAAAGGAATAATTCAGATGGATATAAAGAGGTGGAAAAATGACAAATATAATTTTATGTGGAGGAAGTGGCATAAGATTATGGCCAGTAAGTAGAACACTTATGCCTAAACAGTTAGTTAAACTTTTTTTGAATAAATCGTTATTTCAGTTAACTGTTGAAAGAAATTCAAAAGTTTGTAAATCTCAATTTATAGTTTCAAATTCTGAACAATATTTTTTAGTATTAGATCAGTTGGAAGAATTAAATAAATAATAACTATCTTCTTGAACCAATTGGAAGAAATACAGCACCTGCGCTTTATCTTATATGTAATTAGGATATGATGAAATAGTTTTAGTAACACCAAGTGATCATTTAATAAAAGATGAAAAAGAATATGAAAAAGTTTTGAAAAAAGCAAAAGAGTTTGCAAAAGATAATAAATTGGTTACTTTTGGTATAACTCCTACTTTTGCAGAGACAGGATTTGGATATATTGAATCTTTGAATGAATTTGATGTAAAAGCTTTTTATGAAAAACCAGACTTTGATACGGCAACTTCATATTTAAAAGCTGGAAATTATTATTGGAATTCAGGAATGTTTTGTTTTAAAGCAGGTGTTTTTTTAGATGAATTAGAGAAATATTCTCCTGAAATTTATAATCAATCTTTAAATGCTTTTAATAATGCAAATAAAAATGAAATTATTAGAATTAAACATGAAGATATGATGGCAATTCCAGAAGATAGTATAGATTATGCTGTAATGGAAAAATCAGATATTGTAAAAGTAATTCCTTCAAATATAGATTGAAACGATGTAGGAAGCTTTGATGCATTATTTGAAGAATTACCAAAAGATAAAAATGGTAATACAAAAAATGATAATCATATTTCAATAGATTCAAAAAATGATAGATTTAAGTGGTTGAAGTGATATAAAAATTGAATTTTGTGGGTTAAGATGTGGAGAAAAACTTTATGAAGAACTTCTTATAAATGATAGTGATAAAAAAACAGATTATGAATCTATAACTGTAGCTGGCAAAACTGAATATGATATTGAAAAATTAAATCAAGATATATCTGAATTACTAATAGTTGAAGATAAATTAAATAAATTAAAAGAAATTGTACCTGAATTTAATCACATGATAAATTGATTCTAAGATTTTCTATAATAAAAAATAACTTTTATTATAGAAAAAAATACTTCTTTAAAACCTCAAAAAAACCTCTATAATAGCAATAGAATAGCATTTTAATAAAAAATTAAGTTTATAATTAATAATTTGTGAATATTAAGATTAAATTAATTTTTTTTATGTAAATATGGAACTTCAAAACATACTAAGGAGAGAAAATAATGAGTAAATTAGTTAAGTTTACAGCTGCTTTATTATTAAGCGTTACTTTTGCAAATGCTGAGAGTACTCAAGCTGATGCAAAAGCATTAGTTGACAGAGGTGTTGAATTTTGTAAAAAAGTTGGGGTTGCTGCTTGTGTTGAAGAGTTCAATAAACCTGAAAGTCAATTTGTAAAAGATGATTTATATATTTGGGCAAATGATTTTGATGGAATAATCACTGCACATCCAAAAAAACCTTTAAAAGGTAAAAACATGTACAGATATAAAGACAAAGCTGGAACACAATTATTCAAAGATTTTATTGATAAAGTAAAAGCTGATGGTTCTGGATGGGTTGATTATGTTTGGGATCACCCAACAAGAGGAGAACAAACTCCAAAAACTTCTTATGTAATTGGAATTGGTGAAAATCAGCTAATTGGTGCTGGTGTTTATAAATAATTCTAACATTTAAAGCTTTGAAATTTCAAAGCTTTAAATTTCTAAATAAGCTAAATAATAAATTTAATTTATTTAGGAATTTAAACTAAATATATAGGACTAAAAAATGTTTGGTATCAAAAATATGAATATTGGAAAAAAAATTATAGTGGCACCTGCAATTGCAGTATTATTTTTGATAATTTTGGCAATATTTTCTAACAATGCTTTAAAATCAGATAAACATACGCTAAATGAAATAGTGCAAGTAAAATTTGAATTATATAAAACAAGTAGTAAATTATTGAGTGATATAAATTTGTATAATTCTATTTTATATAAAGTTTTCAGTTATGCAACTGGTAAATATGAACAATTTATGATTGATGAGCAATTAGTACTTTTAGACAAACTAAAAATCACTATATCAAAAGATATGAATAACTTTTTGAAAGCGCCATATTTAACAGAAGTTAATAAAAAAAGTATAGAATCAGTTAATAAAGAGTTGATTGAATATAACTTAACAATAAGAGATGCTGTAGATATGCTAAGTGTCGATTTAGGAATGGCAACACCTATGTTATCTGTTACAGATGAGATATTTTTAAAAATAAATGAGCAATTAAATGCTATAAATAAAATTGCAAATGAAGAAAATAAATCTAGTTATTTGGATGCTTTAGAAAAAATAGATTCAACAATATATACTTTATATGCACTTATAATTATTGCTTTAATAGTATTGTTTTTCGTAATTTTAGCAATTACAAATTCTATTAAAGATCCTTTACAAAAATTCCAAAATGGACTTCTTGAATTTTTTAAATACTTAAATCAAGAAACAAGTGAATCGAAATTAATCGATATAAATTCAACAGATGAATTAGGAATTATGGCAAAAGAAGTAAATAGAAATATTTTAAATACAAATGAATCTATTCAAAAGGATAGATTAGTTGTTGAAAGTGCTATAAAATGTGCAAATGAAGCTAAAAAAGGTTTATTAAATACACGAATAGAGGGAATTACAAGAAATCCTTCATTAAATGAACTAAAAGATGTAATAAATCAAATGTTAGAAGCTACAGAATCAAATATCAAAAAAGCAATGAATATTTTATCTTTATATACAAATTATGATTACCGAAAGAAAATAGATATTTCAGGTTTAGATGGAGATTTAAAAGCTTTATGTACTGATATTAATAATCTTGGTATTGCAATTACTTCAATGTTAGTTGAAAATAAAAAAATAGGTTTAGTTTTATCATCAAATGCAGAAAATCTATCAAAAAATGTTGAAAAATTAACAGAATCTGCAAATATGCAAGCAGCATCATTAGAAGAAACAGCAGCGGCTATCGAGCAAATTACAGCAAATATGCAAAATAGTTCTCAAAATATTGTAAAAATGACAAGTTATGCAAATGAAGTTTCAAGTTCAGTAGTTATAGGTCAAGATTTGGCTTCAAGAACTGCTTTATCAATGGATGAAATAAATACACAAACAAATGCAATTGCTGATTCAATAACTATTATTGATCAAATAGCATTTCAAACAAATATTCTTTCTTTAAATGCAGCAGTAGAAGCAGCAACAGCAGGAGAAGCAGGAAAAGGATTTGCGGTTGTTGCAGCAGAAGTAAGAAATCTTGCAAGTAGAAGTGCAGAAGCAGCTAAAGAGATAAAAGATTTAGTAATAAATGCTACTAATAAGGCAAATGAAGGTAAAAATATTTCAAATGAAATGATACAAGGTTATGAAAAATTAAACAATAATATTCATAATACTTTATCTTTAATAAATGAAGTTTCACGTTCATCAAAAGAACAATTTAGCGCAATGGAACAAATAAACGATACTGTAAATAACTTAGATAATGTGACTCAACAAAATGCAGCATCAGCTTCAGAAGCAAATAAAGTAGCACGTGAAGTAAATGAAATAGCAGAAAAAGTTGTTGAACATACAAATGAAAAAGAGTTTGAAGGTAAATAGTAAATGATTATTTGGATATACTTGCAAAAAAGTAAATTAATCGGAGAAATATGAATTTTAATCAATTAGATGAAGAACAAAAAAAACAATTGCATACTCAAGCAATGGAACTAGCAACAAATTTGGGTGGTGTTAATTTTTTTCTTCAAATGATAGAAGATATAAAAACGGAAAAACCTCATGCCTTATTAAATAAAAGTTGTGTATTTCACTTTTCAAAAGGTAAATTAAACTGGAATAAACAACTATTTAAAGAAAGTATTAATAATCTATTTTCAGCTATGAGAAAAGAAGAAAAAGATGGAGATATGCTAAATGGTTTAGCACCAAAAGATTATAAAGAAACTATGAATATGATGAGAACTTTAAAACCTCTTATAATTACAGTTACTCCAAAAAAAGTTGATGAACCAAAAATGTTTGCATTTCCTATTTTAGATACAAGTGTAGAGAAAAAAACAAAAGTAGATATATTTTATAAAATGCTATTTTTTTATCATATTGATTTTGCAAAAGATGTTTTAACTTATGGAACAGAAGAAAATTAATGGATGGTAAAAAAAGATTTAATGTAAAACAAGGTTTAAAAGTAAACATTGTTTTAAAAGAAGATCAAAGAAGTGGGAAATTAACACAAGGTATTGTAAAAGATATTTTAACAAATTCACCAACTCATCCACATGGAATAAAAGTAAGACTTCAAGATGGACAAGTTGGTCGCGTTCAAGAGATTCTATAATAAAACTTTTAATAGTTCAGTTACTAGTAAATAAAAGGGTATACTGAACCTTGAAAGGTTTTTATGCCAAAACTACGATATATATATCAAACAATAGAGTTTGATAACATTGACATACATGTCAAAACACTAAAAGATAAACAACAATACGATGAAAAATGTGATTTAAACCCAACTGCTGGAATTTCTTCTGCAAATTGGTCTTTATTTGGTGTGATTTGGCCTTCCGCTAGAATCCTAGCAACTTTAATGAATAACTATAATATCAAAGATAAAAGAATCCTAGAAGTAGGGTGTGGAATAGCTCTTTCAAGTCTAGTATTAAATCACAGAAATGCAAATATAACAACAACAGATTTTAATCCTGAAGTAAAAAAATTCTTAAATGAAAACACAAGAATAAATTATGGAAAAGTAATACCTTTTGAGTGTGCAAATTGGGCAAATAGTGATGATACTTTAGGAAAATTTGATTTAATAATTGCAAGTGATATTTTATACGAACAGTTTCATTTAGAAGATTTAAGTAGATTTTTAAATGAACACACAAATGAAACTTGTGAGATAATAATAGTAGACCCAGGAAGAGGAAATCACGCTAAGTTTTCTAAAATGATGGTAGTTTTAGGATATGAACATAGTCAAAGTGAACCTTTGGATACGCAAGAGTATCTAGATGAGCCTTTTAATGGGCAAGTTATTTGTTATAGAAAAGGGTAATTCTTTAATCTATTTACAAAAGTTTTCAATCTCAGTAGCAAAATAAATAGGACACTCAATCATCGGATAGTGTCCGGCTTCCATACATTCAATTATCTCAAAATCATTATAATAAGGTTCAAAAAGTTTTTTAATATGTAGTTTATTAAACACAGGAAAGTCATGTTTACCTGTTATGATTTTAATTGGAATCTTTATATCTTTTACTTCATTTATAAAATCAGTTGTTAGATACATAGTCATATATCCAACTCTGGCTCCCAAAGTTGAGGCTTCATATGCCATTTTTACTCTATAATCAAACCAAGTTTTGCTATATCTTTTGCTTGCTGCTTCTACGATTTCTTCAATTTTATTTTTATTCTCTTTAATAGCAGTTATTAAATCGTTTTGTGCTTGAGCTTTCATTTTTATTCCAGCTGCTGAGATTGGAGTAATAAGAATTAGTTGTTTTATTCTGTCATCGATTAGAGCTACTTTTTGGGCTATCATTGTTGACATTGAGTGTGCAAGTAAATTAACTTCTGAAAGTTTTAGTTTTGTGATGAGATTTTTTACATCATTTGCTGCTTCATCACAAGTATATTCACCACTTATATCTTTTGATAAACCATAACCTCTGTGGTCAGCAAAAATATATGTGAAGTTTGTGGTATCAATATATGGCAAAATTGGATCAAAATTTGTGTGGTTTCCCATTAGTTCATGTAAAACTAAGATATATTTTTTTCCACAACCTATAATTTTATGTCCAAGTATTGTCATGTAATTATCCTTGTTCTTTATATTTTTTTAGAAAAATCAAACATAAGCCTACACCAAATAAAGCCATTAAAGCACCACTTAGTGATGGATAATTATAATTTAATCCCATAAATAAAGGGATTCCTCCTAAAAATGCACCTAAAGAATTAGCAATATTAAATGCAGCTTGTAAAAATGCAGCTCCAAGCATAGCAGAGTGTTTTGCACTATCTAACATGATAATATTAATAGGTGCACCAATAGACATAGCAAATGCACCACATAAAAATGTAAGAACAACAGTCGCAAATTTATATTCTGATAGGAAAAATACTAATAATAAACATAAAACCATCATCGATAAAAGGAAGATAGCTACTTTTATAGGATTTCTTTTATCTGCTAAATATCCTCCAACTATATTTCCAACTAACATTCCCAAACCAGCTACAATCATCAAGTAAGAGACACTGCTTTCTGCAAAATTTGTAACATGAATTAATAGTGGAGCAATATAACTAATCCATGCAAATAATCCACCAAACCCAGTTGCAACGATGGCTAATATATGCCAAGCTTTGATTGTTTTGAAAAATTGTAATTCCTCTTTTAATGTAACTGTTTTTACTTCTTTTTGTTTAGGAAGATTTTTATATAAAGAAAATATTGTTATTAAGCCGATTATTGAAACTATTGCAAAAGCATATCTCCAAGAAAAAGTATGACCAAGATATGTAGTAAGTGGAACCATAGCAACATTTGCAATGGTAAGCCCTGTAAACATTACTGCAATTGCTTGTGCTGATTTTCCTTTTTGAGCAAGTTTTGCAGCAACAACAGTTCCAACACCAAAAAAAGCTCCATGGGGTAAACCACTAAAAAATCTTGATATTAATAATGTAGAGTAATTAGGTGCAATAGCAGATAAAAAGTTAAAAAATGTGAAAAGAACCATAAAAGCAATTAAGATATTTTTAGCTGGAAATTTTGCACTTAAAGCAACTAAAATTGGTGCTCCAATAACTACTCCTAATGCGTATGTTGAGATTAAATGTCCAGCAACTGGAATACTAATATTTAAGTCATTTGCAACATCAGGGAGTAATCCCATAATAGCAAATTCTGTAGTACCAATAGCAAGACCACCTAAAGCTAGGGGGAATAATTGTTTTGTCATCATTTTAAGTATCTTTTATTTTAAATATTTTTTGCAATTCTAGTGGGAAAAATTTATTCTTAACTTAAATGAGAATTCAATTAATTTCTTGATGTAAAATATGTAAATTTAACTAAAGAATTATTAAGTATATATTCAGTATAATCCCGTACTTTTTTAGAAAACTAAAATATTATAAGTTTCCTAGAATGGGAGTATCGTTTCAACTAAATGTTGATTTGCACGAGAAGCATGGGTAAGGCTATAATTACTCAAACCAATTTATATAAAGGAAAGAAATGCCTACAATCAATCAGCTTGTAAGAAATGAGCGAAAAAAGGTTATTAAAAAATCTAAATCGCCAGCATTAAAAGAATGTCCACAAAGAAGAGGAGTATGTACAAGAGTATATACAACTACACCTAAAAAACCTAACTCGGCTTTAAGAAAAGTTGCAAAAGTTAGATTAACTACAGGTTTTGAAGTTATTTCATATATCGGTGGAGAAGGTCACAACTTACAAGAACACTCAATTGTTTTAGTAAGAGGGGGAAGAGTTAAGGATTTACCTGGGGTTAAATACCACATCGTAAGAGGTGCTTTAGATACTGCTGGTGTTGCAAACAGAACTGTTGCAAGATCTAAATATGGTACTAAAAAAGCTAAAGCTAAGAAAAAGTAGAAGGATAGAAAATGAGAAGAAGAAAAGCTCCAGTTAGAGAAATAATGGCTGATCCTATCTACAATAGTAAAGTGATCACAAAATTCGTTAATACAGTAATGCAAGATGGTAAAAAATCTACTGCTGAAAAAATTATGTATGGTGCAATTGCTAACTTAGATGCTAGAGGTGAAGCTTCAGGTATTGAATTATTTGAAAAAGCAATTGAAAATGTTAAACCACTTTTAGAAGTAAGATCTAGAAGAGTTGGTGGAGCTACATACCAAGTTCCTGTTGAAGTAAGACCTGTAAGAAGACAAACTTTAGCATTAAGATGGCTAGTAGAATATGCTAGAAAAAGAAATGAAAGAACTATGGTAGAAAGATTAGCTAACGAATTATTCGAAGCTGCTAATGAAAGAGGTTCATCTTTCAAGAAGAAAGAAGATATGCATAGAATGGCAGAAGCTAATAAAGCATTTGCACACTACAGATGGTAGGAATTATAAATGGCTAGAAAAACACCACTTAACAGAGTTAGAAATATTGGTATTGCTGCTCACATTGATGCTGGAAAAACAACAACTACTGAAAGAATTTTATTCTACACAGGTGTTTCACATAAAATCGGTGAGGTTCATGAAGGTGCTGCAACTATGGACTGGATGGAACAAGAGCAAGAAAGAGGTATTACAATTACTTCTGCTGCTACTACTTGTCACTGGAAACACCCAAAAACTAATGAAGATTTAATGATTAACATTATTGACACTCCGGGTCACGTTGACTTTACTATTGAAGTTGAAAGATCTATGAGGGTTCTTGATGGAGCTGTTGCAGTATTTTGTTCAGTAGGTGGAGTTCAACCACAATCTGAAACTGTTTGGAGACAAGCTAATAAATATAGAGTACCAAGAATGATATTCGTTAATAAAATGGATAGAACGGGTGCAGATTTTTATAATGTTTTAAACCAAGTTAATGAAAGATTAAAATCAAATGCGGTTCCAATTCAATTACCAATTGGTGCAGAAGAAAACTTCAAAGGTATTGTAGATTTAGTTCAAATGAAAGCTATCGTTTGGGATGAAGATGCAGCAATGGGTTCTAATTACCATATTGAAGAAATTCCAGCGGATATGATGGAAATTGCAGAAGAATATAGAGAAAAAATGATTGAATCAGCTGCTGAGTCAATCGAAGAGTTAATGGAAAAATATCTTGAGGGTGTAGAGTTAACTGAAGAAGAAATTACAGCTGGTATTAAAGCTGGTTGTTTAAATATGACTATTACTCCAATGACTTGTGGAACTGCATTCAAAAATAAAGGTGTTCAAACTTTACTTGATGCTGTTGCTATGTATTTACCAGCTCCAACTGAAGTTGCTGATATTAATGGTGAAACTCAAGATGGTGAAGCTGTTATTGTTCCTTCAACAGACGAAGGTGAAGTAGCTGCCCTTGCATTTAAAATTATGACTGACCCATTTGTTGGACAGTTAACATTTACAAGAGTTTATAGAGGGGTTTTAGAATCTGGAACTTATGTTTATAACTCTACAAAAATGAAAAAAGAAAGAATCGGAAGATTACTTAAAATGCATGCTAATAATAGAGAAGAAATCAAAGAGCTTTATGCTGGAGAAATCGGTGCTGTTGTTGGTTTAAAATATACAATTACTGGAGATACACTTGCTTCTGAAAAAGATCCTGTTATCTTAGAAAGAATGGAATTTCCAGAACCTGTTATTTCTGTTGCAGTTGAACCAAAAACTAAAGCTGACCAAGAGAAAATGGGTATTGCATTAGGAAAATTAGCAGAAGAAGATCCATCATTCAGAGTTAATACTGATGAAGAATCTGGACAAACTATTATTTCAGGAATGGGTGAATTACACCTTGAAATTCTTGTAGATAGAATGAAAAGAGAATTTAAAGTTGAAGCTGAAGTTGGTGCTCCTCAAGTTGCTTATAGAGAAACAATTAAAAATGCTGTTAAACAAGAGTATAAATACGCAAAACAATCAGGTGGTAAAGGTCAATACGGTCACGTATATTTAGACATTAAACCATTAGTTGGAAGCGAAGAAAACTTTAAATTTAACAATGATATCAAAGGTGGAACTGTTCCTAAAGAATATATTCCAGCTGTTGAAAAAGGTTGTTTTGAAGCAATGCAAGGTGGTATTTTAGCTGGTTATCCAATGGTTAATATTGAAGTAACACTTTATGATGGTTCTTACCATGATGTGGATTCATCTGAAATGGCATTTAAATTAGCTGCTTCAATGGGATTCAAACAAGGTTGTAGATCTGCTGCTGCTCAAGCTGTAATCTTAGAACCAATTATGAGAGTTGAGATTGAAACACCTGAAGATTATATGGGTGATTGTATCGGCGATTGTAATAAAAGAAGAGGACAAATTCAGTCTATGGATGACAGAGCTGGTGTTAAACTAGTTGTTGCATTAATTCCATTATCTGAAATGTTCGGATACTCTACAGACTTAAGATCTATGTCTCAAGGTAGAGCTACATATTCAATGATTTTTGATAACTATTCAGAAGTTCCAAAAAATGTTTCTGATGAAATTATTAAAAAGAGAAATGGTTAATTCTTAACTATTTTTTTTAAAAGGGATGTGCTTTTGCATATCCCTTTTTTTATGTTTTAAATTTATTTAAGTTATTGATATAATTGGCTAAAATAGTTTATATAAATTTAAAAATTGGAATAATTTTGAGAATAGAAAAAAATAGTGAATTATTAACTAATATTAAAAGTGCAGGAATTATTTTAAAACCATCAAGCCCTGAACTAAAAGATATATATTTAAAAATCAAAACTCTTTTTGAAGAGGCTAATATAAATATATATTTAGAAGATAATTCAGCAAATATGATTTCTTTAAATGGTTATTCTCTAGATGAACTTTGCCAAAAAGTTGATTTTTTAATTTCAGTTGGTGGAGATGGAACACTGCTTTCTGTTGTGAGAAAATCTTTTAAATTTGATAAGGCAGTTTTAGGAATTAATTTAGGAACTTTAGGTTTTCTAACAGATATTTCAATGGAACAACTGCCTGATTTTATTAAAGATTTGAAAAAAGGTATTTATAAAATTGATAATAGAATGATGGTTGAAGGAAGTGTAAATTTAAATAAATTTGTAGCATTCAATGATATTGTAATTTCAAGAAAATCAATTTCATCTATGATAAAAATAGCTGGTAAAATTGATGGAAAACATTTTAATTCATATTATGGTGATGGAGTAATTATTTCAACACCAACTGGATCAACGGCTTATAATTTATCAGTTGGTGGACCTATTGTTTATCCTTTAACTGAAGCATTTATTGTAACACCTGTGGCACCTCACTCATTAACTCAAAGACCTCTAGTAATGCCAGTTGATTTTGAAATAGAATTTAAGATTATTGATAATCAAGGAGCAGTTGTTATTGTTGATGGTCAAGATATTTATGAAGTTGAACAAAATCAATCAATTAAAATCAAAATTGCTAAACAAAAAGCAAAAATGATACACAGAATTCAAAGAGATTATTTTGAAGTGTTAAATGAAAAATTAAGATGGGGTAATTAACATTGATAGCAAGAGTATATTTAAAAGATTGTTTGTCTTTTGAAGAAGTAGATTTAGAGTTTAAAAGTGGATTAAATATTTTTACAGGTCCAAGTGGTGCTGGAAAATCTATATTAATGCAGGCAATTTTGTCACTATTTGCACTAACTGAGGTAAAAGCAAATATTGGTGAAGTATTATTAAATGATTCAAAAATTAATGATGAAAGTTATGATTTATCTTATGATGATGACATTATTATTAAAAGTATAAAAAAAGATAAAGTTAGATATTTTTTAAATAATCAATCCGTATCAAAGAAAAATCTTAATGATTTTTCTTTGAAGTTGATAAAACATCTAAACTTAAAAGACACTTCAGAATTTGATAGTTTTAAACTTCTAGATTTTTTAGACAAATTAACTTCTCAAAAGAAAAAAGAGTTTAACAATATAAAAGAAAATTTTAATAATTCTTATAAAAAATTAGTACATGTAAAAAAAGAGTTACAAAAAATATTAGATGACGAGACTAAATTAGAGGATTTAAAAGAGTTCGCAAGATTTGAGATTGATAAAATTGAACAAATAAATCCAAGCATTGATGAATATGAAGAGTTAAATTTAGTAAAAAAAAGATTAGCAAAAAAAGAAAAAATAGAAGTTGCAATAAAAAAAGCATCTGGAATTATGGAATTTAATCAGAATGTTACCGCTGCTTTAGAATTAATGGAAGTAGATTCAAGTTTTTTTGATGAAACAATGAATGAATTAAATAATATTTTTGAAAGATTTAATGATTCTTTACATGAACTTGATGATATAAATATTGAAAATGTTTTAGACAGAATTGAAAAATTATCAGCTTTACAAAAAAGATTTGGCTCAATTGAAGAGTGTTTAAAATACAAAGAGCAAAAAAAAGAAGAGTTATCTTCTTATGAAAATATTTTTTTCCAAAAAGAAAAATTAGAAAAAGAATTTAATGACTTAAATACAAACTTAATACTTTTATCAAAAGAGATCTCACAATATAGAAAAGAGAGTTCATCTATTTTAGAAAAAAAAATAAATGAATATTTGAAATTTTTATATTTAAGTAATGCAAAAATAGTAATAAGTGAAAAGAATCTTGATTTTTCAGGTTTGGATGAAGTGAGTTTTGAGTTGAATGGGGTGAGTCTAGATACTATTAGTTCAGGTGAATATAATAGACTTAGACTTGCACTTTTAACATCTATGAGTGAATTTGATATTGTAGATAATGGGATACTTTTTTTAGATGAAATTGATGCAAATTTAAGTGGAAAAGAGAGTGATGCAATTTCAAAAGTTTTAAAAAAATTGAGTAACTCTTATCAAATATTTGCAATTTCTCACCAACCTCAATTAACCTCAAGTGCAGATCAACATTTTTTAGTGGATAAACTCAATGGAAAATCTTTTGTGAAAGAGTTAAATAGTAAAGAAAAAATTAATGAAATAGCAAGAATGATAAGTGGTGAGAAAGTAACTCCTGAAGCTTTAGATTTTGCAAAGAACCTTTTAAAATCGTAAATACTTGACAAATTAGCCCTACAAAGGATATTATATAAGAATCTATAAAGCTTAGGAGAGAGTTATATGTTCAAAGACATATCTATTAAAGGTAAGATTTTACTTCTTTCTTTGATTACTATTATGATAGTGTCAATTGCAATTGCTGTTGATTCTATTTATTCAATAAAAAAGTTTTCAAATAAAAATATTGAAAATTTTAAAAATGAGGCTTATGCTAAAAAAGAACTTGAGCTTAAAAACTATGTTTCATTAGCTGTTAAAACAGTTGAAGCTTATCACAACAGAACATCAATTGATAAAATCAAAGTTGAAGTTCAAGAGCAATTAAAATTACAAACAAATTTCTTATTTTCAATTTTAGAAGCTGAATATGAGAAGTTAAAAGGTACTCTTCCAGAAGAAGCAATAAAACAAAGATTAAAATCAATTGTTGATGCTACAAGATATGGAAGTAGTGGATATTTTTGGATTAATGATACAAATTCTGTGATGATTGTACATCCAATTAAACCTGAAATGAATGGTAAAGATTTAGTTGACTTTAAAGATAAGGGTGGAAAACAAATATTCAAAGAGTTTTCAACAGTTGCAAAAAATAATTCAGAGGGTTTTGTTGATTACGTTTGGCCAAAACCAGGATTTGAAGCACCTCAATTAAAAGTATCATTTGTAAAACTGTTTAAACCATATAATTGGGTTATTGGAACAGGAGAATATGTTGACGATGTAACTTCTAAAATGCAAGCTGAAGCTTTAAAAACAATTAGTGAAATGAGATATGCAAATAATGACTATTTTTGGATAAATGATTCAAGTCCAAAAATGATTATGCATCCTGTTAGTAAACATTTAGATGGTAAAGATTTATCTGCAAATGTTGATGCTAAAGGTAAAAAATTATTTGTTGAAATGGCAAAAATTTCAAATGAAAATAAGGCTGGTGGATTAGTAAAATATTGGTGGGATAAACCAGAAAAGAAAAATGATCCAAAAGAGAAATTCTCTTATGTTCAAAAGTTTGAACCTTGGGATTGGATAATTGGAACAGGTGCTTATGTTGATGATATAGAAAATGAAGTTACTTTAATGGAAAAAAATATTAATGAAGAGATTTCTAAAATTGTAATTAGTATTTTAATTTTTTCATTATTCTCAATTATGATTGTTTATTTAGTTTATAATTATTTTATAAAACAAGCGATAATAAAACCATTAGAAAATTTAAATAATGCAATTATTGATATAAGTGAAGGAACTAATCAAGCTGATAGAATTGAGAAAAAATCAAATGATGAAATCGGTAAATTAGTTGATAGTTTCAATGGCTATATTAATAAATTAAGAGTTGGATATGAAGAAGACTCAAAAGTAATTGCAAATGTTGATGAAGTTATTGAAAAAGTTATAAATGGATTTTATGTATATAAAATTGAAAAAACATCTTCAAATCCACAAATCAAAAAACTAAGAGATTCTATTAATTCAATGATTGAAAGAACAAATGAAAATTTAGTAAATTTAAACAATGTTTTAATTGAGTATGGAAACTCTAATTTTAACCTTACTGATTCAAAAATCGAAACTTCAAAAGTTAATGGAATAATATCTTCTTTAGCTGCAAGTACACAATTAATTGGAGTTACAGTTTCGGAATTTTTATCAATGATTGTAACAAGTGGTAGAAAATTAAATGATGATACAAATGTTTTATCAAGTGCAGCAAATAAATTATCTGCATCGGCAAATGAACAAGCAGCATCTTTAGAAGAAACAGCAGCAGCAGTTGAAGAGATTACTTCAATTGTAAAATCAAGTGTTCAAAAAGTTCATCAAATGTCATCTTTAGCATCACAACTTCAAGTCTCTTCAAAAGAGGGTGAAATATTAGCATCTAAAACAACAAAAGCTATGGATGATATAGACCAACAAGTAAAATCAATTAATGATGCAATTACAGTTATTGATCAAATTGCTTTCCAAACAAATATTCTTTCGCTAAATGCAGCAGTAGAAGCGGCAACGGCAGGAGAAGCAGGAAAAGGATTTGCAGTAGTTGCAGCAGAAGTGCGAAATCTTGCAAATAGAAGTGCTGATGCAGCAAAAGAGATTAAAAATATTGTTCAAATTGCAACTTCAAAAGCAAATGAGGGTAAATCAATTGCAAATGAAATGATTGGTGGATATGCAACTTTAAATTCTAAAATCAATGAAACAATAGGTTTAATAGAAGATGTTTCTCAAGGTAGTAGAGAAGAAGAAAGAGGTATTATTCAAATAAATGATACTATCAATAAACTTGACCAAGCTACTCAAGTTAATGCGAATTCAGCAACAATAATAAGCGAATTAGCAAATGAAGTTACTATATTGTCAGAGAATTTACTAAAAATCGCTGACAGAGCAAAATTTAAAGAAGCTACAAAAGAAGAAATTGAAGATATTGATTTAGTATTCAAAATTTCTAAATTAAAAAATGATCATATACGATTTAAATTAACTAACTTTGAAAAAGTTGGTAAAACAAAAGTTGCTTGGAGCGTTACTAAACCAACAGAGTGTGATTTAGGAAAATGGTTAGTTGAAGAAGAAAATTTAGGAAAATCATTTACAAAAACAGAAAATTGGAAACAGTTAAAACTGAATCATGAAATAGTACATAATAGTGTACAAGATTATATAAATGAAGATTGTAGAGAAATATCTGATAAAGATGTTTTAAATAATTTATCTCAAAAATTAGATAATTCAACAATAAATGTATTTAAATTTCTAGACCAATTAAAAAAAGATAACGTTGCTAAAAAAACTATTTCAGAAGTAAGTTCATCACATAAAACTCAAACAACAGTAAAAACTGAAAGTTCAAAAAGTTTTGTTGAAAATAAACGTGAAAATACTCATCTAACTTCAAATAATCAAGTAACTACACAAAAAAAAGAGGATGATGAATGGGAAAGCTTTTAAGCTTTCCTAAAATAAAAACTACACAAAAAAAAGAGTAAAACTATCCTCTTTTATATTTATTTAAAAATAGATATAATGCCAATCAAAAAAATAAAATAATATTAAAAAGTGTTTAAAGGAATTATATGAATAATCAAAAAGTAGAGTTATTATCACCTGCTGGAAATTTAGAAAAATTAAAAATAGCTATTAAATATGGCGCAGATGCTGTATATGCAGGAGTTAGTCACTTTAGTTTAAGAATTAGAGCTGGAAAAGAGTTCACATTTGAGACATTTAAAGAAGGAATAGATTATGCTCATGCAAGAGGCAAAAAAGTATATGCTACAATAAATGGTTTTCCTTTTAATTCTCAAATTGAATTATTAAAAAAACATATTGCAACAATGGCAGCACTTGAACCAGATGCATTTATAGTTGCAGCTCCTGGAGTTGTAAAACTTTGTCGAGAAATTGCACCTCAAATTGATATTCATCTTTCAACTCAAGCAAATGTTTTAAACTATCTTGATGCCCAAGTTTTTTGGGACATGGGAGTAAAAAGAATTGTTGTTGCTAGAGAAATTTCATTAAAAGATGTTGTTGAAATTAAAAAACATTTACCTGATATGGAAATAGAAATATTTGTTCATGGTTCTATGTGTTTTGCATATTCAGGACGTTGTTTAGTAAGTGCTGTTCAAATGGGAAGAGTTCCAAATAGAGGATCTTGCGCAAATGACTGTAGATTTGAATATACTTTATATGCTGCAAATGAAGACCATAGCACATTATTTAGATTAGAAGAAGAACCAGGTGTTGGAACTTATATCTTTAATTCAAAAGATATGAACTTAGCTTCACATATAAAAGAAATACTTGATTCAGGAGCTGTAGATTCACTTAAAATTGAAGGAAGAACTAAATCACCATATTATGCGGCAGTTACTGCAAAAGCCTATAGAAATGCAATTGATGATTATTATGATGGTAAATTTGAGGCAGATAAATATCAAAGAGAACTTTATACAACAAAAAATAGAGGTTTTACAGATGCTTATTTAATTCATAGACCATTTGAAAAAACAGATTCACAAAATCATGACTATGCTTTAAGCAAAGGTTCTTACGAAGTAACTGGACTTGTAACACAAGATGAAGAACATTTCTTATGCAAATATAAAGTTTATGCAAATGAAGATGTTGAAATTTTTACTCCAATGGGTGAAGAGTTAGTTGAATGTGAAAATGAAATTGGAAAAATATTTAAAAAAGATGGAATTTATTATATTAATTTCAAAAAAATATTAACTGAAACAAACAAAGAGTTAGAATCAGTTCATAGTGGAAATGTAAATAAAATCAAACTTCCAGGGAAACTTCCATATCTAACAATGTTTAGAATTGAAAATATTGATGGAACTATTGTTGAATAAGAACAGATAAAATAGATGATATTTTTTAGGGTTACTCAAAATATAAATATTAAAACTACTGATGGAACAATGGTTAATTATTTTAAATTTAAAGAACCATCAAACTTAGAAAATGAAACTTTATATGTTAGTACCAATGATGATTTTAAAGATTTAAGAGAAATATTTAGCAAAGTTGATAAAGATAAATATTTCGCTAAAGTCTTTAATGACGAGAAAATAAGAACTTTAGAAAATTTTCCTATTGAATTAGGAATCACAAATGTGGATGAATATAATAACAAAGAAAATTCTACTAAAGTAACTTGCCAAGATATAAAAAAAGTAAATGTTTATAAACAATTAAAAAATATTCAAAAAGATGAAGTAACCGTTGCAATTATAGGTGGTCTTGGTTTTAGTATAAGTCAAGTGGTGTCTTCATGTACAGCTTTGAGAATATTACATAAAAAACTAAAACAAATTTATAAAAATATCAAATTTGATATTTATTTAAATGCTTCAAACAACAGTTATTATACAAGAGAAAAACAAATATATCAAACTCAAGAATATATAAATAATATTTTGCCATTAAGCATAACTGTAAAAAAATTATGTGAATATGATTATTTTATAGATAATAGTTTATCAATAAACTTTTTTGGATTAGATTTTTTAAATTATGTTGATGCTTGGCTTTTTAGATTTGGAATAGATTATGAAAAAATAGCTGATAATGAAAAATATAATCAACTAAATCTTTCAAATTATAAAGTTCAAGATAGCTTAAAAAATAAACTTATTGATTTGAAATCAAAAGGCAAATTACTATTATTTCATCCATATTCTGCAAATATAAATAAGTCAATTCCTCAAACTATAGCTGTTGATATTTTGAAAGAGCTTTTATTAAAAGCTGATGATTATATGATAATCTCAACACTTTTAATTGACTCAAAAATAAAAGATGATAGATTTATAGATTTAACAAAAGAGTCAAAAAATTTAAACGATTTTATGTATATAATTTCATCAATGGATAAAATTATTACAGCAGATACTTCAACATATCATATAAGTGATGCGTTTATGATACCTACAATTACAATTTTTACAGATAATAATTATTTAAAAAAAATCAAATATTACAAATATATAAAACCAATTTTAATAAAAGATAAATCAAAAAATTTATCAAAATTTGTTTATGAAAATGATAGTTTAACTATAAATAAATTTGAATCGTGGAATAAATTAAAAGTAAATAGGATTATAAAACTATTAGATACTTTTTGATATAATCTAGGCTTAAAAAAATACAAAAAGGATTAATAATGAATTTCGTATCTATAATTATGGGTAGTAAATCTGATTATGAAATTATGAAAAATTGTTCTGATACATTTGAAAAATTTAACGTTAAATATGAGATGATAATTTCATCAGCTCACAGAAGTCCAGAAAGAACAAAAGATTATGTAAAAGAAGCTGAAGAAAAAGGAGCAATTGCATTTATTGCAGCTGCAGGAATGGCTGCTCATTTAGCCGGTGCATTAGCAGCAGCAACAACTAAACCGATTATTGGAGTTCCTATGAAAGGTGGTGCAATGGATGGTATGGATGCTATGCTTTCAACTGTTCAAATGCCAGCTGGAATGCCAGTTGCTACTGTTGCACTTGGAAAAGCTGGAGCTATAAATGCAGCATATCTTGCTATGCAAATTTTAGCAATTACTGATAAAGAGTTAGCTATAAAATTAAAAGAAGATAGAATTGTAAAAGCTAAAGCTGTTGAAACAGATTCTAAAGATATAGAAGTAATTTTATAATGAAACCTGTTGCACTGTTTACACTACCAAATTGTAAATGGTGCAAAGAGGCTAGTACTTACTTAAAAACTAAAAAGATAAAATATAACCTCATAGATTTATCAAAAAATAAAGAAGCATTAAAAGATTGTCAAAAGCACAAATGTACAGGAGCACCTGTAGTTTTAATAGGAAATGTATGGATTTGTGGTTTTGATAAAGATAAAATAAATAAAGAGTTAGGAATTAAATAAATGGTTACATTTTCACAAATTCTATTAAAATTACAAGAATTTTGGGCAAATCAAGGTTGTAATATTGTTCAACCTTATGATATTCCAGCTGGTGCTGGAACTTTTCATCCAGCAACACTTTTAAGAAGTTTAGATTCAACTCCTTGGAGTACAGCTTATGTGGCACCAAGTAGAAGACCAACTGATGGAAGATATGGAGAAAATCCAAATAGATTAGGTGCTTATTACCAATTTCAAGTGTTAATAAAACCAAGCCCAGATAATATTCAAGATTTATATTTACAATCTTTAGAGTTCTTAGGATTAGACGTTTCAAGACACGATATTAGATTTGTTGAAGATAACTGGGAATCACCAACTCTTGGAGCTTGGGGACTTGGTTGGGAAGTGTGGCTTGATGGAATGGAAGTTACGCAATTTACATATTTCCAACAAGTTGGAGGTCTTGCTTGTGATCCTGTTGCTGTTGAAATAACATATGGAACAGAAAGACTTGCAATGTACCTGCAAGGTGTTGATTCTGTTTATGATATTGTATGGAATGAAAATAAATTTGGTAAAACAACTTATGGAGATGTTCATAAAGAAAGCGAATATGAATTTTCTACATACAATTTTGAAGTAGCAAATACAGAAATGTTATTTAAACATTTTGATGATGCTTTTGCTGAGTGCAAATCTTGTTTAGAAGCAGCTTTACCACTTCCTGCATATGACCAATGTATGATAGCAAGTCATGCTTTTAATACACTTGATGCAAGAAAAGCAATTTCTGTAACGGAGCGACAAAACTATATTCTAAAAGTGCGAGAATTGGCTCAAGGTTGTGCTATGTTATACAAAGAGCAAGAACCTGCTAGATTAGCTAGAATTGGAAGTCCCTCTTCTTTAAAGGCTTTAGAAGAGTTAAAAATAAAACATCATGAATTATTTGTTTAAGAGATAAATTTGAAACTACAAGAAATCTATGATGTTTTAAATGAAATATCACCCTTTGAACTTCAAGAAAAATGGGATAATGCTGGACTTCTTGTTGGTTCATTTGATGATGAAATAAATAATATTTATATTAGTATTGATTTAGATGAAGAACTATTATCAAGAGTAGAAAAAAACTCTTTAATCATTACCCATCATCCTTTGATTTTTTCAGGTTTAAAAAGAGTAAATTTTGATACTTATAGTACAAAGTTATTAAAAGAATTAATCAAAAAAGATATTTCTTTAATTTCAATGCATACAAATATTGATAAAACACATTTAAATAGATATGTTGCTGAAGAGATTCTTGGCTTTAAAATAGAAAATTCAAAAGAATTTATCTCTTATTGTGATGTAAATATGAACTTTGAGGACTTAGTAAAATATGTATCTTCAAAGTTAGATTTGAAAACTACAAATACAGTTAGGTGTAATGATTTTATTAAAAAAATAGCAATAGTTACAGGTTCAGGAATGTCTTTAATTGATGAAATTAAGGCTGATTGTTTTTTGACAGGTGATATAAAATATCATGATGCAATGGAAGCAAAAGCACGAGGTTTATCACTTATTGATATAAGACACTATGAGAGTGAAAGATACTTCAACACCTTGTTAGAGGGACTTCTTTCAGAATATTTGAAAAAAAATAAATTAAAAGCTATAATAACAGCTTCAAAAAATCCATTTGAGTTTTTTATAGAAGGAGAAACGGTTGAATAAGTATTTACAGGATTTAATCAAATTATCAAAATTTGATACAGCAATTAGTATGTTTGAGCCAAAGATTGAAAATGAAAAAGCTAAGTTAGCAACATTTGTTGAAACAGCAGCATCAATCAAAGCATCAATTAATTCTATTTATTTAGAAATAGATGATGTAAAATCAAAAAGAACAAAAAATAATATTCACTTAGCAGAATTAAAAACTAAGTTAGAAAACATCGCTAAAAAAAATAAAGATGTTAATAACGAAAAAGAGCTAAAAGCTTTACAATTAGAAGAAGAAATTGCAAAAGAGCAAATTTCATTTGCTAATGAAGAAATTGATAGATTAGATAATCTTACAAAAAATAAAGAAGTGACTTTAAAAGAGTTACAAGAAAAATTAGCTGTAGAAGAAGAAGATATTAAAGAAATCCAAGTTGCAGTTGATACTACAATTGAAGAGATAAGCAAAGAAAGAAATGTTGTATATCAAGAAAGAAGTGAATTATTAGAGAAATTTGATAATAAAATTTTAACTTTTTATGAAAAAATCAAAAGATGGGCAAAAGACTCAGCTGTTGTTCCTGTAAAAAAACAAGCATGTTATGGATGTTATATGAAAATTAATGATAAAACTTATGCTGAAGTTATTAAAGCAGAAGAGATTGTTAATTGTCCACATTGTGGAAGAATCCTTTATAAAGAAGACGAAATAGAAGAGGCTTAATCTTGAGCCCTTTTAGTATATTTTATTACTTAGTATTAAGTTTTATTTATATACTTGCAATTCCTTATTTGATATTTAAGTCACGAAACTCTAAGTATAGACAAGCAATTCCAGCAAAATTTTTTTTAAAAGATAATGTTCCATTTAAAGAAAATGGCATTTGGTTTCATTCATGTTCAATGGGTGAAACAAAAGCTATCAAACCTTTGATTGATAATTATTTAGAAAATGCAAATATCTCAGTTATAACAAATACTGGATTTGAAGAAGCAAAAAAAATCTCTCCAAATGTTAGATATTTACCTTTTGAAATATTTTTACCTTTTTGGGTAAATAAACAAAAAGTTTTGGTTGTGATGGAAGCTGAACTTTGGTATTTGCTTTTTTTATTGGCAAAGAAAAAAGGTGCAAAAACTTTATTAATTAATGCAAGAATTTCAGATAAATCTTATAAATCATATAAAAGATTTTCTTTTTTTTATAAAAGAATATTTCAAAATATTGATAAAGTTTTTGCACAAAGTGAAGTTGATAAACATAGACTTGAAGAACTTGGAGCTTCTAATGTGGAAGTTATTGGAAATATAAAACTAGCACAATTACCAAAAGTAAATGTAAAGTTAGAAAAACCAAAACAAGTTGTAATAACAGCTGCAAGTACCCATGAAAATGAGGAAAAATTAATTTTAAATGCTTACAAAAAAGAGCAAGGAAAATTAATAATAGTTCCAAGGCATCCAGAAAGATTTGATAAAGTTGATTTTCTAATTCTTGACTTTATAAAAGATAAAAATATTTCATATCAAAAATATTCTGTAAAAGATGATTTTGATTCTGATATAATTTTGATTGATAAAATGGGGATATTAAATGATATTTATGCAATATCAGATGTGGTTATTCTTGGTGGTGCATTTGAAAAAATAGGTGGGCATAATCCAATTGAACCTGCTTTTTTTAACTGTAAGATTATAAGTGGTAAAAATATATTTAATCAAAAATCACTTTTTGATTGTATAAAAAATTACTATTTAATAGAAAATGATGAATTAGGTGAATATTTAAACAATATAAAAAATTTAGAAAAACCAATTCTAACAAAAGCAGGTTCGATTGAACCTATAATTAAGGAGATAAACAAATGGCTGTAACTTATGATAAAGCATACAAAGTATTAGCACAACAAGAAAATATATCAAACTCAAAAGCAAAAGAGTTAATTGATAGAGGTGTTGTAAAAGTTGGTGAGCAAAAAGTTTTAATTGCACGAGGTGAAATTAGAACAGACACAAAATTTAATATCAAAGAAATTGGAAAAATAAAAGTAATATTTGAAGATAAAGATATTTTAGTAGTTGATAAGCCAGCATTCTTAACAGCTGATGATGTTGCTAAAAAATATGAAGGTGCAATTTTATTAAACAGACTTGATAAAGAAACAAGTGGTGTTATGATGTTTGCAAAAAATGAAGATTTCCAGAAAAAAGCAATTAAAGAATTCCAAGCAAATAAAGTTTACAAAGAGTATGTGGCTATCGTTGAGGGAAAAGTTGTTGAAGAAATAGAGATTGATAAACCAATTCTTACTACAAAAGATAGAGGAATGGCAAAATCAAAAATTGATTTAAAAAGAGGAAAACCTGCTAAAAGTACAGTTTATCCTGTTTTAGTTGAAGGAAATAAATCAAAAGTAAAAGTTGTTATTGAATCAGGAAGAACTCATCAAATTAGAGTTCATTTAAATTCTGTTGGATTACCAATTATTGGTGATGGAATTTATGGAAGAACAGCTTCAAATATAAATAGAGTTTTACTTCACTCAAAAGTAACTAAAATCTTTGATTATACTTTTGAATCGCCTGAACCAAAAGAATTTAGAGTGTATGACTTTAATTCATAATTAAGTTTTAGAAAAATATAAAATCCCTAAAACAAGGGACTTTATTGAAAATAAAATATAAATATTACCTTAAACTTGAAACTTCACTTAATCTAAACTAAAGAATTTTTAAAGTATAATCCCACAATTTAAAAATTGTGGAGATTTACTTTGTTTGATTCAATAACCGGCTCAATACGAAATGCTGTTAATAAAATAAGACATCAAGATGATGTTGCAGCTTTAACGAAAGCTACATCTGAACTAAAAAAAGCTTTATTAAAAGCAGATGTTCATCACAAAACTACAAAAGAATTAATATCAGCTATTGAATTACAAACAAAAAATGCAGGTATTGGACAAGACTCTTTTTTAAGAGCAATGAAAACAGAATTAACAAAACTTTTAACAACTTCTGGGAATCAAGGTTTTGTTTTCTCAAATACACCTCCAACAACAATTTTAATGACAGGACTTCAAGGTTCTGGAAAAACAACTACAACTGGAAAATTAGCAAACTATTTAAAAACTAGAAAGAAAAAAGTTTTAGTAGCAGCTTGTGACTTACAAAGACTTGCAGCAGTTGAACAATTAAAACAAATTGCAGCTCAAATTGAAGTTGATATTTATTTTGATGACAATGAAACTAATCCAATTAAAATTGCACTTGCTGCAAAAGAGAAAGCTATAAAAGAACATTATGATGTTTTATTAATAGATACAGCTGGACGACTTGCAATTGATGAAGAGTTAATGCTTCAATTAAAAAATGTTAGAGATGCAGTTAATCCTAATGAAATCTTTTATGTGGCAGACGCATTAACAGGTCATGATGCAACAAAAACAGCTACAACTTTTAAAGAAAAAATTGGAATTGATGGAGTTATTTTATCGAAATATGATGGTGATACAAAAGGTGGGGTTGCACTTTCTATTGCTAATCAAGTTGAAGTTCCTTTAAGATTTATAGGTACTGGTGAAAAAATGCCAGACTTAGAAGTTTTTATTCCTGATAGAATTGTTTCAAGATTATTAGGTCTTGGAGATATTGAAGGACTTGCTGAAAAAACATCTGCAATTATTGATGAGAAAAAAGCAAAAGAAGTTAGTAAAAAAATCAAAAAAGGTGAGTTTAATTTTAATGACTTTTTAGATCAACTTTCTATGATGAGTAAATTAGGTTCTATGAAATCAATTATTGGAATGATTCCAGGGCTTTCACAAATGGCTGGACCTATCAAAGATATGGATTTTGAGAACTCTGCTGAAATAAAAAGAATTAAGGCTCTTATTGGTTCTATGACTCCAAAAGAAAGAGAAAACCCAGATTTAATGAATCCTAGCAGAAAAAAAAGAATTGCAGTTGGTTCTGGAGTTTCTGAAGTTCAAATAAACAAAATTTTAAAGCAATTTAAAAATGCTTCAAAAATGGCAAAACAACTTTCTTCTAAGGGTGGAATGAAAGGTTTACAAAATATGTTGTCTCAAATGGGACCAAACGGGATGCCAAAAATCCCTAGATAAATAAATTAAATAGTGTTGAGCTGTGAACTTTTAACTTTCGTTTTGGAGTTCAGAATTCAATACTATAAATTAAAAAAGGAAAGAAAACATGACAGTAATTAGATTAACAAGAATGGGAAGAAACAAAAAACCATTTTACAGAATCGTTGTAACAGACTCAAGAAAAAGAAGAGATTCAGGATGGATTGAATCAATTGGTTATTTCAACCCAGTAGTTGAGCCAAAAGTATTAAAAATTGACGAAGAAAGATATAACTATTGGTTAAGTGTTGGTGCTAAACCTTCTGAAAAAGTTAAAAAATTAGCTTCTAAATAATTATAATTAGATAATAACATGATTACTAAATTTATAGAAAACTATGCAAAACTAATTGTAAGCGTTCCTGAAGATGTTACTATTACAAAAGAATTGATTGATGATAATTTTGCTGAAATTATTATTAGTGTAAACAGTGTTGATATTGGTAAGCTTATTGGTAAAAATGGTAATATGATTAATGCTTTAAAAACTATGGCAAATGGTTGTAAAGCAAAAGATGGTATTTCATATAAAATACAAGTAGTGGTGAAATAGTTGTCTATGAATAGTAATGATATATTTGTAGCGAAATTAGGAAAAGCTGTTGGATTACAAGGTCATTTAAGACTTTTTATGGATACAGATTTTCCTGAGCAATTTAAAAAAGGTGCTGTTTTTAAAACTAATAGAAAATTAGAATTAAAAGTAGCAGAATACAATACTTCTCGAGAACTAATAAAATTTGAAAATTTTGATGATCTTGAAACTTCTAAAAAACTAACTAATCAAGAATTATATTCAACAATTGAACAAACAAAAGAGAACTGCAAATTAAAAAAGAATGAATTTTTTTGGTTTGATTTAATCTCTTGTAATGTTTATGAAAATGATTTATTATTAGGTAAAGTTAAAGAGATACAACGGTATCCTTTAAATGATTATTTAGAAATACAAACTTCTGATGAACTTGTTGAAAAAGGTCTTTCAAAAGTATTTTTAATACCACATGTGTTTGACAAATATATTTTAAATATAGATATAAACAATAAAAAAATAGAAGTAAAAGATTCACTAATTATTTTAGAAAACTCTTAAAATTAATAGTTACATCTTTTATCAAATTCTTCTTGTGTAAACTCTAATTCATAGGCTTCATTAAACTTATTATCGATTAATTTATTTAATATTTTAGTTCTATCTTCACTATTTTCAAAAGGTCCAAAATATATCTCAATTCGATTTTTATCATCTCTACATAGTTTTACATCTGCATTAATTGCAACAATTTTGTCAAGATATTTTTTATATAAAACACCTTTTATTTTTGCTACATTTATAAATAATAAAAAACCATTATTTTTATTATCATCATTTTTATCTCTTAATGCTTTTTTAGGAATAGTATCCATTACAGGTTCAGTAATTTTTTCTTTTTCTAACTCTTCAATAGCTGCTGCTTCTGATTTATCTACATTGTTATTAGTAGTTAATTCTTCTTTTAGTTGCAAAGCTTGTTGTTTCATGGATTCAAGTTCAATTTTTTGTTTTTCTAATTCTAATTTCTTTTGCTCTAATTGAGTTTTTTGTTTTAATAACTCTTCTTCTTGTTTTTTTAATAACTCATCTTCTTTTCTTTTTTCTTCATCTAGTAATTTTTTTTCATTTTCTTTTTTTTCTAATTCATCAATTTTTTCTTCATTTAAGTTTTTACTAGTTAAAGTAGCTAATTGTTCATTTAGTTTTTTTGAGTTAATATCTTTGATATCAAATTTGTAATTATTTTCAGGAGCTTCAACTTTTTCTATATTTTGTGTTGGAAGAGGAATTTCAACATTTTTTACTTCTTTTGGAGCAAAAAAACCTGTAAAATAAAGAATAATACCAATAACTAGAAGTAAAATTAAAAAAGCAACTATTCCAAATAATATTTTATGAAGATTACTTTTTTTAGGTTTAACAAATTCTTCTTTTACTTCAACTGGTGGTTCAATTTTTTCTTCTGGTTCATCTTTTGAACTATCATCTTCCTCATTATTATTCGAACCATAAGTATTTGTTGTGTAATTTATATCATCAGGATCTAACGGTTTGTTTTCATCAGGCATTGTTTACTCTTTTATACTTTTATTTTCTTTTAATTTTTTATAATATTCTTTTCTATATTCTTTGAGCTCTTCTTTTCTTTTTTCTCTATATTCTTTATCATATTCAAGCCTTTTTTCTTTGTTAAGCTCGTAATACTCTTTCTTTTTATTTTTATAATCATTTAATTTTGAAATAATTATATCTTTTCTATTATCTAAATAGTTTTTTTGAGCCTTGATAATCTCTTTTATTTTAAGTGAAAAATTTTCGTTATTGAGTTCTTCTTCATAGTCATAAACTTTTTTCACTTCTTTTTTCTTTAAATAATATGCTCTTTTCTTTTTTTTATGCGCTAAAAATTTTTCTTCACGAAGTCTTTTTAATTCTTCTAATTTCATAAATCTTATTTAGTTACTTTAATTTTTTAGTCTATTAACTGTATCAAGCATACTATCAGTTGTAGTAATCGCTTTTGAATTAGCCTCATAAGCTCTTTGCGCTGTAATTAAATCTACCATTTCATTAACTAATTTTACATTAGACGATTCAATCATTCCTTGTTGAACTGCTCCAAATTGTTCTTCTGTTGGATTACCTTCTAAAACATCACCAGAAGCTGCACTTTGCATAAATAATGAGTCTCCTAATGGTGTAAGACCAGCAGGATTTATAAAATCAGCTAGTGTGATTTGCCCTAAATCAACTATATCACCTGTTTGTGGGTCAGTTGCAGTTACTGTACCATCAGTTCCTATAGTAAGTTTTGTAACATTATCAGGAACTACAATCTCAGGATTAAGGACATATCCGCTTCCATTTACAATAGAACCTTCTTCATTCAATTTAAAGGCACCATTTCTAGAATACGCAGTTTCTCCACTTGGTAAAGTAATTTGGAAAAAACCTTTACCTTTTATGGCTAAATCTAATTCATTTGATGTTAGTTTTAAATCACCTTCAGTGAAGTTTTTTTGAACTCCTGAAACTCTAACTCCAAGACCCACATTTATTCCTGTTGGGTTTATAGTAGTTTGAGTAGTTTGTCCTGCTGTATAATTTAATGTTTCGTACATTAAGTCCTGAAATTCGGCTCTATCTTGTTTAAAACCTGTTGTATTAACATTCGCTATATTATTTGATGTTACATCGATTTGATGTTGCATTGAGTTCATACCTGTTGCTGCTGTGTAAAGTCCTCTAATCACGGTATATCCTTTAAAATTGCATATATTTATTATATTTTAAGAATAATTAAACTTAGATAAATTTAGATAATTATTTTTTACATACATTAAGTGTAAATTTAAAACAAATTATATATAATGCATAATAATTGAAAATATTTATAAAACAAGGGATAGTTAATGAGAATTCTAATAGTTGATGATAGCTCTACAATGAGAAGAATCATTGGAAACGTAGTTATGCAATTAGGATTTACTAAAGATAGTTTTGATGAAGCTGAAGATGGTGTAAAAGCTTGGAAACTACTTAGTGAAAGTCGTTATGATGTTATATTAACAGATTGGAATATGCCTAATATGAATGGTTTAGAATTAGTTAAAAAGGTCAGAAGCGAAGGTATACATCAAAAAACGCCTATAATTATGATTACAACTGAAGGTGGAAAAGGTGAAGTTATCACAGCACTAAAAGCAGGTGTTAATAATTATATAGTTAAGCCTTTCAATGCTGAAGTTTTGAAAGAAAAGCTCGATGGAGTATTGAAAAAATAATATAAGGTATTATCATGAGTATGAGCCAAGAAGAGATTGAAGCCTTAATGAATGGTCTTGATATTGAAGATGATGGTGATTCAGAAGAAGCAACACAAAGTGTAAAAGTTAATACTCAAGAAATTGAGGAATTATTGTCTCAAACTGAAGAGTTAAAAGAAGATACAAAACTTAATGAAAAAATAGAAATACATGAATCAGAAGATGATGCTGATTTTTCTAGTTCTAATAGTGTTAGTAATAGTGATATTGAGAAATTATTAAGTGAAATAGAAAGTGTAAATGAAACTGCTAATATAAAAGATTTAATTTTAGAAAAAGAAGAAGATTTACCTTTAGATTTGAGTAAAGATGAAGATACAAAAAATGATGTAAGCGTAGTTGAAAAAAAACTTACTAGAAGTGAAGATGAAATTGTTAAAGATTGGACTTCTTCTAAAATAAATGAAGGTATTTTTCCCTTGCCAGCAGAAAAAGATACAAAAGTTGTTAATCAGTTAAGTCAAGTTGCGAATGATTCAGAGGAGAAAGTTTCTCAAATATTTGATGTATTAAGTTTAACCCTTGATAATAATAATGAATTCAGAAGTTACATAAAAGATTTTGAAGTTTTTATTAAAGCAGAATCAGCTTTACTTGTTTCATTAAATAATAAATTTCCAAATATAAAAATATTTGATGAACATTTAGCAAATGCAAATAAAGTTACAAGCTCTTTAAAAGATTTAAAAAATTTAATAAACTCAGAAGATTCAGAAATTTTTCAAGCAATGGAATTAATGCAATTTAATGATATTAACAGACAAAAAATCGAAAGAGTTATGTCAGTAATAAGAAAATTGTCTCTATATTTAAATAATTTATTTGAAGATGATGGTGCAACAAAAGAAGTTGCTGTACCAAGACACATCCATGGTGATGATTCGGATGATTTAATAGGTGATGATTTAGATAAATTAATTGCTGAATTTTCAAATAATAAATAATTAAAGGAGTAGTTTATGAATCAAGGTACTTATCCTCTTGCTGCATCAATGATAAATCAATTTAATAGATTAGATCAAATTAGTAATAATTTAGCAAATATAAATACAAATGGTTTTAAGCAAGAAGGAACAACAGAAACTACTTTTAACTATTATTTACAAAGAGCACAAGAAGAAAATATTGTACCTACAAAAATAAACACAGTGACAAATAATATACCAAAAATTGATTCAAAATTTATAAATTCGGAAATGGGACCAATTGCCATGACGGGGAATGCTTTAGATTTTGCATTAAATGATCCGGACACATTTTTTAAAGTACAAAATGCAAATGGTGATATAGTGTATACAAGGGATGGATCTTTTAAAAATTTAGATAATTTTTTAGTAGATGGAAATGGAAATAATGTATTAAATGCAGATAATGAACCAATTGTAGTAGAAGATAATTTTGCTTCACAAATTGGAGTAACAAAGATACCTTATACAAATTTAGAAAAAATTGGTGATAATACATACCTGCCAAAAAATCCTAATGAGATGGAAATTTTTGAAAATAATGATAGTTTATTGGTTAACGGGGCTATTGAAAAATCAAATGTAAATTCAGTTAGCTCAATGGTTGAATTAATCGATGCACATAGAAGATTTGATCAATCACAAAAAGCTGTTAAATCAATAGATGAATTAAATGCTTCATTAATAGAAAAAATAGGAAGTAACACTAAATAATGGAAGCAAGTAACATAAGTAATGCCCTTTTTGAACAGTTAAATTTCAGAGGTGAAAAACAAAAAGTTATTTCAAGTAATATTTCCAATATTAATACACCAGGATATAAAACAAAAGATTTAGTTTTTGAAGATGAATTAAATAATAAATTAAATAACACTTTAAAAATGGAATTAACTAGTTCTAAACATATATCTTCAATAAATAGCAATTCTGCTAATGTAAATCCTAAACTAGTAGAAGTAAAAGGTTTACAAGAACAAAATGATGGTAATAATGTTAACCTAGATACTCAAATGAGTGAAATGTCTAAAAACAAGATATTATATGACGCTATTCAATCTTCTATAAAAAGAGATTCTCGATTATTTAGATCAGTTATTGAATCTTCAGCAAAAAATTAATTAGGATAAGTAATTTATGGATCAACTTTTAAAGTTTATTAATAACTTAAATACAGCACAAAGAGCTGTAATAATAGGAGGTTTCTCTTTATTATTTATATTATTAGTTGGTTTATTAGTTTATTCTAGTATTAAAGCAGAAGATAAAAAATTAAATTATACGATAGCATCAAATTTAACAAAATCACAAGTTATGTTAGCAAGTGATGAACTTGAAGCATCAGGAATACAATTTGCTGTAAGTGGTACTGGAAATAGTCTTACTTTAAAGACATCTAAAGATTTTGTAAATATTGCTAAAATTAAATTAGTTACAAGTGAAGCAGCTACAAGTAAACATGTTGGTTGGGAAATATTTGAGAAATCATCTTTAGGTACTACAAATTTTGAAAATAAAGTTAAGTATTTAAGAGCTTTAGAGGGTGAATTATCTAGGTCTTTAGAGGCATTAACTGGTGTGTTAAGAGCAAACGTAAAAATTGCAATACCAAAAGATACAATTTTTACAGAAAAAAAGAGTGATACGACTGCTTCTGCAATGCTTTCATTAAAACCAGGTGTTTTTTTAACTCAAAAACAAATAGATGGAATTAAAAATTTTATAGCTTCGGCAGTTCCAGATTTAAAACATGAAAATATTCAACTTATTGATCAAGATGGAAGTTTACTTCAACAATCAGCTGATGATATAAATAATCAAAAATCAACAACACAAAATAAATATAAAGAAAGTTTAGAAGAAGATTATTCTAAAAAAGTAGTTGCACTTTTAGAACCTTTTGTTGGAGTTGGAAGAGTTGTTGCAAAGGTTACTGTATCATTAGATTTTGTAAAAAAAGATGTTGAGGAAGAGATTTATAATCCAGAAGGAAGTATTAGATCTCAGCAGGTTATAGAAAATAGTTCAAAAGCTCAAGGAATGCCTACAAATTCAGGTGGTGTTGCCGGTGTTGATAACAATATTCAAGAACCAAGCTCAGGAAATACAAATAGTAATATCGCTTCAAATAATGAAGGTACAAATACTGTTACCAATTATGAGATTTCAAAAAAGATAATTACTCAAAAAGATAATAATTATACAAATATTAAACGTATAACAGCAGCCGTGACATTTGATTCTTCAATATTAAAAGATATTACAAATAAAGATGAATTTATTGCTTCATTAGAATCTGTAGTTCAAGATACGATAGGTTATGATAAAGTAAGAGGAGATAAAATTACTGTTAGAGACTTTAAATTTATAGGTGTTAAACCTATTGAACAAGTTACTCAAACAGTTGATGAAAATGGTAATGCTGTTATTGTAGGTGAAGAATCAACTGATACTATATCTATGATAAAATCAATTTTAAAAGATTTTAGCGAATACATTCAATATATAATTGCAGCAATTTTACTTTTAATTTTTTATAGAAAATTTATAGCGAACAATGAAGTTGTAATTATTGGTGATGGCACTAAAAAAAAGGTAGATGGATACGATGAAAATTTAGTTAAAGATATGTTGTCTGATTATGAAAATGAATTTGATGCTAGTACTGCACAAGGTAGATTAAAATCAAAAGTTAAAAGTCAAATACTAAATAATATAGATGGATTAGATGAAGAATCAGCGGCAAGATATGAAGTATTTATTGAAGAATTAGATAGAGAAATAAACAATAATCCACTTGAAATAGCTAGAATGATTGAATTGTTATTAAATGAAGGTAGTGTTACTTTTAAATAAAAAAGGTGTTAAATAATGGCTGAAAGTACAAAAGAAAATGATATTCTAAGAGGAATGTCAATGATGGAAAAAGTTGCTAGATTTTTTGTATTAATTGGAGAAGAATCTACAGTAAAAATATTTCAACATTTACCTAAAGATACTGTTGAAGCAATATCAACTGCAATAACACAAATAACATCAATAAATAAAGATGTATCTCTAGCTGTTTTGGAAGAGTTTCATTTATATACAAGATCAAAAAGTTTTATTAGTTCTGGTGGGTATGATTTTGCTAGGGAAATTTTATATAAATCACTTGGAAAAAATGAAGCAGATGAAGTATTAGCCAAATTATCAAGAATGAAATTGGCTTCGCAGGCTTTCTCATATTTAGATGGAATAAATCCAAAACAATTAAGCGATTTTATTAAAGATGAGTCTCCCCATACAATTGCAGTAATATTATCTCATATGGATCCTAATAAATCTTCAGAGGTTCTTATGCAATTAGACGAAGAAATAAGGGTAAAAGTAACTATTCAAATAGCTACGATAAAAGATGTTTCTCCAGATGTTGTAAGAACAATTTCCCTTGTTTTAGAGAAGAAACTAGAATCTTTATTATCTTCGATTGTAGATGTTGGTGGAGTAAAAGTTGTAGCTGATATGCTTAATAAATTGGGTCCAAAAGCACAAGATATTTTGAAAAATATTAATGGTATAGATACTTCATTAGCTACAAAAATAAAAGAAAATATGTTCGTATTTGAAGATTTGTTAAATTTAGATTCTGAATATATTATGAGAATTTTACAAAATGTGGATACAGGTGATGTTGTAATAGCAATGAAAAATGCTACTGAAGAAGATATGGAAAAAGTTACATCTGCTATGTCTCAAAGAGGGCGAGATAGATTTAAAGAAGAGTTTGAAATGTCAAATAAAGTTAAAATTAAAGATATAGAAGCCGCACAAAGAAAAATGTTGGATGTTGCTCAGAAAATGATTGAAGATGGAATCATTGATAGAGAGAATAATTAATGGCTGATAATGTATATTCTAGTGCAAAAATATTAACTAAAAATGAAGAAGTTCAAAAATATGAATTAGGTAATTTTATTAATTCACAAGTTGATACTAATAGTGTTATTAATTCTAAAACAACTTTAGATGATAGAGAAATAAATGGAAGAATAGATCCTGTTTTAATTGAAGTAAGAAATTTAACAGCTAAATTAAATGAAATATCGCAAAAAGTTGATAGTATTGAAAGTGATGGAATAAAAGGTAAAGATATTGATGCACAAGTTGTTCAAGCAATAAGAGATTTAAAACATTATGCTGCTTTTTTTGAACAAGCAACTTTCCAAATGGAAACCAAATTATTGAAAACTTCTATTTCAATTGCCCAAAAAATAATAAGTATTGAAGTTGGTGAAAATTCATCAAAAATTGCAAAACAAACAATAAATCACCTTTTAGATAAAATAAAAACAGCATCAAAGGTGCAAATTCATCTTAACCCAAAAGATTATGAAGTTTTAAAAGGTCAGTTAAATTTAGAATCTTTTATAGAATTAAAAAGTGATGCAAATGTTACAGCAGGTGGTGTTGTAATAGCAAGTGATCTTGGAAACTTTGATGGAAATATTGAATCAAAAGTTTCAACTATGTTGGATTCTTTAGATTTGATTATTTAGTAAAATAAAATCATTTATTAAATACTATAACTTTATGATATAATTTATCAAAATAACAAGTAAAGTATTTAAATGGAAATTAGTGAAAGAGATTACGATTTATTAGTTGATACAGAGATAGTTGTAGATGTAATGTTAGGCAGTACTAATATAACAGTTTCAGAATTTCTAAAATTAAGTGATGGAGATATTATTTCTTTACATAAAGCTGCTGGAACTGGTGGTGAAATTTATGTAAACACTAGAATTATTGGAACAGGTGATATAATTGTAATTGATGATAAATTGGCTGTTAGAGTTCAAGATGCTATGGATTCTGATAATGTAGTTCAATATTTCTTTGAAGAACATATGATATAGGAGATTAAAATGGCTAGTACAGTAGAAGTAAATTCAAGTGTCGGTGTAGATGGGAATAGTTATACAACAGCAATAAGTAATGACAAATTATCAAATGATGATTTTTTAAAATTGATGATACAAGAATTAAAATTACAAGATCCTACAAAACCGATGGATTCAGCACAAATGCTTTCAACTCAAATGCAAATGTCATCAATTAATACAAACCAAGAAATGATAAAAGCTATGCAATCAATGCAAACTGCATTTTCTCAGTCATCTTTATCTAATGCTTCTGGAATTATTGGAAAAAATATTGAAGATGGAAATATTGGTGCAGATGGAATTAGTAAAGCTTATACTGTAAGATCAGTTGAAAATGTTAATGGAAATATTCAAGTGAAAGCTCAACAAATTTTATATCTAGAAGACAGAATTGTTATACCAGATGCAACTGATGCAACAAAAAGTAAGGTAGTTAATTATAACGCTGCTGGAGAAATTCTTGATGATAAAGGTGTAAAAACAGGTAAAAAAGTTCTTATCTCAAGTCCCGGAGTTCCTGTAGTAAGTAATGGTAAATTAACGATATTAGATGAAAATAATAAAGCAATTACTGACCATAAATATACTTTAGCAGGTGTTTCTGTCGCTGTATATTCTGATCAATTAACTACTTTACCATTTTCAACAATTACAAAAATATTTTAAGGTTTTAAAATGATTAGTGGATTATGGAATGGATATTCTGGTTTAACAGCTTTTGAAAAAGCATTAAATGTTGAATCTAATAATTCTACTAATGTTAATACTGTGGGACATAAAGCTGATACTATTAGTTTTGAAGATATGATGTATCAAAATGGCTATGGAAAAGGAACTGGCATTGATAGTGTTAGTAAAGTTATGACACAAGGAAATGTTAAATTAACTAATAATGCTTATGATGTTGCAATTGAAGGAAAAGGTTATTTTATTGTTTCTGAGAGAAAAACTAATGAAACTTTTTATACAAGAGCTGGTAACTTTTATATGGCAGAAGATGGCTTATTGCAAACTCAAAATGGTATGAAAGTGTTAGGATTAACTCCCCAGTCAAATAATGTTGTGACTTCTAATCCTGCAAAAACTCAGTTTGATGAAAGTCATACGAAAAATATTGTATCTAAAACTATAAGTAATGAAAATTTCTTACAAACAATAAATGCAAGAACAACAGATTATAATACTTCGGCTGTTGACAAAGGTACTAGTGGAGCAGGATTTAAAACAAAATCAGCACAAGTTGCAGATATTGAAGCTTTAATAGCTGATTATAAAAGTAAACTAGATTTATATTCATCGAATTCAACAGCAGTAGCTTCACCATCTGCTTCTCAAATTACAAATGTAAATTTAGCTACTTCTATGAGTCAATTAGTTAATGAAAATGATTTTATAAAAATTACAATAAATAATGAAGAAATAACTCAATCTTTTGATACTGATATTGAAACTACTATGAAAAAATTTTCCGATAAAATATCAAATATTAAAGGATTAAGTTCTTCAGTTAACCCTACAACAGGAATGTTAACTATTAATTCTTTGATTCCAGCAAAAGAAGTTACGATTAAAGATGCTCAAATAAATGAAAATTATTTAACAATTACAAATACTCAAAATGCTAGTTTAGGAACAGGCCTTGGATTAGTTAATAGTTCAAGAGATGCATTAAAAAGTGCATTAGAATTTTCTAATGCAGAGTTATTAGATATAACAAGTACTTTATCTTTAGTTGGGCAAGAATCTTTAACTGTTAATGAAATTCAGTTAAAGTTATCAAATCTTAATTTATCTAAAAATACTTCTGGTAAAATTGAAATAAGTGAAGGAGTGATTTTTTTAAAAGATGGAGATAATAAGTTTATAATTGGGAAGTTACAAACAGCTCATTTCACAAATCAACAAGGACTTTTACCTCAAGGTGATAATGTTTATCAAACTTCTGCAGAATCAGGAAGAGCATTTTATGCTGGTAAATTAAATAAATTAGTTAGTAGTTCATTGGAATTAAGTACTGCAAATATGGGAAGTACTTTAACGAATTTATTGGTGTATCAAAAAGCTTTTGAAGCAAATTCTAAATCTATCACAACTTCTGATGAAATGTTAAAAACAGCCATTGAATTAAAAAAATAGTGTTTTTATATTAGTTCTATAAATTAGTATTAATATATGAACATTTAAGTTCATAACCTTAATAAATAAAGGATCAGTCATGATTGGAGCACTTTGGACAGGAATCTCAGGATTAGCGTCACAACAAAAAGCTTTAGATAATGAATCTAATAATATTGCCAATGTAAATACAATAGGATATAAAGCCTCAAGAATTTCATTTGCAGATCAAATGTACCAAGATAGAATCGGAAAAGGTTCAACGGTACTTGATGCAGAGAAATTGTATACACAAGGTGGTTCAAAATTAACAGGTGTAAATTATGATATGGCATTATATGGGGATGGATTTTTTTCAGTAGTAAATAAAAATACTCTAGGAACAGCAGAAACCTTTTATACAAGAGCAGGAAATTTTAGAATGGGTGATAATGGTACCCTTCAAGATTCAGCAGGAAATGAAGTACAAGGCTGGATGATGACTGCAATTGATAGTCAAAATGATGTAACAAGTACAAATCCTAATGTGAGTGTTTTTAATAATGACTATACAAAATTATTAGGTTCAAAAATAATAAGACATGGTACTTATGTTGAAACAGTTACTGCAAAAGCAACGGATTATAATCTTACTGCAAAATCTGATTCAACTACTGCTTTTAGTGGGGATGGAGCAAAAACGAAGTCTGCTAAAATATCAGATATAGAAGAAGCAATAAAAGATTATACGAGTTGGTTGCAAAAATTAAAAGATGAGCCAGATGCTTTATCTTCAACTTCAATTACTCAAACTTCTCAAGTAAATTTTAAATCAGGAACAGATTCTATAATAGGGGCTGATGGACATCAAATATATATTTATATAAATGGTGAAAAGAAATCACAAGAGTTTATAGTATCAACAGCTAGTCAAGCATTAAAAGTTGACTTGTATAATTCATTAAGTCCAGCAGAAATAACAGCTTATGGATTGGTTAACCCAGGAACAATTGCTGCTCCAAATACATTAACTGATACACAAAATGCTGCATATGATAAACTAGCAGGGAAAATAGCTACGTATAAAGCAATGGCAGATAAAATTTCTAATATGCCAGGTTTAGTTGCAACAATGGCGATTGATTCTGGAAGCGCAGATGTATTTAATATAACAGAAACATATACAAAATCTACAAAAAATTCGGATATGTTAAAAGGTATAATACAAATAAAATCGTTGATACCAGGACAAGAATTTAGAATTTCAGAAATCGGTGAAGAAGCTAATAAAACTATATTACAAGGAAATTTCCAAACACAAACAGCTGCTGCAAAAGGTTCGGGAATTGCTGGATTAGAAACATCAAAAGAAGCTTTAAGTAAATTAATTACAGGAAAACAACAAGATGTTTATACTACAGGTAATTTACAAATAGATGGAACAGCAAAAAATTATACTTATGCAATAAGTATTTATGATAAAGAAATAGGACAAAATATATCTGTTCCAAGCAGTGGAGTAATAAATATTGCAGGAGCTACAAGTTTAGATGATATTATTAATGGATTAAATGCAGATCCTAGCTTATCTAAATATGTAACGGCAAGAAATGTAAATGGAAATTTAGTTTTAGAAACTTTAGATTCGAATTATGATGTTGAATTTACAGGAAGTATGAAACTAGCTGGAACGCCAATAGATGTAAATGCAAACTATTCAGGAAGAAAAGGTGCAGGAGCTGAATTTATAGAAATAATAAATAAAGTTGATCAAACAGCATCAAAAGGAAGTTTACAATTAAGACTTGATACATTGGGTATTTCAGATTCTGCTTTTGGAGAATTTTCTGTTGATAGTACAGGGTTAATTACAATGAAGCAAGATGGAGCTGATTTTGCAATAGGACAAGTTGCTATTGCTGTTTTTAATAACAATAGAGGATTAAATCCAGTTGGAAATAACTTATTAGCAAAAACAAATGAATCTGGTGAACCTGTATATAATTTAAATAATAATAAAACAGCAGAAATTAAATCAAAAACTTTAGAGTTAAGTACAGCAGATTTATCAGAGAGTTTAGTAAATCTAATGGTATTCCAAAGAGCTTTTGAAGCAAATGCAAAATCAATTACAACTTCAGATGAGTTGTTAAATACATTAATCAATCTAAAAAGATAATTTTTTTAATAGGGTAATTTTTTTACCCTATTTATATTTAAATAGGATAAATTTGGAAAATTTTTTATTAATTGTCGTACTAGGAGTTTTATTACTCTACTTTTTTTCAAGTTCTAACGTTTATAAATCTTTATACAAGAAAGTGAATGAAGAAAAAAATATTTTACAAGAAGAAATTAACAAGTTTGAATCTTTAATTGAAAGATACGAAAAACAAGTAAAAATAAGTGCAAATACATTAAAATCAAATCAAGGAAATTTACAAGTTGCCAGAGATGATTTACAAGAATTGCGTATAGAAAATATTAATTTAAAAAATAAATTAGATGAATTACAAAAAAGAAATGAAGAGCTTTATGCTCAAGTTAATGCAATGGTTTAGGTTTTAGTATAACAATGAAATTAGTATATAAATTATTATTATCAACAATATTTATCAATAGTACTTTATATGCTAATGATGATTTAACTGAATCTCAGCCTGAAATAATATTTCAATTTGAGAAATTAAAAAAATCTCAGGAAAATTTAGCATTACAAATTGATTTTAATAAAGCAGTATTACATTTAAGTAAAAATGAATACGAAGAGGCAATTAAGCTTTTTGAAAAAACTTCTAAAATATTAGAAATACCTTCATATTTAAATATGGGAATTGCTTATTATAAATTAGGTTCTATTGATAATGCAATAGTATATTTAAATAAAATTTACGAAAAATCAGAAAATGCTAATACCCATACTTATCCCTATATGGCAGCTTGTTATTATTTATATCAAATTTCAAAAGATAATAAATATCTTGATACCATTGTAAAAATCTCAAAAAAGTACAAAAATTTATCTGAACATTCAAAAAGAATGCTTTCTGACACATATATAATATTAAAAGAGTATGAAAATGCTTTAGAAATTTTAAATACAATGGATTATGCTATGGATTTGAAAAAAGCATTAATTTATATAAAATTAAAAGATTATGAAAAAGCAAATATATTACTAAAAAAAGCAAAAGAACAAAATGTAAATCCTAATACTATTGATAAAATTTTATGGCTTTTGAGTTTTACAAATCTTAAAATGAATAATATTGACCAATTAAAAGAGACTTTAGATTTAATAAATGAAAGAAAAAGCACTTTTAAAGCAAATACTGAGTTGCCATTAGAAATTTTCTTTAATCAAAATAAATTTACATCTAGCCAATATTTAAATTCAGTTATAAATTTTGATGATAATAGAAAAATAGATTTTATTTTTTATTTTGCACCTTTTATTTTTTCAGATTCTCAAGAAATTATTTATGACAGTTTAAAAGGTTTTATTTATAATCAAAAAGAAAGCATTCTTAATCTTGAAGAGATGGTTGAGTATAATGCAAAATTTCTGAAAATTGTAAAAGAAGATCCTATTATTAGAGTAGTTGAATTACAAAAAATGTTGACTAAAGATACAAAATCATATATATTTTATAATTTAGCCTTATCGTGTGCTCAAATAAATGATTTTAATAATGCTTTTAAATATTTCGAAAGAGCATATAAACTAAATCCAGGAAATAAACTTTATTCAATAATGTATATAATTACAGCAAATAGATTAAATATTAAAATAAAAGATCAAGAATATATTGAGAATAATATAAAAAGCGATAATGGTTTATATAATTATTTTTCTAAAGAAATTTATAAATTATTTATAAATCCTCAATTCACATCTTCAGATAAGCCTTTGGAATATGAAAATACAATATTTTATAAAGCACTAGATTTTTTAAAAGTAATGAAAAGTGGAAAAATAGATGAAAATCACACATTATTAGATGAACATTTTAAAGATCCATTAACATTTTTAATAAGAATGGTACAAAGAAGAAAGGGCGAAAGTGACTACACTTATTATGCTAGATTACAAGATTCTATTCCTTTAAGTTTAAATAATCAGTTTTTAGAAGGTCCATTGATTATAACAAGATATTATGTTGATATTTTAAAAGGTTTGGGTATTTTTTCAAAAGCTGATATGAATATCTCTGGTAAAAAAACACCTTCTTATTTAAGAACTAAAGCTTTAAGAGATTTACATTTTAATTCTCCTGATGAAACAATAAAAACATTAGAGTATTTGCAATCAGAATATAAACAAGAAGATAAATATAGTATGTATTTAATGGTTGCAGCATTATTAGAAGCAGGAAGATATAATGACGCTTCTATACAAATATCATTAATCAAAGTTATACTAAATGATCCTGATGCTGATTTCTTAACTGCCATTCAATTAATACAAGATTTAAAAATTTCAAGTGCTAAACAATTTCTAGTTCAACCTTATCTTGATTCGTTGATAGATTTTAAATTAATAGGATTTGATGAGTATTTAGAATCTTTATAGTTTGTATTAAGAATCCTAAATAATTTAATTTAATTCTGCTATAATAACTTAAAATTGTTACTTTTTTAAGGAGAATACTATGGAAATTGGAAGAATAGCAGAAATAGATAATTCTAAAGTTAATAATTTAGAAAAGATTCAAAAAGTTAATAGTGTTGATGAAAAAAATAAAGTAATTCAAGAAGATGAGTATAAAAAAGCATTAGGTACTCCAGATGATGCTGAAAAAAATGAGATAATTTTAGATAATGTAAGATTTGGATACAACAAAAGTTCAAAAGACTTTTTTGTAAAAGTAACAAGAGGTGACGCTGAATATAAATATCCAACTGAGGATATGATGAAAGTTAAAGCCTATATATTACAAGAGTTAGAAGCTCAAAATAAATAAAGGTAGTTTTAATTGGCATCAGATTTATCAAATATTTTTAAAGAAGAACTTTCAAATACTTTAGAACAACTATTATCAAAAAGCTCTCAAATTGAAGCTATTGTAGCTTTGGTGAGTGATAATTTTGATTCCACTCAACTAGTAGAATGTGTGGTTAAGTTTGATTTTAAGGGCATTTCTGCAAAGTTAACTTTTTTTGTGCCTGCACTTACTGCAACTAAATTTGAGTATTTAATGCTTGGTGGAATGGGAGATTTAAAAGAACATATAGATGATGAAATTACAGATGCTGTGAATGAAATCATTTCAAATATTTGTGGAAGCTTTTGTACATCTGTAAATGCACAAGGTTTACCTGATATTGAATCTATAAAATCAGAAGTAAAAAGTTCAACAATTGTTGAAGGTTCTTCTTTGGAAGATAAAACAAATATTTATGAAATAATTTTATCTTTAGATGATGAAAAACTACCAATTATTATATATTTTGATGAAATTATATTACCATTTTTCTCTTCAATTACAGGAGTTGAATCAGAAGAGACAAAACACACTGATTCTTCAACAATTGTTTCTAATAATAATTACAATTATCCAAGTACTCCAACTGTTCAAACACCAAAAAATCTTGAACTTTTATACCACATAAAATTAAAATTAAGTGTTCGATTAGGAACGAAAGTTGTTTTATTAAAAGACATTTTAAGATGGGATGTCGGAGAAATTATAGAACTTGAACAAATGGTAAACGAACCTTTAGAAGTTTTAGTAAATGGTGTAAAAATTGGAGTAGGTGAGGCTGTTATTGTTGAAGGTAAATTTGGACTTAAAATTAAAAAAATTGGAAATGAAGAGTTTAGGTTAAATCACATAGGCTTATAATTTATGATTATTCAATTAAATTTCTAAAATAGAATAGAGATTGTGAAAATATAAATTATGTTAATTGACAAGATATTTTAAATGAAGAAAACTTCTTTATATAGGTTGTAATAATGGAAATAAGTAGTAATAATTTAGTAAATAAAGATATTTTACAGGTTAATAAATTTGATAATGTTAAACAAGAAAGCCTAAAAGATAAAGATTCTGAACAGTTAAAAAAAGTTTGTAATGATTTTGAATCATTTTTCTTAAACCAGATTATGGATGTATCATTAAGAACAACAAATATTGCAGGAGAAGGTGCGGGTTCTGATATAATAAAAGGAATGTATACTCAGTCTATAGCAGATAGTTCTACTGGAAGTTTAGGAATTAGTACTATGTTATATGAGTTTTTAACACAAAATAATAAATAAGGGTTCTTATGATTGAAAATACTATAAAAAATATGTCAGATTTAATAATAAAATTAAAAAGTTCTATTACACAGGATATTGAAGATATTAAAGCTGCGAAACATGAAGAACTTCTAAAAAGAAATGATGAAAAACATATAATGATAGATGAAATCACTTTATTGAAAACTAAATTAAATGAAGAACTTGTATCAAAAATTCAAGAAGGAGTGGATGTTAATATTTATAGAGCAAGTGTTGATTTATTAGAAGTAGAATTAAAAGAACTTTATGAACTAAATAAAAAATTAGCATCAATTGTATTACCTGTTCAACAGATGTATAAAGATTTAGTTTCTGAGATTACTGCTGCAAATGGAGGGAAAATCTTTGATATTAAAGCTTAGTTTTTTAGTTTTTTTATTAAATGTTAATGTTTTCGCTATTAGTGTTGTAGTTTCAAAAGAGGCTATAAATTTTGAAGAAAAAGTTGATAGTTCTAAAGTTGTTGCACAAAATGTAAATGAAATAAATAAATCTTGTATCCCTTTAAAATTAAGTCAACTACAAAATGAAGATTATATAACAACACACTATATAAATAAAAATACAATAATTTGTATAAAAGATGTTAAAAAATATGAAAATGAATCGGTAATATTTAATTTTGGTGGTGTGAAAATAGAAAAAAAAGGTAAAGTTATTTATGAAAACAGTGATTTTATTCGTATAAAAAATGTTGATGGAACAATAGAGCAAATATATAAAGATGGAAGAATAAAATGAATATGTTATCTTTTTTAGGAGAAACACCAACAATAGCACTACGTCAAGCACAAGAAGAATGTGGAGAAGAAGCTATTGTAATATCTACAAAAAAAATATCTACACAACAAAATGGAAAAGATATGTATGAAGTTGTTGTAGCAGTAGAAGATGAACAAAAAAAGAAAAATTTACAATATACAAAAACAGCTATTAGTAAAGCAACAGCTAATTCAGAAGCTATAAAAACACAAGTTTATGATTTTAAAGAAGAGATTCTTAAAATGCAAAGTGTTTTAGAACAAGTTCAAAAATCTATTTGGAATCCTAAAAGTCAATTGTATGATTTAACTATTCCTCCTGAATTTGCATCTATGTATAATATTTTTGAACAAAATGAGTTTGATCAAGAAATGACTTATACTATTATGAAAAAAACTATTAAACAATTACCTATTGCTTTAAAATCAAATCCAAAAAAAGTTAATGATTTTTTTAAATTGATTTTAAGAAGAGTAATACCAATAAAACATGAAGTTCCACTAAGAAAGCATCAAAGAAAGATAATAATGATGGTTGGACCAACTGGTGTTGGAAAAACTACAACAATTTCAAAATTAGCAGCAAGATATGCTTATAAATTAGGACAAAATTATAAAGTGGGAATTGTTACTCTTGATTCTTTTAGAGTTGGAGCAATTGAGCAATTACAAGCTTATACAAATATTATGAGATTGCCTTTAGAAATCGTAAAAAAACCTGAAGGATTATCAGAAGCACTTTTAAGATTAAAAGATTGTAATTATATTTTTATTGATACGGCAGGTTCTAGTCAATATGATATTGATAAAATTGAGCTTATAAATGAATATCAAAAAAGAGTTGAAGAGTTACCAATTGAGAAGATTTTAGTACTTCCTGCAAATGTAAAACATAGTGATTTATTAGAAATTTATAAAAACTATTCAAGACTTTCTATTGATTATTTAACTTTTACAAAATTGGATGAAACTCGTAGTTTTGGGAATCTTATTTCATTTGCCCATAAAACAAAAAAATCTATTACATACTTTTCTATTGGACAAAATGTACCAGATGATTTAATAGTTTCAGATTCTACTTTTTTAATTGATTGTTTTATGAATAAACAATGCATTAGGAGATAAAATTGTTTGATACAATTTCTTCTCAAGCTAGTAAGTTAGTTAAACTTACTAATAGAGTAAAAAAAAACTACTCTAAAACTAAATTAATAACAATAACTTCTGGAAAAGGAGGAGTTGGAAAATCTACTTTTACTGCAAATATGGCTTTTTTACTTTCGCGTAGAGGTTTTAAAGTTGCTGTTTTAGATGCAGACATTGGTTTAGCCAATATGCAAGTTTTATTTGATATTAAACCTCAAAATACACTTTTTGAATATATTGATGGTACTAAAACTTTAGATGAAGTAATTTCTTCAACAGTTTATTCTAATGTGTATTTAATTGCAGGAAGAAGTGGTTATCAGTATAGTTCGCATAGAAATAGTTTTGTTTTTTCTAGAATTGTAAAAGATATTATTTCTTTGAATGATTTTGATATTTTACTTGTTGATACGGGTGCTGGATTAAATGAATATGTAAAAGAATTTTTATCAATTTCTGATAATATTTTAGCAATAACAACTACCGATCCTAGTGCTTTAACTGATGTATATTCTTTGATGAAAATGCTTTCTCTTGAAAAAAGCAAATTAATGCTGAGTTTCAATCATACTAGAAATTATCAAATAGGGGAAACAATAGCCAACTCTTTAATAAATTTGGGAAAAAAAAATAGTTTAAATAAAGATTTTATGGTAGAATATATAGGAAACGTTTCAACTTCTGCAAATATTTCTACAACAGGAAGACTTAGAAAATTATTTGCCAATGAATTTTCATCTGATGAAACAACAAAGCAGTTACAATTGATAATCGATAAGTTACTAAAAAATATTCATTAAGGTTTGTTCTAAGTGCTAAAACTAAGTTCAATAAATTCTATTACTATTGTTATAAGAAGTAGAGAATCATGATAATAGAACGATTCTCACAAACTGTAATAAATAGTGGTGTATTTAGATTTTACATAGCAACTGGTTTTTTTGCAACGTTAATATTTTTTATAATTAATGCTGATTTATTTACTCCTATGGAGATGATTTTAGGTATAATTTTGGTAACGATAGTTTTAAAAGGTGTCAGTAATATGATGCTCTCTTTGATTATAAGTCTTTTTAGTCTTGAGAACAAAAGAAATGAGTTTAATTTTAAATACAATGAAGAAAAAATTCAACTTATGTTAAATGAATTGACAGTTAAAGATGTTACAGATGCAAATAGTAAAAATCAGAAAAAAACTAAGTAAAAGGTAAATTATGAATATTTCTTCAATAACAGATTCAATAGGTTCTTTAGGTTTAAATACAAACAGTAAAGCACTACCAAGTCAAGATAAATCTTTTCAAAATATGTTAAATGATGCAATATCTGAGGTAAATGGTGATCAAGTAGAAGGATACAATGCTATGGAAGGTATCGCAACAGGAAAAGTTACTAATTTACAAGAAGCTGTTCAAAAAATAGAAGAAGCAGAATTATCTATGAAGTTAGCATTAGAAGTTAAAAATAAGGCTTTGAATGCGTATAAAGAAATTATGAGAATGCAAATTTAGTTAAAGGATTTAAGATGGGTTTTTTTGATGGATATAATGTATCAACTTCTGGTATGAGTGCTCAAAGAACAAGAATTAATGTTGTAAGTGCAAATATCGCAAATGCAAAAACTACTCATACAGCTGAAGGTGGTCCTTATAAAAAACAACAAGTTGTATTTGAAGATATACTTGTAGCAAATAGTAAAAAAACTAACACAAATGATGTTGAAACTACAAATAATAAAAATTCGGATGTTTCATTAAGAGGTGTTGGTGTTAAATCAATAGTTCAATCAGATGCTAAACCTGTAATGAGATATGAACCAGCTCATCCAGATGCTGATGAAAAAGGTTATGTAGCATATCCTGATATTAATCCTGTTGTAGAAATGGTAGATTTAATAGAAGCAATGAGATCTTATGAAGCAAATGTAGCTTCATTTAATACTCACAAAAATATTGATTCTAAGACTTTAGATATATTAAATGTGTAATCAAAATGTCAAATATAATAAATAATTTACTTTCGAGTGAAAAAACAACAAATACAAATACAGCAAGTTCAACTTCTGAACAAACAGTAAAAGATAAACCTTCTTTATTTGATTCTTTATTATCAAATAGTTCAGCAGTAAAAGAAGAAAAAATAATCAATGATACAACTACTGTAACTGCTACAGTAAAAGAAGTAAAAATAGATGAAAAGGCTGTTGTAGATAGTTTAGAAGCATCAGAAGAAATAAAATTAGAGAATCTAGAATTGGAGTCAACGAAAGTTGAACCTGAAAAAACAGAAGAACAAAAACAAACTTCAGTAACTTCTTTATTAGATAGATTAATTCTTGAAGCTAAAAAAAATCTAAAAGAAACTACAGCTATTCCTTCAGAAATAAATAAACAAAATGTTACTAAATTAAATAATGGTGAAAATATTACTGGAATAATTCCAGAGGAAGTAAAACAAAATCCTGATATTTCTGTAATAATTGAAGAAAATACTATTACAAATAATTTAGGAACAGAAAATATTTCTGAAATAATTCCAGAAGAAGTAAAACAAAATCCTAATATTTCTATAATAATTGAAGAAAATATTATTACAAATAATTTAGGAACAGAAATTATTCCTGAAGTAATTCCAGAAGAAGTAAAACAAAATCTAAATACATCAGTTCCAGTAATTCCCCAAGATAATCTTACTACACCTGTAATTCCAAAAGAAAATATTGTTACAAGTGATACAGAAGTAAAAAATAAAGAACAAAAAGTAAACTCTACTGATGTCTTGTTGGAGCAATTTGTAGTAAAAACTCAAAATGGTGTAAGTACAGAAGAAGTTGTAAGTAGTGTAATTATTCCTGAAGAAGAATCTGCTAATACAATATTAAACAACAATGGTACGATATTGAATACTGATAATATTTCTAATATTGAAGAAAATTCATTATTACCTGTTGAAACAGTTGAAGAAAATGTAACTAAACAAGAAAGTGTAGTTGTTAAAAAAGAAGAAAAATTATCATTAATGGATCAATTAATTTTAAAGAATAATGAAAAACTAACTATAAACACTATAAATAGTGATATTGATACTCCTTTAAAAGATGTTGTTGCAAAAGATTTTATTTCAAGTATATATTTGGGTTCGCAAAAAAATAAAATAAATAATCAATCATTATTTAATAAAAATGAAGCTATATCTATTTTAAAAGATGGAAATTCAATGCAAGCAATTAAAACCAGTGCTGAAATGTTGGATTTAGGATTGGAAAATATGGATATTGAACAAAATATTGATATTGAAAAAGTTGAAATAAAAAAAACTGATATAGACTCATTGACTAAAAAGAATTTAATTGATAATTTATTTTTAGAAAAAAATGTAAAAAGTCTAGACGTAAAAAATTTAATTACACAATCTATTGAAGCAAGTAGTGCTTTATTAGAAAATAGTTTAAATTTAGCAGAAGATGCAACAGTTAATGTAAATTCCCCATTATCTTATAATATACAATCAAGAATCATAGGTGCAAAACAACAAATGTCAGCGATGATGTCAGATATAGCTAAACAAATGTATGAAAATTATAAGCCTCCAATGACTGCTTTTAGGATAAATTTAAATCCTTTAGAGTTAGGTTCTATTGCAATTTTAATGAAAAATGATAGAAATAGTGGTTTAACAATTAGTATGAATGTTTCAAATAATGTTACATTAGATACTATGATGGAAAATCAAAATATGTTAAAAAATTCATTAAATAAAACATTTGATGAAGGTACTAAATTTAATTTAGATTTTAGTTCTTCAAATCAAAATAGTGATAACCAATCATCAAATAGTAATCAAGGTCAAGGAAATAATAGAAGATTTGAACAACAAATGGATACACAGTCAGTTTTACAATTAAAAGAAGAAAATAGAGATATAGAAGAAAAAAGTATAGACTATATGTAATGGAGGCATTTTTATCTTTACTTAATGAAGAAATCTTATATCAATTTCTTTTACTGCTCGCAAGGATATTGTCGTTTGTTGCATTTATGCCAGTTTTTGGACATGCAGCAATTAGTCCAACTATCCGAATAGCTTTTGCTTTTTATATAACAATTTTTATTTTCCCTTTAGTTGATATAACGTCAAATATAACCCAAGATAATTTTTTAATAAGTTTAATATCTGAAATAACATTAGGACTTGTGGCTTCAATGTTGATTAATATTATATTTTCTTCAGTTAGAATAATTGGTGAATTTGTTGAGTATTCAACTGCTTTATCAATGGCTGCTATGTTTGATCCTTCAACTGGTGGTCAAGAAGGAATTATTGCAAAATTGCTTTTTTGGATTGCTTTAATGTTATTTTTCCAAACAGGAATGTATGAAATGACTTTAGTTATTTTAGTAAAAAGTTTTTCTATGATAAATTTAGGAAGTTTTGATATTTTTTCATACAATGGAGTTCAATTAGCTATTGATGAAATAAAAAGAATGTTCGCATTTGCATTTGCATTTGCATTACCTTTATTTTTTATAGGATTTATTCTTGATGTTTATTATGGATATGGAACAAAATCAATGCCTGCATTTTCTCCATTTGTTGTAACATTCCAATTAAAATTTGCATTAATATTTATTTTCTTAATACTTGGTATGGAAATATTTACAGAAGCATTTACAGAATATTATATTACGAAATTCCAATAATTTAAGGTTTTAATATGGCAGATGATGACAAAACAGAAGACCCCACCGATAAGAAGATTAGTGACGCCAGAGAAGAAGGAAATGTTGCTAAATCAGCAGAAATCTCAGGAGTAGCAATTTTAACATTTGGGACAGCTTATTTACTTTTTTTTTCATCTTATTCTTTACTTGAAATAAAAAAGCTTATGATGTTTTCATATAGCTTTATAGGTCAAGAATTAGATAGTCCATTGTTTTTTGCAATAACTTATCATTTTACAGTTACACTTTTGAAGGCATTAGCTCCTTTGTTTGTAATAATATTATTACTGGTTTTTATTAGTAATTTAGCTCAATTTGGGTTTTTGGCTATTCCTTTAAAATTTGATTTACAGAAATTAGATCCAATAAAAGGAATAAAAAATATTTTTGGATTCAAAAAACTTATCGAGGCTTTAAAATTAACAGCAAAACTGTTGTTAATTATGTTTGTAATGTGTATTATTTTTTCATTAACTTATCAGAAATTTTTAGCAATGATGAATCAAGAAACAACAGCAACAATTGCTACAATGATTGAATTAACAGTTTATTTTATTTCAGCTATTCTTTTTATTCTTTTTATTTTTGCTATAATAGATTTTTATTTTACAAAACATTATTATATTGAATCTTTAAAAATGAGTAAACAAGAGATTAAAGATGAATTTAAAAATATGGAGGGAGATCCTCAAGTAAAAGGGCGTATTAGAAGAATTCAAATGCAGATGGCTCAAAAGCGTATGATGAGTTCCGTTCCTGAGGCTGATGTTGTTATTACAAATCCAACTCATTATGCTGTAGCTTTAAAATATAATAATAAAGTAGATTCTGCTCCCAAAGTTGTAGCAAAAGGGATAGATTTTTTAGCTATTAAAATAAAAGAAATTGCAAAAGATCATAGAATACCAATTATAGAAAATCCTGCACTTGCAAGATCTTTATATGATCAAATAGATGTAGATAGAGAAATACCTAGTGAATTTTATAAAGCAATGGCTGAAATATTTTCATATATTTATGAATTAAAAAGAAAAAGGTAAAAATTGAAAGTATTAATAAGTATATTTTTAATGTTGAACATTTTATATGCTAAAAAAGATTTTTATTATGGTTTTATTGATTCTTCTGGAGTTCAAATATCAGAACAAAGAAAACAATCAATAAATGATGGATTTGATATTTTACAAAATGCAAGAATTCTTGCTAAAGATGGAAAAATAGATGATGCTTATACCCAAGTAAAAGATTTTAAAGAAAAAAATAAACTTAATGTTTTAACTTCCGATAGTATAATTTTATATTCAGAATTGGCTTTAAAAAAACAGTCTAAAAGATTGGTTTTAGAAGCTGCAAATGAGTTGGAAATGGCTATAAATTCTTCAAAAATCAATCAATATGATTTAGCAAAAGCTTATATGATTTTGGTTGAATTAAAACTTGAAGTAAATAAAATAGAAGAAGCCAAATATTTTGCACAAATTATAATAGATAATTTTGATGATGAATTAACTAAAACCTATGGAAAAATTTCCCTTGCAAAAGTTTATAAATATCAAAAAGATTATACAAAAGCAACTAAATATTTATATGAAATATTAACAGTTACGAGTGATAAAAAAGTTGCCACTGTTGTTGCTGATGAATTATTTGATGTATATATTTTAGATGAAAAATATGATAAAGCAAATGAATTAATAACTCAAGTTTTAAAAACTAATATTGATTTTTATGCAAATGATTCATATTTAGCAAATAAAAAAGTTAATCGATTGATAAAAGCTGGTATGCCAGAACATGCTTCTGAAATTTTAAAAGAATTATTAAAAAGAACAACAAAAGAAGATGTAATAGAAGATTTTAAATTTAAATTAGCAAATACTTATATGCTTATGTATGATAGAACTAATTATTATTTAGAAAAAGCAAAAGAGTTGTATAAAGATATTATAAATGATTATCCACAAGGTATTTATTCAAAAAATGCAAAGACATATATGGATGAGATTTTAATGAGACAAGGTTTTTTAAGCCCAGCTGTGGTTGCTTCAAAATATCCAGAAGATGAAGCAATGCAACAAAAAGCACTTTTACAAGAATTAATGAATGACAAAAATGATAAAAAATATGATCTTATTTTAAGAGCTGAAAAAGTTTATAGTAAAGTTTCAAATGAGATAGTAAAAAGATTTGGCTATCAAAGTATTAGTGATATTTATGATGAGATAAATATTGATATAATAAAAGATTATTTAGCTCATGGAAAATGTATTGAATTAAACGATATTTTAAAAAATTCAAGAAATGAAACTTTAGTTAAATTAATTGAAGATGAAGCTATTAAATATGCTTTTTTTGAATGTTTAGTTGAATCTCCATATGAAAGAGCTTATTTACAAATAAAAGATACTTTTATTAAAACAAGAGATGCAAATATTTATTTGTATTTAGAAAAAATGGCTTATAACCTAGGTTTAATGGATGACGCTTTAGATTTCTCAACAAAAGTCGAAATGGTAGATGATCCAAGTGTTTTAGCCAACGAATTTTTATATAGATACCAAATATTAAAACAAAAATCTGAACCTATTGCTATGGAAAGGTTTTTTGCATATACAAATAAAAATCAAGATTTTATAAAAATAAATGAAAATAATCCAATAATAATAGATTTTTATTATGATTATTATTTGGATTTATTAAAAGGAAAAAATAAAACTTTAGCGAATGAGATACTAAACAAGTTATATAATAAACAAAAAGAATTAAAAGCTTTTATATATTCTCCTTTTGTTGAAACAGAATTGGCAAGAATTGCAAAAGAATCAAATAATAATCAAAAATCAATAGATTTATTATTAGAATCTTTACAAAATACTAGAAAAGTTAAACCTAATGATGAGGTAAAAATTTATTATGATATTTTAAATTTATATGATACTATGGGAAATAAAACTAAAAAAAATGAATATATTTCAAAATGTAAAGAAGTAAAAGATAGTGTTGATAGTTTATATAAAAAAATGTGTGATGAGATGTGATGGATATTGAAGATATATTAAATAAAATTGATTCAACAAATCTTTCTATTCCCTTTGGACGAATAAAAAATATTGCAACAACTACTTTAACTGCAACGGGATTAGAAGTAGCGGTTGGAGACATTGTAAAAATAGAATCGGTTCAGCATTTATATACGGTTTTAGGTATGGTTGCATCAATTGATGATAAATCTTTTACAATAGTTCCTTTTTCTTTTATTGATGGATTTAGAATTCAAGATAAGGTTTATATACAAAAAGACGGGCTAACTGTAAAGTGTGGATATGGTTTATTAGGAAGAGTTATTAATGCTTTAGGTGAACCTATTGACAATAAGGGAAAAATTACAGATTTAGAAGAAAATGCGGCAATAAATAAGCTTTCTATGCCAGCCCTTGAGAGAGGGATAATAGATGAAAAATTTGCAACAGGTGTAAAAGCTATTGATTCTATGCTAACAAGTGGAAAAGGTCAAAAAGTTGGTATTTTTGCAGGTTCTGGAGTTGGTAAATCAACACTTATGGGAATGATTGTAAAAGGTTGTGAAGCTCAAATAAAAGTTGTCGCATTGATTGGTGAGAGGGGAAGAGAAATTCCTGAGTTCATCCATTATAATTTAGATAATAATTTAGAAAATACAGTAATTGTTGCAGCAACTTCAGATGAATCTGCACTAATGAGAAAATATGGAGCATTTACTGCTATGGCAATAGCTGAGTTTTTTAGAGATAAAGGACATGATGTTTTATTAATGATGGATTCTGTTACAAGATTTGCAATGGCTCAAAGAGAAATAGGATTAAGTACGGGAGAACCTCCTGTAAGTCGTGGTTATCCCCCTTCAGTGTTTGCGCTACTGCCTCAATTAATGGAGCGAGCTGGAAATAATAAAAAGGGTTCAATTACTGCATTTTTTACAGTTTTAGTTGATGGTGATGATATGAATGATCCAATAGCTGATCAAAGTAGATCTATTCTTGATGGACATATTGTTTTAACAAGAGAGTTAACGGAACAAGGATTTTATCCACCAATAAATTTACTAAAATCAGCTTCAAGGGTTATGGATAAGGTCGTAGATAAAGAGCATTATAATGATTTTTTAAAGTTAAAAAGAGTATTATCATTAATAAAAGAGAATGAAGTGTTGGTTAGAGTTGGCGCTTATAAGACTGGTATGGATCCAGAACTTGACAATGCGATGTCAAAGAAAGAACAAATAAGAGAATTTCTAACCCAAGATACTCAAAAAGTCTTCGGATTTAATGAGATAGTAACAATGTTTAGAAAGGTTTTACAATGATAAATCAAACAGAACAAATGTTTTATAGATTGAGTAATTTAGATACTCTACAACAAAAACTTACTTATCAAACAAGTACAAAAGAAAAACTTCAAGTTGGAAGTGATGATTCTATGTTGTATTCAAGAATTATCTCTGTAGATGATAAAGTAAGAACATATGAAGGTTTAAAAACTCAAATCCAAAAAACTCAAGCTCAAAATAAAGTAGCTGATTCAAGTATGGCAGAAATTAAAAAAATTCTAGATTATATGACAGGGGAATTAGTTAAGGCTAATACAGCAACAACAACAAGAGATGGACTTACAGCGATTGCTACTAGTATTGGTGGACTTAAAGAAAATCTTTATCAATTAGCAAATACTCAAGTTGAAGGTGAGTATATATTTGCTGGTTCAAATTCATCAATAAGACCATTTGAAAAAGATGTAAATGGTAAAATAACTTATCTGGGTGATAGCCAATTAAGAAAAGTTGCTGTAGAAGAAGGATCTTATAGAGACAGAGGAATTAATGGATATGATATGATGATGTATCCATCTTCAACTGCTTTTAAAGGAGAATCTTTTAGTTTCAAAGAAACAGATAGAATTATTGATCAAAATGGTAATGAATGGAAGTTAAATTCTCCAACAAATGATACTTTAACAAAATATGATTTAAATGGAAATGCTACAACAGAAACAATAACGCCTGTAACAAATGATGGTTTGACTCCAGCTACCTTTAGTGGAACTTTACCAAACATAGATGGTACAAAATTTGAGGCAAAAACAAATATTTTTAATTTTATAGATGATACTGTAAATGCATTAAAAAAAGTTGATAGTGCAGGTAATCCAATTTCTGATCAAGATGCTAAAGCTTTAGTTGCTAAATATTCAGGTGAAATGACTAAAGTTTTTGATGCTGTTAATATTGCCCATGCTGACTTAGGTGGAAAAAATAAGATATTTGAAATTTCTTTAGAGAGAGTTTCTTCTAAGTTAACGCAGTATGACATTTTATCTCAAGAATTAGGTTCAGTTGATTTAGCAAAAGTTGCAATAGAAGCAAAAGCTTTAGAGTTAACATATACAGCTCTTTATTCAACAATTAGTAAAACGAATCAATTGTCGTTAGTTAATTTTTTAAATTAACTAACCTAAAAATAAATTAGTAGATGAATATAAAAAAGATATTTTCAAAAGATTTAATAGTTGTTGCACTATTTGTTTCGATACTATTAATCATAATAGTACCATTATCAAAAGAAATCTTAGATTTCTTTTTGGTAATATCTTTATCTATTTCTATACTCATTTTATTAATATCTTTATATATTCAAAAACCCTCAGATTTAACTACATTTCCAACTCTTATTTTGATATTTGCACTTTTTAGGCTTGCTTTAAATATTGCAACAACAAGGTCAATTTTAAGTGAAGGACATAATGGACCTGATGCTGTAAGTTCGATTATTTCAGCCTTTGGACAGTTTGTTGTTGGTGGAAATATGGTTATTGGTATTATTATATTTATTATTTTAGTACTTATTAACTTTATGGTTGTAACAAAGGGTGCTACAAGGGTTGCTGAGGTAACTGCAAGATTTACACTTGATTCAATGCCTGGTAAACAAATGGCTATTGATGCTGATTTAAATGCTGGATTTATTGATGATAAAGAAGCTCAAGAAAGAAGAAGAATCTTAATTTCAGAAGCAAGTTTTTATGGGGCTATGGATGGGTCTTCAAAGTTCGTAAAAGGTGATGCTGTTGCTGGTATTATTATTACAATAGTAAATATAATTGGAGGAATATTAATAGGTCTTTTTCAGCATGATATGAGTATGTCAGAAGCTGGAGAAATTTATACAATTTTAACTATTGGGGATGGGTTAGTATCTCAAATTCCTGCACTTATTTTATCAACTGCAACTGCCATTATTATTACACGATCTAATATGGATGAAGAGAAATTTGCAAGTCAGTCTATTTCTCAATTAGTAAAAGATAGTAAATCATTGATTTTATTAGGAATTGGTCTAGTTTTATTTGGATTTATTCCTGGTTTCCCAACTGGTATTTTAATGGTAATGGGTGCGTTAATGATATTTATCGGTTATGTAATAACTATGATTAATGATAATCAAGATAATGCATTAACAAGATTCTTTAAAACAGAAGTTATTAAACCAAAAGTCGATGATGATATTAATGTTTTAAAAGAAAGAAAGAAAAGTATGTCTGTTGCAGATGAATCTCAAACTATTGAAAATATAATGAAATTAGAAGTTTTAGAATTGAAACTTGGAATTAGATTATTACAATTAGTTCAAGGAAATTCAGAATTACTTGATAAAATCAAAGCAATTAGAAAAACAATTGCAAGTGAATTAGGTTTTGTAATACCACAAATAAGAATTTCAGATGATGCAAATTTAAATCCAAATGAGTATCAATTGTATTTAAAAAGAATTCCCCTTGTAAAAGGAAAAGTTGAAGTTGATAAACTTCTTGCAATGGGTGGATTAGCAAATGAGAAATTAGTAGGTTTAAAGGTGAAAGAACCAGTGTTTAATCTTGATGCAACTTGGATTGCAACAGATTTAAAAGAAGAAGCTTTAATGAAAGGATTTACAGTTGTAGATGCTCCAACAATTATTTCTACACATATCTCTGAGATTATTAAAAAACATGCAGAAGATATTATTACAAGACAAGATATTGTAGATATTATTGATAGGCTTAAAAAAGATTTCCCTATTGTAATTGATGAAGCTATGAAAGTTACTTCTTATGGTTCATTATTAAAAGTTTGTAAAGATTTATTACACGAAAAAATTCCAATTATTGATATGTTAACTATTATTGAAGCAGTAGCTGATATAGCAGAGTTTACAAAAGCACCTGAAATTTTACTTGAACATGTAAGAGCAAAACTTTATAGACTTATTACTCAAAAATATAAAGATACAGATGGAGTTTTACATATTATTACGATAAAACCTGAGCTTGAACAACAATTTATTGGAAAACTTCAAGAACATCATGGGGTTTCTCAACTAATGATTTCAATAGCGGAAATTAATAATCTTGTTACAAAAACAAAAAAACTTTTAGATGATATTGAAGCTAAAGGTTTTTCAAAAATTACAATGGTTGTAGATCCAGTTTTAAGAAAAAGAATATCAGAAATTTATGAAAAATTTGGTCTACAAGTTTCTGTTTTATCCCATGCAGAATTAGACTCAAAAGCAAATTTTGCAATTGAGGGAACTTTAGAGTTCTAAAGAAAGAATCTCAGCATTTGCTAGAAAAATAGTCTTTAAAACTATAAAATTAAATTAAAAAAATATAAAACATTTTTAAGGTTGGTAAAAATTGAATTCAAATAATAAGGTTGCTTGTCCCCTTGATTGTTATGATACTTGTCAAGCAGAATTAATAGAAGATAATATTAAAGGTTCTAAAGAAAATATTGTAACAAATGGAAAACTTTGCGTAAATTTTGCAAATCTTTTAAAAAAAGAAAATATTCCAAATGCTTTTTTTGAAGAAAAAATTGTTTCATTAGAAGAATCTTTAAATATTTTAGTAGATAAATTAAAATCAACAACTCCTTCAAAAACTTTGTATTATAAAGGAAGTGGTAATTTAGGAGTTATGCAAAACTCAACTAAAAACTTTTTTACTTCTTATGGTTCAACTTTAACAAAAGGAAGTTTATGTGATGGTGGCGGTGGAGCTGGAATTGAAGCTGGACGAAAAAATGTAATTAATCCACCATTAGAAAAGCTTTTAAATGCAGATATTGTAATTGTTTGGGGAAGAAATTTAACTGTTACTTCATCACATTTATATAATTTGATAAAAGATAAAACTTTTGTAACAATTGATCCAATAAAAACAGATATTGCAAAAAAATCAAAAATTCATATGCAAATAAATCCCAAAACAGATCATGAATTAGCTTTATTATTTACAAGATTTGCCCATATGCAAGATTTAGAAGATAGAGAATTTATAGATGAATTTGGAAATGGAGCAGATTGGTTTTTTGATATATCAAGAAATAAACCAGTTGTTTCTTATGAAGCGACAACAGGAGTATCACTTTCTTTAGTAAATGAGTTTTTTGATTTAATTGAAAATAAAAGTGTTGCAATTTTAGTTGGACTTGGTGTTCAGAAATATTTTGAAGGTGCTCAAATAATGAGATGCATTGACTCTTTTGCTGCATTTATGGGTTATCACAAAAAAGAAGCGGGTGGAGTTTGGTATTTAAGTGATTCTGCTTTTGGATATAAAAAACAGTTTGAAGAAAAAGGGACAAATGAAAAAATTTCAATTCCAAAAGTAGATTTTGGTTTATATGATTTAGTATTTATTCAAGGTGCAAATCCAGGAGTTTCAGCCCCAAATACAAAAAAAGTAATTGAAGGTTTAAAAAAATCTTTTGTAGTTTATTTTGGAACAACTTTAAATGAAACTTGTGAATATGCTGATTTAATAATTCCATCAACTTCATTTTTAAGTAAAAAAGATGTGCGATTATCTTATGGACATGAATTTAAAGCAATTTCAAATATTGTAAAACCTAAAAATGAAAATAGCATCAGTGAATATGATTTAGCAAATTATTTATTGGAACAATTTAACTTTGAAAAACTCAAAGATGAAGATGAAGTAATTTCATATTATGAAAATCACAAACCCCAAAAAGAAGAGTTAGAAACTTTTGAATTTATAGAAGATTTAGATATTGAACCACTTTATAAAGAAAAAACTTCAGATAATTTTTATTTAATAACTGCAAAAAATAAAAACTCATTAAATTCTCAGTTTGCTTCTGATGACTTTGTTTATCTTAATTCAAGTGCAAATTTTAAAGATGGTGATAGTGTAAATATATCTTCAAAATATGGAAATGCACAGTTTATTGTAAAAATTAATGATGATATAAAAAGCACTTGTGCTTTCTTTTTTTCTGGAAACAAAAAAGTAAATTATTTAACTCCTAATGAAGAAGATGAAAGTTCAAACTCTGCTATGTATCAAGAAGTGTTGGTAGAAATTGAATTATCGTAAATTATTTCGTGAACATAAAATTATAAGAGATTTATCTCTTGTACAGTTTATCTCTTATTTTGGAGCTTGGTTTTCAAATGTAGCTATTTATACAATGCTTGTTAATTTTGGCTCAACTGAAATGGCTATATCAGTTGTAACTGCAATGCATTTTTTACCTGCAATTTTAATTGCTCCATTTTCAGGAGCGATTATTGATAGAGTAAAAATAAAACCTTTAATGATAGGTTTGATTTTTACAGAATTATTGATGACCTTGTTATTTTTAACTATAGATGATAAAAGTGAACTTTGGCTTTTGATGATTTTTATTTTTATTAGAATGAGTGCTGCATCTATGTTTTTTTCAACAGAAATGTCACTTCTAGCAAAACTTTTAAATGGTAAACCATTACAAATGGCAAATGAAATACATTCTATTATTTGGTCATTTACTTATGCTTTTGGAATGGCTATTAGTGGTTTTATTGTAAATTCATACGGAGTTAAAACAGCTTTTATAATAGATGCTTTTATATTTTTATCAGCATTAATTATATTTATAAATATAAATTTTGTAGTAAAGCCAAGTGTTACAAGTGATAAAATTTTTCAACTTATAAAAGATGGATTTATTTATATCAAAGATAATAAGATTATTTTACACCTAATAATTTTACATTCATGTGTAGGGCTTACTTCTTTTGATGCTTTGATAACTATTTTGGCAAAAAATGAGTATAAATATATTATTTCTGTTCCCTTAGCTATTGGGATTTCAAATGCGACTCGTGCAGTTGCTTTGATGTTTGGACCTATGCTTATCTCAAAATATGTTACAAAAGAGAACTTACACTATTTAATGATTTTTCAAGGCTTAGCTGTAATTTTGTGGGGATTTGTTCAAAATGATTTTTATATTTCTTTAATTGCTTTATTTATTGTAGGACTTAGTACCACGACTTTATGGTCATTTACTTATGCTTTATTACAAAATAAATGTGATGAAAAATATATAGGAAGAGTTATTTCATACAACGATATGTTTTTTATGCTTTCATGTGTGCTTACGACTTTATTTATAGGATTAATGGCAAGTTTAACTTCTGTTGATATAATTACTATTCTTTTAGGAATTGCTTTTTTTGTTTTTGCTTTTTATTACACAAGGATTTTAAAATGGATATAAATGAAAAAGTTTTGTTACTTGCAATATTAAAAAAAGAATCAAATGAGTCTTTAAATGATGTTGTTTTGAAGCTAGAAAATACAAGATTATTTTCTTTAAAAGAGGGTAAAAGATTGTTGAAAAAGCTTAAAAGTGAACAATTTGTAAGTGATTCATTTTTAACTTTAAAAGGTGATGCAATAGCAAAAAATATTGAGCAAGAATTTAAAATATAAAAAAGGGAAATAGATGATTTTAGATTATAAAGATATAAACGATTTAAACAGATATAAAATTATGTCAGGAACAGTAATTCCCCGACCAATTGCATGGATTGTAACAGATGATAATGGTGTTTTAAATGCAGCTCCCTTTTCATATTTTATTCCAATCTCTTCAAATCCAGCATTGTTACTTGTATCAATTGGACAAAAAGATGATGGAAGCCCAAAAGATTCATTGGCAAATATCTTAAAAACTAAAAAAGCAACTATTTGTTTTGTAAATAAAGACAATGTTGATCAAGTGCAAAAATGTGCAATGCAATTGGGAAAAAATGAAAGTGAAATTGAAAAGTTTGAGATTGAAGTAAAAGAAGTTATGAAAGGTTTTCCTCCAATGATTGCTTCTTCCCAAAGTGCGATGTTTTGTGAATATTATGATACTTATAAAATTTCGGGAGATATTACACCTATAATTTTAGAGTTAAAATATCAGTTTATTGAAGATGATAGAATTAATGAAAGAAATCATGTAAATGTGGAAAATATCGGAAGATGTGGAGTGAATTTTAAAGCTTTAGTTGATTTATAATTAAAAGGTTTTTTGCCTTTTAATTATGTTTTTTTTAATTTTTTATACCGCTGTATTTCCGCAATGCCCACATTTTTTTGCAGCTACTGGAATTTCCATAGCACAATCACCACAAACTTTTGTTTTAGCAACTACAACTTCCTCTTTTTTTAGTTTATTATATGATTTTATAAACATAAACATAACAAATCCTAAAATTGTAAATGAAATAGCATCATTTGCAAAAACTCCAAGTTTAATAGCAGGAGCTCCAACTTTTTCTAAATCAGCTAAAGTTGCATAAGAGTTTCCATCTAAAGATATAAATAATTGAGAAAAATCAACTCTTCCAAGTAATAATCCAATTGGCGGCATAATTATATTTTCAACTAAAGACTTAATCAAAGTTGCAAATGCAGCTCCAAAAATAAACCCAACAGCCAAATCAACAACATTTCCTTTTATAAGAAAATTTCTAAATTCTTTTAACATATTAATCTCCAATAATTTTCTGAAATTATAATCAAAATATCTTTATGGATAATAAAATAATGGATTTATATATTAAAAATATGATAATAATTCTATATTTAATTTGTAACCAAATTGTAAGAAAAGAGAGATATATTGCAGAAAATTTAAAAAGGTACAAAATGAATAATTTAAAACTACAAAATAAGATATTTTTAATATTGTTACTTCCTATTATTGCAATATTAATTTTATCTTTTAATTCAATTCTTGATAAATATCAAAAAAATCTTGAAATGAATGAGAGTTTGCAATATCTTTATTTTTTAGAAAATGTTTCATCTTTAATACACGATTTACAAAAAGAAAGAAATATTTCAACTCTTTTTTTAGAAAGTTATGGGAAAGAGTTTAATGATGAATTTAAAAATCAAATAAACAAAAGTGATGAATCAATAAATAAACTGAATGAATTTTTGAAGAATTACTCTTTTTTCAAAGATGAAGAGGCAAAAAAAAGAGTTTCTAATTTTGAAAAAAATATAAAACAAATTCACGAAACAAGACAAAAAAATATAGATTTACAAATTAGTAAACAAGATTTAGAGAAAAATTATACTTTTGAAATAGATAATTTAACTTATTTTATTGGAGAATTACTTAGTTATTCAAATATTGGGAACTTATCAAAATATTCACAATCGTATATTGCCTTTAACCAATTAATAGAAAAATCATTTAATGAACAAGAATATCTTAGAAATATTTTAAATTTGGGAAATATTACAGGAGATGATTTTAATAGTTTTATAAATTCTGTTTCAAAACAAAATTTGTATTTAGAAATTATTAAAGACAATATTTTTGTACAAAATCTAGAAAATCTAAAAGAGATATATTCATCAAAAGATTTTCAACAAATAGATAATATAAGAAAAGTAATATTTTTAAAAAGCCAAAAAAATGACTTTATGTTAAAAATAAAAGAACTAAGTGGTTATGGTGGTTTGATACATCTTTACAAAGATTATTTAGAAACAAAAGATGAAAATCTAGTAAATAAGATACAAGCAAAACACTCAGCACTTTTAAAAGTAATAAAATATTATGAAAAATTTGAAGGAACAAGTAGTGAAGAAAAAGAGCTGTTAAAACAAATAAGAGATACTTTTGATTTAATTATCTCAAATACAAGTGAGATTTCTTTATCTGAAAACAAAAATTTAGCAAATCAAGAAAAAATTGATAATAAAAAAGCCATAAATGCAATAGATAAATTATCAAATAGTATTTATGGAGTAGATTTTAACTGGAAAGAAAATTCATTTAATAAATTAAATCTTCTTATTGATTCTGAAAAAAATCTATTTGATAACTTAATTTCATATGTAAATGATGAAATATGGAATTTTAGAAATCAAATAATGTATGAATTACTTTTTATAACAATTTTAATTCTAGCAACAATTTTTAGTATGATTTTGATGACAAAAAGAATAGTTTTATCAATGAAACAATTCCAAATAAATCTAAATGAGTTTTTGGCATATTCAATGAAAGAAAAAGATGATGTAACTTTACATGATATTTCTGGAAATGATGAATTTGCCATAATGACAAGGGGAATGAATGAACAAATCAAAAAAATCGAACAAATCCAAGAACAAGATAAAAAAGTTGTTTTAGAAATTTCTGATGTTATGGAAAAAGTTAATAATGGATTTTTTGAATATACAATAAAACAAAAAGCTGTAACAAAAGATATTGAAGACTTAAGATATATTATAAACAAAATGCTAAATAGAACGAAGTTAAAAATTGACAATATAAATCTTTTATTAAATAGTTATACCCAATCAAATTATCTGTTTAAACTTGATGAAGTACAGAAAAAAGGAATGTATGGAGATTTTGGAACTTTATGTACTTCAACTTTACTTTTAGGGCATTCATCTTCTGAGTTAATTGCAATGATTACAAATGCAGGAATAGAACTTGAAAATAACACAAATATTTTAACGATTTCTTCAAATGAATTAGCCCTTTCTTCAACGCAACAAGCAAGTTCACTTGAACAAAGTTCAGCTGCTTTGGAGCAAATAACATCAAATATTAAAAACAATAATGAAAATATGAATCGTATGATGAATATTGCAAATGAAGTAAATGAAGCTTCAAATGTTGGAAGTAAATTTGCTTTACAAACTTCAAATTCAATGGATGAAATAAATGAAAAAGTTAAAGCAATAAATGAAGCAATTTCAATAATTGACCAAATTGCATTTCAAACAAATATTCTAAGTCTTAATGCAGCTGTTGAAGCAGCAACTGCTGGTGAAGCAGGGAAAGGATTTGCAGTAGTTGCAGCTGAAGTGCGAAACCTAGCAAACAGAAGTGCAGAAGCAGCACGTGAAATAAAAGGTTTAGTTGAAAGTGCAAGTGTAAAATCAAATGAAGGAAAAGAAATAGCTCAAGATATGATAAATGGTTATGAAAGTTTAACTTCAAAAATCACCCAAACAAAAGATATTATACAAAGTGTTACTCAATTTAGTAAAGAGCAAGAAATAGGAATAGTTCAGATAAATGAAACTATCTCAAGATTAGATTCTGCAACTCAAAAAAATGCTTCAACGGCTTCAAATATTGATACTTTATCAAAAGAAGTTTCTAAACTATCAAGTAGATTATTACAAATTACAGCCCAAGCAAAAATAGATAAAAAGTATTATGAAATGGTTGAAAATATTGATTTAATGAAAGAAGTTTCAAAATATAAAAATGATCATATAAGTTTTAAAAAGAGATATTTTTCTACATTAGATTCCTTTGAAAATTGTACGGTTGTGGATTGTAAATCTTGTGATATGGGAAAATGGATTACTCTTTGTGAACATGAAAATAGAGATTTTACAAAAGTAAAAGAGTGGGAAATCCTAAAACAAAACCATGAAGATGTTCATCATAAAGTTCAAGTTTATATGGATAATAGTGCTAAAAGAGTAGAAAATAAAATTTTAAGAGAAACATCAGCACAAATTGAAGATTCAACAATAAAAGTTTTTGATAGTTTAAATGATGTTTTATATATCGATTCTCAAAAAATTAAAAGTAATTTATAGAGCTTGTATATAAATGTATATAGTTTTATATAACTCTATATATTTAGTATTGATTGCAAAACAAAGCTAAAAGCTTTGTTTTATTGAACATACTGATGAAGTTTTGAACATTGTCCTAAATAAGTATCCATTCCACACATATCATTCATAATATCTAAGAAACTATGAGCGTGAGCGTTATAAACATATACAAAGATTTCATCACCTTTTTTTAGAAAGTTGTGTTTACCAAACTCTGTATATGCAGTTGCACCCGCTGCGATTAAAACACCTTTTGCATTTTTTGCATCAAACATAAACTGAGTTAATTCTTCTAAAGGTCCACAATCTTCTTGAGTATTTAATTTATTTATCATCCAATCTTTTAATTGATGAAAAAAGTAACTATATGATTTTACAGCACTTGTAGTTCCATAGTCATATACAATTCCATCTCTTTTGATAAATGAAGAGATATGATATTTACTTAAAATACCTTTTTCAGTGAAATTATCAATCTCAATAATATCTTGAGAGATACCTTTTGTATTTGTTCCCCAGTTTTTTTTAGTGCTAAGTTTTTCACCATTATTTACTCGAATAGAACAGTCATTAAAGGCTGAAAAATATTTTGGAATAATATCAACAACTTTTCCATCTTTGTATTCAAAATCACAAATTAAAGCAACTTCCGCTTCAACTTGAAGATTTTCTTTTTCTCTTCCATGTGTTAAAATTATTTCATCACAAATAGGATAAGTTCCTAAAAAGCTATTATGACCTTTTATATAAAAAGGAAACATACCTTTTGGTGCATCTTTTTCTTCGGTTTTGATTACTGAGAATTCGTCTGCTTCACCAGCTTCTCCTAGGTGATTAGCAAAATTCCCAGCAACTGCAAATCCCAAATAATCTTTTAAATCATCTAATAACATTTTATTATTTTCCTGTGTATTATATTATTGTTTGAAGAATAACATTTATTGTATTTTCTTAAAGTCAAAAATTGAATATAGTTTATTAGTATAAGAATTATTTTAGGTAAGAATATTATATAAAGTTATAAATAAAGGAAATAATTACAAAAGGCAAAAGCCTTTTGCGATTATTTTAAATTAAATTGTTCTCCATTTAGCAGGACCAGTAGTGTGAATTGAAACACCTTCTGTATCAACAGCTACAGTAACTGGCATATCTTTTACTTCAAATTCATAGATAGCTTCCATACCAATTTCTTCAAAAGCTAAAACTTTTGCAGATTTAATTGATTGAGAAATTAAATATGCTGCACCTCCTGTTGCAATTAAATAAATAGACTTATACTCTTTAATTAAATCAATTGTTGGTTGTTTTCTTTCAGCTTTTCCAATCATTCCCATGATTCCAATTTCCATCATGTCTTTTGTAAATTTATCCATTCTTGTAGATGTAGTTGGTCCCGCAGGTCCTACTGCTTCATCTCTTACTGGATCAACAGGTCCTACGTAGTAGATGAATCTGTCTTTTAAATCAACACCATTTGGAAGTGGTTTACCAGCATTTTTGTACTCAACAATTTTTTTGTGAGCAGCATCTCTTGCTGTTAAAATTTTTCCTGAAAGTAATAATGTATCTCCTGATTTAAATTGAGATAAGTTTTCTTTTGTTAAATCTGCAATATTTACTCTTTTAATTGTATCCATTGGTAATTCAATATCTGGCCAAATATCTAATGAAGGTACATTAAATATAGCTGGTCCATTTCCACCTTTTAATTTAAAGTGAATATGTCTTGTAGCTGCACAGTTAGGAATCATAGCAACAGGAAGTGAAGCAGCATGACATGGATAATCTAAAATTTTAACATCTAAAACTGTAGTTAATCCACCAAGACCTTGAGCTCCAATACCAACTTTGTTAATATCTTCATATAATTTTAATCTTAATTCTTCTAAAGCATTTTGAGGACCTCTTGCTTGTAGTTCATGAATATCAACATGACCCATTAAAGACTCTTTTGCTAAAAGCATAGCTTTTTCTGGATTTCCACCAATACCAATACCTAAAATTCCAGGAGGACACCAACCAGCACCCATTTCTCTAACATTTGCCATAACCCAGTCATAAACTGAATCACTAGGATTTAATACTGCAAATTTCGATTTGTTTTCACTTCCACCACCTTTTGCAGCAACTGTAATATCTAATTCATCAGAATTATCAACAGTAACATGAATAACAGCAGGAGTATTATCTTTTGTATTTGTTCTTTTTCCAGCAGGATCTGAAACAACAGAATATCTTAAAGTATTATCTGGATTAGTATAACCTTTTGCAACACCAGCATTTAATACATCAACTAATTCTCTTGTTAATTCAAGTTTAGCATTTAATCCAACTCTTATGAAAATGTTAACACTTCCAGTATCTTGACATAAAGGTCTGTGACCCATAGCACACATTTTAGAGTTTATTAAAATTTGTCCAATTGCATTTTTAGCAGCTTCTGATTTTTCAACTTCATATGCTTCAACCATACCTTTTACAAAATCTTCTGGGTGAAAATATGAAATATACTGACAGGCATCAGCAATACTATCTATAATATCTTGTTCTTTTATTACTTTCATTTTTTTCCTTTTTACTTTAGAAATTGAATTATTATACCAATGCACAGATGAAAGAAATCTTTTTTTATTAAATAAAAGAGATTTTATTCAATATTAGTGTGAACTTTTCTCATTTAAAAAAAGTTTAAATTTTGACAGAATAACTTAAGACCATTTGGTCTTAAGTTAAAAGGATTAAGAGAAGAATCTTTGTTCTACTATATCTTGTAATTTAGTTCCAGAGAATTTTGCTCTTTGTACTAATTCCCAGAAATATCTGTAAGTTGCTCTATCGTGTAACTCACCATCATATTGAATTGGTCCCCACTCAGCATCTTGAGCAGCAATTAGGATATTTTGTGCATCTTCAAGTTCTGTAAAGTCTGGTTTCATTGCATCAACAATAGCTTGTACTTGTGTTGGATAAATTGACCACATTCTTAAGAATCCGAACTCATTTCTTGCTTTTTCAGCATCTTTGTAAGTTTGGTATGGGTTTTTTAAATCTAAAGTAACATTGTGTGCAGGAATAATGTGATTAGAAAGTGCAGCTTGAACAACTTTAGCTTTAGCAGCAGCAATTAATCTATGATCAAATTGACCTGGACTTCTCATACAAGAAGCAGGAATTGCACCTTGGTAACCAGAAACGAAGTCCATTAATCCAAAGTCTAATACTTGTACCCATGGTAATGTTGCAGTTTTTTCAACATCTCTTAATGCTCCATGAGTTTCTATTAAAACGTGAATTGGAATTTCTCTACTAATTCCAGCTTTTTTAGCTACTTCTTGAATATATTCAACTTGAGTTTTTGCATCTTCATAAGAAGTTGATTTTGGAATTGTAATATATGCTAATTTCTCACCTGCTCCTGGTACTAAAATATCAATATCTTGTCTCCAATCTGGATGGTCAAAATCGTGAATTCTAGTTCCTGCCATTCCATAAGGATTTGCATCAGAATTTACAACTCTTACGATCATTTCAGCATGTGCTACTTCTTTACCAGTTTCAGCTCCATCTTCACAGTCACAAGTAATATCAAAAACAGGTCCTGATTTTTTTTGCATCTCAAAACCTTTTAAGATTAGCTTTTCGCTACCTGCAAAATGCTCGCAAGATGGGATGATTGGTAAGTTGTCTCCAGAACCAAATAGTGCTTCGCTTGGGTGTGTCATGTTTTTTCCTTTTTGTTAAATTAAATTTTTTCTATTATTTTTTTTCAGTTTTTTTCTTTGGAATTACAACAGTGTAATCCAAATCAAGAACAACATTTGGTAAATATTTACCATCTTCACCTTTTGGATTTTCAATCTCTTTTGCAGTTTGGTTTTTAATTCCAACTGTTCTAAGTCTTAATAATCCAATATCTTCTCTATTAACTTCAATTGTTTCAATAATTTCAGTATAAGCATAGATTGTATCACCTGCATAAGTAGGGTTTGCATGAGCTCCACTATTTATTGCATAAATCCATTGGGCATTTTGTAATCCATTAAAAGAAATAGCTCTAGCCATTGAAATAATGATTCCACCGTACATAAGTCTTTGACCCATAGGTGTAGATTTCATCATGTGGTCATTAAAATGTACTTTTGCATTGTTTTGATATAACTTTGTTGCTAATGTATGGTCACTATTATCAATAGTAATACCCTCTGGGTGATTTAATCTCTCCCCTTGTACATAATCTTCAAAGAAATATTTTCCACCACTAGCATCTGTATCTACTGTTTTAATAGTTGGAATATTTATAACATCAGCTATTGGTGTAGTTTTTGCAAAAGTTGGAACTTCATTAATTCCAGATAATGTAGTTTGGTCTTTTTTGTGAACCATAACCCATCTTTTGAAATTTAAAACTTCTTCACAATTTTGATTAACCCCAATAGAGTGAACATAAACAACTCCACTTTTTCCATTTGAATTCTCTTTTAGTCCAATAACTGTTGATGTCATACTTACTGTATCACCAACATAAACTGAATTAGGGAAAGAAATTTCAGCGTATCCTAAATTTGCAATTGCATTTAAAGATACATCTTGAACAGATTTTCCAAATGTTAAATGGAACATTAAAACATCATCAATTGGTTTTTTATCGTAACCCATCTCTTTTGCCACTGTATCAGAAGAGTGCAGAGCAAATCTTGAACCAGTGAAAGCAATGTATAAAGATACATCACCATCACTTATTGTTCTAGGAAGTGGATGAACGATTTTTTGACCGATTGAAAAATCTTCAAAAAAATTACCCATATTAATTTTAGTGCTTATTTTAGACAAATTTACTCCTTATTTATTAAATAGGTTTTGACCTAATGATTTATATGTTTCATATAATGTAATCATTTTTTTAGCCCATTTAATTCTTGAAGAATCAACTAGTCTATCATTATGTAAAATAACTTCTTTACCTTCTTTTACTGCTTCATCATATTTAGCAATCATTTTTTCATAATCTTCAACTTCAGCTTGTTTTGGAGTGAAAATATCATTGATATATTCAATTTGAACTGGGTGAACCAATGATTTACCATCAAATCCTAAATTAAATGCATCTTTTGTTGAATCTTCACAAGCAAACTCATCATTAACATCAAAGTGAGGTCCATCAATTACAGTTTTTCCATAAGCTTTTGAAGCTAATGCAATTTGCGATAAGTAATTAAACATCGCTTTTGAACCTTTTTTAATATCAATATGAAGTCTATTTGCAAGTTTATTAGAACCAATTACAACAACTTCAACTTTTGGAGATGCTGCACAAATTTCATGGATATTTAAAACAGATAATGGAGTTTCAATCATAATCATTAAAGATAAATTTGGATTTACTTCTTCTATTAATTTAACTGCTTCTAAAACATCTTCTTTTGATTGAATTTTAGAGAATAATAAAGCATCTAATTCAATCTCACGTGCAAGTGCTAAATCTTTTTTAAGATCTTCACTTCCAAGATTATTGATTCTAAGAACTCTTTCAGATTCACCAAATTTAGAACCGCTTTCTTTATAAACTTCTTTAATTACACTTCTTCCAGCTTCTCGTTGTTCTTGTAAAATTGCTTCAAGGTCAAAAATTACAGCATCTGCAAGTACTGTTCTTGCTTTTTCAACATTATGTTTATTGTATGAAGGTACAAATAACATTGATCTTCTAGCTTTATATTCTACTGGTTCTTTTCCACAAGCATGAGCGTTTTCTAAATCATGTAAGTTTTTAACTAATTGTTTTCTTAAAACTTTTCCATTTTTAGTTCTTGGATAATCTTTCATTATAAAGATTCTTTTTGGTGCTTTATATTTTGCAAGGTTAGCTTGTGAAAATGCTAAAATTTCTGCTTCTTGTTCAGCTGTTAAATCAGAATGACCAATTACAGCAATAGCAACAATAGTTTTATCTTTTTCAATATCTAAACCAAAAGCAACACAATCTGCAACTAAATCATTAGTTTTTACAACTCTTTCGATTTCATGTGGAGATACTCTAAATCCAAAAGTATTGATAATATCATCTTTTCTACCAATAAACCAAATATATCCATCTTCATCTTTTTTAGCATAATCGCCTGTAAAGAAATATCCATCATGTCTTGATTTTGCTGTTTCATCTTCTAATTGCCAATACTCTAAGAATAAACCAGGATCGTCTTCACCAATACAAATCATACCTTCTTCACCATCTTCAACTTCTTCTAAAGTTTCAGGATCTAAAAGTTTTACAATGTGACCTGGTTGAACAAATCCAGCACTTCCTGGTCTAATTGGATTGTAAATAGAGTGAGAAATATAATAAGAACATTCACTCATTCCGATTGCTTCATAAATATCTTGTTTGAATTTTTCTCTCCAAAGACCTAACATCTCATCTGATAAATGCTCACCTGCACTCATACAATATCTCAAACTTGGGCAATCTTCTAAAGTAAAATCAGTTTTTTGGATGATTTGTCTATAAATTGTTGGAACTCCAATGAAAATTGTACATTGGTGTTTTTTAATTAAATCAATCCACGTTGAAGCATCATTTGCTCCTTCATAAGCAATAACTGTATGACCATTAAATAATGGATCCATAAGTGCAGAACCTAAAACATAAGTCCAGTTAAATTTACCAGAATGCATGATTCTGTCATTTTCTTTAAAGTTAAACCAATAATCAGTAGCTGGTTTTCTTCCAACAAGTGATCTGTGAGAGTGTAGTACACCTTTTGGATAACCAGTTGTTCCAGATGTATATACTAAATATGCTGGTTCACCAGATTTTGAATTATAATGTTTTGGTGTTTTATCAACTGTTTTGAAAATTTCATTTAATGAATATACATTAATATCTCTTGGTTTTTTTATATTTTCAACACTATCAATTCCAGCAATAACGATAGTTTTTAAATTATCTAAGTTTTCTAAATATGGAACTAAGTTTTCATACATAGAAGCTGATAATACAATTGCTCTTGCTTGAGAATCTTCAGCTAAATATTTAACTTCACTACCACTTAAAAGTGTAGAAGTAGGAACTGCAATAATTCCAGCTTTCATAGTTCCAAAAAACGAAATAGGGTAAGCAAGAGAGTTTTTTAAACAAACTAATACTCTATCTCTAGCTTCAAGACCAATGCTTGTGAAGAAATTACAAACTTGATCAGATTTAGTTGCTAAATCTTTATAAGTTATCTCATCTGTACCTAATTTATCATCTTCAATAATCATTGCAATACTATTCTCTTTAGGTGTTCCCATATGAGAAGAAGTACAAGCAACTCCAATGTTTAAAAATTCAGGTATTTCTATTTTAACGTTTGAACTCATAATATTTCTCCCTACTAAATTTGACCGTATGGCCAGTTTTCTTTAAATGTATGAATTGGCATTCTGTTTAATACAGATAATGCGAATATTTCATCCTCTTTTGCTAAAGATCTTAATGCATAAGCTCTTAAAATATTTTGTAATGATTTACCAAACATAGGTGGATCTAACATTTCACCTTCATATCTAATTGCCCCAGATAATAATGCATCTGCTTCAATAGCTGCTTTTAATATTCTTACATCTTTTTCAATCTCTTTTGGAGAAGGAGTAAATGCAACTTTACAAATATTAATGTGATTTGGAGTAATTATTTGTTTACCTGTTAATCCCATTGCATTTTCTCTAATTGCGTGAGCATAAACATGTCTTGATGCATCATCACCATGTAAATCTAACCATCTTCTAATATCTTTTTTCTCAACACAATTATCAGGTAATGAATGTGGTGTAAGCATAACTTCAACTCCACCAATAACTCCTTTACCTTTAATTCTAGCTTCCATTGTAAGCATATTAAAGAAAGTTTCTAACTCATTAATCCATCCTTGAGGAGTGATTTTATAAGCCATTGCTTTTGAAAAGTCATGGATTCCAAATACAACGTGTTTAACAGTTGAATGCTCCATTAATCTGTCCGCAATTTGTAAAGATTTTGGATGTTCAATAATTGGTTGAATTGTTAACTTACTTCCGATTGAAATTAACCAAGAAGATAAGTCTCTAATTTCTGCACTTCCATAAACTTCTCCAGCTTTTGCTAAAACGATAACATCAATATATTGATGAATTTGTTTTAACATTTTTAAATCTTCTTCATATTCATCAGTTCTAAATGGATTAAGTCTTACCGCTATTTGAAAATTTCTTTCAGGAAATTTTGGTAATTCTTGAATTAATAACTCTCTTGACATAGCTTTTTGTCTACAACCATCTTCTAAGTCAAATAACACTGTATGTGCTTTTGTTTTATAAGCATGTTTTTGTAGTCTTAATTTTGCTTGTTCCATACTTTCATATGTTCCATCAAGTGGATTAAATTTAATTGGTGGGTAATATATTTGAATACCAGGCCAATATCCACCAAGAACTGGTGTTAAATCATCATTTGCTGTTAATTTAGATAAATCTATTGCAGAAGTCATTTCATCTACCTTTCTTTTTATTGTTTTTTATTACAGTGTTTTCTTATTTTCATAGTTATTATTATACTTGAAAACCAACAGGAAAGTTATACAGCATTTAAAATGAATTGTTTTAATGTGTTTTGAAATAGCAAATAAATTTAAGTTTAAAATCAGAAAACTACAAAAAAGCCTATAAATATGGCTGTCTAAGCCTAAAAAGATAATAAAAGAAGCTAAAAAATTAGTAAAAAGTTAGTGTAATAGAAGTGTTACTAAATGAAAAAACGAAAAAAAAATTGAGAAATTTTATAATTTTCCCAAATCTTCTAAAAAATTTAGTTTTTCAAAGTAGTCAAGCAAGAATGGTTTTGATACTTCTTCAAAGCTATTTATATCTTGATATAAATTTATATAAAACTCAAAATCAATATTTTTTGCTTTTAAAGCATTTATAGAAAGTAGGGTGTCATTTATACATCCAAGTTTTGAAGGCGTAATTAAAATCGCTTCACATTCAAACTCTTTTATTAAATCTATAACAAATAAATTTTTTTCAATAGGAACCATTAATCCACCAGCACCTTCAATTATAAGAACATCACAAAATTGTTCTAAATATCTTTTTTTTTCTTTTAAAAAATCTATATCAATAATAGTGTTTCCTTTTGCCACATAAGGAGCAGCTGGAAGTTTAAATTGATAAGGAACTACATCATTAATAGTTACATTAAAAGATGGGTTTAGTTTTTTTGCAAGTTCGAGCATTTTACTTCCATCTAGTGGTTTATCGAATACTCCTGTTTCAAAAGGTTTGAAATATCCAACTTTTAATCCAGCTTTTGCAAAATAGTTTAAAAACTTTTCACAAGCGTAAGTTTTCCCTACATCTGTATTAGTTGCAGTAATAAATAAAGATTTGTTTACATAATAGCTAATCTCATTTTTCATAATAATCTCTTTTTTGTTATAATAAATTTGTTTTTTTTAGAAAAATATTTTATCATAACAAAGGTTTGAAGTGAGTAATGAAATAGAGATAGAATTAGAAGATGATTTAGATTTACAAGAGCCAAAAAAATATAAAGTTTTTTTATTAAATGATGATTTTTCAACAATGGATTTTGTAATAGATGTTTTAGTAAGAGTTTTTAGAAAATCAGTTGAAGAAGCATCTACTATTATGATGAATATTCATAATAAAGGAAAAGAGTTATGTGGAACTTATACTTATGAAATAGCAACAACTAAAGTTGCACAAGTTAAAAGTATGGCAAGAGAAAAAGGTTTCCCTTTAAAAGCTATAATGGAAGAAGAATAAAAAATGATAAGCAAAGAATTAAGAAGCATTTTTACACAAGCTGTAGGATATGCAAAAAGTAGTAAACATGAGTATTTAACATTAGAACATATTTTTTTGATGTTAATCCATGACCAAACTATTGAAAATTTATTTATAGATCTAGGTGTAGATACGAATAAACTATTTGACGATACAAAAAAATATATTGATGAAAATACACCAAAATTACCAAAAGATATAATAGATGAACCAATGGAGACTATCTCTTTAACATCTACAATAGAATATATGGTTTCACATGTTCAAACAAGTGGAAAATCAAATGCAAATGTAGAAGATATGTTTGTAGCTATTTTAAAAGACGAAAAATCTTATGCTAGTTATTTACTTAAAAAACTAGGTATTCAAAGAGTTGATATTTTAGAAGAGATTGCCCATAAAGAAAGCGATGAAGATAGTGCTTTAGAAAATGATAATGACATGGATAATAAAGTATTGGATAAAAACTCTACAGAGTTAGTCTCAGTTGCAAAGAAGGGTGAAATAGATCCAGTTATTGGAAGAGATAATGAAATTTCAAGGGTAATTGAAATTTTAAGTAGAAGAAAAAAGAATAATCCAATATTAGTTGGTGAACCAGGAGTTGGTAAAACAGCAATTGCTGAAGGTCTAGCTTTAGAAATTGCAAATGAAAGAGTTCCAGAGTTCTTACTAAAAGCAAAAGTTTTTTCACTTGATATGGGTTCATTAATTGCAGGAACAAAATATAGAGGTGATTTTGAGAAAAAATTAAAATCACTTTTAAAAGAAGTGGCAAAAATACCAAATTCGATTTTATTTATTGATGAAATTCATACAATTGTTGGAGCTGGAAGTGTTGGTGGCTCTGCCATGGATGCTTCAAATATCTTAAAACCAATGTTGGCAAATGGAAAATTAAGATGTATTGGTGCAACAACATTTAGTGAATTCAGAAATGATTTTTCAAAAGATAAAGCTTTGAGCAGAAGATTTGCAAAAGTGGATGTAAGTGAACCATCAATTGAAGATTCAATTACGATTTTAGAGGGATTAAAATCAAAATATGAAGAGTATCATGGTGTTAAATATACAAAAAGTGCAATCATAAGTGCTGTTGAATTAAGTAAAAAATACATAACTGATAGATTTTTACCAGATTGTGCAATTGACGTAATCGATGAGGTTGGAGCTTCTAAAAAAATAAGTTTAGCAAGTGAGTTAAAAACAAAATCTGAAAAAAATATAACAATAACTTCAAAAGATGTTGAAACTACAATTGCAAAAATGGCACATATTCCAGAACGAAGTGCAACAAAATCTGATTTAACTCTTTTAAAATCATTAGAAAAAAATATGCAAAAAAGAGTATTTGGTCAAGACAAAGCAATAAGTGTGATAGTTCAATCAATAAAAAGAAATAAAGCTGGACTTGGGCTTGATAAAAAACCAATTGGAAGTTTTTTATTCACAGGACCAACAGGTGTAGGAAAAACAGAAGTAGCTAAAGAGTTATCAACTCAATTAGGAATTCATTTTGAAAGATTTGATATGAGTGAATATATGGAAGCTCATACAATTTCAAGATTAATAGGTGCACCAGCTGGTTATGTTGGATTTGAACAAGGTGGACTTTTAACAGAAGCTATTAGAAAACATCCCCATACAGTTTTATTATTAGATGAAATAGAAAAAGCTCATCCTGATTTAATGTCTATTCTTTTACAAGTTATGGATAATGCTGAATTAACTGATAATAGTGGAAATAAAGCAGATTTTCAAAATGTAGTTTTAATAATGACTTCAAATTTAGGTGCAACTGAAGCAAATGTTATGGGATTTGCAAAAAATGAAAAATTAAATGAAAATAAAGCAATAAATAAATTCTTTGCACCAGAGTTTAGAAATAGACTTGATAGTGTAGTTACATTTGATTCATTAAGTATAGATATAGTTACAAAAGTTGCAGGTAAATTTATAGAAGATTTAGAAAAACAATTAGTAGATAAAAAAATCAAAATTGAAATAAGTGCTAAAGCTAAAAAAGAGTTAGCAACTTTAGGTTATGACAAAGCAATGGGAGCAAGACCACTTAACAGAGTAATATCAGATAAAATCAAAAATGTATTAACAGATGAAATTTTATTTGGTAAGTTAAAAAAGGGTGGATTCGTAAAAATAGATTTCGAAAAAGAGTTTATTTTTGAATTTAAAAGTTTATAACACAATTTTTATACAATTGTTTAGATACAATTCGAAAATTGTTTTTTATAAAACAAAAAAGTTATTATTTTATTTAACAAAGGAACACAAAAACATGAGAAAACTTTTATTAGGTTCAGCTGTAGCCGTTGCATTATTAACAGGTTGCGGAGATGAGAAAAAAGAATCTACTCAAGCTACTGAAACTACACAAGAAATTAAAAAAGATGAAATTGCATCAAATGTAGAAAAAGGTTCTGTAGAAGTTAAAGAAAATAGTAAAGTTGAAGAAGCAAAAATAGAAGAGTCAAAAGAGACTGTTTCAACTATAGTTGAAGCAAATAAAGAAAACAAAGTTATTTCACCAGAAAAAGTAGAAGGTGAAATTAAAGAACAATTAGCAGAAGAATCTGTAATTGATGCAACAGCATTATATGCAACTTGTGGTTCATGTCATGGTCAAAAAGCAGAAAAATCTGCATTAGGAAAATCACAAGTAATTGCTGGTTGGGATAAACAAAGAATAATTGATTCTTTAAATGGTTATAAAGACGGTAGTTATGGTGGAGTTATGAAAAACATAATGACTGGACAAGTAAATACTAAAACAGAAGCAGAAATTGAAGCATTAGCAGACTTAATTTCAAAAATGTAAAAAATATTTAAAGATGGATATGAATTCCATCTTTGAAAACTAAAAAAAATCTTTCTACTCTAAATAACATAAACCTATAAAAACACAAAAATCTCATAAAAACCAATAAAAAAATCTAAAACAGAACAAATCCAAAAATTTAAGCCAAATTTAAGCTGCAAGGTATTGACAAAGCCAAAAGAATCTATTATAATTCCCGTCCAATTTGACTGGAACGCATCAAACGAGAGAATGATGAGAGACGTTGTAATCGAAGCTAGGATGATCTTTAAAAATAATTATAAACGTTTGTGAAGTAATCTTTATAAACCGAATATAGAATTCTTGTAATATAATCTGTTGTTTATTACAGATGTAAAATAAGAATAAATGTTAATATAAAATATATACATATAACAAGAGAGAAATGGTAAAACATAGAAATCTTGTCTATAACAATGAGTGATAATTTTGTGTTAGTAAAATAATACAGAAAAAGTCAAGTTCAAAAACTTCAATTTATGGAGAGTTTGATCCTGGCTCAGAGTGAACGCTGGCGGCGTGCTTAACACATGCAAGTCGAACGAGAACGGATTATAGCTTGCTATAATTGTCAGCTAAGTGGCGCACGGGTGAGTAATATATAGATAACCTGCCCTCAAGAAAGGAATAACAGTTGGAAACGACTGCTAATGCCCTATATGCCTTTAATACATAAGTATGCAAGGGAAACGCTTTAGTGCTTGAGGATGGGTCTGTATGGTATCAGCTTGTTGGTGAGGTAATGGCTCACCAAGGCTATGACGCCTAACTGGTTTGAGAGGATGATCAGTCACACTGGAACTGAGACACGGTCCAGACTCCTACGGGAGGCAGCAGTGGGGAATATTGCACAATGGACGAAAGTCTGATGCAGCAACGCCGCGTGGAGGATGACACATTTCGGTGCGTAAACTCCTTTTATATGGGAAGATAATGACGGTACCATATGAATAAGCACCGGCTAACTCCGTGCCAGCAGCCGCGGTAATACGGAGGGTGCAAGCGTTACTCGGAATCACTGGGCGTAAAGAGCGTGTAGGCGGATATATAAGTCAGAAGTGAAATCCAATAGCTTAACTATTGAACTGCTTTTGAAACTGTATATCTAGAATGTGGGAGAGGTAGATGGAATTTCTGGTGTAGGGGTAAAATCCGTAGAGATCAGAAGGAATACCGATTGCGAAGGCGATCTACTGGAACATTATTGACGCTGAGACGCGAAAGCGTGGGGAGCAAACAGGATTAGATACCCTGGTAGTCCACGCCCTAAACGATGCACACTAGTTGTTGTGAGGCTAGACCTTGCAGTAATGCAGTTAACACATTAAGTGTGCCGCCTGGGGAGTACGGTCGCAAGATTAAAACTCAAAGGAATAGACGGGGACCCGCACAAGCGGTGGAGCATGTGGTTTAATTCGACGATACACGAAGAACCTTACCTGGACTTGACATAGTAAGAACTTTCTAGAGATAGATTGGTGTCTGCTTGCAGAAACTTATATACAGGTGCTGCACGGCTGTCGTCAGCTCGTGTCGTGAGATGTTGGGTTAAGTCCCGCAACGAGCGCAACCCTCGTCATTAGTTGCTAACAGTTCGGCTGAGAACTCTAATGAGACTGCCTACGCAAGTAGGAGGAAGGTGAGGACGACGTCAAGTCATCATGGCCCTTACGTCCAGGGCTACACACGTGCTACAATGGGGTATACAAAGAGCCGCAATACAGTGATGTGGAGCAAATCTCAAAAATATCTCCCAGTTCGGATTGTAGTCTGCAACTCGACTACATGAAGTTGGAATCGCTAGTAATCGTAGATCAGCTATGCTACGGTGAATACGTTCCCGGGTCTTGTACTCACCGCCCGTCACACCATGGGAGTTGAACTCATTCGAAGCGGGGATGCTAAAATAGCTACCTTCCACAGTGGATTCAGCGACTGGGGTGAAGTCGTAACAAGGTAACCGTAGGAGAACCTGCGGTTGGATCACCTCCTTTCAGAGAATTAAGTTAAGATTTGTTTCTTAACTTAAAACTAAAAAATATATGAGATTTTATATTCGGTTTATAAAGATTATTTAAAATAGGTTTAAGGGCCTATAGCTCAGCTGGCTAGAGCGCTCGACTGATAATCGTGAGGTCTCAGGTTCAAGTCCTGATAGGCCCACCATTAAATAATCTTAAAGATTAATCAGTGTGGGGAATTAGCTCAGCTGGGAGAGCGCCTGCTTTGCACGCAGGAGGTCAGCGGTTCGATCCCGCTATTCTCCACCACCTTTAAATAGTTTAGAAGTTTATAATTAAAATTAAGAAACTTGAAAAAAAGTTAAATATAAGTTCAAATAGAGTTTGAATTTATATTTGATTTTCGAATCAAAATGATATTTAAAAATATAATGTTAAAGTCTTTAATTTTTTCGTTTAATTAAAAGAACTATGAGAATTTATTCAAAGTAGAACTAATAATTAAAAACAAAAATTTTAATTATCTAGAAATAGATAGAACACAACTTATTTTATTGATATATTTTAAATAATATGTTTAATAAGATAGTAGCCAAAGAATATTATCAAAAATGCGACAGAATTTAATTCTGTTTATTAATAAGCTATTAAGGGCTAATGGTGGATGCCTAGACTGTAAGAGGCGATGAAAGACGTATTAGGCTGCGATAAGCCTCGGGGAGCTGCCAAAGAGCTTTGATCCGGGGATTTCTGAATGGGGCAACCCAGTATAGTGAGAGCTATATTACCCTACGGGGAGCTAACCTGGTGAAGTGAAACATCTCAGTAGCCAGAGGAAGAGAAATCAAACGAGATTCCGTCAGTAGCGGCGAGCGAAAGCGGATTAGGACAAACCCAATGCTTGCATTGGGGGTTGTAGGACCATAACGTGAGACTAAAGAAGATAGATGAAATACTTGGAAAAGTGTAGCATAGAAGGTGAAACTCCTGTAATTTAAATTTTCAATAGCTCTAATGGTATCCTGAGTAGGTCGGAACACGTGATATTTTGACTGAAACTGGGGGGACCACCCTCCAATCCTAAATACTACTTACAGATCGATAGTGAACAAGTACCGTGAGGGAAAGGTGAAAAGTACTCCAGCGAGGAGAGTGAAATAGAACCTGAAACCATTAGCTTACAATCATTCAGAGCCCTATGATTTATCAGGGTGATGGACTGCCTTTTGCATAATGAGCCTGCGAGTTGTGGTGTCTGGCAAGGTTAAGTCAAGTACGAAGCCGTAGCGAAAGCGAGTCTTAATAGGGCGAATTAGTCAGATGCTGCAGACCCGAAACGAAGTGATCTATCCATGAGCAGGTTGAAGCTGGTGTAAGAGCCAGTGGAGGACCGAACCGATAGGCGTTGAAAAGTCTCCGGATGACTTGTGGATAGGGGTGAAAGGCCAATCAAACTTCGTGATAGCTGGTTCTCTCCGAAATATATTTAGGTATAGCCTTGTGTTGTAGCATATAGGGGTAGAGCACTGAATGGGCTAGGGCTGCTTACCGCGGTACCAAACCCTATCAAACTATGAATACTATATGTGGAATCACAGGAGTCAGGCGATGGGTGATAAAATCCACCGTCGAGAGGGGAACAACCCAGACTAACAGCTAAGGTCCCTAAGTCACATCTAAGTGGAAAACGATGTGGAGTTACTGTGACAACCAGGAGGTTGGCTTAGAAGCAGCCATCCTTTAAAGAAAGCGTAACAGCTCACTGGTCTAGTGATTCTGCGCGGAAAATATAACGGGGCTAAGATGTGCACCGAAGCTTTAGATTCGAATTTATTCGAGTGGTAGGAGAGCGTTCTATTCAGCGTTGAAGATGTACCGGCAAGGAGCGTTGGAGCGGATAGAAGTGAGCATGCAGGCATGAGTAGCGATAATTGAGGTGAGAATCCTCAACGCCGAAAACCCAAGGTTTCCTACGCGATGCTCGTCATCGTAGGGTTAGTCGGGTCCTAAGTCGAGTCCGAAAGGGGTAGACGATGGCAAATTGATTAATATTTCAATACCAACATACAAGCGCGATGTGGGGACGCATAGAGTTAATCGAGCTCACTGATGGAATAGTGGGTCGAAGGACGTAGGTTGATACTTAGGCAAATCCGGGTATCATAAGACCGAGATCTTACAGGCTCTTGACACTCTTCGGAGGAGATGGAGAATCGATGATACTGTCGTGCCAAGAAAAGCCACTAAGTATATTGTATGTTGCCCGTACCGTAAACCGACACAGGTGGGTGGGATGAGTATTCTAAGGCGCGTGGAAGAACCCTGGTTAAGGAACTCTGCAAACTAGCACCGTATCTTCGGTATAAGGTGTGCCTACTTTGGTATATGGACTTGCTCCAAAAAGCTAGAGAGGTTGCAACAAAGAGTCCCTCCCGACTGTTTACCAAAAACACAGCACTTTGCTAACACGTAAGTGGATGTATAAGGTGTGACGCCTGCCCGGTGCTCGAAGGTTAACTGATGATGTCAGCGCAAGCGAAGCATTTGATTGAAGCCCGAGTAAACGGCGGCCGTAACTATAACGGTCCTAAGGTAGCGAAATTCCTTGTCGGTTAAATACCGACCTGCATGAATGGCGTAACGAGATGGGAGCTGTCTCAACCAGGGATCCAGTGAAATTGTAGTGGAGGTGAAAATTCCTCCTACCCGCGGAAAGACGGAAAGACCCCGTGCACCTTTACTACAGCTTGACACTGTAGCTTGGATATTCATGTGCAGGATAGGTGGGAGGCTATGATGACTAGACGCAAGTAGAGTCGGAGCCATCCTTGAGATACCACCCTTGAATATTTGAGTTACTAACTGCGTACAATTATCTTGTATCAGGACAATGTCTGGTGGGTAGTTTGACTGGGGCGGTCGCCTCCTAAAAAGTAACGGAGGCTTACAAAGGTTAGTTCATGGCGGATGGAAATCGCCAGTTGAGTATAATGGCATAAACTAGCTTGACTGTGAGACATACAAGTCGAACAGAGACGAAAGTCGGTCATAGTGATCCGGTGGTTCTGTGTGGAAGGGCCATCGCTCAAAGGATAAAAGGTACGCCGGGGATAACAGGCTGATCTCCCCCAAGAGCTCACATCGACGGGGAGGTTTGGCACCTCGATGTCGGCTCATCGCATCCTGGGGCTGAAGTAGGTCCCAAGGGTATGGCTGTTCGCCATTTAAAGCGGTACGCGAGCTGGGTTCAGAACGTCGTGAGACAGTTCGGTCCCTATCTTCCGTGGGCGTAGGAAAGTTGAAGAGATTTGTCCCTAGTACGAGAGGACCGGGATGAACGTACCACTGGTGTACCAATTGTTCTGCCAAGAGCATCGTTGGGTAGCTACGTACGGATGTGATAAGAGCTGAAAGCATCTAAGCTCGAAGCCAACTCTAAGATTAACTTTCCCTGAAGTTCCCAGCAAGACTAGCTGGTTGATAGGCTGGATGTGTAAGCGATGTAAGTCGTTTAGCTGACCAGTACTAATAGAACGTTTGGCTTATTTAAAACAATTCTTTGGTTTACTATCTTATTAAATATATACTATATATATTTTTAAGACACATTGTGTTTTTTTTTAGAAAGAACAAAAGACTTTAACATTATTTTTTCTTAACTCTAGTTTGAGTTGAGTGTAAAGAGTACCTATTCTTACTTTTTACACTCAACTTTGCTGGTGGCTATAGAGAAGTGGAAATACCCAGTCCCATTCCGAACCTGGAAGTCAAGCACTTCATCGCCGATAATACTGCCGGGTCCCCTGGTGGAAACGTAGGCCGCTGCCAGCTCTTGAGTTTTTACACACTAAGCTTTTTCCTATCTGAACTTTCCAAGTTCTTTTAGGAAGAAGCTTTTTTTTTAGCTCCGCTTTTTTCTGGGGCTTGTTTTTAGCTTGCTTTTTATCCTATTAATCTTGCTATAATTGATCTTATTGTTTTTTATACTTTTATTTATATATGTTTCTTTTTATTCTGCTTGCATAGCTCCAACGGTAGAGCAATTCCATGGTAAGGAAGAGGTTATCGGTTCGATTCCGATTGTGAGCACCACCCTTTTACTTCTTTAATTTGATGCTCTATCTTTATTTATTAATGGATTATTGTATTCTCTTTACTTCTTACATTTAATTTATGACATATTTTTACACCATACAAAAATATTATCCAAGAAATATAAATCCAAAAAAAAGTAAATAATAATGTTGATAAAGAGCCATAAATGGTTGTATATGTTTTATTATATATTACATAATAGATAAATAGGTTTTTTGTGATTGAGAGAGCTAATAGGGTAATAAATGAAGAGATTAAAGCTGCTTTATTATCTATGTGTTTATTCACAGTTAATTTAAATAAAGCAAAGAATATTATCCAAGAAAAAGTATATGAAAGTATTTCTTTAAAAAAATTACTTTCATAAAAAGACATTACAATATTTGAAAAAGCAAAAATAAGTGGTAAAACAGCCATAAATATTGAATAAAAGATAAAAGAAAATTGTATAGATTTTCTTTTTGCTTTATGGATTTTATTTACAATGTATTCGTAATCTTTAATAAACATTATAAATACAAATAACATATAAATGATACCAATAAATCCTAATTTACTTGAATTTGATACATAATTTTTTAAAGCGTCTATTATTTCAGATGAATGTGTTGGATTTATTAAATTAAAAATATAGTTTATAAAAATATCTAAATAGTTTTCAAATTCAGAAAAAGAAGAAATAATCGCTATTAATAAAGCAATTATAGGAAGAATAGAAAAAATAGTGAAAAAACTTAAAGATGCAGCATAATAAGTAGTGTCATCATTAAAAAATGAATCAACTCTTTTTATAGTTCTTCTTAGAAAGTTATCTTCACCATTTGAACTATTCATTTGATTTTATAAACCCATTTTAAATGGATTTAAAATGTTATTTGGATCAAATGCTTTTTTTATATTTCTAAATAGGTTCATTTCAGCTTCTGTGAATGCAATATGCATAAATGGAGCTTTTGATGTTCCAATTCCATGTTCCCCACTTAAAGTTCCACCTAAATCAACAACGTATTGGAAAATTTCTTCAATGGCTTTGTGTCCATCTTCCATCTCTTTTTCATTGTTTTTATCTTTTACCATAACATTAACATGGATATTTCCATCTCCTGCATGACCAAAACAAGGAACATTAAATCCATATTTTTCACCGATTTTATAAATTCCCTCTAAAGCAACTGGTAATTTACTTCTTGGAACAGAAATATCTTCATTTAATTTTTTTGTTCCATAAATCATCGTTGCTGGGCTTGCATTTCGTCTTGCAAACCAAAGTTTTTTACCTTCTTCTTCGTCTTTTGCAATTATAAAATCAGTTGCTCCAAATGCTTCAAATGATTCTTTTAAAGTTTGAAGTTGTGATTCTATTTCAGCTTCACTACTTGCATCAACGTCTCCAACTAAAATTCCACCTGCATGTTCAGGTAGTGATATTTGTGGAAACTTTTGTCTTAATGCTTTGATTACTAAAGCATCTAAAAATTCCATAGCAACTGGATTTGCTCCAGCTGCAAGTGATTTAAATACAGCTGTCATTGCACTATCAACGCTTGGAAAAACACCCATATATGTTTGTTTAAATTTTGGTTTTGGAATTAATTTTAATGTGATTTCAGTGATAACTGCTAATGTTCCTTCACTTGCTATTAAAATTCCTGCTGTGTTATAACCAGCTACGTCTTTAATAGTTTTTTTCCCTGCAACTATAATATCACCATTTGGAAGAACAGCTCTTAAAGCCATTACATAATCTTTTGTAATTCCATATTTTGCAGCTCTCATTCCACCTGCATTTTCACTTACATTTCCTCCAAGTGTTGAGTATTCTTCACTTGCTGGATCTGGAGGATAAAATAATCCTACTTCTTCAACTGCTTTTTGAAATTGCATATTAATAAGTCCTGGTTGAACAACTCCAACCATGTTTTCCATATCAATTTCAAGTAGTTTGTTCATATGTCGCTCTAGCGAAAGAATAATTCCTCCACTTGCAGGTAATGCACCACCTGTGAATCCTGAACCAGCACCTCTTGGCACAATAATTATTCTATGTTCATTACAATATTTTAAAATATCTGAAATATCTTGTTCATGTCTTGGAAAAACAACTGCATCTGGCTCAAATCTTGTTCTTGTTGCATCGTAACAAAAAGCGATTAAATGTGCTTTATCACTTTTTATATTTTCTTCACCAACAATAGAAGTAATATAATCTAAATGTTTTTTATCAATCATTATTTTATTCCTAGAATTCTTTTATAATATTCATTATAACTTAGATTTTTTTCTCCTGAAAAGAAGTCAAAAAATGATAAATTAAAAATTGATTCTTCAATTTCTTCAACTCTTGTATAAAATGGCATTATTGCTTCTGCATTTTCATAATTTATTGCATAACTTTCTAATATTGTAAATGTTTTTGAGTCAATGATATAAACTTTATTTTCAATAACCATAAAAATTGTTCCAAGATTTTGTTCAATTGCAAAGTTTTGAATATCTTCTTTTGTTGGATAAGGTTTATGATCTACTTTTAATTTAGCTGCGAAAATATCCGAATGAACAAAATTATTAAGTTTGAAATTTTCTCTTACACTTTGAAAAGAATCAAGAGTTGGAGTTATTAAAAGTGAAGAGTTATACATATAATTTAAAATTAAAATATCATTTGTAGTTACAACTCTATTTGATGTAGGAATTGCATCTTGTGTTAAATCTTTAAATTCAAAAAATTCTATAACTGAACTATTTAAATCTGAACTTATAACTTTTGCATTTGATACAATTAATCTTTTATCATTATCAAAAATATGAACAACTATACCTGTTTGTCCAATAATCAAATTTCCCATAGGAATTATACTTTTGTTATTTTCAATATTTCCAATTTTTAAACCCATTGGTTTAACTGAAAACTCTTTATTTGTTGCTGTTGTTGGTTCTGTTATTGAAGTTTTTAATAAAACATTATTAGCTTTTTGATTTGAGTTTGTATTTTTTGTGAAATAGTATGTATAGTTAAATTTATTTTGTGAAGAATTGATTTTAATATCTAATACATCCCAACCATTATTTTTCATTTGATTTAAAGAAAACTTACCATTACAAATACCACCATCAAGAGTTATATCTTCAATTAAAGAAGGTTTTTCAACACCATTTTTATAGCAAGTTGTATCTTGTGCAAAAGCTAAATTTGATAGTAAACAAGTACTAACACCTACTAATAAAAGTTTATTAAATATTTTTGTCATGGATTTTCCTATTATTTTGATTGTAATTCTTGAAGTTTAGCTCTAACTTCATCAACATGTAAAATTTCTATTTTTTCGCCTTTTACACTTTTTTTCTTTCTAACACTAACTTTATCCCAAATAGCTGCAATTTTTCCTTCAGGATTTATAATAAATGTAGTTCTAACAACTCCCATAAACTCTTTTCCCATAAATTGTTTTAATTGCCAAACTCCAAAATCTTCGCACATTTTTTTACTTGAATCTGATAAAAGAGTTATTGTTAAATCATATTTATCGATAAATTTTCTATGTTTTTCAGTATCATCTGCACTAACACCTAAAATAACAGCATCTAAGTCATCAAAAAACGAGTGTTTATCTGTAAAATCACAAGCTTGAGTTGTACAACCTGGTGTTAGATCTTTTGGATAAAAATATAAAACTATCCATTTTCCAGCTAAGTCTCTTGAGCAAATTTCAACATCATCTTGATTTGCAGCGCAAAAACTAGGTGCTGTATCTCCTATTTTTAACATAATAAAAATCCTTTTATCTATTTTTTTATTGCTATAAATGTTGCAAAATTTACCCATTTGAAAATAGTTTCACAATGGCTAAATCCAGCATCTAATATCATTTTTTTATTCTCTTCTTCTGTGTATGGTATTAATACATTTTCCAAAGCTTCTCTTTTTTGAGAAATCTCAAATTCTGAGTAACCTTGCGTTTTTTTAAATTCATAATATTCATCAATACTTTGTTTATTTAGTGTTGAATTTGAAGAGATAACTTTTTCACTAAAAATAAAAATTCCATTATTTTGTAATGCATCATATATTTTTTTAACTAGCTTTTCTCTTTGTAAAGGTCTAATAAATTGTAAAGTATAGTTTGAAAGTATAAGTTTTGCATTTTCGTAAGTTACATCGTGTAAATCAGCATTTATAAGTTCTAATTCAACTCCAAAAGCACTTGCTTTTTTAGCTGCGTTATCTAACATTGCACTTGAATTATCGATACCTATTAGTTTTAAATTATTTTTACAATGTTTACTTAGTTCTATTAGCATTGAAGCAGTTGAGCAGCCTAAATCATAAACTTTATCATTTTCTTCTAAAAAATTGCACGCAAAATTTATTGATAATCTTTGCATCTCTTTGTAAAAAGGAACTGAACGGTTTAACATATCATCAAATACTGATGCTACTTCTTCATCAAATTCGAATTGTTTTGTAATTGATTTTTTAAATACTTTATCTACCATACATATATTCTATCTAAATGCATATTAATAAATATTAATAAAGTAATTTTTTGCAAGATTAATGTCTTCTAAAATTTGATTTTTCAACTCTTCAAAACTATCAAATTTTTGATTATCTCTTAGTTTCTCATAAAATTTTATTTGTGTTGTATAATCGCTATTTTTGATATCTTCATCAATAATATGAGTTTCAACAGCATAACTTCCATCAGTTGTAACTCTATGCCCTAAAAAAGTAATGGAATTAAACTCTTTGTCATCTAAAATAGTTTTAGTGATATAAACTCCCTCATTTGGAAGTAAAAATTCATCAACTTTTAGGTTTATTGTTGGAACAAAACTTTTTGCTCCTAATCCTTGTCCTTTGATTTGTTGACCATAAATTTTATACTCTTTTCCTAAAAGTTTATTTGCCATTTTTATATCACCAGCTTTTATATAATCTCTTATAATTCTTGAATGAACAGCAATATTATTTAGTTTTATTTCATCAATAACTATTACTTTGCCCTCGAAAAGTTCTTTTAGTTTTTCAATACAATATTTTCTATTTTTCCCAAAACAAAAATCAAAACCAACAACTATTTTTTTTAGATTTGGAAACTCTTCTTTTAGAAGTTTTATAAATTCATTACCTTCAAGATGTCTGATATTTTCCAAAAAAAAATAATAAATAGGATAAATGCTATATTCTTGTCGGTATCTTTTCGGAGTTAGATTTGCATAACCTGATTCTATTGATACAATTGCACCAGTATCATCTAAGTTTTTGAAAAGTTCTTGATGGGCTATGTGCATTCCATCAAAACCTCCAATTGCAATAGAAGTTATTGTATTTTTATTTACTAAAATAGAAGAGCTCTTCTTCATTTCCATCTTTCCCTTGTAGTTTACTCATGCTTGAATATTTTAGATTCCAGTTTAATGCAAGTGTCGAATCTACAAATTTTTGTCTTGCTTTTAAAATGGCATTTTTATCTTTTACCACACCTTTTTTATCTCTTTTTACATTTGTTCCAACTTCAAACTGAGGTTTAAATAAAATAATTATATCTTTCGAAGCTAAACGATTTATATCATTTAAGATATTTAAAATAGAGATAAATGAAACATCACAAGTTACGATTTCAAATATATTTTCACTTTGAAAGTTTCTAATATCTGTATTTTCAAAAAAAGTGATTTTAGGATTATGTTTGATTCTTTCGTGAAGTTGGTTTGAACCAACATCTACACAAGTTACGCTTATTACTTCATTTTCAAGTAAAACTTGTGTAAATCCACCAGTACTACTTCCAATATCAAGGGTATTTTTGTTTTTTAAATCAAAATGTTTTAGTTCTTGTAAAAAGTATTTTAGTTTATAAGCAGCTCGTGATACATAAAAATCATCTTCTAAAATTTCAATTTTATGATTTTGCTCAACATTAAAAGATGGTTTTGATGTAATTGCACCATCAATTTTAACTTTATCTGATTTTATTAGTTCAAGGGCTTTGTTACGGCTTTGAATATTAAAGGTTTGTGTTAAATATAAATCTAATCTCATGGGGGCAATTATAGTTGAAGTTTGTTCAAAAAGAGTTTAGTTTAGCTTTTCCCTTTAACAAAAAGCGATTAAATTTTTATTATTATGATATTTAAATATTTGTATGGAAGTGCTAAGAAATAATAAAGCAAGATAATAATATTATTAAACTAATATTAAGAATTGTAAAAAAAAGGATTATTTATGACTATAAATTCAAATTCACTACAATCATTTACTTCACTAAATGGTGCAATAAAAGTAACTAAAATAGATGATACCAATAGTTCAAGCAATAAATCAAATGAAGCAGTTAGTGTAAATATAAGTACGAATGCTACATCTAATACAACAAGTTTATTAAATTCATTGGAAGAAAAAACTGTTATTCAAGCAAGAAATGGTTATGTTAATCTTGAAGAAGCAAGACAAGTTAAAATCTTAGAAGAACATTATTCAAAAATGAATGAAGAAAATAAAAAATTTGATTATCCTCCTGCCCATATTTTGGATAAATATTTTGATCAAAGTTCTCCTTATTATATTCAAGGTTTAACTAAACACGAAAGAGAAATTGCTTATAGTGCAGAGATACACTATTTAAAAGACAGAAAAATGTTTGCTTTCGCAGATGCACTTTTAAGAAATGAACCACCACTTTTTGGTGATGTGGATGTAGCAGAAGAAAAAGCATATAATAGAGAAAAAGTAAATGGACAATTTCAATCTTTGTTAAATAAATATAATATTTCAATTCCCAAAGATACAAAGCTTTCATTTACAATTGATCCAAATACTCTAAAAGTAACTGTAACTGGAACTGATGATGAAACTCTTGCTAAATCTATTGAAGATGTTATAAATACAGCTGATAATGCTAAACAATTATTTTTACATATTAAATCAAGTCGTTCAGATGATTCAAGTCAATATAATGGTGCATCAGGTTCAAAATATAGTTTAGTTCAAACTATAAAAGATGCGACAGGATATACATTAAAAGATTTAGAGATAAAAGATGGAAAGTTTATAACTCCAGATGGAACAGATATCGCTCAACTCTATGCTAAAAAGATTAATGAAAATTCAAAGATGCCTAATGATCATAAAATGATGATAATTTCAGCTGATACAGCAGATTTAAAAAAACTAGCTAAAAATGGATTTGATTCAGTACCAGATTTAGTATTATCAATAGATTATCAAAATGGTTCATTTTATGATGTAAAACAAAGCGAAAACTTTGGAACTGAAAAAAATGGTTGGATTAAAGAATTAAAAGAAGCAAGAACGGCAGAATTAATGGCTTATAAAAATGAAGAATATCAATCTCAATATTTAGATACAACACAATTTACCCAAAAGTATAATGATATTGATTTAACTTCTAAGAAGATTAATATAAAGAATGATGAAAAAGAGTTTTTAACTAAAGATGAACTTATGTTGAAATACTTGCTTGGAAATGATGAAAAATCAGAAAATGACGATTTTCAAGAAATAATAGAAAAACTTCAGAAAATAAATGAGCAAAATTAAATTGATACTGAATAATAAAATAAACAAAAAGCTCTAAAAAAAGGGTTATTTATGACTATAAACTCAAATACACAATCATTTAGCTCGTTAAATGGGGCAATAAAAGTAACTCAAATAGCACAATCAGAAAGTAGTTCTACAATTCAAACAAAAAAGTTAACTGATTCAGTTAGTGTAAATATAAATTCAAATACAGAACCATTAAAAGAAGAAACAGTTATTCAAGCTAGAAATGGTTATGTTAATCCTGAACTAGAAGCTAGAATTAAAATTCTAAATGACTATTATCCCAAAATAATTGAAGAAAATAATCAATTTGAAAATCCTTATACCCATATTTGGGATAAATATTACAATACATATTCACCTTATTATATAGAAGGTTTAACAAAAGAAGAAAGAAATGCTGCTCATAGTAATGAATTTGATTTTCAAAGATGGGGGAAAGATAATGGAAGTCATGATTTTCGAGATCCAATGTTTAGAAATCGTGATAATTCATCATTTTATGATGATGTAGATGTTGCAAGTAGAAAAGCCTTCGATAGAGAAAAAGTAAATGGACAATTTAAATCTTTATTAAATAAATATAATATTTCAATTCCTCAAGATACAAAACTTTCTTTTACAATTGATCCAAATACTCTAAAAGCAACTGTTATTGGAACAGATGATGAAACTCTTGCTAAATCTATTGAAGATGTTATAAATACAGCTGATAATGCAAAACAATTATTTTTGCATATTTCTTCAAGTATATCAGATGATTCAAGTCAATATAATGCAGAATCATCTTCAAAATATGGTTTAGTTCAAAATATAAAAGATGTAACAGGTTATAACTTAAAAGATTTAGAAATAAAAGATGGAAAGTTCGTGACAGAAGATGGAACAGATGTATTTCAAATATATGCAAAAAAGATTAATGAGAATCCTAATAAGTCTGATTTTGTAAAACAGATGACTATAGCTAGTTATGGAGAAAGATTATCAGAATTAGCACAAAATGGATTTGATTCAGTGCCAGATTTGGTTTTATCAATAGATTATCAAAATGGTTCATTTTATGATGTAAAACAAAGTGAAAACTTTGGGACTGAAAAAAGTGGTTGGATTAATGAATTAAAACAAGCAAGAAAGAATGAAGAACTTGCCCATAAAGGTGAAGAATATGAATCTCAATATTTGGATACAACCCAGTTTACAAAAAAGTATAATGATATTGATTTAACATCTAAAAAAAATACTATAAAGAATGATGAACAACATATTTTAAGTAAAGATGAGCTTATGTTGAAATATTTACTTGGGTATGAAAAAGAGACAAAAAATGAAGATATTAATACTTTAGCAGAAAAACTAAAAAAAATGAATGAAAAAAATAAAATTGACAATAATATATCTTAAAAGTATAATTTCATCAAAAAAGATATCTAAAGAGAGAGAATGAAGTTTGTTCAAAAAGAGTTTAGCTGTACTTTCGAAGAGAAGAAATCAAAATTTATAGCTTATTTAATGCCTCATCATTTGTTTGATGAAGTGATGAAAAAAGTAAAAGCTGAACATCCAAAAGCAAGGCATTATGTTTATGCCTATAGATATTTAAATGAGTTTGAACAAATAGTTGAAAATAGTAGTGATGATGGAGAACCAAAAGGAACAAGTGGGAAACCAAGTTTGGCAGTAATGGCAGGAGCTGAAATAATAAATAGTGCAGTTATCATCGTGCGATATTTTGGTGGAATAAAACTAGGAACGGGCGGATTAGTTCGAGCTTATGGGGATAGTGTAAACGAAGTTATAAAAATAGCTGAGTTTAAAGAGTATCAAAAATTAATAACAAAAACTTTAGTTTGTGATTATGCTGAGCTTTCACAACTTGAGTATCTTTTAAATCAAGAAAATATAAATATAAAATCAAAAGAGTTTTCAACTCAAATAAATCTTTTAATTGAACTCACATCAGAACAATTTATTATCCTAGAATCAAAACTTTCAAGAAGTATAAAAATTTTATAATTATTTAATACATTTTTATTTTAAATAAATCCAATTAGTTATATTATTATTTAGAAATAATATAAAAATTAACTAAAGGATAAAATCATGGAAATTTCAACACAAGATTATGGATATAGTTCATCAAAAACAACAAGCACAAAAACAATGGAAAGTCTGGAAGATAAATATGGTGAAAAATTTGGTGATTATTTAAAAGAATTTTCTGAAATAACAGCAGATGGAGAACTTGGTATGAATGATTATGCAAAATATTATACTCAACCTGAAAAAATGCAAGCATTTACAGAAATTTTAACTGCAAAAAATGAAGAAGGTTCAAATATTATTGATGGTGGAATACATGAGGGTGCAGAAAACTTATATCCTGAAGAAATACAAAAACAAATAAATAGTTTGCATATTAAACACGCAGAAACAGGTGATGTTAGTTATCTTTGGATGGCTATGGAAGTTGGAAATCAATATAACGCATATAAAAATGGTGAAGATGTAGATTCTATTTTTGTAGTAAGAAAAGATGGAAGCTTTGGAAGTGGAAATTCATCTACGATAAATGATAAAGATGTAGATGCTCAAAAATTTGTAGATAAAATGTTAGAAATATTTACACAAAAACTAGGAAATTCAAGTGGAGATTTAAAAGATAAATATCAAGACTTAGTAGATAATTATCAACAAATGAAAGACCAGATAGAGACTAATAAAACAAATTCATATAAAAATAGTTCTTTTTATGCATAAAATTTGAAAGGAGAAATTATGAAAATAATAAATAATCAAAATCTATCATATAGTTATGGAATAAATTCAACTTCTTCAGCACAACAAACAAATAGTACAAATACAACTAACTCTTTTGATAGTTATTTGTCAACTTCAAGTGAAGAGAGTACAAATAAACAAGTATCAACTTCAATAAATTTTCTTGAAAAATATAATGCTTTTGATTTTTTATCAAATGTAGATAAAATTCAATTTAAAGAGATATTATCTGATAATTATATTGATTCATTTGAAATAAATAACTTATCTTATGAACAAATTGAAAAACTTGAAAAGTTAGTTAAACCAAATTTATCAAAAGAAGAGGTTAATCAAATGCCAATTATTGGTATGGATAATGCTATAAATTATATTTTTTCTACTGTAAATATCACTTCTGATAAAACTTTTAATGAAGCTTTATCAAATACATATAAACAAATAGATAATGAATTTGATAGAATGAATTTTTCTTTGGAAATAAATACAAATTTAAATCAATTAAAAAATAATGAAGATTTAATAGCAAGATTTTATTCAAATGTAATTTCTAAATATTATGATGAAACAAAAAATATAAATATAGATTCCAACCAATTTCTTTTGAATATTACAAATATTCACAAAAATGCTATAAATGATGAAGGTAAATCAAGTGAACTAAAAGTTCAACATCAAAAAACACTTAATTATTATAATCTTTTACAAGATAATTTTACGAAATTGACTACAACTAAAAGCCAATATTTTTAAAAGGGAAAAATTCATGCAAATAACAAATAATCAAGTTTCATCATATTCTTATGGTGCGAATTCAACAACTCAAACAAATAGTACAAATACAGCTAACTCTTTTGATAGTTATTTATCAAATACAAATGAAAAGACAGCAACTGCAAATAATCAAACATCAAAAGTAGTAGCTTTTATAGATAAATATAATGGATTTTCATCTTTATCTCCAACAGATGAAAAAATATTTAGAGATATTTTATCTGATGGGGTATTAAGAAATGAAGAGATGAAAGATTTGAGTTATGATCAAATGAAAAAATTAACAAAGTTAATTTCTGTTTATCCATCAGGTGAATCTAAATCTACTATACCAGCATTAGTAGGTGAAATTGGTGGTATTGATTCTGTAATTAATAGAACAAATAATGAAGATTTTAATAAAGCTTTATTTGAAACCGTTCGAGAAATTGATGATGATATGGAAAGATTTAATTTTATTGTTGAAATATCAAATAATTTAGGTTTTAATGATAATTATAATGCAACATCACCTGAGGGAGAAAATTGGGAAATCAAAGATTATAAAAGTTTTATACAAACTTTACTAAGTAAATATAAAGAAATCTATGAAAGCCCAGCAATACAAAGTTCTACGGAATCATTAGAAAGGTATGAAAAACTTTTAAAAAGCTTATCAACTTTAGGAAAAAATCATGAGGAAGTAATAAGTAAAATAAAATATGCTTAATAAATGTAAATAGTTTTGTTTTTAAACTTACAAATTAACAATTAAAAGTTATTGAAATAAAACAATTAAGAAATATTCTAGTATTATAATAACTGTTTAAATTATTAAATGTAATTCTAGGAGTTTTTATGAAATTGAATAAATTTATTTTCATAGCTATTTTAGCTTTTAATTTAGTTGCAAATGATGAAATAAATGTAAATTTTAAAGATTTAAAAATAAGTGACTTAGTCAAAATAACTTCTAAAATAATCAATAAAAATATATTAATAACACAGGAAATAGAAGGAACGATTGATTTTATACCAAATAAGCCAGTCAATAAAAACGAATTAATTAAAATTTTGTATATGACTTTAGAAGACAAAGGTTATACTTTAGTTGAAGATAATGATGTTTTAAGAGTTATAAAATTATCCGAAATAAAAAAAGAAACTTCACTAATAAAACTAAAAAATATAAAAGCAGATTTTGCAAAAAAAAGTTTAGATGAATTATCAAAATCAATTTTAAATCAAAATCTCTCTATTGTCGAAAATATTCCTGATAATTCAATAACTCTTATTGGAGAGAAAAAAGATGTGGAGTATTTATCAAAATACATTAAAAATATTGATGAAAATTCTGTTTCTTTGAAGAAAGAAGTAAAAGTAATAAATTTGAAGAATATCGATGCAAGTAATATTTTAAAAATATTAGAAGATATAATAAGTAAAAAAGAGAATATTGATTCTGTAAATAAACCAGTTATTTCTTTGGATAATGAATCAAATTCGATAGTTGTAATGGGAAATACAGAAGAACTTTTATATATAAATTGTTTAATTAAAGAACTTGATGTTGAAAAAGCGCAAGTTTATGTTCAAGCTAGAATTATTGAAGTTAATGATGAGTTGGTAAATCAAATAGGAATTTCTTATGGAATATTTGCAGGAAGTGCGAATAGCAATGGACTTACAGCCTTTTCTTCTAGTTTAAATGGTGGTTCAGATTCAATCTCTTTGGTTAAAGAAGCAATAGGTTTAGATATTCCTGATATTACTTCTGGATTAGCTTTGGGAGCTTCTTTAAATTTACTAAAACAAAATGGAGCTTTAGATATTGTTTCTGAACCTTCTATTTTAGCTATAAATAATAAGGAGAGTTCTATTTATGTGGGAGAAACAATATCTATAAAAACTTCAAGTAGTGTTACTGATGGCGGAACAACAAGGGAAAACTTTCAAAGAGAAGATGTTGGTTTAACTTTAAAAGTAAAACCTAGAATTTCAAATGAAACAAAAGTAACCCTTGAAATAAATACTATACTTGAAGGAGTAAAAACTACTAAAACCATAAGTGGCAATGCTGATACTTCAAAAAAAGAAGTAAAAACAACAGCTATTTTAAATAATGGAGAAAGTGTAATAATTGGAGGATTAATAGAAAATAAAATTGAAACTACAAATCAAAAAGTTCCAGTATTAGGAGATATTCCTTTATTTGGAGAACTTTTTAAAAATGATATTTCTAATAATAAAAAGAATAATTTAGTTGTAATAGTAACTCCATATATGATACCAAAAACAAAAGATATTACTTTTATTCGAAATAAATTATCACAACTTAAAAGCTTAGAAGATAAGTATTTAGAAGAATCATTAATAAAATTAAAAGAAAATCATTTAAAAAGAAAAATACAAGACAAAAAAACAGAAGAAAAATCAAAAGAATTGGATAAAGAAATTGAAAAAGTAAGTAATAATTATGAAAAAAGTGAACATGAAAAAAGAGTTTCTGAGATTTTAGGGAATTAGAAATTTATTTAATAAATGACATTAATTTATCAGTTAAAATAAGCGAAGAAATAGTGCTTTTGGGATTTTTAGAATCTACAATTCTATTACAATTTACACATAAAGTTATGATATTTTCAAGATTATAACCACCACCATCTTTTATCTCTTTTACAAAACTAGTGTAGGTTTCATTTATATTAAGTTCTTGAGCACATCTATTACAACATTTATTATCTCTTCTCCATGCAAACTCTTTTCTTAGCGCCCAATCACTTGGGTACTTTGGATTTGATTTTGATTTTTCTTGATAATTCATCCAAAGTTTTTCCCTTTGAATTGTTGCTTGAGTTTCTTTTGAATATGGAAAATTAAAAAATTGTTTGATTACACTGTCTATAATCAAAGTTTGTCTTAGTTCAGAGTTTTCTTCATTTTTTGTTTTTTCAACAATTCTATAATCAATATTAATTTTTGGATGATGTTCGCGCATATAAAGTTTTAAATCTTTAAGAAATATGGGAAAACCTTCATCTTCTTTTTTTACTTTTTTTTTGAGTATTTTTTCTTTATAAATATATAGTGGTAATAAACAAGCTATGATTAAACTTGAAAGAATTATAAAGTCTAAATCTGAAATCAAAAAAATCCTTATATTATTTCAGGATTTATTTGATGTTTATCCAAAGTTTTTTTAGCTTCAGAATGTTTTCCACTTGCTAGTTTTTGTAACTCATTTTTGTGAATTATTGGAAGTATTATTTCTCTTCCTGAAAGTTTTTCTAATTGTTTTCTATTGTAGTCAAAAATATAAAAATCTTCAAAAGTGTCAACCAATAAAAAATCTGCATTATTATCAAAAGCATCAAGTAAAATTGTTGATGCAACAAGATAAGTAATTTGAGGATTTTTATTAAATGTATTTTTTGCTAAATCAAGTTTCATTGAATCTAGTTTTAAAATATTTGCATCTAATTTATTTAATAATTCTAAAGTTTGCTTAGGTTCTTTAGAAGCATAATAAGCAATATTAAAATCTTTGAAATCATGTTTTATTTCATAATTTTCTTCAAATGTTCCAAAGTCAATAATTAAAGTTTTATTTACTCTAAAATTTTGTTTTTCAAGAGGTTCAAATAAATTTAGATTATTTTGTATAGTTTGAATTTTTTCTTCAATAGTCATATCAAAGTTATAAATTCTTTTTTCTAAACTAGTATGATATTGTGCTCCAATTTCTTCATCATCAAGGGCAAGAAGAACATAGTTTGCTGTAGCTGGATTTTTTTTAATTAAATCATAAGCCAAAATCAAAATTGCATCACCAATATAATCACTTTTATAATTTAATGTATTAGAAGCATAATAATATGGTTTTAATTTTAGATATTCAAGTTTATCTTCTTCTTGTGCTAAGTCTTTTAAAATTGAGATTCTTTCTTTAAAATCATTGTCATCAATTAATAAATCAGCATAGGCTCTTCTGATTGAAATAGGTTCAATAGTAAGCTCTTTTCCAAAATTTTCAATAACTTCTTCTAAAGTTATTGAAGCTTTTACAAAAACTCCATTTATTACTAAATCAAAATCAGAACAGTTTTCAAATCCTAATTTTGCATTTTTATTTATAGTATTTAAGATATCTAAGATGCTTTTTTCATCTTCGATTTTCAAAAAATGTTTTGTATAGTATGGTAAATAATCAGAGTTTTTATCAAATTTGAATAAAGAAATTTCTAGTTTCATTTATAATATACCTTATTTTGTCGTTGGACGGATTTTATTTAATTTATACTTAAAAAAAGTATTTATCTATCATAAAATCGATGTTATTCTGTAAACCTTTTTACGTTTGCACCGATTTTTGAAAGTTTTCCTTCAAGATTTTCATAACCTCTATCTAAATGGTAAATTCTATGAATATTTGTTTCTCCACTTGCAACAAGTGCCGCTAAAACAAGAGCAGAAGAAGCTCTTAAATCAGTTGCCATTACATCTGTTCCATTTAAAGTTCCAGCTTTTCCGTTTATAGTTGCAGTGTTTCCATTTAGATGAATATCAGCTCCAAGTCTTAAAAGTTCACTAACATGCATAAATCTATTTTCAAATAATCTTTCATCAATTGTACTTGTTCCATTTGCTTGAGTTGCAAGTGCCATAAATTGAGCTTGCATATCAGTTGGGAATCCTGGATATTCTGTTGTGATTATATTTACAGGTTTAATTTCTGTTGTTGGTAAGATTGTAACACTATTTTCATCTTGTAAGATTTCAAAATTCATTTCTTCAAGTTTTGAAATAACAGCTTCTAAATGTAGGGGAATTACTTTTTCAATTTTTAGTTTTTGATTTCTAATAGCAGCTGCACACATATATGTTCCAGCTTCAATTCTATCAGGAATTACATCAAAAGGTTTAATATCGATTAGTTTTTGTCCTGTTCCTTCAATTATAATTTTTGAACTTCCAATTCCTTCTATTTTTACTCCACTATTTGCTAATACTTCACAAAGTTGCACGATTTCTGGCTCTTTTGCTGCATTTATAATAGTAGTAGTTCCGTGCGCAAGTGCTGCTGCCATAACTGTATTTTCAGTTCCACCAACAGTTACTTTATCAAATACTATTTTTGCACCTTTTAAACCATTTGGAGCAGTGGCTCGTATATAACCATGTAAAATTTCAATTTTAGCACCCATTTGCTCTAAAGCTTTTAAGTGTAAATCAACAGGTCTTTGACCAATTGCACAACCACCTGGAAGTGAAACTTCACAGTGTCCAAATCTAGCTAATATTGGTCCTAAAACTAAAATAGAAGCTCTCATTGTTTTTACAATATCATAAGTTGCTGTTGTATTATTTATTGTTGTTGTATTGATTTTTGCAGTATGATTATCTTTTTCATAAGTTCCACCAAGTTTTTTGATTAGTTTTAAAAAAGTATTAATATCAACTACATTTGGTAAGTTTCCAATAGTTATTTCATTTTTTCCTAAAATAGTACAAGCAATTAAAGGTAGTGCTGCGTTTTTTGCACCTGATATTTCAACGCTTCCTGAAATATCATTCCCCCCAATAATTTTTAAGTATTCCATGTTTCCCCTATGAAGTATTTATATAAGGGTAATATAATAGCCAAAATAAGCTTTAAGATATAAAAACAATACTACAATAGGCTTTTGAAAACAAAGGTTTATAATGGATAATCAAGTCAGTAAAGGCATAAAATATATGCTATTAGCATCACTTTTATTTGCTTTTATGGGAGCAGTTGCAAAAGAATTAAGTGATTCCATGAGTTCAGTTGAAGTTGTATTTTTTAGAAATGTATTTGGTGTTTTTTTTATTTTAATATCTATTTATAAATCTCCTTTAAAACAGTTAGGTGGAAAGTTTTGGTTATTAACTTTTAGGGGTGTTGCTGGATTTGTAGCACTTTTATTTTTCTTTTATAATATTTCACAAATACCACTTGGAGAAGCAATGACTTTTTCCAAAACATCAACTATTTTTACAGCTGTTTTAGCATATATATTTTTAAAAGAAAAATTAGGATTAAAAGGTTGGTTAGGTGTTTTTATTGGTTTTATAGGAATTATATTTATAACAGAGTTTGATGGAAGTAGTTTAGATAAAAGTGATTATTTAGGTATTTTATCAGGTGTCGGAGCTGCCCTTGCTTATACATCAGTTCGAGAACTAAGAAATTATTATGACACAAGAGCGATTGTTTTATCTTTTATGACAATTGGAACAATTGGACCTTTGATTTTAATGATAATTGGAAGTTTTTATGTAAATCCTGATTTGGATTTTATGTTAGGAACTTTTATTATGCCTGAAATAAATGATTGGCTTTACATAATATTGTTGGGAATTTTTTCCACATATGCACAAATATATATGACAAAAGCATATTCTTTTGCAAAAGCTGGAATCATAGGAACTATATCTTATAGCAATATTGTTTTTTCAATAATTTTAGGACTCATTTTAGGGGATAGTTTCCCTTCGGTTTTAATAGTTTTTGGTATACTATTAATAGTTTTGAGTGGATTTTTAGTTTCAAGTAAAAAGGAATGATATGGAGTTTTTTTTAGATGATTTTTTTTGGATTTTGTTTGTTGTAGTAATTATTGCTTGGTATATTCATGATAAATATGTTCAAAGAGAACATCAATTACTTGTAAATTATCCAATTATTGGAAGATTAAGATATGTATTTGAAGAGTTTCGAGAACCTTTTAGACAATATTTTGGAGATGAAAAGTTTTATGAATCAAAGGATAAATTAGATTGGGTTTATAAAGCAGCACGAGATGTTCCAAATTATGCTTCATTTTCTCCTGCTCAACCTTTACCAAAACCAAAATTTATGATTAGACATGCAAATATAGTTTTAAATGACAATGAAGTTGAAAATGATTTTGAAGTAACTTTTGGAGAAAGAAGAAAAAAACCTTTTACTGCAAAAAGTATAATTGCAAGATCTGCTATGAGTGATGGTTCTATTTCTCCTGAGGGAACAAGAGCTTTTGTTCAGGGTTCTTTTATTGGTGGATTTCCTATAAATTCAGGAGAAGGGGGAGTTACTTCAAACTTTTTTGTTACCCATGAAACCTATGACTCAAAATATATGACAATAGTTGATAGTTCATCTTTGAATAAAAATGTAAAAAGAGTTATGAAATTCTTTTTTAATGGGGCACTAGCAGCAGATGTATATAGAAAATTAGTATTTAAAAATGACCCAGAAGCTGAAACATATATCTTAGATATGAAGAAAAAACAATTTTATAGACCAAATTGGGATGCACCTTTAGAAGATTTTCCCAAAGAGGTTCCATCTGATATTCCTGATATTGTATTTCAAATTAGTTCAGGACTTTATGGAGCTAGGGATAAAAGTGGAAAATTTGATGAAGACAGATACCAAAAAGTTATGAGCTTTTGTCAAATGACAGAAATAAAATTAGCTCAAGGAGCAAAACAAACAGGTGGAAAACTTTCAGGTGCTAAAGTAACTCCTGCTATTGCATATTACAGAAATGTTGAAGCGTACAAAGATGTTTTCTCTCCAAATAGATTTCCATATGCAAATTCTATTGAAGAGTTATTTGATTTTGTTGGGAAACTTCAAGTTTTATCTGGTAAACCAGTAGGAATAAAAATAGTAATTTCAGATCAAGAAAATATTGAACCTTATGCAAAAGAGATAAAAAGAAGAGTAGATGCTGGAATTGATGCTTATCCTGATTATATTACACTTGATTCAGGAAGTGGTGGAAGTGCAACTGCACCACTTGAAATGATGGAAAGAGTAGGGTTAAATGTTCGAGATTCTGTCTATTTAGTAAATAAAGTTTTAAGTGATTATGGTATTAGGGATAAAGTGAAAATTGTTGCAAGTGGAAAAATATTAACTCCTGATGATATTATAATTGTTATGAGTTTAGGGGCTGATTTTTTACAAATTGCACGAGGATTTATGATGAGTGCTGGATGTATTCGAGCAAGATATTGTTCAGGAACAACAGGAAGACAATGTCCTGTTGGACTTGCAACTCAGGATAAAAACAAAAGAAGAAAATATTTTGTATTTAAACATGCGAATTATGTGGCAAATTATCATAAAAATCTTTTAAAAAATGTAAAAGGATTGTTAGCAATTATGGGACTTAAAAATATAAAACAATTAGATAAAAACAAATTACTTTTTTTAGATAAAAACTCAAGAGTGCATGATGATATTGATGAGGTATTTAGAAGAAAGTTAGATTTAAGAAAAAATAAAGGGGAATAAAATGAATTTAGATAAGGTAATTTCTGGATTTTTTATCATTTTAGCGATGACATTAAATTTTGGATTTTTTTATGGAGAAGTAAATTCTTTAGAAAGTCATAGTAAATATGAACTTTTTGCAGCAATAATTATAAATTTAATTGCAACTATATTGAAATTAGGAGATAGAACACAATTAGGTTCTGTTTTATTGGCAACTTCACTTGTAGCAGATATTCAACTAATTGCAGCTGCAATTATTTGGACAATTTTTACTTATGCTTATACTATGGATACACAAGTTATGGGAACAATTATCTCTTTATCTGGTGGCGCATTATTGGCTAATTTAACTTCTGTTGCTTTATATGTTGGTGACACTTTAAAATCAAAAAGATAGATAGGTTTTATTTTGAGAAACAGTTCACTTTTTATAATTTTACAAAAAATGCGAAAGCCTTTTTTGGTGATTATTCTTACTTATACTATATCAATCATAGGATTTTTATTTATTGGTGGAAAAGATTCAAGTGGTAATTTTTACCAAATGACTCTTTTTGATGCATTTTATTTTGTTTCTTATACAGCAACTACAATAGGTTTTGGTGAAATTCCTTATGCTTTTACTTATCCTCAAAGAATGTGGGTAACATTTTCGACTTTTTTGACGGTTTTAGGTTGGTTTTATAGTATTGGAACGTTAGTTTCATTACTTCAAGATAAACTTTTTTTGCAAGAGTTAGAAAGGGCAAGATTTTTAAAACAGATAAAAAATCTAAATGAAAACTTTATAATAATTTTAGGCTATAACCAAATAACAAAAAAAATAATCACAAAGGCTATAGAACAAGGAATCCGTACTGTAATTATTGAAAAAGATAGTTTAAAAATAGAAAGATTGATGTTAGAAAACTTTACTCCTACTATTCCTGTTTTGCGTAATGAAAATTATTCTGCAAGAATGTTAGAATCTGCTGGATTAAGAAAAAAGAATTGTAAAGCAATAGTTTCTTTATTTGATGAAGATGCTATAAATTTAAAAATTACACTTATATCAAAAACTTTGAATAAAAATGTAAAAGTTGCTGTAAAGTCTACTTCTATAAATCAAACAGAAAATTTAAAAGATTTAGATGCTGAGATTATTGTTAATCCATTTTCTATAATATCTTCTGAAATCAATATAGCATTAACTGCTCCTAGTTTGTTTAAATTGGAAAAATGGTTATATAAAATTGATAATTTAAATGGGAGCTTACCAATTTTCCCCAAAGGTTTATATGTAATTTGTGGTTATGGACGAATGGGACAAAAAATTTTTGAGAAACTTAATAAAAATAATATAGAAGTTAAATTTATAGAAATAAATAAAGAAAAAGATGAACACCTCTCAGCAGATGAAAAAAATCATATTATTTTTGGAGATGCAGATGATAGGGAATTGTTAGAGAATATTGGTATAAAAGACGCAATAGCAATAATTGTTACAACAAATGATGATACAACAAATTTATCAATTTTAGCTACTGCTCGAAAACTAAATCCTAATATTATTACAATGGCAAGGGAAAATGATTTAGCTGATGATTTTTTATTTAAAAGTGCAAAAATAAATCATATTTTTACACCATCAAAAATTTTAGTAAATAAAATTACTAATGCATTAATGAACCCTCTTAGTGACAAGTTTTTAAGATTAATTATAAAAGAAGATAATGAATGGGCAAATAAATTAGTTTCAAAATTAAGAAGTGAAATAGATGAAAATCCATTACTTATTGAAGTGGAAATTACTTTTAAACATAGCCCTGAAATATATAAATACTTAAGTGAGAAAAATACCTTAAATTTAGGAATTTTGTCTACTTCATTACATAATTATAAACAAAATAATAATGTTGTACCTTTGTTACTTCAACGAGAAAATGATATAATACTCCTTCCTACTTGGGAAAATGAGATAAAAATAGGTGATAAAATTTTATTAGCATGCGATGAACATGCGAAAAATGATATAGAATATATTTGTCAAAATACTTATGAATTTTATTATGCATTAACAGGCAAAGAAAAACGAACAATTTTTAAAAGGAATTAAATGAAAATATTAACAGGACCATGTGTACTTGAAGATAGAGACACAGTTATGAGAATAGCTGAAAAATTAAAACCATTAAGTGAAGATAAAAGAATTGATTTTTATTTTAAAGCTTCATTTGATAAGGCAAATAGAACAAGTATAACTTCATTTAGAGGTCCAGGACTTGATGAGGGATTAAAAATATTTCAAGAAATAAAAGAGCAATTTGGATATAAAGTTGTAACTGATATTCATGAATCATATCAAGCAGCACCTGCTGGTGAAGTTATGGATATTTTACAAATCCCTGCATTTTTATGTAGACAAACTGATTTATTAGTTGCAGCTGCAAAAACACCTGCAATTATAAATATCAAAAAAGGGCAATTTTTAGCAGCTGATGCTATGAAACATCCAGTTGAAAAAATTCTAAATACAAGAGGAATTTTTGAAGTAAGTTATGAAAATTCAGAAAAAGCTGGAGTTTGGCTTTGTGAGAGAGGAAATACTTTTGGATATGGTGCTTTAGTTGTAGATATGAGAAATTTACTTTTATTAAAACAATATGCACCTGTAATCTTTGATGCAACTCACTCTGTACAAATCCCTAGCACTGGTGGAACAACGGGTGGAAACTCATCATTTGTTCCATACATGGCAAAAGCAGCAGCTGCTGTGGGTGTTGATGGATTCTTTTTTGAAACACATATTAACCCATCAGTAGCAAAAAGTGATGGACCAAATATGCTTAGAATTGAAGACTTATACAAAACAGTTAGTGACATTTTTGCAATACAAGACGCTTTAGGATATAATTAATCCTTATACACATATTTTTGGAGAAATAAATGAAAATTATTGAAGGTAATTTAAGATTAAAAGGTAGCGAAAAAGTTGCTATTATAAATGGAAGATTTAATCATATTATAACTGATAGATTAGTTGAAGGTGCTAAAGATGCATTTAAAAGACATGGTGGAAATGAAGATAATTTAGATTTAATATTAGTACCAGGTGCTTTTGAAATTCCTTTTGCTTTAGAAAAAGCATTATCAAGTGGAAAATATGATGCAATTTGTTGTGTTGGTGCAGTAATCAGAGGAGCAACTCCACATTTTGATTATATTTCAGCAGAGGCAACAAAAGGTATTGCAACAGTTGGAATTAAACATGGGAAACCTGTATCAAATGGTGTTTTAACAACTGATACGATAGAACAAGCAATTGAAAGAGCTGGTTCAAAAGTTGGTAATAAAGGCGCTGAAGCTATGGTTACTATTATTGAAATGTTAGATTTATACGCTGAAATGGAGAAATAATTGGCAACAAGAACACAAGCAAGAGAGTCTGTAATTGGTTTATTATATGCTTACGATTTAGGAAATGAAGGAATTGTAAAATTTGTTGATGAAATTTTAGAAGATAAAAAAATAAGAAATCAACAAAAAGAGTTTGCATTAAAACTTTTTAATGGAACAGTATCAAATTTAGAAAGTATTGATAAAGAGATTATTTCTCACTTAAACCAAAGAACTTTAGAAGATATTGGTTCTGTTGAAAAATCTATTTTAAGATTAGCAGTATATGAAATTTTATTTGAAGATTTACCAAAAGCAATTATAATAAATGAAGCTATTGAATTATCAAAAAGATTAGCAAGTGATGGTGCTCCAAAATTTGTAAATGGTTTACTTGATAAGATTGTTAAGGCTTAGTTTATGAGTAATGCAATGAAATTATGTTTATCTTTAGATTTATCTAGTGCAAAAGAAAATTTAGAATTAGTAAACCAAATAAAAGATTTTGATGTTTGGTTAAAAGTTGGCTTAAGAAGTTATGTAAGAGATGGTAAAAAGTTTTTAGAAGATTTAAAAGCTATTAATCCAAACTTCAAAATATTTTTAGATTTAAAACTTTATGATATCCCAAATACTATGGCAGATGCAGCAGAAGAAATTGTTAAATTTGGACTTGTTGATATGTTTAATGTTCATGCAAGTGCAGGAATTGAAGCTATGAAAACAGTAATGAATAGAATTAAAGATATTCCAAATAAACCTTTAGTGTTAGCTGTTACTGCTCTTACGTCTTTTGATAATGAGAGTTTTAAAGCAATTTACAATGAAGATATAAATACAAAAGCAATACAGTTTGCAAAAGATACTTATAATTCAGGTGTTGATGGAGTAGTTTGTTCTGCTTATGAGAGTTTTGATATAAAAAATAATACTTCAAAAGATTTTATCACTTTATGTCCAGGAATTCGCCCTTTTGGTGAAGATAGTGGTGATCAAAAAAGAGTTGCAGATATTCCATTTGCTAAAGAAAATTTAGTAGATTTTATTGTAGTTGGAAGACCTATCTACAAAGCAAGCAATCCCAAAGATGTAGTTGAAGAGATATTAAAGAATATTTAATTGTCTCTTCATGCTTTTAAGTATGTTTTAAGTGATATAGTATTATAATTTCCATCCTGATTTTAAGAAGTTAAAATTATGGAAAACTGCGGACAGTTGGGTGAGCTGGCTGAAACCACCTCCCTGCTAAGGAGACGTGCTGGTAACGGCACCGAGGGTTCAAATCCCTCACTGTCCGCCATTAATGGGTTATTAGCTCAGCTGGTTAGAGCACTCGGCTCATAACCGAGTGGTCGAAGGTTCGAGTCCTTCATAACCCACCACTATTTTAATTAAATAGTTTTCACTTTTTGTGATTTAGAAATGTATTTCGATGCATTTTTATGCGGGAGTAGCTCAGTTGGCTAGAGCTTCTGCCTTCCAAGCAGACTGTCGCGAGTTCGAGTCTCGTCTCCCGCTCCACTACTTAATAGAACTTGTAAGACTATTTTGTTTTTATTTTTTATCTTACTAATGCGGGAGTAGCTCAGTTGGCTAGAGCTTCTGCCTTCCAAGCAGACTGTCGCGAGTTCGAGTCTCGTCTCCCGCTCCACTATAATCTTCAGGGATTAAACGTTCTTTTATTTATATCGCGGAATAGAGCAGCTAGGTAGCTCGTCGGGCTCATAACCCGAAGGTCATAGGTTCAAATCCTATTTCCGCAACCAATTTTAAGATGTCAAGGTAGCTCAGCTGGTTAGAGCGCTGGTCTCATAAGCCGGAGGTCGAGGGTTCGAGTCCCTCTCTTGACACCATTTCGAAAGAAATACGGATGCTGGTGTAGCTCAGTTGGCTAGAGCAGCTGATTTGTAATCAGCAGGTCGGGGGTTCGACTCCCTTCACCAGCTCCATATTTAAACTTTATTTTCTTGGGGTATCGCCAAGTGGTAAGGCAACGGTTTTTGGTACCGTTATTCGAAGGTTCGAATCCTTCTACCCCATCCACAAAAACTTTTTTATTATAAAATCTAATTAATACTTGATACTGTTAATTTTTTACTAATCGCGGAATAGAGCAGCTAGGTAGCTCGTCGGGCTCATAACCCGAAGGTCACAGGTTCAAATCCTGTTTCCGCAACCAAATCTTAAATATTTAAACTAATAATAAATTCGGCACCTCTATATATTTTATTTTCATATTCAAATTCTACATTTTGTGCTTCAATTTTTCCATGCATTCCCTCATCAATAAGTTTATAAGTCATATGTAATCCAAGTCCAGTACCTTGTGACTTATGTTTTGTTGTAAAATATGGATCATATATTTTAGTAATTATATTTTGAGGAATTCCTCCTGCATTGTCTTTTATACTTATAAATATTGTATTATTTTGTAAAACTGTTGAAATAAATATTAGTGGATTTTCTTGTTTTATTTCTTCTAAGGCATCTTTTGAATTATTGAAAATATTTATTAAACATTGAATTAATTCATTTGGATAACCATTTATTTTTATATTTTTTTCTAAATTTAGAATTATATTTATACTATCTTTTTTTATTGAAGATTCAATAATATGTAAAAAATTATTTATAGTAGCAGATAAATCATATGTTTTTATTTTTCTATCACCTTTTATAAAGTTTCTAAAATCATTTATAGTTTCAGATAGATATTGAGCATTTTTATTAATTAAATCCATATTTTGAATTAATTCTTCATCAATCAATGTTCCAAACTCTTTTTGTATTTTAGTTCCCGTTGCAACTGTAGAAATCATAGATAAAGGTTGTCTCCATTGATGAGCAATATTACTCATCATTTCTCCCATTGAAGCTAATTTATCGGCTTTAAAAAGTTTTTCTTGAAAGAGTTTATTTTTTTCAACTTCATCTTTTATTTTTTCTTCAAGAGAAGAATTTAATTTATCCAACTCATCTTTTTTTTCTTTTAAAATTTGATTTGATTTTTCCAATTGATGAGTTCTTTTTAAAATCTCATTTTGAAGAAAGTTATTATTATGTTTTAATAAATATTGTCTATATAAAAAGAATACTAACAATATTATAATAAGAGATACTGATAACCATAAGTAAGTATAATCTTCAACTTTTTCATATTTGATTGATACCCATTTATTAACAATATTTTGAATATCATCTTTAGTTAGAGTTATAATTGCTTTATTTAAAATATCTCTTAAAATATCTTCTTCTTTTATTACTCCCATTCTTAAATAATTTTCATAATTTTTTGGTTGATTTATAATTTTTAGATTAAATAAGCCTTTGTCTTTTATTGTATATGCTGAAATAATCATAGATCGAACAGTTAAATCAGCTTTTTTTTCTTCTACAAATTTAAAAGCTTCATTTTCTGAATTTACAGGAATAATAATCAGATTAGGGAAATCTTTTTCAAATCTCTCATACATTGCTGTTCCTTTTGGAATAGCAATTGAAGCTTTTACTTTTGACAAATCTTCTATAGCATCACTTTCTACTCGACTTATAATCACATTAGGGTCCTGAAAGATAGGCTTAGTAAAAGTAAGCCAAGATTCCCTCTGCGGAGTTTGATTTAAAAAACTTAATATATCACACTTCTTTGCTTTGGAAAATTCAATACTCTCTTCCCATGTTTTTGTTGGAATAATCTTTATTTCTATCCCTAATTTTGAAGTAATTAATTTTATAATATCTGCTGCAATTCCCACATGTTTACCATCTTTATCTAATATTTCAAATGGCTCCCAGTCTGGGTCTACACACATGGTTATTACTTTTTTTGTTGATAAATAATCCTCCTCTTCCACACTAAAAGGTATTGTACTTTTTGCTCCTATATTATTTGTATTTATCCATTTTCTTTTTAATTCAAACTCTTCTTCTACTGTTATCTCTTTTTTTGCTTTATCTAAAATCTCTTGTAATAATTTATTCTCTTTATTTGTTGCTAATCCCATTGATAAATTAAATCTTTGGTCTTTTATCTCAAATGCTGGTTTTAAATTTATTATAAAATTGTTTTCTATAAAATAATTCGCAACTGCAAAACTATCTACAAACCCATCTACTTCTTTAAATGCTAACTTTTTAAGTCCTTCTAATGAATCTTTTACTAATAATAATCTTATCTCTGGATAATACTTTTTAAAAAGTTCTTCTTCATAAAAACCTTCTATTACAGCTATAGTTTTTCCTTTAAAATCATCTAAACTTTTTAAATTATTTACTTCTTTTCTTACAAATACACTATCCACTGCTTTTAAATAAGGTGTTGTAAAATTTAAATACTTCTCCCTATCTTCTGTCTTTGCAATATTTAACATAACATCAAGTTTATTATCTTTCATCAGTTCTAAAAAATCATTCCAATTTGGTCCTGAGATATATTCAACATTTAATCCAACTTTTAAAGCTAATAGATTCATATAATCTATTGAATAACCTGTTGCTTTTCCATTTATATTATAATTAAAAGGTGGCCAGTTTAATTCATTATGTACTTTTATAATAGAGTTTTTAATATAGTTCTTTTCTTCATTTGTTAATATAGTTTGTATTTTATTGTTTATATCAAAATAGTAGTTGTTTAATATAGTAGTAATGTCATAATCTTTATCAACTAAATCTAAATTTGTATACATATCTGCATTTAGTTTAATTAACTCAGGAGCAATTGCTCCTATTTTAAATACATTTGTTTTAAATATCTTTTCTGTTTGATTAGCTTCAAATAATAAAGACTCTTTTGTTTTTCTTTTTGAATACTTATTATAAATTAACTCAACTATCTCTTCTTTATTTTTAAAAGCATATTCCCAACCTTTATTTGTAGCTTCAACAAAGTTTTTAACCTTTTGCATATCAGAATTTATTACATCTTCACTTGTAAAAAGCTCAACATCATAAGAATAAATTCCAAAATTAGCTGGATTTAAAATATTGTACTTTACTCCTAATTTATCAAGCTCATAAGGTTGTGAAGTTATAAATACACTCATAGCATCAACTTCTCCATTTACAAACTTGTCAACCTTAAAATCATGGTTTACTAAAGTATAATCATTTGAAGTAATTCCAGCATCTTTTAATATTACCCCTAAACTTGTATGTCCCATTTCCCAATCAACAGCCATAATCTTTTTATTCTTTAAATCAGCAGGAGTTTTAATATTTGGTTTAGTAACAAGGGCAAGAGCATTTTGCTTAAAATATGAAGCAATTAAAACAACAGGTTTTTTATTGAGTTTTTCTAAAATCAAAGCAGAAGAAGATATTCCAAAAGTAGCATTTCCACTTAAGACTTCTTGAGTAATGTTAACACCTTCTTGAAACTCTCTTATTTCAAGCTCAAGACCAACATCTTTGTAATAACCTTTTTCAATAGCAGCATAAAACCCAGCAAACTCAAACTGATGCTTCCACTCAAGCCGTAAAGTTACTTTTTTTAATTCATCTGTTTGGTTTGCAAATAAAAAATTATTTATTATTAGGAATATTAAAATACTTCCCTTTATTATTCTTCTCAATTTCTCTTCTTTTTATTTAGATTATAATATAAAATTTGATTATTTTGGATTGTTTTGTGGATACTTTTTTATAATATTATTTAGATACAATAATTAAAAATTTAATCAAAAAGGAAATTTCATGAGTGATAGATTACATGAAATAATGGGACAAATAGGTATTTTACATAATCAATTATTAGAAAATAAAAAAATAAAAAATGCAAATGAAGTTTTAGAATTTATAAAAGATTATGATATGGATATACAAAAACATTATTTGAATTTATTATTACAACACTATTTTCAACAAAATGATTTAAAAAACCTAAAAGAGTTACTTTTAGTTGGTGCAAAATTTGATATTAGATTTGAAGATGTAAAAGAGGCATTTTTAAATATAAAAGATGAAATTGAAAATGTAATAGAGTTTATGCAAGATGCAGTTGTTTTTATAAAAGAAAAAATTAATGAAAATGATTTAATAGATATTTATAACTATTATAGAAATAATATTCAATTACAAGAATCATTAAATTCTAGTTTAGAAATAATAAAAAGAAATAGATATGTTTGTGTTTATTGTTTTCATAATTTGAACAAGGACTATGGAAAGTTTTTTTTAAATGAAGATTTATTAGAGTCTTTAAAAAGAGGTTTACCTTATTTATTAAAATAATGTAAATCTTATTAATTAAGATTTAATTAAGATTCTATTAATATTTGGTTAACACTTAGTTAAGCCTAAAAAAAGGAAACACATGAAAAACTTTTCAATAAAAAGTAAATTATTGATTATAGTTATAGCTACTATAATTCTTGTTGCTACAATGATAGCTCTAAAATCAATATACGAGATAAATAATTTAACGCAGCAGAATATTGAAGAGTACAAGCAGAATGCTTATAATAATGCAAATGAAGAGTTAAAAGCATTTACGAACTTTGCGAAAAATATTGCAGTACATCTTTATAATCAATCATTACCTGAAAAAGTTAAAGAAAATGCAAAAGATAATTTAAAAAATCAAACGGATTTTTTATTTACTATGCTTAATAGATTATATGAAGAACAAAAAGGAAAAGTTTCTGAAGCAGAGTTAAAAAGAATGATTTTAGACACTATTGATGCTGTTAGATATGGTGAAAATAAAGATTATTTTTTTGTTTATGATGAAAATTCAACTATATTAAAATTACCAATTAGTCCAGAAAGAGAAGGTACAAAAAATACTCAACCTTATGTTAAAGAGTTTATAGATAAAGCATTTAAAAATGGAGAAGGTTTAGTTCCTTATGAACAAATTGTAAAAGATAAACCATCAAGACAAAAAGTATCTTATGTAAAACTATTTAAACCTTTTAATTGGGTAATTGGAACAGGTGTATATATTGATAATGTAACGGAAACTTTACAAAAAAAAGCTTTAGAAGATATTTCTCAACTTAGATTTGGTAAAGATGGATATTTTTATATTTATGACTATACTGGTGTAAACATAATGCATCCTGTAAAACCTGAACTTGTAGGAAAAAATCTAATTGATTTAAAAAGTAAAATGGGTGTTTATTATATAAAAGATTTAATTGAAGTTGCTAAAAAAGGCGGAGGAATTGTAACTTTTGATTTTGAAAAACCAAATGACACTAAATTATATGAAAAAATAGGTTATGCTGTAGGTTTTGATGAATGGAAATGGATGATTGGAACAGGTGCTTATACTGATGATATTGAAAAAAATATCGAAATTATGAAAAATAATTCAGCAGAAAAAATAACTTCAACAATATTTGGAATATTACTTATTGCATTGATTGTTTCAGCTATTATAATTTTATTTGTAACATTTTTTATAAATAAAGAAATAATAGCTCCTTTAAATACTTTTGAAGTTGGTCTTTTAAATTTCTTCAAATATCTTAATAAAGAAACTAAAAATGTTGAAAAAATCTCAGTTAAATCCAACGATGAAATAGGGACAATGACTGAAATTGTCAATTCAAATATAGAAAAAACAAATAAATTAATTGAACAAGATGAAAAATTAATTAATAATGTAAAAAATGTTGTTTCAGAAATTAATAAAGGAAACTTAAAAAATAGAATAGAAGCAAAAAGTGACAATGAGAGTTTAGAAGAATTAAAAAATATTTTAAATGAAATGTTAACTTTGATTTCTGGAAAAATCAATGATGATTTAATAGTTATTGATGAAGTTTTAAATGAATATAAAAATGTTAATTTTACTGTTAGAATAAATAATCCTCATGGAGTTGTTGCAAAAGCTTTAAACTCTTTAGCTGATACAATTAATCATATGTTAGTTGAAAGTAAATCAAATGGATTGACTTTAGAAGAGAGTTCAAATATTCTTCTTTCAAATGTAGATAAATTAAATATAAGCTCAAATGAAGCAGCAGCTTCTTTAGAAGAAACAGCAGCAGCTATTGAAGAGATAACTTCTAATATAAGAAACAATACAGAAAATATTGCAAAAATGGCTACTTATTCAAATAGTGTAACGAAATCGGCTAATGATGGGGAAAAATTAGCAAATCAAACAACACAAGCAATGGATGAAATCAATGTGCAAGTTAATTCTATAAATGAAGCAATAAGTGTAATAGATCAAATAGCATTCCAAACAAATATTCTTTCTTTAAATGCAGCTGTTGAAGCAGCAACTGCTGGTGAAGCTGGACGTGGATTTGCAGTAGTTGCAGCAGAAGTAAGAAACCTAGCTTCTCGTTCAGCAGAAGCAGCTAAAGAGATAAAATCTATAGTTGAAAATGCTACTACAAAAGCAAATCAAGGTAAATTAATAGCTGGAAATATGATTAATGGATACAAAGAGTTAAATCAAAATATCACAAATACAATTAATCTGATTCAAGATATTGAGATGTCAAGTAAAGAGCAACTTTCAGGAATAGAACAAATAAATGATGCTGTAAATCAGTTAGACCAACAAACGCAAAAAAATGCAGCTGTTGCATCTCAAACTCAAGATGTAGCTGAAATAACAGATGAAATTGCAAGGTTGATTGTAAGTGATGCAAATGCAAAAGAGTTTGTAGGAAAAAATGAAGTACAAGCAAAAAAAATGAATAAAAAAAGTGAATCTTCTACGAATATAAAAACAAATTCAGTTGTACATAAGCATGTATCTGGGGAAAAGAAAAAAAGTGTTTCAGATAAATCTGATAATGCAGAGTGGGAGAATTTTTAAAATTTTATGAAGAAAGGAAGTTAAATAAAACTTCCTAATTCATCTCCTAAATATTCATCAATTTTTTTGATGAAATCTTCAAAAGATTTATTTCCAGTTTTGTTAAAAACTACAATCTCTTCGCCAAAATCATTTTGAATGAAATGTTCTTCTTTTAACACTTGTTTATATAGTTTTTGTAAATCATTTTCACTTTCATCTTTGTTGAATAAAAACCAGTTTGCAGTTGATTCTTCAATTCTTACAAGACCATAAGTTTTGTTTTCATCAATATAATCTTGAATAGTTCCTGTATCAAATCTAGCTCCAACAACTAAATCATTTTCATTTAAAATCATTTCCATATTTTGCCCTTAATATTATTGTTGGGATTATAATTAAACCAAAGTTAGCCTAAGATTAGTTTTTATAAAGTATTAGATACAATTTTGAAAATTTAAAAAGGAAATATTATAAAAAAATTTAAAAAAGTGCATATAGAAATCACAAATATTTGTAATTTAAAATGTACATTTTGTCCTCCAAAAATACTTCCAAATGGAACGATGAGTTTAGAAAAATTTGATGATTTAAATGCTCAATTAAAACCATATACAAAAGAGTTAGCTTATCATATTGTTGGTGATCCACTTGTCTTATCAAATCTAAATGAGTATTTAAATATCAGTCTAAAACATGATTTAAAAGTAAATATAACAACAACAGCAAATAATATAAATGAAAAGCATTATGAGACTTTATTAAATTCCACAATCAAACAAATCAATTTTTCAATAAACTCTTATAATGCAAATTCACATAAAAAATCCCTTGAAGAGTATCTAAATCCAATTTTAGATTTTGTAAAATTTGCTCAAAAACAAAACCATGAATATTTTATAAACTTTAGAATTTGGAATTTAGATGAAGAAAAAAGTGCAAAAGAATTTAACAAAAAAGTTTTTGATAAAATAAATGAAACTTTTGATTCAAATATAAATATAGACGAAATTTATAAAGAAAAACCAAAAAATATAAGAATCGCTAGAAAAATATTTTTTAACTTTGATGAATATTTCTCTTGGCCATCTTTGAAAAATAAGATAGTTTCAAAAACAGGTTTTTGCTATGGTTTGGATTCACATTTTGGAATTTTAGTAAATGGTGATGTGATTCCATGTTGTTTAGATCAAAATGCTTGTGTGAAGCTTGGAAATACAAATAGTACACAAATAGAAGATATATTAAATTCAAAACGTGTAAAAGATATTCAAAAAGGTTTTAAAAACAATATTTTAGTTGAAGAACTTTGTCAAAAGTGTGAATATCGAACAAGATTTGATAAATAGGAGATAAAATGAATGAAGTAGAAATTATACTAAAAAGTGTAAAAGATTTTTTTTCAAGTTCAATGCTAAAAATAGCCTTAATCCCTTTGATTACATCAATGATTATTTTATATATGTTATTTTTTGCAGCAGCAGATTTTGGAATCTCAAGTTTACAAGAAATTGCTCAAGCTTCACAAAATGGAGAAGAAATAGTTATTGATGAAAATGCTCCCTTTTATTTTGTTTGGATGACTTACTTCATAGTATTTTTATTTAAATATTCGTTTACATCTTGGATTGCTGGATTTTTACTTTATACTATTGGAACAGTGATTGTTTTGCAGGCTTCTGTTATTTTTACAATTATTATAATTGGATTTTTAACACCAATGATTTTGGGAATTTTACATAAAAAATATTATTTGCATTTACAATTAAATGGTTATGGAACTATTACTTCTTCTATTTGGGTTTTAGTAAAAAGTGCTTTTATGATGATACTTTTAATTATACTTTTAATTCCAGTTTATTTTGTACCTGTTTTAAATATTATTGCTTTTGCATTGCCTCTTTATTATTTTTTCCACAAACTCCTAAATTTTGATGTTAGTTCTACGATTTTAAGTGCTGAACAATATAAAATTATTTATGAAAAAGAGGGGAATAATTTTAGACTAAGAACTCTATTTTTATATTTTATTTCTATGATTCCTTTTGCCACACTTTTCACAGCTGTTTATTATATTATTTATTTAGGACATGCTTATTTTGTAAAACTTGATGAGTTAAATAAAATTGAAAACAACTAAATTAATAGCTCATCGAGGATTACATAAAGGAATGGAAATCCCTGAAAATTCAATGTTAGCTTTTCAAAAAGCAGTTGAAAAAGGTTATGGAATTGAACTTGATATTACTATTTCAAAAGATAACCAAATAGTTGTTTTTCATGATGAAACTTTAAATAGATTATGTAATATAAATGGAAATATTGAAGAGTTTGATTATGCTTTTTTGAAAAAGTTAAAACTTTATGAAACCGATGAATATATTCCATTATTTGATGAAGTTTTAGCTTTGATTGATGGAAAAATACCTTTAATTATTGAAATTAAAAAACATAAAAATGTTGGAATTTTGGAAGATATTTTATGTGATTTATTGAATAATTATAAGGGAGAATATTTTATTTGTTCCTTTGAAAAAGAGATTTTAACTTGGTTTAAAAAAAATAAATCAAGTTTAAAAAGAGGATTAATATTTGAAGTTAATCCAAAAAAATTTCAAAAATATAATAAAACTCTTTTTTTGTATAAATATTTTAAAACAAAACCAGATTTTATTTCATTAGATTATAAATTATTAGATAGTTCAATTTATAGTTTTTGTGTAAAAAATAATTTACCAATTATCTCTTGGACGATTAATTCAAAAGAAAAGTATAAAAAAGTAAATAAAAAAGTTGATAGTGTAATTTTTGAATTTTAACAATTTATTTTAAATATTTAATACTGTATAAAAAATAATAAGTATATAAAAAATATACAAAAATTGAAATTTCAAAACTAAATAGTGTAGTATAATTTTAGTGTATAAGAATTCGGTATTTTAGGTATTTAACCATATTTTAAACAATTTTGTAGTAAATTATCGGACTTTACAAGGGATATAAAAGATTAATATAAAGGAAAATGATGGGGTGCAACTTAGACTTACTAACTTCTTTTAAAGATAATTGCGGGTTTGGTTTAGTAGCTGATATGAAAAACCGACCAAGTCATAAAAATTTAGAAGATGCAATAACTTCACTCGAAAGAATGATGCACAGAGGTGCAGTAGCAGCAGATGGTAAAACAGGAGATGGTTCAGGTTTATTATTATCAATGCCAGACTCTTTTATGCGAAAAATAGCTTTAGAAAAAGGTATTGATTTACCAGAAATATATGCTGTTGCTATGATTTTTACAAGAGATTTAAAAAATATAGATGTTTTCACAGAATTCTGTGGAATAAATGATTTAAAAGTAGTACTTACAAGAACAGTTCCTGTTGATACAAACGCATTAGGACAACAAGCTTTAGAAAGTTTACCACAAATTATACAGGTATTTGTTGTTCCAAATACACTAATGTCATCAAAAAGATTTGATGCAATGCTTTATTTAACAAGAAAAGAATGTGAACACAAATTAATAGATGATAAAGATTTTTATATTCCAACATTTTCGTCAAAAGTTATAGCCTATAAAGGGCTGATTATGCCTACGCATATTAAAAATTTTTATATAGATTTAAGAGATGAAGATTTTAAAATATCGTTTTCTTTATTTCACCAAAGATTTTCAACAAATACTTTACCTTTATGGAGATTAGCACAACCATTTAGAGCAATAGCTCATAATGGTGAAATTAACTCTGTTGAAGCAAATAGATTTAATGTAGAAGTAAAATCAGAACAATTAAAATCAGAAATTTTTTCTGAAGCAGAGATGAAAAGATTATTACCAATTTTACAAAATATTGGTTCAGATTCTACTTCTTTAGACAATATGTTTGAATTTTTATTAGCAAATGGTGTTGACTTTTTTAAAGCTGCAAGATCTTTAATTCCTGCACCTTGGCAAAATGCTCCACATATGGATTCTAATTTAAGAGCATTTTATGAATACACTGCAACTGCAATGGAAGCATGGGATGGACCAGCTGCTGTTTCTTTAACAGATGGAAGACATATTGGATGTTTAATTGACAGAAATGGATTAAGACCTTCTAAATATGTTATTACAAAAGATGATAAATTATATATTACATCTGAGTATGGAACACTAGAAATCGAAGATGATAATATTTTAGAAAGAGGAAGATTACAATCAGGACAAATGATTGCACTTGACCTTAAACATGGGAAAATATTAAAAGAAGAAGATATTAATAATTATTTAAAATCATCTCAACACTATTCAAAATGGTTAAATGATGATATGGATTATATTCAAGAATATATTGAAGATACTTTTTTAAATGTAAAAGATTATAAATTAGAAAACTTAGAAAAAAAACAAAAATTCTTTAATATCACATATGAAGTATTAGATCAAGTTATTGAGCCAATGGCAAAAGAAGGAAAAGAACCGGTTGGTTCTATGGGCGATGATACTCCATTAGCATGTTTTTCACAAGTTAGCAGAAACTTTACAGATTTATTTAGACAAAAATTTGCACAAGTTACAAATCCACCGATTGATCCTTATAGAGAAAAAGTGGTTATGTCTTTGGAAACAGGGTTTGGTCAAGTACACAATGTATTAGATGAAAAACCTGAATATGCAAGAAGATTAAAAGTAACAAGTCCTATTTTAATGAAAGAGAAATATGATGTTTTATACTCTTTTGGAGATGAAAAATCACCAAGATATGATGCATATTATAAAAATAGAGTATTTGCTACAACATTTAAATCAGATTTAAAAGCATCTTTAGAAAAACTTGCTTCTTATGTGGTAAAAGCTGTAAAAAAAGATAAAGTTTCAGTTGTTATTTTAGATGATAGAACTCTTAATGAAAATGAAAAAGTAATTCCAGCTGCAATGGCTGTTGGTTATATTAATCAAAAATTATTAAAAGAAGAAATTAGACATAGTGTTTCAATTGTTGTAATTACAGGTGAAGTTTATGATCCACATATGGCAGCTGTTTTAGTTGCATTCGGATGTACAGCTATTTATCCATATATGATGTACTCATCAACAGTTTCATTTTTCCAAAGAGAAAAACCAACTAAATATGAAATGCAAAAATATTTAAAAAATACTCAAAAATCAGTAAATGCTGGATTATTAAAAATCATGTCAAAAATGGGTATTTGTACAATTGCATCATATAGAAATTCAGGCTTATTTGATATTATTGGTTTAAGCGATGAAATTGTTAATGACTGTTTTACTGGAGCGCATAGTGATTTAGCTGGTTTAGATTATAGTGATATTGAAGAAAAAATTAATAAATCTCACCATAATGCATTTAAAGAAGAAAATACAATTTTCCCTTTAGATTTAGGTGGATTTTATAAATATAGTAATGGTGGTGAATACCATGATTATGGTCCAGCTACAACAAAAGCAATGCATAATAAAAATGCAACAAAAAAAGAAGATTTAACTGATTTTGATGGGTTAAGAGAATTAGTAAAAAACAGAGATAAAAAATTCATTAGAGATTTCTTTGAATTTAATTCAGATAGAAAACCTATTGATGTTAGTGAAGTTGAATCTAAAGAGATTATTTTCAAAAGATTTGCATCTGCTGCTATGTCACTTGGATCTATTTCTCCTGAAGCTCATGAAGCAATGGCAATAGCAATGAACACTATTGGTGGTATGAGTAACTCTGGTGAAGGTGGTGAAGACTCAAAAAGATTTGGAACTATCAGAAACTCTAAAATTAAACAAGTTGCTTCTGGAAGATTTGGGGTTACTCCTGCATATTTAAGAAGTGCAGAAGAGTTACAAATTAAAGTAGCTCAAGGTGCAAAACCAGGTGAAGGTGGTCAATTACCAGGTCATAAGGTAACTCCTTTAATTGCAACACTAAGACATACAGTTCCAGGTGTTACATTAATTTCACCACCACCACACCATGATATTTATTCTATTGAAGATTTAGCTCAGTTAATTTTTGATTTAAAACAAATTAATCCATTAGCTAAAATTACAGTAAAACTTGTATCTTCAATTGGTGTTGGAACAATTGCAGCTGGAGTTGCTAAAGCTTATGCTGATAAAATTGTTATTTCAGGTGGAGATGGAGGAACAGGAGCTGCTCCTTTAACTTCAATCAAACATGCTGGAAATCCTTGGGAAATGGGGCTTTCTGAAGCTCATAATGCTTTAAAAGCAAATAAACTAAGAGAATTTGTTCATGTACAAACAGATGGTGGATTAAAAACTGGTCTTGATGTTGTTAAAGCAGCAATGCTTGGAGCTGAATCTTATGCATTTGGAACAGCTTCTTTAACATTACTTGGGTGTAAAATTTTAAGAATTTGTCATACAAATAAATGTTCAGTTGGAGTTGCAACTCAAGATGAAACATTAAGAGATCACTTTACTGGAACGGTTGAAAGATTAATCTCTTATTTTACATTTATAGCTGAAGATGTTAGAAATATTCTTGCAAGTTTAGGTTATAAAACAATTGAAGAAATTGTAGGAAGATCTGATTTACTAAAAGTTATTGATGATAAATTTGCACAAAAATTCGATTTCCAAAATATTTTAAGAAGAATTGATGGAATTGATACTTGTCAAAAAGAGACAAATGCTCCTTTTGATGATAATAAATTTGAAAAAGAGTTATTAAAAAAAGTTCACAGAACTATAGAAAATCCAAACTCTCCAATAAAAATAAGTTCAGAAATTTCTAACTTAAATAGATCTTTTGGTGCATTAATTTCAGGAGAAATAGCAAGATTTTATGGAGATAAAGGTTTACCAGAAAATTCTATTTCTATCAACTTAAATGGAATTGCTGGGCAATCTTTTGGAGCATTTTTATCAAAAGGTATGAATTTACATTTAGATGGAGCTGCAAATGACTATGTTGGAAAAGGTATGAATGGTGGTAAAATCATTATAAATCCAGCTCATCAAGGAAAAGATTTCGCAGGTGCTGGAAATACATGTTTATATGGAGCTACTGGCGGAAAACTGTATATTAGAGCAAATGTTGGTGAAAGATTTGCTGTAAGAAACTCTGGTGCAATCGCAGTTGTAGAAGGTACAGGAGATAATCCTTGCGAATATATGACAGGTGGAATAGTTGTTATTTTAGGAAATACTGGAATTAATTTTGGTGCAGGTATGACAGGTGGATTAGCATTTGTATATGACCCTGAAAAAACTTTTGTTGATAAAATGAATCAAGAATTAATCGAACCAGTAAGAGTTGATACAGATGATACTGAAAGAGAAAGATTATATTTAAAAAGATTATTATTAGACTATTTACATGAAACGCAAAGTGAAATGGCTGAAGATATCTTACAAAACTTTAGAGCAGAAATTAGAAATTTCTGGATGATAAAACCTAAAAATATGACAGTGTTGCCACTGGATCCGGACAAGGGAGATTAGAGATATGTTAAACTTTACAAAATTTGAAAGAATTAATCCTGAAAAAAGAGATGTACTTCAAAGATTAAAAGATTTTAATGAGGTATATCAAGTATTTGGAAAACAAAGAGCAGTTGAACAATCTGATAGATGTATGCAATGTGGTGATCCATATTGTCATACAGGATGTCCTTTAGGAAATTATATTCCTGCATGGTTAAAACAAACTGCAACTAAAAACCCAGATATGGCTTTTGCATTATCAAACCAAACTTCTCCTTTCCCTGAAATTTTAGGAAGAATTTGTCCTCAAGATGTTTTATGTGAAGGTGCATGTTCATTAAATACAGGTCATGGTGCAATTTCTATTGGAGCGATTGAAACTTTTATTTCAGAAGATGCTTTTGAAAAAGGAATGAAACCTAAGTTTAGTGACCATAAAAATGATAAAAGAGTTGCAATTATTGGTTCTGGACCTGCTGGAATTTCGGCAGCAACATTCCTTTTAAGAAAAGGTTTTAATGTTGAAATGTTTGAAAGAGCAGATCGTGCTGGTGGACTTTTAATGTATGGAATTCCAGGATTTAAATTAGATAAAACTACTGTTGATAGAAGAATTAACTGGTTATTAGAAGCTGGAATGAAATTACATACAAATTGTGAGATAGGAAAAGATAAATCTATTTCTGAACTTGAAAAAGAGTTTGATGCAATATTTTTAGGTATAGGAGCAACTACTAGCAATACAGTAAAAATCCAAGGTGAAAAATCATCAAATGTTCACTTTGCTATTGATTTTTTAACAGGAATTCAAAAAAGAAATCTTGGAAATAAAAATGTTAATTACATTGATGTAAAAGATAAAAAAGTAGTTGTAATTGGTGGTGGAGATACTGCTATGGACTGCGTGAGAACTTCAGTTAGAGAAGGTGCTGAAAGTGTTAAATGTCTTTATAGAAGAGATGAAAAAAACATGCCAGGATCTAAAAAAGAAGTTGTAAATGCAAAAGAAGAAGGTGTTGAATTTGTATTTAATGTAAGTCCAAAATCAATAAAAGTTGAAAAAGATTTAGCAGTTGCTGTTGAATTACTTGAAACTTCTATGAGTGAAGCAGATGTTAGTGGAAGACAGAAAGTTGTATTAGTTGAAGGAAGTGAATATTTAGAAGAAGCTGATGTAATTATTTTAGCATTAGGTTTCTCTCCTGAAGTTCCAGCATTTTTAAAAGAATTAAATGTTGAAACAAATTCATGGGGAGGAATTGTAATTGATTCTTCATACAAAACTTCAAATAAAAAAGTATATGCGGGTGGAGATTGCCAAAGAGGCGCTCACTTAGCTGTTACTGCTGCTGTTGATGGAAGAGAAGCTGCTAAAGCTATCATAAAAGAGTTATTATAATAAATGAATAATCTTACAGCCTCGTATAAAAAAAGTTTTATAGAGGCTGTAATACTTGCAAATAAAGAACTATATACTTACATAAATAAAAATCTATCTTTAAATGATTATGAATACACAAATATCACTGGTTTTGGTGGAGATAATTCTTTAAAAATAGATTTAATTGCTGAAAATATTTTTATAAAACATTTAGAAAAATTTGGGAATATTTATTCAGAAGAATGTGGATTATTAAATACAAAGAAAGAATTTACAATTGTTATTGATCCCTTGGATGGAAGTAATAATTTTTATTCAAAATTACCTTATTATGGTACTTCAATTGCTTTACAGAAAAATGGAATAACACTAGCTGGTTTTGTCACAAATTTAATATCTGCAATTATAAAATACAGAGCATTCGATGATGAAATAAAGCACTTATCACTTATTAAAAATGAAAATTTTATTCCTATTAGTACAAATAAAACTAAGATTTCAGTTTTTGAAAGAGCTTATGAATATCCAGAAATTTGTCATAAATTATCAAAAAATAACATAAAATTTAGATCTTTAGGTGCAGTTGCTTTGTCTTTAGGTGATGCAGATAATTATGATTTTGTATTGTATTGTGGAAAAATACGAGAGTTTGATATTGCGGCTTCTTTATATATTTGTCAAGATTTATATATTTATAAAACAGATAAATCCCTTCTCATCTCAAAAAATAAGCAAAAGTTTGATTTAATTAAAGAATTTATTAAAGAAGTTTAGGTTATAACTCCACCATAAATAAATTATACTAGGGAAAAATTATATGTCTTTAATTATTACTGATGAATGTATTGCATGTGATGCATGTAGAGAAGAGTGTCCAAATTATGCTATCGAAGAAGGTGATCCAATTTATGTGATCGATTCTGATAGATGTACTGAGTGTGTAGGGCATTATGAAGAACCTTCATGTATTGAAGTTTGTCCAGTTGACTGTATTATAATTGATCCAGATAATCAAGAAACAATGGAAGAGTTAAAGTTTAAGTATGAACAATTAATGGAAGAAGAAAATTAATGTCTAAAGTAACAACTATTATCGACATTGGGTCTAACTCAATGCGTATGGTTGTATTACAAAAAAGTAGTAGGTTTGCATTTAATTTAATAAATGAAACAAAAAGTAGGGTGAAAATATCTGAAGGCTGCTATGAAAATGATGGAAATTTGCAAGAGATTCCTATGCAAAGAGCGTATGAGTCTTTAAAATCTTTTTTAAATATATCTAATGCTTTAAAATCAAGAAAAATTATCTGTGTTGCAACATCAGCACTTAGAGATGCTCCTAATTCAAATATTTTTATATCTAAAATTAGAAAAGATTTAGGATTAAATATAAAAGTTATTGATGGTGAAAAAGAGGCTTATTATGGTGGTGTTGCAGCTTTAAATTTACTTCACGATGATACTTTTGTAACTGTTGATATTGGTGGTGGTTCAACTGAATTTTGTTTTGTAAATAAGGGAAAAGTAGAAAAATCAATATCTTTAAATATTGGAACAGTTAGAATAAAAGAACTTTATTTTAATAAAAATGATATTGATGGTGCTAAAAAATATATTTTAGATAATTTAAAAAAAATTTTAGATTTAGAGATAACAATTCCTAAAAAAGTTGTGGGAATTGGTGGAAGTATAAGAGCTTTATCAAAAATTGTAATGGCAAAAAATCAATATCCTTTAGATATTTTACATGGATATATGTATAAAGTTGAAAGTGAAATTAGTTTATTTGATAGAATATCAAGAGCTAAAAACAATGAAGATTTAAAATCTTTTGGTGTAAAAAAAGATAGATTTGATACGATAAAAGAGGGTGCATTTATTTTTAAAACTATTTTAGAAGAGTTAAAAATAGATGAAGTTGTTACTTCAGGAGTTGGAGTAAGAGAAGGTGCTTATTTAACTGATTTATTAAGAAACTCAAATCATAAATTTCCAGAAAATTTTAATATAAGTGTTAGAAGTTTACTTGATAGATTTCAAATAGATGAAAAACAAAGTGCTTATTTAGGAAATAATGCTAAAAAAATATTTGATGTTTTAAAACCAATGCATAATTTAGATAATAAGTTTAGAAGTTTATTAGTAATCTCTTCAAAACTTCATTCTATTGGTTCAACACTAAATTTTTACAAATCAAATGATAATGCTTTTGATTTTATTTTAAATGGCTTAAATTATGATTTTTTACATACTTCACGAGTTGTTGTAGCTCATACGATTAAATTCTCAAAAAAGGCACTTCCTACGAGAAATGATATTTTAAAATATGAAGATTTATTACCATCTTTAGGAGTTATGCAATGGATGTCTTTTATGATTTCTTTAAATATTGCGATAAATCAAGATTTATCAAGACCAAAAGTTGAGTATGTATTAAACGATGATACTTTACAAATAACATTATTAAATAAATCATTTTTGATTGAATCAAATATTGAAAAATTAGAAAGTCCAGAAGATTTAAATATAAAGATATGATGATGAAAAAAATAGTGTATAAACTTTTTTTAGTAGTTGTTTTTATACTAAGAAAAATGCCAAGATTTTTAAGAAGAACTTTTTTTAAATTTGTAGCTACTTGTGGATATTTGTTTGCTAAAAAAACAAATGAAATAATAAAAACAAATTTAAATTTTATTTTTGATAACTCTTTATCAGATTCACAAATAAAAGAGATACAAAAATATTCTTATTTTAATATGATTTTATGGGTTCAATCACTTATTGAGAATTTAGATGTTACAGATGAAGAACTTAAACAAACAGTTCAAATAGAAAATGCTCATATACTTGAGAATTTAAGAAAAGAGAATAAACCAATTATTTTAATTTCTGCTCATTATGGAAATATTGAAATGTTAAGTTGTTATATAAATAAATTTGTAATACCTTTACATCAAGTAGCAAGAGAATCAAACTTTGAAGAAATAGATGAATTTATAATAAAAGCAAGGGAAGCTTCTGGAAGTAAAATTATCTTTAAAACGGGAGCTTTGAAAAAATTAGTAAAAGCTATGATGAAAAAAGAAGCAGTTTCTTTATTAATTGATCAAAATATAAATTCAAAAGATGGTGAAGAAGTTGAGTTTTTAGGTAAAAAAGCTTATCAAACTTCTTCAAGTGCCTCTCTTGCTAGAAAATTTGATGCGTATATTGTTCCTCTTGCTATTTTTAATCAAGAGAATTATAAATATAAAATAAAAATTTACGAACCAATTATTCCAGTTAAAACAGATAATGAAAAAGATGATATAAAAATAATTTCTCAATTGGAAGCTAATGCAATATCTGCTATAATAAAAGAAGATAAAAAACAATGGTTTTGGCCTCATAAAAGGTTTAAAAGTCATTATAAAGAGATATATGAAAAGAATTTTAATAATAAGTGATGGGAAACCAGGTCATTTAAATCAATCAATAGCTTTTTGTAAAATCAAAAATATTAGTTATGATATTTTAGAAGTTAAATTCAAATCAAAATTTTATAAAATTTTATCATATATCTTAGATAGGTTCAACTTTTTTACAGATTCACTTTTTGAAGAGCATAAAAAGTATTATCCAGAATTTTATGATGCAATTATAAGTACAGGTTCTGGAACTTATTATTTTAATAAATTAATTGCTCAAAAATATAATAAAAAATCGATAGCTTTAATGCTTCCCAAATCTTATAAATATTCAAATTTTTATTATATAGTTGCACAAGAGCATGATCATCCAGTTTTATTAGATAATTTAATAGCTATTCCTTTAAATTTATCATATCCAAGCCCAAAAGGTTATCTAAAAAAAGACGATGATAAAAAATCCTTAGCTATAATAATTGGTGGAGATAATGGTGTTTTTTCGATGAATTATTATCTAATAAAAGATAAATTAGATGAGATTTTTGAGAAATATCCTGAATATTTAAAATATATTACAACATCAAGAAGAACTTCTTTTGATATTGAATCTTTGATTGATGAATATGGATTTGATTATAAATTAATCTATTCACGAGAACCTAATATAAATCCAATAGGTGATTTTATAGCTATTTGTGATGAGTTTTTTATAACTATTGATTCGACTTCAATGCTTAGCGAAGTAAGAGCAAATAGTGATGCAAAAATTAATATTATTGAGTTAGAATCAAAAAAAGAGAATACAAAATATCATAAATTAGCATCTATAATAAATGATATGGATGAAAAATTAAATTTTGCGAAATTATTAAAAAAAATAAAAATTTAAAAGAAAAAGAATCATAATTAAAGGAAAAAAGTTGAATAAAAAAATATGTATCATCGGACTTGGATATGTAGGACTTCCATTAGCTCATGCATTTAGTAAAAAATATAAAGTTGTAGGTTTTGATATAAATGAACCAAGAGTTAATGAATTAAGAAGTGGTTATGACAGAACTTTAGAATTAACAGATGATGAAGTAAAAGAATCAATATCTAATGGAATGATTTACAGTACAAATATGGATGATATAAAAGATTGTAATATCTATATCGTTACAGTTCCAACTCCTATTGATTCATCAAATAGACCTGATTTAACTCCTTTAATTAAATCTTCTCAAACTATTGGAAAAGTTCTAAAAAAAGAGGATATTGTAATTTATGAATCTACAGTATATCCAGGTGTTACGGAAGAAATTTGTGTACCAGAACTAGAACGTGAATCTGGAATGATTTTTAATAAAGATTTCTTTTGTGGATATTCTCCTGAGAGAATTAATCCCGGTGATAAAGAACATACTGTTACAAAGATTCTTAAAATAACTTCTGGTTCAAATCCTACAATTGCAACAGTTGTTGATGAACTTTATAAATCAATAATAACAGCAGGAACTCATAAAGCTAGCTCAATAAAAGTTGCAGAAGCTGCAAAAGTAATAGAAAATACTCAAAGAGATGTAAACATTGCTTTAATAAATGAATTAGCATTAATTTTTGATACGATGAATATAAATACAAATGATGTAATAGAAGCAGCTGCAACTAAATGGAATTTTATTAAATTAAAACCAGGATTAGTTGGTGGACACTGTATTGGTGTAGATCCATATTATTTAACACATAAAGCAGAAGAGTTAGGATATAAACCAAACCTAATTTTAGGTGCTAGACAGATAAATAATGGAATGGGTAAATATATAGCTGAAAAAACTATCAAACTTATGATTAAATCTGGAAAATTAATAAAAGATTCAAATATTTTAATTATGGGATTAACTTTTAAAGAGAATTGCCCAGATATAAGAAATACAAAAGTAGTAGATATAATCGAAGAATTAAAAGATTATGGTGCAAATATAGATGTATATGAACCTTGGATCGATGAAAAAGATAAGGGTTATTATAACTATAACTTCGTAGAAAATCCATTTGAAAATTCAAAAAAATATGATTCGATTCTTGTGGCAGTTGGACATGATAAATTTAAATCGTTAAGTCAAAAAGAGTATGACAATATAATAAATGGTGAGAAAATTATAATAGATGTAAAAGGAATTGTTCCTGAACCTTCTTGGAAATTATAATATATGAAAATTGTACAAGTTATTCCTGAATTAAATGAAGGTGGAGTTGAACGAGGTGTTGTTGAACTAAACCGTGAGTTTGTAAAAAAAGGAATAGAGTCTTTTGTGATAAGTGATGGTGGAAAACTTGAAAATCAAATAAATCTTGATGGTGGAAATCACATAAAATTTGATGTTTGTAGTAAAAATATTTTTACAGCATTTTCAAGAGTAAATGCTTTGAAGAAGATTTTAAAAGAAATAAATCCAGATATTATTCATGTACGAAGTAGAGTTCCTGCATGGCTTGTTTATTTTGCAAATAAAAAATCAAATATAAAAGTAGTTAGCACTGTTCATGGTTTTAATAGTGTTGGATTTTATAGCTCAATTATGCAAAAATCAGATGCTGTAATTTGTGTTAGTAATAGCATAAAAGAGTATATTCAAAAACATTATCAAACAAGTGAAAATAAAATTACAGTGATTCCAAGAGGAATAGATTTAGAGCTTTTTAATCCAAAAAAAATTGATGAAACTTTTATAGAAAATTTCAAAAAAGAGTTTGATTTAGGAGATAAATTTGTAGTTTCAAGTGTGGGAAGAGTAACTCAATTAAAAGATTATGAAACTTTTATAAAAGCTATTTTACTTGTAAAAAAAGAGATTCCAAATATAATTGGTTTAATTGTTGGTGGTGTAAGAAGTGATAAAGAGGATTATTTAAACTCTTTAAAAAATTTAATAAAAGAACTAAATTTAGAAGAGAATATTATTTTCACAGGAAGCCAAAGTAAAATTGAGCAAATTTATGCTTTAAGTGATGTGGTAATTAGTAGTTCAAAAAAACCAGAGAGTTTTGGAAGGGCAGTTGCTGAAGCTATTTGTATGAATAAACCTGCAATTGCTACAAATCATGGTGGTGTAAAAGATATAATAATAGAGAATGTTAATGGCTTTTTCTTTGAAGTGGGCAATGATAAAGAGCTGGCAGACAATATTTTAAAAGCAAGAACTTTAAAATTTGATGGATATGATTATATTTCTACTAATTTTTCTTTGGGAAACATGGTAATGAAAACGATAAAAGTTTATGAGGATTTATTAAAATGAGAATTATACATTGTGCTCCCTTTAACATAATAACAAAAACAGGTGGTGCTTTATATGCAAATCCTATAAAAATTTCACAAGGTTTGATTCAGAATAATCATTTTGTACATAATTTTGATTATAGAGATACTTCAAGGTATATGTCTTTTTTTAGAAATAAAAAAAATGGGCAAAAAAAAATGAATGAATTTTTTAGAACACTTGTTGATGATATTTCTCCTGAACTTATAATTTTTGGACATGCTGAACTTATATTAGAAGAGACTTTTGAATATATTAAAAAGAAAAATATTAGAATGATTTTTTGGTATAACGATATTCCTCTACAAAATCATTTTAAAAGTATTGCCCATTATTTTGATTTTATATTAACAACAGCTGGAGGAGATTTTATTTCTGATATAAAAAAATATAATGAAAATGCATTCTTTCTTCCAAATTTAGTTGATGAAAATATTGAAAAATATCGTGCTTATGAAAATAAAAAATATGAAAATGATGTTTTATTTACAGGAAGGCATGATAAAGAAAGAGAATCCCTTATTAATTATTTAGAAAAAAATATAAGTAATAATATTAATTTAAAATTTGTTGGACATAATAAACAATCAGTTTTAATTGGTGAAGAATATTTAAAAATATTGGCAAATTCTAAAATATGTATAAATCATAATAGAGATTTTACTCTTAAATATGAATGGTACACTTCAGATAGACTTTTTCATATTTTAGGAAATGGCTCTTTCTCTTTAAGCACTAAAATAATTAATGGAGAAGATTTTTTTGAAGATAAATTGGAATATTATGAATCTTATGAAGAATTAGTTTCAAAAATTAATTATTTTATGAATAATGAAGAAGAGAGGATTGCAAAATCTATGTGGTTAAGAAAAAGGGTACATGATTTATTTAATTCAAAAAGAGTTGCTAAATATATACTTAGTTTAGATAATAATGATTTAAAAGATTTAAAAACATATGAGTGGTACAAATGATAAAATATATATTCAGACAGAATAAAGATTATTCAAGATTTAATATAATTAAACAGTTTACAAAAGATTTAAAACTTAAAAATAATATTTATATTCTATTACCATTTTCAAAGAATCAATTTTTTAAGAATTTTTTAAAAAGAGATAGAATAATAAATGATTTTTTTATATCAAATTTTGATACTTACGTTTATGATAGAAAAAAAATTACAGTAAAAAATCCAAGGGCATGGTGGAAATTTTTCCAAGATTGGTTTAATTTTAAATTTTCTAAATATCTGTTAAGTGATACTTATACTCATTTTAAATATTGGGAAAGTTTATTTGGAAAATATAAAGGAGAATTATTTGTATTTCCTGTTTTAGCAGATAAACAAATATATTATCCTTTAGATAAAGAACTTAAAAATAAAAAAATAAAAATACTTTTTTATGGTTCTTTTATACCATTACATGGAATAGATATAATTTTAGAAGCATTTAGTTTGATGGAAAAAGCAGGTGTTGATTTTGAAGCAAAAATTATAGGAACAGGTCAAATTTATTCAAAAATGAAAAATTTATATGAAAAATTAGAATTAAAAAATGTTCAAATGGATGGTAAATTTATTGATGAAAATAAACTAGCTCAAGAAATTAGAGAGCACGATATAATTTTAGGTATATTTGGAGATAGTAAAAAAGCAAAAAGTGTAATTCCAAATAAACTTTATCAAGCTGTTGCATCTAAAAAAACTATAGTAACTATGTATAGTGAAGCAATCTTTGAGCTTTTTGATGAAAACGATTTAATCACATGTGATAGAAATGCTTCAACTTTATCTGAAAATTTAATAAATTTAATAAATAATCCAGATTTATTAGAAAGTACAGCAGAAAATGGATATAAAAAATTTTTAGAGATTTATGATAAAACAAAAATTGATTTTGAGAATTTTATCTCTAAAATAGATAATAAAATAGAGAGAAGTTAATCCATGAACATATTAATTATTAGATTTTCATCTCTTGGTGATTTGGTTACTTTAGAACCAACTTTTAGAGCAATAAGATATTTTTATAAAGATTCAAAAATATCTTTTTTAACTACGAGTGTAGGAAAAGGATTATATCAAGATAGTAATTATTTTGATGAATACATTTTACATAAAAGTGTATTTTCTAGTATACAAAAATTGAAAAATAATAAATATGACATAGTTATTAATTTACAAGGGAATAAGCCATCTCACTACATAAATATGTTTTTAAAAAAGAATTTAATTGTTAATAAATCACACTCTTTTACACATAAAATATTTGGATTAAAAGCAAAATCAAAAACAATAAAAGAAATTATTGAAGCAACAACTTTTATTCCACAAGATACAATAGATACTTACTTTAATAATACAAAAGAATATATAAAACTACCAGTTGGTGAAGATATTTTTCTAAAAAATAAAAATGTTAAAAAACATATAGCAATTTCTATTGGAACAAGTGAAAGATGGATTAGTAAAAAATGGGGTGTTCAAAATTATCTTGGGTTAATAAAAGAATTAGTTAGCAATAATTATCAAGTAATTCTTATAGGAAGTAATTTAGAAGTAGAAGATTCTAATTTGATATTAAATCAATTTTCAAAAGATGAAATTATTTCTTTTGTTAATAATACAAATTTAACTCAGTTAAAAAATTTATTAGCTGAGGTTGATTTGTATATTGGAAATGATAGTGGACCTTCTCATATAGCAGCAGGAGTTGGTACTAATACAATAACTATTTTTGGTTCAACAGATATTAAACATTGTGTTAAGTTTATGCCATATATGGGGAAACATGACTTTTTAAAACCAAATGAAAATATAAAATGTCATCCTTGCTATAAAACAAAATGTCCTACAAATATGGAATGTATGTCTAGTATAAAAGTAGATATGGTTTTAAATAAAGTTAAAGAGATATTGAATGATTAGTATATTACTAAGTTGGAAGAATATATTTAATTTTATATTTTTAATTTGGATTATTTCTATACCATTTAAAAATTCAATTTATCAAGCATCTACAATTTTATTGATATTGTTTTTTTTAATTTATCTAATAAAGCATAGGGATTTTTTATATTTTAAAGATTTAATATTAAGATATAAAGGTATATTGTATTCATTTCTAATTATTTTGATTAGTATGGCTATATCAAATATAATCAATGATGTAAATATTGATTCTTGGAAAATTCAATTTGCTTATATTTATAGATATGTACTCATGTTTATAATACTTTTATATTTTTATTCAAAAGAAATTTTTACAAAAAAGATATTATACATATTTTTACTATTTTCATTAAGTGTTCAATCTTTTGATGGCTTGTATCAAAGTATTCTAGGATATGATTTTTTTAAACATAATTTAGGAAATCTAGAAGAAGGATTAACAGGTTTTACTTTTAACAGGAATATTTTTGCATTAATAGTAGGATTAGGAGTTTTATTATGTGTATTTTCTATAAAAATAAAAAAGTCTAATAAAATAAATTTTATTGTGATTTTATTGGGCTTTATTTTTATATTTTGTACTTTGTTCTCTTATTCAAGAGCTGTTTGGGTAGCTCTTTTTTTATCTTTATTTTTTTATTTTTTTATTAATTTAAAAAGTATCAAAATTACTCATATTTTGTATGTTATCAGTATATTTTTAGTTATTGGTATAGCTTTTGCTTATGTTGATTCTTTACAAAATAGATTAGATTTATTATTAAATGGTAATTCTTCAAATAGAGATAAAATTTGGCTATATACTCTTAATTTGATTCAACAAAAACCAATTTTCGGATGGGGACTTGACACTTGGTCTATAATAGGGCTGAAAGATTATGCTAATGTTCACAATAGTATTCTTGAGATACTATTATATTTAGGAATTTTTGGACTTTTCAGTTTTACTTATTTTTTTATAAATATATTAAAAGAAATTAACTATTATAAAAATTCTAGTGCATTCTGTGTTTTGATATATTTAATAGTTATTAGTTTTTTTGATCAAGATATTTTTACAGGTAAAATATATTTATCATTTTTTACAATTTTAATGTTTTATATTTATAGTGACAAAATTAATTTAAAAGGGGAAAACTAAATGAAAGGTATAATCTTAGCCGGAGGAAGTGGAACAAGGCTTTATCCAATTACAAAAGGTGTTTCAAAACAACTCGTGCCAATTTATGATAAACCAATGATTTATTATCCACTTTCTGTTTTAATGCTAGCAGGAATAAAAGAAGTACTAATAATTTCAACACCAAATGATTTACCAAGATTTGAAGAACTTTTAGGTAGTGGAGAAGATTTAGGAATGAAATTTTCTTATGTAGTGCAACCAAGTCCAGATGGATTAGCACAAGCATTTATTTTAGGTGAAGAGTTTTTAAATGGTGATGATGCTTGTTTAGTTTTAGGTGATAATATTTTTTATGGTCATGGATTAACTAAACTTCTTGCTCAGAGCGTAAAAAATGTGAAAGAAGAGAATAAAGCAACAGTATTTGGATATTACGTAAAAGATCCAGAAAGATATGGTGTTGCAGAGTTTAATGATAATGGGGATGTAATAAGTATAGAAGAAAAACCTCACGAACCAAAATCAAATTATGCAGTTGTAGGATTGTATTTCTATCCAGCTGATGTAGTTAAAAAAGCAAAGAATGTAAAACCAAGCCATCGAGGAGAACTTGAAATTACAACTTTAAATCAAGATTACTTGAATGAAAATAGATTAAAAGTAGAATTAATGGGAAGAGGCTATGCTTGGCTTGATACAGGAACTCATGAAAGTTTATTAGAAGCTAGTCAATTTATTCAAACAATAGAAAATAGGCAATCTTTAAAAGTTGCATGTTTAGAAGAAATAGCTTATGAAATGGGATATATTTCAAAAGAAAAGTTATTAGAACTTGCAGAACCATTGAAAAAAAATCAATATGGTCAATATCTAGTAGCAAGAGCAAATCAACCAAGAAGAGTAATGTAATATGCAGTTTTCAAGAACAAAAATTTATGATGTGGTAATAATTGAACCAAAAGTACATGGAGATTCAAGAGGATATTTTATAGAGACTTTTCGTGCTGATAAATTAGAAGAGTTTTTAGGATATAAAATAAATTTTTGTCAAGATAATGAGTCAAAATCTTCAAAAGGAGTTTTACGAGGTCTTCACTATCAACTTTCTCCCTATGCTCAAACAAAACTTGTGCGTGTTATTCAAGGAAGAGTTTTAGATGTAGCCGTTGATATAAGAAAAAATTCTCCAACATTTGGTCAATATGTAGCCGTTGAATTAAGTGCAGATAATAAAAAACAAATGTTAGTTCCAAGAGGATTTGCTCATGGATTTGTAGTTCTTGAAGATGATACAATATTTGCATATAAAGTTGATAATTATTATAGTCCTGAGTGTGATAGGGGAATAGCTTTTGATGATAAAAGTTTAAATATTGATTGGATAATAAAAAAAGAAGAATTAAAACTTTCAGAAAAAGATACAAAACAACCAAAACTAAATGAAACTAATGATTTATTTGAGTTTGGAGTAAATTATTATGCTTAATATAGATTACAATATTTTGGTAACAGGAACAAACGGACAACTAGGGAGTGAAATAAAAGTAATATCTTCAAACTATTCTTATAATTTCTTTTTCACGGATAGAAATAATATAAATATTACTTCTAAAGAGAGTATCAAGAAATTTTGCCAAATAAATAATATAAATGTTATTATAAATTGTGCAGCATATACTGCAGTTGATATTGCAGAGTCAGATGAAATAAACGCAGATTTAATAAATAGAAAAGCAGTAAAAAAATTAGCACTTGTATCTAAAGAGTTAAATATTAAACTCATTCATATTTCAACTGATTATGTATTTGATGGTAAAAATTTTAAACCTTATATTGAAGAGTTTCAAACAAACCCACAAGGAATTTATGGGAAAACAAAACTTGATGGTGAAAATGAAATGAGAGATATTAATCCAAAGAATTCAATTATAATTAGAACTTCTTGGGTTTACTCAAGCTTTGGAAATAACTTTGTAAAAACAATGCTAAGACTAGGACGTGAAAAAGAGTCTTTAGGTGTAATTTTTGATCAAGTTGGAACTCCAACTTATGCAAAAGATTTGGCAAAAACTATTTTAGATATAATTCCTCGAATAACTAATGAAAAAGTAGAGATTTACAACTACTCAAATGAGGGAGTATTATCTTGGTATGATTTTGCAAAAGAGATAATGAGAATGGCAAAATTGAATTGTAAAATAAACCCAATAGAAACATTTCAGTATCCAACACCTGCAAAGAGACCACATTTTTCATTGTTGAATAAATCAAAAATAAAATCAACATTTAATATAGAAATTCCATATTGGAAAGATAGCTTAGATGAGTGTTTAAAAATAATGGGAGAAAGAAAATAAATGCAGCAAAATAAGAATATATTACTAACAGGAACAGCCGGATTTATAGGTTCAAACTTTGTACCTTATTTCTTAGATAAATATCCAGATTATAATTTAATTAATCTTGACCTTTTAACTTATGCAGGAAATTTAGAAAATCTAACAGAGTGTGAAAATAATCCAAGATATAAATTTATAAAAGGTGATATCTGTAATAGAGAATTAGTAGAATTTATTTTTTCTGAATATGATATTTCTGGTGTAATTCATTTCGCAGCTGAATCTCATGTGGATAACTCAATTAAAAATCCAGGTGTATTTGTCCAAACAAATGTAAATGGGACTTTTACTTTAATAGATGTAGCGTATAAATACTGGATGAATAAACCATTTGAATATAAATCAAATTATAAAACTATAGATTTCATCATATCTCAACTGATGAAGTTTATGGAACACTAAGTCTTGATCCAAATGATTTATTTACTGAAAATACTCCATACGCACCAAACTCACCATATTCAGCTTCTAAAGCATCAAGTGATATGATAATAAGAGCATATAATGAAACTTATGGAATGAATACAGTAATTACAAACTGCTCAAATAATTATGGACCAAAACAACATGATGAAAAACTAATCCCTACAATTATAAGAAAAGCTTTATCAAATCAAAATATTCCAATCTATGGTGATGGGAAAAATATAAGAGATTGGTTATATGTACTTGACCATTGTAAAGGTATAGATATAGTGTTCCACGCAGGAATTACTGGAGAAACATATAATATTGGTGGACGAAATGAAAGAACAAATCTTCAAATAGTTAATACTATTTGTACTATCTTAGATAAAGAAGTTCCAAAAGCTGATAATTCTTCTTATAAAGAATTAATCACCTTTGTAGAAGATAGAGCAGGACATGATAGAAGATATGCAATAGATGCAACAAAATTAGAAAATGAGCTAGGTTGGAAAGCTGATGAGAATTTTGATAGTGGGATTGTGAAGACTATTGAGTGGTATTTGAATAAGTATGGAATGAATGGATGATAACAAAATTAGAAGAATTCAAAGTATTAGGAGACCATAGAGGTCAGCTTGTAGCTCTTGAAGCAAATAGACAAATACCATTTGATGTAAAAAGAGTTTTTTATATTTATGGAACACTAGACGGAATTCCAAGGGGAAATCATTCTCATTATAAAACAAAACAGTTTTTGATAGCTGTAAATGGTAGTTGTAAAGTTACATTAGATAATGGAAAAGAAAAAGAGACGTTTGATTTAAATAAACCAAATCTAGGACTTTTTCAAGATGCTCTTATTTGGGGAAGTATGCATGATTTTAGTTTAGATTGCGTACTTATGGTTTTATCTGATGATTATTATGATGTAAGTGATTATATAACTAATTATGATAAATTTTTAGAAGTTGTAAAATAATGATTCATAAGCTAGCAGATGTACAGACGCAGAATGTGGGAGAAAATACAAATATTTGGCAGTTTTGTGTAGTATTAAAAAATGCAGAAATCGGTAGTAATTGTAATATAAATGCACAAGTTCTTATAGAAAATGATGTAATTATTGGAAATAATGTAACAATAAAAAGTGGTGTACAAATCTGGGATGGAATATTTTTAGAAGATAATGTATTTATTGGACCAAATGTAACTTTTACAAATGATTTCTTACCAAGAAGTAAACAATATCCAAATTCTTTTTTAAAAACAACTATAAAAAGATCAGCTTCAATAGGTGCAAATAGCACTATTGTATGTGGAATTACAATAAATGAATATGCAATGATTGGAGCAGGAAGTGTTGTAACGAAGGATGTAGGAAATCAAGAACTATGGTATGGAAATCCAGCAAAACACAAAGGGTATGTTTGTAAATGTGGACAAAAATGTGATAATAAATTAATTTGTGAGAATTGTAATGAAAATAATTAATAGTTTAAAGAAAAGATTTATATATATTATATTTAAGTTGCCTAGGTTTCTTAAGTATTATATCCTATCAACTTGTGATAATGTTAAAGGAAAAGCAAAATTTATTCAACCTTGTCAATTAAATGGAAAAGGAGAAATTATTTTTAGTGATAAGGTCATAATTGGATGCTCTCTATCTCCATTTTTATACAGTGGTTATGGTTATATTGAATCAAGAAATAAAAATTCCAAAATAATTATCGGTGATAATGTAATTATAAATAATAATATTGTTTTGATTAGTGAAGGGGAAGGTATTACTATTTCTAAGAATACATTAATAGGTACTAATTGTGAAATATATGATAGTGATTTTCATAATATTTCAATTGATAAAAGGATTAGTGGTAAACCTAGTACAAAAAAAGTTTTTATAGGAGAAAATGTTTTTATTGGATCCAATGTTAAAATTTTAAAAGGTGTTTCTATTGGAAATAATGCTGTAATTTCAAATGGTTCAATAGTTACAAAAAATATTCAGAATAATGTGGTTGCAGGTGGTATACCTGCAGAATTCATAAAACATATTAATTAAGGTAGGTTCAATCTTGATTCCATTTTTAGATTTAAAAGGTTTAAATGCTCAATATAGAGCAGAACTTATAGAAGCTTGTACTAAAGTAATAGATAGTGGTTGGTATGTTCAAGGTAATGAATTTAATGAATTTGAAAAAGAATTCGCTGAATATTGTGGTACAAAATATGCTATTGGTGTTGCAAATGGTCTTGATGCACTAATCTTAATATTAAGAGCTTATAAAGAATTAGGAATAATGAAAGATGGTGATGAAGTAATTGTTCCTTCAAATACCTACATAGCTTCAATTCTTGCAATTTCACAAAATAATCTAGTTCCAGTTTTAGTTGAACCAGATATTAATACCTTTCTTATTAATCCAGATAAAATAGAAGAAAAAATCACTTCTATAACAAAAGCAATTTTACCAGTTCATCTTTATGGGCAAACTTGTGAGATGGATAAAATAAATGAAATTGCAAAAAAAAATAATCTAAAAGTAATAGAAGACTCAGCCCAATCACATGGTGCGTATTATAAAGATAAAAGAAGTGGAAATTTAGGTGATGCTAGTGGATTTAGTTTTTATCCAGGGAAAAATCTTGGAGCTTTAGGTGATGGTGGAGCAGTTACAACTAGTGATGAAGAACTAGCGCTTGCTATTAAAGCACTAGGGAACTATGGAAGTCATAAAAAATATGAAAATCTTTATAAAGGTGTAAATAGTAGACTTGATGAAATGCAAGCTGCAATGTTGAGAGTAAAACTAAAGTATTTGGATAATGAAGTAGAAAAAAGAAGAGAAATAGCAAACTATTATTTAGAAAATATTAAAAATTATAATATTATCTTGCCAACAGTAAGAGCTGAAGATAATCATGTGTGGCATCTGTTTGTAATAAGAACAAAAAATAGAGATGAACTACAAAAATATTTAGCTGAAAATGGAATTCAAACTTTGATACATTACCCAATACCACCACATAAACAAAATGCATATAAAGAGTGGAATAATGAAAGTTATCCAATAAGTGAACAAATACATGATGAAGTATTTAGTTTGCCTATTAGTGGAGTTCAGAGTTTGGAAGACACTGTAAAAATAGTTAATCTTCTAAATATTTTTGGAGATAAAAATTGAAAAAATTAATTAGTATCTGTATTCCGATATACAATCACGAAAAGTATATAGAGCAGTGCTTGGAGTCAATTATAAATCAGACATATACTAATTTTGAAATTATTATGATTGATGATGGATCCAATGATAATTCTTATTTTATAGCTCAAAATTATTTAAATGCACAAAAATTTAGTAATTATATTTTAAAAAAAAGAGAGAATAAAGGACTTTGTTATACATTGAATGAATTATTGTCTTTATCAAGAGGGGAATATATATCTATAACAGCATCTGATGATTATTGGATGTTGAATAAACTAGAAGAACAAATTGATTTTTTAAGCAAAAATCAAGATGTAGCTTTGGTTCACTCTAACTCTATAATTGTAGATGATTGTGGCAATCAAAAAGGTGAAATAGATTATTCAAATAGAAAAAATAGTGGTTATTTATTTAAAGCTATCATTTTTTCTCGAGGAGGTATAAATACTGTTTCTACAATGATTAGGAGAGAAGTCTATGCTAAAATAGGTAATTATGATAGCTCTTTAAAATTTGAAGATACTGATTTTTGGCTTAGATTAACTAAGAAATTTAAAGTAGGTTATATAAATAAGTTTCATACTTACTATCGACGACATGATTCTAATTTAAGTGATGATAAAAATAAATTAAAATTTACAAATGATGAAATTGTAAAAATATTTAATAAAAATATAGAAGATTCTATATTAAAAAAAAGTGCTATTTTAAGAATATATAGAAAATCTTATCTTTTAGCTTTAAGAACTTTTAATTTTAAATATTTGGCTAAGTATTTATTCAAATATTTTATATATAAATATTGGAATAAACTTTGAAAATTTTATTAATTGGTAAAAAGAATATGCTTTCTTGGATTGAGAATTTAGCTGAAGCATGTTCTAAAATGAATTTAGAAAATAAAATACTATTTTTAAATGAATTAGGTTTTATAGAAGATTTAAAAAGAAATATTTTAAAAATGGTTTCTAAAGATTTAATGAATATGAATATTAGTAAAACAATAGATGTTCACATATCTAAATTTAAACCAGACTTAATAATTGTAATAAGTCCTTTTATGTTTAATGAAAATTTTTTTGAATGTTTTGATAATTTTCCAAATATAATTAAATTTGCTTGGATAGGAGATAGATTCTCACTTTCTCACAAAAATATAGCTAATAAATTTGATAAGCTTTTTTATACAGATTCATATTTTTTGCAGGATGGGAAAAATTTTAATTTTCCTGAGGGAGAATATCTTCCTTTAGCTGTTAATCAAAATAGATTTTTTGATAGAAATAAAAAAAGAGAAGAAAGATTACTTTTTATTGCTTCTTATACGAAACAAAGAATGGAATTTTTAAATCAAATTAATTCTATTGATTTACGAGTTATTGGAGCAAAATGGCAAAAAAGAGATCTAAAAAATAATATTGAATGCATAGATGAAAATATAACTTTAAATCAAGTAGCTAATGAATACAATTTATCACAGTTTATTTTAAATATTAAGCATGAACATAATGTTGTTAATGGTTTGAATATGAGAACTTTCGAAGCTATTGCATCAGGAGGATGTTTATTTCAGGATTATGTGAAAGATGTAGAAATTAATTTTGAAATAAATAAAAATATACTTGTGTATAATAATATTGAAGAATTGAATGAATTGATTTTTAAAATGAAAAGAGATAAATTGTTGATGAATAATTTAATTAATAAGGGTAAAAAGTTAGTTTTAGAAAAACATACATATATAAATCGTTTACATGACATTTTAGAGCAAATAAAATGATAAAAAAAATAAAAGAGTTTATAAAAGAATTGAGAAGACCCTATTATACAAATAAAAAAAAGAGATATAAAAATTTTTCTATAGGTAATTATACATATGGAAGTCCTAAAATATATGCAAATCCTAAAAATTTTAAAATAGGAAAATTTTGTTCTATTGCATCAGATGTAGTTTTTTATGCGGGAGGTGAACATAATTATAATTGGATAAGTTCTTATAACTTTAGTCCAAAATTCAAATGTATCCCTTGTACAAAAAGTAAAGGCGATGTGATAATAGGAAATGATGTATGGCTTGCCGATGGTGTGTTGGTTTTATCCGGTGTTACAATTGGCGATGGAGCGGTTATTGCTGCAAGGTCAGTTGTAACTAAAGATGTGAAACCTTATGAAATAGTAGGGGGGAACCCTGCTAGACACATAAAATTCAGATTTTCAGAATCTCAAATTAATTCTTTATTGGAAATAAAATGGTGGAATTGGGACATAGAAAAAATCAAGGCTAATTTTGATTTAATATTAAGCCCTAATATAGATGATTTTATATCAAAACATATAAAAAAATAATCTAAGATTTAACAAATTTAACTTAACTTATTATCTACGATTTGACAAATAGTATGTCCAAATAAAATATGCATTTCTTGAATTCTCGGAGTATTATTTGAAGGAACTATTAGATTTATATCACAAAGTTCATTCATAATTCCTCCATCTCGTCCTGTTAATCCTAAAGTTTTACAACCTAATTTTCTTGCAACCTTTAACGCATTTATTATATTTTTACTATTTCCACTTGTACTAATACCAATTACTAAATCACCATTATTTGCTAAAGCTTCAATTTGTCTATCAAAAATTCTATCATAACCATAGTCATTTCCAATAGCAGTTAAAGCACTTGTATCCGTTGTAAGTGCAATTCCTGGAAGTCCTCTTCTTTCTGTTTTATATCTTCCTGTTAATTCAGCTGCAATATGTTGAGCATCTGCTGCACTTCCACCATTTCCACAAAGTAATATTTTATTTCCACTCTTTAGTGTATCTACAACCAATTTTGAAGCGCTTTCTAATTTATCTTGCATAGTTTCAATAGTTAGATTTATTACTTCTAAATGAGATAATAATTCATTTTTAATTGTTTGTTTCATTATTTTGAATCCTTTGAATTATATTTGTTGTACTTTTCCCATCTAAAAATTGAACAAGTCTTACTTCTTGAGCAATATCAGAACCTATTACTTTCTTACCTTCATAATCTCCACCTTTAACTAATATATGTGGCTGAATTTTTTTTATTAATTCATAAGGTGTTTCCTCATCAAAGATTACTACATAATCAACTGATTCTAGGGAAGCTAAAATATAAGCTCTATCATTTTGAGTATTAATAGGTCTTGTTGGACCTTTTAATTTTTTTACTGAACTATCAGCATTTAAGCCTAATATTAAAATATCTCCATAACTTTTGGCAACTTCAAGATATTTGACATGTCCAGCATGTAATATATCAAAGCATCCATTTGTAAAAATTATTTTTTTCCCTTTTTCATGAAACTTTTTAGATAATTTCTCAATTTCATCAAAACTTTTTATATGAGAAGTTGAACTTGATTTATGCAAACTTGATTCATATTCATATATTTCATCCAAAGTTGCAGTTGCACTACCAATTTTTCCTACAACAACACCTGCTGCTAGATTGGCAAAATTTATTGCTTCATCGATATTTAAATTATTTGCAATTGCAAATGTAATTGAAGCAATTACAGTATCCCCAGCTCCTGTTACATCATAAACTTCTCTAGCAACTGTTGGTTTGATTCTTAAATTATCATCAAAAATTGCAATACCATTTTCACTTAGTGTAATTAAAGATATTTCTAAATTACAAGTATCTTTTAGATATTTTAAAGCTTCTTCTAATTTTGTATTATTTACTATATCTATATTTGTAGCTTCAATAGCTTCTTTTTTGTTTGGTGTTAGAGTATATGCACCACTATATTTACTATAATCTTTTCCTTTTGGATCAACTAAAACTTTTATTTTGTTATTGTTTGCAAGTGAAATGATTTTTTTTGTTAAAGAGTTAGTTAACACACCTTTTCCATAATCAGATAGAATAATAGCATTATATGTTGAGATGTTTTTTTCCAAGATATCTAATATTTTTTTAGAACTATTCTCAGATATATCTTCAATACTCTCTTTATCATATCTAATAACTTGTTGTTGAGCTGCTATCAAACGGCTTTTTTTTGAAGTCTTTCTATCTTCTTCTATAATTAATTTTTTATCTTCAACTCCAATTTTGTTTAAAAGTAGTTTTAATTCATTGGCAACTTCATCATTTCCAATTACGCTTATTACATCAACTTTTGAGCCTAAAGCTCTAAGATTATTTATTACATTTCCTGCTCCACCTAAAACAGAGCTTTCTTTTTCTATATTTACAATTTGTACAGGTGCTTCTGGGGAGATTCTTTCACATTTTCCCCATAAATAATGATCAATCATTAAATCACCAATTACAAGAATATTTGTATTTGTATTTTCTAGCTTATACATTTATTTTATCTCTTCTTTAAATAATCTTTTTATTTCAGGAATATATGCTTTTATTCCATCTTCCATTTCAAACTGTGGGTTATATCCTAAAAATTCTTCTGAAGTTTTTATATTTGCTTGTGTAAAAAATTGATATTGTCCTATATATGGATTTGGAATATACTCTTTACCATTATTGATTTTTAATTCTTTTTGTAAAATATTTACTATATCTTCAAAACTTCTAGCTTTTCCAGTTCCAACATTATATACTCCCGATTTTTTTGGATTAGTTGCTAATATATTAGCTTGAATAATATCTTCAATATAAATAAAATCTCTAAGTATTTTATCACTACCTTCAAAAAGTTTTGGAGTAAGTCCTTTTAAAATTTGATGTCCAAATTGAATTATCATAGAAGCAGTTTTATTTTTGTAAAATTCTTTTGGTCCATAAACATTAAAATATTTTAATCCAACAATAGATATGTCTAAATTTTTTTTTAGATATTCATATGTAATATTATCCATCATAACTTTTGAAAAGCCATAAGCATTATTTGGTTGTTCATAACCTACTTCAAATTTATTGCTATCTCCATATGTAGCTGCACTACTTGCATAAACCATATTTGCTTTATGTTTTATGGCAATTTTTAATAAATCTTCATAGGCATTTACATTTGTTTTAATCATTAAATCTTGCTCATTAACAGTTGTATCAGAAATAGCAGCTTGATGAAAGATATAATCAAATTTATAGTTTTTTTCTAAATCTTTTAATAATTTCTTATCATTTATATCACCACTAATTACAACTCCTTTAAAACCTAAAAGATTTTTAAAGTGACCAAAGCTTTTTAAATTCCCATTAGAAAAAGTTTCACCACTTCTAAAACAATCAACGACAATTATTTTACATTTAGGATAATTATTTTGAAAATAAAATGCGATATTAGAACCTATAAATCCAGCTCCTCCTGTTATTAAAATAGTTTTTTTATTAAAATTTATATCATTATATTTCATTATCAGCCTTAATTTTTAATTATGTTTATTGTATCTATTAAATTACTCGCAATATTTAAAAATTCAGAATTCTTTTTATATTGAGAGATTAATATTTTATTTGAAATATTTGCATTTATTGCAGTTTCAATATCACTTTTTTTATCACCAATAAGCCAAGAATTTTGTAAATCAATATTAAAGTCATTTAAAGATTGTTGAATCATACCAATTTTGGGTTTTCTACACTCACAGGTTTCAGTAGGTGAATGGGGACAAAAATATACTTTTAATATTTCAATACCTTTTTTATTAAACTCTTTTATCATCCAATTTGTTAAATTTTTAAAATCATCCTTTGAATAATATCCTCTTCCTATTCCTGATTGGTTCGTAATAATAATAATTTCATAACCTAAATTTATAAAATATTTACAAGCATCAAAAACACCATCAATAAATTGAAACTTATCAATTTGGCTTACATAACCATAATCATGGTTTATTACACCATCTCTATCTAGAAAAATTATCTTCTTTTTTACAGTTTGAATAAAAATCCTTTTTATAACAATTTATTAAATATTAACATAAAGCACTTTTAACTATAATAAGAAATATAATATTCAATAGAAAGTAGTTTATGAACAAAACAACAATCTCATATAAAACAACAAATTTATTAATAGAAAAATTAAAACAACAAGCAAATATTCAAGTTTTAAAAGAGAAAGGTTTCCTTTCTTTATTATTTTCAAAAAATCATTTTCCTGATATATATTTTCATTCAGGTAACTTAGATGAAAAAGCTATTGAAAATATCAAAAATTCAAAAATCACAGTAACAAATTCATTTGCTTCAATGAATGAAATCATAGCAAAAACTAAAATTTCCCATGAAAAAATCAAAGTAATTTATCCAAGTATAAATGTTGAATATAAAAATATAAAAGAGATTAAAATAAAACTTTGTCAAGAATTACAAATAGATTTAAATACTAAACTTATTTTTTTTACAGCAAAAAACTTTAAATCATCAGGTGTAAAAGAATTTCTAGATATATGCTCTTCTATAACTTATTTAGATTTTAAAATTATAATTGCAGGGGAACAAAAACAAATAGCTAATTTAAATTTTCAACTTCCTAAATATTCTAAATTACAAGATAAAATAATTTTATTAGGAAATTATTCAAAGATAGATGATTTGTTTTTAGCTTCGGATATATTTTTATTACCAACTTACAACAAATCATTTTCAACAAATATTATAAAAGCAATGTATTGTAAGTGTGTGGTTTTTTTAAGTTTAGAAAATGATGCAAAAGAAATTGTAGATGTTTTTGCTTCTATGGATTCTCCAACTGATCCAAGTACAGCCTTTAAAATAGATGCTATTTTATCAAATGAGAGTGACTTAGAAATGATTAAAAATCAGAATAAAGAATTAGCCTCAGAATTTACTATTCAAAATAATTTGGTAAAAATAAACAATGTTATAGAGAATATTTAAATTTAACTTAAGAAAATTAAGATACAATACGCAAATATTTTTCACTATAGAAGGAATACAAATGTCAAGAAGATGTGCAATATCTGGAAAAGGACCTATGTCTGGAAACAACGTAAGTCATGCAAAAAACAGAACTAAAAGAAGATTTTTACCAAATATTAGAACAGTTAGAGTTACATTAGATGATGGAACTACAACTAAGTTAAAAATTTCTGCAAGAGAGTTAAGAACTCTTAAAAAACATTCATAATTAAGGCTGTAGAAAAAGTGCTTTCATGAGCATCTTTACTAAAGTAAAAAAGGCTATTGGCTGGGAAATCAGATCAGCCAAACCTCAATACGATTTAAATCCCCTAATATACTCGCAATTAAAACCTTTTAGATTACCTTTAATCCTACTTCAATCAATTATGATGATAGGAACGTTAGGTTATGTTTATATTGAAGATTATTCAATAATGCATGCAATTTTTCAATCAGCATATACATTTACAACAACTGGATTTGGTGCATTAAATGAAGCAAATTTCAGTAACCAAGGAATTGTATTTACTGTATGTTTGATGTTGGCTGGTTTTGCCACTCTTACTTTTTCTGTGGGTATCGTAATTGACGTTATAGCAAATGGTTCTTTATTAGTATTATTAAGGGAGAGAAAAATGCTTTATAAAATAGCAAGATTAAGAAGACATTTTGTGATTTGTTATCATAATGAATATACAGCACAATTAGCACGGCAGTTTAGGGAAAATCATATTCCTTTTGTTGTTGTTGATCCAAGTGATGATATAGAACAAATAGCGAAAGAGAATAACTATCCATATTTCGTAAAAGAAGAACCTTATAAAGAAGTTGCTTTTTTAAAATCACATTTAAGTTCAGCAAAAGGTGCTATTTCTTTATCAAAAAATATTTCAGATAATATTACTTTAATTGCTTCAGTTAGACTATATGAAAAAGAGTTAGGAAGAAATCCATTTTTGATTATTTCAAACGCTGAAACACAAAATGAAAAAATCCGACTAAAAAAACTTGGAGCAGACAAAGTTGTAGCAACTCCTTCATTAATGGCAAAAAGAGTTTCAGCAATGGCTATAAGACCAGATATGGAAAATGTTCTTGATGAATTTTTATATAAAAGAGATACTCCCATAGATATGGAAGAAGTTTTTGTAAATGAAGATTCTTGGGTAGTGAATAAAGAGATAAAAGATTTACATTTAAGAGACAGATTAAAAGTTTCAATAATTGGAATCACTGAAGAAAAAGGTAAGTTTATACAAATGCCAAAGGGAACTATGCCAATAAATGCAAATTGCAAATTATTGTTAGTAGGTTCTCAAAAAGGTATTGTAAGAGCTAAAAAAATTATAAATTTAACTAAAAAACCAGAGGATGTATAAAATTATGTTTACTATTTTACCAATTAAAGGTTATATTGATCAAATAGATGGATTTTATTGTGATGGAATTCATGCTGGACTTAAGCCAAATGGAAATAACGATTTAGGTTTCATTTATAGTGATAAGCCTTGTATTGTTGCAGCAATTTTTACTGAAAATAGATTTCAAGCAGCTCCATTAAAACATTTTTTGCAATATGAAGAAAATTTTAAAACAAATTTTGTTTTAATAAATTCTAAAAATGCAAATGCATTAACTGGGAGAAAAGGTATTGAAAATATTAATACTTTATTCTCTCAATTGGATTTTAATTTAGTAAATCCAATTATGAGTTCAACAGGAGTTATTGGAAATCCTCTTCCTATTGAAAAAATTGTAGCAGGTGCGAAAAAATTTGATTTAACTTCAAAAAATGGGGAGAATTTGTCACGTGCAATTATGACAACAGATGCTTATCCAAAAGCTTGCATGTATGAAGTAAAACTTGAAAATGGAACTTCTTTTAAAATAGGTGCTGTTGCAAAAGGTGCTGGAATGATAAATCCAAATCTTGCAACTATGCTTTGTTTTATTTGTACAGATGCTGCTGTTCCTTACCAAGATATAAAAGAGGCATTAAAAATAAATAGTCACACAACTTTTAATGCAATATCAGTTGATGGAGATACTTCAACAAATGATACCGTTATGGTTTTATCAAATGGAAATTCAAATGCTTATGATAAAGAAGCATTTGCAGAATCTTTAAGACTTGTAATGCATGACATGGCAATGTTAATGGTAGCTGATGGAGAAGGTGCAAAAAAAGTTGCAGCTTTTGAAGTTATAAATGCAGTTTCAAACGAACAGGCAATGATTGCTGCAAAAGCTTTATCAAATTCATTATTAGTAAAAACTGCACTTTTTGGAGAAGATCCAAATTTTGGAAGAATTGCTTCAACAATTGGAGCTTCAAGAATTGATTGTGATGATGAAAAATTAGTAATTTCATATAATGATGTTGTTGTTTTTAACAAAGGTGAAATTTGTTTTGATGCAGCAACTGAGGCAAAAGCTGGTGAAGTTCTAAAAAAAGATAAATATAAAATTATTTGTGATATTGGTTTAGGTGAGGGTAAATTTACAGCTTACGGTTGTGATTTAGGTTATAAATATGTTGAGATAAATGCAGATTACAGAAGTTAGTAAATAGCTTTTTTACAAAGAATTAAGTACTTAGATAGTATAATCCAAAAAATAAATTAAACACATAGGATGCAAAATGTTTCACGAATACAGAGATGTAATTACAGAATTAAAACAAAAAGATGGACACTTTCACAAACTTTTTGAAAAACATAATGAGTTAGATGATATTATCGTAAAACTTGAAGAATCACATGCTGACCAATTTGAAATTGAAGCTAAGAAAAAAGAAAAATTAAAATTAAAAGATGAAATTTATTCAGCAATTGTTAAATACAAAAGCGAAAAATAATTCTTTAATACTTAGAGAAAAATAGGGGATGAAAGTTTAGGCTTTTGTCCCTTTTTTATTAATAAGCTATTTATAGGCTTTTCCAGAAGTTTTAAATCCTAATTGTTCCAAAACTGTGCCAAAGATGTTCTAATCTAATAAAAACTTTCCTCTTATCTTTTTATCATTTTTTATATATTTTGCATAAGTTGAAAGTGTTATATTAGAATTTTTGTGTCCTAACATATTTGCAACCCATAAAATATCTTCTCCACTTGCTATCATCATTGATGCAAAAGTGTGTCTCATTTGATATAGATTTCTATAAGCTATATTTTGCTCTTTTAAAACTTTTGACCAATAAAGAGTAGATATTTTTTTTGATGAATTAAATGGAATATTACCTCTAGTTAAAAAGATATATTCACTATCTGTTTTAAATTGTAAATGATTCTCCAAATATGGTAAAAGTACATCAAGTATTTCAACATCTCTAATACTTGATTTTGTTTTAGGCGTTGTTTCAATTCCTTTATTTCTAGTTTTAGTTACTTTTATAATTCTATTTGTAAAATCAATATCAGACCATTTTAAAGCTATAATTTCTCCAGTTCTCATGCCAGTAAAAAAACCTATGGCAAAAAATGCTCTGATTTTTAAAGGACTAGCTTCAAGGATTTGAAATATCTCATCTTTTGAGAAAGGAATATTCTCATTTTTTGCTATATTTTGAGGAGCTTTTATTATTGAAAATGGATTCTTTTGGATAATCTCATCTCTAAATGCATCTTCAAATATGCCATAAAAAACTATTCTTATATTTAAAACGGATTTATTAGAAAGAATATCAAGTAAATTATTTTGCCATAAAGTAAGTTCCGAAGCTTTTATCGTATCTATTTTTCTTTTTCCAAATATTGGAATAATATGCTTATTCAAAATGTACTGATATATACCATGTGTATTTGCTTTTCTACTAGCTTTATTCATCTTCAAACTAATATCAATCATTTCTTGTACAGTTGGAACAATTTTATTTTCAAAGAACTCTCCACTATGCACTTTTAAAAGCATTTGTGGAATTATTTGCGTTGTTGCTAATTTTCTATTAGCTTTTGAATCTTCTATATTAAGTGACTTTTTAATCACTTCACCATTTAAACTAAACCTTACCCAAAGTTTTGCACCTCGAGTAAATAGTTTAGGTTCTGTCATTTTAACCATTGTGTTTCTCCTTTGAAAAACACCTTGATTCTAATACTTTTAACAGATTTTATTTTATTACAATTCATATTAAATCTTTTAAAATACTTTCTGCTATTTGTTTTGGATTTAATTGATTTAAAGAGTATTTAACCCAATTATCAAGCTCAATTTTATCAAATAAAATCCTACCTGCTTTTTTAAAATAGTGTTTTCCCTCTATTAAATGGCTATCTTTTAGTTTGTGTATATGGTCTTTTGAATAACCAATATAAATTGAAGCTTCTTTTATATTTAGCCACCTTTTTTCACTAGAAATTTTATTTTCTAAACTTTCCAATTTTTCCAATATGGTGTCTATCTTTTTTAAATTCTCAAATGATATATCCATTGTTTATATTCTCCTTTCATAATCTGTTTAAGATATAACTCCCTTAAAACTCTATCGCTTCACTAGAACTAATATCAAGCAGTAAATTCCTCTTTTTAGCTTCTTTATAAGCCACAGTATAAATTTGATTATCTCTTGCTGTAAGATGTTGTTTCTCAGAAGTTTTATCAAGATAAACCAATAATTCATAATCAGATAAATTAGCAACTGTTTCAGTTCTAAGAGGTTTAATTAACTCTCCATTATTTAGTAATCTAAAATTCTCTTTTTTATTTGTATTTTGGTTGATAACATCAACTTCAATATAATCTTTTTTTAGCTCTTTTTGAGTAGTTGTTTTTTTCAAAGATTCTTTTGCTTTAAAATATAGTTCATTTAAAAAATCAATATCCAAAGTTAGATTATTTATATATGCTTTTCTAATTAGTGATATATATTCATATTCAAATTTATTTTCATCATAAACGGATATTTTTCTTTTTAATCTTTCCAATGGAAAATCAATTTGCAAAAAATCTTTTAAATCATATTCACTTTTTATCTCTTCCCATAGAGGATGAGTATCTGCTTGATATTTATTATTTATCAATCTTTCATTTGATACTGAATCAATATCTAGTAATCTAATATCATCCATAGCACTTTGAAAAAGATTTTTAGCATTACATAATAAATCATCTATTGTATTTATGTTGTATTGTTTTAAATGACCTCTATTCATTTGAAACTCAATATTAAAAATTGTTTGTTCTAAATCAAAGTCATTATTTAAAAAGTATTCATTCATAATTTCAAACTTTTTAGATTTTTTTAGTTCTAGTGATTTATTATAAAGTCTTAATTTAAAAGGCTCTTTTCCAACATATAAAGTTTGTGTTGTATTTGCATTACCAATTTCATTAATAGTTGAATATTGTCTTTTTCTAGTGCTAAACATATCTTTTTTAACAAATGAAAAATCATATTGTATAAAGCAGTTTAAATCTGCTCTTGTTATTGGTATATAATCACTTATAACTTCTTTTAGAGAGTCTTTGAGTAATTCAATAATAGAACTAATACCAAAAGTATAAATACCATTTCCTTGAAGCTGTACTCTAATATCATTTAATCCTCTGTTTTTATATTTATCTTTAAATCCAATTCTAAAAAATTCATTTGAATCTTTAAACCAATAAAAGCCCTCTTGTTTTCCAAGATAAGATAATTGAATATCATTTATTGAAATTGTTAAATCTTTGTTCTCAAACTCAATATCTCTCTTTTCAAACTTACCTTTTAACTCTTCTAATTGGTCTAATATTTCTAAAAATAAATCATCATAGTTTTCATTGGTTTCAAAGAAGAAATAAAGTGAATCAATACCAAATACTTTTTTTATTTCACTCATCTTTTCTCCTTTTGAGTGTTTTAGTACGGGGTATTACTATATACCCCGAAATCTTGTCACGAAAAAAGAACATTTTCAGAGTTGCCTCTGAAAACTTTTCTTTTCTCTTAGACACCATAGAAACTAAATTGTTTTGAAATGATTCCTACTTCTACAGAAACCTCTTTTGAAATCTTGTCTGTATAAAGATTGATTTTTTCATCTGGAATGGAAATAGTTTGTAAATCTTTAACTAATGTTCCATTTGCTCTTTTACTTTCTACTAAAATTTGTAATTTAGCTTTTACAGGAGTAGCTAAAGTTTCTCCTTGTTTTTTGTAAGTTGTAGCTGGAATAATATTTAAAAGTAAACCTTTTAAAGTAATCATTTTTTATCCTTTATGGATTTATCTATTTTTATAATTATTAAAATAGAAAGTTTAGTAAACGTCTTTACTGTTATATAAATTTATATGACTTTGTTTTGATTAATCTGTTGGAAGTTTAATTGAAATAAAAAGTTTTTTTCTGCAAATATTGACTTGTTTTTGAGTTGTTATTTGCAGAGAATATTTAATAAAATATGATACGTAGTTGAGAAGTGAAGTTTTGCATTTCTTCTTTATGCTCATTCAGGAAATTTTGCATTTTAGGAGTTTCATCAAAAAAGTTTTCAATGATAAATTTATAAAATCCTTTGTCTATTTCTGATAAATCTTTTGTAGTATAAATTTTAATATCATCATAAATTTTTAGAATATTAGGTGTTTTTTTATTTTGGCGAATATTTTTAATTGCATCTTTTTCATCTAACACTAAATTAAATAATTCCATTATTTTTTTAGAAATAATATCTTTAGTAAAATTGGGTATTGTTGCTGTTTTATTTTTATTATATTCTTTTCTTAAACTTTTAAATTGTTCAATCCTAGCTTGAGCATAATTATAAAAACAAGCTTGAGCAAATCCATTATACATTTCATTTTCAGTGAAATTTACATATTCAAATTTTTTATGAAATTGTTGATTTCTATTTAAAATGATTTTATCTTTTTCATCTATTTCTTCAATATCCATAATTTGTATTAATTTAGCGAATATTTTATTTGTTATAGAAGATATAATCATAGAACCTTCAATTTTATCTTCTTTGTATGTTTCAATAATACCTTTATGTAATTTTGAATCTATTAATAAATTTTCGTCAAAAAAGTTTTCTGCATTTTCTCTCATGCTTTTTGTTTTATTAACAAAATTATCATAATTATATTGAGTTGATGAATTATTAAATTGATTTTCTTTAATATATAAACTATTATTTATTGAATTTAAAAATAAATAAAAATATTCTAGGTATGGATTTCTAATACTTGATACTATCCAATCTAAATAATATAATTTACTATTCATAAATTTATATTTTAATTTTTCTAATAATTCTTTTGAAATATTGTTTTTATATCTTTTTTCACTATACAAAAAATTTACATCTTCATCTAATTCATAGACTCTTTTTAATTCTTTCAAATCGGCTATGTATCTATTTAATGTATTATCAACTAATTCATTTAATGAAAGTTTATTCTTTATTTTATAATATTTAATATATTGTAATATATGAATAGGACAAGAATGGATATAGACTTTTTCAAAGAATAAGTTATTATCAATAAAATACTCTATTTCTTCTGTTAATACTTTCATGAAAAATCTTAAATTTTCTTAATATAGTAACAAAAAATAATTTATTAAATATTAATACATAGATTTTATAATTATTTAAATATAATTTACAACTATTAAAAATAATACAAGGAAACTAAAAGTGGAAAGTATCAAAGATACAATATTGAACATCAAAGGGCATTTATATGAAAGAGTAACAAGTCCTTTTTTACTAACATTTATAATTGTTTTATTTTATTATTATTGGCCAGTAATATTTATTTCTTTTGATGATAAATTAGATTCAAAATTGAAAATTGAACAGATAAAGGAAATAATCTGTGAGGTTTCAACTGCTGATAGAATTTTTAATTGGTTAGATTACTTTCCAATGTATATTTATGCAATTTTATTAGTTATTGTAACAATGATTATTTATTCATTGCTGTTTGTAGTTGGAACATACATAAGAGAATTTCAGTATTACTTATCAAAAAGAGTGAAAAAATCGTTAGATATTGATTATGTTAATTCTAAAGATTATGCAGATGTTCTTAAAAATTATGAAAATCAATTTGAAGAAATGAGTAATAAAATCAGCAATAAAACACATGAAATCCAAAATTTTAAAAAAATAATTAGATTAACTGAAGATGAAAGAAAATTATTTTACAGAATACTTGAAAATAATGGTTCTTTAGATTTTGAAAAATTATCAGATGATGAAAAAAAAATCATGGAAATAATTGGTAGTAAAGGTATATGTGCTAAAAGTAATACAGCGTATGTATTAACTTCCAATTATAATTTATATTCAGAAAAATAACTTTAAATTTAATTTTTGTATTCTTTTTAAATATAATTATATTGTTCCAAAATTGTTCCAAAAAGAGATTGATTTTACAAAATAATCTCTTATGATTTTTGTTAGAAGTACGAAAATAAGGTGTTTTATATGTTTTTAGTTTTTATTTTATAAATTTAGGCTTTTGTCCCCTTTTTTTATATTTTTATTTTAATAAATTTTATTACAACTTATGCTAAGCGCATTTTAGATATAATAAATCAATTTTATATTACAAAGGCCTTTTTTTATGGAAAACCTTTTCGAAAATCAAGATATTATAGATATAAATATTGAAGACTCAGTAAAAGCTTCATATTTAGATTATTCTATGAGTGTTATTATAGGTCGGGCATTACCTGATGCAAAAGATGGTTTAAAACCAGTACACAGAAGAATTTTATTCGCAATGCATGATTTGAATATTACTTCAAAATCAGCGTATAAAAAATCTGCAAGAATTGTTGGAGATGTTATTGGTAAATACCATCCTCATGGTGATACTTCAGTTTATGATGCATTAGTTAGAATGGCTCAAAACTTCTCTATGAGAGCTCCTTTAGTTGATGGACAAGGAAACTTTGGTTCGGTTGATGGTGATAGTGCAGCTGCTATGAGATATACAGAAGCTAGAATGACTAAAATAGCTGAAGAAGTATTAAGAGATTTGGATAAAGATACAGTAAATTTTACACCAAACTATGATGATACAATGAGAGAACCATCAGTTCTTCCTACAAGAATTCCTACTTTACTTCTAAATGGAAGTGAAGGAATTGCTGTTGGTATGGCTACAAAAATTCCTCCACATAATATTAATGAATTATTAAATGCTGTTTTATACACAATAGATAATCCAGATGCAACTGCTGATGAATTAATGCAGTTTATTCAAGGTCCAGATTTCCCAACAGGTGGAACAATCTTTGGAAGACGAGGAATCATTGATGCGTATAATACAGGTCGAGGAAGAGTAAGAATTAGAGCTAAACATCACATTGAAACAAGAGGTAAAAAAGAGATTATAGTTCTTGATGAATTACCTTATCAAGTGAATAAAGCAAGATTAATTGAACTTATTGCAAACTTAGCAAAAGATAAACAAATTGATGGAATTTCAGAAGTTAGAGATGAATCTGACAGAGAAGGAATCAGAGTTGTAATTGAGCTTAAAAAAGATGCGATGAGCGAAATTGTTTTAAATAACTTATATAAATCAACTCCAATGGAAACTACATTTGGAATTATTCTTTTAGCTGTTTTCAATAAAGAACCAAAAGTATTTACATTACCTCAATTATTAACTGTTTTCTTATCACATAGAAAAACAGTAATTATTAGAAGAACAATTTTCGATTTAGAAAAAGCAAAAGCAAGAGCGCATATTTTAGAAGGTTTAAAAATTGCTTTAGACAATATTGATGAAGTTGTAAAAATTATCAGAGCTAGTGCAAATGATCAGGAAGCAAAAGATAGTTTACAAAATAGATTTGGTTTAAGTCCAATTCAATCTCAAGCTATTTTAGATATGAGACTTGGAAGATTAACAGGTCTTCAAAGAGATAAATTAGAAGCTGAATATCAAGAATTAATGATTTTAATTGCTGAATTAGAAGCTATTCTAAAATCTGAAGAAAAATTAAATGAAATCATTAAAGAAGAATTAACTGATATTCAAGAAAGATTTTCAAGTGATAGAAGAACAGATATTGAAGATTCTTACGATGAAATTGATATTGAAGATTTAATTCCAAATGAACCAATGGTTGTTACAATCACTCATAATGGTTATGTAAAAAGAGTTCCAATCAAATCTTATGAAAAACAAAGACGAGGTGGAAAAGGTAAAGTTGCCGTGACTACTCACGATGATGACTTTATTGAGAAATTCTTTGTAAGTAATACTCATGATACTTTAATGTTTGTTACAAATATGGGACAATTATATTGGTTAAAAGTTTACAAAATTCCTGAAGGTAGTAGAACTGCAAAAGGTAAAGCAGTTGTTAACTTAATCAACTTAAGACCTGACGAGAAAATTATGGAAATTATTCCAACTCCAGATTTTGATGAATCTAAATCTTTAGTATTCTTCACAAGAAACGGAATTATTAAAAGAACATCTTTGAGTGAATTCTCAAATATCAGATCAAATGGTGTAAGAGCTATTGTTTTAGATGATTTAGATGAAATAGTAACAGCAAAAATTGCAGATGTTGAAACTCAATATTTAATGATTTTTACAAGCATGGGTCAATGTATTAGATTCGAAATTGAAAAAACAAGAGACCAAGGAAGAAGTACAAGAGGAGTTAGAGGTATCAAGTTTAAACATGATATTGACTTCGTTGTAGATGCAGATGTTGTAAATAATGAAGAACAAGAGTTATTGACTGTTTCTGAAAAAGGGATAGGAAAACGAACAACTGTTGAAGAGTATAGACTTACAAATAGAGCAGGTTCAGGAGTTATATCTATGAAACTATCTCCAAAAACAGGAAATGTTGTAGGAGAAGTATTAGTAGATGATACACAAGATTTAATGTTATTAACTTCAATTGGAAAAATGATTAGAGTTGATATGCAATCAATTAGAAAAGCTGGAAGAAATACAGCCGGTGTAATTATTGTAAATGTAGATAAAAATGATAAAGTTGTATCAATTGCAAAATGTCCAAAAGAGGATGAAGAGATAGAACTAGATGAAAATGGAAATATTATTAGATATACAGAAGATGGTGAAGTTTTAGAATCAATTTCAATTGACCCTGAATCAAATAAAACACCAACTTTATTAGATACATTAGATGGTGAAGAAGATAATTTAGAAAAAGGTGAGGATGAGTAGAACGATGAGAAAGTTTAATGTTGCAGTTGTTGGAGCTACTGGTGCTGTTGGAGAAGAGTTATTTAGAGTTTTAGAAGAATATGATTTTCCTATTAACAAATTAGTTCCATTAGCAAGTTCAAGAAGTGCTGGTTCAAAAATTGAGTATAGAAATAAAGAATATACAGTTTTAGAATTAACTGAAACTTGTTTTGAAGAAAATGATATTGAAATTGCTTTCTTTAGTGCAGGTGGAAGTGTTTCTGAAAAATTTGCAAAATTTGCAGTTGAAGCGGGAGCTGTTGTAATTGATAATACAAGTCACTTTAGAATGGATCCAAAAGTTCCTTTAGTTGTACCTGAAGTAAATCCAGAAGATATTAAATTATGGAGAGAATCAGGAATTATTGCAAATCCAAATTGTTCAACAATTCAAATGGTTTTATCATTAAAACCACTTGATGAATTATATGGAATCAAAAGAGTTGATGTTTCAACTTATCAAGCAGTTTCAGGTGCTGGAAAAACTGGTATGGAAGAACTTGTAAAACAAATGCAAGCATTTTTTGCATTTAATCTTGAAGATGCAGAAATCAAAGCATTTCCTCATCAAATTGCTTTAAATGTAATTCCACAAATTGACGTTGCTACTGATAATGGTTTTACTAAAGAAGAGATGAAAATGGTAAAAGAAACTCAAAAAATTATGCACAAACAAATGCAAATTGCAGCAACTTGTGTAAGAGTTCCAGTTTTAAGATCTCATAGTGAATCATTAACTGTAACATTTGAAGATAATGTTGATGTTGATTTAGATAAAGTAAGAGAAGTATTAAATAACTTTGAAAATGTAGAAGTTATTGATGATTTACCTAATAAAAAATATCCAATGCCAATTATTTCAACAGATACAGATATTACTTATGTTGGAAGAATTAGAAAAGATATTTATGCACCAAACATTATTCATTATTTTAATGTAGCTGACCAAGTAAGAGTTGGAGCTGCTACAAATGCAGTTAGAATTGCTCTTAAATGGGCTGATATGGAGAATAATATTTAAATGATAGAAAAAATATTTGAAAATGCTATGTGGAAAACAAGACTTCTTGTCTTGCTTCCAGTTGTTTTTGGACTTATAGGTGCAGGAATACTTTTTGTAGTTGCATCAATAGATATTTTTAAGGTTTTTGTTTATACTTTAGATGTCTATTACAATGGATTACATCCTGCAAACTTCCATGAAGAAATAGTAAGTAGAATTATAGGAGCAGTTGATTTATATTTAATTGCTGTTGTTATGTTGATTTTCGCATTTGGTATTTATGAATTATTTATTTCAAAAATTGATGCAGCTGATAATAGTTCAGCTGGAAATAATATTTTAGCAATTCATTCCTTAGATCAATTAAAAGATAAAATTGCAAAAGTTATTGTGATGGTATTAATTGTTAGTTTTTTCCAAAAGGTATTACATACAAATTATGATGGTGCATTGCAAATGTTATATTTTGCCTTATCAATTGGAATATTATCTGTAGGACTTTACTTTTTAGGTAAAGTTGGAAAACATTAAATTTTTTGTTACTTTTAAAAAAGTAAATATATAAATATTGGTCCCTTAAAATAGGGACTATTTTAAGGATAAAAATGTCAAAAATTTTTGTTGATGCATGTTTTAGAAAACCAACTCCATATACACCAGTTTGGATGATGAGACAAGCAGGAAGATACCTTCCTGAATATATGAAAGTAAGAGCTCAAGCTGGAAACTTTTTAAATCTTTGTCATAATCCAGAATTAGCTGCTGAAGTTACTATTCAACCACTTGATATTGTAGGTGTTGATGCTGCAATTTTATTTTCAGATATTTTAGTAGTTCCAAATGAAATGGGAATGCACCTTGATTTTATCAAAGGTGAAGGTCCTATTTTTAAAGACCCAATAGTAAATGAAGCTGATGTTGATGCACTTTTAGGTGGAGAAGCTGCTGCTGATAAATTAACTTACGTTTATGAAACAATTAAAATTTTAAAACAAAGATTACCAGAGGATAAAGCTCTTATTGGTTTCACTGGTGCTCCTTGGACACTTGCTACTTATATGATTGAAGGGCAGGGGACAAAAACTTATAATCTTTGTAAAAAAATGATGTATTCAAATCCTGAACTTTTACATAAAATATTAAAAAAAGTGACAGAAGTTGTAAAATTTTATATGGAAAAACAAATTCAATCAGGTATTGATGTTGTTCAAATCTTTGATTCTTGGGCATCTGCAATTGAACCTTCAATGTATGATGAATTCTCATGGAAATATATGGTTGAAATTTCAGAATATTTAAAAGAAAAATATCCTCACATTCCAGTTATCATGTTCCCAAAAGGAATACCTGCATTTTTAGATAAAGTTTATGGAAACTTTGATGTATTTGGTGTTGATTGGGGAACTCCAATGGCACTTGCAAAAGAAAAGCTTGGTTCAAAATATGTTTTACAAGGAAATATGGAACCTTGTAGATTATATTCAAAAGAAAAAACTACACAATGTGTTGAAGCTTTACATAATATTATGCAAGGTGAAGGACATATATTTAATTTAGGTCATGGAATATTACCTGATGTTCCAGTTGAAAATGCTATTCACTTTGTAAAAGAGTGTCAAAGAATAAGTAAAAAATAATCTAACCAATTAAGTGGGAATTCCCACTTAAACTATCGAAAGAAAAATCATGTCATATTCAAACTCTATTATTTTTGGACCAATCCCTTCAAGAAGATTTGGAATATCTTTAGGTATTGATTTATCACCAGCAAAAAAACAGTGTAATTTTGATTGTTTATATTGTGAATTAGAAGGTGCTAAAACAGTTGATAAAATGGATGAATATCCAAGTGTTGAAGATATAATTAAAGAGATTAAGAATAGTTTTGGAATACATCCCAAAATAGATGTTATAACACTAACAGCGAATGGTGAACCTACTTTATATCCAAAATTAGATGAATTGATTAATGAAATAAATAAAATCAAGACAAACACAAAAACTCTGATTTTATCAAATGGAAGTACTATTTATAAAAAAGAGATTTACGATGCACTTTTAAAAATCGATATTGTAAAGTTATCTCTTGATTGTATAAGTGAAAAATGTTTTAAAAAACTTGATAGGGTAAATAGTAGTGTTGAAACACAAAAAATAGTTCCTGCCATGATAAATTTTTCAAAACAAACAAAAAATGATTTGGTATTAGAAATTTTATTTGTAAAAGATTTAAATGACAAAATAGATGAGATAGCATTGCTAAATCATGCCATAACTCAGATTAACCCTAAACGAGTAGATATAGGAACAATAGACAGACCACCAGCTTATGAGGTGAAACCTGTAACTTATGAATTTTTGGAAAATGTTGCTAGTGAGTTTAAAAATATTAATGTAAATATTGTTTACAAAAATAGACCAAAATCTATGCAAACATATTCAGAAGGTGAAATAATTAAAATGTTAAAAAGAAGACCATTAACTGCTGAAGATATAGTAAATATGTTTGATAATCAATCAAAAATGACTTTAGATGATTTAATTAAAAGTAATATAATTACTATCGTAAATAGCAGTGGAGTTGAATTTTATAAAAATTTATTGAAATAGTTTTTCTGACTTGACAATTAAGTATTTTTTTACTATAATTCCAACCCATTAAAGATGAAGTCAAAATCCGGCATAGCTCAGCGGTAGAGTAGATGACTGTTAATCATTTGGTCCCAGGTTCGAATCCTGGTGCCGGAGCCATAACTTCTTTTTTAATGTTTAAATTTATAGATTCCGGCATAGCTCAGCGGTAGAGTAGATGACTGTTAATCATTTGGTCCCAGGTTCGAATCCTGGTGCCGGAGCCATTTATAAATTTCAAAAAACAAACTTACAAGTTCCGGCATAGCTCAGCGGTAGAGTAGATGACTGTTAATCATTTGGTCCCAGGTTCGAATCCTGGTGCCGGAGCCACTTCTTTTTTATCAAAAATAAATCAAATTTCTAAACATACTTTTAAAAAATCTCAGTGTTAAAACAATTTTTTAATGTACTCATTACCTGATGGTAACTTCTATACTAAAAAATTAATTTCCCTTAAACTCTTTCAAAATATTATTTACTAAATTGATTATATCTACTTAATTTTATTAAAGATATGATACCTATTGAACTAAAAATAGGTGTTTAATGGATATAGAAAAAGTACATAAATTAGCAGAAATATTAGATAAAAAAATTGATGTATATAAAAAAGCTTGTGATTTTATATTAAAATCAGATACAAAACATAGTAAAGAATTATTTTTACTTTTATTAAGTATTTCTGACTCACTAGGAACACTATTTTAAGTAAAATTAATAAAATAAGAGATTGTTATGCTATTTCAAGGATGATATTTTTATTACTTTTGATGGAGAAAACCATTCTGTTGGTTTTAGTAAAAATAATTCTTTTAAAATGAAAGGTGACCTAAAAGATTGGAGAAAAAAAGAAAAGGATAAAAGTATAAATATAGAAAAACGTATAGAGATGATTAATAAAAAATATGGAGATACTGTATCAAGATTTTTACAACGAGCTCATATAACTATTTATAGAACTTCGCCAGATATTATTCATCGAACTATTGTGCATTGGAATGATTAATAAAAAGGATAACACATTTAGTGCAGAAGCAATGATTCAACATGGATTTAGAGTTATAATGACATTAATGTTAAGTATATCTCAATGTGTGTATTCAATATTATTTGCATTTAATAAAGAGATTAAAGGTGTAGATAAATTTGAAAAAGAATACTCAAAATTTTTAGAAGAATATCTAAAAGTGGGAAGAGAAATAAAATAATAAAAACGGGATTAGTCTCTTTATTGAATCGAACAAAGACTATTATTAAATAGTCTTTGATATTAATGTGTTATTTCAATTTCTCAGCCACAAGCTCATTAACAACTTGTGGATTAGCTTTTCCACCAGTAGCCTTTAAAACTTGTCCTACAAAGAATCCTAACAGTTTTGTATTACCTGCTTTGAATTTTTCTACGTTGTCAGGGTTTCTTGAAATGATTTCATCTATGATAGGTAAAATAATGCTTGGGTCACTTATTTGAACTAAACCTTTATCTTCAACTATTTTTGAAGGATTTACTCCTGTTTGACTCATCTCTTCAAATATTTGTTTTGCGATTTTATTTGAAATGATTTCATCATCTACCATCTTAATAAGTTCAGCTATTTGAGATGCTGTGAATTTTAACTCATTTGCTTGTTTTTCTTTTATCTCTTTTGCCACTTCATTTGCTACAATATTTGCAATTGGAACAGGGCTATTAAGTTTTGATAATGCTTCTTCATAAAATGATGAAAGTTTTTCATCACGTGCAAGAATATTTGCTACTTCACTATTTAGATTAAGTTCATTTGTATACTTATCAAATAATGCTTTTTGATTTCCACTCATAGGTGTAACTTCACCAATAATTTGTAAATTTTTAGTTTCTTGTTTAGGCGTTGATTCAATATTATCTATATTTTCAATTACTTTTGTTTTTTTAGCCCAAGAGTCTTTTAATCCTACAATTTTATTAAATACTGGTTTTTCATCTGTATAATCAATTGGGTCGGCATAAAAATACCCTTGTCTTTCAAATTGGAATCTAACATCTGCTCTATCTGTGATAACAGCTGCCTCAACAAGTGCATTTTTAATAATGTGTAATGAATCAGGGTTTAAATCTTCTAGTCCATCCGGAGCTTCGCAAGAGTATAATCTATCATAAAGTCTTACTTCAATTTTTTTTGCTTGTGCTGCATCAACCCATTGAATTGCACTTTTAACTTTTATCCCACTTGTATCTGAACCACTTTTTGAAGTAGGGTTATATTCTGCTTTTATTTCAATGATATTTCCATTTTCATCTTTTATCACCTCTTTACAAGTTATAATATATGCATGTCTTAGACGAACAGATTGTTCTGGTGAAAGACGGTTGTAGTCTTTTGGAGGATTTTCCATAAAATCTTCACGCTCAATATAAATTACTTTTGAAAAAGGTATTTTTCTTGAACCCTCTTTAGGCACATCATGTGGATAGTATGAAGCTTCAATCTCTTCACTTCCCTCATAATTTTCAATAGTTACTTTAAGTGGGTCAAGCACACACATAACTCTTGGAACTTTTGTATTTAAATCATCTCTTATACAAAATTCAAGTTGAGAAACATCAACCATCGAGTTTGCTTTTGCAATTCCAATTTGGTCACAGAAATTAAGAATTGATTCAGGTGTATAACCTCTTCTTTTATATCCAGCAATTGTTGGAAGTCTAGGGTCATCCCAACCGTTTACATAGTTACCATTTACAAGCTCTAAAAGTTTTCTTTTACTCATAACAGTATAGTTTATACCTAAACGTGCAAATTCATGTTGATAAGGTCTTGGAGGAACAAGATTAAGTGTATCCAATAGCCAATCATAAATATCACGATTGTTTTCAAATTCTAATGTACAAATAGAGTGAGAAACTCCTTCGATATAATCAGATAAACAATGTGCAAAGTCATACATAGGATAAATACACCATTCATCTTGTGTTCTAAAATGATGAGCATGTCTAATTCTATATAAAAGAGGATCTCTCATTTTCATATTCGCTGCACTCATATCTATTTTAGCTCTTAAAATATGTTCTCCCTCTTTGAACTCACCATTTTTCATTCGCTCAAGTAAGTCCAAGTTTTCTTCAATAGAACGCTTAGCATAAATACTTCTACGACCAGCTTCATTAACAGTTCCTCTGTATTCTCTGATCTCTTCTTCATTTAGACTATCAACATATGCTTTACCTATTTTAACAAGTTCAACGGCATAATCATATATTTTAGGAAAATAATCAGATGTAAAATATACATTATCATTCCAGTCAAAACCAAGCCATTTAACAGCATCTTTTAGGGCTTCAACATATTTTGTGTCTTCAGTAGTTGGATTAGTGTCATCCATTCTAAGGTTACAATAGCCATTATAATCACGTGCAATACCAAAATTTATGCAGATAGATTTTGCATGTCCTATATGTGGGAAACCATTTGGTTCTGGAGGAAATCTTGTAATTATTTTTTTATATTTACCAGACTTTAAGTCCTCGTCAACTATTGTACGTAAAAAATCTTTGTGCTCACTCATTATTATTAAACCTTTGATTGTGAAACTATTATTAGGGTTGTATTTTATCAAATAAGTGCTTTAAGTTTAAAAATTCTTTAAGATATAGCTAAATAAGTATACAAAAAGTTTAAAAGAAAAAGGTAAATGATAAAGAAAGGCAAGAGAAAACTAGTAAGTAAGAGGAATCCAAAAATTTAAGCCAAATTTAAGCTGCAAGGTATTGACAAAGCCAAAAGAATCTATTATAATTCCCGTCCAATTTGACTGGAACGCATCAAACGAGAGAATGATGAGAGACGTTGTAATCGAAGCTAGGATGATCTTTAAAAATAATTATAAACGTTTGTGAAGTAATCTTTATAAACCGAATATAGAATTCTTGTAATATAATCTGTTGTTTATTACAGATGTAAAATAAGAATAAATGTTAATATAAAATATATACATATAACAAGAGAGAAATGGTAAAACATAGAAATCTTGTCTATAACAATGAGTGATAATTTTGTGTTAGTAAAATAATACAGAAAAAGTCAAGTTCAAAAACTTCAATTTATGGAGAGTTTGATCCTGGCTCAGAGTGAACGCTGGCGGCGTGCTTAACACATGCAAGTCGAACGAGAACGGATTATAGCTTGCTATAATTGTCAGCTAAGTGGCGCACGGGTGAGTAATATATAGATAACCTGCCCTCAAGAAAGGAATAACAGTTGGAAACGACTGCTAATGCCCTATATGCCTTTAATACATAAGTATGCAAGGGAAACGCTTTAGTGCTTGAGGATGGGTCTGTATGGTATCAGCTTGTTGGTGAGGTAATGGCTCACCAAGGCTATGACGCCTAACTGGTTTGAGAGGATGATCAGTCACACTGGAACTGAGACACGGTCCAGACTCCTACGGGAGGCAGCAGTGGGGAATATTGCACAATGGACGAAAGTCTGATGCAGCAACGCCGCGTGGAGGATGACACATTTCGGTGCGTAAACTCCTTTTATATGGGAAGATAATGACGGTACCATATGAATAAGCACCGGCTAACTCCGTGCCAGCAGCCGCGGTAATACGGAGGGTGCAAGCGTTACTCGGAATCACTGGGCGTAAAGAGCGTGTAGGCGGATATATAAGTCAGAAGTGAAATCCAATAGCTTAACTATTGAACTGCTTTTGAAACTGTATATCTAGAATGTGGGAGAGGTAGATGGAATTTCTGGTGTAGGGGTAAAATCCGTAGAGATCAGAAGGAATACCGATTGCGAAGGCGATCTACTGGAACATTATTGACGCTGAGACGCGAAAGCGTGGGGAGCAAACAGGATTAGATACCCTGGTAGTCCACGCCCTAAACGATGCACACTAGTTGTTGTGAGGCTAGACCTTGCAGTAATGCAGTTAACACATTAAGTGTGCCGCCTGGGGAGTACGGTCGCAAGATTAAAACTCAAAGGAATAGACGGGGACCCGCACAAGCGGTGGAGCATGTGGTTTAATTCGACGATACACGAAGAACCTTACCTGGACTTGACATAGTAAGAACTTTCTAGAGATAGATTGGTGTCTGCTTGCAGAAACTTATATACAGGTGCTGCACGGCTGTCGTCAGCTCGTGTCGTGAGATGTTGGGTTAAGTCCCGCAACGAGCGCAACCCTCGTCATTAGTTGCTAACAGTTCGGCTGAGAACTCTAATGAGACTGCCTACGCAAGTAGGAGGAAGGTGAGGACGACGTCAAGTCATCATGGCCCTTACGTCCAGGGCTACACACGTGCTACAATGGGGTATACAAAGAGCCGCAATACAGTGATGTGGAGCAAATCTCAAAAATATCTCCCAGTTCGGATTGTAGTCTGCAACTCGACTACATGAAGTTGGAATCGCTAGTAATCGTAGATCAGCTATGCTACGGTGAATACGTTCCCGGGTCTTGTACTCACCGCCCGTCACACCATGGGAGTTGAACTCATTCGAAGCGGGGATGCTAAAATAGCTACCTTCCACAGTGGATTCAGCGACTGGGGTGAAGTCGTAACAAGGTAACCGTAGGAGAACCTGCGGTTGGATCACCTCCTTTCAGAGAATTAAGTTAAGATTTGTTTCTTAACTTAAAACTAAAAAATATATGAGATTTTATATTCGGTTTATAAAGATTATTTAAAATAGGTTTAAGGGCCTATAGCTCAGCTGGCTAGAGCGCTCGACTGATAATCGTGAGGTCTCAGGTTCAAGTCCTGATAGGCCCACCATTAAATAATCTTAAAGATTAATCAGTGTGGGGAATTAGCTCAGCTGGGAGAGCGCCTGCTTTGCACGCAGGAGGTCAGCGGTTCGATCCCGCTATTCTCCACCACCTTTAAATAGTTTAGAAGTTTATAATTAAAATTAAGAAACTTGAAAAAAAGTTAAATATAAGTTCAAATAGAGTTTGAATTTATATTTGATTTTCGAATCAAAATGATATTTAAAAATATAATGTTAAAGTCTTTAATTTTTTCGTTTAATTAAAAGAACTATGAGAATTTATTCAAAGTAGAACTAATAATTAAAAACAAAAATTTTAATTATCTAGAAATAGATAGAACACAACTTATTTTATTGATATATTTTAAATAATATGTTTAATAAGATAGTAGCCAAAGAATATTATCAAAAATGCGACAGAATTTAATTCTGTTTATTAATAAGCTATTAAGGGCTAATGGTGGATGCCTAGACTGTAAGAGGCGATGAAAGACGTATTAGGCTGCGATAAGCCTCGGGGAGCTGCCAAAGAGCTTTGATCCGGGGATTTCTGAATGGGGCAACCCAGTATAGTGAGAGCTATATTACCCTACGGGGAGCTAACCTGGTGAAGTGAAACATCTCAGTAGCCAGAGGAAGAGAAATCAAACGAGATTCCGTCAGTAGCGGCGAGCGAAAGCGGATTAGGACAAACCCAATGCTTGCATTGGGGGTTGTAGGACCATAACGTGAGACTAAAGAAGATAGATGAAATACTTGGAAAAGTGTAGCATAGAAGGTGAAACTCCTGTAATTTAAATTTTCAATAGCTCTAATGGTATCCTGAGTAGGTCGGAACACGTGATATTTTGACTGAAACTGGGGGGACCACCCTCCAATCCTAAATACTACTTACAGATCGATAGTGAACAAGTACCGTGAGGGAAAGGTGAAAAGTACTCCAGCGAGGAGAGTGAAATAGAACCTGAAACCATTAGCTTACAATCATTCAGAGCCCTATGATTTATCAGGGTGATGGACTGCCTTTTGCATAATGAGCCTGCGAGTTGTGGTGTCTGGCAAGGTTAAGTCAAGTACGAAGCCGTAGCGAAAGCGAGTCTTAATAGGGCGAATTAGTCAGATGCTGCAGACCCGAAACGAAGTGATCTATCCATGAGCAGGTTGAAGCTGGTGTAAGAGCCAGTGGAGGACCGAACCGATAGGCGTTGAAAAGTCTCCGGATGACTTGTGGATAGGGGTGAAAGGCCAATCAAACTTCGTGATAGCTGGTTCTCTCCGAAATATATTTAGGTATAGCCTTGTGTTGTAGCATATAGGGGTAGAGCACTGAATGGGCTAGGGCTGCTTACCGCGGTACCAAACCCTATCAAACTATGAATACTATATGTGGAATCACAGGAGTCAGGCGATGGGTGATAAAATCCACCGTCGAGAGGGGAACAACCCAGACTAACAGCTAAGGTCCCTAAGTCACATCTAAGTGGAAAACGATGTGGAGTTACTGTGACAACCAGGAGGTTGGCTTAGAAGCAGCCATCCTTTAAAGAAAGCGTAACAGCTCACTGGTCTAGTGATTCTGCGCGGAAAATATAACGGGGCTAAGATGTGCACCGAAGCTTTAGATTCGAATTTATTCGAGTGGTAGGAGAGCGTTCTATTCAGCGTTGAAGATGTACCGGCAAGGAGCGTTGGAGCGGATAGAAGTGAGCATGCAGGCATGAGTAGCGATAATTGAGGTGAGAATCCTCAACGCCGAAAACCCAAGGTTTCCTACGCGATGCTCGTCATCGTAGGGTTAGTCGGGTCCTAAGTCGAGTCCGAAAGGGGTAGACGATGGCAAATTGATTAATATTTCAATACCAACATACAAGCGCGATGTGGGGACGCATAGAGTTAATCGAGCTCACTGATGGAATAGTGGGTCGAAGGACGTAGGTTGATACTTAGGCAAATCCGGGTATCATAAGACCGAGATCTTACAGGCTCTTGACACTCTTCGGAGGAGATGGAGAATCGATGATACTGTCGTGCCAAGAAAAGCCACTAAGTATATTGTATGTTGCCCGTACCGTAAACCGACACAGGTGGGTGGGATGAGTATTCTAAGGCGCGTGGAAGAACCCTGGTTAAGGAACTCTGCAAACTAGCACCGTATCTTCGGTATAAGGTGTGCCTACTTTGGTATATGGACTTGCTCCAAAAAGCTAGAGAGGTTGCAACAAAGAGTCCCTCCCGACTGTTTACCAAAAACACAGCACTTTGCTAACACGTAAGTGGATGTATAAGGTGTGACGCCTGCCCGGTGCTCGAAGGTTAACTGATGATGTCAGCGCAAGCGAAGCATTTGATTGAAGCCCGAGTAAACGGCGGCCGTAACTATAACGGTCCTAAGGTAGCGAAATTCCTTGTCGGTTAAATACCGACCTGCATGAATGGCGTAACGAGATGGGAGCTGTCTCAACCAGGGATCCAGTGAAATTGTAGTGGAGGTGAAAATTCCTCCTACCCGCGGAAAGACGGAAAGACCCCGTGCACCTTTACTACAGCTTGACACTGTAGCTTGGATATTCATGTGCAGGATAGGTGGGAGGCTATGATGACTAGACGCAAGTAGAGTCGGAGCCATCCTTGAGATACCACCCTTGAATATTTGAGTTACTAACTGCGTACAATTATCTTGTATCAGGACAATGTCTGGTGGGTAGTTTGACTGGGGCGGTCGCCTCCTAAAAAGTAACGGAGGCTTACAAAGGTTAGTTCATGGCGGATGGAAATCGCCAGTTGAGTATAATGGCATAAACTAGCTTGACTGTGAGACATACAAGTCGAACAGAGACGAAAGTCGGTCATAGTGATCCGGTGGTTCTGTGTGGAAGGGCCATCGCTCAAAGGATAAAAGGTACGCCGGGGATAACAGGCTGATCTCCCCCAAGAGCTCACATCGACGGGGAGGTTTGGCACCTCGATGTCGGCTCATCGCATCCTGGGGCTGAAGTAGGTCCCAAGGGTATGGCTGTTCGCCATTTAAAGCGGTACGCGAGCTGGGTTCAGAACGTCGTGAGACAGTTCGGTCCCTATCTTCCGTGGGCGTAGGAAAGTTGAAGAGATTTGTCCCTAGTACGAGAGGACCGGGATGAACGTACCACTGGTGTACCAATTGTTCTGCCAAGAGCATCGTTGGGTAGCTACGTACGGATGTGATAAGAGCTGAAAGCATCTAAGCTCGAAGCCAACTCTAAGATTAACTTTCCCTGAAGTTCCCAGCAAGACTAGCTGGTTGATAGGCTGGATGTGTAAGCGATGTAAGTCGTTTAGCTGACCAGTACTAATAGAACGTTTGGCTTATTTAAAACAATTCTTTGGTTTACTATCTTATTAAATATATACTATATATATTTTTAAGACACATTGTGTTTTTTTTTAGAAAGAACAAAAGACTTTAACATTATTTTTTCTTAACTCTAGTTTGAGTTGAGTGTAAAGAGTACCTATTCTTACTTTTTACACTCAACTTTGCTGGTGGCTATAGAGAAGTGGAAATACCCAGTCCCATTCCGAACCTGGAAGTCAAGCACTTCATCGCCGATAATACTGCCGGGTCCCCTGGTGGAAACGTAGGCCGCTGCCAGCTCTTGAGTTTTTACACACTAAGCTTTTTCCTATCTGAACTTTCCAAGTTCTTTTAGGAAGAAGCTTTTTTTTTAGCTCCGCTTTTTTCTGGGGCTTGTTTTTAGCTTGCTTTTTATCCTATTAATCTTGCTATAATTGATCTTATTGTTTTTTATACTTTTATTTATATATGTTTCTTTTTATTCTGCTTGCATAGCTCCAACGGTAGAGCAATTCCATGGTAAGGAAGAGGTTATCGGTTCGATTCCGATTGTGAGCACCACCCTTTTTACTTCTTTAATTTGATGCTCTATCTTTATTTATTAATGGATTATTTCTTCAGGCTTTTAAGTAAGTAATATTTTAGATATATTGTAAGCAATGAAAGATAAAAACCATGCACTAACAGTAGTAAAGATAAATAAATAAGCTAAATATTTCCAGTTTCCTGCTTCTTTCGCAAAAACCATTGATGCTGCTAAACAAGGTAAATAAATCATTACAAAAACAATAAATGATATTGCAGATTCAATTGGGATATTATTTTTTATTTTTTCCATTAAACTTGAAGATGATTCATCATTTTCACTTCCAAGACCATATAAAATTGATAACGTTGAAACTACAATCTCTTTTGCTGCTAAACCCGTTTCTAAGGCAATAGTCATTTTCCAATCAAATCCTAAAGGTTCAAATAAAGGCATAGAATATTTACCAACATATCCTAAGTATGAGTGTTCTAGATTATATTGTGCTAATTCATTTTCAAGGATAATTCTTTCATCGTTATTTATTGCTAATTCTATTTTATTGCTAAATGAGTTTTCAATATCTAAATGTTTTGGATAATTACTTGCAAACCAAATTAATAATGAAGCAGCAAGTATATAAGTTCCTGCTTTTCTTAAATACATTATTGCTTGATTTGAAACGGTATGATAAATTAGTCTAAATGAAGGCAATCTATATTTTGGCATTTCCATAACAAAAGGTTCATCTTCACTTTTAAATACAATTATTTTTAGAATTTTAGCTGCAATTAAACCAAAAATTGCGCCACATATATAAATAAAGAATAAGATATTTCCTGCATTATGTTCAGAAAAAAATGCTCCAACAAATAGTACATATATTGGTAATCTTGCACCACAAGACATAAATCCAATGATAAATAAAGTTAAAAGTCTATCTCTTTCATTTTTTAATGTTCTTGCAGCCATATATGCAGGAACTGAACATCCAAAACCAGTTACAAGCGGAATAAAAGATTTTCCATGTAAACCAAACTTATGGAAAAAACCATCTAATAAAAATGCAACTCTACTCATATAACCTGTTGTTTCAAGTAAAGCTATTCCAAAAAAAAGTATTACAATATTTGGTAAAAATAAAACTACTGAACCAACTCCTGAAATTGCTCCATCTGCAATAATTGATGAAAACTCATTATCTCCTAAAATCTCTTTTGTTTTATCAATTATAGTTGCAAAAAATGAATCAATAATTTCCATAGGAATATTTCCAATTTCAAAAGTTAATTGAAATAATCCCCACATAAAAAATAAAAAAATTGGTAATCCAAAGAATTTATGAATTAATATCGAATCAAACTTTTCTGTTAGAGTTGTTTTTGTTATATTTTTTTTTTTACAGTTTCTGTAACGGCACCTTTTGCAAAAGCAAACTTTTCTTCATTAAAAATATCTTTTATATTTTTAGTATTAAAATGAATAAATAAGTGTTCGAAAGCTTCAGTTAAAACTGGTTGAATTTTTATCCAGATTGGTTCATCGTGGAATTTTTTATATGTATTTTTATCCTCTTTTAAAAGATTTATAGCAATTTGTCTATGTATTTGATAGCTTTCATAGCTATTTTCTTCTAAAACTTTAGAAATATTTTTTATTTCCTCTTCTATTACATCTGAAAAAAATAGTTTATTTCCTACTTTTTCTGTTTGGAATTTTAAGATTATTTCATCTAATAGTTTTGTTAGTCCAATTTTTTTTGCAGCACTTGTTTTTATACAAGGTTTACCAAGAATTTTACTTAATTGTATTTCATCAATAAGAATTGATTCTTTTTGTGCTTCATCACTCATATTTAATGCAAGTATCATTTTTTTATCAAGTGTTAAAAGCTCAGCAGTTAAAAGAAGGTTTCTTTGGAGATTTGTTGAATCAAGAACATTTAATATAATGTCATATTCTTCATTATTTAGAAAATCTTTTGTAACTTTTTCTTCAATTGTATATTCATTTAAAGAATAAGCACCAGGTAAATCAATAATTTCAATATTAAAATTTTTATAATTTAAAAATACTTGTTCTTTTGTAACTGTAACTCCAGAAAAATTCCCAACTTTTAATCGAGCATTTGAAATAGAGTTAATAAGCATTGATTTACCAACATTTGGCTGTCCAACAAGGGCAATTTTAATAGTATTATTAACCACGTATAACTTCTATTTTTGAAGCTTCATTTAATCTCAAAGCTATTTTAGATTGATCAACTTTTATTTCAATTGTGCTTTTTGTCAGTGTAAACTGAACAATACTTATCTTTATACCTTTGCTGATTCCAAAAGAGTAGAGTCTGTTTTTTAATATTTCATCACAATTAATAGCTGTTATCATTGCGCTTTCATTGATTTTTAATTGATTTAATGTCATAAATGAGCCTTAGTAAGATTAACAACTATTATTATAATGTAATAATCCTTTCTTATATTTGATATTAATCAAGAAACAATATTTGTAATTTTTTGTTAACTTTAGATATACTAATTTGCTATAAAAATTTTAAAGGTGTATTTTAATGTTAAGCGAAAATAATAACGAAGAAATTATTGATGAATTAAAAAAAATTGTTAAACAAAAGGGATTAAAGTATACAGAACAAAGAGAAATAGTTCTTAGTATTTTGTTACATGCAAAAGAACATTTAACTGCAGAAGAAGTATATAATGAAATTAAAAAGAGATATCCTAATTCAAATATCGGAATAGCTACTGTTTATAGAGCTCTTAGTTTTTTAGAAGAAGTAGATTTAATTACTTCTATTACTTTTGGTACGGATGGAAAAAAATATGAAAGTAATTCAAAATCTCATCATGATCATTTAATTTGTACTAATTGTGGAAAAATTATCGAATTTATGGATGATGAAATAGAAAAAAGACAAGATAAAATTGCTAAAAAGAATAAATTTAAAATTGTAAGTCATTCTATGCAGTTGTATGGGACTTGTGAAACTTGTCAAGAATAAATTAAGATAAAATCTTAATTTATTCTTTTTATATTATAAAATATCTTCTTTTATATCTTTTACCCAATCTTCAATTCTTTTATCTGTTAATTCACTTTGATTGTCTTCATCAATAACTAATCCAACAAATTTATTATCAATTTGTGCCTTTGAACTATCATGATGATAACCGTTTGTTGAAGTAAATCCTACAACTGTTGCTCCTAAACTAACAACTTGTTTGTATATTTCACCTAAAGCACTACAAAATTCATCACTATAACTTTCTTGATCTCCTAAACCAAAAAGTGCAACAGTTTTTTTTGATAAATTTAATTTACAAAAATCTCCCCAAGCATCTTCCCAGTCATCATTTAATTCACCATCTCCCCATGTTGAACCACCTAAAATTATTTTATCATATTCATTGATTCTCTCAACTTTTGTATTTGCTAAATTAAATACTTCTATTTTACCTAATGCAGATGAGATTTTACTTGCCACTTCATCTGAATTTCCTGTAGTACTTGCAAAAAATATTGCTGTTGACATCTATCTTTTTCTCCTAATAAATATATTATTTTTTTATAATTGATCGTAATGAGTACGGAATTGCTTTAATTTGATACTCTTTATTTTTTAATTCATCTACAAAAACAGGAATTTGTTTTGTGAATTCACTATTTTTTGGATAGGCTAAATATATCTGAAAATATTCACCTTTTTTTATAGATTTGATTGCATCTTCTAATTCATCTTTGATATTTGGTTTTTTAACTTCTATTTCTTTCCATGAAGTATAAATTTTTAAACCAATAAAATCTTCTGACTTTATACAGATTGAATCGCCCAAATCTATAACAGTTTTATCATTATGAAGTTTTTTTATCTTTTTCAAGACAAATTCATGAAATAACAAATGTTTATCAATAAGTAGTTGCATTTTATTATTTATATAACAATGTGATATAAGTTTTGCAACTGGAAGTAGATTTTTGTTTGAAATAAAAACTGGATTTTTTATATTAGGGTTTAAATAATTATTAATAATTTTTGTTGAATTAATACATATTTTAAAACTTCTTTGATTGATTATTTTATTTGTTTTAATAAAACTAAAAGGCATTAAATTTGCTATTTTATATGAAAAAGCACCTTTTAAAGTGTATTTGGAAAACTTAATTTGTTCATATTTTGTAAAAGTACAAGTACATTTAAAAATATTATTACTTAAACTCAAGAATAGTTGTCGTAGTCTAAATATAGAATTGAATTCATCAAAATCTTTTGGTAAATACTCTTTTGTTTCATCAAAACCTATGAAATTATTACTTAACACTTTAAATCACCAGCACAATTTACATAACAGCTTGAACAATCTTTTATACCCATTATTTTTACATATTCATCATATACACAAGAAATAGATCTTTTTGTACAGATAAATGGAATATTTTTCTTTTTTGCTTCACTTTTGTATTTAAGCATTGTATTATGATTTAAAAATGAAGTAATCATTACAATACAATCTGTATCTTGAGGAACTTTTTTCTTTGGAGCAGAAGATTTTTTTCTTGCATCCCAATGATTTATTGTTTTTGCACCCAAACTTTCTAACATAGAAGATATTTGTGAAATTTGATCACCACCAATTATTAATACGCTCATCTTAAATCCTTTATTAACAAGTGCAACCAGTTGGTTTTACTAAGTCATTTTTATTTTTTATTTCAAAACAATTAATCATTTTAAATCCTTTATATTGATAATCATTATTGAAATAATACATAAGTAATCTTAATTTAAAATTAATATTAAGAATGATTATCAAGTTTAATAAAAAGATGAATTGAATTTTTTTATGATGTTTGTACGTTGTAGAAAAGAATTTGAATAAAAAAGAGAGAATTATTTAACTAGGAAAATCCTAGTTATTATATATCATACTTCAACTTTTTTAAGTTCTCGTATAATTGAAGCTATGTCTTTTGAGTATTGTTTTGCAGCATCGCTGTTATATTTCCAACCACCATTGTAACTACTCCAAACTCTTGACCAATTATTATTATGGACTTTTTGCCAGTAAGTTAGTTCATCTATTGCATTTTTTGTTGCAAACTGAAAATCAGAAATTAATTTCATTGCAAAAACATTTCTATTCCATGATGTGTCAGGTGCATTTTCTCTGCTAATAACAGTTTTTATATTAGCTTGATATAAACCATAATCTTTTGTATCTACATTTACTAGGTATTTACCCAATCCAGATTCTTTAATAGCTATTGCCATTAAAGAGTAACTTAAACCGTTTTCTTTACCATGTGCTTTTATTTCTTTTAGAGTTTTTATCTCTTGTGGTGTTAGGTTATTAATGTCAAAATCTGATGCAAAAACATTAGATATTAGTATTAGAGTTATTAAAATAATTTTTAATCTCATAGTCTTCTCCTTTGTTTTTTCTTAAATTAAGTTCGGGATTCTAGCCAAAAAGAGATTATTTGTCAAATATTACTAGAATTTGCTTGTTTTTAATAAAAAATTAATATATTATTTAGCTATCAATCATTATAATTCCAAAAAAATTTAACATGAAAAAAAGACATTGGAAAAGAAAGAATTTAGAAAAATAATTAAAGAGATTGGATTTTCTTCTCAAGGAAAATTTGCAGAAGAAATAGGTGTAAAAGCAACGACTTTTACAACATATAAAGTAATTCCAACACATATTAGAAGAATTACAAAATTAGCATTATTAGCAAAACAAAATGGAGTGAGTTTGGAAGAAATAAAAAATTCACTAAAAGTAGATTAGAGAAAAAATCTCTAATTTATAAAAAGTTATCTATCTAAACCAATATTTATATAAGTTCTTACTTTTTTTATCTCATTTAAATCAAAAAAATCTTCAATAATCTCTTTTGAATCATCTTTTTTTACAATTCCAAATGGATTTATTATTGCACTTCCTTTTGCCATGTTTTCATCTGCACTATTACAGGCAATTACGAAACATTGACTTACAAGTGCAAGAGCTTTTGAGATTGATTCATAGTGGTCTTTTCTTTTTAATCCCCACATTGCTGGATTTAAAATAATATCAGCACCTTTTACTTTTTCCCAAAGTTGAGGGAATCTTAGTTCAAAACATATTAAAGTAGCTATTTTTAAACCATTTACTTCTATGATTTTTATATCTTCTTCCTTTCCAGCGCTAAAATATTCAAGTTCATTTCCAAGTGGGAAAAGTTTTACTTTTGATTGAGTGTGAATGATTTGTTGGTGATGAAATATATATAAAGTATTAAAAAATCTGTTTTCTTTTTTTGTAATAAATGTTAAAGCTATTGTTTTATCTTTACTTAACTCTGTTATCTCTTCTATGGCTTTTAGACTAAGTTGTGCAGCTTCTTCCATTCTATCATAAGAAAATCCGCTCAGAGCTAGTTCTGGTGCTAAGATAAGAGACTTTACTTCACATAAATTTATTAAATTCTTTAAGTGAGTTAGATTTTCTTGAAAATTTGATGTTGTTTTAATTTGTAATGCTATTAATTTCATTTATTACCTCATTTATAATATTTTCTACTGCTTTTTTATAACTCATTGCTGTTGCATAACTTGTGGCTTCATATTTTGTCATAATAACTGCATTTGTATTTGAAGCTCGAATTAATGCCCAACCATATTCAAAATTTATTCTAAGACCATCGATTTTTAAAATATCTTTGATTATTGGAAATCCTCTTTGGATTTGATTTAGTTTTTCTTCTATTTTTTTTATGATTAAAAACTTGTTTTTTTCCTCAACTTCTAATTCTATATTTGAACTTGTATAAACTTTTGGAAGTTTATCTAACTCAAAATCTAAATCTATTCCTTTGTATAAAAGCTCTAAAACTCTAAAAGTTGCATAAATAGCATCATCAAAACCATAATATCTGTCATTAAAAAAGATATGTCCTGAAACTTCTGCTGCTAAATCAGCATTTAACTCTTTTAGTTTTAGTCTTAAATTTGAATAACCAGTTTTATCCATAATAGTTTTTGTATCATGATTTAACTCATCAAAGATATTTTGTGAATAGGTAACTTCTCCAATAATCACTGGATTTTTCATAGTTTTTGAAAAAAGTAGGGCTAACATATCACCTTTAATATTATACTTTTGAGTTAATACAGCAATTCTATCAGCATCACCATCATAAGCAAAACCCAAATTACAATCATCTTTTAATAGAGTTTTTAAATCTTCAAGATTTTTTTCATTTGTTGGGTCTGGATGATGATTTGGGAATTCTCCATCAGGAGTTAGGTGTATTCCTTGGTAATTTAGATTTAATTTATCTAATATTTCACATAAAACTGTATTTGCTACACCATTTCCACAATCAACTGCAAATGGTATTTTAAAATCTTTTAAGTGTGAAAATTGATTTACCATATAATCTACATATAATTTTTTTGTATCAATTTCTATAAAATCTAAGTTTAGTGGAATCTCTATATTTTGATTTTTTAAAATTCTTTCATATAAGGCTAATAATTCATCTCCAAAAAATGGTTCATTATTTATTGTGATTTTAAAACCATTATATTTTTTTGCATTGTGGCTTCCCGTTATCATAACTGAAGCATTTGGTTTTATAGTTTCATTATTTACTAAAAATTCTTGGAAAGATGCAAAATAGTTCACCCCAGTTGCAACAAGTCCAATATTTAGAACTTTACAGCCAGATAAATTAAGTCCTGAGATTAAAGCTTCAAATAACATATTTGAGTGAGTTCTTATATCGTAACCTACAATTATATATGGAATAGTTTTGATTTTTTCTTTTATTGTTAAACCTAAAAAATATCCAATAAGTTTAGAGTTTTCTTGTGTTAAATCCTCATTTACAACACCTCTGATGTCATATTGTCTAAAAATAGTTTTATTTATCATTTTGTTCTAACTTTAATAGGAACTCTTTTTTTTCAACTCCACCATTATAATTAAGTGGTTTTCCATCACTTGAAATTACTCTATGACAAGGTACAAGTATGGCTATCATATTTTGAGCATTTGCATTTGCAATATGTTCTTTATAAGATATAGTTTTTCCGTAGGGAATATTTAATAACTCTTTCCAACATTTAACTTGAAAAGGTGAACCAACTAATTGTAAAGGAATTTCAAAAGTTGTTCTTTTTTTGTCAAAATATTCTTCTAATTGTATTTTTAAAACTTCAAAAATTTCTCCATTTGCTGGTATTACATCTGCATTTAAGGTATTTTTTAAAATTTCTATTTTTGCTTCGATATGAAAATGCGTAAAAAAAGTAAGCATTACAATACCTTTTTTTGAAGCAGCAGCAAACATTTCACCCAATGGTGTTGAAAATGTCGTAGTAGTTATTATCTCTTTTATTTGTGTTTTGTATTCTCTCATTGTGGAATTTTATCATAATCATATATAAGATATAATCTTGAATGTTAAAAAATATCAATAAAAATATAAAAATTTTGTATGTTGAAGATGATGAAATAGCAAGGGAAAACGGTGTTGAGTATTTGCAAAATTTCTTTGAGCAAATTTATGCTGCAAGTGATGCCATTATTGCTTTACAATTATATGAAAAACATCAACCAGATATTATAATCACAGATATTCAAATGCCTAAATTAAATGGTTTGGAGTTTGTAAAAAGAATAAGACAAAAAGATAAAAAAACTCAAATCATAATAATCACAGCTTTTTGTGATAAGGATTATTTATTAAAAGCGATTGAACTAGGACTTGTTAAATATCTTGTAAAACCTGTAAAGGAAAAAGAGTTTGAAGAGGCTTTGTTTTTATGTGTAAATTCTTTGCAAGAAGATGTTACAAATATCGTAAAACTTGATATTAATTCATATTTTGATAGTTTTAATAAAAATTTAGTCATAGATGATGAGATTATAAAACTGAGAACAAAAGAGTTGATTTTTTTAGAGTTATTAATAAAAAATAAAAACAGATATGTGAGTTATGAAGAGATTGAAAACTATGTTTGGAGCGATTCTGTTATGACAAAGGATGCTTTAAAAACTTTGGTTAAAAATCTAAAATCTAAAATTCCAAAAGATTTGATTTTAAATCTTACAAATAGTGGTTATAAAATAGATGTCTGAAATAAATTTAATTCTTTTTTATGGTATTACTTTTGGAATATTGATTATGACAATAGTATATACCTTTATTAGATATGTATATTCAAAAGAGATATTTTATATAAGTTATTGTTTTATGCAGATTTTTTCTTTGATTTATATACTTTCATATAGTAAACTTTTTGAGATTAGCTCTTTTATTCAAGAAATTGCTTTGGTGATTGCCAGTTTAAGTGCTGTACTGTTTGCTATAAATTATTATGAGGGTAAATTTTTCCCAAAAATCACAAATTATAAAGAGTTGATAATTAATACTTTGTTATTAAATGTGGTTATTTTAACAGCCTTTTATCATTATATTTTATTTGAATATTTGCCTTATACAATTATTTATGCAATTTTATTTATCTCTATTATTTTTAATCTAAAACAAGGTTTTAAACCAACTCTTATTTATGTTATTGGTTGGTCGATATTTTGTATTTTACTTTTTGTTTTTAATTTTAAAGATTTTTACAATCAAAGGGGATATTTTGATTTAGTTTTAGTTGTTTTTGCACTGGAAGCTATGCTTTTTACAACTTCAATAGCTTATAAATATAATGATTTAAAAAATAAAAATGAGAGTTTTGAAAAAATGATAATACAACAATCAAAGTTTGTAAAATCAGGGGAAATGATAGCAAATATAACTCACCAATTTAGACAACCTTTAAATAATATTTCATATATATTAATGAATCTAAAAAAGAAATTTGAAAATAAAAACTTAGATGAAATTTATTTTGATAAAAAAGTAGAACAGCTAAATTCGCAAGTTTTATTTTTATCAAAAACAATAGATGATTTTAAAGAGTTTTATACAAAATCAAAGGAAAAAGAGATTTTTATGGTAAAAGATGCCATAAATAATTCAATTACAATTTTAAGCGCAGATTTAAAAACCCATAATATAGAGTTAGAAATAAGCTTTGAAACCTTTGAGGATATTAAAATATTTGGTGTAAAAAGTGAACTTTCACAAGTATTAATTGCGATTATTTCAAACTCAATTGATGTATTAAAAAATATAAAAAATCCTAAAATAAAAATCAATATTTTTTCAAGTAGTGCTGAGGTTAATATTTGTATTTTGGATAATGGTGGTGGAATAAAACTAAAAAACATAAAAAAGATTTTTGAACCATATTTTTCTACAAAAGAAGAGGGTACAGGAATAGGGCTTTATTTATCTAAAATGATAATTGAAGAGAGTTTTGCTGGAAAAATTTTGGTAGAAAATAAAAAAGAGGGAGTTTTATTTTCCCTCTTTATTGAAAAGGCTCTTTAATTTTTTGGATAAAAAAATGCGATTTGTCTTGTAACTTTTACTTTTTCATTTTCTTTTGTAAAAATTTCAATTGAAATTTTAGAAGGTTTTTTCTCTAGTTTTTCAAAATCTTCTGTAGTTTCTAATATAAGAATTTTTTTAGTTTTTTCACCAGCTTTTAACTCAAAACTATCAAATCTTTTTATTTTGAAATCTTTGTTTTCAAGTAATCTAATATCAAAAGTATAATCTTTATCTTGAGTATTATGAATAGTCAAAATATAGTTATTTGAAATAATTCCATTTTCTTTTTTACTATAAAGTTCTGTAGTTTTATTTGCATTTACTAAAAAATCTTCTTTTTCAAGTGAAAAATAGAAAGCTAAAAATATACATAAAAATAAAGATACAAAATAAGTTAAATTCTTTTTAGTAAAAATTGATACATTCTTTTTATTGATAACTGTATTTGTACTTCCCCAATTTATTAAAGATTCTTTATTTAGTTTTCCCATTACAGTTGAGCAAGCATCACTACATTCAAGGCAGTTTATACACTCAACTTGTAATCCTTTTCTAATATCTATATGTGTAGGGCAAACTTTTACACAAGCTTCACAAGTTGTACACTCTTCGTTATTACTCCATTGTTTTACTTTAAATATTGATTTAACATTGTTCTCATAAACTTTCCCACCTCTGTTGTAATCATAACTCACTTGTTTTGTATCATCATCATATAAAACAGATTGAATTCTAGAATATGGACAGATATAAACACAGAAATTTTCTTTCATAAAAACTATGTCATATACTAAAAATAGAGCAACAGTTAAAATAAATATAATCATAAAACTATGGTCTGCTGGATTTTGAATATAAACAAAAAAATCTTCAGGTGGAATAAAATAAAGCATAAAATTAGAAGATATAACTAAAGTAATAATAAACCACAAAATAAGTGCAACATATTTTTTGATTTGATTAGATTTTTTATTATAATCAATATCTTTTTGTTTGTTGTTTATTTTTCTTAAATCAAGAATAGTTCCTTCAATTAAATCCCTATAAATAACTCTAAATATAGTTTGAGGACAGCTCCAACCACACCAAATTCTTCCGAACATTGAAGTCATAGCAAAAATTCCTATGAATAAAAACATAAGCAAAAATGGCATAACATAAAGTTCACTAACACTATAAACACTACCCAAAAAATGGAATTGTAATTTATCAAAAGATAATAACAATACATGGTTATCATTTATTGTTATAAATGGAATTAACATTATAAATAATGTTAATAAAGTATATACAAAATATCTTTTTTTAGAATAAGACATATAAAACTCCTTTTGTTTTTTTAATAATATGTAAAAAAGGTGTTCATTTGGTGGTATTTATTTTGAAAGATTAATTAGATAAGCTGTATAATTCGCTCAATTTAAAGAAGGATTAAAACGTGGGAAAATCAAAATATATCTTTGGATTTTTGTTTTTAGGAATGGCTAGTTTATTCGCACAAACAAATAGATATGATGTGAAATCAGCAATTGTTGAGTATGAAATTGCAGGTTCTGGTGAAGTAATGGGAAATAAAGCTTCATTAAGTGGAACAAGTAAATTATACTTTAAAAATTTTGGTGAACTTGAATTATCAGAAGAGAAAATAGTTCAATCAGCAAATGGTGATGAAGAAGAAGAACATAATATTACAAAAATAGTTGGAAATAAAATCTATAATGTTGATTTTAATGATAAAGTTACTTATCAACAAGAAATGGTTTTTGATGAAGAAAATCCATTTTTAAATTTAAAAAATAGTGATACTTTAATTTCAATGGGAGCTAAAAAAATTGGTTCAGAATCAGTTCTTGGATATAAGTGTGATATTTGGCAATTAGGTGAAGATAAAATTTGGATTTATAATACTGTTCCATTAAAATTTATAAGTAAATCTTTGGGTGTTGTTCAAATTCAAGAGGCTAAATTGGCTGTTTTTAATGTGGATATAAAAGATGATAAATTTAAACTACCACCTTTTCCTGTGAAAGCAGTTGATGATATGTTAAATATTGGTCCAGAAGGTGAAATAGCTCCGGAACAGGATAACTAAGAAAAAATAGTTAAAGTAGATTTTAGATTTTTGTACTAAATCTATATTTTAAAATATAAATTTAGTACAACTTATAACCTAAGAGTTTAAAACTTTTAGGTTTTTTTCTTTACATAACACAATGATAGTTAAAATGAATGCAATAGAACCTACATAAGTATTAAACATCATAATAGAGAAAACAGAAGCAAATAGTGAAACTAATACAAACTTTTTATTATTTATAAATAAAGCAAGAATAGCAATACAAATTGCAATAATTCCAAATACTCCAATATATCCTAAATATCCTACTTGGTTTTTAAATCCACAAAGTAAAGTATCATCATTTAAATGACATTGAGCAATAATATCTTTATCTGCAATAATTCCATATCTTAATGAAATAGAGAAAATGAAGAATATAGCAATATATTTAGTAATAGTTTTTAATTCACTATATGAGCTATTTTTACTTCCTTGAAATAAAATATAAGTAAAAATTAAAGCAATAATAATCCAAATATTAGAGAAAATATTTAAAGAACCTTCATTATAAAACGAAATTATAGAAGTTATTAAAAGAACTATAAATGATAATTTTTCAAATGCTTTAAATTCCATATTTGCAAATCTTCCACCGTAAAGTAAAACAAAAGAGATAGCAGAAATAGCAAAAACATATATTTCAAAATTTCTATATCTTCCTTCAAATGCAAGAATTATTGTTGAAATTAATACAAAAATAAATGAAGAATAAAATAATATCATTGGTAAAGTATCAACATTAAATACTTTGTTTGTTAAAATTTCTCTAATACCCACAATTTTAGGTTTAGATTCTTTTGCAATATTTAAAAGTACTAAATAATAAATAGCAAGATGAGTTAATAAAACCAATGTTGCCCAAACAACTTCTCCACTTGATCTTACTGTAATGTTAAATTGTTCCATTTGAAGCATATATAAAACTGCAAAAATTGTATTTATAAAACTAAATAAAACTAATTTATTTGTAGAAATAGTTGAGTTTTTTAATAAAAATGAAAAAACAAAAATAAGTAATAAAGAACCAAAACCTAAATATTTATAGTTTGGAAAATCAGAAACATCTCCTTTAAAAACATTTTTATCTGCTCTATCTTTATCAAATAATCCCCAAAATCCACCAACAGCACCTTCACTAACTCTTTTCCAAGGTTGATCGAAAGCCTCAATAATATTGTAGTTCCAATTGTTGTCTTGAGCTAATTTTACAAAATCCCTAACAAAAATAGCTTGATTTGTTTTACTTGGAAGTGCATCTTCTCTCATTCTTCCCTCAGAAGGCCAACCTGTTTCACCAATTAAAATATTTGAAGTTTTTAATTCATTTTCAACTTCTGCTCTTTTCTCAGCAAGATGTGCAATTGCTTTTTCTATATTCATAGTATCATCTTCCCAATAAGGTAATATATGAATAGTTACGAAATCTGTAATTTCTTTAATTTTTGGATATTTAAGCCAATATTCCCAAACATCAGCATAAGTAACTTGAGTATCAGGAAGTGCTGCTTTTACTTCTTTTATATATTCATAAAGTTTTACATCGGATAAATCACCTCTTAATAAAGCTTCATTTCCAACAATAACAGCTCTTACAATATCTTTATTCTCTTTTGCAAGTTTGATTAAAGTATCGATTTCTAATCTTGTTGGTTTTTCATCGCCATTTACCCATGCACCCATAAGCATTTTTAGATTGTTTTCCCTAGCAATTTTAGGAATCATTTCTAAACCAACAGTTGAATAAGTTCTAATACAATCAGTATATTTTGAAAGTAATTGTAAATCTTTTCTTACTAAGTCTTCAGAAATTACTAAACCTTTATCCATCATAAAAGGCGAATCATCTTTTCCAAAGGGAGCATATGATACACATTGAAGTTTTGAAAAAGAGTTTGCCCCATCTTTTAAAACAAAACCTGTTCCTAAAATGTACCAAAAAAGTACAACTGCTGCTAGACTTGCTAGTGTTAATGATATTTTCTTCATGTTTTCGTTATTTCCTAATATTAAGATTATCTAATTTGACCAGAACCATAAATTTTATATTTAAATGTTGTTAAATCATTTATTCCCATTGGTCCTCTTGAATGAAGTTTATTTGTTGAAATTCCAACTTCAGCTCCTAATCCAAAAGCTCCACCATCCGTAAATCTTGTACTTGCATTTGCGTAAACGCAAGCTGCATCAACTTCATTTAGAAATTTATTTATCGTTGAATAGTTTTCACTTAAAATAGCTTCTGAATGGCTTGAACCATGTCTTTGAATATGAATTATTGCTTCATCAACATTTTTTACAATTTTAATGTTTAGAATATTAGCTAAATATTCTGTGTCATAATCTTCAAGTGTTGCTGGAACAACTCTTATGTATTTTAAAGTTTCACTACAACCTTTTAAAATAGTTCCTTGCTCTGCAAAAGCATCTTCAAGTCCTGTTAGAATATAAGGTGCAATATCTTCATGGATTAAAAGAGTTTCCATTGAGTTACAAGCACTTGGTCTTTGACATTTTGCATTTATTGCAATATCAATAATTTTTGCTGGTGCTGCATCTTTATCCACATAGATGTGACAAACTCCTTTATCATGTTTAATAACAGGAATAGCTGAGTTTTCACTTACATATCTGATTAAAGCTTCTCCTCCTCGAGGTACGATTAAATCAACATATTTATCTTGTTTTATAAGTTTTGCTACACCTTCTCTACTTGAATCAGGTAATAAAGAAATAGCTTGTTCTGGAAGTTTATTTTTTGCCAGAACTTCTCTTAAAACAACAGCTATTGCTTTATTTGAATGTTCTGCTTCTTTTCCACCTTTTAAAACACATACATTTCCACTTTTAAAGCATAATGCTGCTGTGTCACTTGTAACATTTGGTCTGCTTTCATAAATAATACCAATTACACCTATTGGAATTGATACTTTTTGAATATTTAATCCAGATTCTGTAACCCAACCATCTAGAATTCTTCCTACTGGTTCATTTTGTGATGCTATTTGTCTAATTGCATCTGACATTTCTTTAACTCTTGTTCCTGTTAAAAGTAGTCTATCTTGTAGAGCTTCACTTAAATTATTAACTCTTGCATCAATCATATCTTTTTCATTATGAGAAATAATAAAATCACAATGATTAATTAATGCATCAGCCATTTCATTTAAAACTTTGTTTTTAACAGCAGTACTTAGGTTTGCAATAGTTCGGCTAGATCTTTTCGCTTCTTCTAAAAATGCTTGCATAATAATTCCTATTTCATTAATTTATAAATTTATTTTTTACTATCAGGCACAAATCTGAAAAATAGATATAAAATACCCAACATAACAACAATTGTTATAATGCTCATAGCACTTATTTCTACTTCTGCACTAACTCCTCTTTGGTAGTTTCTGGGCATAAATAAAAACATAGAGGAAAATAACATAAAAAAAGAGGTTGTTACTGCAATTAAATGTGCAAAAACTTTATGCATTTTTGTAATATAAAAATCTTTTACCATTTTCCACGTTAAAATTGTAGCTGTTAATACAATAAGAAGTACAATAATCTTTTCGTATTGTGATTCCAACACTTATCCTTTATATAAAATTGGGTATTTTATGTATAATCTGCTTAAATAAGGCTTTTTCAATGAAAAAATCACTTTAAAATGTGATTTATTGGACCATTCCCAAAGCCTAAATTTGGAGCATTTTTAATTGCTTGATAGATATATTCTTTTGAAATTTTTATTGCATCTTCAAGGCAAAAATCCCTTGCAATTAAAGAAGCAATAGATGCACTATAACTACAACCTGTTCCATGAGTATTCGCTTCATTTGCTTTTAATGATTCAAATTCAATAATCAAACCATCTTTTTTTAATAAAATATCTACGGTTTTATTTTTACTTTCTACCATATTTTTAAATAATATATTTGAGTTTTGTGTTTTTAAATTTTTAATATCTTCAATAGAACTTACATTAAAAAATAGTTTAGCTTCGTATTTATTTGGAGTTATCAAATAACTATAATCAAATAATTCTTTTAAACTTTCTATTGCTTCATCTGTTATTAGTTTAGATCCAGCTCTTGAAATGGCAACTGGATCAAGAATTATAGGAATATTTAGATTTTTAATGACTTCTTTTACTTTTAATACAAGATTTTTTGACCCTAACATTCCTATTTTTATAGTATTGACTTCAAAATCATTTAGTACACTAAGAATTTGTATTTTTACAAAATCAGGTTCAAGAACACAAATATCTTGTACTCCTTTTGTATTTTGAGCAGTTACAGCTGTAATTGCAGTTGTCATAAAAACTTCATGGTATAAAGCACTTTTTATATCAGCTTGAATTCCAGCTCCACCACCGCTATCACTTCCTGCAATTGATAATACAACTCTCATTTTATTCCTTATTGGCAAACACCACTATCTTTTAAAATCTCTTTTATTTGTTTGCATTTTTTATTGTCAATATATAAATTTAGCCATGATTCTACCCAATATGGAACATTTCGTCCATTGTTTCCCCATGAATTTACACTTTGATATTTTAGTCCTAAATATTGGGAAAATGTTCGTTTATTAAAATCAGCTTTTTTCAATAATTGTTTAAAATTTTCTTTTTCCATTTTACTCCACCAAATAATATGCAAAAGTATATCATAAATTAATAAATAATATATAAATAGATATATATATTTAAGTTGATTATTATTTAATATTGCATATAATTTATATTAGAAAAAACAAGGGAAATAAAATGAAAATAAAAGCATTTTTATCAAGTGGCAGATTCAAAATTATTAATGTATTTAAAATAGATGATATGAAAAGTATTGCTGCTGCATATCCTAGATGGGAATATATTTTATAATTAACTCAAAAGATAGTTATCATTTCATTAATACATAAGTGCTACAATAAATAAAAATTAATGGAAAAAAACTATGGGCATAAAAGACAAACTAAAAGAAAACTCTAATAAATTATTAAATATAGCAAGTGAAAATGCTACTAAAGCCTTTGATTATCCAAAAATCAAAAGTAAACAAATAAAAGACGCAATAAACCTAAAAATCCGAGAAAAAGCCATATTAGCTACAAAAGCTAGACTTGTTGAAAATTATAAAACTTTTGATGATTATAGTGATGAGCAACTAGAAATTATAATTGCCGATGAAGAAAGAAAAATAATTGATGATTTAAAAACAAAATCTTTAGTGGTTGCACTTGCAGCTCTTGGATTGAACTTTTTTGTTTAGGGAAATATAATGTTTAAACAAGTTAAATCAGCACTTTTTTGGTACTACTTATTTAAATTTAGAAGAAGAGTTATCTTAATAATTTTACTTTTGGTAATTGCATTTTTTGCAAATGCTATTTATGGTGATGTAGTTGAATATTTGAAGTTAAAAGATAGATTGGAATTTTTAGAAATAGCACTAATTTTAAAATGGACAATTATTATATTTAATATTGTTTTTTCCATTTATCTTGTTTTGACAATTTTTAAAAAAGAAGAAAAAGAACAAAAAAATGTTGAGGTAAAAAAAGAGAAAATTCCTAAAGAAGAAAAATTCACACAAAGAGAAAAAGAGTTTTTATATAAAAAAAGATTAAAAACAAAAGCTGATTTATTAGTAGAAAAATAAGAAGTGATCTGTCAACCCTAAAACATACTCAGAAATTATAATCCCTAAGCAGCAATTTCTTTTTGTAACAATTTTTGTTTTTCTTCAAACTCTACTGGTGATAAATTGTTATTTGCACTATGACTTCTTTCTCTATTATAAAACACTTCTATATATTCAAATATTGATCTTTTTGCTTGTTCTTTTGTATGATAAATTTCATGATGGATTAATTCTGTTTTTAATGTATGGAAAAAACTTTCTGCAACTGCATTATCATGACAATTCCCTTTTCGACTCATACTTTGAATTATTCCATGTCTTTTGAGTAAATCTTTATGTTCATAAGAAGCATATTGACTTCCTCTATCTGTATGCCAAATTAGTCCTTTTTCTGGATTTCTTGAAATAAGAGCCATCTTTAAAGCATCATTTACAAGTGAAACTTTCATTGTTTCATCCATACTCCAACCAACTATTTTTCTTGAATATAAATCAATAACTGTTGCAAGATACAACCATCCTTCACTTGTTGGAATATAACGCGTATTAATAAAAAGATATATTTAATATCTTTTTATTAATACTTCTATCGCCTACATATTTTTCATCAACTTTTGAAGCATAGAAATCTCTATTTAAAATATTGGGAGCTATTGGTAAATTATGATTTGAATCTGTTGTCATAACTTTAAATCTTCGTTTCATTTTTACAAACAATCCTAATTGTTTTAGAATATTTCTAATTCGTCTTCTTGAAACTATTACACCATATCTTTCAAGAAGTTTATCTTTTATCCTTCTTGTACCATATGTTTGTCTTGATTGAAGAAATATTATTTCAATTAGTTCATTAAGTTTCTCATCAACTTTTTGAATTACACAACCATTTTTAACCCAATTGTAATAGCTACTTTTATCAACTTTAAAAACTTTACACATAAGTTTTATATTGAAACTCTTTCTATGCTCTTTTATCCAAGCATACTTTATAGAGTTTCAAATGCTGCGTATGCTGTTGCCTTTTTTAGAATATCTCTTTCTTGTTTGAGTAATTTATTCTCTGCTCGTAGCTGTTTTAGTTCAGCCACTAATTCTTGTTGTGAGGATTTAGATTGATTTTTAGTTTCATCAATAGGAGTTGTTATATTATTTTCTTTTTTATAAACTTTAATCCAATTATAAATTGTTTTATCATTTATTCCAAGATCTTTTCTTGCTAACGCTACGTTCTATGCTGCAATTTGCATTGCTGACTTTTTACTATTCAAAATTAAGTGAACAGTCTCATCTCTAAACTCTTTAGTATATTTACTATTTCTCATTTTTTCTACTTCTTTCATACTTATTATTTTAACTTAGAAGTTTTTAAATTCCAAGTATGAATTAGTGTAGCCGAATCAAAAAGGTATGGGAATGATTTGATAGATCTTTTAAAAATGATTTCATTAATTTATCTACATCATCTTGAGATTTACAATTATGATTTATCAAAAGTTGGCATAGATCAATTGATAGTGTAAAATGTATATTTTTTGAATCAGATTCATTGAAATCTAAATTTAGATTATCAATAGTTAATGCACTATGATCTGTAATATGTGATTTTAGATTCCATTGCATTTTTTATCCTTGGAATGGTTTATTTGTTTTTTAACTTTTAAAATTGTTTTTGGATTTGAAGAAAAAGAGAAAATCTCTTTTTCTATTAGTTATTCACAAATTTATTTAAGTAATAAATATGTGAATATTATTAGGCTTAGTGTTATATTGAAAATTACTAATATTTTTAGATTTGAAAAGGATTTTTCAAATAAAATCTTTAAATTTTCTTCCATATTTTTATAAAAATTACTTTTACTATTTTCAAATGAATTTCTTTGCAGTTTGATTTCAAAAGCAAATTTTTCAAGTTCAGAAACAACAGCTTCCCTTGAATTTTTTAAATCTTCTTTTAACTCTTCTTCTTTTTCTAATATTCTTTCAAAATTATTTTGCATTTCTGAAGCTTTAGATGAAATAGATGTAAGATTTCTTACATGTTTTAGTTCTAATTCCTTCAAATTTGAATTCAAATCATCTAAAATTCTATCTCTAACATTAGTTTCATAAGATTCAACACTTAAAATTAATTGTTTCATTTTTGGAATATGAAACTCCAAATCTTTTATTAAAATAGAAGCTTTTTTATTTTGTTCAACAATATCTTGTATCTCATCTTCTATCAGGTAGAAAAAACCCAATAGAGGATCAGTTTCATCAATTTTATATTTTAATTGAAGTTGCAAAATTTTTGAGTTTTTATTTTTAACTATAGTTTCATTTGAAGTTAAAATATCATTATTCATTTTATTTCTCACTATCACAAATTAAATTATCAATAATTGTTAGAAATACATCATCGAAATCTTTTTTCATTTTTCTGATTCTTGATTTTTCAATTAGTTGAAAAGTTTTTGAATCTAAGGCTTCTTCTTTTGTTAGATTTAAATCTCTCATCTTTTCATGCATTTTTAAAAATGAATCAGTATATCTTTGTAGTTTTACATTTATTATTACACTTCTATTTGATTCAAATAATTTCCCAATTTCAGTACTAAAAAAATCAAACGTTCCAAAATGATAATTTTCAACAATAACATATTTTGCAAGGATTGAATATCTAGTTAGAATTTCAAATGCACTTTTATGGGTTGTTATATCAGCAGTTACAGGAATAACAACTATAAAATTAAAATTTGAGATTTCTTGATAAAGCATTTCAATTGCTTCAACTGAAAATGCACTCAAAAATGGATTAAAAGATGATGATCCATTATCAACAAGAACTATTTCATTATTACCATTTTCAATTTCAAAAGCTATTTCATCTAGTTTTGTGATATCTAGTGTTTCAGGAAGAATTTCACCATCTTTATCAATATCATAAATCATTATATGTTTAGCATTTAGTGATTTATATTTACTTAATGTTGGAACCTGACTATCGTTGTCAAAACATTTTAATGTGTATTCTTGCTTTAGTGATTGGGCAATACTAACAGATATTTGAGACTTGCCAACTCCGCCTTTTCCTGAGAGTATTGATATTAGTGTTTTCATTTTATAACTCCTATGTTTAATTTATTTAATCTATATAGGTATTCACAAAATTTTATTTTTTTAAATAGTGAATAGAAGGTTTATAAACTTAAATATACTAAATAAGCAAATTATCAATATATTTGAATATAATAGTTACAAAATTACACAATAAATAAAATTTAATTGAGATTTAAATCAGAATTATTTTTTTATTAAAAAAGAGTCAAAATAAAGTAATTTTATTTGATATAATGTCCAACTAAAAATTTAATTAGGGAAATACATTGAAAAAGAAAGAACAAATAATAGAAGATGAAATAGACTTAAGAGAATTGTTTAAAACAATTTGGGAAAAAAAGATTTTTATTTTATTATTCACGAGTATGGTTACTATTATTAGCTTAATATATGTTTCTTTTAAAAATCCCATTCCCATATACCATGGTAAAACTTACATAGAAATAGGTCAGATTCAAAGTCGAAATTTTGGTACTAATTATTTAGATTCTTCTATAAATTTATCTGAAATATTAAAATTAGAATTAAAAATAGCAACAGATATTCCCAAAGGAACTTACAATTTACTTGAAATTAGTTCAAATAATCAAGATAAAGAAGAGATAAAAAATAGTTTAGAAAAAACAGTAGAGTTTGTAATAAATAGACATAAAGAAAAAGCAAAATTTTATGAAAATGTAATAATGACTAAGCAAATTGGAAATATACAAATAGATAATAATCCAATAAATAAACCTAAAAAATCATTAATAGGGTTAGTTTCATTTATAAGTGGGTTTATATTATCGACTTTTATAGTATTTTTCATGCAATTTATAAACTCTAGAAGAAAAGAATATTCTAATTAAATGGTAATCTGTACATATTAATTCTCGTACTCTTAGTTGCTTTAAGTGAAGTTGGTTACAATTTTGTGCTGTATGATAATTTGTCAAGTTCTTTAAAACTAGACTATATAAAATGTTCAAAAAATAATGTCACAATAGGATGTAAAATATAATGAAAATATTTGTAGCAATATCGTTAATAGGATTACTGATTCTTTTAATTCAAAATAAATATAGAGGTTCAATTCTTTTTACAGGATTATCATCAATCTATTTTATTTTAGATTTTATAAAATTTGATGATTTAGTCGAAGGTTTTACAAATAATTCATTACTTACTTTAGTTTTACTTTTGTTAGTATCAATAGTTTTAGAAAAAACCATTTTAATTGATTATTTTTCAAAATTTGTAATATCTAAAAATTATAAAAAAACGTTTTTTAAATTTGGTTTTATAGTATTGAGTTACTCAGCTTTTGTTAATAATACGGCAGTTGTAGCAAGTTTAATGAGTGTAGTAAAAAATAATAAACATCATACTCCTTCCAAACTTTTGATACCTTTATCATATTTTGCCATATTAGGAGGGACATTAACTCTAGTTGGTACGTCTACAAATATGTTAGTAAATAGTTTTGTAGTTGCAAATGGGCATGAGAGTTTAAAAATTTTTTATTTCTTTTATGTTGGATTTTTTATTTCTTTTTTTGGATTAATAACCTTATATTTCGCCAGAAATCTTCTCCCTGATAATCAAACAAATAATGAAAATATTGAAGAATATTTAGTAGAGTTTAAATTATCATCAAATAGTAAACTTATAAAAAAATCTGTGAAAGAAAATGGACTTAGAAATTTGGAATATTTTTTTTTAGTGGAGATTTTAAGAAAAGGAAAAACTATATCTCCGGTAACTCCAAGTGAGATAATAGAAGAGAGTGATAAACTGATTTTTAGTGGAGATATAAAATATATAGATGTTTTAAAGAAATTTGATGGTCTAATTTTAGTTGATGATATTAAAAATAGCGATATTAAAACTTTGACTTTAGTTGATACAATAGTTTCTTCAGAGTCATCTTTAATAGGAAAAACAGTAAAAGAAACAAATTTTAGATCAAATTATGATGCTGCTATAGTCTCTTTTAAAAGAGGAAGTTCATCTATTCTTAAAATTGGAGAAGAAATAATTCAAGCAGGAGATAGGCTTATACTTGCAGTTGGAAATGATTTTAAAAATAAAGATAATATATCAAAAAATTTTTATATATTATCAAATATAAAACAAAATGAAAAATATAATACAACACAGAGTATTTTTATATTCTTTGGATTTTTTTCAATAATTTTAATTTCAGCTTTAGGATACATAGGTTTATTTAAAGCTTTGATTTTTGCTTTGATAATTTTATTATTTTTTAAATTTATATCTTTGAATGATATTAAAAGAAAGTTTCCCTATGAAATATTTATGATAATTGGCTCATCAATTGGAATTTCAAAAGTTTTAGTAAACTCAGGACTTGCAAATGATATTGCTCAAATTATTACATTTTCGTTAGGTAGTTTTGGTATATATGGAAGTTTTATAGGTATTTATTTGGTGACTTTTATCTTAACACAATTTATGTCACATAATGCAGCCGCAGCAATAGCATTTCCAATAGGCTATGCAACAGCTATAGGCTTAAATGTGAGTATTTATCCATTTGTCTTTGCTGTTGCTTTTGGGGCTAGTGCCAGCTTTATGATTCCTCATGGATATCAAACAAATTTGATGGTGAGCTCCTTAGGAGCTTATAAAACAAGTGATTTCTTAAAAATAGGTGGTATCTTATCTATTGTTTATTCTTTAACAGTTATTATGTTTGTTCCACTATTTTTTAAATTTTAATATATTATATTTGGAGTTAATATGATTTACAATTTTTGGAAAAACTATCAAGAACTTTTATCTTATGAACAAGCTTTGTCATTTGATTATAGATTAGATAATATTGTAATTAAATTGAATGAGTTTTTTCAAAGGTTGATTGTTAAACATATTGAAAAAGAGGAAATTATTTTTTATTTAGCAGGTTCTTGTATAAAATCTGATATATTTAGAGATTTAGATATGTTTTTTCCGATATCTGAAGATAGGGAAATGATTAATAATGCGATGAATAAAGATTATTTTGAGTATGAAAATAATTCGTATACATATAGATATAAAAATGATATTTATCAATTAGTTTATAGAGAAAGATTTAAAGATGCTACCTTGAAGCAAATTATTGATGGTTTTGACTTTGATTCCACAAAAATTGTTTTTGAATGTTGTTACAATACTAAAAAAAGGCTATTTACAGTGCTTAGATGTGATATGAAAATGGAGTTTGTAAATTATATAAACACTAGAGTAAATAATCTTCAAAAGATAAGTGTAAATCCTTTTGTATCATTACAGCGAGCAATTCATTTTCTAAAACGAGGAGATGATGTTCCTTATAGTGTATTTTTGGGAATTTGCTCAAAAATAGCTGATATAAAAATAAAAGAAAATGAAGATATCACTAAACATTTTAAAATACTTCAAGGAAATCCTAATAAACTTGATAATATAAAAGAAGCAATTACACATTTTATTGAAGAAAAGAAGGAAGAACTTGGAAAATAAAAAACATGAAAGTAATAAAAACATCATTTGGCATAATCAAAATGTGACAAAAGACAAAAGATTAACTCTTCTTAATCAGAAGCCATGTATACTTTGGTTTACAGGACTTAGTGGCTCTGGAAAATCTACAATTGCGAATGCTGTTGAAGCTGAACTTTTTAAAAGAGGAAGAAAAACTTATCTATTAGATGGGGATAATGTTAGGCATGGATTAAATAAAGATTTAGGTTTTAGTGAAAGTGATAGAATTGAAAATATTAGAAGAATTGGTGAAGTATCTAAGCTTTTTGTAGATAGTGGATTGATTGTTTTAACTGCTTTTATTTCTCCTTTTAAATCAGATAGACAAATAGCAAAAAGCTTAGTTAACTATCATGAATTTATTGAAATATTTATTGATACACCTTTAGAAATTTGTGAACAGAGAGATCCTAAAGGATTATACAAAAAAGCTAGAGATGGAGCAATTAAAAATTTTACAGGAATTAGTTCGCCTTATGAAGAACCTTTAGAACCTCAAATTCACATAAAAACAAATAAAAATACTGTACAAGAGTGTGTAGATAAGATAATTTATTATTTAATAAAATTTGGATATATACAAGGAAATGAGAATGATTATGCAATTTGATGAAATAAATATAGAAGATTTAAAATGTATAGCTTTAAAAGCAGGTGAAATTATTATGGAAATATATAAAAAAGATTTTTCTGTTGATTATAAAGAAGATAAATCACCTTTAACAGAAGCTGATTTAAAATCAAATGAGTTTATATGTAATGAATTGAATAAATTATATCCCAATATTTCAATTATGAGTGAAGAAAATAAAGAAATTCCATATGAAGAAAGAAAAGATTGGGAATACTATTTTTGTGTAGATCCCATAGATGGAACAAAAGAATTTATAAAGAAAAATGATGAATTTACTATAAATATTGCATTAATTAAAAATAATATCCCTTATTTAGGAGTTGTTTATGCACCAGCTTTAAATGAATTGTATTGGGCAGATGGAATTAACTCATATAGAAATAATGAAAAATTGCCTCTTTTTATAAATGAAAATCCTAAAGAAAAAATATCAGTAGTAGTTAGCAAATCTCACTTATCATCTGAAACTCAAGAATTTATTGATAAATTAGATTCTAAAAAAATAAAACAAATATCAAAAGGGAGCTCTTTGAAACTCTGTATGGTTGCAGTGGGGGAGGCAGATATATATCCAAGACTTGCTCCAACAATGGAATGGGATATAGTAGCTGCTGATGCGATTGTAAGATGTGCTGGTAAAATGACTTATCAGTTTGAATTAGAGAAACCTATTGTTTACAATAAAGAAGATTTATTGAATCCTTGGTTTATAGTTAGATGAAAAAATACGTTACTTTTATAGTTCTTTTTAAAAAGAATTATTTGATGGTCATAGGTTATAACAAATAATATATAAGGAAAAAGATAAATGAAAAATATTTGTGTAATAGGATTAGGATATGTAGGATTGCCATTAGCTCATGCCTTTTCTTCAAAATATCAAGTAGTAGGATTTGATATAAATGCAAAAAGAATAGAAGAGCTTAATGCAGGATTTGATAGAACAGAAGAATTAAATGAAATACAAGTAAAGGAAGCTATTAAAAATGGAATGAAATTTTCTTTGGATATAAATGATATTAAAGATTGTAATGTTTTTATAGTAACTGTTCCAACTCCTATTGATAAAAATAATAGGCCTGATCTAAGACCTTTAATTAAATCATCTCAAACAGTAGGAAAAGTTTTAAAAAGAGATGATATAGTAATTTATGAAAGTACAGTATATCCAGGTGTAACAGAAGAAGTCTGTGTTCCTGAATTAGAAAAAACTTCTGGATTAAAATTTAATATGGATTTCTATTGTGGTTATTCTCCTGAAAGAATAAACCCAGGAGATAAAGAACATACAGTAACTAAAATATTAAAAGTAACCTCGGGAAGTACACCAAAAATAACAGAGGTAGTGGATGAACTTTATAAATCAATAATAATAGCAGGTACTTATAAGGCAAGCTCTATAAAAGTAGCAGAGGCTTCTAAAGTTATTGAAAATACTCAAAGAGATGTAAATATTGCTTTAATAAATGAATTGGCACTAATCTTTAATACAATGAATATAAATACTAATGAAGTAATTGAAGCAGCAGCAACCAAATGGAATTTTATAAAATTAACTCCAGGACTTGTAGGTGGTCATTGTATTGGAGTTGACCCATATTATCTAACTTATAAAGCAGAAGAATTAGGATATAAACCAAACCTGATTTTGGGCGCAAGACAAATAAATAATGGAATGGCAAAATATATAGCAGAAAAAACAATAAAATTGATGATAAAAAAAGGTCTTCCAATAAAAGACTCAAAAGTATTGGTTCTTGGAATCACATTTAAAGAAAATTGCCCAGATGTAAGAAATACAAAAGTGGTGGATATAATAAATGAGATGAAAGAGTATGGATGCTTAGTTGAAGTTGCAGATTATTGGGCAGATAAAAATGAAGTAAAACATGAATATGGTTTGAATTTAATAGAGAATTATAATCTAAATGATTATACGGCAATAATAGTAGCAGTAGGACATGAAAAATATAGAGGATTAAAAATATCAACAGAAAATAGAGTTGTGTTTGATATTAAATCTATTTTAGTTAATGCAGATGGGAGATTATAAGAAATGCCAAATAAAAAAAACTTTGCACTTATCGGTGCATCAGGATATATTGCGCCAAGACATATGAAAGCGATAAAAGAAACAGGGAATGACCTAGTAGCTGCTCTTGATCCTTATGATGGTATTGGTATTATGGATAGTAATTTCCCACAAGCTCATTTTTTCACAGAATTTGAAAGATTTGATAGATTTGTTGATAAATGGCATAGAGATGGAAATAAAAAAATTGAGTATATTGGGATTACAACACCAAATTATTTACATGATTCTCATATTAGATTTGCACTTAAAAATGGTGCTCATGCTATTTGTGAAAAGCCCTTGGTTTTAAATCCTCATAATATTGATCAATTAAAAATAATTGAAGAAGAAACAGGTAAAAAAGTTTATAATATTTTACAATTAAGACTTCACGATTCAATTATCGCTTTAAAAGAAAAAATAGCAAAAGAATTAGAACAAAATCCTAATAAAATTTATGATATTGATTTAACATATTTAACTAGTAGAGGGAAATGGTATTTCGTATCTTGGAAAGGCGATGAATCAAAATCTGGTGGAATTGCATCAAATATTGGAGTTCATTTTTTTGATATGCTTTCTTGGATATTTGGTCCTATTGAAGAAAATTTAGTTCATTTAAAGCATCCAGATGCAAATGCTGGATTTATGAAATTAAAAAATGCAAATGTAAGATGGTTTTTATCTGTAAATTATGATTATATTCCTGAAGATATAAGAGCCACTGGAAAAACTACTTTTAGAAGTATAACTGTCGATGGTGAAGAGTTCGAATTTTCTGAAGGTTTTACCGACCTACATACTAAATCTTATGAACACATATTAAATGGCGGTGGATTTGGACTCGATGAAGCTAGAAATTCTATAAATATTGTTTCAGTTATTAGAAAACTTACTCCTCTTGGACTAAATGGAGAATATCATCCTTTCTGTAAAAAGGTATTAAGCTAATGGTTTCTTATTTTGCCCATGAATCTTGTTATGTAGATAATAATGTAAATATAGGAGATGATACTAAAATATGGCATTTTTCTCATATTTTAAGTGGTTCAAATATTGGAACAAATTGTTCTTTTGGTCAAAATTGTGTTGTTGGTCCTAAAGTAAATATAGGAAATGGTGTAAAAGTTCAAAACAATATTTCAATTTATGAAGGTGTGGAAATCGAAGATGATGTTTTTCTAGGGCCTTCTATGGTTTTTACAAATGTTACAAATCCAAGAGCTTTTATAATAAGACGTGAAGAGTTTAAAAAAACAGTTTTAAAAAAGGGCTGCTCAATAGGTGCAAATGCAACTATAGTATGTGGTGTAACAATTGGGGAATATGCGCTTATTGGAAGTGGAACAGTAGTAAATAAAGATGTAAAACCATATTCACTTATGGTTGGGGTTCCTGCAAAGCAAATAGGTTGGGTATCAAAAGCTGGAAATACACTAAAATTTGATGAAAACAAAATAGCTATTGATATCTTTGATAATAGTAAATATAAAATCCAAAATAATAATTTAATTTTAATAGAAGAGTAAAAATGAAGATAGATTTTGCAAACTTACAATATCAACATGAATTATACAAAGATGAAATAGAAAATGCTATTTTAAAAGTGGCAAGAAATTGCAACTTTATTATGGGAAATGAAGTACAAGAACTTGAAAAAAGCCTTGAAGAGTTTACTGGTGCAAAATATGCAGTATCTTGTAGTAATGGTACAGATGCTTTACTTCTTGCTATGATGGCTTTAGATATAAAACCAGGAGATGAAGTAATAACTACTCCCTTTACATTTATAGCAACTGCCGAAACAATCGCATTTTTAGGAGCCATTCCAGTATTTGTAGAGATAGATGAAAAAACTTATAATATAAATCCTGATTTGATTGAAGAAAAAATAACTTCAAAAACAAAAGTTATTATTCCAGTTTCTTTGTATGGACAACCTGCTGATATGGATAAAATCAGTGATATAGCTAAAAAATACAATCTAAAAATAATTATCGATGGTGCCCAAAGTTTTGGATCAACTTACAATGGCATTACAGATTCAGCTTTAGCCGATATTTCAACAACTTCTTTTTTTCCTGCAAAACCATTGGGATGTTATGGAGATGGTGGAGCAGTTTTTACAAATAATGAACTACTTGCAAATAAAATGAAATCCTTAAGGCTTCATGGACAATCAAAAAGATATCATCATAAATATATAGGTATGGGTGGAAGACTTGATACTCTTCAAGCTGCGGTTTTAAATGTGAAGCTAAAATATTATCCAAAAGATTTAGCTCTAAGACAAGAAGTAGCTTCTAAATATACAAAAGCTTTAGGAAATAGAATAGATTTAGTTTTACCATTTGTAGATGAAAATGCCACATCAGCTTGGGCTCAATATTCAATAAGGGTACAAAATAGAGATGAATTACAAGAAAAATTAAAAATTGCAGGAATACCAACAGCGGTACATTATCCAATGCCCTTACATCTACAAGAATGTTTTAGCTATCTTGGATATAAAAAAGGTGATTTCCCTATATCTGAAATAGTATCAGAAGAGATTATGAGTTTACCGATGAATCCATATTTAACTGATGAAGAGATCGTCTATATTGTCGAGAATTTATAAATGAATAATTTTGTTCCTCAAGTTAATCACAGTTTAAAATATAATTCTTCTATAGATGGATTAAGAGGTGTATCAATATTCTTAGTTCTTCTTTTTCACATATGGCCAAATTATTTTTCTTTTGGATATGTTGGAGTAGATGTATTTTTTGTATTATCAGGATATTTAATCACTCAGATAATATATACTAAAATAGAAGACAATAATTTTTCTTTTAAAGAGTTTTATAGAAACAGAATTAGAAGAATATTTCCAGCGATGATAATAGTAGTCTTAACAACTCTTATTATAGGGTTTGTATTTATGTTTACAATGGAACTGGAACAACTTGGAAGACATATAAAATCCTCTACATATTTTTATCAAAATTTCCGATTAATAGGTGAAATTGGATATTGGGATGAATCAGCAGTTTTAAAGCCATTATTACACTTTTGGTCATTGTCAATTGAGGAACAGTTTTATGTGTTTTGGCCAGTTTTATTAGTGATTCTTGGTAAATTAAAATTTAATATTGTTAATTCCCTAATTACAGTTTTTATAATATTATTTTTACTTCCTTTTATTTTAGAAATAGATAAGTTTTATCATACCATTTCAAGAGCGTGGGAGCTTTGTTTTGGTGGATTGATATTTGTAATAGCATATAAATACAAAAGTTTTATAGAGTACATAAAAAGGTTTAAGTATGGAATATTTATTTTTTTTATATTGTCAGTATTGTTTTCTTATGAAAATAGTAGTTTTAGTACATCTAAAACTTTTTTAATAGTTGTAGCCAGTGGATTTTTGATTCTACTTTTAAATGTAGAAGATAAAAATAAATTTTTTTCAAATAATATTTTGGTATTTATTGGACTTATTAGTTTTCCTTTATATCTTTGGCACTATGTATTTATAAGTTATGCCCATATTTTTGACTTTAAAATTGATATTTTAATGGGGTTATTCCTGATTTTTATTTCTATTATCTTTTCATATTTAACTTTTAGGTATATTGAAATTTATACGAGAAGACAAAGTAGTTATAAATTTGCTCTATTTTTATTTGTATTGGCAATTTTATTGGGATTTGTAGCAAATAGTAAATATTTAATAAGTGTAAGAAGTTATTTAGGAATGAGTACAAGTTTTGAAAACCAATTTGTAAGAACATCTGATCAAAATAGCATGGGCATTTCACTTTTAAGAAAAGTATTAGGATATAAACCAAATAATGATTATATAAAATCATCGTCAGATGATTTATCTAAAAAATATATTTTAGTTATTGGAGATAGTCATGCGCATACTTCATATGAAGGATTAGCAAATGTATTAAATCAAATGGGTAATGAAACTATACTTTTAGCAAATTCTGGTTGTCAACCTCTTGTAAATGGTGCTAGAGGAACTATGGATGATATCAATGAGTGTAAAGAAAAGATTCAAAATATCTATAAATTTATTAATATTTTTGAAAAAAATATTAGTAAAATAATTTATGTTGCCAGAGGAGCAAAACCAATGTATAATTTAGGATTTGGGGATGTAGATGATGGAGTTTTAGAGTATTATTATGAAGAATATTACCATTCTTCTAATAATTATGACCATAAAGAAATACATCTTAAGAAATTGGATGCAACATTACAATTTTTTAACCAAATGGACACAGAATTTTATTTTGTTTTAGAAAATCCAGAATTAGGGTTTCATCCAAAAACTTGCTTGTCAAGGTCTTTATCCCAATCGATTGAGTCTACAAAACAAGATTGTAAAATAAGTTATGATGCATATCATGTTCGACAAAAAGAGTACAGAAAGTATGTTTTTGGATTGAGTAAACAATATAAGAACATAAAAATATTAGACCCAGAAAAACTATTTTGTGATGATAAGTATTGTTATGCCATAAAAGATGGGAAAATGCTTTATTCTGATGATGATCATCTTAGTGTTGATGGAAGCTTCGAGCAAGCTAAGTATTTTAAAGAATCTATTTTGAATAATAAATAAGATTGAGGTAATTTTGATAAAAAAACAGAACAGGAGAATCTTATAAAATTGAAATCAGATTTTACAAAAAATATAATTACTCTTATGACAGGTACAGCAATTGCTCAAGCAATCCCAATAGCAATAAGTCCAATTTTAACACGAATATATAACCCTGAAGATTTTGGAGTTTTTGCTTTATTTGTAGCCATAATTTCTGTATTAGCTAATACTGCCAATGCAAGATATGAATTGGCTATTATGCTTCCAAAAAAAGATGAAGATGCTATCAATATATTTGCGTTGGGATTTATTATTACTTGTCTTATATCATTATTTTTATTCTTATTACTTTTATTGTTTAATCAGTACTTTGTTCAATTACTTGGAAACGAAGAAATAGGTTTTTGGCTGTATTTTATACCTGTTACAGTTTTTTTCAGTGGTTTATATAATATTCTTAATTATTTTAATAATAGAAGAAAATGTTATAAAGATTTACGAAATGCAGCAATTTTAAAATCTATCGTTTTGGCAGTTATTCAAGTATCAATTGGATTGCTTAAACAAGGTGCTACAGGACTAATATCGGGACAAATAGTTTCAAATTTATTTGCCAATATCAAACTTTTAAATAATATTTTAAAAGACAAATTACTGATTTCAAAAATATCAATTGCTAAAATGATTGCATTAGCAAAAAAATACAAAAAATTTCCCAAATACAGTTTACCATCAAGCTTTGTAGATGATCTTACTCTTCAAATGAATTCGTTGTTACTTCCAAAAGTTTTTAATTTAACTGTAAGTGGATATTTTTTCCTTGCTCAAAAAATTGTTAATATGCCTGCTTCTTTAATAGCAAACTCAGTTTCTCAAGTATATTTTCAAAAACTTTCAGATAATAAAAACAAAAAGATTTTGAGTTTTGGATTTTATTTATCTACGATTAAAAAATTGTTTCTTATTGCACTACCTCTTGCAATCATTATTTATTTGTTTTCACCTTTTATGTTTTCTTTGATTTTTGGTGAAAAATGGAGAGTTTCAGGTGAAATTGCTCAATACTTAGCATGGATTTTTCTAATCAGATTTATAGTTTCTCCTTTAAGTATATCTTTTTCTGTTTCTATGGAAGTACAGAAAAGTGCTTTATGGAAATATATCTATTTTATTTCAACAAGTTTTTTATTTCTTTGTATTACATTATTTAATATTAGTTTTGATACATTTCTTCTATTTTTTCTATGGCATGAGATTGTATTGTATCTTTTATATTTTTATATGATTACTAAAACAGTTAAAAAAATAGACAGCGATATTTTAAATTTAAGGAAAAATAAGCTATGTGTGGAATAGTAGGAATATTAACTCAAAAACCCAATAAAATAGCTAAAAATATTTTTTTAGCCAATAATCAAATGTATAGAAGAGGTCCTGACGATGAGGGCTTTATTTTAGTAAATAATAAAAATATTGATATATGTTATGGCAAAGATACTCCTTTGAGTTCATTTGGTGATAAGCAACCTTATTATCCTATAAAAAATATTCAATCAGCTTTTGAGGACTTTTATACTTTATCCTTTGGACATAGACGTTTAAGTATCGTTGATTTATCATCGCATGGGCATCAGCCTATGTGTGATGAGTTAAGGCGATATTGGATAGTGTTTAATGGAGAGGTTTATAATTTCAAAGAAATAAGAGTAGAGTTAGAATCTCTAGGTTATAACTTTGTATCAAAGACAGATACAGAAGTGATACTAAAATCATATATGCAATGGGGAGAAAAATCTCTTCAGAAGTTCAATGGTGATTTTGCTTTTGCTATTTATGACAATGATAAAGAAGAGGTATTTTTAGCCAGAGATAGAGTAGGGATTAAACCTCTTTATTATACCGTTCAAAATGGGCATTTTCTTTTTGCCAGTGATATTAAAACACTGATTGCTTCAAAGCTATATACTCCAGAAGTTAATTGGGAAGGGTTATATCACAATTTTAGTTTTTCAATGGCACCAAGACCAATGACTTCATTTCAAGGTGTATATGCGTTAAAACAAGCACATTATATGAAAATAGATTGCAAGACACTAACGTTTGATGAAATTGAATATTGGGATATTCCAACCAATGTTCAAGATTTGACAATGAGTGAAAATGATGCTATTAATCTTTTGGAAGAAGAATTAAAGAAATCTATACAATACAGGCTTATTGCAGATGTAGATGTAGGTACATTTATGAGTGGAGGAATTGATTCAACAACAATTTCTGCAATGGCTTCTATCATGCATCCAAATATAAAAGCATTTACTTTGGCTTTTGATAAATCGATTAGTTTATACGATGAACTTGAAGAGGCAAAAGCAACTGCGAATATGTATAATATGCAACATATTATTTCCAATCTTGATGCCGATGTTGTTTTAAACAATATCAATAATATGGTTCTTGGATATGAAGAACCATTTTTTCACCTAGCTGCAAATTTTGCGATTTCTGAAATCGTTAAAAATAACAATGTTAAAGTTGTATTAAATGGATTAGGAGGAGATGAACTTTTTGCAGGATATGGGTTTTATAAAAGATTAAACAGTTGGAAAGTTTTATCAAATATAGGGTTTTTGTTTAATGTTATACCAAATACTTTACATCCTAAAGTAAAAACAATAAAGAAAATCTCAAAAGCCATTAATATCTATCAATATTACAGTTTGATTTATTCAACTTTTACTGACAGCGAAAAAAAATCTTTATTTAATAAAAACTATAATTCTATCGATGAAATATATAAACAATATGGGAAAAAAGATAAAAAGTTTACAGATGAATTGGAACTACTCAGTTATTTAGATATGAAATCGTATATTGGTAATCATCATGTGCATAGAACAGACCAATTTACAATGCATTTTTCAATTGAAGGAAGATTTCCTTTTTTAGACCATAATTTAATAGAAAAAGCTTTTACTATTCCATCAAAATATAAACTCAACGGAAATATACAAAAATATGTTCTTCGTAAAGTAGCAGAAAAATATATCGCACCAGAGTGTCTTAGTATGAAAAAGAAAGGTTTTGGTTTGCCACTTGAATATTGGTTTGATAATCAGTTAAAAGAATTAGTCAATAGTTCAATACAATCATTAAAACAAAGGAAAATATTTGAGAATCAAGGGATTGAAGATATTATGAAAAAAGGAACCATATCTCAAAAATGGCAACTTGTAATGTGTGAATTATGGTTTCAGAATTTTTTTGATAAAGGGATGATAAATGAATAAATATCTCAACCCCAAAAATTATATCCGTTTTATTATTTCAAAACTTTTTTCTTTAGTGTCTCCACTTATTAAACTTTGGGAAGATAAACAGATAAAAAAATATGCTTCAATGCCATTAAAACATCAGCCCGTGTTTATCATAGGAGCACCAAGAACAGGAAGCACTATTTTGTATCAAACGATTACAAATCAATTGGATGTATTATATATAGATAATTTAGTGTGTAACTTTCATCGGAATCTCTTTTTTGGATTTTGGCTAAGCAGTAAGTTTTTTGGTCAAAAAGCTCATAACTGTTTTGATTCAGACCATGGAGATACGAAAGGACTTCATTCTCCAAGTGAATGTGGTGCATTTTGGTACAGATGGCTTCCAAAAGAGAGACATTTTATTGATTATGATGATATAAATGACACTATGGTAAAAGAAATAAGAGATGAGATAACTAGTGTCATTAACTATTTTGATAAGCCTTTAGTATTCAAAAATCTTAATGCAGGGCAAAGAGTTAGATTATTACAAAAGTGTTTTCCTAATGGAAAATTTATTTTTGTAAAAAGAGAACCGATTTTTACTGCTCAATCTATTTTAAAAGCAAAGAGAAAATTAAAAATAGATGATAATCAATTTTGGTCAGTAATGCCAAAGAATTCTAATGATTTAGAAAAGTTATCTGCTTATGAACAAATAGTAAGCCAAATATATTTTATAGAAAAACAGATTGTAGATAATTTTAAAGAATTTAAAGAGCTAAAGCTTTATACGATAAATTATAATGAGATAGAAAATAAGTATTGTGAGTATAAAGATTTTATAACAACTAAAGAAAAACAAGATTTCAAGAAAGCACATATAGTACTAACTGAGAAAATAAGTCTAAATGAAAAAGAAGTAAAATTGTTTTCAAAAGAAATTCAACAATTTAACTGGATAAATTATGACAAATAAAGAAAAATATTGTAAGTGTATTAAAAACATAAAACGATTTTTTAGATATTGCATAGTTGATTATTTCAAAAGAATATATAATTTTATTCTATTTTTATTTTGTATAGAGCCAAAAAAAGAAGAAAATAAATCTTATGAATTATCAGAATTTGAAGAAAATAGTGATATAAAAAACCTAAAAGAAAATTTAAATAGATATTTAAAAGATAGTAGTTCAAAAGGTTTTGTCATATCTATAAAAGGAAATTGGGGAGTAGGAAAAACTTTTTTTTGGAATATTTATGCTAAAGAAAATTTAAATGAAAAAAAGTATGTGTATATTTCACTTTTTGGAATTAGCAAATTAGATGAGATAAAAACAAAGATATTGAATAAAATATCAAAACAAGCAAATATCGTAAATAAAATCAAAGGTTTATTAGGTTCTTCTAGGATAAAAGGGGTTGATATAGGAGCAGTTATATCACTTTTTGGAATAAAGAATTTTAAAGATATTGTAGTTTGTTTTGATGATTTTGAAAGATTATCTCCAAATCTAAATATATCTGAAGTTTTAGGAGTAATATCTGAACTAAAAGAGCAATATAATTGCAAAATTGTAATTATAAACAACAATGACCAGCTAGAAGAATTGGATAGATTAAATAGAAATTTAATTTTTACAAAAAATCAAGATATTCATAGACTAAGCTTAAGCAAAACAAATAATAATGAGATATTTAAAAAATATTTAGAAAAGATTTTAGATGTGGAGTATGAGTATTTTCCAGAAGTAAAATATCAAATAGAATTATTTGAAAAAATATATTTTGATAAAGAATATTTAAATTGGGATTTACTTGTAAATTTATTCAATAGACTCAAAGAAGATAAAAAAAGAAATATTAGAGTGATGAAACAATACTTTTTGAAGCTTGAAATACTAGAAGACATACTTAAAAAAGAAGATTTGGAAGATTTTTTTATAGATGAAATTCTGCTGAAAACCTTTGAATTATTGTTTGGATCGGATATTATAAATAAAGATTTTGGTTTTAAAAATATGAATAATTTGAATAGATTATATATAGAAGAGATAGTAAAAAATACAATAATAGATAAAGAGAAAATAAAAATAAAAATTTTAGAAGATATAGAAAGAGCAAGAGAGAATATAAAAAGAAGAGAAGATGATAATAAAAAATATGCAATATCCAAACAAATGCAAAAAGAAAATGAGGAGTATAAGAAAAAAATAGAAGATACTTATTTAAGATATATTTCTGATTTAGAATATGATAAAGAAACTTTTGTAAAAGAATTTTGCAAACTGTTAAAAGGTCGAAAAGATATTATAGGGTTTACTTATTTTGATAGATTTACAGTTTTTATTAAAGACTGTTTGATTGAAATAGATAAAAAACAAGAAGAAAAATATAAAAAGTTTTATAAACATAAAGCAAAAATATTTATTAAAAACGAATATAAAAATATGGAAAAATATTTTTTTCAACAAGCATATTTTTTAGATGAAGAAATTAAAAAAGAATTGAGAGAATATTATAATTGTTTGAAAGAAGGAGATATAAACTTTCAAAACAAACAAATAAATCAACTAGATATTTTGGACACGATGGCTAAAATTATAAAACAAGAGAGCAATAATACAGAAGAAAGAATGCTGGACAACATCTCAAAGCAAGAGCATGAAAAAAAGCTAAAAGAAGATGATAGTTTGTATTTTAAATCTACTTTTGAGTTGATTAAATATTTAAAAGATTCTTACAAACTTAAAAACTTGGAAAACTTTTATAATATTACTTTAGAAATTTATAAAGACTTATATAAAGATAAAGAGTATAAACATAGAGATAAAATAAGATTAATTTTAAAAGATTTTGGGATAGATACAAAAGAATTGAATAAAGTAGTTGAAGAGAATAATATAGAAGAGAGTAATTATGACAAATAAAGAAAAATACAGAGATTTTTGCAAAAAGGAGAAAGATATTCCTATTTTTAGTAAAGATTGGTGGCTTGATATTGTTTGCCAAGAATCGGATTGGGATGTAGTTCTTTTTGAAAAAGGTGGAGAGATTTGGGGAACTTTACCTTATCAAAAAACAAAAAAAGCTATATTTGACATAATTATAATGCCAGAACTTACTCAAACTATGGGGATTTATATTAAGTATCCATTAAAACAAAAATATTATAAAAAATTATCTTGGGAAAAAGAGGTCATGGAAAATATTATATCTGCTTTTCCAAAAGTTGATTATTTTTCTCAAAACTTTCATCATAGTTTGACAAATTGGTTGCCATTTTATTGGAATGGATTTATTCAAACGACACGATATACTTATATTATAGAAAATATCACAATCGAAGAATTAGAAAAAAACTTTGAAACTGATATAAGAAGAAGAAGAAGAAAAGCTTATGATGTAGGTATTGAAATCATTGAGAGTGATGATATAGAAAAATTTTATGAATTAAATTCAATGACATTTCAAAGACAAGGTCTAAAAATACCTTATAGCCTTGATTTTGTTAGAAAAATTTATACTATTTGTAAAGAAAATAATGCCGTTAAAATCTATTTTGCAAAGTATCAAAATGAGATTATTGCGGCAAATTTCTTGGTAAATGATGACAATACGGTATATTATCTTATGGGTGGCATTAATGCAGAAAAAAGAGATTTGGGAGCAATGGATGCTATCCAATTTGAGAGCATAAAATTTGCTTTAGAAAGTGGGAAAAGATTCGATTTTGAAGGTAGTATGATAGAGAGCATTGAAAAATATTTCAGAGGTTTTGGGGCAGTTCAAACGCCATATTTTAGTATTAAAAAAACCAATTCAAATATTCTAAAAATTAGAAATTTTATTAATGAGTTAAAAAAGTGATAAAAATAACAATTCCCCAAAATAATCTTGAAGAAAGAAGATATATACTGGATATTATTTTTAATGAGTTTTTAGGACTTTCTTACGAAGTAATGATTTGTGATTTGGGATTAGTGAATAGTTGTGATTGGAAAATTGAGCTTGCGAATGGCAGTAATCTTATAGTAGAAGATCACTTTTTCAACAAATATCCAAAAGAGCTAGAGTATTTAAAACTAGAGAACATACCAAGCACTATAAACTATGAACAAAAAAACAACAATCAATTTATACCAGAAAAAGATATACCAGTAATATATGGCACAAGTACACTAACCACGAATAGTCAATCACCAATCATTATTAAATGTGGTATCGATATATTTGCTTCCAGCTTTTTTATGCTTACACGTTGGGAAGAGTATGTAAACAAAAATAGAGACAAGCATGATAGATTTACTGCAACACAAAGTTTGGCTTATAAAAATGGTTTTTTAGACAGACCAATTGTAAACGAATATGTTGAGATGCTAAAAAATATGTTGTTGCATTTAGGATTAAATCAAAAAATAAAAGCTAGAAACTACCAACTTTATGTAACACATGATGTTGATAATATTAAGAAATTTATCAATTTCACAGATGGCATAAAAGAAATTGTCGGTGATATAGTTAAACGAAAAGATATAAAAAAGGCTTTTGCAAATTTTATTCAAAAAATCAAAGTTCATTTAAAATTAGAAAAAGATCCTTATGATACATTTGATAATTTAATAAAAATGAGCGATAAATACGCAGTAAAATCATATTTCTTTTTCATGGCTAATGGAGTAACAAAATATGATAATATGTATAAAAGTGATGATGATTTCATTGTAGATTTAATAAAAAGAATTAAAAGTAAAGGTCACCACATAGGAATTCATCCAACGTATAATGCTTATAATAATTATGAGCAATTAAAAAAAGAAAAAGAAGAATTAGAAAACAACTTTAATACACAAATAACTTTTGGAAGAGAACATTATTTAAGGTTTGAAGTTCCTATAACTTGGCAAATATGGGAAGATAATGCAATATCTTGGGATAGCACATGCGGATATGCAGATAAAGAAGGATTTCGCTGTGGGGTTTGTTATGAGTACAGCGTTTTTAATATTTTAACAAGAAAAAAACTCTCTTTAGTAGAAAAACCTCTTATCGTTATGGAAGATAGTTTTGTTACTTATCAATCTTTTTTAGAACTATTTGAAGTAGAAAGTAAAATAATGACTCTTATTAACAGAACAAAAAGATATAATGGCACTTTTGTTTTATTGTGGCATAATAGTAGCTTTAACACAATAAGTTCTAAACAATATGAATATATTTATGAAAAAATTTTAGGGAAAAGGTAATACAAAATGTGTGGAATATTTGGGCAAATTTCTAATAGTAAAATTAATAAAGAAAATTTTGAAAAACTTGTTAAACATTCAGAACAAAGAGGAGTTGATTCAAGTGGATTAATTTATTATGATAATAATCAATATAAAATTTCCAGAGCAGATTATAATATTGAGAAACTATTAAACAAGCTAAAGCCATACAATTCACATATAGTATTAGGGCATAGCAGACTAATCACCAATGGATTGGGAGATAACCAACCCGTTGTCAGAGATGATATTTGTGCTATACACAATGGAATAATAGTCAATGAAAAAGAGATTTGGGAAAAGTTGACAATTCAAAGAAAATATCAAATAGATTCAGAAGTTATAGTTGCTATTGCTGAAGAATATTTAAAAAATGCTGGAGAGATAACTGAGCTTCCAAATAAAATTCTCTCTTTATGTCGAGGTGTAGTTGCTTGTGCATTACTACTTCCTCTATATGGAAAACTTCTTTTATTTTCAAACAATGGAAGCTTATATGTAGGATACATAGAAGAGAATATATACTTTGCATCTGAAAGATACGCGTTAGATGAAATAAATTGTCAAAATATTAAACAAATTAAAGATGATGCTTTGATACTTGATATTACTTTGTCAAGTGAAAATTTTATTGTAAATGATGAAAATGTCAGAAAAGAGAATCTTATCCCTGAATTTAAGTTTAATCAAAATGAAGAAAAACTATTAGAGTTTAAAACAATTAATCTTAAACGATGTACAAAGTGCATTTTACCTGAAACCATGCCATTTATTAGATTTGATGAGCATGGTGTGTGTAATTACTGTAACAATTATAAGAAAAGAAATAAACCAAAACCCAAAGAAGAGCTTCTTAAACTTGTTGAGCCTTATAGAAGACCAGGAAAAGAACTTGATTGTATTGTTCCTTTTTCAGGAGGGCGTGATAGTTGTTATGGATTGCATTTAATTGTAAAAGAACTAGAAATGAAACCTGTAACTTATACTTATGATTGGGGAATGGTAACAGATCTAGGAAGAAGAAATATAAGTCAAATGTGTGGCGATATGGGGGTTGAAAATATTATCGTAGCAGCTGATATTTCGCAAAAAAGAAAAAATATAAAAATGAATTTACAAGCATGGCTAAAATCACCTCATTTAGGAATGATGGCAATGCTAACTGCTGGAGATAAACACTTTTTTAGATATGTAGAAGCCATAAAAAAGCAAACAGGAATAAATCTAAATCTTTGGGGAGTAAATCCACTCGAACAAACCCATTTTAAAACAGGGTTTTTAGGAATAAAACCAGATTTTGAAGAAGATAAAGTATATACCAATGGAGTTATGAAGCAACTAAGATACCACAGTAAACGATTTAAAGCAATGCTTGAAAGCCCAGGATATTTTAACAGTTCTTTATGGGATACCTTATCGGGTGAGTATTATAGAAGCTTTATGCAAAAAGAAGATTATTACCATATCTTTGATTATTGGACATGGGAAGAAAATATAGTCAATGATACCTTAATTCATCAATATGACTGGGAAACAGCAATAGATACAAGTACAACGTGGAGAATAGGCGATGGAACAGCAGGATTTTATAACTATGTGTATTATACGGTAGCAGGATTTACAGAACATGATACCTTTAGAAGTAATCAAATACGAGAAGAGCAATTAACAAGAGAAGAGGCTTTAAAACTTGTAGAAGATGAAAATCAACCAAGATATCAAAATATAAGATGGTATTTAGATACCTTAGGAATGGATTTTGAAGAAGTAATAAAAATTGTTAATTCTATTCCAAAACTTTATAAGCATTAAGGAAAATAGAGTGGATATAGTTTTATGTACAAATAATAAATTTGAAGACCCTTTTTTACATAGCCAACTTCTAAAAATTTATGATGAGATTTCTTTAGTTGATAAAAAATATTTATTTTGTAGAAATAGAAAAGAAAAAGACAGTGAAGAAATAATCAATATTGAATTTGGAAAAATTTCATTTGTAGTGTATTTTATTAAACTTTTATTCTTTACTTTTAAAATTAATTCATCAAAAACAGTTTATCACATTCGAGGTTTTGTTAGTGCATTTATATTTTATTTTGTTCAAAAAATTTTATTTTGGAAAAAAGTAAGTTATATATATGACCCAAGAGGAGCTTTTGTAACGGAATTATCAGAATCAAAATTTGCAAGTCAAGATAATTTCATTTTGAGAATTTTAAGATTTATTGAAAAAAGTATTATTAAACATTCGATTAAGACAATCGTTACTACAGAAAGATTTAAAAATTTGTATAAAGATTATTATGAAAATTCGTCTAAGTATGTTGTTTTATATAATACTTCCGCACTGACTTCTTTAGATTTTGTAGAGGAAAAGTTGGTTGAAAAAGATTGCATAAACATTTGTTATATTGGAAGCATTGATCATTGGCATAATTTAGATGAAATTAGTAGAGTATTGAAATATACTCAAGATATTATTCCACAGAATACAAAAGTTTATTTTTTTACAAACTATCCTAATAGAGAGATGATAAAAGAAAAGTTATCTGTATTAATGATTAAAGATTTTACAGTTAAGTTTATTCCTTATGAAGAAGTTGAAAAAAATTTAACAAATATGGATATTTGTATATCGGTTGTAGAGCCTACCAAATCTCAATTAATTGCATCTCCTATTAAAATATCAGATTACATTCAATTGAATAAAATAATTATTTCAAATAAAAACATTGGGGATTTTGATGATTTCTTTATTGAGAATAACAGTGTTCAATTATATGAATACGCAGAAGAATTAAATTTTAATTTAGATGAACTTGATTCTTTAAATAGAGAAAAAAATGAAGTTTTAAAAAAACGATTAAATATACAAAATAATATTGTAAAAATTGAGAAAATATTAAGTGAGTATCAGAATGACTCAAATTAAAGAAATTCAGGCATTAAGAGGTATTGCAGTTTTACTTGTAATTTTATATCATTTTAATATTACGGGTTTTAATAGTGGATTTGTTGGAGTTGATATATTTTTTGTTATATCGGGTTTTATTATTACTAGACAAATCTCTTTATTGATTCAAAAAGATAAGTTTTTTTTATCAGAATTTTATTTAAAAAGAATCAAAAGATTGTTTCCTGCTCTTTTTATTGTGGTATTAAGTTGTTTTATTATTGCCATATTTATTTATCCTCCTAATGATTTGCTACGCTTTTCAAAAGAGTCTATTTTTTCACTCTTTGGAATGCAGAATTTCTTCTTGCTTAATCAAGCAGGATATTTTGATGTGAGTGCAATTACAAGAACATTATTACACATCTGGTCTTTATCCATAGAAGAACAATTTTATTTATTTTGGCCTTTTTTATTGTTGTTTGTAATGAAAAAGCTAAATAAAAAAAGAAATATTCTATTAATTTTATGTATGATTTCAGGTTCGATTCTTTTGAATTTTATTTTTAAAAATTATGAAAATCTCGTTTTTTATATGCTTCCATTTAGAGCATTTGAGTTTTTAATTGGGGCTATTGCTTTTTTATTGTATGAAGACATACAAAAATTAAAAATAGTTCAATATAACTCTCTGGGTTATATTATTATAGCAGTATTGTTTTTTGTAATTATTTTTAATAATGAAACATCATCATTAGTATTTATTTTGGCTGTGATTTTCTTAACTTTTTTATTATTTTTTATACAAAAGAATTTAATTTTAAGTAATTCTGTATTGTGTTATTTAGGAAACATCTCGTATTCTTTATATTTGATACATTGGCCTATTTTGGTTTTTTATCTGTTTTATGAATTAAAGAGTTTAGAAGAATTACTTTTTATTGAAAAAGTGTGTTTGATTTTTTTATCTTTTATACTTTCAATGCTATCTTACTATTACATTGAAAATAAATTTCGTCATACTTCTTTTGTGTCGATTAGATGGAAAATTCTGTTTATAATGATTTCTGTATTTGTTGTCTCAATGCTAATTGTTATAAAAGAAAAAGGATTAACGGCAAGATATAGTGAGCAAATTCGAAAGAACTTGGATTATTTAGCCTTAAATCATGATGATTATACTTGGGAAAACTTTAAATTGTTTAAAGAATTTAAGCATTATAGTTTTAAAACATTTCATGATTTGCCTATTAAACAAAAAGGGAATTTTGAAGAAAATGAAAAAACAAAATTGCTTGTTATTGGAGATAGCCAAGCTGCTGATTTTGTTAACTTGTTAGTAGATTCAGAAAAAACAAATTTCCAACTCAGAACAATTCCTATTTCTGCTGGTTGTCAAAGTATAGTTTTACCATTAGATAACTATCATGAATTTGCTGAAAAAAATACACAAATAAGAAAAGTAGATATTCCTTATTGTGAGAGAGAACATACATATCTTTGGAGAAGTGAAGTTGTAAAAGAAGCAGATGTAATTGTAATCGCAGCACATTATTATCCTTGGTCAATAAAATTTTTAAATGATACAGTTGATTTTTTTAAAAATAAAAATCCTAATGCTAAAGTATATTTTTTAGAGCTTAAGAATCAAAAATATTTTGCAAGTTCAATATTAATTTCTTCAACTATTAAGAATAATGTATTAGATATAAAAGCAATTGAAGTTAATAAATTAATGAAACAAGCAGTAGGAGAGACAAGCATAATTTCCTTAAATAACATATTTTGTGACTCATATGATAATTGTGAAGTTTTAACAGAATCGCTCTATCCAATTTTATTTGATAAAATCCATTTTACACCTAAAGGATCAGAATTTATAGCAAAACATCAAAATTTTGATGAATTAATTAATAGAATTCTTAAGTAAAACAATATGAATAATAAAATTGGTATTTCAAAATTTGGTCTATTGACAACATTTAGTTTTTTTATATTAAGTTTTTTAGGAAGAATTTTATTTCCTTTTGGGGATGAACCAGATTTTGAAGTTAGGGCACCTGGAGTTCTTTATGATGAGCATTTATGGTGGTCACCTTATTATTTATTGCATGATTTGTTTTTATACTTAAATCCTATTTCTTCTTGTCAAATGATAGAATCTCGAATATCTTTATATATTGATATTGGAGCAGATTGTTTTGAAAGTATAGAACAAATTACGATAAGGCTTTTTATCACATTATTATTGATTTCTCCCTTATTATTTGCAATTACTTTTCGGAAAATATTTATTTCTATAATGGATAAATTGAATTTTAAATTAACAAAAAAAGATTGGAATAATAGATTAGATGCTTTAAGTTTATCTTTAATTTTTCCAAGTATGATCTACTATCTAGGAGTTTTCTCAGAAGAACAATTTACATTAATTTTATCTTTGTATATATTTCTTTTTTGGCGATTCTCTATAACAATATTGTTTTTAGTAACTTTAATAGTATTAATTGATGTTGGTAATGGAATAGTTGTTTTCACATTTATAATATTTGCATATCTTTTTATTTGGATTTATCAAAAATTCAATTTTAAAGTAAGCATTCTATTCATGTTATCTATAATATTATTTGCGTATATAACAGGTATATCATTATTAATTTATTTGAATGATATGATATTTTTATCATCTAAAATTCAATCTATGTATGAAAATGCTATAGTCGCATATGATAAATATCCAATTCTTTTAAGACCAATAATTACATATATGACGGCAGTTTTCATGACAGCCAATGGAATTAAAGTGGTTATAGTCTATATATTATTTGGAGTACTATTTTGTTATATGTTAATTAAATTAGTTAAAAATTATAACCATTATAAACAATACAATTATAATCTGATTCTATTTTATAATGTATTCACCGTAATTTTATTTTTTATTTTTATGTTTCCAGATTATACATTTGCTAAATATTATATGTTTATGATGCCCTTTATACTAATGATCTTTTTATTTGTTTTCAATAAATTTAATGTATATAAAATTGTTTTATTTGGTAATTTTGTTATATTTATTCATTTAATAATATATCGTTTGTAAATTCATAATCAAAATTTAAAAGGGGAAAACTAAATGAAAGGTATAATCTTAGCCGGAGGAAGTGGAACAAGGCTTTATCCAATTACAAAAGGTGTTTCAAAACAACTCGTGCCAATTTATGATAAACCAATGATTTATTATCCACTTTCTGTTTTAATGCTAGCAGGAATAAAAGAAGTACTAATAATTTCAACACCAAATGATTTACCAAGATTTGAAGAACTTTTAGGTAGTGGAGAAGATTTAGGAATGAAATTTTCTTATGTAGTGCAACCAAGTCCAGATGGATTAGCACAAGCATTTATTTTAGGTGAAGAGTTTTTAAATGGTGATGATGCTTGTTTAGTTTTAGGTGATAATATTTTTTATGGTCATGGATTAACTAAACTTCTTGCTCAGAGCGTAAAAAATGTGAAAGAAGAGAATAAAGCAACAGTATTTGGATATTACGTAAAAGATCCAGAAAGATATGGTGTTGCAGAGTTTAATGATAATGGGGATGTAATAAGTATAGAAGAAAAACCTCACGAACCAAAATCAAATTATGCAGTTGTAGGATTGTATTTCTATCCAGCTGATGTAGTTAAAAAAGCAAAGAATGTAAAACCAAGCCATCGAGGAGAACTTGAAATTACAACTTTAAATCAAGATTACTTGAATGAAAATAGATTAAAAGTAGAATTAATGGGAAGAGGCTATGCTTGGCTTGATACAGGAACTCATGAAAGTTTATTAGAAGCTAGTCAATTTATTCAAACAATAGAAAATAGGCAATCTTTAAAAGTTGCATGTTTAGAAGAAATAGCTTATGAAATGGGATATATTTCAAAAGAAAAGTTATTAGAACTTGCAGAACCATTGAAAAAAAATCAATATGGTCAATATCTAGTAGCAAGAGCAAATCAACCAAGAAGAGTAATGTAATATGCAGTTTTCAAGAACAAAAATTTATGATGTGGTAATAATTGAACCAAAAGTACATGGAGATTCAAGAGGATATTTTATAGAGACTTTTCGTGCTGATAAATTAGAAGAGTTTTTAGGATATAAAATAAATTTTTGTCAAGATAATGAGTCAAAATCTTCAAAAGGAGTTTTACGAGGTCTTCACTATCAACTTTCTCCCTATGCTCAAACAAAACTTGTGCGTGTTATTCAAGGAAGAGTTTTAGATGTAGCCGTTGATATAAGAAAAAATTCTCCAACATTTGGTCAATATGTAGCCGTTGAATTAAGTGCAGATAATAAAAAACAAATGTTAGTTCCAAGAGGATTTGCTCATGGATTTGTAGTTCTTGAAGATGATACAATATTTGCATATAAAGTTGATAATTATTATAGTCCTGAGTGTGATAGGGGAATAGCTTTTGATGATAAAAGTTTAAATATTGATTGGATAATAAAAAAAGAAGAATTAAAACTTTCAGAAAAAGATACAAAACAACCAAAACTAAATGAAACTAATGATTTATTTGAGTTTGGAGTAAATTATTATGCTTAATATAGATTACAATATTTTGGTAACAGGAACAAACGGACAACTAGGGAGTGAAATAAAAGTAATATCTTCAAACTATTCTTATAATTTCTTTTTCACGGATAGAAATAATATAAATATTACTTCTAAAGAGAGTATCAAGAAATTTTGCCAAATAAATAATATAAATGTTATTATAAATTGTGCAGCATATACTGCAGTTGATATTGCAGAGTCAGATGAAATAAACGCAGATTTAATAAATAGAAAAGCAGTAAAAAAATTAGCACTTGTATCTAAAGAGTTAAATATTAAACTCATTCATATTTCAACTGATTATGTATTTGATGGTAAAAATTTTAAACCTTATATTGAAGAGTTTCAAACAAACCCACAAGGAATTTATGGGAAAACAAAACTTGATGGTGAAAATGAAATGAGAGATATTAATCCAAAGAATTCAATTATAATTAGAACTTCTTGGGTTTACTCAAGCTTTGGAAATAACTTTGTAAAAACAATGCTAAGACTAGGACGTGAAAAAGAGTCTTTAGGTGTAATTTTTGATCAAGTTGGAACTCCAACTTATGCAAAAGATTTGGCAAAAACTATTTTAGATATAATTCCTCGAATAACTAATGAAAAAGTAGAGATTTACAACTACTCAAATGAGGGAGTATTATCTTGGTATGATTTTGCAAAAGAGATAATGAGAATGGCAAAATTGAATTGTAAAATAAACCCAATAGAAACATTTCAGTATCCAACACCTGCAAAGAGACCACATTTTTCATTGTTGAATAAATCAAAAATAAAATCAACATTTAATATAGAAATTCCATATTGGAAAGATAGCTTAGATGAGTGTTTAAAAATAATGGGAGAAAGAAAATAAATGCAGCAAAATAAGAATATATTACTAACAGGAACAGCCGGATTTATAGGTTCAAACTTTGTACCTTATTTCTTAGATAAATATCCAGATTATAATTTAATTAATCTTGACCTTTTAACTTATGCAGGAAATTTAGAAAATCTAACAGAGTGTGAAAATAATCCAAGATATAAATTTATAAAAGGTGATATCTGTAATAGAGAATTAGTAGAATTTATTTTTTCTGAATATGATATTTCTGGTGTAATTCATTTCGCAGCTGAATCTCATGTGGATAACTCAATTAAAAATCCAGGTGTATTTGTCCAAACAAATGTAAATGGGACTTTTACTTTAATAGATGTAGCGTATAAATACTGGATGAATAAACCATTTGAATATAAATCAAATTATCAAAACTATAGATTTCATCATATCTCAACTGATGAAGTTTATGGAACACTAAGTCTTGATCCAAATGATTTATTTACTGAAAATACTCCATACGCACCAAACTCACCATATTCAGCTTCTAAAGCATCAAGTGATATGATAATAAGAGCATATAATGAAACTTATGGAATGAATACAGTAATTACAAACTGCTCAAATAATTATGGACCAAAACAACATGATGAAAAACTAATCCCTACAATTATAAGAAAAGCTTTATCAAATCAAAATATTCCAATCTATGGTGATGGGAAAAATATAAGAGATTGGTTATATGTACTTGACCATTGTAAAGGTATAGATATAGTGTTCCACGCAGGAATTACTGGAGAAACATATAATATTGGTGGACGAAATGAAAGAACAAATCTTCAAATAGTTAATACTATTTGTACTATCTTAGATAAAGAAGTTCCAAAAGCTGATAATTCTTCTTATAAAGAATTAATCACCTTTGTAGAAGATAGAGCAGGACATGATAGAAGATATGCAATAGATGCAACAAAATTAGAAAATGAGCTAGGTTGGAAAGCTGATGAGAATTTTGATAGTGGGATTGTGAAGACTATTGAGTGGTATTTGGAGAAATATAGTAAATGAAAAAAATAGCTGTATTATTAGCTTCATATAATGGAACTAAATATATAAAAGAGCAGGTAGATAGTATCTTAAATCAAAAAGATCTAGAAGTGACGATATTTGTAAGTGATGATTTATCAACAGATGGAACTTTAGAATATTTGCAGAATACATATAAAGATAATAAAAAATTAGTTTATTTAGAATCAAATCAAAAATTTGGTGGAGCTGCTAAGAATTTTTATAGACTAATTAGAGATGTTGATTTTTCAGCTTTTGATTATGTTTCACTTGCAGATCAAGATGATATTTGGTATGAAGATAAGCTCTTAAGAGCTGTTAAAACTATGGAAGAAGAACAAATAGATGCTTATTCTAGTAATGTATTGGCTTTTTGGGAAGATGGTAAAAGGGTTTTGATTAATAAAAGTCAAGCTCAAAAAAAATATGATTTTTTATTTAGTTCAGCAGGTCCTGGTTGTACTTATGTAATGAAAAAGAATTTCTTAATTGATTTTAAAGGTCAGATGCTTGAGAAATATTCTCTACTAGAAAAAATAGATTTACATGATTGGCTTTTATATGCTTATGCACGAGCAAATGATTATAGATGGTTTGTGGATAATATTCCTTCTATGTTATATAGACAACATAGTAATAATGAATTTGGTGCAAATAGTGGCTTTAAAGCATTTAAAAAACGATGGTTGAACGCAAGAAATGGCTGGTATAGAGAACAAATATTAAACACAGCAAGTTTTTGTGATTATAGTAATAATATAACAAACAGTATAAAAAATAATAATTTTTTTGATAGATTGCATATACTTAGAAATATACTTCAACTAAGAAAAAAAATTTCAGAGTCAATTGTATTGTTTTTGATGTTAATTGTTCCAGGATTTAAGTAATGAATAAAATTTTATTAACAGGAAGTAATGGCTATTTAGGAAGTAGTTTTATAATTGAATACAAAAACAAATATTCATTTGAAAAGTTCTCATTATTAAATCAAAGATTAGAAGATATAAACTTTGATAATATAGATATAATCTTACATTGTGCTGCACTTGTTCATCAAAAAGTTGAGCACACTTATGAAAAGTATTATGAGGTAAACGTAGATTATCCTGTAAAATTGGCAAAATTAGCAAAACAAAATGGGCTAAAACAGATAGTTTTCATAAGTACTGTTGCTGTTTATAGTGAAGAGGAGAAAAAATTAGATGAAAATACAATTTGTAATCCAATTACACCTTATGGAAAAAGTAAATTAGAAGCGGAAAAGAAATTATTAGAACTAAATGATGATAGTTTTATCGTGAGTATCATCAGACCACCTATGATATATGGTAAAAATGCTCCTGGGAATATAGATAGTTTAGTAAAACTTGTAAAAAAACTATCTATTATTCCACTAGGCAGAATTGAGAATAAAAGAAGTTTTATATCTATGCAAAATCTTTGCCATTTAGTTGAAGAGGTTATAACCCAACAAAAAGCAGGAATATTTTTAGCAAGTGATGATGAACCTCTTAGCACGTCAAAACTTATTAAACTTATATCAAAAAATTTAGATAAAAAAATATATTTGATAAAAATACCATTTTTTGAAAGTTTATTAAAAATCTTAAAACCATCATTTCATAAAAGATTATATGGAAGTTTAGAAGTGGATAATAGTATCACTAAACAAAAATTAAATTTATCAAATCCATATAGTGTAGAAGAGGGAATAAGATTAATGATAAAAGGAGAAAAAATTTGATTTATGTAATTCTACTACTAATCTCTTTTTCGCTTACATATTTTATAAAAAACTATATGATAAATAAATCATTGGTTGCTGTAGTAAATGAAAGAAGTTCTCATACAACACCAACTCCACATGGTGGAGGAATAGCCTTATCTATAACTTGGTTTATAGGATTGTGCTATTTTTACTTTATGGGTGAAATTGAACTAAACCTTTTTTATGCTTTACTTTTTGGAGCAGTTATATCAATAGTTAGTTTTTTTGATGATATATATGAATTAAGCCCAAAACTAAGGCTTTTAGTTCAGGCTACTATGGCTATTGGTGGACTTTATAGTTTAGGTGGATTTGAAACTTTGACTTTTGGTATCTTTGATATTTCAAATCCTATTTTAACAAATATTTTTGCATTTTTTATGATTATTTGGTTTATAAATCTTTACAACTTTTTAGATGGTATAAATGGTTATGCAGGAAGTCAAGCTGTATTTCTATCACTTGCAGGATTTGTTTTATTTGGAGGAAGTTACTTTTTAGTTTTAGTTATGGCAGTTTTAGGATTTTTGTATTGGAATTGGAATAAAGCTAAAATATTTATGGGAGATGTAGGAAGTACTCTTCTTGGATATAATGTAGCAATTTTTACTATATATTACGCAAATCAAGAATTAACTAACTTTTGGGTGTGGATTATATTATTTGGAGTTTATTGGTTTGATGCAACATTAACCTTGATAAGAAGAAAATTAAATAAGGAAAAATTATCGCAGGCTCATAAAAAACATGCTTATCAAAGATTAACACAATCAGGATGGAGTCATTATAAAGTTACAAATTGGTCAATAATTGTAAATATAGCTTTATTTGCTATAGTTTATTTTGTTCCAAATATTTTTGTAGCATTTGTTTTGGCAATGATAGTTTTAATTAGTTGTATGAAATTTGTAGATAATAGAAAGAAATTTGAATAGTGAAATATATTAAACTTGAAATTCCGGAATTAATTCTTTGCGAACCAACACTTCACAAAGATAATCGAGGTTTTGTATATGAGTCATTCAAAAAAGAGTCTTTTAATAATTCTTTAGGATTTGAAGTAAATTTTTGTCAAGATAATACCTCTTTTAATAAATATGGAGTTATTCGTGGACTACATACAAATACATTAGATTTTTCTCAATCAAAACTTGTTTCTGTATTAGATGGTAAGATTTTGGATGTGGCAGTTGATTTTAGAGTTGGAAGTCCAACTTTTGGAAAAGCTATAAGTTTGGAATTAAGTAGTGAGAATAATAAACAACTTTTTATTCCAAGAGGTTTTTTACATGGTTTTTCAGTTTTAAGTCAGAATGCATTGGTTATGATAAAAATCGATAGATATCTTGCTAATAATCAAAGTATTGGGGTTACTTATAATGATGAAAAGTTGAACATTGATTGGAAAATCCCAAAAATATCAGAAATACTTTCTGATGGAGATAAAAATTTAAAAAAGTTTGAAGAAGTAAATTCACCGTTTACTTATGGTAAAAATTATTATTAGAAGGTATTTTATGAATTATTTACGAGATAAAAGATTTTTAGGAGTTCTTTCAACTATTGTTATATCAATATTTTCATTTTTTTTAGTAACTCTTTTATTAGAAAAAGAATTTTCCTTGATAGTTGTAAGTGTGATAGTTTCAACAAGAGTAATTGCTTCATTTTTATTATTTGATGATTATAAACTTTCTTGGTCTAAAGCTTCTACAAAAACAGGACTAATGAAAATTTTATTGGCATTAGCTAGTTTTATAGTGTATATGCCTATATTATATTATGTATTAGGAATACATTTTAATCTTATCTTTATTGATTTAATCTTTTATTCTTTTATTGTAAATATTTTAGTTTATGTTTATAAGTATTATCATACGGTGGGAAATCAAAGTAAAACTAAAGAATTAGTTATTTATGGAGCTGGAAAAGCTGGTCTTCAACTTCAAAGAGAATTTTTAAATACAGAGTATAAATTAATTTGTTTTATAGATGATGATGAAGTTCTCCAACACAGAAGTATAGATGGTATTTCTATATATTCAAAAGAAAAATTTTGTAACATTTTTAAAGATAAAAAATTTGACAAGATGGTAGTTGCTATACCATCTGCTTCAAAAGAGCAGATAAAAATAGTATATGAAAATATGCAAAATAATTTTAAAACTATTAAAATACTTCCAAGTATTGAGAATATCCTAAAAAAAGAAGAGTTTACTAAACAACTAAAAGATATCTCTGTTGAAGATCTACTTGCTCGTCATCCAAAAGATTTGGATAAAAAACAAATTGAAAATTTTATCAAAGATAAAGTAGTTCTTATAACTGGTGCTGGAGGAAGTATAGGAAGTGAGATAAGTAGACAATGTAAAGCTTATGGAGCAAAACAATTAATACTTTTAGACCATAGTGAATTTAATCTTTATTCTATTATGGAAGAACTAAAAGATGAAAATGTAATTCCAGTTATGCAAACAGTTAGAAAAATAGAATTTTTAGAAAGAACCTTTGAAAAATATAAACCTCAAATCCTTATTCACGCAGCTGCTTATAAACATGTACCTTTAGTTGAACATAATATTTTAGAAGGTATTTCAAATAATATAATTGGAACTAAAAACTGTATAGATTTATCAATTAAATATGAAGTCGAGAAATTTGTTCTAATCTCAACAGATAAAGCTGTTCGACCAACAAATGTAATGGGAACTACAAAAAGAGTTTGTGAATTATATGCTCAAAATGTGGATTCAAAAAATACTGAAATAGTTGCTGTTAGATTTGGAAATGTTTTAGGAAGTAGTGGAAGTGTTATTCCAAAGTTTAAATCACAAATAGAACAAGGTAAAAATATTACAGTTACTCATCCCGATATTACAAGATATTTTATGTTAATTCCAGAAGCTTGTGAGCTTGTACTTCAAGCAGCAAGTATTGGAAAAGGTGGAGAGATATTTATACTTGATATGGGTGAACCTATAAAGATAGTCGATTTAGCTAAAAAGATGATAGAATTAAGTGGAAGAAATGAGATAAATATAGAGTTTTGTGGTTTAAGACCTGGTGAAAAACTATATGAAGAGTTATTGATAAATGATAGTGATCAAAAAACAAAATATGAGTCAATTACAGTTGCAAGTTCTACTAATTTTGAAATAAATGAATTAAATCAAAAAATTGAAGAGTTATTAGTTTGTGAAGATAAAATCTCTAAATTAAAAGAGATAGTTCCAGAATTTAATCATCAGTTGAATTTATAGATAAATATTCACTTGGATAACTAAGATAACTGGATAACTCAATTTTATAGGCTTTGATTTTCTTTTATAAGTGAAAAACTATTTGGATAACTTGTTAATTGTGTAATTCATATTTTAATAACTATCGAATAAATATATAAAAATATTCAATTATTGTTTTTTATTTTTTACAGTATGGTTTACGGTACTAAAAACGAAAAAAACTTTTTAAATGTTGATTTCTCGGCTATCTTTTAGTCCTATTATCGTAATCATAAGAAAAGAAAAACCATTTCATAAAGATAGAACATATTTTTACTTTAATCTGGAAGTAAAGAATATCTAATAGTTTGTTTAATGTTAAAAATTAAAGTTTAGCAAAGTGTAAATTTGATTTTTAATTGATTTTAAAAACTGCCAATCTTACCAAACTGCCAAATGATATATTTGTTGATAAATTAATCTGCTACCAACAAATAACTAACAAAAATAAAAAAGGCAAGAAATAAAAATATCTTACCTTTTGATTATATAAGGCTTAAAGCTTATTCAGCTACTGATACTTCTCCAGGTGTAGCTTTTCAAAACTTTATATTTTGAAAAACATCCAACTTTTATTCAATTTTTTAAACCCAACACTTAAATATTTTTCTTTTAGATTATCACTATCAGGAGATAAAACTATATATCTTAATCCTAATTTTTTTGACATATCTTCTGCAATTGAAATAGCTAAATTTATTAAATATCTGAATGGTTTAAGATTATTAAGTATTTCAAGATTTTGGCTTCTGAAAGATTGACTAACAAAAATATAGTCAATTTGAACTGATGGTTGGTCTGTTACAGATGAAGCACTAAGTACAACTAAACCTATAATTTCTTCTCCTGAATCAAGAACATACAAAACACTTTTTGATTTTGATATTCTTATGCAAATATCTTTTATAAATAATTCTTCTCTATTCGCTTGTTGAATATCATCCGAAAATTTAAGTTTTCTGAAAATAGTAGTATATAGATTGTACGAAGATGAAGAACTATTATAATTTATTATCTCTAACAATTTTATCTATATACTATATTGAATTTAATTGAAGTTGCTTCTTTTATAAGCCTTTCATTTCTAGGAGAATTTTCTAACTTTTCTAATTGTTTTTTTGAAAGAGTTTTAGGAGGTATAATACTAATAACTCTACCATCTTTGATTCTTAACGCCATAAGTTTTAACCTTTTTATTTTAATCAATGTATTTTAGCTAAAATTTAAATTTATGACAACTTAAATTAATATAATCAATACTTCTTTTTTAAATTAATTAAATATTACTTTTAATAAAAAACTGCCATACTTGCCAAACACTAATAAAATCAACTATGATAGGAAATATGATTTTATTGAAGAATATAAATATAATTTTCTCATTATTAATGTATTCTAAGTACTATAAAATCCGCATTATTTCCAATGCTTTAAGTTTTGTTTAATTTTATGAAAAATTTTGAAAAAAATGAGAAGAAAATGAGAAAATTAAGTTACCATTTTGTTGTCATAATGGTAATTTTTGTCAAAGAGAAATTGCTCTTCATGGTGCAGATAGGGGGACTCGAACCCCCACAGATTGCTCCATACACACCTCAAGCGTACGTGTCTACCAATTCCACCATATCTGCATAAAAAGCTATTAAATCGTTACCTCAAGGTAGTGTGTCTACCGTTCCAGCATAACTGCACATTATAAAAAAAAGGTCAAGAAGATAAACCTCTTGACCTTTAGAGTTTTTTATTAAATCTGTAGATTTAAAGATTACCCTAAAAATGGATTTGCATATAATGCAATCATTGCAACAACAAGTGCATAAATAACTTGTGCTTCGATCATCGCTAATGCAATGAACATAGTAGTCATTAATTTTCCACCTAAACCTGGGTTTCTAGCAGTACCAGCAATAGTTGCAGCAGCAGTATTACCCATACCAATAGCACCACCAAGTGCAGCAAGACCTAATCCAATCCCAGCAGCAACTACAGAGTATGCTTTTAAAGTTTCATTTACAACAGCTTCGTCAGCAGCGAAAGCGATACCAGCAATAGCTAGCATTAAAAGAACGATTTTTTTCATTTCTTTTCCTTATATTTTGTTAGTTTCAAAGTCTGTTCGGCTTGCGTATCCCTACTTAACACTTTGTTAGTCGAGATTATATATCAATAAAAATAAAAAAAAGCTAAAAGACTAAATTTTTGTTTATTTACCAAAATTTGATATAATGATTACAATTATTGAAAAAGGTTGCAAATGAAAAAAATATTCTTATCTCTCAGTCTAATAATTATTCTAATTTTAGGGTCAATTTATGGATTATTATTCACAAAATTTGGAAACAATATTGTTTCATCTTATATCGAAGAAAAAGTTAATTTAGATCAAAAAGATGTTAAATTAAAGGTAAATGATTTTACATTAACTTTAAATTATTTAAATTTTGATGCTTGGATAAATGATAATTCTAAAATAAATATTTCTGGTGATTTATCTCTTTTTAAAAAAAGTGTAGATTTGAAGTATGATATAAAAATTAATGATTTATCAACTTTGAAAAATTTAACAAGACAAGAATTTAAAGGTCCTTTTGTTACAAATGGAATTTTTATTGGAAATGAAGAAGAAGCAATTATTCAAGGAACATCTGATATTGCACGAAGTCAAACTAGATATTATTTTAATTTAGAAGATTTTGAGCCAAGAAACATAAACATCCAGGTAAAAAATGCAAAAATTGAAGATTTATTAACTTTATTAAATAAACCAATATATGCAAAAGGTGATTTGAATGTACTTGCTGATATAAAAAATGCAAATATTTCAAATTTAGATGGAATATTCGTTTCTAAAATTTCTAATGGAAAAATTGATAATGAAGTTATGAATAAAGAGTTTAATCAAACACTCGCTTCTCCAATTAGTTTTAATGGTGAGATGAATGCTCTTTTATCTCCAAATAAAGCAGAAGTTAAAACAAATTTAACAAGTTCTTTAATAAATATTTTTATGGACAAAACAGTAGTTAATTTATTAACAAATCAAATTGACTCAGATTATAAAATTGATATTAAAAACTTAAATAAAATTGAGGGAATAATTGCAAAAAAATTAAATGGTGAATTTTCAACAAAAGGTAATTTAAAAGCATTTGATGAAACTATAAAAATTGAAGGTGATTCAAATGTATTTGAAAGTAATGTAAAATATAATACAGAATTAACAAATTACAAACCTTCATATATTAAGTTTTCTGTAGAAAATGCAAAATTAGAAAAATTCCTTCAAATGTTAAATGAACCTATTTATGCACTTGGTGATTTTAATATTCAAGGTGAAATAAAAAATGCAAATCTTGATAAATTAGATGGAAATATCAGTTCAAAAATAACAAATGCTTCAATAGTAAATGAAGTTACAAATACTGTATTTAAACAAAATTTAAAAGAAAAAATAAATTTTGATTTAAATATTGATACAAGTTTAGTTCCAAATCAAGCAGTATCAAAAGCTAATTTACAAACAACAATCGGAAATTTAACATCACAAAATAGTGTTTACACTTTTACTGATGATTCTTTTAATAGTGATTATTTATTAAATATTCCTGCTTTAGAAAAATTAAAAGATATTTTAAATATGAGCTTAAAAGGAAATATTGATATAAATGGAGATATTACAAATAAAGAAGATTCTCTTTTATTAACAGGAAAATCAAATACTCTTGGTGGAACTTTTGATTTTGATTTAAAAAATGATAAATTAAATGCAAATTTAAAAGATATTGATGTTCAAGAGTTATCTGCTATGTTAGATTATTCTAAAATTTTTGATTCAAAAGCAAACTTTACTTTAGATTATGATTTGTTACTTAAAAAAGGTGAATTAGTTGGAAAACTTATCAATGGACACTTTTTACCAAACAATTTTTCACTTTTACTTAATCAGTTAGGAAAATTTGATTTAAATAAAGAAGTTTATGAAACACTAGATATAAATAGTCAAATTGATAATAGAATTTTAACATCTGATGTAATTATGAAAAGTGCAAATACTCAAATTGATATTCAAGATTCTATTTTGGATTTAGAACAAAAGCTAATTGATGCAAAAATTAATGCAATTGTAAAAGATAAAAAATTTATAATAGATGTAAAAGGTGAAACTTCTAACCCTAAAATTTCTTTAAACGCAAAAGATTTATTAAAAGAAAAAATAGATAAGCAACTTGAAAAAAAAAGAAATAAAATTGAAGAGAAGTTAAACAAAGCTTTAGGTACTAAAGCAGAAGACGAAAAAGCTAAAGAAATTATCAATAATCTAAAATCAATAGTAAAATAGAGTTTTAAAACTCTATTTTATCTCTTAAAAAACCATTCTTAAAAATCTCTTTCATATTTAATATCTACAAAAAGACATTGAATTTTTAAATTTTAATATTGTTCTGATAATTATTATCATTTTAAGACAAATGAAAGTTTTATTTGGCTTTAATTCATTAATGATAATTAATATTAAGATTAAGAAAAAGGAATTAAATGTTAAATTTTAGTAAAAAAGTGGTGATTTCTCTGTCTGTAGTTACTGCTATTGCGTTAACTGGTTGTACACCTTCTCAAAGTGGAAACGAAAAACAGGAATTAACAAAAGCTAATTCAGTTTTAGATGCTTATGCAAACATTGCATTAGCTAATTATAGTGATGCATTAAAAGATGCAAAAACTTTAAAAGTAACAATTGATGAATTTGCAAAAAAACCAACTTTTGAGAATTTTAATAAAGCAAAAATAGCTTGGTTACTTTCAAGAGAATCTTATGGACAAACTGAAATTTTCAGACTTGCAAATGGTCCTGTTGATGCAGAAGAAGGATGGATTGCAGATGCTTATGGTGCTTTAGAAGGTCAAATTAATGCTTGGCCACTTGATGAAAATATGATTGATTATACAATTGATGCTGATGGAAAATTAACTTCAGGAAATATCATTGATACAGTTGGAGTTTTTAATCCAGGTGGAGAAGAATCAAAAGAAGTTGATGTTACTAAAATTACAGTTGAATCAATTACTGATTTAAATGAAAATGGTGGAGATGCAAATGTTGCATCTGGTTATCATGCTATTGAATTTTTATTATGGGGACAAGATCAAGATTATTCTAACTTCTTAAAAGATGGTATTACTAATGGTGCATTAACTCCAGGACTTAGACCTCTAAAAGATTTTACAACTGATAAAAATGCAGCAAGAAGATTAGCTTATTTAAAAGCTGCAAGTGAAAAATTAGTTGCTGATTTAGAAGTTATTACGTCTGCTTGGGAAAAAGATATTAATGGAACAAAAGGTTTATATCAAGCTGCATTAAAAGGTCAATTAACAGGTGATAATGCATCAAAAAATATTGAATCAGCTGAAGCTTTAAAACAAATCATTGCTGGAATGGGAGTTTTTGTAAAATCTGAATTAGCAAATGAAAGAATTGCAGTTGCTGTTTTAACTCCAAGTGAAGAAGATGAGCACTCTTGTTTCTCTGATAATACTCACAGAGATATAGTAAACAACTATTTAGGATTTAAAAATATTTTAACTGCTACTTATAAGGGTAAAAAATATGGAGATTCTTTATTAGATGCTGTTGATTCAGAAACAAAAACAAGAATTCAAGAATTAATGAAATCAATTGAAGAAAAAATTAATAGTATTGATGAAGTTGCAAAAACAAAAGAACATTTCGATTATCAAATCAGACCAGAAAGTTCTCAATCAAAAGTTATTATAAAACTTAAAAATGATCTAAGAAAATTAGGTGATGAAATGGTAAATGTGGCAGCAGCGAACAAAATTAGTTTAAGTACAGATGATGTTACAGATCCTGAAGAAACAAAACTATAATATATTAAAAAAACTCTTTATCACTAAAAGCCTTGTAGTAATTTTTGCTACAGGGCTTTTTGCGGTTAATGATAGTGGTAAATTTTTATCAAATGATAAAAATAAGTCCTTACTTCTGAAACCAATTGATAATTTAAAAGATGAAGAGTATGATAAATTCGTATTAGGTAGAAGTTTTTTTACTATTCCATGGGTTGAAGCACCAAGTATTACAACTGCAAGAGATGGTTTAGGACCACTTTTTAATGCAAATACCTGTGTTAGTTGTCATCCTGCAAATGGAAGAGGAACTTTATTTAATAAAGATGGTTTGGAATCTAGATCTTTAGTTGCAAGATTATCAGTAAAACCAAATGAATCTTCAGAACATAAAGAGTTTTTAAAATTCAAAGGTTTTGTTCCAGATAGTGTTTATGGAAATCAAATATCTATAAATGGTATCCACGGAATAGATTTTGAAGGTAAAATAAAAATAGATTTTAAAGAGATAGAAATTTTATTTCCAGATGGAGAAAAACAGGTTTTATTAAAACCAAATTATTCGTTAGAAAATTTGAATTATGGTGATTTAGGAAAAGATACTATAGTTTCATATAGATTAGCTCCAACACTAAATGGTATGGGTTTAATAGAATTAATTTCAAATGAAGATATTTTAAAAAATGTTGATGCTGATGATAAAAATGCAGATGGAATATCTGGTCGAGCAAATTGGGTTTATTCTAATCTTACAAAAAAAGAAGAATTAGGACGATATACTTGGAAAGCTAGTGTTTATTCATTAAAAGAGCAAGTTGCCGGTGCTGCAAATAATGATATGGGATTAACAACTACACTTTTTTCATATGAAAACTGTACTTCTTTTCAAAAAGCATGTAATGAGGCCTCAAAAGCCAAAGATAAAATTGATTTACCAGATGAGAGACTTGATGCTATAACTTATTATTTGAAGCATGTAAAAGCATATACTCCTAAAATCACTAAAGAGTATGAAGAAGGTTTAGAAATATTTGAACAAATTTCATGTTCAAAGTGTCATATTAGTAGTTTTGAAACAAAAAAAGGATTTAAAGTTTTTCCTTATTCTGATTTTTTACTTCATGATATGGGTGAAGATTTAGCAGATGGAAAAGTTGAATTTAAAGCAATGCCAAATGAGTGGAGAACAGCACCTTTGTGGGGATTAGCACTTCATGAAAAAATAAATAAAGAAAAACCTAGACTTTTACATGACGGACGTGCTAGAAGTTTTCAAGAAGCTATTTTGTGGCATGGTGGAGAAGCACAAGGCAGTAAGGAAAATTATATGAATTTACCGAAAGATAAAAGAGAAAAATTACTTAAATTTTTAGAGGAGTTATAATGAGAAAAGTGTTGTTTTTAGTTGTATTACTTTCTAGTATGGTTTTTGCCAATGAAAGAGTACTTGTTAACATAATAAAAAATGTATCAATTCCAAATGTACAAACTGCAATTGATAATGCAAAAATTCTACAAAAAGATGCAAATGCTCAGAATTTTACAAATTTCTTGAAGTCGTGGAAAAAAGTTGAAGCTTTGTATTTTGCAGGTGATATTGATGAAAATTATGCTGATACTCCAAGATATATTGATATTTTCAATAATTTAAAAGAAGATTTAGGTTCTCAAATGAAAAGGGTTGTTGAATCAAAAGATGATGCAAAAGTTGCTTTATTTAAAAATTCTTTTAAAACAATAAATGCTTTAGAGTATGTTTTGTTTAATGATAAAGATATTTCAAAAAGAGAAAAAGAGTTAAATGTTGTTATTTTAGACTCAATAATTTCTCACTTAGAAAATATAAAAAAAGTTTATGAAACTTATTTAGCTGCACCTACAAAAGATGAAAAATGGGAAAATTCTTTGGTTATAAATACTTTGATTGCAAGTTCTTATAGACTAAAAGAGTGGAGAATTGGGAATTCAAGTGGAAATGCTGGTAAATTTAAAAATGATCCAAAAAATGAAAGAGCAGAGTATTTTTTAAGTCAAAACTCTTTTGAAGCAATAGATGCTATTTTGGAAGCGCATAAACAAATAGTTGAAAAAAATAAATATTATGATTTTGCATCATATGCTATGGATAAAGGTGCTTCGATTGAACTTTTAATGGTAATTGAGAAAATAAAAGAAACACAAGAAGCATTAAAAAAACTTAAAAAAGATGATTTTGTAAATGCAAGTGCATTATTTAATAGTGCAAAAGATTTACATAACGCATATTATTTATCTTTAATTGGACAGTTAAGTGTAACTGGAAAAATTTTAGATGCGGATGGAGATTAAAAATTGAACGATTTTTTTGCACTAGAGTATTTAACAGATCCAAATAAAAGGCTTTTTTGGATTTATATAATATCTTCAATATTGTTAGCAATAGTATATTTTTATATTAATAAAAAAAATACAAGAGTTATTCTATCTTCGAAACTTTGGTTACATCCAAGTGCAAAGCTTGATTATTACTACTTTTTTTTGTCATATTTTATAAATATATTTTTATTGGTTCCTTTTATTGTAAGTGCAAAAACTATTGCTTATTCTATTAATAAACTCTTGTTTTTACAATTTGATTATTTTGAAAATACTTTTTTCTCTTATGAAACAGTTATTTTTATGTATACATTGGCTTTATTTTTAGTAAGTGATTTTACAAGATATTGGTTACATAGATTTTTGCATACAATTCCTTTTTTATGGGAGTTTCACAAAGTTCATCATAGTGCAAAAGTTTTAACACCAATTACTTTTTATCGGGTTCATCCAGTTGAAAATTTTCTTTTTGGACTGAGATATTCTTTGAGTATTGGTTTTGTAACTGGTATTTTTATATATTTTTTTGGTGCAATGATTGATATTTATACAGTAGTAGGTGTGAATGTTTTTTTATTTGTATTTTCAATTTTCGGAGCAAACTTAAGACACACACATGTGCCTTTTTCATATTTTGCTTTTATAGAAAAATGGTTGATGTCTCCAAAACAACATCAAATTCATCATAGTAGAAAACATTTTGATAAAAACTATGGTGGATTTGTTTCTATTTGGGACAGAATGTTTGGAAGTTTACAACTTTCAAATGAGGTACCCGTTTTAAAATTTGGTTTAAGAAAAAATCAAATGGGTGATTATACTTCGTTAAAAAGTCTAATATTTAGACCTTTTATAAATCTTTTAATAAAAAGGAAAAATTAAAATGAATAAATTAAAATTAGTTTCTATGGGAATTTTGTGTATAGGTTCTATTTGTTTAAGTGCAAATGAAATTTCACAAAAAGAGACTTTAGGTCAGGTGCTATTTTCTGATAAAAATTTATCAAAAAATAGAACACAATCATGTGCAACATGCCACAATCCAAATGCAGGATTTGCAGATGATAGAGAAAATGGTATAAAAAGAATGGCTTCATTAGGAGATGATAATAAATCTTTAGGTGATAGACAAGCGCCAACTGCTTCTTATGCTAAATTTTCTCCTGATTTTCATTTTGATGAGAAAAAACAAAAATATATTGGTGGACAATTTTGGGATGGAAGAGCTAAAACTTTAGAAGAACAAGCAGGTGGTCCTCCATTAAATCCAGTTGAAATGGGAATGGGAAATAAAAAAGAAATAATTGAGAGAATCAAAGAAAATACTTATTATGTTCAAACATTTAAAGAACTATTTGGTGAAGATATTTTTAAAGATGATGAAAAAGCTTATGATGCAATGACAAATGTGATTGCAACTTTTGAAAGAAGTAATGAATTTTCACCATTTGATTCAAAATATGATAGATACTTAAAAGGTGAATATGATTTAACACCACTTGAAGATTTAGGTAAATCAATATTCTTTTCAAACAACAATAACTCTTGCGCAACTTGTCACGTGTTAAAAGGTGAAGATAAAGCAGGGGAAACTTTTACAAATTATGAATATCATAATATTGGAACACCTGCAAATAAAACTTTAAGAGCAAAAAATGGTGTAAAAGATATTGATAAAGGATTATTGGCAAATCCAAATGTAAAAGATGTTGCACAAAATGGAAAACATAAAGTTCCGACACTCCGAAATGTTGCAGTTACAGCTCCTTATATGCACAATGGTGTATTTAAAGACTTAAAAACAGTTATTGAGTTTTATGATAAATACAACAATAAAGATAGAAATATAAATCCTGAAACTAACAAACCTTGGGATGATGCAGAAGTAAAAGAAACAATTGCTCTAAAAGAGTTAAAAGCAAATGCTTTAACTGATAGAAAAGTAGAAGCATTAGTTGCATTTATGAAACTTTTAACTGACAAAAAATATGAGTATTTGTTGGAAAAATAGGAACTAAAGAGTTGTTCTTTTTTGTTTAAAAAATATTAAGCTGTGAATTCAATAATAAGAGTACACTGAAATAATCATGATGATGAAAGGGGTGCAAAATGATTGATCAACAGCTTATATTTTTAGGGATTATTGCAATATGTATGGTAATTATCACAGGGATAATTATTTTTACTATTATTCAGCATAGTAAAACTATAAATAAAGTAAATGCCTTTATTTCCCTTGGGCAAGATAAACTTTCTATTCTTTCAAGTAATATTTCTGTAATCACTCAAGAGAGTAGTGATTTGATAGAAAAAGTAGGAAATGAAAGTCAACTCTTAACTAATGGCATCGTTAAACTAACCAATGCCTCTCTCACGTTTAAGGCATTTTCTCAGTTTTTTAATAAAAATCCAGAAATAAAAGAGGACAACATGAACAAAAGTAATCTATTCAGTTTTGCAGTCGGTGCAGCTATCACGGGTGTTAGTGCATATTATGTTTTCAAAAATAAAGATGAAATCTCAAACAAAATTAGCGATCTTGAGGAAACTCTTATTGATGATTATGGAGAATTAGTTACTAAAGCAAAAGATAAGCTTGCAGAATTAATGAAAGTATTTCAATCTACAGCTCAGGAATTTTTAAATGGTGGAATTGTTGATGGAATCAAAGAAAACGAAATTAAACACCTCGTTAAAAAACTTGATAAACTTCAAAGAGAGATAGAATCACTTAGTATAAAAAGTTAATTTTATCTAGGTGAATTTTTTATGCGTAAGGTTTAAATCGATTGACTTAATCGATTGGCTTTGCGCAAACTCACAAGAGTCGTAATTGCAAGTGCAATAATTGCAGGTCCTAAGATAAATCCCCAGAATCCAAAAGTCGATAACCCTCCTACAATGGCAAAGAATATAATAAACTCATTGATACGATGTTTATTTTTGCTTACTTTTTTATTTACAAAATTTAAAATGACAAGTTTTAGAATATTATCAATGAAAAATGCCATCATGGCATATGAATAAATAGAGATAATGAGTGCATTAAAGATATTGCCTTGAAGATATTCGTTTACTGCAATTGGAACCCAAACTAACCCTGTTCCTAAAATGGGAAGAATTGACATAATTGCAACTAAAAAACCAAGTAATAAAGGGTTATATCCATCAAAAAAAGCAATAAAAATCCCAAATGCTAATCCTTGCGCGATCATTACTCCCACTAAAGTATAAAAAACAACAGATACCATAATCGTCATTTCTTTAAAAAAATCTCTTTTTATTGAACGTGATAGTGGAATAATAGGGATAAAAAAGAAAATTAGCCTTCGACTGTATAAAGTCAAAAAGAAGAAAAATATAACAATCATTGACATATCGACTAACATCAGCATAAAGTCTTTTAATCCATTTCCAAGCAAGGCTGCTAGAAATGAAGTAATCTCTTCTTTTCGTGTTACTACCATCGGAATAATTGTATCAAGGGGAATTCTAATCCACTCTAGATAAGAAGGAAGGTGCTGATTTAAGGCATCAATCTTATCCCAAAAAGATAGAATTATAGCCATGCTCTCTGTTGGATGACTAAGAAAATTAAATAAAAACAGTGTAATTGGCATAAAAACAATTAACGAAACTACCAAGGTAACAAAACCAGCAGAAATTATAGGTGCAAAAATTTTTAGTTTTTTATATCGTTTTAGTTTTGTTTCTATGAAATAGTATATGGGGAAAGTAGCCATTACCATTAGTGATGCTACAAAAAAACTTTTTAAGAAAGGTAAAAATAACCAAATTATAAGAGCAAAAACTCCAAATCCAATCCAGCGTAAAAAATAGTCTTTTTTCATGGTATTTACCTTTAGATATTTAATTAAAAAGAGTGTTATTTCTGCTTAAAATTCATTATAGCACATTTATATCTAAACAAGGATTGCCTGAAAACAGAATAACTAAAAGTATTGAATATTAAAATAGTGAGCAAATTTATACTTAGAACTGAAAATATAATTGATTTTAATCATATAAAAATATGTGAATTTATTAGAAAAATAAGACATAAAAGAATTATTTTTTAATATTATATTATGAAAACTTTGATAGAATACGCGAAAAAAAGGCTTTTATTGACAAATAAAATAATATTATTTTTTATTACTTCAAATTTATTTGCAAATGAAGTAAATATATTTGATTTAGAAAAAGAAAAAAACGGATTAATAAATAAATATTATGAACGAATTGATATAGCAAAAGAAGAAAACTTAGAAGATCGGGTTTTATTATTAGATAAAACTTTAAACTGTTTTATAAGCTCACGAAGTAAAAGAGATATTATAAATTGTAAAGCAGATGAAAGAAAAAGGATAATGAGTTTAATCAAAGGTTAAACCCATTATTACTTTAGATATTTAAATATAAAATACCATCTTAAATTAAATTTGTTGTATTTAATAGTAATAATATTAGAAAATATAACTAAAAAATAAATCATTTTTCTTATGTTTGCAAAAATAATAATTGAAAAAACCTTTATTTAAAGGGAAAATAATAAATATTCTAAGTAAATAATAATTATTTTATTGTTAAGAGAAAAAATAAAATAATTTGCTAGAATATTAAAAAAGAATATTTTATAATTTTTTTAAGGAAAATTCTATGGATTCAACTCTTATTCAACCTGACGATTTTTTAAAGCTAATTTCAAAACATTTACCTGATATGTTATGGGCAAAAGATTTAGATGGTCGATATTTATATGCCAATGATGCTATTTGTAATAAGTTGTTAATGGCAACACCTCAAGAAGTTATAGGAAAAAACGATGTTTTTTTCGCCCAAAGAGAAAGAGCTAAACATCCAGAGAATAAACAATGGCATACCTTTGGAGAGTTGTGTTTTAATTCTGATACGTTAGTTCTTGATGAAATGAAACCTATGATTTTTGAAGAGTATGGAAATATTAAAGGTGAACTTGTATATTTAGAAGTAAACAAAGCGCCTCTACAAGATGTAAATGGTAAATTAATAGGAACTATTGGAAGTGGAAGAGATATAACTTCTCAGGTTTTATTAGAAAAAAAGAATGAAAAATTAGCTTTTTATGATCAATTAACTCTTCTACCAAATAGACAAAAAATACTTTTAGATATTAGTTTAAAAAATCCAACAGCCTGTGTTATATTCAATATTGATGAATTTAAAGTAATAAATGATTTTTTTGGTATGGAAAGTGGAGATAAGATTTTACAAGATATTTCAAAATGGTTTTTAAGATTGGATTTTGAAACTTATAGAATAGATGGAGATGAATTTGCGATTTTATATTATGAAGATATTCCTATTGAAAATATAAAACACAATATTGAAAATCTTTTATCTTTATTTGAAGAAGAGTTATTTCATATAGAAGATGAAACTATACATATTCAGTTATCTGCTGGAATTGCAAAAGTAAAAGATAAACTTCTTACAAAAGCTGATATTGCAATTAATTATGCAAGGGAACAAAAAATAAAAGTTTCAGTATATGAAGAAAATGCAAATATTGAAGAAAAATATAAACACAATATTGCAATTGCAACTTCAATAAGAGAAGCATTACTTGATAATAGAATTATTTGTCATTATCAGCCAATTATAGATATTGAAACAAGTAAAATTGCCAAATATGAAACTTTGGTTAGAATGATTGATAAAAACAATAAAATAATTCCTCCTTTAGATTTTTTAAAGATAGCAAAAAAAACAAAACTTTATTCTCATATTACAAAAGAAGTTGTACATCAATCTTGTAATATGTTTAAAAATAGAAAAGAGAGTTTTTCTGTAAATTTATCAATAGATGACATAAAAGATCCAAATACTGTTCAAGAAATTATAAATACAATTATAAAAACAAATACCGCTTCACGAATTGTTTTTGAAATATTAGAATCAGAAGGTATTGAAAATTATGATGAAGTTGCAAACTTTATTGTACAAGTAAAATCCCTTGGAGCAAAAATAGCTATTGATGATTTTGGAACAGGTTATTCTAACTTTGAACATATTTTGAGATTAAATATTGATTACATAAAAATTGATGGTTCTTTAATTAAAAATATTCAAAAAGATAAAAAACATAGAATTATTGTAGAAACAATAGTAGATTTTGCTAAAAAAACTGATTCAAAAACAGTTGCTGAATTTGTATCTGATGAAAGAATCTTTTCAATTATAAAAGAAATTGGCGTAGATTTTTCACAAGGGTTTTATACTGGAAAACCACAAATGATAAACTAAATAATCTTTGATTACTTAGTTTGATTAATATCTAATTCAATGGTAATTTCTGTTCCTTTATAACTTTTATTTTCATAAGTTACATCTACATTTTTGATTAGAAAACTTCCTTCTAAGTGTTTTACAACAATCTCTTCTGTCATATAAAGTCCAATTCCTGTACCTTTTGCTTGATGTTTAGTTGTAAAGTAGGGTTCACAAACCTTATCAATGATTTTTTCATCAATTCCACCTGCATTATCTGTTATTTTAATTACACCTTTATTTTCTTTTTTATATGTAGAGATGAAAATTACTTTAGGATTATTTTTACTTTCTAAAGCATCTTTTGCATTGTTTAATATGTTTATTAACGCCTGAATAAACTCATTTTCAAAATTAAATAATTCATAATCATCTATATTTTTAACAAAAATAATTTCATTATTTTTAAATTGAGTAAGTGTTAACTTGAAAATTTTTTCAAGTGTATTTTCTATTTTGAAAGTATTTTTATTTTTATCAGTTCTAAAAAAGTTCCTAAAATCATCTATTGTATCTGATAAATATAAAGCAGAATTTGTAATATTTTGTATTGATTCATCAAAAGTTTTATCATCAAGAGTATCAAACTCTTTTTGTAATTTCATTCCTGTTGCAACCGTTGTTATAACAGAAAGTGGTTGTCTCCATTGATGAGCAATATTTCCCAACATTTCTCCCATTGCTGCCATTTTTGATTTTTGAGACAATATGTGTTGTTGTTTATTGTTTTGTTCAAGATATTTATTAATCTCTTTTTTATAATTTGAGAATTTTTTTTCAATTAATTTTGACATATAAAATGAAACTAACAATAAAATAATAGTTAAAAGTAGTGCAATAGAGATTATATTTATAACTTTTGTATGAAATTTTGTATTTAATTCATCGGTTTTATCTTTTATAATTTGATTTATATCATCGTGATAAAAGCCTTTTCCTAAAATCCAACCCCAGTTTTCTAAACCTTTTACATAACTTGTTTTTGTTCGAAACTCATTGAATGGTTTATGATTGTAAGTGATAAAACCGCTTCCTTTTTTTGCCATAAAAAGCATATCATCAAAAACTTTAGTATTTTCTAGATTTTTAACATTTTGTGCAGGTTGATTTATTAAATCATCAATTACATGAAATAAAGTTTTTTTATCATAATCAAGAATAAAAAAATAGTTTGTTTTATTTGGTACTAATTTTGAAATATATTCTAAAACCTCTTTTTTTACACTATTTTCAAAATCTACAAAATATTCTCCTGTTCCTATAAACCAATCATAAGGTTCAAAATAAACATTGAATCCTATTTTTTCATATCCTTTTGTTAAGTCATTTGGTTTTGGATAATACCAAGTTAAAAAACCTTCTTTTTCTTCTTTTATCTGTTTTATTATTTCTCTTGTTAAATAAGTTCCTTTGTAATCTTTAAAGTTGTAAAAACTACTTCCTTCTAAATGTTTAGAAATAGGTAATAAAATACATTCATAATCAAAAGAGTAGATGAAAAAATATCCCCGTCCTTCATTGAATCTTATATCTGTTAAAGCATCTTTTATCATCTTTTGTATTTCGTTTTTTGTTTTTGTAGTTTTATTTTCATTATAAATTTTCATAGCAATACTTTTTGCTTCATAAACTCTACTTTTAATATTCTCTTTGAGTCTTTTTTCAGTAGATTCTTGAGTTTTGATAATAAAATCATGTAAATTTTCAACATCTATTTCTACAAGTTCTTTATTTGTTTTAATAAATTCATTTTTAATTGTAATTTTTTCTTTTTCAAGTTCACTTTGTTTATCTAAAGATAAAAAGAAAGTAATAATAATTGAAATAGTAATAATAAATATGGGTGGAGTATATTTAATAATATTTATTAATTGATTTTCATTTTTATAAATCATTTAGTTCCTAATTTTTGGGTGCGACATTTTATCATAAAGTAAATTTTATTAAGATGATTGAAATCAAGGAGTTTATATAATAAACTATTAAAAGATGGAGAAAAATAATGTCAAAAAGAGTATTAATAACAGGTGGGAATAAAGGCATAGGAATAGCAGTTTCAAGAGCTATGTTAGAATTTGGATATGAAGTTATAATTGTTGCACGAGATTTTGATACTTGTCCTTTAGTTGGGGTTGCAAATGTAACAGCAATTGAATATGATTTATCAGATGTCGATGGTTTAAAAGATTTAGCAAAAGAGGTTGGTAATATTGATATTTTAATTAATAATGCTGGTTATATGCAACCAAAATATACTTATAACAACTATCCAAAAGAGGCTAAAGAGCATATTATGAATGTAGATTTATATACGCCAGTTGAGTTAATGAATATTTTTTGTGAACATATGAAAAAACAAAAATATGGAAGAATCGTAAATACAGCTTCAATTGCAGGACAAATAGGTCATCCAGATGTTTGGTATGGAATAGCAAAAGCAGGGCTTATAAATGCTACAAAAATTTATGGAAAAATGTTAGGGGCTTACGGAATCACTGTAAATTGTGTTGCTCCAAGTCCAACTGAAACTGATATGCAAAAAGACAATTCAGAAGAAAGAAAAGCAGAATTCAAAAAAACAGTGGCAACTGGAAGATTTGCAACACCTGAAGAAGTTGCAAAAGCAATAGTATGGTTAGCAACAGATTGCCCAGAGTATATAAATGGGATTTGTTTAGATATAAATAATTGTTCATATCCAAGATAATAATGAAAAGAGTAGTAAAAAAGCTTTGGTTTCAAGTAATACTTGGAATGATATTGGGAGTTTGTTTTGGATTATTACTTTCTCCTTCAGCTTTTGCTTTAGTTGATAGTGCAACAGCTTTTAAAATTGCACCTTGGATAGCACTTATTGGAAATATTTTTTTAGCTTTGATAAAAATGATTGTAATTCCTTTGGTTTTGAGTTCAATTATTTTGGGAATTACAAGTGCAAAAAGTGTTGAAGCATTAAGAAAAATGGGTTTAATTATTGTTCCATATTATATTTCTTCAACACTATTTGCTGTTACTTTGGGAATTATAATTACAAATTTTATAAATCCTGGTTCTTATGTTTCCAAAGATATTATAAACCAAATAACTGTTGCGAATATACAAGTTGAAAAAGAAACTCAAAATATTTCTATTCCTGATTTAATAGTTGATTTGATTCCTGTAAGTATTGCAAAAGCTGAACTTTCGGGAAATATTTTAGCTTTTGTAATTTTGGCTATTTTTGCGGGAGTTGCTTTATTAAACTTAAAAGATGAAGAATCAAAACCTTTGATAGATTTAGCGAAATCCTTACAAGCCTTTTCTATGAAAATCGTAGAATGGGCGATGAAATTAGCTCCTTATGCTGTATTTGGATTGATTTGTAGTATTACGATAAAGATTGGATTTGATGCTATTTCTTCTATGTTTATGTATGTATTTACTGTTCTTTTTGGACTTTTTTTAGTTTTATGTTTTTATTTAAGTATTGTATATTTAGTTTCAAAAATGAAACCAATGGAATTTTTAGAAAAAATCAAAGAAGTACAACTTATGGCATTTTCAACATCTTCTTCAGCTGCTGTTATGCCTTTATCTATAAAAACAGCAGAAGAAAAACTAAATATTCCACCTTCTATTTCAAAATTTGTTATACCGTTGGGATCTACAATAAATATGGATGGAACTGCAATTTATCAAGCTTGTGCAGCAATTTTTTTGGCTCAAGTTTTTGCAATAGAGTTAAGTTTTTTTGAACTATTTATTTTGGCTATTACAACTGTTGGAGCATCAATTGGAACACCAAGCACTCCAGGAGTTGGTATTGTAGTTCTTGCTACGATTTTACAAAGTATAGGAGTTCCAATAGAAGGAATTGCTTTAATATTAGGTGTTGATAGAATACTTGATATGTGTAGAACTACTGTAAATGTAACGGGAGATTTAACTGCAAATTTGGTTATGAAAAGATTAGTATAGTTTTCGAAATAGTAGAGATTTCTACTATTTCGAATTTCTGAATATTTTAATATTATTTAGAATTTTAACTGCAATTAAAGTCATAATAGTTCCAATTATAATAGAAATATTCACCTCTTCTTTTAGAAAAATTATACTCAAGCTTATTGCAAAAAAAGGTACTAAAAATATAAAAGAACTAACTTCATTTGTTCCTAATTTTTCAATTCCAATAAAATAAATCGATGTTGCGAAGGTTGTTGAAACAACAGCCACACATAAAACATTTGCCCAAAAAATCCAATCAAAACTTGCATAAGGCATTTTTGTGGGTTCTACAAAAAAGATTAAAAGTAAAATAGTCATAAAAACATACATATAAAATGAAAAAACTAAAGGAGAAGTTTTTGTTGATTTTGAACTAATTATTGTGAATATCGGCCATAAAACTGAGGCAAATAAAAAATATGAATTATGTTTTGTAAATATTTGCTCAAATGAAAAAGACCAAATATTTAAAATAGTTAAAACTCCAACAACTCCTAAAATTAGAGCAAAAATATCTTTTTTAAGCATTTCTTTTCCAAAAAGTAATGCCATTAAAATAAAAGTATTTATTGGAATCATTGTTGTAACCAGTGCTCCTCCAAGACTTGCTGTTCCAAATTTCACCCCTAAAAAATAGAATTTCAAATAAGCAATCATCACAATAGCTGCAATAAATGCCAAAATAAGACTTTTTATATTTGTGTAAAAAAACTTTCTAGTGATTACTAAAATAGGTGCAAGGGTGATAATTGTAAAGAAGTTTCGCAAAAACATCATTTGATATTCATCGATATAAGCGCTTAATACTTTAGCATTTACCCAAGATGCTCCCCATCCAGCCATTGCTAAAACCATCATAAAATAAAATATATTTTTGTTTGTTTGTGTCATTTAAAATCTTTTTGTACTTTTTATGAGGGAATTGTATAAAAAATAGCTAATTATTTATAGAACAATATTGCTATTTTTTTGAAGTAAAGTAGGGGTGTATCCAAAGTATTTTTTGAAATTTCGGCTAAAGTGTGACTGGTCGTTAAATCCAACTAACAGACTTGCTTCACTAATCGTTTTTCCATTTTTGATCAAATTATTTGCACGATTTAATCGCTCATTTATTATAAATAAGTGTGGAGTTAATCCCATTTCTTTTTTGAAAACTCTTAAAAAATGGTATTTACTAAGATTACAATTATTTGCTAATTTATCAAGACTGATATTTTCATCAATACAATCATTTATCAGTTCTAATGATTTTTTTAGAACGATTTTATTATCAAACATTTTGTCATAAGTTTTAGTGTGGGAAGTGAAGTTTATTATTAAATATGATAAAGCATCAATTAAATTTGATTCAATGATAATATCATCATCTTTTCTAAAAAATGATTCAAAGAAGTTATGAAACTTTAAAAATATAAATTTGTCATTTATAATATAGTTTTCAAAATATGGAACTTTTTTTTCAAAAAATATTTGTTCATATAAATCACATAAAAGTTCCAATGTTGGGTAAAAATTTGAATGAGTCCAATCTTGTGAAACTCCACTATGAACTTCATTTGGATTGTTTACACGAATTGAATATTTATAAAAATCAAAACTTCTATTTGAGTTATAGGTTTTTATTACTCCATTATATGTGATTCCAATTGTATAAGTATCATGATAATGTTTTGAGAAGTTTTCACTTAAATCTTTAATATTTTCAAAAAGAGTATTTTTTAGTAATTTTGTCATGGGAAATTATATCAAATAAGTAGTTTGAGAAAAAAGCAGTTTTATGCTTTTTTCTTCATCATTAAAATAAAAATTACTCCAATAATTGCAGCAATAAATGATGCTGCAAAAATTCCAAGTTTAACTGCTGCAATAATTCCCTCATCATTAAAAGCTAAGTGAGTGATAAATATTGACATTGTAAATCCAATTCCACCTAAAAATCCAACGGCAAGAACTTCAAACCAAGATATATTTTCTGGTTTTTTGATTATTTTTAGTTTTGTTAAAAGGTAAGTAAATCCAAAAATACCAATTGGTTTTCCTAAAATCAGACCAAAAACAACCCCTAAAACTATCATTAAGTTTGCTGAAACAGTTGAAAAATCTATTAAAACACCTGCATTTGAAAAAGCAAATAAAGGCATAATAAAAAATGCAGATATTCCATGAAGATTGTGTTCAAGTCTTACCAGTGGATTTTGTACCTTGTCATAACCATGGGCAATACTCTCAAGTGCGTCTATTTGATGGTGATTTAAAATAGGGATTTCATCAATATTTTTCTCAAAATCATCAATAGATTCTTTTGTTTTTTGAATAAATTTTTGTTCATCAATTTTAGAACTAATAGGAATTGAGAAAGCTAATAAAACTCCAGCGATTGTGGCATGAATTCCAATTTCATGGATAAACACCCATAAAAAAACTCCTAAAATCAAATAAGGCAATATTTTTTTTACACCACTATAATTTAAAAACCAAATTAAAGCATAAGTAATTCCAGCATGTAAAAAATATTCAACTTTGATTTCACTTGTATAAACAGTAGCAACTACTAAAACAGCTCCTAAGTCATCAACAACTGCTAAAGCCATTAAAAACAGTTTTAATGCTGGATTTACTTTTGTTCCTAAAAGCATCAAAATTCCCAAAGCAAATGCAATATCAGTTGCCATTGGAATACCAAAACCTATAAAATTGTTTGGATTAAATGCCACATAAATAAGTGCTGGAATAATCATTCCTCCAAGAGCTGCAACTATTGGAAAAGAAGCTTTTGAAACTGATGAAAGTTCCCCAATTACCATTTCTCTTTTTATTTCAAGTCCAACCATTAAGAAAAATAAAGCCATAAGACCATCATTAATCCAATAGGTTAAAGTCATAGAAATAGTTTTATCTCCTAACGTAACACCCAATGGCATATGCCATAAATTATAATATTCTGCTCCCAAAGATGAGTTAGCAGTAACAACTGCAGCAATAGTTGCAATAAATAAGATGATACCGCTTAACGCTTCTTTTGATATAAAATCTTTAATTATAATGAATTTTTTTATCATATATTCTCCTTATTTAAACAAGTTTTACAAATACCTTTGATTATGATATTTTCAATTTTATATTCAGGCAAATGAAAATTTAACTTTTCATGAATACACTCGATTTTTGAACAACTTGAACAAATGAAGTGTGAATGTTGAGTTTTTTTGATTTCAAAGTATCTTTTTTTATCATTTGACTCAAAAGAACTAATAATATTTTCTTCTTCAAAAATCGTGATATTTCTATAAAAAGTAGCTTTATCCATAGAAATTAAATCTTTCATATCTTCGTATGATAAAGGTTTATTTGAATTAATCATGATTTCTAGAATTGATTTTCTAGCTGTTGTTAGCTTGATATTTGTAATGTCTGTTAAGTTATTTATTTTATCCATAGTACTTATTATAGCAATTTATATTTAAAATCAGTTTTACAACTAAGTTGCATTAAAGAATAAATTAATTAGAATTCTCAAATCGCAACTAAGTTGCAGAAATAAAATAGGAGTTAATTTTGAAAAAAATATTGTTTATATGTATTGCATTTTTTACACTTTTAAATGCTTCAAAACCTGAAATAACAGTTAATATTTTACCGCAGAAATATTTTGTAGAAAAAATAGTAAAAGATAAATTTGAAATAAATGTTATGGTAAAACCAGGAAGTTCACCTCATAATTATGAGCCAAAACCATCGCAAATGAAATCTTTAGTTAATTCAAAAGTTTATTTTCTTGTTGGAGATCCTTTTGAACAAGCTTGGATGGAAAAATTTAAACAAAATGCAAAAAATACTTTATTTGTAGATACTACAAAAGGAATTGAAAAAATAGAAATGGAAGAATATGACCATCATGATGAAGATACTGTAGATGCGAAACATGAGGAACATGACCATGAAAAACATGCAAGTGAAAAACATCATGACCATGACCATTCAGGTTTAGATCCACATGTTTGGTTAGATCCTGTTTTAGTTAAAACTCAAGCAAAAAATATTTATGAAGCTATGGTTGAAATTGATTCACAAAATAGTGATTTTTATAAAACAAACTATGAAGAGTTTATAAAAGAGTTAGATGCTTTAGATGAAAATATTAAAACAATATTAAAACCATATCAAGATAAAGCGTTTATGGTGTTTCATCCATCTTGGGGATATTTTGCTAAAAGATATGATTTAGAACAAATTTCAATTGAAATTGAAGGAAAAGAACCAAAACCAAATGAGCTAATTGAGTTAATTGCAGAAGCAAAAAAACATGATATAAAAATTGTTTTTGTAGCTCCACAATTTTCACAAAAAAGTGCTAAAACAATCTCGAAAAATATCAATGCAAATGTTGTAGAAATTGATCCTTTGTCTGATAATTGGAAAGAAAGTATGTTAAATACAGCTAATCAAATAGCAAATAGCTATAAATGATAAGATATTTTTTAATATTTATTCTTTTAAAGAGTATCCTTTTTGGATGCTCTTTGTGTTCTATTTATACACCAAGAACTCATGTCTCAACCCAAATAAAAGCTGATAAAGAATATATAAAAACTTTAAAAGTAAATTGGGTATTTGCAAATGAATTTACAAAAGAGTTATTGCAAATTTATGATAAAAACTTAGATTCATCTTTTGATGAAAAAGAGTTAGTTCTTATTCAAACTGCTTTAATTGATTATTTAAAACCTAAAAATTTTATAACTTCTATCTCTTATGATAAACAAATAAATGAAGAATCAAATGCTTTTGAAATAAAAGATTACAAAATGAGTTACAAAAACTCAACTTTGAGTTTTGAATATAATATTGATTTAAACTATAAAATTTATGATAAAAATATTTTATATATAAAAATAATAGATGATGAAAATTATTTTGATATTGTATTTGAAGATAAAAAACAATTAATGTATATTCCTTATAAAATCTCAAAAACTTCAAATATGAATGATGTTAGTTTTTTAATAGATGCACCAACTTTGCTTTCAAATGAAGATAACTTTAATGAAGAAAAAACTTCTTTAGATGTAAAAAAAGTTGAAAAAAAAATAGAAAATAAAGAAGAAAAGATTGTCGAAAATTCACAAACTATTTTAGAAAAATTTACCAATAATATAAAAAAATATTTAATAGATATTCAAAAAGGTGATAATGTTGCTTTAGCTTTTTTACTTATGGCATCTTTTATTTATGGAGTTATTCATGCTTTTGGACCGGGACATGGAAAAGCTTTGGCATTTTCATATTTTAGCGCTCAAAAAAGCTCATATTTTGAAGCATTTATTATCTCTTTAGTTACAGCTTTTATTCATATTCTTGGAGCTTTGTTTATAGTATTATTTTCAGTTTTTATTTTACAAAGTGTGATGAATAGATTTATGGAAGATTCTATTTCGTATATCACAAGTTTTTCAGCCGTAATTATTATGTTTTTAGCTTTATATATTTTGTATAGAAAATTAAGTAAAAAATCTTGTTCTTGTAATGTTAAACTACAAACTACTACTTTTAGTACAATTCCAACTAATATAAATTTTGTAAAAACAACTTTAAATAAACCTATAATAAGTAAAAAAAGAAGTAAAAAACAAGATTTAATTTTTGTTTTAACAGCTGGAATTATTCCTTGTCCTGGAACTGTTTTACTTTTTGTTTATGCTTTTTTCTTAAAAACTTATTTTGCTGTATTTCTTGCAAGTATTAGTATTAGTTTAGGTATGGCTTTTGTTCTTTTTGTTTCTTCATTTTTAGGAGTTTCTTTAAATAAAACAACTCAAAAATCAGCAAAACTAATAAATATTTTAGAAATAGTTTCACCAATTTTTATGTTTATTTTGGGATTATTACTTCTTTTAAATGCTAATAAAGTTTAATTTTTTATCAAACCATTTTTATCATGTGATGATAACTGTGGTTTGATACTTCTAAAATCCTGTTTTTCTTAAATCCTATTTTTTCATATAAAGCTAATGCTTTTGGATTTTCTAAATCCACCAAAAGAGAAACTTTATCAAATTCTAATTCTTTGGCTTTTTTTTCAATAAAAGTAAAAAGTTCTTTTGCTATTCCTTTTCCTTGGAAATTCTCATTAACACTAACTGTATCTATATAAAACTCATCTTCAAAACACTCTTTATCAAAAGAATCTAAGAAAATATTTTTAGATTTTAAATGTTCTAAAATTGGAGTATCTAGTTTTTCTACATCATTTGAATTATAAGCAAGAATTAATCCTACTGTTTGATTTTCTTTTTCATAAATCCAGATATTTTTATAACTTAATCTATTTGTATCCATAGTTATATATTTATCCAAAGTTTCTAAGATTTCTGATTTCTCATTTTCTCCTGTTAGAGTATTTGCAATATGATGAATTGCATCTAAAATCAGAGTTGAAATATTTGTTATATTATTTTTTTGTGCTTGTTTTATCATTTTGATTCTTTAATTAAATTTAGGAATTATATCTTGTTTAACTAACAGATAATTAATAGATTTTCTCTAAAATACTTTAATTGTAAAATTGGAGAAAACATTGAAAGCAGTAAAAATTATAGTTTTAGAAAGTAGTGACAGTTCAATTTCTCAAATTATTGAAATCTTAAGGAATAATGGTTTTTATGTTGATATATGTTCTAATAATAACGAATTTCTAGAGTGCATTTATAATAATTTATATGATTTGTATTTAATAAATATCAATGAAAAATCACTTCCAAGGTTTCAACTAATACAGTTATTAAATGAATATAAAGATGTTACTATGAAAATGGTAATTGCTTCAATTCCAAATATTATCAAACCCTCTTTTTTATCTGGCTGTGATGAATGTGTAATTAGAAATATTGATGAACAAGAGATACTTTTAAGAATAAAAGCTCTTATACGAAGACAATATAAAGTTTATACAGACTCTATAATTCTAAAAGAAAATACAAAATATGAAATTTTTAATAAAAAAGTATTAAAAAATAAAGATGAAATAATCCTAGGGGATAAAGCTTTATTAATATTAGATTATTTATTAAAATTTAGGGGATATTATGTCTCAACTGAGAATTTAGAAAAAGGAGCATATCCTGCAAATAGTAACTCTAAAATGGGAGTAATACGTTTTCATATACATAAAATTAGACAACTCCTCGGTAACGATATTATAAGCTCAAGTAGAGTAAATGGCTACAAAATAAATGTCAAATAAGACTCTTATACAAACGCACAATTAACATTAGTAGCATTAAAATAGCTTCTGCATAAAGCAAAATAAATACATAGGGAGGATAGGGTATGTTTGATTACCCCATATTTGAAATGCCTTTTATAGGGCAAAGAATGTTAATGGCAATTAATGCAATTATTCATGTCTTTGTGTCTCATGGAGGTGCTGTTGGAGGATCTGTTGTACTTGCTGCAATGGCTTGGTGGGCAAATAAAAAGAACGATATGGCTGCGTATAACTTAACGTTTAAAGTTGTTATGGTTTTCTTTATTATTTCTACTTCAGTTGGAGCATTAACAGGTGTTGGTATGTGGATACATGCGAATATTTTAAGTCCAAATGCAATTGGTGGATTAATTAGAGTGTTTTTCTGGAAATGGTTTATAGAGTGGATTGTATTTAACTTTGAAGTTGTACTTTTACTTTTACTATTTATGAGTTGGAAGAAAAATCAAACAAGTGTTGAAGGAAGAGCAAAAACTGTAAGAATCGGTGTTTATTATGCCATTTCTTCTTGGTTAACAATGGCTATTATTACGGCTATTTTAGCATTTATGCTTACTCCAAATTTTGATGGACAACCTTGGGTTGCCCCTGAAGTTTATCCTGGGAACGTAAACTACAACAACGCTTTATTTAATCCAACTTGGTGGCCTTCTCTTGCATTTAGAACATTTACATCTATTGCATTTGCAGCAGCTCTTGCAATTATGTGGACTTGGATAATTGCAACTTTTTCAAAAAATGAAGAAGATAAAGAAGCAAAAGCTAGACTTGTTAAGTTTTTAGCAGGAATCATGATGATAACTGTTCCTTTAAGTGCAGTTTTTGGTTATTGGTATTACACAGAAATCCCAGCAGCTGCGCTTGCTATGATTCCAACAGCTGTAATGACAAGAGCTTTTGAAGATAGATTTGATTTAATGTATCTACTGGCTATTGGAGTTGGTGGCTCAATAGTTGTAACAACTATTATTGCCTATTTTTCACCAAAAAGAATGCCTTATTTAGCAGCTAGTTTAATGGTTGCAGGATTTTTAATTCTTTGGGGATATGAAGAAAGAGTAAGAGAGTTTATACGAAAACCATTCTTAATTTATAACTATATGTATTCAAATGGAATTAGAACAACAGATGTTCCATATTTAAATAAAGTGGGAATCTTAAAACATGCAGTTTTCTTAGATGAAAATAAAAAAGTAGTAAATGAAGATAAATCAAATATTTTAGAAGTTGGAAAATCTATTTATCAAATTGAGTGTAGAATCTGTCACACTGAAAATGGTATCAATGGACTAAAAGGTTTAACAACAGGTTGGTCGCATGATGCAATTAGAAATAGATTAAATAATCTTCCAGGTGGTGGAACTCCATATATGCCTCCATTTGTTGGAACTGATGCTGAAAAAGATGCCCTTGCAGCTTATCTTAAATCTTTAAATACTAAAGGAGTTATAAAATGAATTGGAAATTACCATTTGATATTCCATTAATTACACCAACTTTAGGATTACCTTTAGAGTTTTTTAGTATTTTAGGAATTATAGTTTTTGTTGTTCATATCTGTTTTATTTATATGTTAATTGGAGCTTCAACTGCTTCTGTTATTTATAATATTATGGGAGTATTTAAAAAAGATTCAAATTATGACAAGTTTGCCTATAGAATGACAAACTACACAACAGTTTCAGAAAATATGGGTGCTTTATGGGGAGTTGCTCCATTACTTGTGATTTCTGTACTTTTTACTGGATTTTTTTATACAGCAATTTTAAAAGTTAGTCCACATATTTTACATATTATTTATGGAAATATAATTGCGTTCTTACTTTCTTATGCTTATAAATTTTCTTGGCATGCTTTAGAAAATCATAAAGGTTTTCATATAACAATTGGAATATCTGCGGTATTAGCATTTTTTACATTGCCATTTGTATTTATGTCAATGACAAATTTATATATGCAACCAGAATTATTTGCAAGTATAAATAATATTTGGGACATTATGTTTACTCCTGTTACTGGGTTTAGACTTTTAAATTTCTTTTTAACAGCATTTATGGCAACAGGTGTTGTTATGATATTTATTGGAGCTAGATGGGTAAAAAGAGGTGATACTGAAATAGGAAAAATTGCAATTAGCCAAGGTAAAAAATGGTTTTTACTTGCAACTCCTCTAAATATTGTTGTGTTACCTTTATTGCCATTTGTGTTTACTGCAAGAATAAGTGAAGCATTGATGCATACAGGATTTATTTATTTACCATTTATTTCTTCAATATTATTGATTATTGCATTTTTATTTGTATTAAGTAAATTCAAAGATGAGGTTGTAACTCCTCAATCAGCTTTTAGAGTTATAGCGCTTGTCTTGTTATCAATTTTTTTAATGGCGACAACAAGAGAAGGTGTTAGAGTTGTATCATTTGCAGAACCACTTGCTCTTCAAGCAGAAGCTACATCTGAATTTATGAATGCTTCTATTGCTGAATATAAAAAACATAAAGAAGAGTTAGCAAATAAACCAGCACTTGATTTAAATGACCCCGTTACTTTAGCTGAATCGAAAGGTTGTTTATCTTGTCACAGTATTGATGTAAAACTTGTAGGTCCTTCATATAAAGAGGTTGCTTTAAAAGGCAGTGATGAAGCTACTTTAATAAAAAGTATTATGAATGGAAGTGAGAATAAATATGATGTTATTCCAATGCCAGCACAAGATGTATCACCAGATGAAGCTAAAAAATTAGTTTCTTGGATTTTACAAATGAAAGAGGTTAAATGATAAAAGTTTTTAGACTTTTATTTTTAATTCTATTTTTAAAAGGAGTGGCAAATGCTGCTCCTTTTTTAATTGAGAATTTAGATAAAAATAAAATAAATGTTGTTGCTTTTGTAACTTCTTGGTGTCCTGTATGTCAAAAAACAAATGATTATTTACTCTCTTTGGCTCAAAAGAATAATGGAGTTTTTATTACATTACTTTTTGTTGATGAAGAAATTCCTTCAACAATCTCTAAAAATAGCAATCTAGAGTTAATTTCAATTACTCAAAACAGTGCAAAAGAGTTTGGAGTAAATCAAAGTGTTCCTTATATTTTGGTTTTTGATAAAGAGTTAAAAGTTGTAAAAAAATATAACTCTTTTAATAAGGACTTACTTAGTAATTTAATTACCAATTTGAGAAATGGTTTATATGAAAATGGTACATTACCACCTGAACAAAGGATAGATTTATGGCAAAAAAACAGGTTTTAGCACCAACTTTACTTATAACATTTTTTTTATATGTTTTATTTCCTTGGATGAGTTTTAATAATATTCATTTATTGATGTTTAATTTTGAGTTTCATAGATTTGAGTTTTTATTTATGGCTTTTGAAGCTTCTACTCATCAACTTATTTATATTGTAATTACTTTGTTTATTGGATTATTATTAGGATTGAATTTTACTATTTCAAGGTTTTTTTGTGGATATTTCTGTCCTTCATCCCTTGCAACTTTTATTACTTCACAACTCAAAAATCCTTTTATTCTTTTTTTTGCAATTTTATTTTTTGCTTTTATTTTAGCATTTTCAACTATTTCATATTTTACTTCAGCAATTGATTTATTTTTAAATTTTATGAAATTTGATATGTCTTCGATTTTTGTTGGAATTTTAACTACTTTATTTACAAGTATTTTTTTAGTTTTTAGGGGTTGGTATTGTTCAATTTTATGCCCTTATTTTTTTATAAGTGCTATTTTGCCTCAAGAAGAGAAACAAACTTTTGAGTTCTTTGATAAAAATAGTTGTATAGACTGTGATAAATGTGTAAAAGTTTGCCCAATTGATGAACTTGATATAAAAGCTGGTTTTGATATAAGATGCGTTCAATGTGGACTTTGTGAAAGTGCTTGTGAGAGTGTAATGCTAAAGTTTAATAAAACATCACTAATAACAAAAAAATTTAAAGATAGAAATATTTTTAGAAGTTTTTCAAAAAATGGATATATTTTAGGAGTTTTTATTTTAGTAGTAATGATTTTAACGATAGTTTATCTTTTAAATGGAGCATTTCTGGATAATTGCTATTTTACAAATAAAAGTTTATATTGATAAAAATGGTCAAATTCTAGTTAAACATAAAACTTACATTCAGAAAATTAGTAGGAAGACTGTTTGTAAATATAAAATTGTGATATATTGTTTAACTTTTTATGACCATTTATGCAATATTAGAATTAAATTGTTAATTTAGTGTTTGATATTCAAAGTTTATGAATTTTCAATAATACTTTTAACATCAATTATAATTCCAATACTTCCATCACCTCTTACCGTTGCTCCTGCAACACTATCAACTTTTTTAAAGTTAGTTTCTATTGCTTTTAAAACTACTTGTTGCTGTTGTAAAAATTCATCTATAAAAAAGGCTGCTTTTTGTGTTCCTGATTTTACGATTATTAAAATACCTTGGCTTAAATCTTGTGTTTTTGGAACAATATGTAAAAATTCATATAATCTTATTATTGGTATAAATTCATCTCTTAACATAAGTAAAGCTGAACTTCCATCACCTACTAGTTTTATCATCTCCTTTGTAGGTTGAATTGATTCAACTATTGATGAAGTTGGTAAAATAAAAATATTATCTCCAATTTTTATATTTAAACCATCTAAAATAGAGTGAGTTAAAGGAACTGTTATTGTAAAAGAAAAACCTTCTTCTAAATCACTTTTTATTTCTATATTTCCATTTAATTTTTCTACATTTTCTTTAATTTTATAAACATTTTTTAGTTGATTATCTTCTTTGATTTTAGGAAACTCTTCTTCAAAATCCAGTTCATCTTTATCAAATCCTATTCCATCATCTTCTATACAAAATGACATTTGTCCATTTAGTTGTTGAGCGATTATTTTTATAGTAGCTTCTGGATTTTTATCTTTTGCTGTTCTTTCTTCTTTTGTTTCTATTCCATAAAGAACACTATTTGTAATCAAAGTTTTAATAGATAAATCTAAATGTTCAACCAAAGATTTATCTACTTTAGTTTCTCCACCAACTATTTGTAATTTAATTGATTTATTTGCTGGTAATATTTCTTGAATAATATTGTTATAAATTGTGTACATACTTTCAAACTTAATCATTCTTATATCTGTTGCATAATCTTGAAGTTCAACTATATGTCTTTGAAAAAGAGTGATTTTTTCAACTAAATTCTTTTTTTCTTCACTAGCTGGTAAATTATCAACACTTTGAGCCATCATTGAGTTTGTTATTACTAAATCTCCAACTTTATTTAAAAGTTTTTCTAGTTTTTGTAAATCTATTGTTACATTTGAACTAATCATTTATTTCCTTTTAGTTTTTTTTCTAGTTGTATTTATTTTATATTCTACTTTTTTTAACTTCTCAATTAACTTTGAAGAGATTTTGTACATACTCATTATAATCTCTTTTTTTTCATTATCTAATTCTTTTTTTGAATTATCGTATCTATTTATCAAATCTATATAATCAATATCTTTTAAATATGGATAAAAATAAGCAGTTTTTTCTTCTTCTATTATCCATTCACTTAAAAGTGAAATAACAACCAATTCAGGTATCCAGAAACTTCCATTTGGAAGACAAACTTCAATGGTTTTTATTAAAGTATCGTAATAAACCATTAAAGGTTCTTCTTTTTTTGCAAGTATTTTTAAAGTTGCATTTTTATGGGCATTTTCAATTAAACTTCTTAAATAAGTTGAGTTTATAACTGTATCTTGAAGTTGTTCTAATAATTTTTTTAAAGAAGAATAAACAATTTCATTATCTTCATCATTCCCTAATCTAAAATTATAACCTACATTATCAATTTGATGAAAACATTGTTCTAAAGTTGTTCTTATAAACACTAAAAGAGCTTCTGTTTTTATATCTCTAAGAAGTTTTGGTTTTACTCTATTTTTACAAGTCATGTTTATATAAGAAAGTTAGAAACTCTCTTTTCCTCCTTTTTTAATCTTTATATTTATCTCTAATTTCTTTAAATTTGTCAATATTTTTAAAAAATAAATCTATTAATTTAGGTTCAAATTGTTTGCCTTTTTCTTCTTCTAACAGTTTGAAAATATCTTCATCTTTCCAAGCTTTTTTATAACATCTTGAACTTCCTAACGCATCAAATACATCAGCAACTGCAGTAATCCTTCCATAAATATGAGTTTCTTCAGCTTTTGTTTTTCTTGGATAACCATTTCCATCCCATTTTTCATGGTGATCTCTTGCAACTATTGCTGCTGCTTTTAGAATTTCTCTTTTTGAGTTTTTTAAAATGTTATAACCAACCATCGAATGTTTTCTCATAATTTCCCATTCTTCAGGAGTTAGTTTTCCAGGTTTATTTAAAATAGAATCAGGAATTCCAACTTTTCCTATATCATGCATTGGACTAGCAGTAAAAAGAATTTCGCACTCTTTTTCACTTAAACCATATAATTTTGCCAAAAGTTTTGAGTATTCAGCAACTCTTTTTACATGATTTCCAGTTTCATTACTTCTGCTTTCTCCTATTTCTCCCATTTTATAAATAACTTCTCTTTGGGTTTCTTCTATTTCTTTATGTAATTCAACTACTTCTGTTATTTCTTTTCTAATACTCATATATTCTAAAGTTTCACCTTGAAGATTTATTATTGGAACTACGGTTGCTAGAAAATAATGAATTTTCCCATCTTTAAAAATATTATGTATTTGACCATTCCAGATTTTTCCACTTTTTAGATGTTTACTTATTTTATTATCATCTTGGCTTGGAGGGAAAACTCTTTCGATATTATCATAGGGTTTCCCAATTAGTTCTTCTTGGGTATATCCACTAATTGTATAAAATTTCTCATTTACATAAGTTATATTTCCAAGTTGATTTACTCTTAAAATGATATTACTTTCATCCATTGCATTTTCATAAAGTTTTGATAAATTCATAATTTCTTGAAAGTTGTTTTGAGAGATATTATATTGTTCTTTTAATTGCTGTTTTGCTTTTTCTATTTCAGTTATATCGGTTCTAATTCCAATGTATTCTATTACATTATTATTTTCATCTAATATTGGATTTATTATAGTTTGAACCCAATAATCACTTCCATCTTTTTTTCTATTTTTTATTGTTCCCATCCATGGTTTTTTTAACTCTTTTATTGTTTTCCACATATCTTTAAAAGTAGAAGAGGGCATATCTTTATGTCTTACAATATTGTGGGATTTTCCTAAAAGTTCTTCTTCTTTATAACCAGAAATTTTACAAAATGCTTCATTTATATAAGTTATAATTCCATTATCATCTGTTTTAGAAACAATAAAACTTCTATCAACTGCATTTTTATATTGTTTTAAAAGTTGTGTTTTTGCTTCACTTTCATTTTCATTGTCTTTATCATTTATAAACATATCTGTTTTTAAAATCAATTCTTCTATTACATAAGGTTTTTTGATTATATCTCTAACCCCTAATCTAAAAGCATCTCTTAGTATAGTTGATGAAATATTTCCAGTTATAATCATAACTTTGATTTTTAATTCATCCAAAATCACTTTTCTATTTTTTAATAAAAAATCAAAACCATTTTCTTTTTCTAATTCCAAATCTAATAACATCAAATGAATTTTATTTGTGTTAATTAAATTTAAAGCCTCAGTTGTATTAGAAGCAATTAAAACACTATAATTTCTATTTTCAAATATATCTTTTAGTTGTTCTTTTACAACAAAAGAATCATCTATTATTAAAATTGTTTTTGTTCTATTTTTTTCTAGTTGTTTTATTAGATTAGGGATTTCAAAGATTTTGTATATAAAATTTTTATCTTTATTTATAAAATCAATTATTCCTTTTTGATAAGAAATTTCCCTCAATTGAGAATCAGTTTGTGAAGTAAGAACTATTATTTTTACTAACGAAGAACTTAGTTCTTTTATTAGTTCATAACCATTTCCATCAGGGAGATTTATATCTAAAATAACATAGTCTATTTTGATTGAATTTATTTTTTCTCTTGCATCTTTTAGAGTAGTTGATAAAAAAGTGTTAAATCCTTTATCTTTGAAAATAGTATCAATAATTTTAATCATAGAAGAAGAATCTTCAATAATTAAAATATTAAAATCTTTTGCCCTAAATTCAACAAGAGGATTATATGCAAGAATTTTCATATTAAATTATCCTTTTATTTTTTAAAGTAAATTTGGATTATTTGGTTTTCCAAATAAATACCCTTGAAAATAAGAACAGCCCATTAATAATAGTTTTTCATATTGTTCTTTTGTTTCAACTCCTTCTGCTACCACTTCTAAATTAAATTTATCTCCAATTGAAAGTATGGTTTCTACAATGATAAAATCATTAGAATCAATTACTAAATCTTTAATAAAAGATTGATCGATTTTTAGTTCACTAATTGACAATTGTTTTAAATATGCTAAAGAAGAATATCCTGTACCAAAATCATCTATTGATAATGAAACTCCTAGTTTGTTGATTTCTTTGATTTTATTTAAATTTTCTTGGGTATTTTTAATCAATAAACTCTCTGTTAATTCTAATTTTAATTTAGCTGGATTAATTTGATATTCTTCTATTAAAGATTTTATTAAATCTAAAAATTCATTTTTCTCAAACTGTTTATAACTAATATTTACAGATACTTGCCAATCTTTTTTTATAAAATCATTTTCCCAAATTTTTATTTGTTCCATTACTTGTATTAAAATCCATTTTCCTAATGGAATAATAAGTCCTGTTTCTTCAGCTAAAGGAATAAAATCATTTGGAGGAATTATTTTTTCGTCATTCCAACGAATTAAAGCTTCCATTCCTACTATTAGAGGTTGATTGTTTTTTATTTTTATTTGAGGTTGATAGTATAAAATCATTGATTCTTTTTCTATAGCTTTGTCTAATCTTTCAAATAAATGAGCTTTTTGTTCTACCATTTGTTGTAAAATTGGGTCAAAATAAGTAAATCTATTTCTTCCATTGGCTTTTGAAGAATACATAGCTGTATCTGCAAATTTCATTAGTTCATCTATTGAAAATTCATTATTTTCAAATAAAGCAATTCCAATACTAACTGTTAATCTAAAATCAAAATTTGATATTAAATAAGGTTTTTTAATTTCTTCGAGTATTTTTTTTGCAGCGATATTTATGTTATTAATGGCAACTTCTTTATTTGATTCAGGTATTTCTAAAACAATTATAAATTCATCTCCACCTAATCTTGAAATAAGATCTGTTTCTCTTATCGTATTTTGTAATCTTTTTGCAGTTTCAATTAAAACAAAATCTCCTATATCATGACCTTTTGTGTCATTTACCATTTTGAAATTATCTAAATCTATAAATAATAATGCTCCATAATGATTATTTCTTTCTACTCTTTTTATCATTACAGCTAAAAGATCTTTTAACAATAAACGATTAGGAAGAGTTGTCAAACTGTCATAATAAGCTAATTCTAAAATCTTTTTTTCTTTTTTCTTAATTTCACTCATATCAATAATTGCAGTAACTCTTATTTTTTTCCCCAATAAAACTAAATCTCTACTTCTTAATATAACAGGCAAAATAGAACTATCTTTTCGAATTAGTTCCGCTTCATATTGTTCTTGATTGTGATTTTGTATTACTTTTTTGACTACATCTTTAAATGTAGGAGCTACAAAATCTAAAGCATGTTTTCCTATCATTTCTTGGCTTGTATATCCTAATAATTTAGGTGCAACGGCATTTACTCTAATACAATATGTATTCTCATCATAGATGATAATTCCTTCTAAAATCGAATCAATTAATATTTTAAAAGAGTTTATAAAATCATCTTTTTCTTTTAGGATTTGATTTTCTAACTCTTTTTGTTTTGAAATTTCGGCACCAATTTGTATTTTCATTTTTTGCCCATCATTCTTAGTTAATATACGATTTATGAACATTTTTTAACTTTTAGACTTTTTTATTTTTACGCTCTTAGCCTTAACCTCGTTTTTACCTTTGAATTCTTTTTCATCAGCATTTGATACAACTAATTTCGCTATTTGGTCTGTTAATACTGCTACATCATGTGTTTGGCTTGCTACCATAGCATTTTGTTGTGTTTGTTGATCTAATTGATTTACTGCATCATTTATTTGTTCAATTCCTAGTAACTGTTCTTTTGAAGCATTTTGTATATCTTGGATTAGATTTATTGTATGAGTAATATTTTGATTTAACTGTTTATATCCTTCTATCATATTCCCAGCTATTTGTTTACCTTGATTTGCTTTTGTTGTTGCGTTTTCAACTATAGACTTAATTTCTTTAGCTGCTTCTGCACTTCGTGATGCAAGATTTCTTACTTCTGCTGCAACTACTGCAAATCCTTTTCCAGCTTCTCCTGCGGTTGCTGCTTCTACGGCTGCATTTAAAGAAAGAATATTTGTTTGGAATGCTATTTGATCTATTACACTTATTGCTTCATTTATTGCATTTACTTGTGTATTTATTTCATCCATTGAAACTGTTGTTTGATTTGCTAGTTTTTCACCATGTGTTGCAGAAGCTGTTACTTCATTTGAAAGGCTTGCCATTTTTGAAATATTCTCTGTATTATTTCTAATATTAGAAGTTATCTCTTCAATAGCTGCTGCTGTTTCTTCTAAAGAAGCTGCTGCTTCATTTGAGCTTTGATTTAATTTATCTACATTTACAAGAAGGATATTTGAGCTTTCATCTAAAGTCAATCCATTTGTTTTATTTTCAACTAACATTTGAGTAATTGAGTTTTGCAAAGTATTAATACCTGTTACTAATTTCTCAAACAATCCACCTCTTTCATCATTTGGGTGCATATTTAAAGTTTCTAAATAGTTAAGTCTTGCATATTGTTCTAAAATATCATCAACTTCTGCAAATCTATCTCTTGTACTTTTTATCATTTGATTTACATTATTTTTAAACTCTTCTAAAGAAGCATTTGAAGTTGACTTTTCTATAAATTGTCCATACCATCCATTATTTACTCTTGTCATTACTACTTTTGCATCTTCGATTAAGGCTACATCTTGGTTTAATGTATTTTCTATTTGTTTTATATTTTCATTTACAAACAGTGCCATTTCTCCGAATTCATCTTTTACTTTTTCATTAAGCAAAGTTATGGTTGATGATTCTTTATTTAAATATGAAAAAAATGACAATAATCCTTCTTTAAAAGTATGTAAAGAATTAGAAATTTGTTTAGAAGTAAAATATATTATTGATAAAATGATAATTGCGAACAATATAATTGAAGTTAATATAATCTTATTTAAAAGAGAAATTATTTCTTCAACTGTAGAAAATAACTCTTTTTGGAAAGATTCATTAAATGATTCAGCTTCTTTAACAATTTCTCTCATTTTTAATTTTAAACCATCATTTGGAGTTAATCCTATTTCAATTTCTGTTTCTACTAAGTTTAAGAAAGATTCTTTATATTTAATTAAAGATTCTTTATTAGGATTATTATCTAAACTTAATAAAGTTTCATCAATGATTACTTTAAAATTATCAACATATTTTAAATTTCTTCTTAACATAAAATCTTTTTCTTGTTTTCTTAAATTATAAACTGATAATAAAAGTTTTTGTTCTTGAGATTTTTTAGCATAATCTTCTACTGCATGTACACTTTTTCTCAAATTTCCATATAAACCTTCATCTTCTGTTAATCCTATTTGTATTTGTTTTTTTGTATAAATTTCAAAATAATTTTTGTATTTAGTTATTGATTCTTTATAATTCTCAATTGAACTTATTTTAATATTATAATCTTCCAATAATTCATTTAATTCTTTAAAATCTTGAAAAATTTGTTCTGTAGTTTTATTAAAATTGTCAACATATTTAGTCTCTAATCTAAGCATAAAATCTTTTTCATTTTTTCTTAATTCCAACAAATTTGAATCTAAATTTTTATCTAACAATTGCATTTTTGAAAAGTCTTTTAATTCTGAAATGACTATATTTAATGTAATAACAAATCCCACAAGACTTATAAATACCATTCCTAGAATTAGACTTAATTTAACTTTTACCCTCATTTTTTTCCCTCTTTTTTATTATTATTTAATTAGCATTTTTATATCTTGAAATAAATTTATATTTTAAGAGATACTTATAAAAATTGTATCATACGAATCTGAGTGCTTTAAGAGTTAAATGTGAGTAATCTGAGGAAAGGATAAAATTTTATTTTGAGAAATACCGACCAAGGTCGGTATTATTTAAAAACTTTCCCACTCTTCACTAGAGGCTTTTGTAGCTTCTATTTTTTTAGGAGTAGTTTTTGATGATATTGTTGAACTTTTTTTAACTATGTGGGGAACAATGTTTTTTGTAATATTTTTATTATTTACACTTTTCCCTTTTACTTCATGTTTTCCTTCAAACTCTTTTTCATCAGCATTATTTACTATTAATTTCGCAATTTCATCAGTTAAAACTGCAACATCATGAGTTTGTGAAGCAACTGCTGCATTTTGTTGAGTTTGTTGGTCTAATTGAGTTACTGCATCATTTATTTGTTCTATTCCAGTTAATTGCTCTTTACTTGACATCTCTATATCTTGAATTAAATTTATAGTTAAAGAGATATTTTGATTTAGTTCTTTATAACCAACAATCATATTATTAGCTATATCTTTTCCTTCATTTGCTTTTTTTGTAGCATTTTCAACAATAGATTTTATCTCTTTAGCTGCTTCTGCTGAACGAGATGCTAGGTTTCTTACTTCTGCTGCAACTACTGCAAATCCTTTTCCTGCTTCTCCTGCTGTTGCTGCTTCTACGGCTGCATTTAAAGAAAGAATATTTGTTTGGAATGCTATTTGATCTATTACACTTATTGCTTCATTTATTGCATTTACTTGTGTATTTATTTCATCCATTGAAACTGTTGTTTGATTTGCTAGTTTTTCACCATGTGTTGCAGAAGCTGTTACTTCACTTGAAAGTTTAGACATTTTTGCAATATTTTCTGTGTTATTTCTAATATTACTTGTAATTTCTTCTAAAGCTGCTGCTGTTTCTTCAAGGCTTGTAGCTGCTTCATTTGAACTAATATTTAGTTTGTCTACATTTGAAAGTAATATATTTGAGCTTTCATCTAAAGTCAGTCCATTTGATTTATTATCAATTAACATTTGAGTGATTGATTCACCAAGAGTATTTACACCACCTGCAAGTTTTAAAAGATGTTCTTTTACATTAGAAGTTGGAACTTTTTCTAAATAGTTATAATTTGAGTATTTTTCTAATATATTTAAAACATTATCAATATTGTTTTCAAGGTTATTTGCCATTTGATTTAATACAGTTTTTAATTGCATTAAAGCAGGATTAGAAACATTTAAATTCAATCTTTGACATAAATCACCTTGCTCAAACTCTCCTAAAACACTAATTGTCTCATCTATTAATCTTCTATCTTCTTCTATGCCTTTTTGTGTTTTTTCTATATTCTCATTTACTACATTTGCCATCTCTCCAAATTCATCTTTTGAATCTATTTTTATTAGTTCAACTTTTGAAGATTCTCTATTTAAGTATGCAAAAAAACTAAATAATCCTTCTTTAAAAACTGACAATGAAGTTAATATTGATTTTACAATAGTAATTCCCAGAACTAAAACTAAAAGAATAGCTCCAATAGAAATTACCGTTTGAATCATCATAGAAGTTGATTTTATCTCTTGGGCATTTTTTGCACCTTCATCACTTAATTTAATATTATAATCCATGTGTTTATTTAAAGCAGTAGTTAATCGTTCAGTTAGAGGACTGATTGCTAAAATAGCATCTCTTGCTTCAGTATTTTTATTTTCCCTTGAAAAATTAAGAGCTTTTTCTCTTTTTGAATTATAATCATTAAAAGCAGCTATATCTTCTTTTAGCATATCTTCATCAGTTTTATCTGTTAAAAGTTTTCTATATTCTTCAAACTCTTTTTCTATATCTGTAAGATTCTTTTTTAGATTCTCTTCTATACTTTGCATTCTTTTTTCATCAGTTTCTAAAATATGATTAAGAGATAAAATTCTTATAGTACTCACTGATTCCTCTATATGAGTCATTAATACAATAGATGGAACTGAATTTACATTTCCAAAATTTGCAGCATCGTAAATTTTATTTGTTTGTACAACACTGAATCCAACAATACTAATAAAACCTAAAATGGCAATACTTATAAGAATTGTTAACTGTTTTTTTACACTTATATTTTTCAACATTCTTTTATTCCTTCTTTGGATATTTCTATTAAAAATTATACTATATAAATCTGAGTGATATGTGAGTTAAATCTGAGTATTCTGAGATATTATATACAACTAATTTATTAAAGATTAATTGTATATAGATTTATTGTTTTTATTCTTTGGCTATTAATTCTTTATAAAGTTTTTCATAAACTTCAATTTCTTGCTCTGAAGCTTTTTTTCTACATGATAAATAACCCATTGAACCATCGCAACTTTCAAAAGGATAAACTGTTGCATAAACCCAATAATATCCACCATTTTTTGTTGCATTTTTTACATAACCTGTCCAAATATCACCTTTTTTAACTGTATCCCACAAATCTTTAAAGGCAATTTTTGGCATATCTTTATGTCTTACCATATTATGTGGTTTTCCCATTAATTCATCTAATGAGTATTCTGCAATTTTACAAAAGTCATTATTTGCAAATTTTATTATTCCTTTTTCATCAGTTTCACTCACTAAAAAGGCATATTCATCTAAAATAGTTTCTTTTCCCATTGTCTTGCCTTAGTAATTAAAATTTTTAGTTTTGGCTTTATTTACAAGTTCTTCAGCCATTTTTTGAGTTTGTGTAGAAATAGTTGCTACATTATTTACTTGAATTGCATTTTCTTGAGTTACTTGGTCAAGTAATGTAACCATTGCATTTATTTGTTCAATTCCTTGCATTTGTTCATTACTTGAAATACTAACATCTTGAATAATTTCAATAGTTTGAGTTATATTAGTGTTAAGTTCTTCATAACCTTTAATCATCATATCACTAATATTTTTTCCTTCATTTGCTTTTTGTGTTGCTTTTAAAACTATATTTTTAATTTCTCGTGCTGCATCTGCACTTCTATTTGCAAGATTTCGCACTTCTGCTGCAACTACTGCAAATCCCTTTCCCGCTTCTCCAGCAGTTGCTGCTTCAACGGCTGCATTTAAAGATAAAATATTTGTTTGAAAAGCAATTTGGTCAATTATTGTAATTGCTTCATTTATAGAAGTTACCTCTTGATTTATATCATCCATAGAAGTTGCAGTTTGATTTGCTAATTTTTGTCCACCACTTACAGCACCTTTTACGATATTTCCAAGTTGTGACATTTTTTGAGCATTTTGAGCAGTATTTCTTGTAATACTTGTAATTTGCTCCAATGCAGCAGCTGTTTGTTCTAAGGAAGCTGCTTGTTCGTTTGCTTTTATAGCAAGTGAGTTTACAGATTGAGCCATTGTAATAGAGTTTTGAGCAAGAATTTGTCCATTGTTTAAATCTTTTTGAGCATTACTTGAAAGAGTTTTTCCCAAAGAATTAATGCTTGTTAATACTTTTAACATTTCACCTTTTATATTTTTGTGGATTGTTATTTGATTTTTAAAATCATCTTTTGAATAAGATTCTAGTAAATTTACAAGATTTGTCATATCTTCATTAACTTCGTCAAGCATTTTGTTTATTGTGTTTCTTAAAGTCATAATCATTGGATTTGTAGTTTTTGATTTTATTCTACAACTATAAATTCCTTGTTCAACTCTATCCATTGTAATAACTATTTCTCCTAAAACTTTCATATCAGCTTTTAAAGTGTCATCAAATCCAATAGAAACACTATTTAATTTTTTATGAAGCTCTGAGATTTCATCATTTCCCGTTACAAGAATAGGTACATATTTATTGTTTTTCAAAGATAAAAATTTTAAAAACTCATCAAATGAGTTAGTAAAATTTATTAAACCATTTACAATTGATTGGCTAAATAAAAGACCTAATATAGCCATTAAAAAACCAAAAACAATATTTAAAATAATAATTAGCATAGTATTTTGTGTATGTATTCCTGCAATTCCGATGCTAATAAAACCAACTTGTGCTATTAATGTAAGTATCAATAGCTTATTTTTAGTTTTTAATTGTTCTAATATTTTCATTATACTTTTCCCTTAATATCTTTCTTACATTATTGTATATTATATGCAAGAATCTCTCCATTAAGTGTATAAATTTATATTATTATGTTTAAATAATAATCAAATTCCAAGAATAATATTATTTTATTAAACCATATCCGTTTTTTTAGGAAGTTGTATAATTATTTCTAACCCATCATTTATATTATTTGCATTTATTTCACCGTTAAAATGTTCAGTAATAATTATTTTTGCCATGTATAAACCTAGACCTGTACCATTTTTGCTACTTTTTGTAGAAAAATATGGGTCAAAAATCTTTCCAAGAATAGATTCATCTACTCCATTTGCATTATCTTTTATACTCAGTATAAGATTATTTTCATCTTGTGATAAAGAAATATTTATAAACTTATTTGTAATATTATTTTCGAGTAAGGCATCTTTTGCATTATTTAAAATATTTAATAATACTTGAGATAACTCATTTTTATATCCAAAATAGATAGTTTCTAAATCTATGTCAATATTAAATTTGATTTGATTTTTATCAAAAAGAGGTTGTATTAAAGAATAGGTTGTTGTTACCATATCTTTTATTTTAAAAAGTTCTTTGTCTTTTTTAGGTTTAAAGAAATTTTGAAAATCATCAATAGTATTTGAAAGATAAGTTATTTGTTTTTGAAAATCAGTTTTTAATTTATTTAAATCTTCAAGCAGTAATCGTTCTCTTTTTTGTTTTAAAATGATTGTATTTACAATTAAAGAGATATTATTCAAAGGTTGTCTCCATTGGTGGGCAATCATATTTAAAATTAATCCCATTTCTGCAAGTTTTGATTGTTGAAACATCATAGTTTGTTGATTTTTATTTTTTTCTATCTCTTCATGGATTCTATGTTCTAGATTTACATTTAGTTTTTTTAATTTTCTTTGGGTATTTTTTAATTCACTTATGTCAATGATTGTACTTATTCTTATATTTTTACCTTCTATTTTATGACCTTTTACTAAAGCATCAAATTTTTCACCATCTTTTTTTATAAGAGTTATTTCATAAGGTTCTTGATTTGAAATTAATTTATTTTTTATAATACGATGTTCCCATGGAACTACAAAATCATAATGGGTTTTTTCATAAATTTCATCAAAACTTTCATAATTCAAAATAGCTAAAAACTGTTTATTTGCTTTAATTAGTTTTCCATTTTCAAAAATTGCAATTCCTTCAATTGTAGAATTTAGCCATTCATTTAACTCTTTGTTATGTTGTCTTAAAACTATTGTAAAAGAGACAATAAAAATCAAAACTATAATAAAAATAGTAATAATTCTCCAAACTAAACTATTATCAATAATAGTGCTATATCTTGTAACTTTCCAGTTTTCTTTTATTTGATCTAACTCTTTTTTGCTAAAAGAATTAATTCCTAAATTAATGATTTCTAAAAGTTCAGGTTTTGTATTTATAACACCAAATGAACCACTAATTGGTTTTTCGCTTCCTAAAAAACCAGATATTTTAAATTTTCCATAACCAAACTTTTGAATAATATTATCAGCTGTAATATTATCTAGAATATATCCATCAACAGCATTATTTTCTAGTTTTGTAATAGCATTTTCTATATTGTTATCAACATTAATATCAATATTTGGATATAAATTTAGTAGATATTTTTCAAATATATCATATCTAGTAATAAATCTTTTATTTTCTAAAAAATGATTATCTTCCATAAAAGGTTTGTCAATTTTGGTAATAATAACTAGATTTGAATCTAAATAAAACTCACTTTTATTTAAAACTTTATATTGTTTGTAAGATTCTTCGGCAGTAATTGTTAAAATATCACATTTTCCAGCTATTATGTTTTTGAAAGTACTATTAAAATCTTTTTCTTGAATAGGTTTTAATTTTATGTCAAATTGTTTTGCAATATCATTTAAAATATTGCCAGAAATACCTGTTAATTTCCCTTGATTTATTCCATCTATTGGGAAAAGATTATCATGAACACAAACTGTAAATTCTTTTTGATTTTTTAGATAATTGTTTTTGTAATAATTTATTAATTCTTCTTTTTCATTCCAGATAAAATCATCTAAATTTGAACTTTTATATTTTTGTGGAAATAATAAAGCTATGATATTTTCAATTTCATTTATTCTTTCTTTTTCTATTTTCCCAAAATTTGTTCCAAAACCACTCAGTTCTTTTAGCATATTTGCTTCATAAATTAGAGATTCTTTTGTTTTATTTTGAGTGTTATACTTTTGAGAGATTAAATTTACAGTTTCTGGAATATTAGAAAAGGCATATTCCCAACCTTTTTTAGTTGCTTTTATAAAATCACTCACAATTTTTGGATTATTTTTTGCAAATTCTTTTGAAGTAAAAATAATATCTCCATAAAAATCAAAACCAAATTCTTTAGGATTAAATATATTATATTTTATATTTTTTAAGTCCAAATAATAAGGTTGATTTGAGATATATCCTACCATTCCATCTGATTTTTTTGAAATAAATTTATCCACAAAAAAAGAATGGGTTATTGGTTTAATGGCTATATTATGTGCTTGAAAAATAGCTTTTATTGAAATATTTACTAGTTCATTTGTTGAAAATTCTATATTTTTATTTTGTAAAGATTCTATAGTTGAAAACTTTTCTTGGGTAATCAAAGTAATTGGAGAAGTTTGAAATATAGGGAAAAGTGCAACTACATTTGCTCCATTTAATTTATGATAAATTAAAGAGGAATCATCTATCCCAAAATCACTTTTAAGTTCAGTTACTTCATTTACAATATGCATATTTTTATCAAATTCTTTAAGTTCTACATCTAAGCCAATATCTTTATAAAAACCTAACTCTTTTGCCATATAAAATCCAGCAAATTGAAATTGATGTTTCCATTTTAATTGTATTGATACAGTTTTTAAATCATTTGAAAATAAAAAAGTAGAAATAATAAAAATAAATAAAAGTTGTCGCATTTTTAACCTTGAAAATAATGTTAATTTATTTATCATAATACTATATATAATTTTACATATAAATATCTTTAGCTTATAAATTGTCTATAATAATACAATATAAATATAAGGGAAATAAGAGTAAAATCTGAGCAATCTGAGTAAAATACAAGGAACCTATAATAATGGAATATAATATTTTATTAATTGAAGACGATGAAAATAGTGCATTTTTAATAAAAGATTTTTTGGAAGAGTATGATTTTAAGATTAATATTGCAAATACGGTAACTACAGCAATATCTAATATAAAATTTGAAAAATATTCTTTGATTCTTCTTGATATAAATCTTCCTGATTTTAATGGTTTTGAAGTATTAAAATTTTTAAATAAAAACAAAATAAATATTCCAGTTATTGTAATAAGTGCTTATTCTGACAAAAACTCAAAACTTCAAGCTTTTAAACTTGGAGCAAATGATTATATGGTAAAACCAATTGATCCAGAAGAACTTGAAGCTAGAATTTGGGTTCAACTAAAAAATTTTTCAGCATTTACAGATAAAATAAATAAAAATATTTTTGAGTTATCAAATAATGAAATTACATTTGAAAATAAAATATTAAAATTAACAAAAACAGAATTTGAGATTTTGAAGTATTTAATGGAAAATAAAAACAGAGTAATAAAAAGAGATGATTTACTAAAATGTTTATCATCTATTATTCAAAGTGATAGAAGTTTAGATTATCACATCAAAAATATTAGAATAAAAATTGGTGATACAGGCGCGAATCCTAAATATTTGATTACTGAATATGGTTTAGGATATAAATTAATTTTTTAATTAAAATATTAAAGCTAATTTAATCTTTCAAACTCTTTTATAATATCTTCTATATTTTCAACTCCCACAGAAATACGAAGAAGATTTATTGGAAGTCCAATCTTTTTTAAAAAATCATTTCCATCTTTTGAAGTTACTAAATCATAATGAGCTAAATAAGTATATGGCATTAAAAGTGTAAATTCAGTTCCAAGACTTGGTCCTTTTGCAAAATTTAGTTTGTCATAAACTTCTTTGAAATCTTTTTTAAAAGTAACGGAGATTATTCCAGTTAAAGAATTTTCATCAATCATTAGTTTTTTATAATTTGAAGCATATTTAGAACTTAAACAATAAAAAATTTCATCAATAAATGAAGCTTTTTGGAAATATTCAACTAAAGCTTTTGTATTTTTTGAGATGGTTTTTATTCTATTTTTATAGTTTTTTATCTGGAAAGCTAATCTTTGAATATCTTTTATATATGGCTCATCTGCGTGTTTGAAGAATTCTTGGGAAATCATAGATATTTTAGAGTTTTCATTTAAAATAATTGTTCCCATCAAAATATCAGCATTACCACAAGCAAATTTTGTTAAAGATTCCACATAAATATCTGCGTAAGGTTTTAAGTCTAGATTAAATGGTGTTGCAAAAGTTGCATCTATTACTAAAACAATATTATATTTTAAACAAAGATTTTTTAATCTAGGTAAATCTACAGTTTGGAGTAGGGGATTTGTTGGGATTTCTGTAACAATAGCTGAAATAGTATGACCATTGATTTTTAGATAATCTTCAAGTAAATCCAAATCAGTTATATCATAAAAGATTTTATTTTCTTCAAAATAGTGTTCAACTATATTCATAGTATCAAGATATAACCAACCAAGTTGGATTAATTTATTTTTTCCATTTTGATTTTGAATAGTTTTTAAACCTCTTAAGGCACAATAAACAGCATTCATTCCAGATGGAGTTAAACAGATGTTTTTTGTTGGTTGATTATAAGCAATTGCTAAATTTGAAATTAAAATCTCTTTTGCAAGAGTTTTATCTTCGAGTTCTTCTTTATGTTTTTCTTTTAAAATTCCTACTTCAAATAAATAATCTTCTGCTAATCTTGAAGATAAGTTATATCCAACATGTTGAATAAATTTTAAAACTTTATTTAGTTGCGTGGTTCCATTTTGAACTAAAATAACTCCAAAAGGTTCATTTATTTCTATTTTATTATGAATAAAATATTTATTACTTACAACTTCAACAGCTTTTTGTGAGCTTAATAAAACTACTTCATAAGCATCACTTATCTTGTATTTTTCTTTTATATGAATTGAAAGAAGTTTCAAATATGGATGCATAACAAACCTTGGATATGCACTTTTTATTTTTTCTAAAATTTGTGGTGTTTGTTCTTCATAATCTATCACATCTTGTAAAAAAGGCATTGATACAGAAACGGCGTGTATATTATTTAAAGGTAGCGTTTGACCACAAGGAATAAAATTAAAAATACTTTCTTTCATTTTTTGTTTTCTACTTTACAGCTTGTTCTATATCTTTTATTAAATCTTCTACACTTTCTAATCCTATAGAAAATCTAACTGTACTATCACTTATTCCAATTGCAGCTAATTCTTCTTTTGAAAAAGATGCGTGAGATATTTTTGCTGGAATTTCAACTCTACTATCAGGACTTCCAAAAGAGCATTTTTCACCAAATATTTTTGTATTTTCTATAAATTTTTCAGCTAATTCAACGCTTGTAAAATCAACACAAAAAACACCAGGAATATATTTCATCTGTTTTTTAGCTAACTCATATTGAGGATGAGATTCTAATGCTGGATGAGTTACACTTTTTATGTAAGATTGTTTTTCTAAATATTTTGCGATAAAAATAGAGTTTTTTTCATGTTCAATCATTCTAATTTTTAAAGTTGGAATTCCAAGACTTATTAAAAATACATCCATTGGATTTTGACTTCTTCCGTGGGCATTTGCATAATAATGAATTTGTTGTGATAACTCTTTTGTTGCGGCAACAATTGCACCAGCCACAACACTTCCATGACCTGAAATATATTTAGTAGTTGAAAATAAAGAAAAATCAGCCCCTAAATCTAACGGTTTTTGAGAAATAAAAGTAGCAAGTGAATTATCAACAGCAAATAAAGCATTATATTTGTGAGAAAGATTTGCAACAGCTTCTAAATCAATTATTTTAAGTCCAGGATTTGTTGGGCTTTCACATAAAACTAAATCAATTTGATTTATTGTCAAAATATGTTCTAACATTTCAAAATCTAAAAAATTTGCAAAATGAACAGTAATATTGTATTTTTCTTTAAAAATTTTTAAAAGTCTAAATGTTCCACCGTAACAATCAGCTTCTACAAGTATGTGAGAGTTTGCTTTTAAAACAGTTTCAAATAAAAGTGATACACAAGCAATTCCTGTATGTGTACAAACACAACCAGCTCCATTTTCAACATGAGTGAAAAGATTTTCTAAAACTTCTCTTGTTGGATTGTCACTTCTTGTGTAATCATAAATCTTATCGCCAGTTTGTTTTTTTAAATCAAAAGTTCCAGTATTATATATTGGAAAATGTGAAGCACCCGTGATATCATCAAAAGGTGCAAATTTTGAAATATGGCATAAAGATGTCTCTATTTGTTCACTCATACTTGTCCTAAATTTTTTTTGGAATTGTATCTAAAATCATATTAATAGAATCTCCAAAATACTTAATGAAATTTATGCTATAACTTCACTTGCAATTTAATTTTTTAGGAGTATTAAGTAATGATAAAATTTACTTTATTAATTATTCTTATAATTTTATTTCAAGGGTGTGCAACTTGGACTGGAATTAAAAAAGATAGCAAAGATGCATGGGAAGTTACAAAAGATACGTCAGGTAAAGCCTACGACTCAACTAAAAAAGCTATTCATGAAGCAACAGAAGATTAAGATTTTATATGCTAAACTTAAAAAATAATAGGGAAAAACAATGGATATAATTGAAAGAATAAAACCACTAGTAGAAGAAATAATATTTAAAGAAGTTGGAAATGACGAACCTTTATATACTTCAAATTTGATTGATAGTATGGGAACAGTTGATTTAGCAATGATGTTAGAAGAAGAATTTAATATAAAAATTGATGTTAGAGATATTATTGAAAGCAATTTTGATAGTATAAATAAGTTAGCTGCTTATATAAAAAGTAGGGTAAGTGAATAAACTTTTTATAAACATTCTCTCTTTTGTTTTTGCATTAGTAGTGGTTATATCACTACTTTATGTTAGTAAAAATGAAATTTTAAACTATTATGCTAAACCTTTACAAGATTCATTACAAAAAACTATTAGTTTGCAAAATGATTTAGAAAGTGGCAAAATAGTAGTATTTGGCTCTTCTGAATTAGTAATAAATCCTAATCAAAAATTTTTACCTCAAAATTATTTTAATAATGATTTAAAATTACCATTAAGAATTCAAGGAAATGAAGGTCAACAAACCTTTGCAATTATGTCTCAATTAGCTGCTTATCATGGTGAGCTTATAAAAGAAAATGGAAAAGTTGTGATTCTTTTATCTCCTAGTTGGTTTACTGGAAGTTATAATAATGGAACAACAATACCTAAATTTTTAGAATTTATGTATCCTGGAATGATGAACAAACTCTATTTTCAAAGTGAAATAGATGATAGTTATAAAATCCTGATTAACAATTATGTTAAAAAAAATATAACTTATATTAAAAATCCAAATTTTATTTATGAATACTCTTTTAATGAATTAGAAGAAGATTATTTGAATAACGAAGTAAAAAAGTTTTTAATTAAAAGTTTTGACAATAGAGATATTAATCCTCCAATAGTTACTTATAAAAATCCAATGCTTGATTATGCAAGTTTGAAAATAGAAGCAAATAAAATTGCAACTCCTTCAACAAATAATAGTTTTGGAATTGGTAATGAATATTTTACAAAACATATCGAACCTTCAATTACAAAAGGAGATTTTCCTTACACTATAATTGTTCCTTCAGAACTTGATAAAAACCAAGAGTATCAAGATTTATTAGTATTACTTGAATTATTAAAAAGTTATAAAATTAAACCACTTTTTGTAATGCAAGATTTACATCCTTATGTATTTGCAAAAAATAGGGATGAAATGACAGCAATTATAACAACAATAAAATCTAAAATACAAGAGAATAGTTATGGATATTTAGATATGTGGACGTATAAAAAAGAAGATTATGAAATAGGAACTTTAACTGATATTGTTCATTCTGGTGAATTAGGTTGGGTTAAAATTAATCAAAAAATTATTGAACATTTTATGCCTAAAGAAGGAAATTAAAATGAAATATTTTTTTAGAACTTTTTTAATATATTTGTTATTGATTATTGGATTTTCATTTATTATAATTGATCAAAACATAGATGATTTAAGTGGACAAGAGGTTGAATCAACTGTAGAATTTGTATATGAGGCTTTTTGATGGGAAATATGTTACCTTTTTCTGGACTTGATTTTTTTATTTTGATTTTTGGCTTTATTTTATTTTTACATGTTTTTAAAAATATTTTAAAAACAGTTATCTCTTATAAAATGATATTATTTGTATCAATTATTTTATATATATCTTTTTTTATACCACATGCGCAAAAAATTCTATTTTTTCTTATTTATGTTTATGTTGTATATTGGATTTATGTCTCAAATAAATACCAAGAAACACTTTTTCCTATGATTATTATTGCTTTACCTATGATATTACATAAATTTGATATAGACCCAATATTTAAAGTTATTGGTATTTCATACATCACATTTAGAACTATTCAAGCAATAGTAGATAGTCATAATTATGGAAAATTATCTTTTATAGAGTTTACTTCATTTTTATTATTTCCAACAACATTATTAGCAGGTCCAATTGATAGATCATACCGATTTCAAGAAGATTTACAAAAAGGTTATGAAAATTTAACTTTAAGTAATATTGGAAAAGGCTGGGATATTTTAATCGTTGGAGTTTTATTTAAATTTATTTTTGCAGAATTTGTAAATAAATTTTGGCTTTCAACTATTGATGAAAATAGTATAGTGATTTTAGATATGGTAAATAGTGCTTATGCTTATACTACATATCTGTTTTTTGATTTTGCTGGATATAGTGCGATGGCTGTTGGTTTGAGTATTATGATGGGAATATTTGTTCCTATGAACTTTAATCATCCTTATTTAGCTGCTAATCCACAAGACTTTTGGAGAAGATTTCATATTACTTTAGGTTCTTGGTTGACAGATTATTTCTTCAAACCTTTATATAAATATTTACATAATTTTAATATTTTAAAAGGAAGAAGATTATTAATTCAAAATCTTGCAATCATAGCTACATTTTTACTTATGGGAATGTGGAATGGTTTTACGTGGTATTTTATTTTTAGTGGATTTTTATTTGGAATTTTTTCAGCTATTCACAATATTTATGTTGTATATGTTAAAAAAGGTGGATATGATTATTTTACAATTTTTCCCAATATTATAGCTTTGAATTTAAAACGATTTTTGATGTTAAATGGTGCAGTATTAGCACTTTATTTTTTTAGTGGGAGAGTTCCAATATGAGATTTGATTTACAATTATTAGATTTTGTTGAGTGTGACAAAGATTCTGAAAAACTGGCTATTAGTGCTAGTGATAAAGATTTAACTTGGAATGAATTTAAAATTGAAGTTGAAAAACTGAAAATTGAACTTTCTCAATATAACCTTCCAAAAGGGCATCCCGTAGTTATTTACGGACATAAAGAAGCTAAATTTATAGTTAGTATGACAGCTTGTATGAGTTTAGGTTTACCATATATTCCAGTTGATACTATTTATCCAAAAGAAAGACTTAATAAAATAGTAAATATTGTGGGTTCAGCAGTTGTGATTTCTACTATTGAAGATAAAATAGAGATAAATACAAATAATTTAAATACAAATTATCATTTAGATGACCCGATTATTTATATAATATTTACTTCTGGAAGTACCGGAGAACCAAAAGGTGTTCAAATTACTAGAGATTCTATATTAGACTTTAAAGAGTGGTTAGAATCAGATTTTAAATTCTCAAATGAAAATATTTTTATGAATCAAGCACCTTTTAGTTTTGATTTATCTGTATATGAATTGGTTGGATTTTTATTATTTGGTGGAACAATAGTTTTAAATAGTAGAGAGCTTTTAGAAAATCATATTGAATATTTTGAAAGATTAAAAAAATATGCTTGTAATATTTGGGTTTCAACTCCATCTTTTATTAGTAAATATTTACTTTCAGGTGAGTTTGTAAGCAATGAAATAAAAAGTTTAAATACTTTTCTTTTCTGTGGAGAAGTATTACCTGCAATGACTGTAAAAAGAATTAAAAATAACTTCCCAGATTCTAAGGTTCTTAATACTTATGGTCCCACAGAAGCTACTGTTGCTACAACATTAATAGAAATTACTCCTGAAATAGTTGAGAAGTATTCTAAAAGTTTACCAGTTGGGTATGTAAAAGAGAATACAACAATAAATCTGTTAGATATTGATAGCGAAAATGTTGGAGAAATAGAAATTGTTGGAGATAATGTTTCTATTGGATATTTTAAAAATGAAGAATTAAACAAACAAAAGTTTGAATCAAAATATGAAAAAAGAAGTTTTAGAACTGGCGATTTCGGATATTTTGAAGATAATATGTTGTTTTTTGCAAATAGAAAAGATGAATTAATAAAACTTCATGGCTTTAGAATTGAATTAGGTGAAATAGATAAAGAGTTTACTAACAACAAAGAAGTAAATGAAGCTATAACTATTCCTTTAAAAAGAGGTTCTGAAGTTGTAAAATTAATCACTTTTATAATTTCTAACAAAAATATTAATATCAATGATTTAAAAGAAGAAATATCAGTTGTACTTCCTTATTATATGGTACCTTCTGATATAGTAGTTCTAGAAAAATTCCCATATAATTCGAATCATAAAATTGATAAAAATGAATTAATTAATATATATAAAAGTTTATAAAAAAGGATAAATAGTGAATAAAGTTGTAATAAAACCAAAAGAAATGAGAAAATTCAGTTTATATTGTCCTTTTACAAATGAAAAATTAGACAATGAAGATAACTCTTTTGAGATATATGAAGGTGCTGGAAAGTACCTGTTTTCATTATGTGAAGATTGTTTATTTTGTGATGTTGGAAATAATGATGAACTTGAAAAATACTGGAAAACTTCTGCTAGTGAAGCAGTTGAAAAATTTGTTGAAAATTATCCAGATAAAAATATTTTAGTAATTGAGATATTAATTGGTAATGAAAGTTATTTTTATGGTTTTTTAAATGAAAATAATCTTGAACTAAGCAATGAAGAAATAGAAAAAAGATTTATAAAATAGAAATAAGATAAATTATCTTATTTCCATATTTTTTGGCTAATTATCACACTTTTGTCATCTTTAATTAAAGTAAGTTCTTCATCGCTAATATTGCATTGTAAAACCATACTTCTTTTTACTAACTCTTCTATATCATCTTCAAAATCAAGATGAATTACTGATAGATTTTTAAATCGGTTAATACTATTTTCTAATTGTTTAAACCAAGGTGAAGCCATATTTTCTTGGTAGGTATAAATAATAACTTTATCTGAACGCCCACAAGCTTTTTTAATTCGTTTTTCATCTGGTTGCCCTAAATCAATCCATAATTTGATACTTCCATCTAAATCTTTTTCCCATAAATCAGGTTCATCATCTTCTGATATTCCTTTACAAAAAACTAAATCCTCATTAGCATTTAAAATAAATGCAACAACTCGTGCCATTAATCGTAGCTCTGTCTCAGATGGATGTAGTGCAAGGGTTAAATTATGTTCATTGTAGTAGTTTGTATCCATATTTGCTATGTTTAAAAGTGCTTTGTGTATTGTTGCTTTCGTAGCCATTTGATTCCTTGTTTTATTGTTGGTGAATTATAGCACCTTCAACTCTAGATGCTTAGTAAATTCTCGAATTTGAAATAATCTCTTTATAAAATCTTTATATATATCAATCTTTATTTATATTTTACCTATGCCAAACAATATATACTCGTAATATTATTTCAAAACGAAGGTTATTTTTATGAATAAAACCAATTCATTTATTGAATTTTAAAAAAAAGAGTTTATGGTTATCAAAGCACTAGGTGTTGTATATGGAGATATTGGAACAAGTCCAATATATACATTTGCTGTAGTTTTTTTGGTTGCAATGCCAACTGTTGAAAATATTTTTGGATTATTGTCACTTTTTATATGGACACTTACGATTCTTGTAACGATTCAATATGCTTGGTTAGCTACAAGTCTTTCAAAAAGAGGAGAAGGTGGTACGATAGTTTTATTACAAATAATACTTAGTAAAATAAAAAATGCAAAACAAATAGCCATAATAACAATTTTAAGTTTTATTGGTTTTTCTTTGATGATTGGTGATGCGGTAATTACTCCTGCAATTAGTATTCTAAGTGCTGTTGAAGGAATAGCTTTGATTCCAGGTTTTGAAGGAACATCTCGGGAAGTACTTTTAATTATAGCTTCGTTAATAGCAATTTGTTTATTTATTGTTCAAAAAAAAGGTGTAGAAAAAGTAGCAAGTGCATTTGGTCCAATAATGATTATTTGGTTTTTGACAATAGGTGGAGTAGGTTTATATTTCACTATTCAAAATCCTAGTGTACTTCTTGCTCTTTTTCCAACTTATGCAATTAATTTTATAATTGAAAATCCTTTTTTAACATTTCTTGTTTTAGCAGATGTAATACTTGTTGCAACAGGTGGTGAGGCATTATATGCAGATATGGGACATTTAGGTAGGCTTCCTATACTAAAAGGTTGGTTATTTGTTTTTATTGCTTTAGCTCTTTGTTATTTTGGACAAGGTGCTTTTGTTATAGCAAATTCAGCTTCTGCAACAAGTCCATTGTTTGAGATGATAAAATCAGTATCTCCAAACATATATGTAGGTTTTGTAATATTAGCAATATTAGCAACAATTATTGCATCTCAAGCCATGATTAGTGGTATCTTTTCAGTTTTATATCAAGCAATGACAACAAAAATTTTTCCTCATTTGAAAGTAAACTATACTTCAAATGAACTTCGTTCTCAAATATATATTGGTGTTGTAAATTGGACTTTATTATTGTGTGTACTTTGTGCATTGTTTCTTTTTAGAGAATCATCAAAACTTGCATCAGCTTATGGTCTTGCAGTTTCTGGAGCAATGACACTTACTGCTCTTTTAATGATTATTATTTTTCTAAAACAAGAAAATTATATTAAAACAGCTTTTGCCATATTATCACTTATTGTAAGTGGTATATTTTTTATATCTTGTACGCTTAAAATCCCACATGGTGGATATTGGTCATTAATTATGAGTATGGTTCCTTTGACAATAGTTTTAATATATACAAAAGGACAAGAGAAATTATATCAAGCTTTAAAAATTGTATCAAAAGATGAATTTTTAGAACAATTTAAAAAAACTTATAAACAAACAAATCCTATCTCAGGAGTAGGGATGTTTTTTGCAAGAAGACAAGACACAATACCAACATATATAGCAAAAACAATGTTTGAAAATAATATTATATATGAGCGTAATATTATTGCGACAGTTAAAACAATGAACGAACCACATGGTATTAGTTCAGAATTAGAAGTAATTCAAGAAGGAATAGAACTGTTAAATATAAAAGTTGGATATATGGAAATGCTTGATGTTGAAGATGTTTTAGCAAGTAAAAATATTGATGCAAAAACTATATTTTATGGACAAGAAGAAATTATTGCAACAAATCCAATCTGGATATTTTTTGCCAGTATGAAGAATCTTGCACCATCATTTGTAAGTTTTTATAAATTTCCACATGATAGATTACTTGGTGTTACTAGAAGAGTTGAGTTATAAATATAAATTTATAACTCAACTAATGCAGATGTAGAGTTAAATTATTTTGTTTTTCGTCGTAACTCTTCTAAAAGGTCAATTTGAATTCCTTGAATTTGAGCTAATCTTTCCCATTGATGTGAAAGAAGATGATCCATTTTTTCATGAAGTTGTCTAATCTCAAGTTCTGCTTTCAAATTAACTTGATAATCGTATTGTGACCTTAATCTATCTTTTGCTTCTTGTCTATTTTGACTCATCATAATTATTGGTGCTTGAATTGCAGCAAGACAAGAAAGTAATAAATTTAATAAAATAAATGGATATGGATCGGCAGGTTTCCAATATACAGCCACAGAATTAATAGTTATCCAAACAACTAAGAATCCAGCAAAAAATCCCATAAATGCCCAACTTCCACCAAATGTTGCAATTTTATCAGCAACTCTCTCTCCTAATGTCCATTCATGATCTGATGCTGTATCAGCTGAAGTTATCGAAATAAGTTCGTGCTGTTGCATAGTTTCTAATACTTGATGTTCAAGAGTACTTAATTCACCTTTTTCTGATTCAAGTAACATATGAACATATTTATTTTGATAAAAATGCAAATCATCTCTACAAATTTCTGATGATTCATTCCAATCTGTAATATCTTTTTGTATTAGTTTAGAAATTCCTTCTCGAATAATATCAGAATGAATAATCTCATTACTTTTGAAATTTTTATGACAAACTGAGCACTTATGTAATTTTTCCAAAGTTATCCTTTTTTATTCATTTTTTACAATTTGTATCATAACTAAGGTTTACAAAAAATAGAGATAGATATTTAAATGTGAAAAATATCTTTTGTTTTAATAAAGTTATTATAATTAAAAACCTAATATTCTGGGAATATTTTAACTTACTTTTATTTTTTCAGGAGAAAAATTGGAAAATAAATCTTTTCAAATTGATTCAAATATAATACCAAATAAAAAAAGAAATAATAAATCAATAAATAAAAATACTAATTCAAAAAAAGAAAAAAAAAGTAGTAAAAACAACTTTTTTATAGTTTTTTTGTCTGTTATTTTATTGTGTATAGGATTAATATTTTGGATAAAGAAAAATAATGAAATAGTAATAAAAGATTTTTTTGATGGAAAACTTGTAGTTTGTAAAGATAGATTAGTTTCAAAAGAGTTGAATTATATATACAATAAAAATGAAAATGCTTTTATAAATAAAAAAGAAGGCTTGTTTTTCAGTGTTTATTACTGTTCAGATTATGTTAACTAATATTTTATATGCACGGTCAAAAGTTGTTCTAAGACCTACATAATTGATAGTATTAAATGCTCATTTATTATACATCTAATTAAACCTATAGAAAAATTATAAAAATCAGTACAACAACATCAAGAAACTCAAAATGATGCTAAATTAAATATTAAATCTTCAAGAAAATGAATAAGCCACTATAAGAACACCAATTGTAAATAAAATATCTAAATTTTTAGTTAGCGTGCAATATTATATATTTTATTAAGGAAGATAAAATGAGAATAAATAATATTAAAAGTAATTTACAATTTTATTTAATGACAACAGGAAAAACATTAAAAGACTTAAAAGTAGAAGTTATACTAATATTTTGTTTAAAGCTTATTCGTGAATATATTCAAAGTGAAGATAATAAAATAGATTTCGGATATAGTTGTTATATGACAAATGAAGAACAAAATTTAATATATACAAAGTTAAAAGAACTCGAGAGTTCTTTATTAAAGCATATATTTACGATAGAAGAAATATATAAAATCATAATTGATAAAAGTTCAAAAGAAAGTATAATTAAAGCAATAGTTATGGAACCTAGACTATATTTTTATGATGTAATAGTTAAAAGATTTATTAGTAAAATGAATTTATTTTCTGATAATGGTAAAAATTATTATATACCAGAAATGTTAGCATTATATTTAATTATTGATATGAAAGAAAAAGGTTACAGTTTTAAAGATTTTAGATTTATTGAAGAATTTGATTTCTTAAATTTAATTGAAATATATAATAAAATTAATCTTCAGATAAAAAAAATGAATGATATTAAAATAAATACTCCTTTAATGAATCAAACAACTATAAGTAAGATGCAACACCTATCATTATATTTAACTAATGTGTTAGCAGAAGCAAAATATATTAATAAGCAGAATAAAGTGTAACCTTTCTGTTAATTTTTTTGATTTATAGATGATGATTTTAATATTTATTAAAGATTTAATGTACCACTAAATGAACACCAAAATCATATAAACTAAACCATAAGTAAAGAATTGTTTGAATTAATTTGCATCTAACAAGAATGTAAATGCAATTTTACAATTATACTTATATATAATTAAGAGGAGAAAATTGATGCAAAACGGTGCACAAATTGAGTACGATTACTCAGTTGCAAAAGCTTTTAGTATTGTCGCAATTTTGTTTGGTATCATAGGTATGACTATCGGTGTTGTACTTGCGTTTCAATTGGCGTTTCCACAGTTAAATCATTTAGCTGGAGAATATGGTACATTTAGTAGATTAAGACCAATTCATACAAATGGTGTTACATTTGGTTTTACACTAAGTGGAGTATTTGCAGCGTGGTATTATATTTCGCAAAGAGTATTAAAAGTTTCATTAAAAGAGTCACCTTTTTTAATGGCAATTGCTAAGATACATTTTGTTTTATATTTTATTACAATTCTTTTAGCTGTTGTTACACTTTTTATGGGTATTACAACTTCAAAAGAGTATGCTGAGTTAGAGTGGCCATTAGACATTTTAGTTGTTGTATGGTGGGTTTTATGGGGTATTTCAATTTTTGGATTAATTGGAATTAGAAGAGAAAGAACTCTTTATATTTCATTATGGTATTTCATTGCTACATTTATCGCAGTTGCAATGTTATATTTATTCAATAATATGGAAGTTCCAACAGCTTTAGTATCTGGTTATGGTTCATGGATTCACTCTGTTTCTATGTATTCAGGTACAAATGATGCACTAGTTCAATGGTGGTATGGACACAATGCTGTTGCCTTTGTATTTACTGTACCAATTATTGCTATGATTTATTATTTCTTACCAAAAGAGTCAGGACAGAATGTTTATTCTTATAAACTTTCTATTTTAGCATTCTGGGGATTATTGTTTGTTTATTTATGGGCTGGTGGACACCATCTTATTTATGCAACTGTTCCAGATTGGATGCAAACTATGGGTTCTGTAATGTCAGTTGTTTTAATTTTACCATCATGGGGATCAGCTATTAATATGCTTTTAACAATGAAGGGCGAGTGGCAACAATTACAAACAAATACACTAATCAAATTTATGGTATTAGCTTCAACTTTCTATATGTTATCAACAATTGAAGGACCAATTCAAGCTATTAAATCTGTAAATGCTATCGCACACTTTACTGACTGGATTCCAGGACACGTACATGATGGTGTTTTAGGATGGGTTGTATTTATGATTATGGCTGCATTGTTCCATATGGTTCCAAGAATGTATAAAAGAGAAATTTACTCTAAATCATTAATGGATACACAATTCTGGTTACAAACTACAGGTATCGTTTTATACTTTACTTCTATGTGGATTGCAGGTATTACACAAGGTATGATGTGGAGAGCATATGATGAATATGGTTCTTTAGTATATTCATTTATTGATACAGTAACTGTATTACATCCATACTATACAATTAGAGCAGTTGGTGGGTTATTATACCTAATTGGATTCTTTATGTTCGCATATAATATTTATAAAACTATTAGATGTGGAAGAGTACTTGATAAAGAACCAGTAAATGCTACACCAGTAGCTGCGTAAGAAAAGGAGAAATTATGTTTCATTGGTTTGAACAAAGACCGTTTTTCTTTGCGGTACTAGTATTTATATTTATTGCATTTGCAGGTATCGTTGAAGTTATTCCAGATTTTGCAAAACAAAGTAGACCAAGCGTTGGTACAAAACCATATAGTGTTTTAGAATTAGCAGGAAGACAAGTTTATATAAAAGATTCTTGTAATGCTTGTCACTCTCAATTAATTAGACCGTTTAAAGCTGAAACTGATAGATATGGTATGTATTCATTATCTGGAGAATTTGCTTATGATAGACCATTCTTATGGGGATCAAAAAGAACTGGACCAGACTTAATGAGAGTTGGAAATTATAGAACTACAGATTGGCATGAAAACCATATGTATGAACCTTCAGCGGTTGTTCCTGGAAGTATTATGCCAGCATATAAACACCAATTTACTAACAAAGCTGATTTAGATACAGCATATGCAGAAGCTTATACAGTTAAAACAGTATTTGCTACACCATATGATCAAGATTTAGATGGTGATGGAAAAATTGATGTAGAACTTGGTGATTATGAAACTGCAATTGCAAAAGCAAAAGAAGATGCAAAAGCAATTGCTGCTGGAATGAAAAATGAAGCTATTAAAGCTGATGTTGAAAAAGGTCAAATTCCTGAAATAGTTGCATTAATTGCATATTTAAATTCTTTAAAATAGAGGTTGTTATGGATTATGAAACACTTTTAACAGTGCAAGGATATGCTAAATTCTTTTTGGTTTTAGCAGTGTTTATCATATTTTACTCTTATGCTTATTCTATTTATAAAAGGGATAAATCAGGGGAGAGAGATTTTGAAAAATATTCAAAACTTGTACATGATGATTCAAGTGTTTCAGCTCCTCTTGAAGAAAGAAAAAATGATAAAGATATAGATAATAAGGAGAAATAAGATGAAGTCTATGGTTATAGGTGGAATAATTCTTATCATCGCTTTATTAGCAGGAACTTACTTTGCAGCAGGTGATGCTTTTAATGGTGATGATTATATTAACAGCTTAACAATGTTAGGTGCAGTAGCTATTATTACAATTACTGTATTCGTTGCATTGAAATATGTTAATCAAATGAAAAATGATACAGCAAGCGGTGATTTAGCTGAAGAAAAATGGGATGGAATTGGTGAATATAAAAATCATGTTCCAACTGGTTGGGCTTTAGCATTTACAGGTGCTATTATTTGGATGTTTTGGTATTTTACAGTTGGTTACCCAATTAATGGATTTTCACAAATTGGTCAATGGAATGAAGAGACATTAGAATATAATGCGAAATTTGAGAAAAAATGGGAAAATCCATCAGATGAAACTTTAAAAGCTATGGGACAATCTACTTTCTTAGTACAATGTGCACCTTGTCATGGTGTAGATGCTGAAGGAATAGATGGGAAAGCTCAAAACTTAACAAAAAGAGTTTCTAAAGAGCAAGTTGTTTATGTTATTAAAAATGGTGCAAATAACTTAACTTCTACATATCCAGCTGGAATGCCTCCAATGATGTTAACAGAAGATGCAGATATTAATGCAGTTGCTGAATATGTTGCTGGTGGATTCAAAGGTGAACAACCTGCATCATTTGCTACTTGTTCTTCTTGTCATGGTGAAGATGGAAAAGGTATGGAAGCAGTTGCTCCAAATATCAGAGCTTATGATGATGCTTTAGTAATGGCTGTTTTAAAAGATGGTAAAAAAGGTGCTATTGGAGCAATGCCTAGCTTCAATGGAAGACTTAATGAAACTCAAGAAAAAGCATTAGCAACATACTTAAGAAGTTTAGGAGAGTAACATGGCTGGAAATACACAAATGAACGAAAATGAAAGAGGAATCTTTAAATTAAATGGTATTACAGGTATGTTAGTAGCAGTTGTATTACTATTATCAATATTAGGTATTTTAACTTTTAATGGTTTGAAAGTTCAACAAAATGAAGCTAGTAATTTTTATAAAATTAATCAAGATTTAAATGGATTAAAAATGAATAGCTCAGATAATTATAAACAGTATCAACTTGTTGGTACTGGTAAATAAGGGGTAAGATATGTATTACACAATTTGGTTTTTGCTTATAATGTCGGCTGTTATGACAGCTTATTATGCATTTTTTGACTCTGCTAGAGTATTCGTTGGTTAAATGGAAAAAATATGATAGAAAAAGAATTATCTCCTTTAGAAATATTAAAAGCATCTAGAAATCCATTAAGAGTAATAGAAGATATTTATAAGGAAGCAGTTGAGGGAATTCCCTTGACTGATGATTATATAGGCTTGTTAAAGTGGTATGGAATGTATCCACATATTAATTCTCAAGGTTTAGAAGATAAAAAATATTTTATGAAAAGAATTAAAATAATTGATGCAAAAATTAATTTGACACAATTAGAAGTTCTGGCACAAATAGGTTTAAAATATGCTCAAGGTTTAGTTGATATTACAAATAGACAAAATATTCAATTTCATTATATTGAGATAAAAGATATGCCTGCAATTTTTGAATTATTACAATCAGTTGGATTAACTTCAAGAATGGCTTCAGGTGATGGTCCAAGACCGATTATGATATCTCCAGTAGCTGGTATTGACCCCCAAGAGATACTTGATACTTCATATTTGGTTAAAGATTTAAATTCATATTTTGATAAAAATGATGATAGATTTTGTAATTTTCCAAGAAAATATAAAGTTGGAATCTCTGGTTGTGAAAGACATACAGCTGCTCATGAGATACAAGATGTGGCTTTTACGGCTTTTAAATATGAAAATGGCGAAATATTATTTGATTTAACTCTTGGTGGAGGTTTGTCAAAATCTAAACAAATTGCTTATAGAGCAAGTAGATATGTAAAACCTGAGCAAGTAGTTGAAGTAGCAGTAGTTTGTGCTGAAATTTTTAGAGATTATGGAAATAGAGGTAATAGAAATAAAGCAAGAGTAAGACACTTAATAAATGAGTGGGGATTAGAAAAATTTGTGGATGAAATGGAAACAAGATTAGGATATAAACTTCTAATTGGAACTATTGAACCTAAAATTACTCCTTTTGAAAAGAGAAATCATTTCGGAATTCATAAAGCAAAACAAGAAGGAAAATCTTTTATTGGATTTGCAACAAATTCAGGACGAGTTGCGGGTGAAGATTTTCAAAAAATTAGTGATATTTGTAAAAAATATAAGGTAGAGGGAATCTCACTTACTCCAACTCAGAATTTTATAGTATATGGTGTAAATGATGAAGATGCTCAAGCTTTAGCAGATGAATTTGAAGCATTAGGTTATCCATATAAACCAACTCCTTTTAGAGCAAGACTTCAATCATGTACAGGTAAAGAATTCTGTAAATTTGGAATTACTGAAACTAAAGAGTTTGCAAAAGTTGTGGTAACGCAACTAGAAGAAAAATTTCCTGATTTTAAAGAAAATATTACTATGGCAATTTCAGGATGTGGGAATGCTTGTTCTCATCCTCAAATTTCTGATATTGGTTTTGTTGGAACAAAAGTTAGAGATGAAGAAGGAAATAGAGTTGACGGTTATGATGTTATTTTAGGTGGACAACTTCATGGTGTAGAAGGAAGTAGATTTGCACATAAAACAGATGTAAAAATCCAAGCAGATAAGTTAGTAAATTTTGTTAGCGAACTAATTAGCTCTTATGAAACAGATAATTTAAAACAAAATACATTTAAAGAATATTTAAATGTTGTAGAGTTAAATAAATAAGAAGAAAAATTCTTCTTATTTGTTATAGTAAAAAGTTAAATCTAATCAAACCACCTAATTTGTTCTCTTAATGTCACAACTTCACCAATTATTATCATAGCTGGTGTTGGAAGATTTTTTGATTTGTTTGTTATATCTTCTAAAGTTCCAACTACTACTTCTTGTTCTTTTGTTGTTCCTTTTGAAATAACTGCACATGGATAATCTTTTCTTTTGCCTAAAGCTATTAATTTTGAAGAAATTAACTCAATATTGTGATAACCCATTAAAAAAACAATTGTTTCATCATTTAAAAATGTTTCCCATTCAATTTGAGAAATTTTCTTTTTTGGATTTTCATGACCAGTTACAACTCTAAAAGATGTTGTTATTCCTCTATGGGTTACTGGAATTCCTGCGTATGCTGGAACTGCAATTGCTGAAGTGATTCCCGGGATTATTTCAAATTTAATATTTCGTTCATAAAGATAAAGAGCTTCTTCTCCACCACGACCAAAAACAAAAGGATCACCACCTTTTAGTCTTACTACATTTTCATATTTTAAAGAAGCTTGATAAATTAATTCATTTATCGCTTCTTGAGGAAGAGTATGTTTTTTATCTTCTTTTCCAACATAAATTAAATCACATGATTCTTTTGCTAATTCTAAAATTTCTGGATTTACTAATCTATCATAGATTAGAACATCTGCATTTTGTATTACTCGAACTGCTTTTAATGTTAGAAGTTCTACATCTCCAGGTCCTGCGCCTGTTAGGTATACTTTGGGCATATTATTATCTCACTTTAAATTTAGATATTGTTCTATAAAAATTTATTAAATATGAATTAACTTAAATATTTTGAATAGAAAAAGATTTCTTATGTATTGAGAAATAATAATATTTTTAAGAAAATACAATAAGAAATCTTTAACATAGACAAATGTCTATAAAACAAGTAGGGAGTAATTGAAAAGATAAAAGTTTAATATTAGGATGAATATATTTAACCATATTTTTTCAACATAAAGAATTATATAAATTCATAGTGTCCTTTTAGTGGTAAACTAAAAATTTAGATTTAATTTTAGAAAAACCATTTCACTTGCATTATCTATAAAATAATCCATCATTTTGAACTGATGATTAATGACAGTATTATTCCAAAAGATAATGAAATGAAAAATCCATCCTCTTTATTTTAATTTTTCTAATACTTCGTCTAACTGTTCAAATACTTTTGTATTTTGCTCATTTCTTCCTATTGTAATTCTTATTGCATTTTGTCCATATCCAGTTAAATCTCTCACAATCACTCCTCTTTCAAGAAGTTTTTGTGCAACTGTTTTTGATACAAATTTATCACCAAATTTAATTGTTATAAAATTTGTATACGAAGGTATATATTCAAATCCTCTTGAAGTTACATAATCTTCATATCTTGTCATCTCTTCAAAGTTTTTTGCAATACAAGCATTAACAAACTCTTCATCTTTTAGTGCTTCAATTGCAGCTGCTAGTGTTAAAGTTGTAATATTAAAAGGAGCTCTTAATTTATAAAAGGCATTTATAATTTCAGGTTGAGCAATACCATATCCAACTCTCATTCCACCAAGGGCATAAGCTTTTGAAAAAGTTCCTAAATAAATAGCATTTGGGAAATTTGCAATTAAATCTTTTGGAACTATTCTTTTTTTCTCATCTTTAAATGCTGCGTATTCTTGATAAGCTCCATCAACTACAACCAAAGTTTCTTTATCAATAGTTTCTAAAAATGCATAAACATCATCTTTATCTAAACATTCACCTAATGGATTATTTGGTAAACACAAAAATATTACATCAGCACCATGTTCTTTATATAATTTTGAAAATTGTTCAAGATTATGTTGATCATCTTGAGTTTTAATAATTGTTGCACCAGTTTGTTTTCCATAAATTTCATACATAGCAAATGTTGTTTTTGCCATTAGGATTTTTGAACCTTTTTCACATTTTGCATGAACACAATATTCTAAAATTTGATCACTTCCCGAACCAATAATTACATGTTTACTTGTTAAATCAAATTTATTTGCAAGAGCTTCTTTTAATTCAAACATTGAATCATCAGGATAAATGAACATATTTTGAACTAAACCTTTGATTTTTTCAACAACTTTTGGGCTAGTTCCATAAGGATTTTCATTTGAAGCTAATTTTATAACATCTTTTGGATTTACTCCAAATTCTCTAACAACTAACTCTATTGGTTTTCCAGCTTCATAAGTTGTAACATTCTCTAATACTTGATTAAATTGCATTTACTTTTCCTATTTTGAATAATAATTTTAAAAAAGATTCTATAAATTTAAAGTGGCTGTTTAGTGTTTGATATAAATTAATTTTTTCGATATTATTTAGCACTTGCACAAAAAAGTATCTAAAATTCCTTTCTCTTTTCTCAAATTTAAAGGATATTTATTATGGCTGACACTCATGTTATTTCTGCATTGGTTAAAAAAAGCCGAACTTTGTGGCGATATAATCTATTACAGACAATTAATTTTGTCATTGGATAAAGATTTATCAATTATTGATGCAACAATTAAGATTTTTGATGTTGATTATGATATTTTTAGTATTAAAGCAGTTAGAAAAGGTAGAAACAGATTTTTTAATAATGCAGAAGCAAAGGTTTTGGTTTTAGATAGGAGTTTACTATAGAATAAAATAGAATATGTATTAAGTTATAATTTAAAATATAAATCAAATAATAAATATGAAATATTTTTTGGTTGTAAGAAAATTATCAGTGAAAGAATTAAAAATAATAAAGAATATGAATTTGAGACAAACAAAGAAATGAAACTATTTTGAAATATCTTAATACTAAAATCAAAAATCTTAGATTAAAGTTAATCATATAGTTGTATATCCCATTTGAATCGTAATTACAAAAATAAAAGAAGAAAAAGTGTACTTAAATTTAAAAATATTAAAAAAAATGTCCATGCTATTAATAGAAGATGATGAAGAATTACAAGATAATTTATATCAAACTTTATCAATTTTTTTCAAAAAAGTAATTTTAGCAAAAAATGGTATGGAAGGAATAGAAAAATTAAAATCCCATAAAATTGATATGATTATTAGTGATTATGTTATGCCAATTATGGATGGTGAAGAATTTTGTAGATATCTTAGAAAAAATAATTATAATATACCAGTAACAATAATAAGTAATTATTATGAAAAAGAGAAATTAATAAAATTAATAGATTTAGAACTAACTAATTATCTCTTAAAACCAATTAGCTATAACGAATTAATTGATTGTTTAAAAAATATGCTAAAAAGAATTGATAAATTAAGTCTTAATGATTTCCAGATTAATTATGATATTAACTATAATTTTTTAACAAAAGAACTTATCAATAATAAAAAGAATACTCAATATAAACTATCAAAGAGTGAAATTATTCTATTAGAATTGTTATTAAATAATCCAAATTCAATAATTTCGATAGAAACAATACAATCTCATTTATCTCCTAATGAAATAAAAAGTGAACAAGCTATTAAAAATATAATACACAGACTTAGACTTAAAATAGGTAAAGACAATATACAAAATATACAAAGTTTAGGTTATTCTTTTAGGAAAGAAATTTAATAATGAGAATATTTTTATATATAATATTTTTTATAAGCTTTACATATTCAGAAACATTGAATATTTCTAATATTGAAACTAACCAGTCCGTAGATTATATATCTTATATTACTGATGAAAATTATACTTATCAAGATATCATAGATAAAAAAGATATTTTTTCATTAGAAAAAAAGAATTTAAAAAATTCTAATAAAACTTATTGGACAAAATTAATAATAAAAAATGATACAAATGATTTTAAAGAATTAGTGATATATAACAATTTATCAGGGATGAATAAAATCGATGTTTATATAATCAAAAATAATAAACTTGATAAGATTTTACTTTTAGGTGATTTAAGAGAACAAAATTTAAGGGAATTGATTAACAGGTATTCAAGTTTCATTTTAAAATTTGAACCTAATGAAGAGATAACAATAATATCAAAATTAGATAATTATCTTGTAAATAATTTAAATTGGGAAGTTTCAAGTATAGAAAAATTCACAAATGAAGAATTTAAGATTATTTTTTTATTTGGAATATTTGGTGGTATGTTAATACTTTTTCTAATATTTAATGTTTTACAATATTTTACATACAAAAAAATCGAATATCTTATTATTTGTATGATAACTCTTTCAATATTTAGTTACCAATATAGTTTTAACGGCATTCTTTATTTTTTGAATTTAAATTTAAATTTAAATTTTATTACAGCAATTGCTTGGGATGCTACAACAATAGGGGCTTTTTTTATATCTTTATTTTCAATAACATTTTTTCAATTAAATAATAGATATAGAAATTTTTTTTATTCTTCATTATTTTTTTTATTAACTTCTACTAGTTTATTTTTATTTCTAATTTATACTCAATTTATAAATCATGATTTATACAAATACTATTATTTGGTATTGTTAAATTCAATGATGGTAATAATACATTCAACTATACTTGCTTTTTATATGTATTTAAAAAGAGAGCAAGGTTCTCTATATTATTTATTAGGTAATGCAATTTTATTTATAGTTGTTATAATAAATAGCTTAGCTATAATGGGTATAATTAATTACCATGAGGAATTAAAATATTTAGCTCCATTATCATATATTATAGATATTATTTCTATGCTTATTTCTATAACTATAAAAAATAATTTTGAACAAAATGAACTTAAAAAAGCAAAAATTCTATTACTTGAACAATCAAAATTTAGTTCTCTAGGTCAAGCAATTGGACATATATCTCATCAATGGAAAAGTCCATTAACCAAACTAGGAACATTAATTACTCTTTTAGAAACAGTATTAGAACATAATATAAAAGAATTAAACACAACATTTAGAAATAAATTACCTCTAATTAAAAATTCCATAGAAATAATGAAGAAATCCATAGATGAGTTCTCTAACTATTATTCAAATAAAAAAGAGATGGAAATTTTTTCTCCTATACCATGTATAGAAAATGTTTTAGAGATATTAAGTTCTAAAATTATATTAAAAAAAGTAAATATTCATTTAGATATTCCATCTAATTTAAAGATTAAAAGTTTTGAACATATTTGGTCTAATATATTTTTAGTATTAGTTGATAATTCTCTAGATGTATTTTCTGAAATAGATGATAGAAATAAAGAAATCTTTATTTCATTTAAGAAATGCAGTGATAGAGTCGTAATATCATACGTAGATAATGCGGGAGGTATCAAAATAAAGCCTATAGAATCCGTATTTGATTATTTTGTATCAGAAAAAGAAAATGGTAAAAGTAGTGGATTTGGATTAGCCGTTGTAAAGATGTTAATAAATGATAGATTAAATGGAAAAATTGATATTGAAAATTTTAAACAAGGTATTAAATTTACAATAGTAATTTGAAGCTTAATTAAAAAAATCGAGTCTAAAAAGTTAAGCAAACTATTCTACTAATGTTTAAAATATTTTTTGAAATGAAATTATTTTGGGACTTCTGTTAAGTACAATCAATCAAATAATTTTAATATCGGAGAATAAATGTTTAGTAGATATATAGATAATATTGATTTTAAATCAAGATTCCGAATCCTAAAAGGTGGAAAAATTTCTCTTATTATAAGTACAATGCTTATGGGAACAGTAACAGTGGTAAATGCAACTCCTTCTATTCCTATATCAGTAACTGGTAATACATCATATTATAATGAAAATATGGAAGACAGTAGCTCTTTTATTATAGAAAATTTAACTGTTGCAGATAGTTCTGCTTTTGAGGTAAATGGCTATAATAAGCATATATTATCAATAAATGGAAGTAATATTTCTGCTATGGGAGAAGCTCACTCTATAAATGGAATTATCATTTATAATTTAGCATCATATGATAAAGATAATGATACTCAGAAAATAACCATTAATCTTGATAAATTAAATGTAGAAAATAGAAACGGTGATGCATTTGGTTTCACTAATTACCCAGAGATTAGTGATTATAATTTTGGTATGAGTATGATTATGAATATTGGCAATTCTAGTCAAGATGACTATGGTATCAAAGTTAGTGGTACAAATAATGTTGCTGGTATTTCTCTTTATAATTTAGTAATAGATAGTCAAATTATAAATAATGGAAATATCATTGTCTCTAGTGCAGGTGGTAATACTCCAAATGTTTATGGTATTTATATGAGTATTAGGTCTAATGTTGTAAATCGTATGTCAGATGATACTTCTATGATAAATCTTGACAATTCAACTATAACAAACAATGGCACTTTTGAGATTAGTAGTAATAGTGAAGCTTATGGTATATATGTTGAAGGAATAATAACAGATTCGACAATTAACAATACTAATACTGGTTCGATGAATATAACAACAATCGCTACACAAGACTCAGAAGAGGTGTTAGCATATGGTATCGAAATAGAGGATGATTTTAAGAATTCTTCAATCAATAACACAGGAGAAATTAAAGTATTAGCAGATACTAATTCATATAATTATGGTGAGGTTCTTGCAAAAGCTATTCATGTTAACCGAGATACTGCTGAAAGTAATAATTCTGAAATTATAAATGAAGGAACAATCACAGCAAATGCTAAAATAAAAAACATAAATCATATTTATGGTTATTATCGTGCTTCTGGCATAGATGGAAGAATAAGTAGAATTGAAAATTATGGTACTATAGAAGCATATATAAATGATGAACTAGATAGAAATGCTTATTCATTAAATATCATTAGTACTGTAATTAACAGTGGGACTCTAAAAGGTAATATGAAAGTGGAGGGTTCAGTTGCAAATATAGGAACAATTGAATTAGCATATAATGCAACTGGTGAAGATAGCGCTAATATCGAAAACTTTACAAATAACGAAAATGCTAAATTGAGTATTGGATTAAAAACAGATGGAACACTAAATGGAACAACTTATTCACAATTAACTACAGAAAGTGCAATATTTGAAAATGGTTCAACATTAGATGTAAATGTATTAAAAAGTTCAACAAATCAATCATTATTAGCAGGAAAAAGACTAGAGAATGTAGTAACAGCGAGTACAGCATTGACAATAAATGGAAAATTAAATGTAACAGATAATTCTGCTTTACTGAATTTTGAATATAAAACTTCAGATGACTGGATAAATGAAGAAGCCGGAGCAATTCATTTAGATGTAGTAAAAGCTAGTAATGAAGATGGAACAGATAAAACAATAGTATCATCAACAATAGCAGGTAATGGAAATCAAAACTCACAAAATGCGGCAGTAGCACTACAAAATGTTTATAATAATAATCTAGCAATACAAAGCGCATTTAATAAACTTTCAACAGATAGTGCAGTTGCAAATGCAACTCAAAGTACAACTCCTGTAGCAACAAGTGCAACAGTTGGAGCAACAACGCAAATTTCAAATGGAATTGCAGGAATAGTAACTCAAAGACAAAATGCAAATATTTCTTCTGGTGGTATGAACTCAGGTGATGGAATGTTTAGTGAAAATAATCTTTGGATTAAACCATTTGGATCAATTGGTTCTCAAAATGATAAAGATGGTATAAATGGATTTGATTTAAAAACATATGGGTTAGGATTTGGAGCAGATACAGAATATAAAAACAACCAAAAATTAGGATTGGCATTTTTCTATACAAATGGAAATGTTGATGTAAATAATATGAATCAAAACGCAGATTTAGATGTATTTACAACATTAATATATGGAAATGTACCTGTAATAGATGATAAAACAAACTTCTTGTATCAAGCTGGATACGCTTGGCAAAAAACACAAACAGATAGAGCAGTGTTTACAGGAGATATAGCAGAATCAAAATATACAAGTAAAACAGCATCTTTAGATTTAAAATTAATGAGAGATGTGAATGTAAATAAAGATTTATTATTACAACCATTAGTAAATACAACATATAGACATTTTACAAATCCAGCATATAATGAAACTGGAGCAGATGCACTAAATTTAAATGTTGATAAATTTACATCAAGTGATTTAATTGTAGGGTTCGGAACATTAGCACATTATAAATTAACAGATGATTCAAAAATAGTTGGAAATTTAAATGTAGGATATGATTTACATGATAAAAACCAAACTGTAACTTCAGCTTATGAAGGAGCAACAGGAGTTAACTTTGGGACAGATGGAATAGATAATGGAAGATGGTCGTATGAAGCTGGAATTGGATATGAAATGGATATAAATAAAACAAATAATATCAATGTATCATATGATTACCAAGGACAAGGAAAAGATTTTAGTAATAATGTAGTTTCAGCAAAATATGTGTTGAAATTCTAAAAATAAAAATCTCAAGATTTATTTCTTGAGATTTTTATAATAATGATAAAAGATAGAATAGATAATTAATATTCTTTTTAACTATCTATTCTATTTTAAAAGAAAAAAGTAATTGGATTTTTATGAAAAAAATTAGTCTAAGAATGATTGCTGAAAATAATCAAGCACCATTTAAAAGTTCAACATTAAAAAATGTAACTTATTATTTAGGTCATCAAATAGCTAAAGGTCATTTTAGTACTATATATAAAGCAAGTGATATTTGAAAAAAACTGTGTATATGTCATCCCTCCAAATTATGATATGAAACTATCAGAAGGAATTCTTTATCTTGATAAACTTCCTAAAAGAAAATGACTACATTTACCAATTAATTCCCTTGCCATTGATAAACAAAATAAAGCCATAGGTATAATCTTATCAGGAATGTGACATGATGGAACTCAAGGACTAAAAGCTATAAAAGCAGTAGATGGTTTTGTCATCGCTCAAAGTATTAACTCTTCTGATTTTGAAGCAATGCCAAGCAGTGCAATAGCAACAGGTATAATTGATGAAATCTTAGCTCCAAATGAGATGGCCAAAAAGATTATAAAGTATTCAAACTCTAATATAAAAATACAAACGATAATTCCTATAGTTACTTATGATGAAGAGATTTTAAAAAAATATTCTTATTATTAGAAAGTCAAACTAGCCACGATTTTTCAATGTACAAGCCAAGTACAATGGGACGAAGAATTGAGCGTCGTTTAGTTGTAAATAAAATTGACACTATTGAAGAATATTATGAATATTTAAAAGAAAGTAAAGATGAGGTTACTACTCTTTTTAATGATTTACTAATAGGAGTAACAAGTTTTTTTAGAGATGAAGAGGTTTTTGCCTCTTTAGAAAAAAATGCTATTCCAAAACTTTTTTTAGATAAATCATCAGATTCTATAATACGAGTTTGGATAACAGGTTGTTCAACAGGAGAAGAACCTTATTCTATAGCTATACTTATAATGGAATATATGCAAAAAATAAAAGAGAGATTTGTAGTACAAATTTTTGCCACTGATATAGATGAAACAGCAATTACAACTGCAAGAGCTGGTATTTATCCTTTGAGTATAGATTCTAATGTTTCAAAAGAGAGATTAGAAAAATTTTTTATAAAAAATAGCGATGGAAATAGTTATAGAATAGATAAAAACATTCGAGATATGCTTGTTTTTTCTGTACATGATGTTATTAAAGATCCACCATTTTCAAAACTAGATCTAATAAGTTGTCGTAATTTATTGATTTATATGAATATTCAATTGCAACAAAAAATCATTTCTATTTTTCATTATGCTTTAAAAACAAAAGGGATTCTTCTTCTTGGCAATTCAGAGACTTTAGGTGAACTTGAAAATCTTTATACTGTAATAGACGCAAAATCAAAACTTTTTGAATGCCAAAAAGATCATAATAATATTAAAACAACTATGTTAAGTCGACTTCTTCCCTCAAATCAAAGATATAACTCTATACCTCAAATAAATAAATTAACAGCGGGAGTAAAACTACCCCTTAGAGAACTAATTGAAAATGCAATCCTTGAACAAATTGCTCCATCAGCTGTACTTGTAAATGAGCAAGGAGATATTTTATATATACAAGGAAAAGCAGGAATGTATCTTGAATTACCCTCAGGAGAAATAGATACAAATAATATTTTTAAAATGGCTAAAGAGGGTTTGAAAAATGATTTAATACTTAGCTTTCAAAAAGCAAAAAGTAAAAAACAAATTGTGCATACATATGGATTGAAAATTAAAACAAATGAAAGTTTTATTATAGTTGATATAACTATACGAGAAATTAATCTCAACTTAAAATTTAAACAAGAACTGCCTTTATATCTTGTGCTTATTCAAGAAGATTTATCTACATCTAAAGAAGAAATTATTGAAGAAAATCTTCCAATTATTGATGACGTTGATACTAAATTTTTACATGAAAATATAAACATAAAATCACTAAAACAAGAACTTCAACTTCAAAAATCATTCTTACAAGATGCAAATGAAAAATTAAAGTCCTACAATGAAGAGATACAATCAATGAACGAAGAGTTGCAGTCTACAAATGAAGAGTTGGAAACTTCAAAAGAGGAGTTACAATCAGTTAATGAAGAGTTATCAACTGTTAATTCTGAACTTAATATAAAAGTCACAGATCTATCTCGTTCAAATAATGATATGAATAATCTTTTAGCAGGAACAGGAATAGGAACTATTTTTGTAGATCATAAGCTTAATATTTTACGTTTTACTCCAGCTGTTACTCGTATTATTAACTTAATTTTAGCAGATATAGGACGTCCTATTGGGCATATTGTATCTAATATGATTGATTATAGAAGTTTAGTTAGTGATATTCAAAGTGTTCTTGATACCTTGGTTCCTAAAGAGATTGAAGTTATGACAATTGATACAAAATCATATCTGATGAGAATTCAGCCTTATCGTACATTAGAAAATGTAATAGAAGGTGCTGTTATATCTTTTGTGGATATAACAGAGATGCATAATATAAAAATAAAATTAAACGAATTAAATAAACTTTCTCGTTTAGCAATCGTAGTGCGTGATTCAAGTGATGCTATTATTGTTGAAGATTTAAGTGGGAAAATTATTGCATGGAATCCAGGAGCACAAAAACTTTATGGATGGAGTGAAGAAGAAGCCCTTAAAATGCAATCAAAAGATAGAATACCAAAAGAGTTGCAAGAAAAAGATACCAAAAAAATAGCTCAACTTTGCAGTTCAAAAATACTTCAAACATACAAAACAAATCGCTTAAAAAAAGATGGTTCTATTATAGATATTCATATTATTTCTAGTGCTTTAGTAGATAAAGATGGAAAGACATATGCAATCACAACAACAGAACGACAAGAAAAAGAGAGTGAAACTGGTTAAATGAAGTTGCATATAAAAAAAGAAAAAACTTATTCGTAAGTTTTAGGAGTAAAAATAAGTGATGATTTTTATTATTTAACAAATTATCATTTGATAAGCTTAAGTTTTGATTGAAATCTACATTGTAAAGTGTCTATAAGTCCCATTATATAAGGTTTTTAAATAGGTTGGTGGAGATTTGCAGGATTGAAGATTCCTATATATTAGGATTTATAGGATTACTAAATTAAATATACCCCTAAAAAGTACTCTATAATTTTAAATTTGTAAAGTTTTAAAATTCTTTTTTTATATCTAAAATAGTCTGTTTAAAAATAGCTAAGTTATATCTTATTACTTCTTCTATGATATTATCATCTGTACTATCATAGTCATGAGCAATATAATTTCTTACTGCACTAATACCTTTTAAATCATCATTTGAAAAATTTTCTAATATCTTAAATTCATTATCATCTTTTAATTTAGAAAATTGTTCTGCAATTCTTATAATATTCATTCTAATTGCAGGTTTTATGATTTTATCATTAATTGCTTGAGTAATTTTTAGATTATTATCATTTATAATAAAATCAATATCTTCAATTGCATCTAGTATTTTATTTAATCTATTTATTGCTTTAGACATATATTAAATCTTTAATGATTTTTTTATTTGAATCAGATACGAAGTCAATTTCTTTTTTAAAGACAGATTTTAATTCATCTTTTATTTCATCTATTCTTAATATTTTAGAAAAACCACCAATATATTTCTTAGAAAATTTCTCATAATCTAATTTATAAGCTATATCAATATCACTATATTCAGTATTTGTATCTTTTGCATAACTTCCAAATACTCCAAGTATTTCTAAGCCTTCATTTTGATATATTGGTTTTAGTTCTTTTAATTTGTTTAAGATTTCATTTTTATTCATAGTGACAATTATATCATAAAATATTTTATAACTTTTCTTTCATCCTATTATCAACTTTCTCTTCTTCCCAAATTGTAATTCTAGGACTTAATTTAATAGGTTTATGAAATTTGCCTTCACCAACCCATAGCCAAATTGTACTTTTTGCTATTCCTATTTTTTTCATTACTTTTACTATTCTCAAAAAATTGCTCATTGTTTTTATTTTCCTTTCGCTGTTTAAGAGATAGTTCCCATCTTATCTTGATCCGGCTACACTAATTCATACTTGGAATTTAAAAACTTCTAAGTTAAAATAATAAGTATGAAAGAAGTAGAAAAAATGAGAAATAGTAAATATACTAAAGAGTTTAGAGATGAGACTGTTCACTTAATTTTGAATAGTAAAAAGTCAGCAATGCAAATTGCAGCATAGAACGTAGCGTTAGCAAGAAAAGATCTTGGAATAAATGATAAAACAATTTATAATTGGATTAAAGTTTATAAAAAAGAAAATAATATAACAACTCCTATTGATGAAACTAAAAATCAATCTAAATCCTCACAACAAGAATTAGTGGCTGAACTAAAACAGCTACGAGCAGAGAATAAATTACTCAAACAAGAAAGAGATATTCTAAAAAAGGCAACAGCATACGCAGCATTTGAAACTCTATAAAGTATGCTTGGATAAAAGAGCATAGAAAGAGTTTCAATATAAAACTTATGTGTAAAGTTTTTAAAGTTGATAAAAGTAGCTATTACAATTGGGTTAAAAATGGTTGTGTAATTCAAAAAGTTGATGAGAAACTTAATGAACTAATTGAAATAATATTTCTTCAATCAAGACAAACATATGGTACAAGAAGGATAAAAGATAAACTTCTTGAAAGATATGGTGTAATAGTTTCAAGAAGACGAATTAGAAATATTCTAAAACAATTAGGATTGTTTGTAAAAATGAAACGAAGATTTAAAGTTATGACAACAGATTCAAATCATAATTTACCAATAGCTCCCAATATTTTAAATAGAGATTTCTATGCTTCAAAAGTTGATGAAAAATATGTAGGCGATAGAAGTATTAATAAAAAGATATTAAATATATCTTTTTATTAATACGCGTTATATTCCAACAAGTGAAGGATGGTTGTATCTTGCAACAGTTATTGATTTATATTCAAGAAAAATAGTTGGTTGGAGTATGGATGAAACAATGAAAGTTTCACTTGTAAATGATGCTTTAAAGATGGCTCTTATTTCAAGAAATCCAGAAAAAGGACTAATTTGGCATACAGATAGAGGAAGTCAATATGCTTCTTATGAACATAAAGATTTACTCAAAAGACATGGAATAATTCAAAGTATGAGTCGAAAAGGGAATTGTCATGATAATGCAGTTGCAGAAAGTTTTTTCCATACATTAAAAACAGAATTAATCCATCATGAAATTTATCATACAAAAGAACAAGCAAAAAGATCAATATTTGAATATATAGAAGTGTTTTATAATAGAGAAAGAAGTCATAGTGCAAATAACAATTTATCACCAGTAGAGTTTGAAGAAAAACAAAAATTGTTACAAAAAGAAATTGCTGCTTAGGGATTATAATTTCTGAGTATGTTTTAGGGTTGACAGATCATAATCATTAGGATTAAACTTATAAGAGGTAAAAATGAGTAAATATTATGCTTATATCAGAGTATCTACAGATAAACAAACTTTAGAAAATCAAAAACATAAAATCTTAGAATTTGCATTTAATAAAAAAATTCAAATTGAAGATTTTATAGAAGTTGAAGTATCAAGTAGAAAAAATCAAAAAGAAAGATTAATTGATGATTTATTTTTGAAATTAGAAGCTAATGATACTTTAGTTGTAACAGAACTTTCAAGACTTGGAAGAAATATGTTAGAGATTTTAAATCTAATAGAAAAATTTAATTCTAAGAATATAAAACTAATTTTTATAAATCAACCTGAACTTTCAACTGATAATTCCGCTCTATCAAATTTACTAATTTCTATTTATGGATATTTTGCTCAAACAGAGAGAGAAATAATAAGTGAGAGAACAAAACAAGGATTAGCAGTTGCAAGAGCAAAAGGAAAAATTCTTGGAAGACAAAAAGGTCAAATAGTAAAATCAATGTATGATGAACATAAAGATAAAATCGAAGAACTATATAAACTTGGATTATCTGTTCAAAAGATAGTTAAGTACATTGGTGTTGGCACTCAACCTTCTTTAAGAAGTTGGATTAGAAATAAAATCTAGAACTTATAATTAAAATTGGAGCTATTTTTTAGATAAAGAATATAATTATTTATCTAAAATTCTACTATGCAAAATTTTAAAAAATGGTATATTTATTCTTATTGATTTCTTTTAATTAATTTAATATGTTATTTAAAAATATAGTATGAATAAAGAAATTTCACAATCTATACAAATCTTTTCAATTTCTTTATCAATAACATTAAATATAAAGCTCTTTTATTAAGATAAATTTTAAGCAAATAATTAACATATTTCAAGTACGCTTTATTTTTTATGAAGGAAATTACATGTCAAATACAATATCATGGGAAAATAAATTAATAGACTTAGAAAAGGTTACTCTTGATGAGTATCTCGATTATTATAAACATCAAATAACACAAGAAAGTGAAAAACTTTTTATTTCAGACTTCATATATCCATTATTAGGAGAAACTTTTATTAAATACTTAGTACCTCAGTATCCATTTATAGACTCAGAGGGTAAGTCAAGAAGATTAGATTTTGGATTAATTTATAACAACACAAAGTTAGCATTTGAGATTGATGGTGAAACGTACCATGCAGAAGGAGCTATTACAAGCGATATGTTTGATGATAGTTTATTTAGACAAAATGAAATATTATCAGCAGGATGGAAGCTTTTAAGGTTTTCTTTTACACAGCTACAATCTGATTTATGGAGAAAAAAAGTATTAGATAGTATAAAATATCTTATAAAAAAACAAGAACCTACACTATTAGGTAATGTAAGCATAAATCCTAATTATCTGCAAAAAGAAGTTTTAGAAACATTAGACGCATGTAGAAAAAATAATTGGAAAAAAGGTATAGTGGTGTTACCTACTGGAACTGGAAAAACTTATTTATCTGCTTTTGATACATTAAAGTCTGATGGAAAAATACTTTTTATAGTACACCGTTTAGATATATTGAAACAAGCTAAAAATGCTTTTGAAGAAGTTTATCCAAATGAAAAGATAGGGATATTAACAGGAGAAGTAAAAGAAAATTTACATAATTCAAAAATACTTTTTGCTTCTAAAGATTCATTAAATACATCACATATATTAGAAAGTTTTGTGCATGATTATTTTGATTATATTATTGTTGATGAAGTACATCATGGTCAAGCACCTTCTTATAAAATTATTTTAGAATATTTTCAAGCAAAATTTTTTATGTTAGGGTTGACTGCAACTCCTGACAGAATGGATAGAAAAGATATATTCGAATTATTTGATTATAATAAAGTTTTTGAATACACATTGTTTGATGCAATTAACAATGGTTTTTTAGTACCATTTAATTATTATGGACTTAAAGACAACATTGACTATTCAAAAATTAAATACAATGGAGCAAGATATAATATCAATGACCTAAATAAATATCTTATTATTCCAGAAAGAAATCAAAGAATTTATGAAGAATATATTGAAAAAGGAAAAGCGAATAAAGCTGTTGGTTTTTGTTGTTCAATAAAACATGCAAACGCCATGGCAAAGTTTTTTAATGAAAAAGGTATACCTTCTGTTTCACTAACATCTGAATCAAAAAATAGAGATGAAGTCATTAATAAATTTACAAACAATGAGATTGTTGTAATTTTCACTGTAGATTTGTTTAATGAAGGTATTGATTTTCCTGATTTAAGAGTCCTATTGTTTCTAAGACCAACAGAATCTAAAACAATTTTCCTCCAACAACTCGGAAGAGGATTAAGACTATGTAATTCAAAAGAAAATGTTACTGTACTTGATTTTATTACAAATTATAAGAAAGCAAGTAAAATTAGGACTTATTTATCAGATGGTAAATCAAAAGAAATTAGAAATGGTGGAAATGGTAGAATTGAAAAAATAGAATATATATATTCTCCAAAATGTAATGTAAAATTTGATGCAGAAGTTGAAGAAATTTTAGATTCTCAAGATTTAAGCTTTTTAGATATAGAAGAAAATGATTTAATAGTTGCATATTATAATTTAAAAGAATCATTAAAAAGAAAACCTACACCAGATGATATTAATCAATTTGGTGAATTTAAAATGAGTAGATATTTATCAATGTTTGGTTCATGGGGTAGTTTTTTAAAGAAAATTAATGAACATACAGAGTTTAGCTATCATTTCCCACAAGGCGTAGATATGCGTCATGTGCTATATCTATTAAAAAATATAGGTGAAAAGAATTTCGACTCAAGTTATTTAGCACCAAAATATATCAAATTTAATGGAGCTTATGATAGTGGTTCTCTTGGTGGATTTCAAAGACAAACTAAGTATAAATTACAAGCATTAATGGAATTAAAAATAATTTTAGATTTTAGAGGGAGTAGTTTAGAAAATGAATTTATAATTTCCTTTACAGAGGAAGGAGAAAAACTATATAAGATTTTTGAGAATTATTTGAAAGAAAAATCATTTACTTTTAGTGCATCAGAAGAAATTTCATGGGATATCTCAACTATCAGTGGTATAGAAAGTTTAAATAAGATTAACACAGAAATATTTGACTTTCTAAAATCTGATTCTAAAAACTTACAATATATAAGAAACTTATTTTTGAATATGGATGCACTATCTTTACTTCTAAATTATCTTTACAGAGTTAATAGGTCAAAAAACATTCCCAAACAGACAATATATAAATCATTTTTTAAACATACAGAAGTTAAACAATTTTGTGAAATGAATGGATTAAAAGAGCCTACTGAAGACGTTATAGTTAGGAGAGTACCATTTTTATTTAATTTATTGGAATCACTTGGTATAATAAAACAAACTACACAAGAAGTAGAAGTTTTAATTTTTTATGCTACATCTTCAACTTTAAAATTTAATCAAGATGAACCATTAGAATTAACAACCGAAAGAATGAAAAATTTAAAAGATTTTATCGAAAATAGAGTTAATAGATTTTCAGATGAAGATGAAATTAAACTAAAAACACTTTTTGGAAAAAACTTCTTAACAGAAGACTATTATTTAAAGGATTATATTTTTGGCTAATAAATCACATTTCAACAAAGGGCATATTGCTTTAAACAAGCTAAAAAAAGATGGACAGAAACATAGTTCACACATAGAAAATGAGTCACCAAAAAAAACAATACATGCAATTTTTACAGAAGATTCTGTGAAATTTCTTAAGAAAATTCCTGATTCATCTGTTCAACTAATATTAATTGATCCTCCATATAACTTAGATTTAGATTATTGGGATACATATGATAATTATTTAGAATGGGCAAAACAATGGTTAGATGAAATTTTTAGAATTTTATCAGATACAGGAAATTGTGTTATATTTGGTGGCTTTCAGTACCAAGACTTAAAGAAAGGTGATTTACTTGAAGTTCTTCATTATACAAGACATCATACAAAACTTAGATTTGTTAACCTTGTAATTTGGTATTATAAAAATGGTATGTCTGCTCACAGATTTTTTGCAAATAGGCATGAAGAAGCAATTTGGCTTAGTAAAACTAAGAAATATTATTTTGATTTAGATTCTGTACGTGTTCCATATGCAGAAGAACAAAAGAAAGCTGCTCTGAGGGATAAAAGACTAATACCAGAAAATATTGAAAAAGGAAAAAATCCTACTAATGTTTGGGAAATAGGTAGATTAAATGGAAATTCAAAAGAAAGAGTTGGACATCCTACTCAAAAACCTATAGAACTGATAAGAAGATTTGTAAGAGGTTTATCATATGAAGGCTCTACTGTATTAGACTTTTTTGGCGGTTCAGGAACAACAGGAAGAGTTTGTATTGAAGAAGGTCGAAATAGTATTATGATAGATACCGATGATAAAATTTTTTCATATTTTGATGAGCACATTAGAAATATGGATTTCTCTATAAAAACTATTCCATATGAAATCAAAAAGAATCCAAATATAGAAATGATTTTAGAAGAATTAGCTTTGAATTAATGAATCAATTAAAAAACTAAAAGCAAAATGATTATCAAAAAATAGATTCTAATGTAATTTACTTATTAGACGCTATAATTATATTTTAGAGATATTTTGCGTAGAGTTCTCTCTTTAATTCCTATTATTAATAAAATTAGGGGAACTATTCTATAGTAAAAAATATCTGCATACAAACCAAAAGATATAATCAAGTTATTAAAGTAATTATATAGTCAGAATGCTATTTAAATAATGATTTTGACTTTAGATGATTTACATTGAACCATATAGATATTTAATTTTTCAACATATTAATAAATTGGCATATTAGGTGGCATACTTTAATATAATATTAAGTAGGGTATTACTAAAATTAGGAACAATGAAGTGATCTGTCAACCCTAAAACATACTCAGAAATTATAATCCCTAAGCAGCAATTTCTTTTTGTAACAATTTTTGTTTTTCTTCAAACTCTACTGGTGATAAATTGTTATTTGCACTATGACTTCTTTCTCTATTATAAAACACTTCTATATATTCAAATATTGATCTTTTTGCTTGTTCTTTTGTATGATAAATTTCATGATGGATTAATTCTGTTTTTAATGTATGGAAAAAACTTTCTGCAACTGCATTATCATGACAATTCCCTTTTCGACTCATACTTTGAATTATTCCATGTCTTTTGAGTAAATCTTTATGTTCATAAGAAGCATATTGACTTCCTCTATCTGTATGCCAAATTAGTCCTTTTTCTGGATTTCTTGAAATAAGAGCCATCTTTAAAGCATCATTTACAAGTGAAACTTTCATTGTTTCATCCATACTCCAACCAACTATTTTTCTTGAATATAAATCAATAACTGTTGCAAGATACAACCATCCTTCACTTGTTGGAATATAACGCGTATTAATAAAAAGATATATTTAATATCTTTTTATTAATACTTCTATCGCCTACATATTTTTCATCAACTTTTGAAGCATAGAAATCTCTATTTAAAATATTGGGAGCTATTGGTAAATTATGATTTGAATCTGTTGTCATAACTTTAAATCTTCGTTTCATTTTTACAAACAATCCTAATTGTTTTAGAATATTTCTAATTCGTCTTCTTGAAACTATTACACCATATCTTTCAAGAAGTTTATCTTTTATCCTTCTTGTACCATATGTTTGTCTTGATTGAAGAAATATTATTTCAATTAGTTCATTAAGTTTCTCATCAACTTTTTGAATTACACAACCATTTTTAACCCAATTGTAATAGCTACTTTTATCAACTTTAAAAACTTTACACATAAGTTTTATATTGAAACTCTTTCTATGCTCTTTTATCCAAGCATACTTTGATAGAGTTTCAAATGCTGCGTATGCTGTTGCCTTTTTTAGAATATCTCTTTCTTGTTTGAGTAATTTATTCTCTGCTCGTAGCTGTTTTAGTTCAGCCACTAATTCTTGTTGTGAGGATTTAGATTGATTTTTAGTTTCATCAATAGGAGTTGTTATATTATTCTCTTTTTTATAAACTTTAATCCAATTATAAATTGTTTTATCATTTATTCCAAGATCTTTTCTTGCTAACGCTACGTTCTATGCTGCAATTTGCATTGCTGACTTTTTACTATTCAAAATTAAGTGAACAGTCTCATCTCTAAACTCTTTAGTATATTTACTATTTCTCATTTTTTCTACTTCTTTCATACTTATTATTTTAACTTAGAAGTTTTTAAATTCCAAGTATGAATTAGTGTAGCCGGATCATTCAACAGGGTCTATACCATTAGATATAAGAGTTAAGTATTCATTTTTTAATGTTCTTGCTTTTGCTAAGGTAATAATAGGATAACTACCAAAAGTCTTTTTTCTTCTTTTTTTGGTTATTGGAGAAGTGAAAACAAATTCCCAAATTTTTACACCTGATGATTTTATTAATAATTGTAAACCATTTCCATCTGTTAAAGTGTAATTTGATTCTTTAGGTTTTGCATTTATAATTTTTCTTTCATTTAAAGGTGTAACTACTTTGGGCATAACTCATATCCTTAATATTTTTTGTTACTTATTTTATGAAAAATCAAAAGTAACATAAAAATTATAATAGAGTAACATTAAGAGTAACATAAAGTTGAGAATTTAGTTGAATACTTGCGAACAAAGACGAACAAATAAAATTTAAGATAATCGATAAATGGGAGGTTCTGTGGTATTTATAGAATAACATAGAACAAAGTATTGGTGGAGAAGACGGGAGTCGAACCCGTGTCTTAAAATGCTTGACTTTAATATCTATACATGCTTTTTTAATTGTTCGATTTAATTTTAGAAAAGTACAATTAAACTTTAATAAAACTGTCTTTTATGCGTTAGTCTTAACTTAAAAGATAATAATTAAGATATATCTGTTTGTTTGTTATACTTCGAATCCTACTCTAACAGAATAATCTGTAGGTGAAGCAACACCCGCCTCTATTCAGAGAGCGGGGGTAGAGCAATTAAGCTGCTACCCTTTGAGGTGCGTAATTTGTATTGTTTGCATTTAAACATTTTTGAGCCTTTTAACGATATGCTCATACCGACATGCAACTAAAACCGAAACACTCCAATCGAAGCCAGGACTTCCCCATAACTCGAAAGTGAAGTTTACATAAGCAATTATTAAAACCACGTTAATTGTAATCAAATTGTTACTAAATGGTAATTTTAAACCATTTTATCCTTTCTTATATTTAAAAATAGTACAATAAATACATAAAAATATATCGGAGTGAATAATGAGCAAAAAAGGTATTTTAATTATTGGAGCAGGTGGAGTAAGTAGAGTTGCAACTGTAAAATGTGCAATGAATATTGACACTTTTGAAAAGATTACATTAGCATCAAGAACAGTTTCTAAATGTGAATCTATGGCTGCTGATATTTTAAAAAATCAAGGTGTAAAAATAGATGTAGCTTCTGTGGATGCTGACAATGTTGATGAATTAGTAAAATTAATAGAAAAAGTAAATCCAAAATTAGTTTTAAATGTAGCGTTACCTTATCAAGATTTAACAATTATGGACGCTTGTACTAAATGTAAAGTTGATTATGTAGATACTGCAAACTATGAACATCCAGACGAAGCTAAATTTGAATACAAATTACAATGGGCTAGAGATAATCAATTTAAAGAAGCTGGAATTATGGCTCTTTTAGGTTCTGGATTTGACCCAGGTGTTACTGGTGTATTTTGTGCATATGCTCAACAAAATCTTTTTGATGAAATTCACACTATAGATATTATGGATTGTAATGCAGGTGATCATGGATATAAATTTGCAACGAATTTTAATCCAGAAATCAACCTAAGGGAAGTATCTGCAAATGGTAGATATTGGGAAAATGGACAATGGATTGAAACAACTCCTTTAGAAATTAGAGTTGATCATGATTATCCAGAAGTTGGTGTTAAACCATCATATTTACTTTACCATGAAGAGTTAGAATCACTAGTAAAAAATATCAAAGGTTTAAAAAGAATTAGATTCTTTATGACATTTGGTGATGCTTATATTCAACATATGAATTGTTTACAAAATGTTGGAATGTTAGGAATAGAACCAGTTATGCATAAAGGTGTAATGATTACTCCAATTGAATTTTTAACTACATTATTACCAGACCCTGCAAGCCTTGGACCAAGAACTGTTGGTAAAACAAATATTGGTTGTATTATTGAAGGTATCAAAGATGGAAAAGCAAAAAAAGTTTACATCTACAATATTTGCGACCACCAAGAGTGTTACAAAGAAACAGGAGCTCAAGCTGTAAGTTATACTACAGGAGTTCCTGCAATGATTGGTTCTAAATTACTTTACAAAGGCATTTGGAAAAATAAAGGTGTATTTAACATAGAAGAATTTGATGCAAAACCATTTATGGAAGAATTAATGACTCAAGGTCTTCCTTGGAAAATTTTAGAGTTATAATACTCATATAGAATTTATCATGCAAAAATATATTTGTACAATTTGTGATTATATTTATGACCCAGAAATAGGTGATCCAGATTCTGGAATTGTTGCAGGAACTGCATTTGAAGATTTACCACAAGATTGGGAATGCCCAGATTGTGGTGTAAGTAAAGAGGATTTTGAGCCACTTGAAGACTAATAATATAATAGTAGATAGTTTTGACAAACTACCAAGCCCAAGTTATGTATGTGAAGAAAAACTTTTAGAAAATAATCTAAAACTTCTAAAAAGAATCCAAGATGAAGCAGACGTAAATATTCTTTTAGCATTAAAAGGTTTTGCTTTATGGTCAACTTTTGATTTATGCAAAAAATATTTAAAAGGTTGTTGTGCATCAGGACTTCATGAAGCAATTTTGGCAAAAGAGGAATTCGGTGGAGAAGTTCATACTTATTCTGCTGCTTTTAAAGATGATGAAATTGATGAAATAATATCAATATCAAATCATGTGGTTTTTAACTCTTTTAATCAACTAAAAAGATATAAAGATAAAGCCTTTGGAAAAACATCATTGGGGATTAGATTAAATCCTGAATATTCAAGCGTTGAAGTAGATTTATATAATCCTTGTGCACCGTTTTCAAGAATGGGAACTACAAAGGCAAATTTTGATGAGTCGCAATTGGAGTATTTAGATGGGTTTCATTTTCATGCTCTTTGTGAACAAAATGTTGATGCACTTGAGGGTGCATTAGCAGCTTTTGAAGATAAATTCTCTCAATATTTCGATAAATTAAAATGGGTAAATTTTGGAGGTGGTCATCATATTACAAGAGTTGATTATGATGTTGAGGGTTTAATAAAACTATTAAAAGATTTTAAATCAAGATACCCACATTTAAAAGTTTATCTAGAACCAGGTGAAGCTATTGGTTGGCAAACTGGTTATTTAGTGGGAACTGTTCTTGATGTAATAAATAATGGTATGGATTTAGTTATTTTAGACACATCAGCAGAAGCTCACATGCCTGATACTTTAGCTATGCCATATCGAGCGATGATTAGAAACTCAGGTCTTGCAGGTGAAAAAAAATACACTTATAGACTTGGTGGAAATACTTGTTTAGCAGGTGATATTATCGGTGATTACTCTTTTGATGAACCTTTAGAAGTAGGAGATAAAATCATTTTTGAAGATATGATTCATTATACGATGGTAAAAACAACTACATTTAATGGAATAAAATTACCATCAATTGTAATAAAACATGATGAAAATAGTTATCAAATTGTAAAAAACTTTGGTTATAATGATTACAAAATGAGACTTTCATAGGAGATTAAATGACGGGGCACGAAAGAAATATTATTAATAATGAATTTTCTGATATGGAAGTTATAGATAGCAAAGATTCTTTAAAACATAATTTTAAAAATAAATCTAGAGAAAGAGAAAAACTAGCTCACAAGAGTGAAGATGGTGTAGAAAAAGTTCAGATTTGGGTTAGGAAAGAGACTTTAGAGTATGAAAAAGAGTTAACAAAACTTCAAATAGAACTTTTGAAATTTCAAAATCATGTAAAAGAAGAAGGTCTAAAAGTTCTAATGATTTTTGAAGGTAGAGATGCTGCTGGAAAAGGTGGAACTATAAAAAGAATTACAGAACATCTTAATCCTAGGGGTGCTAGAGTTGTTGCCTTAGAAAAGCCAAGTGATATTGAAAGAACACAATGGTATTTTCAAAGATATACTCAGCATCTTCCAAGTGCTGGTGAAATTGTATTTTTTGATAGATCTTGGTACAACAGAGCAGGGGTTGAACCTGTAATGGGATTTTGTACAACAGAAGAACACCATGAATTTTTAAGGGAAGTTCCAGAGTTTGAAAAAATGTTAGTAAAATCTGGAGTTATTTTATTGAAATTTTATTTTTCAGTTTCAAAAAAAGAACAAGCAAAAAGATTTAAAAAAAGAGAAATAGATCCTTTAAAACAATATAAACTTTCACCTGTAGATAAAGAATCACAAAATTTGTGGGATAAATATACAATAGCAAAATTTTCTATGTTGATGGCTTCAAATACAGACGTTGCCCCATGGACTGTAATTAGAAGTGATAATAAAAAAAGAGCTAGATTAAATTGTATTAGATATATATTGTCTAATGTTGAATATAAAAATAAAACAGAAGAAAAAGAATTTCTTAAAATAGATAAAGAGATATTAATAAGTGGTACAACTGAGATTGAGAATATGGAACAGGACAATAAATTAGCGAGGTTATCTTAGAATGAATTTAGGTGATTTTGAAAGAACAAATTATAGTGGATTATATGTTTCAAAAGAAGCTCATCCAGAGTTTGGAAATAAATATATAGCAAGATTTCAACATGATAAAAAAAGATATGTAAAAGTTTTAGGATTTACTAAAAAAGACAATTTAACAAAAAAAGATGCTATTTCTTTGTTAGAAGCCTTTAAAAATTCTGTTTTATTTAAACCAGAAATAAAAGTTGATGAAAAAATAAAATTACAGGAAAAAAAATTGGTAGTTAAAGATAATGAAGTTTTAAAAAAATTAAAAGAAGAAAATGAATTTTTAAAATCAATTTTAGGTAATTATGAAAAATTAAATTCTCATGTTTTAACAGAAGGAATTCAAAAAATTTATGATTTAGAAGCTTTGAAAAAATATCAAATAGAGTTAATTAAACTTCAAAATTATCTAGAAAAAGAGAATAAAAGAATGATTATTCTTTTTGAAGGAAGAGATGCTTCAGGAAAAGGTGGAGCTATTAGAAGAATTACTAGATATATGAATAATAAACACTATAGAGTAGTTGCGTTAGGAAAACCTACAGAAACTCAAAAAAATCAGTGGTTTTTACAAAGATATATAGAGCGTTTCCCAACAGGTGGAGAGATAGTTTTATTTGATAGATCTTGGTATAACAGAGCTATGGTTGAGCCAATTTTTGGATTTTGTACACCAGAAGAACATGAAATTTTTATGGAAGATATTGTAAATTTTGAACAAGATTTAGTAAGACAAGGAATGATTTTAATCAAACTTTATTTTTCAGTTTCAAAAGAAGAACAAAAAAGAAGATTTGATAGAAGAATTGAAGATCCATTAAGACAATGGAAATTTTCAGAAGTTGATATGCAAGCTCAAGATTTATGGGATGAATTTTCAGAAAAAAAATATGAAATGTTAAGAAGAACAACTTCAAGAAGTGCTCCTTGGCATATTGTAAGAAGTGATGATAAACATAAAGCAAGACTTGAAGCAATGAAGATTATTTTAAATTCTGTTGATTATGATGGAAGAAATTATTCTTTAGATTTTGATGCAAATGAAGAGATAAATATCTCTGTTCAAAAAGAACTTCTACAAATGAGAAAATCAAAAGATTATTAAATCTTTTGTTTTTTTGCTTAAAAAAACTCTCTTTAAATATACAAATTTCTACACAAAGTATTCTAAAATCAATGTTTTATAAAAGCCTTAGTAATTTTTAGATAAAATCAGCGTTAAAATTATAACAATCGGAGTAAATTTAATGGAATTTAGCGCAAACAGAGTTGATAGTGCAAATGCGGTAATAACTGCAACTATTGCAAAAGAAGTAGTAGAATCAAATCTAGATAAAGTAGCAAAACAAGCTGCTAAAACAATGAATGTTCAAGGTTTTAGAAAAGGAAAAGTTCCTGTAGCTGTTGTAAAACAAAGATTTGCTGACAAATTAAGAGAAGATGCAGAAGCAGAAGCTTTAAGAACAGTTTTAGGTGAAGCTTTAAAAGAATTAAATATTGCAAATGCTGATTTAATTGGTGAACCAACAATCTCTAAATTTGACAAAAAAGAAGATGGTTCTATTGATATAGAAATTTCTGTTGCTTGCAAACCAACTATTGATTTAGGTGATTATAAATCTTTAATTCCAGCAGTTGAAGATAAAGCTGTAGATGTAAAAGAGATTGATGCTAGATTAGAAGAGATTGCTAAATCTTCAGCTCCATTAGAAAAACTTAGTAGAAAAAGAGCTGTAAAAGATGGAGATCATGCAGTTATTGATTTTGAAGGTTTTGTTAATGGTGTTGCATTTGACGGTGGAAAAGCAGAAAAATATCCATTACATGTAGGATCAGGTTCATTTATTCCAGGATTTGAAGAACAAGTAATTGGTATGAAATATGAAGAACAAAAAGATGTTGTTGTAACTTTCCCTACATCTTATCAAGCTAAAGATTTAGCTGGAAAAGAAGCAACATTTAAAGTAACTTTACATGAAATTCAAGAAAAAGTTGCAGCTGAATTAAATGATGAATTTGCACAAAGAATGTTACCAGGTGAAGAAAATGTAACAATTGATACTTTAAGAGAAAAAATTAAAGAGCAAATGAAATCTGAAGTTATGAGAAAATATTATACAGAAGAATTAAAACCTGCATATTTAGAAACTTTAGTTGAGAGAATAGAATTTGCATTACCAAATTCTGTAGTTGATCAAGAGATTAACTATGCTTTAAATAATAAAGTAAGATCAATGAGCGAAGATGAAATCAATACTTTACGAGAGAATGAATCTAAAGTTGAAGAAATGAGAAATGAATTAAAAGAAGATGCAGTTAATTCTGTAAAAGCTACATTCATTATTGATGCACTAGCAAAAGCTGAAAATGTACAAGTATCTGATCAAGAAGTTATGCAAGTTCTTTATTATGAGGCAATGCAAATGGGACAAAATCCACAAGAGATTGTAAAACAATATCAAGAAGCTGGATACCTACCTGCAATTAAAATGTCTATGATTGAAGAGAAAGTTATATCTAAATTATTAGATGAAAAATTAGGAAAATAATAAGATAGGATTAATTATGAGTTATATACCATATGTAGTTGAAAAAACAGGAAGAGGGGAGAGAAGTTACGATATTTATTCAAGACTTCTTAAAGATAGAATTATTATGTTAAGTGGAGAGATAAATGATGCAGTAGCTTCAACAGTTGTTGCACAGTTACTTTTCTTAGAAGCTGAAGATCCAGATAAAGATATCTATTTATATATCAACTCTCCAGGTGGAGTAATTACAAGTGGTATGTCAATTTATGATACTATGAATTATATCAAACCAGATGTTTGTACTATTTGTATAGGACAAGCGGCTTCTATGGGAGCGTTTTTATTAAGTTCTGGAACAAAAGGAAAAAGATACTCTTTACCAAATTCTAGAATAATGATTCACCAACCGTCAGGTGGAGCAAGAGGTCAATCTACTGATATTCAGATTCAAGCGAAAGAGATTCAAAGAATGAAAGATAGTTTAAATGCAATTATTGCTGCACAAACTGGTCAAGATATTGAAAAAGTTGAAAAAGATACAGATAGAGATAATTTCATGAGTTCAGATGAAGCTTGTACTTATGGATTAATTGACGAAGTTATAGCAAAGCATAAATAAGAAAGTTTTTATGATTAGAGAAGTTATAACTTATCCCAATAAATTACTTCGATTAAAATCAAAGGATGTGGAGCAATTCGACATTGAATTGCACACTCTTTTAGATGATATGTATGATACTATGATGGCACAAGGTGGTGTTGGACTAGCTGCTATTCAAATTGCAATTCCTTTAAATGTTTTAATTATAAATCTGCCAAATGAAGAAGATATTCAAGAAATAGATGAATTAATTGAGGCAATTAATCCAGTGATTATTCAAAAAAATGGAACTCAAGTTTTTACAGAAGGATGTTTGAGTGTTCCTGGATTTAGTGAAGATGTAACAAGAGCGCAACATATCATAGTTGAATATTTTGATAGAAATGGAAATAAACAAATAATGGAATGTGAAGATTTTTTAGCAGTTGCTTGGCAACATGAAATGGAACATCTTTCAGGTCATTTATTTATTGAAAATTTATCAATAATCAAAAGAAAAAAATTTGAAAAAGAGTGGAAAAAAAGGACAAAAGATAAAAAGTAATTTTTATCTTTTTTTTATTTTATACTTCAAATCCTCTTCTTAATATATTTATAATCATTGAAAATATTAAACTAGTTGATAAAATCCAAATTAACCAAAAAAATATTTTTTCGAATTTAGTAAAAAAGATATTTTTGAATAATAAAGGACAAGATTTTATTGCTAAATAAAAAAATATAGCAATTCCTACATATATTGTATATTTATTTTGTGAAGTAAATAGTATTGTAATAAATGATATAAAAGGTACAAAAACAGTTAAAGCAAAAAATTTACCATAAACTTTTCTTTTTTTATCTCCATTAAAATATCCAATAGTATGACCACAATTTGGACAAATAGTTCCTAATCTCGATAATATTTCATGGTTACAATCGGGACAATTTATAAGTGATGACATTAAAATTCCTAGATTTTTTTGCCTATTATAGCAAGTGAAGTTAAAAAAAGAATTAGACTTAGGACAAAAGAGAAGAGATGTAGTTACTTTCTCTCTTCTTTATTCCATTGTTTATAAAGTTCTACGGCTGCATTTATTTCTGCTTCTGAAGCTTTTCTTCTGCATGACATATATCCTTTTTCTCCATCACAAGATTCAAAAGGATAAACCGTTGCAAAAACCCAATAATAACCACCAGATTTTGTTGCATTTTTTACATAACCTGTCCAAACTTCACCTTTTTGAACCGTATCCCATAAAGATTTAAATGCAATTTTAGGCATATCTTTATGTCTTACCATACTATGAGGTTTTCCAATTAATTCGTCTAAAGTATATTCTGCAATTTTACAAAAATCATTATTTGCAAAAAGAATATTTCCTTTAGCATCAGTTTCACTAACTAAAAAAGCATAATCATCTAATATTGTTTCTTGTCCTGCTGACATAATCATTTTCCTTAGTTAAATTTTTTATTTTTTGCATCATTTACTAAATTATTAGCCATGATTGAAACTTCTGTTGCAATTGAAGTAATTTGATTCGTTTCATTTGCATTTTCTTGTGTTACTCTATCAAGCATTGTAACTGTGTCATTTATTTGTTCAATTCCACTCATTTGTTCTTTTGAAGCAACGCTTACATCTTGAATTATATTTATTGTTTCTGAAATATGATTATTTAATACTTCATAATCTTTTATCATTTCACTAGATATTGCTTTTCCTTCATTTGCTTTTACATTAGCATCTTCTACAAGCGATTTTATCTCACGTGCTGCATCTGCGCTTCTATTTGCTAAGTTTCGTACTTCTGCTGCAACTACGGCAAATCCTTTGCCTGCTTCACCAGCAGTTGCAGCTTCTACGGCTGCATTAAGTGAAAGAATATTTGTTTGAAATGCAATTTGATCAATTATTGTAATTGCTTCATTTATTGCTGTAACTTTTACATTTATTTCTTCCATTGAATTAGCAGTTTTTGAAGCTAATTTTTGACCATTTATTACAGCTGATTTTACAGTTTGACCTAATGTAGCCATTTTAACTGCATTTTGTGCATTATTTCTTGTAATAGATGTTATTTCTTCAACTGCAGTTGCCGTTTCTTCTAATGATGCAGCTTGTTCACTGGCTTTTTGAGATAAATTATGCATTGATGATTTCATTAAAGTTGCATTATTTTCTAAAGTTTGACCATTTTCAAGGTTTTGTTTTGCAACATTCCCTAATGTCTCACCTAAAATATTAACCCCTTCCATTACAGCCAATAATCTAGCTTTCATTTTTGATGGAATCTCTATTTTATCTTTAAAATCATCATTCGCATAAGAAGTAGTTACTCTTTGTAAATCTTTCATACTATGTTCTAATGATTCTAAAGATTGATTAATTGTATTTTTTAAGGTATTAATCATTGGATTTTTTGTTTTAGATTTTATTCTGCATCTAAAAATTCCTTGTTCAACTTTATCCATTGTTAAAACAATTTCACCAATTACTTTCATATCTTCTTTAAACTTTGTGTCAAATTCATCAACAACTTCGTTAATACGGTTGATCATATGAGAAAATTCTGTATCATTTTTTTCAATATTTTTTTCAATTTTATTTTGTTTAAAAGTTATAAAATCTAAGAATTCATCAAAATAAGTATTGAAATTTTTTATATTTGAATCAATAAGACCAAGAACTTTGTAAGCTAAAATACCAATTATCAATATAAATACGAACCCTAATAAAACTATGTTATATAAAAAATGATTAATTACATCATCTAAAAAATCAGATTCATTTATAGTTGCAACAGCTATTACATCCCAATTTGTTATATATCTATATGAAACAATTTTTTCTTCACCTTCAAAAGTATAAGATAAATTTCCATTTTTATTTTCTAAAATTGTTTTAATAAATGATTCATTTGATATATTTTTTCCTTCAGCTGTTGGATGAATGATTGCTTTACCTTTTGAATCTAGAAAGTAGATATAACCCGTATTTCCTATTTTTATATCTTTTACTAAAGTTTTAAAATCTTCATTTTCAAAACCTTTTGGATTTTGTTTTGCATAAAATATAGAATTTTTTTCCATTGTATTTGCAATTGATTCGAGATTAATATTTACAATTTTTTTAACATCACTTTGTGCAGTAAAAAATGATACAACTATTAAAGTAATAAATCCAAGTAGAGTTATTAACTTATTTAAAACAATTTTTTGTTTAATATTCATTGAGAGAATCCTTATAATAAATTAAATGATTAATTGAATACCCATTCAAAGGTCGTAATTCTACTTTAAATGAAATGAATAATAGCTGTATTTTCTACTAATAATATAGAAAAAATGACATTTCGCCTACAATTTTGTTTTTATATAAAAATAGATAATATATTAACTTACTAAATTATTAAAAATGGTGAGATTATGAAAATTATAAAATCAGCTTCTTTAGACACTCTTGATGCAATAAGTATTGATGTTGAATCAACTTTTACAAAAGGCTTACCAACATTTACAATAGTTGGAATGATAAGTACAAGTATTAGTGAGTCAAAAGACAGAGTAAAATCGGCACTTTTAACAAATGGGTTTAAATTTCCACCACTAAAGATAACTGTAAATTTATCACCTTCTGAAATAAATAAAAAAGGAACTCACTTTGATTTAGCAATTGCATTACAAATTGCACTTTTTGAAGAAAAAAATATTGATTTTGAAGATATTTATTTTTTTGGAGAATTAGCTCTTGATGGAAATCTAAAAGAAACAAGTTCTATTTTCCCAATAGTTTTATCTTTGGTAAAACAAGGATTAATAAAAAAAGTTTTAGTTTGCCCACAAAGTGCTGAAAAATTATCAAATATTCAGAATTTAGAAATTTATAGTGTTAAAGATCTTGAAGATGCAATCATTTTTGCAAAATCAAAAAATAAAGAAAATTTTTTATATGAAAAAAAGATTTTAGAGTATAAAACTTTATCTATAAATGATGGAGTTTATTATTATGAAACAAACTATGAAAATGATTTTTCCGATGTAATTGGTCAAGATATGGCTAAATATGCTGCCATGATTAGTGCCGCTGGAAATCATAATATTATATTTGAGGGAAGTCCTGGATGTGGAAAATCTATGATTTCTAAAAGATTGCAGTATATAATGCCACCCATGAGTTTAGAAGAGATTTTAGAAAAAGCAAAACTTCAAGCTTTGGATTTTAAAGAAATAGATTTTTCTCCAATTAGAGCTTTTAGAAATCCTCATCATTCAAGTACAAAATCTTCAATATTTGGCGGTGGAAGCTCGAATGCAAAGATGGGAGAAATCGCTTTGAGTAACAATGGTATTTTGTTTTTTGATGAATTACCACACTTTTCGAAATCAATTTTAGAGGCTTTGCGAGAACCACTTGAAGATAATAAAATACTTATTTCAAGGGTAAATAGCAAAACTATGTATGAAACAAAATTTATTTTTATTGCTGCTATGAATCCTTGCCCTTGTGGAAATTTACTTTCAAGTTTAAAAGAGTGTAGATGTAATGAGCTTGAAATTCAAAGATATAAAAACCGTTTATCAGAACCATTTTTAGACCGAATTGATTTATATGTGGTAATGAATGATAGTTTTAGTGATAATAAAAATATTGTAAGTTCGAAAGAACTTCATTCAAATATAATAAAAGCTTTTATCAAACAAAAAAGCAGAAATCAAAAAGAGTTAAATGGAAAATTATCAGAAGAAGAGATAAAAAAATATTGTATATTAGATGAAGAAGCAAAAAAAATCTTAGAAAAAGCTAGATTAAATTATCAACTAACCTTTCGAAGTATTAACAAAGTTTTGAAAGTTGCCAGAACAATTGCTGATTTAAATGATAATGAAATTATTAGTAAAAATGATTTGTTACAAAGCCTAAATTTTAGAAGAAGATAACCTTTGGCTTAGTTATGGTATTATATATCATTAAATAACAAAGGTAAATAATGACAAAATGCGGATATGTTTCTGTTGTTGGGCGACCAAATGCAGGAAAAAGTTCACTTTTAAATTGGCTTGTTGGTGAAAAAATTGCTATGGTTTCACATAAAGCAAATGCCACAAGAAAAAGATCAAACATAATTGTAATGCACAATGATGATCAAATTGTATTTGTAGATACTCCAGGTATTCACGAAACAGAAAAACTATTAAATCAATTCATGCTTGATGAAGCTTTAAAAGCTATGGGTGATTGTGATTTAATTCTATTTTTAGCTCCAATTACTGATAAAATTTCACACTATGAAGATTTTTTAGTAAAAAACAAAAAGGGCATAAAACATATTTTATTACTTACAAAAATAGATTTTGTATCAAATGCTGAAGTTTTAGAGAAAATGAAAGAGTATGAAAAATATAATGATAAATATGAAGCTATTATTCCTATCTCTATAAAAAAACAAACAACTCAAGCTGATATTTTAAATGATGTTGTTAAACATCTGCCAGTTCATCCATATCTATTTGACCCTGAAATTATGACAACTGAGCATTTAAGAGATATTTTTAAAGAGTTTATCCGAGAGTCAATTTTTGATAATATTAGTGATGAAATACCTTATGAAACTGATGTTATGATAAATAAAGTTGATGAGAAACCAGGTGTTGATGTTATTAAAGCCACAATAATTGTGCAAAAAGGTACTCAAAAAGGTATGATTATCGGAAAAGATGCAACTGCTATTAAAAGAATAGGAAAAGATGCAAGACTTAAAATCGAAAAATTAACTGGCAAAAAATGTTATCTTGAACTTTTTGTTTCAATCAAAAAAGGTTGGACAAAAAACAAACAAGGTCTTAAAGAACTAGGTTACGATGTAACTTTTTAAAAGAGAATTTTTTCTCTTTTAATCTCACTTTTTCTCAATAAAAATAATTTACAATTTTACTAATTAAATTAAGCAATAATTTAATATACTCATTTAAATAATATAATAAATTATATAAATGGATTTTTTATGTCAGATTATACTCCTTGTGATGAAATTAAATCTTTATTTATCGATGTTTCTGAAGAAATAGAAAATAAGAATTTAAAGAAATTTATTTTTACTTCTTTAAAACTCAATAATTTCGAAATAAATAAAAATGATTTTGTTCATGTAAATTTTATTTCTGAACTAAAACAATATCAAGTTTTATGTTTACCTAATCAGCATAAAAATGCAATTTTTCAGATATTTGAGTTATATTATTTGGACAAAAATGATTTAAATACATTTGATTTATATTTTACAAATGATTTTTTTTGTTTATATAAAAATGGGAAATTCTACTATTTTCAAAGTATCCAATCACAAATTTTTATTGAAGATTTGATTGAATATATAAATAAAAAGTTTTCTATAAAACTCGATAACTTCAAAGTTCTTGACAAAAAATCTTTTGAAGATTTAAAAAATGAATATGTAGAAAAAAACCTTAATAATAATCTTGAAAATTTTAATATAAAAAATAATTATGCTTTTAAAATTTATGTAGCGTATGTATTAATTATACTTTTTTCTTTCTCTTTTTATTTATATGATAATCAAATAAGTAGTGAAAAAAACAATGAGATAAAAATAGAAAATAATTTTGAAAAATTAAAAAAAGAGTATTATTTTAGTTCAATTTCTCCTGATTTTGACAATTTACTTGAACTGATTAAAAAACATAATTTAAATTTGAAATCTTTTGAGTATAAAGAAAATAAACAAAAAATTGTTCTTCTTTCTAGCTCTAAATCAGATATTTACTCTTTTTTTAATGAATTAAAAGATAATTTAATTTCCCAAGAGATCAATTATTTTGAGAATGAAAAAATTTATGAATCGGTGATTTATGTTAAATTATCTAAATAATAAATTTATAAATAGTTCAATTAAAACTAAAATAGAGTTATATCTACTTCCTTTATTGCTTTTATATCTTTGTTATTTTTTTCTAGAATTTAGTTTAAATGAAAATTCAAATATTCAAGAGATTAAATCAAAAGTTGATGTTAATTCTTCAACTAAAGAGTTCAAAGACTCTTTTTTAAATTTGTTTTCAAAACTTGAAGATTATGCTTTAAAAAATCAAATTGTAATTTTTACTTTGACAAATAATAAAAAAATAATTCTTCTAAAAGCTAAATCTAACTTATCAAATATCCAAAAATTTATTAAAAAAATAGAAAATATTAATAATTTCTCAAAGATAAAAAGTTTGACTTTATCTAAAGCGGATTTAGAAAATTATATATTAGAAATGGAAGTTGATTTAAATAAATTTTATATTAAAAAAATGGAAAAAGAGCTTGATAATAAAGCTTTAGAACAAAAACTTGAAATAAAAAATGATGAAAAATCAAAAGGATATAAAATAAATGCAATTATCTCTGAATATGCTTTTATAAATGATGTTTGGCTTAAAAAAGATGAAAATATCGATGATTTAAAACTTGTACAAATAGAAAAGGATTTTGTTGTGTTAGAAAATGAAAATAAAAAAATAATATTGGAGTTAAATAATGAAGAGTATTTTAAAAAGCCAAATTGATTACTCTTTATTTGAAAAATATGATAAAGATTATTTTGTAAACAATAAAATTTTACCAATTTCTGAAAATGATATAAGTATAAAAATTGCTATTTGTAAAACTTCAAATTTACAAACAATAAAAGATGATTTTTCTAAATTAATAAGTTTTATAGAAGTTGATGAGTTAGAACTTTTATTTATTTTAAGTCATATAAATAGAAAAATTTTATTATATTTCTTTGCTTTAAAAGCCATTTCTCAAAATAGTTTTGAAAAATATATTGATAAATTTTTACAAGAACTAATATTTTTTTCCATAGATTTACGAACTAGTGATATTCATATTGAACAATACAAAGAGTTGGTTTTATTTAAGTTTAGAATTGATGGAAGACTAAAAACTTTTTTTGCTTTTGAAAAAGAGTTTTTTAAACTAATTTCTTCTTATATAAAATTGATTTCATCTTTGGATATGACGCAGTGCCGTCTTCCATTAGACGGAAGATTTTCTTTAAATATAGAAAATAAAAAATATGATTTTAGAGTTTCAACGATGCCAACATTAGAAGCGGAATCAATAGTTTTACGAATTTTGGATAATAAAAATATAGATAAAAATCTTCAAACTTTGGGATTATCAAAAAACTTATTAGAGATTTTAAATCAAACTTTGAAATTAACTCAAGGTTTGATTTTGATTTCAGGACCAACGGGAAGCGGAAAAACAACAACTTTATATTCAATTTTGCAAGAGTTAAATTGTGAAGAAAAAAAGATAATTACAGTTGAAGACCCAATTGAATATAAAATTGATTCAATTTGTCAAATTCCAATAAACTCTAAAATTGGTCTTAGTTTTGAATTGGTTTTAAAAAACATTCTTCGGCAAGACCCAGACATTATTTTTATAGGAGAAATTAGAGATAAGTTTTCTTTGGATATTGCCCTGCAAGCTTCATTAACTGGACATTTAGTGATTGCCAGTATTCATGCTAATAGTGCTGTTGAGACGATTTTAAGGCTTATAGATTTACAAGCTGACCCATTCTTAATCTCAAGTACTTTAAAACTTGTAATGGCTCAAAGATTGGTTTTGAATTATTGTAAATTTTGTGGTTCAGTTGGATGCCAAAAGTGCAACTATACAAAATATTATGATAGGTCAACGATTGCTGAAGTTTTAAAAATTGATGAAAAAATATCTTCGATGATATTTAAAAAATCAGATATAAATGAACTCAAAACTTATCTTGAAAATATCAATTTTAAAACAATTTTAGATGATGGAAAACAAAAAGTTGAACAAAATCAAACTTCCTTAGATGAAGTTTATAAAGTTGCTTGTTTTTGATGAAAAAATATAAAATCAAATACCAAAATAAAAATGAAATAAAAGAGATAATTCTTGAAACATCAAATCTTTCAAATGAAAAAATACCAGCAAATATAATAGAAATAAAAGAGTATAAAAACTATTTCGATTTTGGATTTTTTAGAAAAAAAAGAATAAACGACAAAAAAATAAATCTACTTTTTTATGAATTAAATTTAATGTTACAAGCGAATATAAATCTTAGTGAAGCCCTTGATATTTTGATTAAAAATAAAAAAGATAAAAATATTATTGATTTTTTGCAACTTTTAAAATATAGTTTTTCAAATGCAAAACCAATAGAAGAAAATCTAAATGATTTTAAAATAAATAATTTAGTATTCGCTTTTTTAAAACTCTCTCAAAATAATGGAAATATAGTTTTAAATATCAAAGCTTTAAGTAATTTATTGCTAGAAAATTATGAAATTAAAAGAAATTTTATTAAAGCTATTTCATATCCTATAATTTTAATTATAAGTTTTATTTTGTCTTTAATATCAATTTTCTTTTTTGTAATTCCCAAGTTCCAAATGATTTTTTCTCAATCAACTCAAGAACTTCCCTTTGCAACCAAAATGTTACTAAAAACTCAGTATATTTTAGAGAATTATCTTTTCTCAATTTTTTTAGTTTTTTGCTTTTTTATTATCTTTTTTTTCTATTTATATCGACAAAATAGTGCTTTTAACTATTTTTGTGACAAGTTTTTGGTAACAAAAATATTTTTAATAAAAGAAATATATCTAAATATGCAACTATATAAATTATTTTTAGTTATAGATATTATGCTGAAATCAAATTACGAATTTCACAAAGCTTTCATTTCTTCAAAAATTTTATTAAAAAACAAATATCTATTGGATAAAATGCACTTAATTGATAATTTATTACAAAATGGAAAAAGTATCAAGGATTCTTTTTTAAAAACACAAATGTTCGATGATATTGTTTTAAATCTAATAAATACTGGAGAAGTTTCAAATTCTTTGGCTATTACAATAGATGAGATAAAAAAGATTTATAAAAATAGATTTAATGATAAAATAAATTTACTAACATCACTAATACAACCCATATTTTTAATAGTTATTATGGGTTTAATACTTTGGATTGTATTAGCGATTTTTATGCCTATATGGGATATGGGAAATATGATAAAAGTTTGAAAAGGAGTTAACTTTGATTAACTGTTACATCAAAAAAGGAAATAAACTTAATGTTTTTGAGGGAGTAGATTTTCTTGAAAGCAACGAAGATAAAAATAGTGTAATTTGGATTGATATGCTTCTTCCAACTATTGAAGAAGTAAGAGCTGTTGAAAATATGTTTGATATGCAATTTCCCACAAAACAAGAAACAGAAGAGATTGAGCTGAGTTCTAGATATTGGGAAGAGAATAATAGAATAGAAATAAACAGTTATTTCTTGATAAATGATAATAAATCGGCATTCAATGAAACGGTTTCTTTTATTTTACAAGGGTCACTTTTAATTTCTGTTAGATATAAAAAATTACAAAGTTTCGATACCTTTACAAAAAAACTTTTGATTTCTCCAAGAGAGTTTAAAACAGGTTACTCAATTTTTTGTCAAATTATTGATATTAGAATTGATGCCGATGCTGATACTATTGAGAATTTATCAAAAGAGATTACAAAAATTAGAAAACACGTATTTACAGATTACTCAAATGATGATGAAGAGATTCTTGAAAAAATCTCTACATTTGAAGATTTAAATATGAAAATTAGAGAAAATTTAACGGATAAACAAAGAATATTAAATTCACTTTTAAAATCACAAAAGTTTGTGGATGATAAACATGAATTACCAATTATGTTAAAGGATATTAAGTCTCTGATTGACCATACGAATTTTAATTTTGAAAGACTTGATTATTTACAAAATATCTTTATTGGTATATTAAGTATTGAACAAAATAAGGTTATAAAAATATTTACAATTGTAAATGTAATTTTCCTTCCACCTACACTAATTGCAAGTATTTACGGAATGAACTTTGATTTTATGCCTGAACTTCATTGGGAATATGGATATTTAATATCTGTGGTATTTATGGTAATTGCTTCAATTACACCGATTCTGATTTTTAAGAAAAAAGGTTGGATTTAATATTAAAAATTATATAAAAAAATTTAAAGGAAAAAGAATTTAATGAGTAGCGAAATAGAATTTGAAAATGCCATAAAAAAAATGCTTGAACACGTTGGAGAAGATATAAACAGAGAAGGTTTAATTGATACTCCAAAAAGAGTGAGAAAAGCTTATGAATTTATGTGTAGTGGCTATAAACAAGACCCAAAAGAGATAATTGAAAAGGCTTTATTTACTTCAACAAATGATGAAATGGTTGTAGTAAAAGATATAGAATTTTATTCTCAATGTGAACATCATATGTTACCAATTATTGGAAAAGCTCATGTTGCATATATTCCAAATGGAAAAGTAATTGGTCTTTCAAAAATTCCAAGAGTTGTAGATGTATTTGCAAGAAGATTACAAATTCAAGAACAATTAACTGAACAAATTTGTGATGCTTTAAATGAACACTTAAAACCAAAAGGTGTTGCTGTTATGATTGATGCACGGCACATGTGTATGGAAATGAGGGGAGTTGAAAAGATTTGTTCAACAACTGTAACTTCAGCTTTAAGAGGATTATTTAAATCTAATAAAACAACTAAAGATGAGTTTTTATCAATAGTTGCTCAATCACTTCATAAATAAATCAATAGAATTTTCTATTGGTTTATCTAAAAAATATTAATTTCACTTCTATCTGTAATTCTTTCTAATTTTGTAGGAATGTTTCTTTTTTCTTTTTTGATTTCATTTTCGATTTTTTTCTGAGTAGTTTGAGCAGTTGCTAAAAATGCATTTCTTTCTTTTCCATCTAATCCATCGGTGCTAGGTTTATTTATAACTGTTAAAGGATCAATTGCAGTTCCATTTTTATATAAACCTAAATGTAGATGTGGACCAGAACTTAATCCTGTATTTCCTACATATCCTATAAGTTCACCTTTTTTAATGTTTATACCTTGTTTAACACCTTTTGCAAAATCACTTTGATGAGCATATAATGTTTTATATCCATTATTGTGATTTATGATAGTAGTTTTCCCATAACCACCTTTTATTCCAAGAAATTCTATTTTTCCATCTGCTGCTGCATATATTGTTCTTCCTACTGGTGCTGAAAAATCAGTTCCTAAATGGGCTCTATATCTTTTTAAAACAGGATGCCATCTTTTATTTGTAAATTCACTAGAAATTTGTTTAAAAGCTACTGGAATTTGGAAAAAATAAGATTTTGTAAATCCTGTACCTTTTTCATCATAATATTTATCGTCTTTTGAGTTTTTAAATCTAAAGTAAGAAGTTCCATCTATTTGAACCATTGCAGCTTTTAAATCTGGCATTCCAAGAGGTCTTCCTAAATAAGCTTTTTGAGAATATTCTAAGGCAATAAAATCACCTTTTTGCATTTTTCTGAAATTTACACCTTCATTAAAAATTGATTTTAGCAGTGCAGCTAAAGTTACATCTCCAGTTGCTTTTGATATATCATAAGATACAGATTCTGTAATTTCAATAGCAACCATTTCTGTATATTCTGTGTAGTTAATAGGTAGTGTTTGGAATTTATATTCGTTATTACTATCTTTGTAAATATGTAGTTGTATATCATCTGAAACGGGAATTAAAACTTGATTTAATTTGCCATCATCATCTGTATATAGATAAAATCTTCTATCGGCTGTTATTTCAGAACACAACTCTTGATCTTCTTTCTCCAAATCAAAATACAACTTTTGGGAGATTGAATATTTATCCAAAAAGGTCAAAAAAGTCTCTCCTTTTGGCCAATTTAGCTCTTCAACTTGTGCTGAATATAAAAAATTAAAAAAAATAATAATTGATAAAATAATTCTTCTCATAGTTTATTCGCTTTTTTATTTAATAATTAGGGCAAACATTATACAATGCTACAACTTAAAGATTAACATGGAGGAATATTTGTTTAAATTTATAATTTTTTTATTACTTGCCTTTAATATGTATGCACAAGATTTAGTGACATTATATAGATACGAGGGTATTAGTTCTGTTGAAAAAGAGATAGAAAAAAAGTTAAAAGATATGACATACTGGCAGGAATACTTAAAAGACAAAAATGTAGATTATGGTTATTATGAATTTAAAAAATATATACTCGTAACACAAAAAAATCAATTAGAAATTGCAGTTTACGAAAAAGTGGATAATGATTATAAATTATTATCGAAAAACAATGTAATTGTGGGTGAAAACAAAGGTGATAAATATACTGAAGGTGACAAAAAAACTCCTGAAGGTGCTTATGAATTAATTCAAAAAAAAGTAGGACTTGATAGTTTTTATGGACCTTTTGCGTTAGTGACTTCTTATCCAAATATTTTTGATCAAAGTTTAGATAAAAAAGGTTCAGGAATTTGGATTCATGGTATGCCTCTTTATTCTGAAAGAGAAAATTTTACAAAAGGCTGTATTGCTTTAGCAAATAATGAGCTTGAAAATTTAGAAAAAAATATAGACTTAAATAAATCTATTTTGTTAACATTTGGGAATGATTCTAAAAAAGCAACAAAAGATGAAATGGCATTAGTATTAAGTAGTATATTTAAATGGAAAGATGCTTGGAAATATTCAGATATAGAAGAATATTTATCTTTTTATTCTAATGATTTTAAAAGAGCAAATAAAACAGATTTTAGTTTTTTTAAAGAGCAAAAAAAATCAATATTTGCTAAAAAAGAAGATAAAACAATTAAATTTACAAATATAGATGTTTCTCCTTATCCAAATTCATTAGGAAAAAACATGTTTAAAGTTTTAATGGATGAAGAATATATAAGTCCAAGTGTAAAATTTAATGGAAAAAAAGAGCTGTTTTTAGAAATAGCAAATAATCAAGTGAAAATTCTATCAGAGGATTAAAATAAAATTTAACTCTTTTTAGATATAATCGCCCTAAATAACAACCATATTTTAAGGCGAAAGATGCAAAAACAAGAGATGAACCTTAAAGAGATAGCACTTGCTCACTCTTTAACACTTGAAGAATTTGAAAATATCAAAGAAATTTTAGGAAGAGAACCAAACTATGTAGAAATTGGTATCTTCTCTGCTATGTGGTCTGAGCACTGCTCATATAAATCAAGTAAAAAATATTTAAGTGGTTTTCCAACAAAAGCTCCTTGGGTTATTCAAGGTCCTGGTGAAAATGCTGGTGTTATTGACATTGGTGATGGATATGCTGCTGTATTTAAAATGGAATCACACAATCACCCATCATTTATTGAGCCTTATCAAGGTGCTGCAACTGGAGTTGGAGGAATTTTAAGAGATGTATTTACAATGGGAGCACGTCCTATTGCAAATATGAATTCAATAAGATTTGCTTCAATTGAAGGAAATAGTGAAACAGCTGCAAAACACAGATTTTTATTAAGAGGTGTAGTTGCTGGTATTGGTGGATATGGTAACTGTATGGGAGTTCCAACAATTGGTGGAGAAACTACTTTTGAAGAGTGTTATGCTGGAAATAACCTTGTAAATGCATTTACAATAGGACTTGCAAAATCTGATGAAATTTTCTTAGGAAAAGCTGAAGGATTAGGAAATCCTGTAATGTATGTTGGAAGTAAAACTGGGCGAGATGGACTTGGTGGAGCTGTTATGTCAAGTGCAGCATTTACAGAAGATAGTGAGTCAAAAAGACCAACTGTTCAAGTTGGAGATCCATTTACTGAAAAACTACTTTTAGAAGCTTGTTTAGAGTTATTCAAAGCTGATTTAATTATTGGTATTCAAGATATGGGTGCTGCTGGGCTTACTTCTTCTTCATTTGAAATGGCTGGACGTTCAGGTTCTGGGATGATTATGCATTTAGATAAAGTTCCTGCAAGGGAAGAGGGTATGACTCCTTATGACTTTATGCTTTCAGAATCTCAAGAAAGAATGCTTATTTGTGCTAAAAAAGGTTGTGAACAGGGTGTTATTGACATCTTTGAAAAATGGGAACTAGATGTTGCTGTTATTGGTGAAGTTACAAATACAGGAAATATGGAACTATTCTGGCATGGTGAAAAATGTGCAGAAGTTCCAGTTCAACCAGTATCTGAACAAGCGCCAGTTTTAGATAGACCAACAAAAAAACCAGCTTATTTAGATGGAATTGAAAATATTACTTTAGATAAAGAGATTTCAAATCAAGCTGCATTTGATGATTTATTCTCTGACATGGAAGTTGTTGATAAATCTTGGGTTTATTCTCAATATGATTCAATGGTTCAAACAAATACAATCAAAGGTCCAGGGAAACTTGATGGGTCGAGTATCAGAATCAAAGAAACAGGAAAAGCATTATCAATGAGTGCTGATTGTAATACAAGATTATGTTACATCAATCCAGAATTAGGAGCTGCAGCTGCTGTTATGGAATCTGGAAGAAATGTTGCAATGACAGGAGCAGTTCCAAAAGCAATCACAGATTGTTTAAATTTTGGAAATCCTACGAACCCTGAAGTTATGTGGCAATTTGCTGCATCTTGTGAAGGAATTAAAAAAGCTTGTAGAGAGTTAAATACTCCAGTTATTGGTGGAAATGTATCTTTATACAATGAAACAAATGGAGTGGGAGTTTTCCCAACACCTTCAATTGCAATGGTTGGAGTTAATGAAGATGCAAATAAAGTATTACCATCTTGTGTTCAAGAAAATGGAAATATTTTATATATTTTAGGTGAAACAAAATCAGAGTTTGGTGCATCACTTTATATGAAAAAAATGTATGGAAAAGTTGCAGGAATTCATCCAGAAGTAAATTTTGAAAAAGAGTTAGCTTTATGGAATACTGTTATTGAAGCAAATAAATTAGGTTTATTAAAATCTGCAAAAGATGTAAACATTGGTGGAATTGCAATAAGTGCTTCTAAAATGGCAGTTGTGGGTAATAAAGGAATAGAAATTTCTATTTCATTAAATGACTCAAAAGATATTTTTTCTGAGTCTTTAAGTAGAGCAATAGTTGAAGTAAGACCTGAAAACTGTGAAGCATTTGAAAAAGTTGCAAATTCATTCAATATTGAGTGTAGCAAAATTGGTCAAGTAACAGGGGATAAAATTTCTATAAATGACATTTATAAAGATTTAGAAAAAGCAAGTTACGTTTATTTCAATAGATTTAAACAAGTGATAGAACAAGATTTATAAGATTTAAAACCTTTAAGCCAAACTTCTTTTTATGGAAGTTTGGCTTTTTTTATTTGTAAATATATAGTAGGAGAAAATTAAATGAGAGCATTAATATCAGTAAGTGATAAAAGTGGTGTTGAAAACTTTGCTAAAGTACTAGTATCTTTAGGATATGAAATTATTTCAACTGGTGGAACATATAATAAATTAAAAGATGCAGGAATTGCTGTAATTGAAGCAAATGAAGTTACAAAATTTCCTGAGTGTTTTGAAGGAAGAGTTAAAACTTTAAATCCTTATATTCATGGTGGAATTCTTCACAGACGCGATAAACAATCTCACCTTGATCAAGCTAAAGAACTTGGTGTTGAGGGAATTGATTTAGTTTGTGTAAACTTATATCCATTTAAAGCAACTATTGAAAAAACTGATGATTTTGAAGAGATTATTGAAAACATTGATATTGGTGGACCAGCGATGGTTCGGTCGGCTGCAAAAAACTTTGATTCAGTAATTATTGTTACAGATGTTGCTGATTATGATTTAGTTTTACAAAACCTAAAAAATGACACTAACACAGTTGAGTTTAGAAGAGATATGATGATTAAAGCTTATGAACACACAGCTGCTTATGATTCAATGATTGCTAATTATATGAACAAAAGATTTAATGGTGGATTTGGAGCTAAACAATTTATCGTGGGTTCTAAAGTATTTGATACAAGATATGGTGAAAATCCTCATCAAAAAGGTGCATTATATGAGTTTGATGCACAATTTACAAATAAATTTAAAACTGTAAAAGGTGAAGCGTCATTTAATAATATGGGTGATATTTCAGGAGCTGCAAGAATTGCTGCTGCATTTGGAAAAGATAAAGCAGTTTGTATTGTAAAACATGGAAATCCTTGTGGTTTTGCTATTAAAGATACATTATTAGATTCTTATATTGAAGCACTAAAATGTGATCCAGTTTCTGCTTTTGGTGGAGTAGTTGCAGTTAATGGGACAGTTGATAAAGAGTTAGCTGAAAAAATGAATGAGATTTTCTTAGAAGTTGTATTTGCTGCTAGTTTCACAGAAGAAGCGGTTGCTGTATTTGAAAGCAAAAAAAGAATTAAACTATTTGAGCAAGGAACACAATTCTTAGAACTTGCAAATGATGCAATTGACTTTAAAAGAGTTGATGGTGGATTTGTATTCCAAGATGCTGATAAAGTAGCAGATGATGAAGTTAGAAATTCTGAGTTAAAATCAACAAGAATTGCAACTGAACAAGAAGTAAAAGATATGGAAATAGCTTATAAAATTGCTTCATTAACAAAATCAAACTGTGTAGTTTATGTAAAAGATTCTGCAATGGTTGCTGTTGGTATGGGTATGACTTCAAGAGTTGATGCTTCAAAAGCTGCTTTAAGAAAAGCAGAAGATATGGGAATTGATGTTACAGGTGCTGTATTAGCTTCTGAAGCATTTTTCCCATTTAGAGATAGTATTGACGCAGCTGCACAAGCTGGTGTAAAATGTGTAATTGAACCAGGTGGAAGTATCAGAGATGATGAAATTATTGAAGCGGCAAATGAATATGGAATGGCTTTATATTTTTCAGGAATTAGACACTTTTTACATTAGAAAATAGAAAGATTGATTATTAATCAATCTTTCTGATATTTTTAAACTTCTTTTATATACAATACCTTTATTAGCAGATAGTTTTATAAAGGTTGTACTAATGAATAAATTAATCTATTTAGATCAAAATATACTAAGTGACTTGAGATCTAGGAAACTTAAAGAAACTGCTGATAATTATTTTGTACTATTTAAGAATTTTTTATTAAAATTTAATATTCAGGTTGTATATTCTCACATAACTCTAGCTGAAATAAATCAAATATCTAATGATGAATATAAAAAGGAACATCTTGATGTTTTAGAAGAACTTAATGCTAAATATATTGAACCAAAAAACAAAAAAATTAGTGATAAAAAACCAAGCCAAATATGGATTGATTATGTTGAGTATTTAAACATTGAAAATGATATTTTAGGTTTTAAAAATTTGGCATTAACTCTTGATAATTTATCTAGAAAATCATCAGGACTTCCCAATAATAATAGTTTTGAAAAAATAGGTGAAAGTTTAGAAGATAGTATAAAAAATCTTTCAAATAAAATTATTAATTTGCTAGATATTGATATTGATGAAAATAATTTAAAAGAAGAGTATAAAGGTAATATTTCGCAAATTAAAAGTTACATGGAACAAATGAAAAAGGATTTACCAATATTATTAAATAAGAGGTTAGAAAGTATAAATAAATTAGCAAAATTTGATAGTATTCCCTTAGGTCCAAAACCTTTTAGAGAATATGAGCCAATAAAAAGTCTAAATATTTCTGAATTACCTAGTTGTGAAGTGGTTTTGGCTATTGAAAAAATTTGTAATAAAAATAATGAATTTAATTGGAGAGATTCGTTTGAAGATTCAATAGAGAATGGAATATCTATGGCATATACTCTTATGAATTGGGCTGGATATTATCCAGATGATTTTGATAAAATTAAAAAAAATACTGATAGATTTAGAGCATCTAACAATGATATGCAACATGCAATTTTAGCTTCTAATACCAGTTTTTTAATTTCAAATGATTATGCATTTTGTATGAAAGCAATTGCAAGTTATGAATATTCTGGAGTAAATACTATTGTATGCTCGGTAGAAACTTTTTTAGAAAAGTATTATGAGTTAGAAAAGTAGATTAAAATAGATAATTTTTTAAAAATAAATACAGTATACCTTTATCCTTCTGCTGAATTAGACACTTTTTACACTAATCTTTAATAAAATAACATCATAAATTTATGATGTTATTTAAATATTTTTTTCATACATTTTCAATAATTTTTAGCTATACTCTAACAATTTCATAAAGAGGATTATCTTGAGTTATTCAAAAAGAATTAGAACTATATTCATACTAATAATCTTACTTTCTCATACTTTATTTGCAAAAGAATTAAAAAAAGTTACTCTTCAATTATCTTGGTTAGATCAATTTCAATTTGCTGGCTATTATATGGCAAAACAAAAAGGTTTTTATGAAGAATTGGGGCTTGATGTTGAAATAAAACCTTTTGCTTTTGGTATTGATATTCCAAAAGAGGTAAATGATGGGAAAATAGATTTTGCAGTAGGACGTGAAACTTTAATTTTGGAAAGAATAAAAAATCCCAATATTGTGGCTTTATATGCTATTTTCCAATCAACACCTCTTGTTTTATTAAGCACTAAAGAATCGGGTATTAATAATATAAATGATTTTTCTAATAAAAAAATAATGACAACTATTGATGATGCTAGCGAAGTTTCATTAAAAGCCATGATTAGTTCAAATAAAATAAAACTTGAAAACCTTACTTTTTTAAAACATTCTCACAATATTGACGATTTAATAAATAAAAATACTGATGTAATTTCTGCATATATCTCTAAAGCTCCATATACTTTACAGAAAAAAGGTGTTGAATACAATATTTTTGACCCTAAAAAATATGATTTTGATATGTATAGTGATATGTTATATACAAATCAAAATCTTATAAGTTATGATTTAAATACAGTTTTATTATTTAAAAAAGCATCTCTAAAAGGTTGGGAATATGCCTATTCAAATATGCAAGAGAGTGTTGATGTAATATATGAAAAATACAATACTCAAAATTTAGAAAAAGAAGAATTATTATATGAAGCGAAAGAGTTAAAAAAACTTTCATATTTTAAAACTGCAAATTTAGGTGAAATTAGAAAAGATAAAATTCAAAGAATTTATGATTTATATAATGTTATGGGATTAGTTCCATCTGCTGTAAATTTAGATAAATTTATTTTTGATATAAATAGTTTAAGTAGCTTTACTTTTTCTCCAGATGAGATAAAATATATTGAAGAAAAAGATACTATAAAAATGTGTGTAATGCCAAATTCTATGCCATATAGTGATATAAAAGATGGAAAATTTGTGGGTTTTGTTGCTGATTATATAAGTATAATTGAAAATAAAATAAAAAAACCAATAACTTTAGTTCCTACAAAAAGTTGGACAGAATCTTTAGCATTTGCAAAAGCAAGAAAATGTGATATTTTATCATCTATTGTAGAGACAAAAGAAAGAGAAAATGAATTTAATTTTACAAAATCATATATTGATATTCCTTTTGTTCTTTTAACAAAAAGTGGAACTTCATTTATAAATAATTTATCAAGTATAAAAAACAAAAAAGTTTCTATTGTTGAAGATTATGCAATGATGGATATATTAAAAAATAAGTATAAGAATCTAGAGTTTGTAACTATTAAAAATATTGATGAAGGATTAGAAAAAGTTTTAAGTGGTGAAACTTTTGGTCATATTGATGCTATTTCAACTGCTTGGTATAAACTACAAACTAAGTATTTAACACAACTTTCTGTATCTGCTAAATTAGATGAAGTTTCTAAAGTATCAATAGCTGTAAGAAATGATGATAATGTTTTATTTGAAATTTTTCAAAAATCAGTTTTAAGTATTGATGATTTTCTAAAAGATGAAATACTTAATAAATGGGTATCAATAGAGTATAAAAAAGAGTTTGATTATTCTATTTTATGGAAAATCTTTTTTGTACTTTCAGTAATTTTTATAGCAGTTATATATAAACAAAAACTTTTAAGAGATGTAAATAATTCTTTAAAAGAAAAAGTTGAAGAAAAAACTAAAGAATTAAGAGAAGTAAATAATGAATTAGAAATTAGAATTAAAAAAGAAGTTGAAGATAATTTAAAAAAAGACAGACTTTTATCTCAACAACAAAAAATGGTTTCTATGGGACAAATGATTGAAAATATTGCTCACCAATGGAGACAACCTTTATCTTTGATTACAACGGGTGTTAGTGGAATAAAATTAAAAAAACAATTAAATGATTTGGATGATGATTTTTTTTATAAAACATTAGATTCAATTTTAAATACTTCAAAATATTTATCAAATACAATAGATGATTTTAGATATTTTTTTAAACCACAAAAAGAGAAAGAAAATTTTTATTTAGAAAAATGTTGTAGAAAAACAATAGATTTAATGAATCCAAATTTTTCAAATAAAGATATTCAAATAACTTATAAAATAGAAAATATCCAAGTTTGTGGATACGAAACTGAACTTATTCAAGTTTTAATTAATATCTTAAACAATTCAAAAGATGCTTTGGAATTTCTAAATGAGAATGAAAAGTTTATTTTTATTGATATTTTTAGGGAAGATAATAAAGCTGTTATTGAAATTAAAGACAATGCTGGTGGAATAGAAGAAGAAATTATCGATAAAGTTTTTGAGCCATATTTTACGACAAAACATCAAACTCAAGGGACGGGAATTGGTTTGTTTATGTGTAAAGAGATTATAAATAAACATATGAATGGACAAATAAATATCATAAATACAAGTTTCGAAGATAAAAATAAAATTTATAAAGGTACTTTAACAAGAATTATTTTAGAAGATATAATAAAAAATGATTAAATAATCTTTAATTGTTCTGCAATAATCTTTAGATATAATCCACCTAATAAAATTATTAGGAAATACTATTGACTTGGCTAGAAATCGACAACGAACATGTTTGGCATCCATATAACTCACTTCCATCTAAAACAAAAATACTACCAGTTGTTTCTACAAATAAAACTTCAATTTTTTTGCAAACAGGAGAAGAGTTAATTGATGCAATGAGCTCTTGGTGGAGCGCAATTCATGGATATAATCACCCAAAATTAAATGAAGCATTAAAAAAACAAGTTGAGATTATGCCTCATATTATGTTTGGAGGATTAGCTCACGAACAGTCAAGTTTACTCTCTCAAAAGCTTGTTAATTTAACAGGACTTCATAGTGTTTTTTTATGTGATAGTGGTTCGGTTTCAGTTGAAGTTGCACTAAAAACTGCCATTTTATATCAAAAAGCAAAGGGGCTAAAAAAATATAAATTTTTTGCCCTTGAACATGCATATCATGGCGATACATTAGGAGCCATGAGTGTTTGCGACCCACAAAATTCGATGCACAGTATTTATGGTTCATATTTAAGTGAAAATATTTTTGTAAAAGCTCCTAAATTAGGATTTTCAAGTGATTTTGGAGAAGAGATGAAAGCTTTAGAAGAAGCATTTGAAAAATATCACGAAGAAATAGCTGCTTTTATAGTTGAACCAATAGTTCAAGGTGCTGGTGGAATGAGGATTTATAATCCTGAATATCTTAAAAAAGCACGGGAATTATGTACAAAATACGATGTATTATTAATAGCCGATGAAATAGCAACTGGTTTTGGACATACGGGTAAAATGTTTGCTTGTGAGTGGGCAGAAATAAAACCAGACATTATGACTATTGGAAAAGGATTAACAGGTGGTTATATGACAATGGCTGCTATGGTTACCTCACGAAGTGTAAGTGAAATTATATCAAATAGCGAAATTGGTGTTTTAATGCATGGACCAACATTTATGGCAAATCCACTAGCTTGTAGCGTTGCAAATGCTAGTATTGATTTACTTCTTGAAAGTAATTGGCAAGATAATGTAAAAAATATTGAAAATATTTTTACTCAAGAATTACAAAATGCAAAAGATTTAAAATTTGTAAAAGATGTAAGAAATATTGGAGCTATTGGAATTATAGAGTTAGTTGATGATTGTTATGCCCAAAAAGTTCAAGATTATTGTGTAAAAAATGGAGTTTGGATAAGACCATTTGGAAAACTTGTTTATTCAATAGTTGCTTATACGATAAATGAAAATGACTTAAGAAAAATAGTAAAAACAATGATAGATGCAATTAAAAATATAGAAGAAAATATATGAAAAAAGATAATCTAAAAAAGTTAGTATCAAATCTGCCAAAATACCCAAATGTTTTAGGAAGAGATAGATTTTTTAATAGTGCAGTTTTAATTCCCCTTGTAAAAATGAATGGTGAATATCATCTGTTATTTCAAAAAAGAGCAGCAACTATAAGACAAGGTGGAGATATTTGTTTTCCAGGTGGTGGTTTTGAAGCTGGAGTTGATAAAAGTTTTAAAGACACAGCTTTGAGAGAAACTTTTGAAGAGCTAGGAATTGTTAAAAAAGATATAAAAATTTTAGGACAACTTGATACTTATATGGCTCCAATTGGTGCTGTTATTGAATCTTTTGTGGCAAGAGTAAAGAAAAAAGCCTATAAAAATATGAAAATAGATTTTAGTGAAGTTGAAAAAACTCTTCTTATTCCAATCTCTTTTTTTAAAGAAAATGAACCAGAAGAATATACTTTAGCCCATGAAATTCATCCTTATAAAATTCATGAAAATGGAGAAAAAGAGATTTATTTCCCAGTTGAAGAGTTAGGACTTCCTGATACTTATAAAAAACCATGGGGAAATAAAAAACATAAGATTTGGGTTTATAAATATGAGGGCGAAGTAATTTGGGGAATTACTTCTGTGATTATAAAAGATTTATTAGAAAAATATTAAATAGTCATAACTGCCCAAGTTTCATCTTTTAGGGCAGTTGTTAAAAGAACTCCTGTGTGAGTTATTTCTATATTTAACTCTTTTAAAATAGAAGTTGCATCGTAATCTTCAACACAAACTATACAAGCACTCATTTTTACACCTGTTTGTTGAATTTTTTTTAATTGTTCTTGAATTTGAATATTTTCTTTTGCTAATTTTATTGATGATCCCCAAAGCATTAGATGGGCTGTTTTCCAATATTCTCGTTCTAAAATTACGGATGAATATAAAAGTGGAAATTTATTTGCTACTTCAATATCACCATTTGTCCAAACTATTAGTAAATTATCTTTCATTTCTTTAACCTATAATTATTTTTCTGAATTATATAATAATCACCATATCTTTTAGTATATTAATTTTTATGGGATAGTGTGTTATTATAATTCTTATAAAAAGAAATTATATTTTAGGTAGTTTTATGTTTGGATTTGAATTTTTAATCGCTTATGTTTTATTAGGTATTCTTGTGGGAATAGCTGCTGGTTTATTAGGAATTGGTGGAGGAGGAATTATAGTTCCTGTACTTACAACTTTGTTTTTAGCTCAAGGAATCTCTAGTGAAAATGTTGTACATATAGCTTTAGGAACTTCAATGGCAACTATTGTTGTTACTTCTATTTCTAGTTTGAGAGCTCACAATAAGAAAAAAGGTGTTCTTTGGGATGTTGTTAAAATGATGGCACCAGGAGTTTTAATTGGAACATTTTTAGCTACATTTTTAGCTTCAATCTTAAGTTCATTGTTTTTGGCTATTTTCTTTTCTATTTTTATGGCTTATGTTTCTATTCAAATGTTTTTAAATAAAAAACCAAAACCTAGTCGTACCCTTTTTGCTCCAGCCATTCAATTTTTCTCAGCTTCTGTTATAGGAGCGATTTCTGCAATGGTTTCTATTGGTGGAGGATCGCTTAGTGTTCCATATTTATTATGGCAAAATGTTGAGTTAAAAAAAGCAATTGGAACAAGTGCAGCAATTGGTTTACCAATTGCAATAAGTGGAACTTTAGGTTATATGATAAATGGTTGGTCTCACACAAATTTAGATAATTTGATGTTAGGTTATGTGTCATTACCTGCATTTGGTATTGTTGCATTTTTTAGTTTTTTAACTGCTCCAATAGGAGTTAAATTAGTACATATTTTACCTGTTGAAATTGTAAAAAAAGTTTTCGCATGTTTATTAATGATTCTAAGCATCAAAATGTTGCTTACATTTATTTAAAAAAGAAAAAATTATGAATAAAATATTGTTAGATGATAATGAAATATTTTCATCAAAAGTTGTATGTATTGGACGAAATTATATAGAACATATAAAAGAGTTAAAAAATGAAATACCAGAAGAAATGGTATTTTTTATTAAACCAAATTCATCAATTTCAAATAAATTAATTTTCCCAAAAAATCAAAACTCTTGTCATTATGAAGCTGAAATTTCATTTTTAATTAAAGATAATAAAATAAGTGCAGTTGCTTTTGGACTTGATTTAACTTTAAGAAAAATTCAAAATAAATTAAAACAAAAAGGTCTTCCTTGGGAGCGTGCAAAAGCATTTGATGGAGCTGCTGTTTTTTCAAAATTTATCAGTTTCAAAGATGATATTTCAAAGTTAGGAATAGAGCTTTTTATAAATGGAGAATTAAAACAAAAAGGTGACATTTCTATGATGATAAATAAACCATTACAGATAATAAAAGAAGCAAATACTTTTCTGAGTTTCGAAGATGGGGATATTTTAATGAGTGGAACACCCTCTGGCGTTGGCGAATTTAAAAAAGGTGATATTTTTGTTGGAAAGATACTTTTTGAGAATAAAATTATTGTAGAAGAGGAGTTTTTTGTATCGTAAGAAAAAATATCTTTTTATGTTATAATAATTTTATACTAACTTTAAGGTAGGCTTAAAATGAAATATTTAGTTATTTTAATTATTTTTGTTTCTACACTTTTTTCAAATATTGATAAAAATACTCAATCCCTTTTTACTTTAGAAGAATTACAATGGATAAAAAATAATCCAACTATAAAAGTTGGTGTTGATGCAAATTGGCCACCTTTTGAATATGTAAACGAAAAAGGTGAATATAAAGGAATAGCTTCTGAATATTTAGAAATAATTAGTAAATATACTGGATTAAAATTTGAGATAAATGCAAGTGATTGGTATACTGTAATTTCAAATATCAAAGATAAAAAACTAGATATGTTAGCTTGTGCTGCAAAAACATCAGATAGAGAAAATTATTTAAATTATGTTTCTCCTTATTTAACAATAGATGTTGTTGTTATTGCAAAAAAAGAGTTAAATATTAAAAGTTTTGATGAAATACAAAACTACACAATTGCGGTTCAAAAGGGTAATTTTGTTTATGAAAAAATAATGAAAAAATACCCAAATGTAAAATTTGTTTTTGCTTCATCAAATAAAGAAGCCTTTGATTTTGTATCTTATGGAAAAGCTGATATTTTTATAGGAAATATGCCTGTATTTTCATATTTTGTTGAAAAAGAGTTATATACAAATATTGAAGTAAAATTTAAAGCAGATTTTGACAAAATCGATTTATCAATGGCTATTTTAAAAGAGAATACGACTTTATTTAATATTATTCAAAAAGTTATGCCAAAAATTATTGAAGATGAAAAAGAGAAGATAAATAAAAAATGGGTATTTGAACTTAAAGAAGAAAAATCAGCTCATTTTACGCAAGAGGAGATTACTTGGATAAAAAACAATCCAAAAATCAAAATTTCGGGTGATTTTTTCTGGCCTCCTTACTCTTTTTATGATGAAAATGGGAATTATATAGGAATTGTTCCAGATATTGTAAATGAAGTATTTAAAGATAGTGGACTTGAATTAGAGTATGTAAAAACTAATTCTTGGGCTGATACTCTTAGTCTAATAAAAAATAAAAAAATAAATTTAATTGATTCAATATCTTATTCAGCTTCAAGAAGTGAATATTTGAATTTTTCAAATAAATATGTTGGTGCAGAAATAGTAATAATTTCCAATAACAAAGAAACCAATTATATTAACTCTTTTAATAATATCACAAATAAAAAAATAGCAACTGTAAAGGGTTATTCAATAATAGAAGATATAAAAAGAGATTTTCCTCAAATCAAAAATATCAAAGAATATGATAATGCTTTGGAGGGGTTAAAAGAGTTGTCAAATTCTCAAATTGATTATTTTATTTTAGATATTCCATCATTTGAATTTTATAGTAAAAAACATGGTTTGAGTAATCTAAAAATAGCTGGACCAACTGGTTATAACTATGGTTATGGTTTTGGGGTAAAAAAAGATGATGTATTATTGGTTTCTATTTTAAATAAATTATTAGAAAATATTCCAACTGAAAAAAAAGACGAAATATATAGAAAATGGATAAAAATTGATTATGAACAAAAAATTGATTATGAGTTGATTTGGAATATATTAACTATTTCAATTATCATATTAGCTATTATATTTTATTGGAATCGAACATTAAAAGAAGAAATTACTCAAAAAGAAAAAATCCAAAAAGAGTTAGAAAAAGAACGAAATAATATTCAATCTTTAAATGAAGAGTTAAAAAAAGCAAAAGATATAGCAGAAAATATATCAAAACAAAAAAGTGAATTTCTAGCAAATATGAGCCATGAAATAAGAACACCTATGAATTCAGTAATTGGATTTACAGAAATATTAGACAAAGAGATAAAAAATCCACTACATAAAGAGTATTTAGATTCTATAAAAAAAGGTGGAAATGCACTTTTACGAATCATAAATGATATTTTAGATTTATCAAAAATAGAAGCTGGAAAGCTTGAAATTAGAAATGAATCTTTAAATCCAACAAATTTATTTTTAGAAATAGAGTCAATTTTTCACTCTAAAATAATCAGTAAAAATATCACATTTATAGTTGATATTGATAAAACCATTCCAAAATATATAATTATGGATGGAGTTAGAATTAGACAAGTTTTGTTTAATCTAATTGGAAATGCTATTAAATTTACTCAAATAGGTCATATAAAACTAAAAGTTGAAAATGTTTATAAAGATAATATAAAAAGTAAAATAGATTTGATTTTTAGTGTTGAAGATACTGGAATTGGAATTGATGAAAAAAATTTAGAAACTATTTTTAATGCCTTTGAACAACAAGAAAATCACGATGTGGCAAAATATGGTGGAACAGGTTTAGGTTTGGCAATTTGTACAAAGTTGATTAAAATGATGAATGGTGAGATAAAAGTTGAGAGTCAAAAAAATAAAGGTTCAACTTTTACAGTAATTTTTAGAGATATTCCAGTTAGTTCAATGGAAGATGAGGTTATCTCTTCAAAACTAAAAGCTTCAAATATTATGTTTGAAAAAGCTGTGATACTTGTAGTTGATGACGTTTTAGAAAATAGAAAACTGGTACAGGCTAGTTTAAAAGATTTTGATATTGATTTAATAATGGCGGAAAATGGAAAAGAAGCAATAGAATTATTAAAAAATGTAAATGTAAATTTGATATTAATGGATTTAAGAATGCCTGTAATGGATGGATATGAAGCAGCGACAATTCTTAAAAAAGATGAAAAATTAAAAAATATTCCATTGATTGCCTTAACTGCTTCTGTTATGGGAAAAGATTTGGAAAAAGTGTCAAAATATGGTTTTGATGGATATTTAAGAAAACCAGTAATTTTGGATGATTTAATTGAAGAGTTGGCTAAATATTTAAAATATCAAACCATTCAAAAAAGTTTAAAAGAAGAAAACTCTCATAAAATAATTGATTTAGAAAAACTAAAAGTGGTAATAAATAAGTTAGAAAATGAGTTTAAACCACAATGGCTAAATATAAAAGATGGTGGAGATTTTTCTTTGATTGAAGAGTTTGCTTTAAAATTAAATGAATTAGCACTAAAAGAAGATATATATTTATTGGATGATTACTCAAAAGAGTTAATAAAAAATGTAGAAGCTTTTGATATCGAAAAAGTTGATTATTTAATGAATACATTTTTAGAATTAATAGAGAATTTAAAGGCTAAACTTGAAAACTGAAAGCAAAATTTTAATAGTAGATGATATCGCGAAAAATATTCAAATGGCAATGAATATTTTGAAAAATGAAGGTTATAAAATGTTTTATGCCAAAAGTGGAACAATGGCACTTGAATTGATAAAAGAACATGATTTTGATTTAATATTATTAGATATAATGATGCCAGATATGAATGGTTTTGATGTTTGTGCAAAGTTAAAAAGTGAAGCAAGAACAAAAAAAATTCCAGTAATATTTTTATCAGGGAAAGATTCTTCACAAGATATTGAACAAGCTTATGAAAGTGGTGGAATTGATTATGTGGTAAAACCTTTTATTACAGTTGAATTGATTACTAAAGTAAATTCTTATGTTAGATTAAAACAATTAGAAGATAAATTTGAAATCTTAAAAGGCTAAAATATGAATAAGAAATATGAAAATAAAATTTTATTAGTAGATGATGACCCAAAAAATTTACAAGTTGCAATGAATATTTTAAAAGATTACAATGTTATTTATGCACAAAGTGGAGAAAAAGCTTTAGAGTTATTAGAAAAAAACAAATTTGATTTGATTTTACTTGATGTTGTAATGCCTACAATGGACGGTTATTATGTTTGTTCAAAAATAAAATCAAATGAAAAAACAAAAAAAATTCCATTAATCTTTTTAACAGTAAAAGATGATGAAAAAGATATTGTAAAAGGTTTTGAATTAGGTGCAGTTGATTATATTACAAAACCATTTTATAGTGAAGTTTTACTAAAAAGAGTTGAAGTTCATTTAAAATTAGCAACAGTTATGACTGAACTTGAACTTGTAAATACAAATTTAAATGAAATAGTAAAAGAACAAGTTGAACAAATAAGACAAAAAGATGAAATAATTGTTCAGCACTCTAAAATTGGTGCAATGGCTTCTTTGATTGATGTTATATCTTTACAATGGCGAGAACCTATTGATAAAATAAAATTTTATTTACAATCTTTAGATTTTAAATTGGCAAATATAGAAGAATTTAAAGAAGATGAAATATTTAAGAAAACATTGTTTGAAATGGATAAATTAGATGAAATTATGCAAGATTTTCATAAATTTTTTAATAATCAGAAAAATAAAGAGAATGTAAATTTAAAAGTATCTTTGGATAATGCTCTTTTTTTATTAAAAGATGAGATTAATAGTTTGGATATAGACTTGAATGTAACAGGAGATAATTTATTATCTTTAAATATTGTTTTTGATGAAATAAAACATATTTTTAGTAAATTAATAGCTAAATCAATAGAGAATTTTAAATTAAATGAAATTGTAGAAAAAAAGCAAATAGATGTGAATTTTGAAGATAAAAATGAATCAATTTATATAATTTACAGTGATAATGCAAATAACTATAATCAAAATGAAGATTTCGATTTGGGGTTTTATTTAGTAAAAGTATTTGTAGAGAAAAATTTTGGATTATTAAGTGTTGAAAAAATGCAAAATGGAATAAAATATATAATAAGATTTGATAAATAAAAAGGAAAATATATAATGAATTATAATGAATTAAACGATGAAGAAAAATATGTAATAGAAAATAAAGGAACAGAATATCCTTTTACTGGAAAGTATAATGATTTTTATGAAGAAGGAATATTTACATGTAAAAAATGTGATGCGCAACTTTATAAATCAGAAGATAAATTCAAATCAGGTTGTGGATGGCCTAGTTTTGATGATGAAATACAAGGAGCTGTAAAAAGAGTTCCAGATAGAGACGGAAGAAGAGTAGAGATTGTTTGTGCCTCTTGTGGTGGGCATTTAGGTCATGTTTTTGAAGGTGAAAGATTAACTTCAAAAGACACAAGACATTGTGTAAACTCTATTTCATTAAATTTTGAAGCAAAAGCATGAATATTCCTCAAATAAATATCGCAATGCTTATAGATTGTGATAATGTAAGTGCAAAATATATTGATAGTATTATAAATGATTTATCAAAATATGGAACTATAAATATAAGAAATGCCTACGGAAACTGGAAAGATAAAAGACTTCAAGGTTGGGAAGATATTTTACATAAATATAATATAAAACCAATCCAACAATTTGCTTACACAAAAGGTAAAAATGCAAGTGATATTGCAATGGTTATTGATATTATGGATTTACTTTATACTAGAAATCTTGGAGCTTTAGCTCTTGTAACAAGTGATAGTGATTTTACTCCTGTGGTTTCAAGAATATTATCAAATGGAATTACAGTTTATGGATATGGAGAAGATAAAACTCCTGAATCATTCGTAAATGCTTGTTCGCAGTTTATTTATGTGGAAAAACTCTTTGATTATACAAAAGAAGATGTGGCATGTGCTAGTTCAAATAATAATAAATTAACAAAAGTACAACTAAGAAAAGATACAAAACTTGTAGCACTTTTAAGAAAAGCAGCAGAACAAACCTCTGATGATAGTGGTTGGTCAAATATCGCTGCTGTTGGTTTATATATCAATCAAAATTCATCTTTTTCCCCTATTAATTATGGATATAAAAAATTAGGAGAATTAATAAAAGCTACTGAATTATTTGATATAAAAATATTAGGTGAAAATAAAACAGTAATGTTAATAAGGGATAATAGGAATTAAAATGGAAAATCAAAATATAAAAAAAGCATATTTTGCAGCGGGTTGTTTTTGGGGAGTTGAGTATCATTTTGAAAAATTAGAAGGTGTAAAATCTGCAATTTCTGGTTATATGGGTGGACATATAGAAAATCCAAATTATCAAATGGTTTGTACAGGATTTTCAGGTCATTTAGAAGTTGTAGAAATCACTTATGATGAAACTATTGTTTCTTTTGAAGCATTGGCAAAATTATTTTTTGAAATACATGATTTTACTCAAACAAATGGTCAAGGTCCAGATATTGGAAGCCAATATTTATCTGCAATTTTTTATGTCGATGTCGAACAAAAAACTATAAGTGAAAAGTTAATTTTACAGCTAGAAGAAAAAGGTTTTAAAGTTGCTACTTCTTTACATGATTTAGTGCCATTTTACGAAGCAGAAGAGTATCACCAGGATTACTATGAAAGACACCAAAAGATGCCTTATTGTCATAGTTATAAAAAGATATTTTAATTACTTCCTAAAATATAGTAAACGTGTTTGTTATCTGTTTTTTCAAGGTTCACATTGTATTTATTAGCCCAATGTGAAACTTCTTCGTGAAATTCTTGTAAAATTTCTTCAGAGTCATTTTCATCACATTTGATTTTTAAATGATTTGATTTGTTAGACAGACCTACATAAGCATTCATTTTTTTTAGGTGATCATTTAGTGTGAAAATGTGTTTTGCAAATTTATCAAAATTTGTTGTTGATTCCATCATTTTTTCAGCTTGTTTTAGTGAAGCTTCACTTTTTGAATATCCTAATTGAGATAATATTACTTCAGCAGATACTTCTAATTGCATTTTAATCCTTTTATTTAATTCTAATATATGTTATCAAAATTATTTTAAATTATAAATAAAAAATATATACTTCCTTAAAAGCTATTTGTATAATTTATAGTCAAAAAAATTAATATAAGAATTTAATAAAATAGCTATGTTATAATCCAACAACTAAATCAATACATTGTATTTAAAGGAATTATTTATATGTCAATATTATTAGAAATGTCTATGTTTCCTACTGATAAAAGCGAAAGTAAAAGCAAAGAAGTATCAGAAGTTATAAAAATTATAAGAGAAAGTGGAGCAAGTTATCAACTAACTGCAATGGCTACAATAATTGAAACAGATACTTTAAAAGAGGCTTTATCTTTAGTAGAAAAATGTTATCTAAAATTAGAAGAGTTAGGTTGTAATAGAGTTTATGCAACTTTAAAATTTGATATTAGAAAAGGACAAGATAATAGATTAAAAACCAAAATAGAATCTATTGAAAAACATATTGGAGAAGTTTCAAAATAGTCTAAAATAGACTCTTTTGAACTCCAATATCTTCTTCACCTAAAGCTTTTAATCTAAAACTATATCGGTGTTCACTACTTCTTCCAAATTGTTTTATGGCTTCAACGTGTGCTGCTGTTCCATAACCTTTGTGTTTATGAAAATCATAATTTGGAAAATCTTTTGCAATATTTAGCATATATCTATCACGGCTAACTTTTGCTAAAATAGAAGCAGCACTTACTTGTGGAACAGTAGCATCTGCTTTTATTTTACAAGTTAAATTTGATATTCCAAAAGTTGTGTTTCCATCCATTAAAAACAAATTACAATTATTTTTTAGATTTTCCATGATTTCCATAATAGAATTTTTAAGGCAAAAACTCAAACCTTTTTCATCGATTATTTTTGCATCTGTAAAAACTATATGATATTTTGACTTTTCAATTATCTCTTCAAAAAGTTTTTCTCTTTTTTTTTCACTTAAAACTTTTGAATCATTTAATCCAAATATTTCTTTTTCTAAAATAGCACCAGCTACAACTAACGGTCCAGCAATTGGTCCTCGTCCTGCTTCATCAATTCCACATAACATTTAAAATCCTATAAAAATAATTATTTTTTTAATTATAACATTTATATAAAAAAATTATATAATGAGATAGAAAACTTTTTGATTGGAATCTTTATGAAAAAGCTTTATATATTTCTTACAATAGCCCTATTTGCAGGAGTTTGTTTTTTATTCTTTTTCAAAAATTCCAAAGAACTTATAAAAATTGGTTTTGTTGGGGCTTTAACTGCAAAATATTCTGATTTAGGAAATCCTATGATGAATGGAATTATTTTAGCTTTTGAAGAAGAAAAATATGAAATCAATGGAAAAAGAATTGAACTTATTTTTAAAGACGATAAAAAAGATGAAGAAGTAAATAGGCAAATTGTAAATGATTTTATAAATCAAGGTATAAAAATAGTTATGGGAAATGTGACAAGTAGTATGTCAAAAATTTCTATGTCTATAATAAATAAGCATAAAGATATGTTTATGATTTCAGCAGCATCTGCTAGTAATGAATTTTCAGGAATTGATGATCAATTTTTTAGAGTTCATGTGGCAAATAATGAACAAAGATTTTCAACTTTTACAAAATATGTAAAAGATAATAATTATAAAAAAATATATGGAATTTACGACCCAGGTAATATTACATATACAAAAGATTATTTAGAAAATTTTGAAAAAAGTTTTATATCTAATGGCGGTGAAAATTTTATAAAATATGCTAAAACAGATGAGAATTTAGATGATTTAGTTCTTGATATAAATAATTTAAATCCAGATTTAGTTTTGATTTGTGCAAATTCCCTTGATGCATCAAGAGTTGTTCAATATCTCAGAATTAAAGGTATTAAGACACAAATTGCCTCTTCTGAATGGGCTATGACACCTGCTTTTATTGAAAATACAGGGAAATATAGTGAAGGAATTATTTTTAATATTGATTATGATGAAAATTCAAAAAGTGAAGATTTTATTAATTTTTCTAACAAATTTAAAAACAAATATAATATAGAACCCTCTTTATACGCTTCAAAAGGTTATGAATTAGCAAGAGTTGTAATTGAACTTCTAAAAATGGGAGAGCAAACTGAACTTAAGAAGAATTTATTAATAAAAAAAGAATTCAAAGGTTTGCAGGATATTATTGTTTTTGACCAATATGGGGATGTTGTTAGGAAATTTGATACATTTAAAGTAGTAAATGGAAAGTTTGAAAAAGTAGAATGAGAAAAGAAAAAAGCTTAAAAAAAGAGATTTTAATAATCTTAATATCATTTTCAATTTTTATTGCAATTAGTGTTGGATTAATAGCAATGATAAACTTTTATTTTTCTAAATTAAATATTATCCAGCATAATCAAAAACAAATTTTGTATCAAATTGAATCTGAAATGGATAAGTTTTTATCTAAAATATATAAAATCTCTTTTTATATAAAAAGTAATTATCAAGATAATAATACATTGTTAAAAAATATTGTTGATACAAATACAAATATTTCTAGTATTTTAGTCTTAAATAAAGATGGAATTATAGAAGATTTTTATGCTGCGACTAATTTGAAAATTTATAAAGGTTTTGATTATTCAAATCAAGAATATTTCAAAGGTATTAAAGAAAATGATGATTATTGGTCAAATGTTTTTTTATCAACAGTTGATGAAGAAGCAGCAATTTCATACAGTTTTAGACTTGATGATAAAGTAGTTGTTTTAATGGTTCAATTAAAAGAAATTTCTGATTTCATTTCAAGATTTAAAAATCAAGATAATACTCATATGGTTAAAATTTTTGATAGTAGTGGAACTGTAATTTTAAATCCAAATAATCCTGATTTAGTTTTACAAAGATTTAACGAAAAAAGTCAAAAAGTATTTACAGAATTGATTGATATTTTAGAACCTTATGACTTTGCAATGTTTTATTCAAATTCATTTGAAAATGAGCAATACGGAACTTATACTTCTATTGAAAAAACAGGTTGGAAAATAGTTGTACGAGAAAGTTATGAACTTATATTAAAATCATTAAATAGTATTATTTTTGGAATGATTTTTAGTATGATAACTTTTGTAATAGTTGCAACACTTTTATCTTTAAAAATTTCAAAAAGAATTTTTAAATCTTTTGATGATTTACAACAAACTACAGCAAGTATTGCCAATGGAAATTATAATATTGACATCAGAAAATCATATTACAATGAATTTAATATTTTATTAAATAGTTTTAATAAAATGAAAATAGAAATAGATAAAAGAGAAGATTCCCTAGAAGCATCTTTGAGTAGTTTTAAATCTTTATTTAACTCAACAATGGAAGTTATAGTAATACATGATAAAGGAATATGTGTTGATGCAAATAATGTCGCTATAAAATTTCTAAAATTAAATACTAAAAGTGAGCTAATAGGAAAAGATCTATTAGAATTTATTGATGATAAATATAAAGATTTATTAATAAAAAATTATAAAAAAAATACTTTACCTTATGAGTTTGATATTATTGTAAAAGGGATAAAACATACTTGTTTAGGACAAGAAAAATTTATTAAATTAAATGGAAAAAAAGTAAAACTTTCAACAATTATAGATATAACAGAATTAAAAGCTAAAGATAAATTACTTTTTCAACAATCAAAAATGGCATCAATGGGAGAAATGATAGGAAATATTGCCCACCAATGGAGACAACCATTAAGTGTAATTAGTACTTGTGCTAGTGGAATCAAATTTGAAAAAGAATTTAATCAAATTAGTGATGAAAGATTGTATGAATCCTTGGATTTAATAGTTGAAAACACTCAATATTTATCAAAAACTATTGATGATTTTAGAAATTTTTTTAAAGCAGATAAAATGATAGAAGACTTTTGTATAAATGAGAGTATTTTAAGAGTGTTGAAACTTTTAAAATCAAGTATACAAAATCATAATATTCAAGTAGAAACCCATTTAAATGAAGATTTGATTATAAATGGTTATCCAAATGAATTTTTACAAGTTTTGGTAAATATTATAAATAATGCAAAAGATGCTTTAATGACACAAGATGTAAATGCAAGATTTATGAATATTAAAACTTTTATTAAAAATAAAAGATGTGTTATAGAAGTAAATGATAATGGTGGTGGAGTTGATGAAACAATAGTTTCAAAAATATTTGATCCTTATTTTACAACAAAACACAAATCTCAAGGAACAGGAATAGGGCTTTATATGTCCCACCAAATAGTAGTTGAACATATGAAAGGAAGTATTTATGCTAAAAATATCGAATTTATTAAAGATAAAAAAAATTATAAAGGATGCTCTTTAGTAATTGTTTTACCAATAAAAGAAAATCAGGATTTAGAGGATTATATTATATAACTTGACAATCATTGACTCAAGTGATATAATTTTATTAGCAGTTAAATTAAAGGAGTGCTAGATATGAATAAAATTTTTGAAAAACTAACAAATCAACTTACAGAAACAATAGACTCAAGTATAGCTTTAGCTTTACACAATAAAAACCAAGAGGTTGAAGTAATACATTTACTTTGGGCATTGTTATCAAATACAAATTCGGTTTTAAATCAGTTATTAAATAAAATGAATGTAAATAAAGTAGCAATTGAACTTGAAGCAAAATCATATACTTCAAAACTAGCAAGTGTTTCAAGTGTTACAAAAGAGAGTATAAAATTATCAAGAAATCTTCTTTCTTCCTTACAAAATGCAGAAGGATTAATGGCAAGTTTTGGAGATAAATTTATAGCTGTTGATACATGGCTTATTTCAAATCTTGATTCTTCTGTAATCAAAGATGTATTAGGAAAATATGTAGATTTAAAAGAAGCAAAAAAAGAACTTGAAGCAATGCGTGCTGGGAAAACTATTGATAGTAATAGTGGAGATGAAAATCTTGAAGCTTTAAATAAATATGGAATAGATTTAAATAAAAAAGCAATTGATGGACTTCTTGACCCAGTTATTGGAAGAGATGAACAAATCAGCAGAATGATGCAAATCTTAATTAGAAAAACAAAAAACAATCCAATTTTAATTGGAGAACCAGGAACTGGAAAAACAGCAATCGCTGAAGGTCTTGCTCAAAAAATAGTAAATAAAGATGTTCCTACATCACTATTAAATAAAAGAGTAATTACTTTAGATATGAGTTCAATGATTGCAGGTGCAAAATATAGAGGTGAATTTGAAGATAGACTAAAATCAGTTATTGATGAAGTTAAAAAAGCTGGAAATATAATTTTATTTATTGATGAGATTCACACAATCATTGGAGCAGGTGCAAGTGAAGGTTCTATGGATGCAGCTAATATTTTAAAACCATCATTAGCAAGGGGTGAATTACATACAATTGGTGCAACAACTTTAAAAGAGTATAGAAAGTATTTTGAAAAAGATACAGCAATGCAAAGAAGATTTCAACCAATAAATGTAAATGAACCAAGTGTTAATGAAGCTTTGCAAATATTAAGAGGAATAAAAGAAAAACTTGAAACTCACCATAATGTAACTATAAATGATAGTGCATTGGTTGCAGCTGCAAAATTATCAAATAGATACATTACAGATAGATTTTTACCAGATAAAGCAATTGACTTAATAGATGAAGCAGCGGCTGAACTTAAAATGCAAATTGAGAGTGAACCAAATGCCTTATCTTCTATAAAAAGAGAGATTCAAACTTTAAATGTTGAAAAAGAAGCTCTAAAAATGGAAGAGGGCAAAAAAAATGAAGAAAGAATTGTTCAAATAGAAAAAGAACTTGCCGATAAAAATGAAGAAAAACAAAATTTAGAAGCAAGATTTGCAAATGAAAAAGAGACTTTTAACATAACAAGTGAGTTAAAAGTAAAAATTGATGAATTAAAAAATAGAGCAAATATCGCAAAACGAGAATCAAACTTTGAAAAAGCAGCTCAAATAGAGTATGGAGAAATTCCAACTTTAGAAGCAAAAATAAAAGAGAATGAAGAAAAATGGAAAAGAATGCAAAAAGAGGGAACTCTTTTAAGAAATTCTGTTGATGAAGAAGCAATTGCAAGTATTGTTTCAAGATGGACAGGAATTCCTGTTAATAAAATGATGGACTCAGAAAAACAAAAAGTTTTAATGGTTGAAGAAGTTCTAAAAAAAGATGTAATAGGACAAGATGAAGCATTAAAAGCAATTAGCCGAGCAATAAAAAGAAATAAAGCTGGACTAAGTGAAACGAATAGACCAATTGGAAGTTTCTTATTTTTAGGACCAACTGGAGTTGGAAAAACTGAAAGTGCAAAAACTTTAGCAAAATTCTTATTTGATGACCCAAAATCACTTATTAGATTTGATATGAGTGAATATATGGAAAAACACGCTGTTTCAAGACTTGTAGGTGCAGCTCCAGGTTATGTTGGGTACGAAGAGGGCGGTCAATTAACAGAGGCTGTTAGAAGAAAACCTTATAGTGTAATTTTATTTGATGAGGTTGAAAAAGCTCATCCTGATGTATTTAATATTTTATTACAAGTTTTAGATGATGGAAGATTAACTGATAACAAAGGTGTAACAGTTGATTTTAAAAATACAATTATTATTTTAACTTCAAATATTGGAAGTGCAAGAATAATTGAAATTTCTGATAAAGAAGAGAGAAGAAAAGCTGTTTTAAATGAATTAAAAAATCATTTTAGACCAGAATTTCTAAATAGACTTGATGATATTGTAATTTTTGAGCAATTAAATTTAGCCGCAATTACAAATATTGTAGATATTTTATTTAATAATATTAAGAAAAAAGTTGAAGAAAAAGATATAAAAATTTCTTTAACACAAAATGCAAAAGAGTATATTGCAAAAATTGGATTTGATCCAGTTTATGGTGCAAGACCATTAAAACGTGCTATTTATGAGATAGTTGAAGATAAATTAGCTGATTTAATTTTAGAAGATAAAATAGGTGAAGGAAGCACTATTGACTTTGATGTTGTAGATAATGAAGTAATTGTTAAAATAAACTAAAGAATATTTAAGTAAGTTTTAACTATAATCCCCAACTTATTTAGTGAATATAGAGGAAATCTAAGATGAAAAGAACGTATCAACCACACAATACTCCAAGAAAAAGAACTCACGGGTTCAGAGTAAGAATGGCTACTAAAAATGGTAGAAGAGTTATTAACGCAAGAAGAGCTAAAGGTAGACATAAATTAGCTGTTTAAATAAAGAACATCGACTTAATAGTTCGAGAGACTTTAACAAACTATATAAAAGCGGCAAAAGATGGCACACCACCAGCTTTGTCGCTTTTTTTAGTTCTAGCCCTACATTAAAAGCTGCTTTTGTTACTTCAAAAAAAGTAGGAAATGCTGTGAATAGAAATAAAGCAAGAAGAAGAATGCGTGCTTTATTTGCTTCTTATGAAAAACAATTATTAATTGGTAATTATATATTTGTTGCAAAAATTGAACTACATGATAAAAATTTTCTACAGTTAAAAAAAGATTTTGATTTTGCATTAAAAAGATTAGAAGTCTTACAATGAAAACAATTTTTAAATATTTGATAAGATTTTATCAAAAATATTTAACAATTTTATCTTTCGGATCATGCAGATATTATCCAACTTGTTCCCAGTATGCATTGTGGCAATTGGACAATAATACTTTTTTTAAGGCGATTTATTTTACAATAACGCGAATATTAAAGTGTAATCAACTTTTTGATGGTGGATTTGATTATCCAATCATTAAGTTAAACGCAAATCAAAATATCAATTTTGAAAAAATCAAAATAAAATATTGGTATATTCCATTAGAAAATGGTAAGTATTTAGTAGTAAAGAATCGGGAGTGGAAAAAAAAGAATGAACAACATGAATCAAAATAACGGTATGCAAAAACGAATGTTAATTATGACATTGGTAGTTTTTGTATTTTTCATAGCTTACGAGTTTTTGGTTTTAAAACCACAACAAGAAGCCAAAGCAGCCCTTGTTAAACAAGAACAAGCACAAAAGCAAAATGTTGCTCCAGAAGTAAATGCACTTGATGCAAAAATGCTAACAACTGATGTAAATGGTAATCCAGTAAATATGTCAAAATCAGTTGATGCATTATCATCAAAAGTTGTGGCAAGTTCTGAAATAGTTTCTGTGATTAAAACAGCTAAAAATATTATAGAAATTGATAATTTAGGTAGAGTTGCTCAAGTTACATTACTTGAAGAGAAATATAAAGACGAAAATGGTAATCAAATTAAACTATTTGAAGCAAACCAATTAAGACCACTTGAAATTAGATTTGCAGATGTAAATTTAAATACAGAGGCTTTTAAAGTTTCAGTGATTGCAAGTTCTTCAAATGTTGATGCTACAACTTCTACTCAAGAACTTATTTTAACTCAAAATTTAAATGGAACAGTTTTAACAAAAAAATTAACTATTTATTCAGATGGACATTATGATTTAAATGTTAGTGCGACAAATGACAAACAGTTTTTTATTACAAATGGATTTAGACCAAATGTATTAGCTGATATGTATGCAGTTCATGGATTTATATCAAAATTAAATGATAATACACTAAAAACAATTGAAGATGGTGATTCAGATAAAAATGAAAATATTGTTGGAGCAAAATTTATCTCTAGTTTTGATAGATATTATGCAACAGTTATTTACAATTTTGACAAATCACTAAATGTAACTTTAATGCCGGATACTTCTTCAAATCCACAAGGATTTATTCATGGAGGAACGGATGTATCTTTTTCTGGATTTATTGGACCTAAAAATCATCGAGATTTAAATGCTTTAAATCCTGAATTAATTGATGTAATTGATTATGGTTGGTTTACATTTATTGCAAAACCAATGTTTTTATTATTACAATTTATTCAAGGTTATGTTGGAAATTGGGGTTGGACAATTGTTATTTTAACAATTTTGATTAAATTAGTACTTTATCCTTTATCATACAAAGGTATGGTATCTATGCAAAAGTTAAAAGATTTAGCTCCAAAAATGAAAGAAATTCAAGTTAAATATAAAGATGATAAACAAAAACAATCTATGCATATGATGGAACTTTATAAAAAACATGGTGCAAATCCAATGGGTGGATGTTTACCATTAATTTTACAAATTCCAGTATTTTTTGCAATATATAGAGTTTTATTAAATGCTATTGAATTAAAAGGTGCAGATTGGATTTTCTGGGTACACGATTTAGCTGAGATGGATCCATATTTTGTTTTACCTATTTTAATGGGTGTTACAATGTTTTTACAACAAAAAATTACACCAAATACTATGCAAGATGAAATGCAAAAGAAAATATTCCAATTTTTACCAGTTGTTTTCACATTCTTCTTCTTATGGTTCCCAGCAGGACTTACGTTATACTGGTTTATAAATAATTTATTTACAATCGGTCAACAATACTATATTAATAGTATATTCGAAAGAAAAAGAGCTGAAAAAAATTAGGAACTTAATATGAAAAAGTTTGAAGCGAATTGTCTAGAAAAGGTCTATGAATTGGCCACTGCGGAATTTAATTGTTCTATTACTGAATTAGAAATAGAAGTTATCCAACAACCAAGTAAAGGTTTTCTTGGTTTTGGTAAAAAAAATGCCATTATACAAGTTTGTTTTAAAGATAATTGTAGAACATATGTTCAAGAAACAAAAATTTTTAAAAACAAAGATGTAAGAATTCAAGAAGTATCAGAAAGAATTGAATATTCAAATCAAAAAGAAGAAAGAAATCTTTTACAAAAAGAAGATAAAAATGAATCTTCATGTTGTGTTCCAAAAGTTGAATCTAAAGATAGAATTTTTGATAAATTTTATTATGAAGAATCACAAGGTGAAATTTCAAAAATAATTATTAAAAAAGATAAAGAAAAAATTTTAAAAGAAGTTGAAGAAGGGATTCATTTATTATTTGATAATACTTGTTATTGCCTTGATAGAATTAATGTTGAATTTTATGATGAAGAGACTTTATATATTGAGTTTTTAGGTGAAGATTCAGCTTTATTAATTGGAAAAGAAGGTTATAGATATAAAGCATTATCATATATTTTATTTAATTGGATAAATGAAAAATATGGCTTAATGTTAAGACTTGAAGTTGCACAATTTTTGAAAAATCAAGAAGAAGCAATTTATACATATCTTGAACCAATTATAGAAATAATAAAAGAAAAAGGTACATTTAAAACTAAACCTTTAGATGGTATTTTAGTTCATATTGCTTTAAAAAAATTAAGAGAAGAGTTTCCTGACAAATATGTTGCTGTTAAAACAAATGTTAGAGGCGATAAATATGTACTTGTTAATGAATATAGAGCAAGAGAAATTTAATCTTGTTTGATGATGCTACAATTGTTGCAATTGCAACAGCCAATGGAATTGGCTCTATTTCAATAGTTAGAATTTCAGGAGTTAATGCTCTTGAAATTGCTACAAAAATTTCAAAAAAAACAACTTTTCAACCAAGACTTGCAACTCTTTCTTCATTGTATGATATAAATAATGAAGTAATAGATGAAGCATTAGTTATATATTTTAAAGCACCATTCTCATTTACAGGTGAAGATGTAATTGAGTTTCAATGTCACGGTGGAGTTGCAATTGCAAATATGCTTGTAAATGAAGCTTTAAAACATGGAGCTAGAATTGCAAATCCTGGAGAATTTTCAAAACGAGCTTTTTTTAATAATAAAATAGATTTAACAAAAGCAGAAGCAATTTCAAAAATTATAGAAGCCAGAAGTGAAGATGCTGTAAAATTATTGGCAAGACAACTAAAAGGTGAACTTACTCATTTTGTAAATGAAATAAGAGAAGATTTACTTTTTATGTTAGCTTACACAGAAGTTTCAATTGATTATGCAGAAGATGATTTACCAAAAGATATTTTTGAGCAAATCAAAAATAAAATGGAAAAAATAATCGTAAAATTATCTAATACTTTGGATGCAAGTAGAAGAAGAGAGGGAATGATTGAAGGCTTTAAAGTAGCAATCATTGGAAAACCAAATGTTGGTAAGTCTTCACTTTTAAATAAGCTTTTAAACTATGACCGAGCTATTATTTCAGATATTGCAGGAACAACAAGAGATACTATTGAAGAGTCTGTAAAAATTGGAACACACATTATAAAGATTGTGGACACTGCTGGAATTAGAGATGCAAGTGATGTTATAGAAAAAATAGGAATTGAAAAATCTATTCAAGCAATAAATGAAGCAGATATTGTAATAGCTTTATTTGATAATAGTAAAGTTTGTGATGATGAAGATGAAAAAATAATTCAATTAATAGAAGAAAATTCTAATAAACAAATCTTAAAAGTTTTAAATAAATCAGATTTACAAAATCTTTTTGATAAAACAAAAATAGATGATTTTATAGAGTTATCAACTAAAGAAGATATTAATCCTTTGATTAAAAAAATAGAAATTATTTTAGATTCAAATACTCATAGTGATGAGATGACATTGATTTCAAAAAGACAGATTTTATCTGTTGAAAATACACTTTATAATATAGAATTATCAAAGAATCCACTTGATTCTGGCGAATTAGAATTTTTTGCTCATTATATAACTGAAGCATTAGAACAAATTTCGTCAATTACAAGACCTTATGAAAATGACCAAATGTTGGATGTTATGTTTGGTGAATTTTGTTTAGGTAAATAATCACTAAATAGGGAAAAAAATGAAAAAATATTTTATATTAATTTTATTATTTATAAGTTTTGGAATTACTAATTTATTAGCTGACCAATGGGATGGTTTTTTTAAAGCAACAGGCTTTCCAAGAAAAGTAGTTGATAATGGTTCAGTTGTAAAAGGAAAATTATATGATGCAACAGTTACATATCAAATTTCAAATAATGATGGAATAAAAGGAAATTTTGAAAATAGTGATAGTGCAAAAGTTACTGTTACTAGTAAAAAAGGTAAAGTGATTTCTACAAAAAAATATATGACAGCCACTGAATTAAGAACTTGGGCAAGAGAAAACTTTACTGATATATTTAGTTCTGTTATTGGAGATAATCCACAAATTACATCTGAAAATATAAAAGAGTTAACACAATTAGCTTCAGTTGTTCTTTTAAATAAAAATCTAGATTAAGTAATAAAGTCTCTTTGACTTTATTACATATTTGGAAATTCATAAGAAATTAGTTTTGCATTTTCTTTACAAATATCAATCCATGAATCACAATCAAAATCTATTTCCATAATAGCACCCATTTGGAATTTTTCTTTAAATCCTACTAGTGTAATTGCAAGGGCTGTTAATGATGGATTATGTCCTACTAAAAGCATTGAATCAACAGTATCAAAAGTATAAGTAATAGTTTCTAATAACTCATTAACAAAAGCCATATATAAGACTTCATTTAACATTACGGTTTTGTTATATTTTAGAGCCTCAGCAAATATTTCAGCGGTTTTTTTTGTTCTTGCAGCAGGACTTGCAACTATTAAATCAATTGGTAAGTTTTTTGAGGCAAAGATTTTTGACATACCTTCTGCATTTTTAATTCCTTCTGGACTTAACTCTCTGTCATAGTCATCTTGTTGTAATTGTTCATCTTCTTTTTGCGCATGTCTTACAATGTAAAGTTTTTTCATTTTCTCTCTTAATTTAAAAAATAATAATTTATTTTAAGTTATTTTTGCTTCTTTTTATATAAAATAAGCTACTTTATTCATACATTAGTTTTATGATTACACAATTAAAAAATAAAAGGTTCAGTTTTGGGATATGATTTAAATAAAAAATTAGTAATTGCAATTTCTTCAAGAGCATTATTTAATCTTGAGGATGAAAATAAGATTTTTGAGGAAAAAGGTCTTGATGAATATTATAAATATCAAATAGAAAATGAAGATTTATTACCAAAAAAAGGTACTGCTTTTAGACTTGTAAAAAAACTTTTAAAAATAAATGATGATTTTCCAAATGATAAACAAGTTGAAGTAATAATTATGTCAAGAAATAATTCTGCTACAAGTCTTAGAATTACAAAATCAATAGAAAAATATAAACTTGATATTCAAAGGTCAGCTTGGAGTGGGGGAGATGATATATCTAAATATTTGAAACCTTTTAAAGTAGACTTGTTTTTATCAGCAAATGAGCAAGATGTTCAAAATGCCATAAATGAGGGAATTGCAGCTGCTAGGATTTTACCTTATGAAGAGAAAGAAAATGGACACTCAAATCAAGTTAAAATTGCCTTTGATGGTGATGCTGTTTTATTTTCAGAAGAGTCAGAAATAGTTTATAAAACACAAGGTTTAGAAGCATTTTTAGCTTATGAAAAACAAAATGCTTCAAATGCTATGAAGAGTGGACCATTTGCTCAACTTTTAAAACTTATTTCAAATATTCAAGCAAAATATCCACATGAACAAACTCCAATTAGAACAGCTTTAATAACTGCAAGAAATTCACCAGCCCATGAAAGAGTAATAAGAACACTTTCAGACTGGAATGTAAGACTTGATGAAGCATTTTTTTTAGGTGGTGTTGATAAATATGAAGTTGTAAAAGCTTTTGGTGCAGATATATTTTTTGATGATCAAGATGTTCACTTAGAAAGTACATCAAAAGTAACTCCTAGTGCAAAAGTTCCATATCAAAAAGAGTCAATTTTGAACAATATCTAGTTTAATTTTTATTAACTAATATTTGTTAGAATACAAAAAAATTAGGAGAATATAATGGAACAAATCAAAACAGTTTTTTTACTTACTTTCCTTACTGTTATATTTGTATTTTTGGGTTACTCTTTTGGTGGAACAAGTGGGATGTTAATAGCATTTTTAATGGCTGGTGGTATGAATTTTTATGCCTATTATTATTCGGACCAACAAGTTTTAAAACATTATAATGCAACACCTATTGAAGATACGAGACATCCTGTTTATAGAATTACTCAAAGATTAACACAAAAAGTAGGGCTTCCAATGCCTAAAGTTTATTTAATACCTGATCATACTCCAAATGCTTTTGCAACAGGAAGAGACCATGAACATGCAGCTATTGCTGTTACAATGGGTTTATATGAAATGTTAAATGAAAAAGAGTTAGAAGGAGTAATTGCCCATGAATTATCACATATAAAACATTATGACATTTTAATTGGAACAATTGCCGCTGTATTTGCTGGAGCAATAGCAATGATTGCAAATATGATGCAATTTGGAGCTATGTTTGGTGGAAATAATAAACAAGGTTCTAATCCAATTATGATGATAGCAATGGCTATTTTATTGCCACTTGCAGCATCAATTATTCAAATGACAGTAAGTAGAAGTAGAGAATTTATGGCTGATGAAGGAGCTGCTAGAATGACTGAAAATCCAGCTGGTCTTCAAAGTGCTTTAGCCAAACTTGAAAATTATGCAAGAAGTGGACATGAAATTCATAATGCAACAGAACAAACAGCACACATGTTTATTATTAATCCATTTTCAGGATTAAAAACAACTCTTGGAAGTTTATTCAGAACACATCCAACTACACAAGATAGAATAGCAAGACTTGAAGAATTAAAAAAAGAGTTTAAATAATTATAATTATTTATATTTAATATTAGTTTACTTGTAGTATACTACATTACTTTAAGTTGTATTTAGACTATAAAAAACATTTTTAATTAAATGTAATTTTCAAACTAGGTTGTATTATGAGATTTTTATTAGCGGTTTTATGTTTTATGTTTATCCCCACTTTATTGTTTTCAGATAGTGCAGATGTTTTTCATAAAATTGAAAAAGATTTAGATTCAATAATCGTTAAAGATCTAAATAAAAAGAAATTGATATTTACAAAAGGTGAAAATCAAAGATTAAGTCCTGCTAGTTTAACTAAAATTATGACTGCAATGCTTGCTATTGAAAGTGGGAAAATGAATAGTGTAGTTACTATTACAGCTGAAATGAAAAAAGTTGAACCTACAATTGCAAATTTTCAAGTTGGTGAAAAATTTTATTTAAAAGATTTAGTTCATGCAGCTTTGATTAGATCTGCAAATGATGCAGCAAATGCTATTGCAATTTATTTAGGAAAAGGGAACAAACAATTGTTTGTAAATATGATGAATATTAAAGCAAAACAATTAGGTATGATAAATACAAATTTCACAAATCCTTGTGGTTTTGATGCTGGAAATCACAGATCAACAGCTAGAGATTTATTGATACTTACTGAATACGCAATAAAAAATCTAACATTCAATTCTATAGTTAAATTAGATAAATACTCTTTTTCTGCATTGAATACAAATAAAAAATATTTTTTTACTACAAGTAATAAACTTTTAAAAGATGATCCTTATGTAGTAGGTGTAAAAACGGGATATACAAATAAAGCGGGAGCTTGTTTAATTGCGAGAGCTAAAAAAGGTAATCAAGATATATTAATGGTTATGTTAAACGCAAATAATAGATGGCCAAATGCTAAAAAAGCATTAGATGCAGCAATAAATTAAAAGTAAAAAAGCAACTCAATTATTTTGAGTTGCTTTTTATTTTTAAAGTTTATTTAAACTTCCTTCTTCAATAAATATTTTTACTTCTTGTCCAGGATTTAATCCATATAAACTTTGTTTGTAATCTGTTTCACTTGATTTTTGATCATCTCTTTTTTCTACTTCTTTTTTAGATAAATCTATACCAACATAGTTATCTTTCATAACCCAAGCTTTAACATCTCTTGACTCGTATTCTTCACCATCAATTGTACAATTCATTTTAGAAATTTTTGTACTTGCAATATATTTATCAGTTGATTTTGCTTCACCTAAAATTCTACAATTATCTGTTCCTAAAATAATTGGAGTTACATCGTTATTTAAACTTTTAATACCAGACATTAATTTTGCTGATGTATATTGGAGAGGTTTAATTATGTAACCATCATTTTTTTTAATTACATCTACATTATATCTTGGTCCTGTTGGAACTTCTTTTGATGAACATCCTGCAATTAAAATTCCTACAGAAATAATTGAAATTATTTTAAACATTGACTTCCTTTTTATATCAAACTTTTTTTCTTTGATTTGTCCGATTATAGCAAACTTTTACTATATTGTAATTATGTCTTTTATGTTATTTCACAAATTAAAGACAATAAAAAAAGCAACCCTTGACCAAAGAGTTGCTTTAAGATGAAAGTATATATAAAAAACTTTAAATAAATCTTTATTTAGAGTAAACCTTCTTAACATTTTCCATTTTAGATGACATATTTAATAAAACCATATCAGCTAGAACTAAAGCCATCATAGATTCAGCTACAACACTTCCTCTTACAGCCACACAAGGGTCATGTCTTCCTTTTAATTGGCAATTTACTTCATTGTTATGAACATCTACAGTTTCTTGTTCTATAAAAATAGACGGAGTAGCTTTGAAATAAACTTTTACATTTATATCATCACCATTTGAGATGCCACCTAAAATTCCACCACTGTGATTTGTTTTGAAACCAGATTTTCTTATTTGATCATTATTTTCATAACCTAAAACTCTTGAAGCTAAAATCCCATCTCCAATTTCTACTGCTTTTACAGCATTTATACTCATCATTGCATTTGCTATTTGAGAATCTAGTTTAAAATATAAAGGTTCACCAAGTCCAATTGGAGCATTTTTTACATTTATAAGAGCCACACCACCAACACTATTGTGTGAGTTTTTTGCTTTTAAAATAGCATCTTTTTGAGCTTGTTCAACTTCTGCATCAAGTGCAAAAATTTCAGACTCACTAACTTTTGAAAAATTATAGTTATTTGCTTCTATTCCATCTATTTCACAAATACCACTTTGTACATTAATACCAAGTTCATTTAACATAAGTTTTGCAATTGCCCCAGCTGCAACTCTTGCTGCTGTTTCTCTAGCACTACTTCTTCCTCCACCTCTGTAATCTCTGATTCCATATTTATTAAAATAAGTAAAATCAGCATGACCTGGACGGAATAAATCTTTTACATTTGAATAATCACTACTTTTTTGATTTTCATTAAAAATAATCATTGAAATTGAAGTTCCAGTAGTAACTCCTTCAAAAACACCTGAAAGAATTTCTACAACATCACCTTCTTTTCTTGATGTTGCATATTTATTTTGTCCTGGTTTTCTTCTATTCATCTCATTTTGAATGAATTCTTCGTCAATTTTTATTCCAGCTGGAACTCCATCAACAATACATCCAAGAGCTTTTCCATGTGATTCACCAAAAGTTGTAAATCTAAATCTATGTCCAAAAGTATTCATTTAGTTTTAGTCCTCTTTTAGTTTTTCAATTGCAATTTTTGCTACTGCTTGTTGAGCTAGTTTTTTACTTTTTCCATTTGCACTTCCATAATTAACACCGTCAATCCAAATTGAAACCTCAAACTCTTTTTTATGATCTGGTCCATAAGAACCTTCGATTTTATATTCAGGAATTGAAGCAAATTTTGCTTGTGTTATTTCTTGTAAAGCTGTTTTATAATCACTAAATAAAACATCAAGATTAATTTTGTCATAAGATCTTTCAAGTAAATCTAAAATAATAGGTTTTAATACTTCTAAACCAGATTCTAAATAAACAGCACCCATAATAGCTTCAAATGCATCAGATAAAATAGAAGCTTTTGTTCTTCCTTTATTTCTTTCTTCAGCAGTTGAAATGTAGATGAAATCACCAAGTTTTATTTCATTTGCAAGTCTTGTAAATCCTGTTTCATTTACTAAAGATGCTCTAATTTTTGATAGTTCACCTTCATTTGATTTAGGAAATTTTTGGAAAAGATACTCTCCAACAATTAAGTTAAGAACAGCATCTCCTAAAAATTCTAGTCTTTCATTATTGTAAGGTTTTTTAAAACTTTTGTGTGTAAGTGCTTCGATTATCAGGTCTTTATTTTTAAACTGATAATCCAAACACTTTTCTAATTTTGAATAATCACTCATATATTTCCTTTTTTGATTTTTTAAAGTGTCGCAAGTATATCACATCTTTTATTATGAAAGTGTTGTACTTGAGTTATTGTAAAGATTGATTAGAGGTATAAAATGATTTTGTTAGTCTATGTTTAACATTAAGAGTTAAAATATTATGACAATGGGGACATCTTGTATCAAAAATAGGGTGAGAATGTTTGCAAGTAGTACAAATAAACTCAAAATCTAATGAAGCTTTTATTTTATGTTCATGTTGATTTATTAAAATCAAAATATCAAAATCAAAATCATTGCTATGTTTTAAAGTATTTAAATAGCCTTTTGCATTATATAATTCAACTAAAAATTCATTTTGCAAAACTTTATCAAAATCAATATCATCAAAATTTAAATACCAAACTACATCAATATATTTTGAACAATCAAACTCTTTTATATGTTCCCAAAAAAATGGTTTATTAAATTGAATTAAAAAAGAAGCAAATATTCTTTCTATCATTTTATTTTCTTTAAAAATTTCATATAAAAGTTCAGTTCTTTTTTCATAAGAAAGTATTGAATCGTTTAAAATAATCAATGAATCTAAATAGATTTTATCTACATTCATATCTTTGTCTAATTCTTCTAAACAAGTTGTTATTTCTTTTGCTTTATGAAAATCTTTTAATTTTTCATAAACTAATAAAAGATGATTTAAAGCATTTTTATTTCTTGGAGAGAATTTTAGGATTCTTAAAAAAATTTCTTTTGATCTTTGTAAAAAGCCACCTTTAAAATATGTAGTTCCTAAAAGTTCAAGTAGTTCTTCTTTTTTTACCCTATCATTTACATGTTCAAGTAAAGTTAAATAAACAGAAATAGCTTTATTATAATCACCTTTATGTAAAAATGATGAAGCTAAAAGTAAAATTGAATCAAATGGTAAATTGTAAGTTTTATATAAATGAACATAATCTTCTTCTTTTAATTTTCCTAGTTCAAATCGTAAAGATAGTTTTCTATAATCTTTTCTTGCTAATCTTTCTTTATAAATACTAAATGAATAAGTAACAAAAGATATTAAAAAAATTAGTGCTACAAGTAAGATGATTCCAAACAATGGATCTCTATATTCTAAAATTATATTATCCAAATAAAAAACCTTAATTATTTATATCGTTAGGTTTGAATACTAACATAAAAGTTCATATAAAATAATAAAAAGATATAATCCTTTTATGATAAAAAAAGAATCAATCGAAAATCTAAAAAACCATCTTGATGTTGTTGATGTAATCTCTCAATTCTTAGAATTAAAGAAATCTGGTGCAAATTTTAAAGCATGTTGCCCTTTTCATGGAGAAACAACACCTTCATTTGTAGTGAGTCCAGCAAAACAAATATATCACTGTTTTGGATGTGGAGTAGGTGGAGATTCTATAAAATTTGTAATGGAATATGAAAAGTTATCATATCCTGAAACAATAGAAAAATTAGCTTCAATGTATAATTTTAATTTAGATTATGAAAATACAACAGAGATAAAACAAGACACAAAAATTTTAGAAGAAGTAAATAAATACTATCAAAAACTTTTTGTGAATAATGAAAATGTAAAAGAGTATATTCATAAAAGAGGAATATCAGAATTTTCAATTGAAAAGTTTGAAATAGGTTATGCGCCAGTTTCAATAGATACTATAAATTTTTTAAAATCAAACCATTATAATTTAAATGATGCAATAGATTTAGGTGTTATTGATAATGGAACAAATGGTTTATATTCAAGATTTATAGAAAGAATTACCTTCCCTATTTATTCAATAACTGGAAAACTTGTAGGTTTTGGTGGAAGAACAATTACTGGGCACAATGCAAAATATGTAAACTCTCCACAAACAAAACTTTTTAATAAATCAAGACTTTTATATGGTTATCATTTAGCAAAAGAGCAAATATATAAAAAAAATCAAATTATAGTTTGCGAGGGTTATTTAGATGTAATAATGCTTCATCAAGCTGGCTTTAATACAGCAGTGGCAACTTTAGGAACTGCACTCACAACTGAACATTTACCTCTTCTTAGACGAGGGGAACCAAAAGTAATATTAGCTTATGATGGAGATAAAGCAGGACTGGCAGCTGCTTTTAAAGCTTCTGTTATGTTAAGTCAAAGTGAGTTTGAAGGTGGAGTTATTATTTTTGCAGATGGATTGGATCCTGCTGATATGGTAAATAATGGAAGAATAAATGAATTAAATGAAATTTTTTCAAATCCAATTTCTTATATACCTTATGCAATAAATTATATCATTTCAAAATATGATATAAATGATCCAAATCAAAAACAAAAAGCTTTAACTGAAGCTAATGAATATTTAAAAACATTAAGTTTATTAAATCAAGATGAATATAAAAGATATTTAGCTCAGAAATTAAATATTAGAGAAAATTTAGTGAAAATAAGTTCAAATAAACAAAGAACTTATGAACCAAATCTAACAAAAATCGATATTGCTGAACTTTGTATAATAAAATCAATTTTAGAAAAACCAAAAAGACTAGATTCTGTGTTAGATATTGTTGATTCTTCTATGTTTGAAGCTCATAAAAATGAGTTTGAATTATTGTTAACAGACATAGAAAATATTTCATTAAATTCAATAGTTTTAAATGAAAAACTTGAAAATTATGATGATGAAAGATTAAATCAAGAGTTATTAACTTTGGTTTATAAATTTTATACAAATAAATTAACAGCTATTTCTTATGATAATAGCTTAGATTTTAAACAAAAAGCAAATTTAATTAGAAAAATCAAAGATAATATCTATCAATTAAAATTAGGAAAATTAGTAAGTTATAATTTATAATTAATAATTAATTTTTAAAATTTATTTAATTAGCAGTTTATTTTTTGTAGAATTCAATCAATTACAAAAAATAAGGATAATAAATGAAATTTATTGCAAGTGATAATTTACCTCTAGCAATAGGTCCATATTCACCGGCTATAGAAGTAAATGGAATGATTTATACATCAGGTCAAGTACCTATTTCATTGGATGGTACAATGCTAGAAAGAGATATTAAAGTTCAAACTAGACAAGTTCTATCTAATTTAAGAACATTATTAGAAGATGCCAATAGTGGATTGGAAAAAGTTATAAAAGTGTCAATATATTTAGAAAATATAGAAGATTTTCGAGTTGTAAACACAATATTTGCTGAAGCTTTTGGTAATCATAAACCAGCACGTAGTACAATATCGGTAAAAGGTTTGCCTAAAAATTCAATGATAATGGTTGATGCAATAGCTTTAGCAAATGATTATCATTAAAAACCTTTGGCTTAAAGAAAGTTTAAACTAAAATAAGATACTATTCCGGTTCGAAAAATAGAGTTAGTATGACAAAATATGAACCTAGCATATAGAATTGAATTAGAGGAAGAAAGATGTACGCAATTATCAAATGTGGTGGAAAACAGTATAAAGTTTCTGAGGGTGATATCTTAGATGTTGACTATACTGGTTTAGCTGCAAAAGAAACTTTAGAGATTACTGATGTTTTAGCAGTAAACAACGGTGAGTTAAAAACTGGCGATGCTGTTGCAAATGCAAAAGTTGAGGCAGTTGTAGTATTAGACGGTACTGGTGTAAATAGAGCTAAAAAAGTAATCATTTACAAAAAAAGAAGAAGAAAAGATTCTAAATTAAAAAGAGGTTTCAGAAAAAGCTTCACTAAAATTAGAATCACTAAAATTGCTGCATAAGCAAATAGCATAATATAAGTTAAGGAGAAGAACTATGGCTCACAAAAAAGGTCAGGGAAGTACGCAGAATAATAGAGATTCAGCTGGTAGAAGACTTGGTGTTAAAAAATACGGTGGTGAAGTTGTAAGAGCTGGTAATATCATTATTAGACAAAGAGGTACTAAAGTACATTTAGGTCAAAATGTTGGTATGGGTAAAGATCATACAATTTATTCTTTAATTGACGGTGTTGTTAAATTTGAAATTAAAGATAAAAAGAGAAAAAAAGTTTCAGTTTACGCTTCGTAATTCTGGATAAAATTGATTTCTTTAAAGGGTGTATGGCTTTTGCCTACACCCTTTTTTTATTTAAAAATTAACATAACTAATTAAAAGTTAACAGTAGAAGTTGGAATTTTGCTTTTAGTTTTTAATTATTTATTAAAAGGAAAGTTATATGTTTATAGATAGCGCTAGATTTTCAGTTACATCTGGAAAAGGTGGACAGGGATGTGCAGCATTTAGACGAGAAAAATTTGTTGTAAAAGGTGGACCAGATGGTGGAGATGGTGGAAAAGGTGGAGATGTTTATTTTTTAGTAGACAATAATACTGATACATTATCAAACTACAAAGGTAGAAAATATTTTAAAGCTGATAATGGAGCACAAGGTTTAGGTGGAAGAATGACTGGAAAGTCAGGAGAATCACTGGTTTTAATAGTTCCTCCTGGAACTCAAGTTATTGATGATGAAACAAATGAAGTTATTTTTGACTTGATTGAGCTTGGCGAAAAAGTTCTGTTTTTAGAAGGTGGAAAAGGTGGACTTGGAAATGTGCACTTTAAAAATTCAAGAAATCAAAGACCAACTTATTTTCAACCAGGACTTCCTGGACAAGTTAGAAGTATTAGATTAGAATTAAAATTAATTGCTGATGTTGGACTTGTTGGTTATCCAAATGTTGGGAAATCAACTTTAATATCTGTTACTTCAAATGCAACTCCTGAAATTGCAAATTATGAATTTACAACTTTAACTCCAAAATTAGGTGTAGTAGAAGTTGGAAATTATAATTCATTTGTAATGGCTGATATTCCAGGAATCATTGATGGTGCAAGTGAAGGAAGAGGTTTAGGTTTAGAGTTTTTAAAACATATTGAAAGAACAAAAACACTTTTATTTGTAATTGATGTTGCAAACTACAGAACAATGATTGATCAATATAGAGTTTTAAAAGAAGAAGTTGCTAAATTCTCAGGTGAACTAGCAAAAAGAAATTATGCAATAGTTTTAAGTAAAATTGATGGATATTTGGGTGAAACTTTAGAAGATGATATAGAAAAATTTATCAAAGATATTGGTTTAGAAACTACTAAATCAAATGAGTTCAAATTTGAAGGAGAACTTCCATATTTTATACAAGATTTAATTTATACAAGATTTGATAATACAAAACCATATTTTGTTTTACCAATTTCATCTTTAACAAAATTAAATTTAAAACCACTTGGATTTGCTTTATATAATTTATTAGAACAGGGTAAAGATGAAAAGATTAGTAATTAAAGTAGGAACTGCTGTTCTAACTCAAGACGGACAATTAGCTCTTGATAGAATGGAAAATTTAGTTAATTTAATTGCAAAATTAAAAAATGACAAAAATCTTGAAGTGATATTAGTCTCTTCAGGAGCTGTTGGAGCTGGATATACTTCTTTAAAACTTGATAAAAAGATAGTTGCAAATAAACAAGCACTAGCAGCTATTGGGCAACCTTTATTACTAAAAAATTATAAAAAAAGATTCAAAGAACATAATATCACTTGTGCTCAAATGCTTTTTATTGCAGATGATTTTGATTCAAGAAAAAGAACTAAAAATGCTCAAAATGTTATGGAAATTTTATTAGAGAATAAAATCTTACCAATTATAAATGAAAATGATGTAATTGCAACTGATGAGTTAGTTTTTGGTGATAATGACCAACTAGCAGCTCATGTTGCTTATTATTTTAAAGCAGATATGTTAGCAATTTTATCTGATATTGATGGATATTATAATAAAAATCCAAGAGAATTTGATGATGCAGTTTTACAAAAAAATGTTTATGAAATTTCTCCTGAAGCATTAGAAATGAAACATTCTGCAAATTCAGAATTTGCAACGGGTGGAATAGTTACAAAATTAAAAGCAGCAGATTTTTTAATGAAAAGAGATATTCCAATGTATTTATCTTCTGGATTTGATTTAACGAATGCTTATGATTTTTTAGTTGATGGAAATCATAAAAGTGGAACAATTTTTCAAGCAAAAAAATGAAGGAATATTTATGAGTAAAAGAATTTTATTTATGGGAACTCCTGATTATGCTACTACGATATTTAAAGAATTATTAGATAGTAAGTATGAAATAGTAGGATTATTTACTCAACCTGATAAACCAGTTGGGAGAAAGCAACTTTTAACTCCTCCTCATATTAAACAATATTGTATTGATGAAAATATAAATCTTCCAATTTTTCAACCTTTAAAATTAAGAGGAAATGAAGAAGCTACAAAACAAATAACAGAGTTAAAACCTGATTTTATAATAGTTGCAGCTTATGGGCAAATATTACCAAAAGGGATTTTAGATATTGCTCCATGTATAAATCTTCATGCTTCATTACTACCAAAATATAGAGGTGCAAGTCCTATTCAAGAATCAATTCTAAATGATGATTATTATACAGGAGTAACTTCTATGCTTATGGAAGAAGGTCTTGATAGTGGAGATATTTTAGGGTTACAATATTTAAAAATAACTCCAACAATGGAAGTTTCAGAAGCTTTTGAAAAATTATCTTTAATTGCTGCAAAACTTACTCTTACAACTTTAGATAATTATGAAAATATAAAACCAATAAAACAAAATGAATCAGAAGTAAGTTTTTGTAAAAAAATCAAAAAAGAAGATGGTTTAGTTGATTTTATTGATGCTAAAAAACTTTATTTAAAATACAAAGCTTATTCGTTTTGGCCAGGTATTTTTTTAGAATCAGAATTAAAAATAAAAGATATTGAATTAAATGAAGAAAAATCTATCAATAATCAAGGTCAGATTTTAGAAATTAAAGATGATTTTATTATTGTTGGATGTGAAAAAGGAAGTTTAAAAATTAAAACTTTACAAGCACCTTCTAAAAAAGCTATAAACTCTGTTGATTTTATTAGAGGTCAAAGATTAGAAATAAATTCAATACTTATTTAGCGTATATTTACGCTAAATAAGATGTATATAAACTTATTGTTAATAAACTCAATAAAACTCCTAGAACTAAAGAGTTTATAGCTACTTTTTCATCTAACCCACCTTTTATTGCTAAAACTGTAGCCATTGTCATTGGTGGCATTGCAACTTCAATTATTGTAACTTTTACCCAAGTTTGATTTAAGCCATAAAAATAGTGAAAACCTATTAATACAATTATTGGAACAACAATCATTTTTAAAATCATTGCAGCTGAAACAATATGAAACCTTGCAAAAATATGTTTTAGTTCTAATTTCATTCCAATTGCAATCATAGCAATTGGAACAAGTGTTGAACCAAGAGTTTGTGAAGTTAATATTAAAAAGTTTGGAACCTCAAAATTTTTTACAAGAATAGTTATTAAAAACATAATTGAAGGCGGAAATAAAAATATACTTTTGAAAATATGAGTAATATTATTCTTTTTCCCCGCTCCCCAAGTAATAATAAACATTCCAACTGAAACTAAAAGCAAAAATGAGCCAAATAAATCATAAATCAATCCATAAACAATATAATCTTCTCCATAAAATGCTTCAATATATGAAAAACCAATAAATGATGTATTCCCAAAAGTAGCCATAATCATAAAAGTAGCTAATAAAACGCGATTTAATTTCATCATTTTTCCTACAAAATAAGCAAGAAGAAGATTAAAAAGAATAAAAGAGATAAACATTAAAATCAAATTTAATATTTTTTCATCAAGAACTAAAGGATAAATTTTAGAAAATACAATAGCTGGAAGTGAAAAATAAATTATAAATTCAATTAGTTGTTTAGAATTATCATGATAAATTATTTTAAAGGTGTAACCTAAAATTAAATAAATTGCAATTGGGAAAATTGGCTCTAACATAATGACCTTTTTTAGTTGGATTATATTTAATAAACTCTTCTATTTTTATTATGTATAATTAAAATATGAAAATAATAAAATTAAAAGAAATAGATTCTACTCATAGATATATAAAAGATTATATTTTAGAAAATAGTTATAGTGAACCTTTATGTGTTTTTTGTGATTTTCAAACGCAAGGAATTGGTAGTAGAGGAAATTCTTGGATAGGAAAAGAGGGTAATATTTTTTTCTCTTTTGTTGTTGATAAAGAATTTTTGCCTGATGATTTACCTTTACAAAGTAGTTCAATATATTTTTCTTATCTTTTAAAAGATGTTTTGAAGCAGATGGGTTCTTTTGTTTGGCTAAAATGGCCAAATGATTTTTATATAGAAGATAAAAAAATCGGTGGAACTATTACTACTGTTTCAAAAAATCTAATTTATTGTGGAATAGGAATAAATTTAAAAAGTGTTAGTGAAGATTTTGGAAAACTTGATATAAATGTTGATATAGATGATATGTTAAAAAGTTATTTTTCTAAATTAGAAAAAAAGATTTTTTGGAAGCAAATATTTAGTGATTTTAAGATAGAATTCCAGCATAGCAAAAAGTTCCAAACAACCATAGACAATCAAAAAGTTTCTCTTCAAAATGTGATGTTAAATGAAGATGGTTCAATACAAGTAAACAATAAAAAGGTATTTAGTTTAAGATGACAGAAATTATTTCAATAGCTAACCAAAAGGGCGGTGTGGGTAAAACTACAACTGCTGTAAATTTGAGTGCGGCACTTGCATTAGAAGGTAAAAGAGTATTATTAATTGATGCAGATCCTCAAGCAAATGCTACGACTTCATTAGGTTTTCATAGGGATACTTATGAATATAATATTTACCATGTAATGTTAGGTACAAAAGAACTGAGCGAAATTATTTTAGATTCTGAAATTGAGAATTTAAAAGTAGCTCCATCGAATATAGGACTTGTTGGAATTGAAAAAGAGTTTTATAAAAATACTAAAGAAAGGGAATTAGTTTTAAAAAGAAAAATTGACCCTGTAAAAAAAGATTTTGATTATATCATTATTGATTCACCTCCTGCTCTAGGTCCAATAACAATAAATACATTAAGTGCATCAACATCTGTATTAATTCCAATCCAATGTGAATTTTTTGCATTAGAAGGATTAGCTCAATTATTAAATACAATAAAATTAGTAAAACAAACAATAAATCAATCTTTGCAAATTAGAGGTTTTTTACCAACAATGTATAGTGCTCAGAATAATTTATCAAAACAAGTATTTGCAGATTTAGCACAACATTTTGAGAATAAATTATTCAAAATTGATGATAATTCATATGTAGTTATACCAAGAAATGTTAAATTAGCGGAAAGTCCTAGTTTTGGTAAACCAATTATGTTATATGATACAAACTCAAGTGGTACTAAAGCATACACACATTTAGCAAGAGCAATTGCAGGTTAGTTAATTTTTATTAATAGGAAAATATTATGGCATTAGGTAGAGGATTAGGAGAATTATTAGGCGAAGTTGAATCAGCTTATGAGAATTCAACTAGAAGTAACAAATCAGGCGTTTTTAAAATTGATGTAACTGCAATAAAAGCCAATCCAAATCAGCCAAGAAAAATATTTGATGAAGAAAAATTAAATGATTTAAGTGAGTCAATTAAAGAACATGGTTTATTACAACCTATAGTTGTAATTGAAAATGAAGATAGTACTTATACATTAGTTGCAGGGGAGCGTAGATTAAGAGCTCATAAACTTGCGAATATGGATAAAATTAAAGCAATTATTATTGATGCTGACGAATTTAAGTTAAGAGAATTGGCATTAATAGAAAATATTCAAAGAGATGATTTGAATATAATAGAACTTGCATATTGTTACGCACAATTACTAAATGAACATAGTATTACCCATGAAGAGTTATCTCGAAAGGTATTCAAAAGCAGAACTTCTATTACAAATACGTTAAGATTGTTACAATTAAACTCATATGTACAACAATTTTTAGCAAGTGACAAAATTAGTGCAGGACATGCAAAAATTATGTTAGGACTTACAAATGATGAACAAAAAATGGTTTGTGATTCAATAGTTGGTCAAAAACTTTCAGTTAGAGAAACTGAAAAAATTGTAAAAGAATTAAAAGAAAAAGATATAGAAAAACCTAAAAAAGATAAACCAAAAGATACATATAACTTCAATCCTCTTAACAATATCATTGAAAAATTAAAAGAAAATAATTTAAAAGTAAAAGTTGAAAAAAATTATTTTAAAATAGAATTTAACTCACAAGAAGAAATAGATAAAATTATTAGCTACTTTAATATCCAATCGTAACACTATCCAAAAAAATGTAACCTAATATTTTCTTTTAATATAATTTTATAGTTAGTTTTGATAAAATGATAGAGTTTTAGTTAAACTAAACTGTAAAAAATATGGAGGAATGAATGTTAGACATAAGTCCTGTATTATTGCTTAGCTCTGGTATCATCTTTCTTTTAGTTGTTGCTAGACTAAACAGTTGTCTTTTCAAACCATTACTTAAGCATATGGATGATAGAACAGCTTCTATAAAAAAAGATTTAGAAGATGCGAAATCAAACGGTGCAGATGTTGATGGTTTATTAGCCGAAGCAAATGATATTATTGCTAAAGCGAAAAAAGAGGCAGCTGCAATTAGAGAACAAGCTTATAAGGAAGCAAAGGATAGTGCTGATGCAAAACTTGCAAGTGCTAAATCTAATTTAGAAGTAAAATCTGCGGAATTTGCTAAAAACTTACAAGACGAGACTAAAGCTTTAAAAGATTCTTTAGTATCTTCTATGCCTCAATTTAATGAGAGCCTAAAAGCTAAGCTTAGCTCAATTTAAAGGGAAGAGAATATGAAAAGAATGTTATTACTTGGGTTGGCTTTAGCTCCTGTTGCATTACTTGCAAACGAAGGTGCGGTTGAGACTGATATAGTACAAAGAACCGTTAACTTTATAATATTTGCTGGAATTTTATGGTATTTACTTGCTGATAAAATTAAAGCATTTTTTGCTGAAAGATCTTTATCTATTCAAGCAGAACTTGATAAAGTACAAGATACTTTAAAAGCTTCTCAAGATAAAGTTAAAGATGCACAAAAGAAATTAGAAGAAGCAAAAAAAATTGCTACTGAAATTGTTGAAGGTGCAAAAGCTGATATAGATTCAGTTAAACAAAAAGTTGCAACTGCTGTAGATTCAGACATTATTAATCTAAATAAAAATTTAGAAGAAATGATGAAAGTTGAAACATCAAAAGCTAAAAAAGAAGTTGTTACTGAAGTTCTTGAAGAGCTATTAAGTTCTGAAAATATTAAATTAACTCAACAAGAGTTAGCAAATATTGTTCTTAAAAAGGTAGCATAATGAATGATTTAGTAGCAAAAAGATATGTTAAAGCATTAGTTGATGGTAGAAATAATGATATTATTAATACTATTAGCAGTAAGCTAAATGTTATTTCTTCAGCATTTGCTGATGAAAAATTCAATTCAATAGTTTCTTCTCCTCAGATTGCTGATTGTGCAAAAGTAGATTTTATTATCACTTTAGCAGATGGAGCGAATGATGAAGTTTTTAAAAACTTTATCAAATTACTTGGGGAAAAAAGAAGATTGGGATTATTACCATTTATTGCAAAAGAGCTTAATACTCAAATTGCAAAAATGAATAATAGTTATGTTGGAGTTGTTTATACAAATCTTGAATTATCAAGTGATTATGTATCTTCAATTGAAAAACAATTTAGTAAAAAATTTGATGTTAAATTGTCGTTATCACAAAATGTTTGTGATTATGATGGTATTAAAGTAGATATTGATGGACTAGGAGTTGAAATTTCTTTTTCAAAAGAGAGATTAAAATCACAGTTAATAGATCATATTTTAAAAGCAGTTTAGAACTTACAAAGGAGAAATTGAATGGGTGCAAAAATTCAAGCTGATGAAATCAGTTCTATAATTAAAGAAAGAATTGATAACTTTGAATTAAATGTAGATGTAAATGAAACAGGTAAGATTATCTCTTATGCAGATGGTATTGCTCAAGTTTACGGTCTAAAAAATGTTATGGCTGGGGAACTAGTTGAGTTTGAAAATGGTGAAAGAGGTCTTGCTTCAAATTTAGAAGAATCTTCAGTTGGTATTGTTATTCTTGGAAAAGGTGAAGGTCTAAGAGAAGGTACTTCTTGTAAAAGACTTGGAAAACTTTTATCAACACCAGTTGGTGATGCAATGGTTGGAAGAGTTGTTAATGCTCTTGGTGAACCAATTGATGGTAAAGGTTCAATTGCAGCTTCTGAAACTAGATTAGTTGAAGAAAAAGCTCCTGGAATTATGGCTAGAAAATCTGTTCATGAACCATTAACAACTGGTATTAAAGCAATTGATGCATTAGTTCCAATTGGTAGAGGGCAAAGAGAACTTATTATTGGTGATAGACAAACTGGTAAAACAACAGTTGCAATCGACACAATTCTTAACCAAAAAGGTGAGAACGTAGTTTGTATTTATGTTGCTATTGGTCAAAAATCATCTTCTGTTGCTTCTGTTGTAAGAACGCTTGAAGAAGCAGGTGCTATGGAGTATACAATTGTTGTTAATGCTTCTGCTGCTGATTCTGCTGCTTTACAATTCTTAGCACCATATACAGGTGTTACTATTGGTGAATTCTTTAGAGATAATGGAAAACATGCTTTAATTATTTATGATGATTTATCTAAACATGCTGTTGCATATAGAGAAATGTCATTAATTTTAAGAAGACCTCCAGGTAGAGAAGCATATCCAGGAGATGTATTTTATCTACACTCAAGACTATTAGAAAGAGCTGCAAAAATGAGTGATGAAAGAGGTGCTGGGTCTATGACTGCATTACCAATTATTGAAACTCAAGCTGGAGACGTTGCTGCATACATTCCAACAAACGTTATTTCAATTACTGATGGTCAAATTTTCTTAGAAACTAACCTATTTAACTCAGGGATTAGACCTGCTATTAATGTTGGTTTATCAGTATCAAGAGTTGGTGGAGCTGCTCAAATTAAAGCTACTAAGCAAGTTGCTGGTACTTTAAAATTATCTCTTGCACAATATAGAGAACTTGAAGCATTTGCACAATTTGCATCAGATTTAGATGAAGCTACTAGAAGAGAATTAGAGCTTGGTCAAAGAATGGTTGAAGTATTAAAACAAGGTGTAAATAAACCATTAGTTATTGAAAAACAAATTGTTATTATTTATGCTGGTACTAAAGGGTACTTAAATGATGTTGCTGTTGGTGATGTTGTAAGATTTGAAGCTGAATTACATGCGTTCTTTGAACAAAAATATTCAAACATTTTAGATACAATCAAATCATCTCAAAAAATTGATGATAATACAGAAGCAGAATTAAAAGCTGCATTAGAAGAGTTTAAAACTGTATTTAGTGCAAACTAAGGATTAGTCAATGGCTAACTTAAAAGAGATAAAATTAAAAATAGGTAGTGTTAAAAATACTCAGAAGACTACTAAAGCTATGAAGCTTGTATCTTCTGCAAAACTTACTAGAACTAGACAGTTATCTGAACAAGCTAGAAGTTATGCAAGAAAGATAAATGAAGTTCTTTCTGATATTGCTGCTAGAGTTAGCAAAGTTCAAGACGAAGGAAATATTGGCAGAGCATTTGTACAAAATGATGCACCAAAAACAATTGATATTGTTTTTGTAACTGCTGATAAAGGACTTTGCGGTGGTTTTAATATGGCAACAATTAAAACAGTTAGTAAATTAATTGCTGAATATGAAGCAAAAGGTACAAAAGTTAGATTAAGAGCTGCTGGAAGAAAAGGTGTTGATTTCTTTTCTTTCCAAGGTGTTGCTTTAGAGCAAAGAGTTTCTGATTTATCTTCTGCTCCTGAGTATGATAGAGCTGCTGAGTTTATTCATGCTGTTGTTGAAGATTTTAGAAATGAAGTTACTGATAAAGTAATAGTTGTTTATAATGGTTTTTTAAATATGTTAACTCAAGAAATTAGAGTTAGAGATTTATTACCAATTAGCTTAGATCTTGCAGAAGTAAAAGATTCAGAATCTATGTTAGATATTGAGCCAGATGATGATGAAGAAGTATTAAATGAATTAACTGATAAATATATTGATTTCAATATGTATTATGCTTTGATTGATTCTTTAGCTGCAGAACATAGTGCTAGAATGCAAGCAATGGAAGCTGCAACTAAGAATGCAAAAGAGAAAGTTAATAGTTTAACAGTTGAATATAATAAAGCTAGACAAGCTGCAATTACAACAGAGCTGATAGAAATTATCAGTGGTGTTGAAGCATTAAAATAATTTAATAAAGGAGCTGCCCGTATGAAAGGTAAAATTATTCAGGTAATGGGTCCGGTTGTTGACGTAGAGTTCGACGGATACTTACCAGAAATTAATGAAGCTATTGATGTAGTATTAGCAGATGCTAATAAAGACAGATTAGTATTAGAAGTTGCTGCGCATATTGGTGATGGTAGAGTTAGAACTATCGCTATGGATATGACAGAAGGTTTAACTAGAGGTCAAGAGTGTATTGCTACTGGTGGACCAATTAAAGTTCCAGTTGGTGAAGCAGTTTTAGGAAGAATTTTCAATGTTATTGGTGATCCAGTAGATGAAGGTGAAGCAATTCCTGCTGACACTGAAAGATGGTCAATTCATAGATCTGCTCCTTCATTTGAAGAGCAATCAACAAAAACTGAAATGTTTGAAACAGGTATCAAAGTTGTTGACCTTTTAGCACCATATTCAAAAGGTGGAAAAGTTGGACTATTTGGTGGTGCTGGTGTTGGTAAAACAGTTATCATCATGGAATTAATCCACAACGTTGCATTTAAACACTCAGGATACTCAGTATTTGCTGGTGTTGGTGAAAGAACAAGAGAAGGTAATGACCTTTACCATGAGATGAAAGACTCAAACGTACTTGATAAAGTTGCATTATGCTATGGTCAAATGAGTGAACCACCAGGTGCTAGAAATAGAATTGCATTAACTGGTCTTACAATGGCAGAATACTTTAGGGATGAAAAAGGTCTTGACGTATTAATGTTCGTTGATAATATCTTTAGATTTGCACAATCAGGTTCTGAAATGTCAGCATTATTAGGAAGAATTCCTTCAGCTGTTGGATATCAACCTACACTTGCATCAGAAATGGGAAAATTACAAGAAAGAATTACTTCTACTTCTAAAGGTTCTATTACTTCTGTTCAAGCAGTTTACGTTCCAGCTGATGACTTAACAGATCCAGCTCCAGCTTCTGTATTTGCTCACTTAGATGCAACAACAGTTCTTAACAGAAAAATTGCTGAAAAAGGTATTTATCCTGCAGTTGATCCATTAGATTCAACTTCAAGAATTTTAAATGCAGATATTATTGGTCTTGAGCATTATAATACAGCTAGAGGTGTTCAATCTGTATTACAAAAATATAAAGATTTACAAGATATTATTGCAATTCTTGGTATGGATGAGTTATCAGAATCTGATAAACTTGTTGTTTCAAGAGCAAGAAAAATTGAAAGATTTTTATCTCAACCATTCTTCGTTGCAGAAGTATTTACTGGAAGCCCAGGAAAATATGTTGAATTAAAAGATACTATTGCTGGATTCCAAGGAATTTTAGCTGGTAAATATGATAACATTCCTGAAATGGCATTCTATATGGTTGGTGGAATCGACGAGGTTCTTGCTAAAGCTGAGAAAATGAAATAACAAAACCGTTAAGGCATAACATGGATACAATTAAATTATCAATAGTTACACCTAATGGAGAAATTTTCAATGATGATGTTAAAACTGTAACTCTCCCTGGAAAAGAGGGAGAGTTCGGTGTTTTACCAGGACATTCATCATTGATTTCTTCATTAACAGTTGGTGTAATTGTTATTGAGAAAGCAAATTCTACTGAAGCAGTTGCTATTAACTGGGGACATGTTAAAGTAGATGAAAAATCAGTTGATGTTTTAGCAGATGGCGCTATTGCATTAACATCAGGAAAAGATTCAGAAATAGCTAAAAATATTGAAGCTGCAAAAGCATTAGTTAATTCTGTAAAAGATTCGAATATCTCTGTTGCTTCTGTTGAAGCAAAAATTAATTCATTCGCATAAAAAATGATTACTACAATACTAAATTATTTGGCAAATAGTGGTGCTATAACTTATATAGTTTTAGCACTTTTGTCAATTTATCTAATCGTTACAATCTGGATTTTCTTTTATCGATACTTTGCAGTGACTGCATTAATTAAAAATGAAGTGAAGTCATTAGAAGCATTAACATCAAGAGAAGCTAGATTTTCATCGTTGTCTGCACTAAATAAGTGTACAAATAATACTAGTTCGAAAGAACTATTATACGCTTGCGAAATTAATATAATTAAAGATGCAAGTTCTGGAATTTCATGGTTAGCAATCATATCTTCTACATCTCCTTTTATTGGTCTATTTGGAACAGTTATTGGAATATTAGAGTCTTTTGCTAAGTTTGCTAATCAATCAAAAGTTGCTTTTTCTATTATTGCACCTGCAATTAGTGAAGCATTAGTTGCTACAGCAGCTGGTATTTTTGTTGCTATATTTGCTTATACTTTCCATCAAATACTTTCAAGAAAGATATATGAGTTAAATATTTATCTTAAGGCACAAGCGCAAATTTTAATTGCTAAGGGTTAATCCAGTGTATGATTTTAATGATAAACCAGAATTAAATATTACACCCTTAGTTGATATTATGCTAGTTTTATTAGCAATATTAATGGTTACAGCTCCTGTAATAGAATTTGAAGAACAAATAAATCTTCCAACAGGAAGTAAATCTCAACAAGCACAAGACGTACAAAAAATTGATATTATTATTACTAAAGATAGAATAGTTACACTTAATAAAAATAAAGTTGATATAGCAAATTTTACAGATAGTTTTCTTTTATTTGCAAATGGAAAAGATCAAAATACTCCTATTCATATTAGAGCGGATAAAGAATTAAAATATGATGATATTATGTTTGTTTTAAAATCAGTAAAAGAAGCTGGTTTTTTTAAAGTTTCATTAGTAACTGATGGATAATTGATGCAAAATAATTTTTCGTTTATACTTTCTGGTATAATTGCATTTTCATTTTATATTTTCATTTGTGCTTTGCTAATGTTTTACTTATTCAGTCCTGTTCCAAAGACTTATGATATCAAACCTACATCGACTACGATAGAACTTGATATGATAACTGAAAAAGCAGAAAAAAAGATGGTTGAGAAAAAAACTGAAAAAATAATTGAAAAAGAAGCTGTTAAAGAAAAAGAAGCTTCTGTTTCAAATGAAAAAAAACCAGACTTAAAATCTTTGTTTGCTAACGTAAAAGAAACAGCTAAAACTGTGACAAAAGAAGAAGTTAATAATATTGAAAAATCTATTGATCCAAAAAGATTTAAATCAAAATTTGAAAAAGAGAAAAAATCAAATAATATTAAAATTGATAAATTACTCGAAGATGAAAAAACAGCAACAAATGTAAAAAGTAGTAATTCTAACAAAGGTCAAGAAACTGATGAATATTTCTCGAAAGTACATGAATTATTATCTGTTTGGAACCCAGTTGGTACAGGACTTAAAGCTGTAGTTTTAATTATGATAGATTTAGATGGAAGATTTGATTATCGTGTTGTTACAAATTCAGGAGATGAAGGTTTTGATTCATCTTTAAAAGCTTTTTTAGAAGAACAAAAGAATTTGGCTTATCCTAAGCCTACAAAAGATAAAGATATAAGAATTAATGTTGATTTTAAATCAGAAGGATAGAATATATGTATAAAATATTATTATTGTTATCATTAGTGATTAATTCTGTTTTTGCACAAGTAGATGCAAATTTGGAAGTAGTAAAAAAAACTAATGCTTTACCAAAAATTTTAGTTTCAGTTGCAAGTGATACATTGGAAATTGAAACTTTAAACAAAATTAAAAAGAGTTTAGCAGATGATTTATCTGTAAGTGGTCATTTTGAAGTTGTTTCTGTAAATAGCGTAACTTCATATGAAAATATGCCTGATGTTATAGGTTTATCTAATCAAGGAATAAATTTATATTTAAATTTGTCTGCTAAAAAAGAAGCTGATTCTTATACTTTGATGACAAAATTATATGATATAAATTCTAGAACACTACTTTTGGAAAAAAATTTCGCAACTACACAAGAAGATAGATATGTTTTTTTAGCTCATAAAGCAGCTATTTCAACTAATGCATTTTTTAAAGCTCCAAGTATTGATTGGATGGAAAAATTTGTAGTATTTTCTACATATACAGCTTCGGGTTCTGCTGATATTATGATAGGAGATTATACTTTAACTTATAAGAAAACTGTTGTTACTGGTGGTTTAAATATTTTCCCTAAATGGGCGGATAAAGAACAAAAAACTATTTATTACACAACTTATAATTATAAAAAACCAACTTTGGTTAAATTAAATATTTATAATAGAAGTAAAGAAATTATTATGGAATCAGATGGTATGTTAGCTTGTTCAGATGTTAATGCAGATGGTACAAAGCTTTTAGTTACAGCTTCTCCTACTGGACAACCAGATATTTTCGTATATGATACTCGAACAAAAAAACAAACTCAGGTAACTAAGTTTGGAGGAATTGATGTTGGTGGTCATTTTATTGAAAATGATACACGAATAGTATTCGTTTCTGATAGATTAGGAAATCCTAATATTTTTGCACAAGGTATTAATTCAAGTTCTGTAGAGCGATTAGTTTATCATAGTAATAATAACTCTTCAGCTACGGCTTTTGGTAATAATATTGTATATAGTAGTAAAGACTCTTCTAATGAAATGGGTGATAAAAGCTTTAATTTATATTTAATTTCTACAAAAACAGATAGTATGAAAAGATTAACTTCAAGTGGTATTAATCAGTTTCCTAAGTTTTCTACAGATGGAGAAACATTATTGTTTATAAAAACTTCTGGTGGATCTAGTTCTATAGGAATCATAAGATTGTCGTATAGTAAATCATTTTTATTCCCATTAAAAGGTAAAAGAATTCAATCTATAGATTGGTAATTTCTATAGTTCTGTAAAGCTTTATATAAATTATAAAGCTTTACAGTTAATAATCAATATTTCTCTTAACTTATATATTTCCTAATACAATCAATTTACTATTTTTATAAATTCCTTTCATAAATTATTCATTTGTTAACATATGATAATGTATCAATAAGTTACAATTAATATACTTAAAAATTAAAATAAAAAAAATCTTTTTATAATTAGTGATTGTAGCATAGAACAAATAATCGACTAAATAAAGATTTTATCAAATAATATTAGAGTTGTTAATGATTTTTTCTAATTTTAATATATTAGAAATAGTAGAAGTATGATAATTGATTTTTAATATATATTCTATTTATAAAATTATTTTAAAATATTATTTATTATAAATATGTACTATTTTATAGTGTTTATAAAGTTATTTATATAGAATAAATCTAACAATTAAAAATAAAAATAAATAAATGAGATTAGATTAATTCCATTTATTTATTTTTGTTTTTCTAGATTTTTATTTTATAAACAATAATTAAGGTTCACTCTTGTATTATTTCAGCAAATTTTATTTCAAGGACAAAATTATGAAAAAATTAGGTGTTTATTCTTTACTAGTTGCGGCAATGTTATTCTCTACAGGTTGTAGTGAAAAAAATGCTGATATGAATGTTGATAACGGAGCTCAAGAATCTGTAAATACAAATGCAGATGCTAACCTTTCTGATGGTGGTTTTTCAGCTTTAGAAAAAGCTGCAAATGGTAATTATTATATGATCAATGGTCAAAAAGTTTTAATTGAGCATGTATATTTTGCATTTGACAAATATAACTTAACTTCAGAAAACAAAGATAAAGCAACTTCAAATGCTACTAAATTATCTGCATTAACTGCTGATACAACTGTAACTGTATCTGGTAACACAGATGAGTGGGGATCAGATGAGTATAACTATGCATTAGGTTTAAAAAGAGCTAACTCTGTTAAAGATGTATTAGTTGCTAATGGTGTTACTGCTAATGTTGCTTTAGTTTCTTTAGGTGAAAGTTCTCCAGTTTGTACTGAGAAAACTAAAGATTGTTGGGCAAAAAACAGAAGAGTTGAACACGAATTAAGTAAATAATTTCGATGACTAAGTATCTTCTATCTTTTTTAATAGTAAGTTCATTAACCGTAGCCGAAGAGGTTTCGGTTTATGGATCGAATGATTCTAGTGAAAATGGTTCTTATGGACTAAATTCATCTGAAAAACACATTTTAAAAAATCAAGCAAGTATAAACTCATTGACATCAAAAGTTGGTGATATTAATTCTTTACTTGATTCTATTAAAAATAGATTAGAAGGCTTAGAATCTACATATGAAGGTGATTCAGCAAAATTAAATACAACTTCAAGAAAAGTTGATGAATTAATGCAAAGAGTTGGTACGTCTTCAGATTTAGGTTCTAATAGTAATATTCCTGCATCTTCACAAGGTGGTGATGCCCAGTTGGCTGAAACAGTTAACGGATTGAAAGCTGCGCTAACAAAATTAACAGCGGCTGTTAATAAAATCAATTCAGAGTATGTTTCTTCTAACGAATTAGAAAAAAATATGCAACAATTTATAACAAGAGAAGAGTTTGAAGCTTTAAAAAAAGCTGCAGGAATAAAAACTTCTCAAGTTTCTCCTACAACAAAATTAGATGCTAATACAACAGCTGTAGATTCAACAGCAAGTAGTGAAGTATCTGCTAAAAAATTAACAACTCCAGAAGATAAGCTAAATTTAATGAAAGAAGCAAAACAAGATTTCGATTCAAAAAATTATAGTGCATCAACACCAAAATATGAAAAACTTCTTGAGACAAATTACAAACCAGCTGAAGTAAATTTTTATTTAGCACAAAATTGGTATATGAGAAAAAAATATGACCTTGCAATAAGTCATTACAAAAAATCTGCTATATTGAACGACAAAGCAGCTTATATGCCAACATTATTATTGCATAGCGCTATTTCATTTGAGAAAACAAAAGATAAAGATAACGCAAAAAGCTTTTATAGTACTTTAATTGATCTTTATCCAAGTTCAAATGAAGCAAAAACAGCAAAACAAAATTTATCAAAATTATAAAATATTAAATAAGGAAAAATTATGTCAAAAGTTATAGGTATTGAATATACATTAAAAGATGCAAAAACTGGTGAGCAATTAGATACAAATGTTGGTCAAGCTCCTTTAGAATTTATTTCAGGAAAAGGGCAAATTATTCCAGGACTTGAATCAAAATTAATTGAAATGTCAGCAAATGAAGAAGCAGATGTTTTAGTTCAACCTGTTGATGCTTATGGTGAATATAATGAGGAAGCTGTTCAAACTTTACCAAAAGAGCAATTTGCTGGTATTGAATTAGTTGCAGGTATGTCTTTATATGGAACAGGAGAACATGGTGAAACTGTACAAGTTGTAGTTAAATCATTTAGTGATGCAGAAGTTACAATTGATTATAATCATCCAATGGCTGGAAGAACTTTAATGTTCTCTGTTGCAATTTTATCTTTAAGAGATGCAACTGAAGAAGAAGTTCAAACAGGTGTTGTTGGTGGTATGGCTGCTATGGGTGGTGGATGTTGTGGTGGCGGAGGTCACTCTCATTCTCATGGTGGTGGTTCTTGTGGAACAGAAGAAAAAGAACACGGACATTCTCATGGTGGATGTGGTTGTCACTAATTACTTTTTATATAATCAAAATATAAATTATTTGCCCAAGTGTATCTTTACATTTGGGCAAAACTATTTTTTAGGGTTAATTTTTAACTTTAAAAAATGGTTTTAGTTTGAACTAATTTATTTAATTTATATACAAAGAGGTACTCAACATGAAAAAAATAGCTTTTATTTTTCCTGGTCAAGGAAGTCAAACTATAGGGATGGGAAAAGATTTCTTTGAAAATAGTGATATTGCTAAAGATATGATTTCAAAAGCAAGTACAAGATTAGGTATTAATTTTGAAAAACTTTTATTTGAAGAAAATGAAAATTTAGGAAAAACAGAATTTACTCAACCTGCTATTTTATTAGTTAGTTCAATAGCAAATGCAATTTTTAAAGAAAAGTGTAATATTACACCAGAGTTTGTTTTAGGTCATTCTTTGGGTGAATTTTCAGCTTTAGTAGCTGCTGGTGCAATTGATTATTTAGATGCTATCGAATTAGTTCATAAAAGAGGTTTATTTATGACTCAAGCTTGTTCTGGTGGAGGTGCTGGTATGATGGCACTAGTAGGAATTGATGATGAAACTGTTGAAAAAGTATGTCTTGAACAAAGAGAGCTTGGGAAACAAGTTTGGCCAGCAAACTATAATATGGATGGACAACTTGTACTTGCAGGTATTAAGGCTGATTTAGAGTCTTTAGTTGATGTATTTAAAGCAGCTGGTGCAAAAAGAGCAATAGTTCTAGATATGTCAGTTGCATCACATTGTGAATTATTAAGAAGTGCTGTTGAAAATTTAAAACCTTATTTAGAAGAATTCTTAAAAGAAGAGTTTATGCCAGTTATTTCAAATGTAAGTACAAAAGCATACTCAACAAAAGATGAAGCAATTGATTTATTAGCTTCTCAACTTACAAAACCTGTAAAATATAAACAATCAATTACAGCTCATAGTGATGAAGTTGATTTGTTTATTGAATTTGGAAATGGAATAGTTTTAAAAGGTTTAAACAAAAAAATTACAGATAAACCTACTTTAAATGTTTCAGATATGAAAACATTAGAAGCAGTGATAGGTGAATTAAATGACTAAATTAGCAATTATGGGTGCAATGGAAGAGGAAATAGAACCTCTTTTAGCTTACTTTGAAAAAGTAAATGTTGTTGAATTTGCTAATAATAAATATTACGAAGTTTCATATAATGATTTAGATATTGTAATTGCTTATTCAAAAATTGGAAAAGTATTTGCAAGTTTAACAGCTGCTACAATGATTGAAAAATTTGGGTGTGATACATTACTTTTTTCAGGAGTTGCTGGTGGAATTAATTCTGAACTTCAAATTGGTGATTTAATAATTGCTGATAAACTTTGTCAACATGATTTAGATATTACAGCTTTTGGTCATCCAAATGGATATGTGCCAGGAGGAAAAGTATTTATTGAAACTACTAAATATTTAAGAGAAATAGCAATAAAAGTTGCAAATGAAAATAATTTAAAAGTGATTGAGGGAACTATTGCAACTGGTGATCAGTTTGTTCACTCAAGTGAACGAAAAGATTTTATTCAAAATACTTTTAAAGCAGATGCACTAGAAATGGAAGGGGCAAGTGTTGCAGTTGTTTGTGATGCTTTAAATATTCCATTTTTTATTTTAAGAGCTATTTCTGATAGTGCTGATATGGATGCTGGATTTGATTTTGATGAATTTTTAAAATCAAGTGCTAAAAACTCTGCTGATTATTTAATAAAAATAGTTAAAGAATTAAAAAAATAATCTCTTTTAAAATCTTAATAAAACTGAAACTTTTTTGTTTCAGTTTTTTTTTCTTCAAATTTTCTCTGTAAGTTTATAAAACACACTTTTAACACTCTAAGAGATGATAAAGTTTTCTATATATAAATTAAGGAGATAAAATGTTTGCAGAAATTAACACATTTCTAAATGATCTTATCTGGGGAAATATTTTAATATATTTACTACCAGCTCTTGGAGTTTTTTTTACTATTAGTTCTAGATTTGTTCAATTTAGATATTTTTTTAAAATGTTCAATATTTTAAAAGGTACTGTGCATGATAAAGATGGACATATTAGTTCATTCCAAGCATTAATGCTAAGTGTTTCTGGTCGTGTTGGAGTTGGAAATATCGCTGGTGTTGCAGTTGCTATTACTCTTGGTGGAGCAGGTGCTGTATTTTGGATGTGGGTTATTGCTTTAGTTGGAATGGCTACAAGCTTCTTTGAGTGTTCATTAGCTCAATTATACAAAGAAAAAGATGGATTAGATTCATGTGTTTATAGAGGTGGTCCTGCGTATTATGCCACTAAAGGTTTAGGTCAAAGATGGTTAGGTATAGTAATTTCTATTTTAATTTTAATTACTTTTGGACTTGCATTTAATGCAACTCAATCATTTGTTATTTCTACTTCATTTGAAGCATCATTTAATTTACCAACTTGGGTAAGTGGAATTGTATTAAGTATTGTTTTTGGAATTACAATTTTTGGTGGAGTAAGGGGAATTGTTAAAATGTCAGAAGTTATTGTTCCAATAATGGCTTTAGGATATTTATTAATTGCACTTGTTGTTATTGCCTTAAATTTAAGTGAAATCCCATCGTTAATAACAATGATAGTTACTGAGGCATTTAATCCAAGTTCTGCAATAGCAGGGGGAATTGGAGCAGTTATTTTACAAGGTGCAAAAAGAGGTATGTTCTCAAATGAAGCTGGACTTGGAAGTGCACCAAATGTTGCAGCTGTTGCTTATGTTGCACATCCTGTTCAACAAGGAATAGTTCAATCATTCTCAGTATTTATCGATACAATCATCTTATGCTCTTGTACAGCCTTTATTATTCTTCTATCAGGTGTTTATACGCCAGGAGTAACTGGTGTTCAAGGAATTTTATTAACTCAAAATGCTTTAATAGAACATATTGGACCATTGGGTGGATATTTTATTACATTTGCACTATTTTTATTTGGTTTTTCTTCAATGATTTATAACTACTATTTAGCTGAAAATAGTTTAAATTTCTTTAGCAAAGGAAATATTACAGTGTTTAATATTTTTAGAATTTCTTGTATTTTACTTGTTGTATGGGGTTCATTCCAAGATTTAAGTTCTATTTTCGCCTTTGCAGATTTAACTATGGGATTATTAGCAATTATTAATATGATAGTTATTACTTTATTATATAAACCAGTATTAAAATTAATTAAAGGTTATGAAAGACAAATAAAAGAGGGCAAAACACCTGTTCTTAGATATAACGATTATGAAGAGTTTAATTTTGAAAAAGAGATGTGGAAAGAGATTGTTGATAATATTAATGACAAGAAGTCAAAAGATTAATTAAATTTAGTTTTTATATATTTTTAGGAGGAATATTTAATATTTCTCCTAACACTTTTAAGTAATATTTAGACATTATAGATTTAGAATTATTACGGAAGGTTTTTTATGTTTAATAAAGAAGGAATACCTTTTTTTACTGTTATTATGCCTCTCTTTTGCATCTTATTTATCTCTTTTCTTTCAATTTCATATAATTTAAAACTTTCGCAAAGTAATTTCCAATTAGATTTAGATGAGTATAAAAAACTTTATATTAAAACAAATATTGATAATCAAACATTAGATTTGTTAGTTAAAGAAAAAATTGAGGAACAAAAAAAAAGAGAAGAGTTATTTTCAGATTTTATAATTGTTGTTTCTTTTGTTGTTCTTATTTTTATGACATTTTTTTCTTTTCTTATGATTTCAATTATAAAAGATGTCATAAAAAAATATAAAAAGCAGGTTCAAAATAGGGAAGATGATTTAAAAGCTTTAAATGATAGTTTGTTTATGAAAGTTCAATGTGGAATTCAAGAGGCTAAACAAAAAGATAAAAAGATATTAGAACAAGCAAAACTTGCAAGAATTGGTTCAATGATTAGTATGATTGCCCATCAATGGAGACAACCACTTACTCAGTTATCGAGTATTTTAATGGAATTAGAAACTGCAACAAGATTTAAGAAAGTTGATGAAAATCATATTTATAGCGCTATTGAAAAAAGCGATAAAATGATTGAATTTATGTCAAATACAATTGATGATTTTAGGAATTTTTATAAACCAGATAAAATAAAAGAGGAATTTTTAGTTTCTCAGGCTTGTTCAAAAGCTATAAATATTATAGATGCAACTTTAAAAAATTTTGGAATAAAGTTAAATGTTAATATAAAAAATGATAAAAAAGTTTACGGTTATCCAACGGAATTTGCACAAGTTATTTTAAATTTACTTAGTAATGCAAAAGATATATTAGTTGAAAAAGAGATTAAAAATCCACGAATAGATATGAGTATAGATTCTAAAGGAGTTTTATCAATCATAACTATAAAAGATAATGCAGGTGGGATAGATGAAAAAAATCAAGAATTGATTTTTGATCCATATTATAGTACAAAAGATTCATCAAAAGGAACGGGACTTGGGCTTTATATTTCAAAACTTATAATTGAGCGAAATATGGGTGGAGAACTTAGTGTTTATAATGATGAAGAAGGTGCAGTTTTCAAAATCATAATTGCAGGATAAATTATGCAACAAGAGTTATTAAAAGAGTTAAAAAATATTTCAATATTATGTGTCGAAGATGAAGATGGTATTCGAGAAATGATTGTTAGTACTTTAAAATACTATTTTAATGAGGTTTATGAAGCAAGAGATGGATATGAAGCTTATGAATTATATGATTATTATAAACCCAAAATTATCTTAACTGATATACAAATGAAAAATTGTAATGGTTTAGATTTTGTAAAAAGAATTAGAGAAACAGATACAGAAACTATGATAATAATGTTAACAGCTTATTCAAATGAAGAGTATTTGATGGAACTAATTAATTTAAATATTAATCACTTTATTTTAAAACCTTTAAATACAAAAAAACTAAATGAGGCTTTAGAAAAATATTTAATAAAAGCTATAAAACCAATTTCATTATGCGAGAATTTAATTTTAGATTTACAAAAAAGAGAATTGATTTATAAAGGAAGTGAAATTATTCCTTTGAGAAAAAGAGAAAAAGATTTTTTGGAGCTTTTATACAAAAAAAAAGGTTCACTTTTAAAATATGAAGAAATAGAATTTCAACTTTGGAATGACAAAGAAATGACAACCCATGCTTTAAAATCATTTATTAAAGAATTAAGACATAAAATACCAATAAATGTAATCAAAAATATACCTCAAGAGGGGTATACTTTACAAAATTAAAAAAACTACTTTTTATACACTTTAGTTGTATATTATTTTAAGATGAATTGAAAATTATTAAATAAGAGGATTATTATGGAAAAATTATACAGAATAGAAAAAGATTTTTTAGGTGAAAAAAGAATTGAATTAAATAAATATTATGGAATTCAAACTTTAAGAGCAAAAGAGAATTTTAATATTACAAAAACAGATATTTCTTTGTTTCCAAATTTTATAAAATCCCTTGCAAAAGTTAAAAAAGCTTGTGCTTTGACAAACTTTGAATTAGGTGATTTAACTGATATTCAAAAAGATGCAATAGTTCAAGCTTGTAATGAAATAATTGATGGAAAATTTCATGATCAATTTATTGTTGACCCAATTCAAGGTGGAGCTGGAACTTCTACAAATATGAATGCAAATGAAGTTATTGCAAATCGTGCTTTAGAGATTTTGGGTAAACCAAAAAGTTCTTATGAATTTATTCATCCAAATAATCATATAAATATGAGCCAATCTACAAATGATGTTTATCCAACGGCAATAAAACTTACTCTTCATGAATTAATTTATAAATTAAAAGATGCTTTGAGATTTCTAAGGGATTGTTTTGAAGAAAAAGCTATTGAGTTTAAAGATGTTTTAAAAATGGGAAGAACACAACTTCAAGATGCTGTTCCTATGACTTTAGGTCAAGAGTTTAAAACTTTTGCGGTTATGATTGATGATGATATTTATAGATTAAGAAATGTTCAAGCTCTTTTAAAAGAGGTAAATTTAGGTGCAACTGCTATTGGAACGGGAATTAATACAAAAGCTTCGTACCAAAGAAAAGTTATTTCAAACTTGAGAGAAGTTACAGGTGTTGATTATATAAGTGCTGGAGATTTAATTGAAGCTACTCAAGATACAGGTTCATTTGTTCATATTTCAGGAATGTTAAAAAGTGTTGCAATAAAAATATCAAAAATTTGTAATGATTTAAGACTTTTAAGTTCAGGACCAAGGGCTGGATTTAATGAAATAAATCTTCCACCATTACAACCAGGAAGTTCTATTATGCCTGGAAAAGTAAATCCAGTAATTCCTGAAGTTGTAAATCAAGTAGCTTTTGAAGTAATTGGCGCTGATATGACTATTGCGATGGCAAGTGAACATGGTCAATTACAATTAAATGTATTTGAACCATTGATTGCTTATAAACTTTTTACTTCAATTAATATGATGAGACGAGCATTTTATTCTTTGGGTGAAAAATGTATCAAAGGAATCACAGCAAATGAAGATGTTTGTATGGCAAATATCTTAAATTCTGTAACTATAGTAACTTGTTTAAATCCAATTATTGGATATGAAAAATGTTCTAGTTTGGCAAAAGAGGCTCTTAAAACAAATAAAAGAGTTTATGACATTATTTTAGAACAAAAGTTATTTACAAAAGAGGAATTAGATGAGTTATTAAAACCTGAAAATATGGTAAATAATTTTATTAAGGAAACAAAATGAAAATAACTGTATTAAATACAGGTGGAACTTTTAACAAAAGATATAACCCAATCAAGGGACAACTTGAAGTTCCAAATGATAATATCGCTTTAGACAAGATTGTAAAATCTTGTTTTAATGTGAAATTTGACATTAAAAATATAGTTTCAAAAGATAGTTTGGAGTTTACACAAGAAGATAGAGAAACTATTCTAAAAGAGATACAAAATAGTACAAGTGATAAAATAATCATTATTCATGGAACGGATACAGTTGATTTAACAGCCCAATTTATTGATGGTAAAGTTGAAAGTAAAAAGATAGTTTTTACAGGTGCGATGGTTCCTATGAGTATTGATGAAGTTGAAGCTACTATGAATTTTTCACAAGCTATTGGATTTTTAAATGCACCTATTGAAAATGGAATTTATTTATCTATGCATGGAGTTGTTATTGATCATTCAAAACTTAAAAAAGATAAAAGTATAGGACAATTTTTACTAAAAGATTAAGCTTAATAATTGAATAATATGCCAATTTAAAAATAGGATACTTACCATGAAAGAATTGATTCAAATTTTAAAATCATGTGGATATGACGCACATTTTGTAAAAACAAAAGAAGAGGCGTTGGAATTATCAAAAACATATATAAAATCAGGAATGAGTGTAGGTTTAGGTGGTTCAGTTAGTGTTGTTGAAATTGGATTATTGGATTATTTACTTAATAAAAAAGATATTACTTTGTTTAACCAATATGAAGATGGTATTTCTATGGATGAAAATATAAAAAGAAGAAAACAAGGTTTAGTTTCTGATATTTTTGTTACAAGTACAAATGCTTTGACAAAAGATGGAAAGCTTGTAAATGCTGATGGTAGTGGAAACAGAGTTGCTGCTTTTTCTTATGGACCTACAAATGTTTTATTAATTGTTGGTGTTAATAAAATTGTTGAAAATTTAGAACTTGGTTTTAAAAGAGTTATGGAAGTTGCTGCTATTAAAAATATAGATAGAATGAATAAAAAAGCAATTTCATTTGGAAAAGAACCAAAACATAATATTGATAATATCGCAAATAAATTTTCATGGGTAAAAGCTGATGATAAAGATAGAATTATCATCATTTTAGTTGATGAAGAGTTAGGATATTAAGATTTTAATAATTTAATAAAAAGATTTTTCATAGTTTGTTTCTCTTCTTCATTTAAAGAAGAGAAACATTTTTCTTCAAATTCTAAAATATCTTTCATAACTTTATCGTGAACTTCTCTACCTAATGGAGTAAGTTTTACAAGTTTTCCTCTTTTATCAAATTTATTATCCAATCTTTCGATGTATTCTTTTTCTTCAAGTTTTTTTAAGACCTTTGTAATAGCTCCTGCTGTGAATAGTAATCTTTCATTTAATCTAGTAGGACTTAATATATATTCTTCATTTCCTGATATTTTTAAAGAAGACAAAACATCTATCTCGCTGTGTGTTATTTGATAATTATCTTCTTCTAACCTTGATACACCACCAAACATTTTTCTATAAAACATATAAAATGGAAGAGTAATATTTACTATTTCATTAAATGTTTCTGGTGAGCGCTCTTTATTTTTTTGTATATCTATTTCTAATTCATTTATATTCATAAAAGAATTATAGTTAAATAAAATTAATTATGCAAGAACTTTACATTTAATTTAAAAGTATTTTACTAGTAAACTAAATTTGAGTTTTTGTTTGATAGGATTTCAAATATAAAATAAAAAAGGATTAATATGAATTTTAGAAAATTAGTTATTACAAGTTCACTTTTAGCTTCAACACTATTTGCAGGAACATATACTGTTGATAAATCACACTCAAATGTAGGATTTGAAGTTAAACATATGATGATTTCAAATTTGAAAGGAAAATTTGATAATTTTACTGGAACATTTGAATACGATGAAAAAACAAATACTATCAAGTCTTTAGTTGGAACTATTGAAGTTGCTTCAATTAATACAGATGATAAAAAAAGAGATGATCATTTAAAAGGTGATGATTTTTTTGATATAACAAAATATGAAAATATTACTTTTAAATTAGAAAAAATCAAAGATAACAAAGCCTTTGGAAAACTTACTATTCATGGAATTACAAAAGATGTTGAATTAGATTTTGAAAATAATGGAACAATAAAAGATCCATGGGGAAATACAAGAGTTGGTTTAGCATTAAGTGGAAAAATCAATAGATTTGATTATGGATTAAAATATAATTCTGTTTTAGAAGCAGGTGGAGTTGCTGTTGGTGAAATGGTGAAATTAAATATTGAAATCGAAGGTATTAAGGAAAAATAATGAAAGCATTTATCAAATTAGTAAGTTTATTGTTTTTGTTAAGCACTCTTTCATATGCAAGTGAACAATTAGAATATAAGATTTATAGAGCGGGAGAAGATGGTTTTTCTTTAGCTTCTATTTTAGTTATGGGAAAAAAGGATGCTGTTTTAATAGATACACATTTCACAAAAAAAGATGCAAAAAAAGTAGTTGAACAAATTTTAAAAAGCAAAAAAGAGTTAAAAGCTATATATATAAGTCATGGAGACCCAGATTTCTATTTTGGTCTTCCAGTTATTGCTCAAGCTTTTCCAAATGCAAAAATTTATGCAACAAAACCAACAATAGAACATATTGTTGCAACTTATCAAAACAAACTTGAAACTTGGAGACCAAAATTAGGAAAAAATGCTCCTGATTTTGTGATTTTGCCTGAGCTTTTAAAAGGCGATACTATTAAATTAGAAGATAAAGAGTTGAAAATTGTTGGTTTAGATTCAAATGCTCCTGAAAAAAGTTATGTATGGGTTCCATCAATAAAAGCAATTTTTGGTGGTATTAATGTAGTAGATAAACAACATGTTTGGATGGCTGATAATCCAACAAAAGAAGATAGATTAAGATGGTTAGATATATTAAATGATATGGATAAACTTGATGCAAAAATTGTAATTCCAAGCCATTCTGCATCAGGAAGTAAAAATGATAAAAGTGCAATAGAATTTACAAAAAATTATATTACTTCGTTTAATAATGCTGTTCTTAAATCTAAAGATTCAAAAGAGTTGATTGAAATTATGGAAAAAGAATATCCATCTTTTGATAAAGATAGTTTTGATTTAAGTTTAGGTGCAAAAGTGGCAAAAGGCGAAATGAAGTGGTAATTAGTACACAATAAAGATAAAGACTAATTATTTTATTTAAAATTAAAATAACCTAACTTTAGATAAAATGGGAAAAATTTAAACTAGGACTTTATAAAATGGCTTTATATACATGTGGACATATTATTCCAGATTCTGACTCTATTTGTTCAGCAATCTCATTATCATATTTACTAAATAAAATAGGAAGACCAGCAACTCCTGCAAGACAAGGCGAATTAAATCCAGAAACTCAATATATTTTAAATAGATTTGAATTTGAAGCACCTGTTCTTAAAACTTCATTTGCTGGTGAAGAGTTATTTATAACTGATTATTCAGATGTAGCTCAAGCTCCACAAGAGCTTGATAAAACTACAATCGTGGGGATCGTTGACCACCACAAACTAGGTGATATTACAACTTCAGCTCCATTAGAGTGTTGGATAAGACCAGTTGGTTGTACAAATACAATCGTAAAAGAGATGTATGATTTTCATAAAGTTGAGATACCAAAAGATATAGCTGGAATTATGATGTGTGCGATTTTATCTGATACAGTTATTTTTAAATCACCAACATGTACAGATACAGACATTAAAGCTGTTAGAGAATTAGCAAAAATCTGTGAAATCGAAGATTTTGGTGCTGTTGGTATGGAAATGTTCAAAGTAAAATCACAAGTTGCAGGAACTCCAATTAGAGATCTTGTTATGAGAGATTATAAAAACTTTGATATGCACGGAACAAAAGTAGGTGTTGGACAACTTGAAGTTGTTGATGGGAGCGTATTTGATGATATCAAAGATGAATTAATGGCAGATATTAAAAAAGTAAAAGAAGAAAACAATCTTCACACAGTTGCTCTTTTATTAACTGACATTATCAAAGAGGGTTCAGAAGTTCTTGTAGCTAGTGATGATAATTCAATTTTTGAAAAAGCATTTAACTGTAAACTTGAAGATAATAAAGTTTGGTTAGATGGTTGTTTATCAAGAAAAAAACAAATTATTCCTTTCTTAGAACCTGCATTTGCTTAACACTTCAAAATAAAAAAGATAGCTTTTTAGCTATCTTTTTTTTAGCGGAACCTCAATTGCACTACAAAACTTGTAGGAGCAAAAATGAATCAAATTATAAACAAAACTTCTTATATAAACGAAGAGTTGATTTTAGAAGATATAAACCAAAATGACGATTTAGAAGCGTTAATTTATAGAATTATTGATGCTTGTCCTTATGATTTTGAATTTATTCCTACAATTGCTTCTTTTAAATACTTATCATATTTTGACCAAATCAATGAGTTTAAAAATGTAAGATATTTTTATAAAATGTATAAACTAATGGATATGCTTTGTGTTTATAAAACTCTCATTCAAAGATATGAAGAACTTAATAATTCAGATTATAAAAATTCTTCACTTAAGCAAACTTCCCAATTAGCAATCTTTTGTGATGATAAACATCTTTTTGAAAGTTGCCAAATAACTGCAATAAAAATCTATAAAGAGTATTTTTTTACCCACAAAAACACTTCAATAAATGACAATGTTTTAGCACATAGTCTAAATCATATTTTAGATGAATTTTTTGAAGAGTCATATACTTCAAAATTAAAAGAGAAAGATGTTTTAAGACTTGTAAAAGTTAGGACTAAATTTATGGGTGTTGAGGTTTGGGAGTTTTTATAAATATATTATTCTAAGTCAAATAAAATCAAAAAGATAGTATCCTCAATAGTTGGAAAAATATTATTAAAGGATATAAAATGAAACACGAATTAATGACTTTACCTTATACTTTAGATGCGCTAGAACCGCTTATGTCAAAGGAAACTTTAGAGTTTCACTATGGAAAACATCACCAAACTTATGTAAATAACTTAAACAATTTAATTACTGGTACAAAATTTGAGAATTCAACTTTAGTTGAAATCATTTTAGAATCAGATGGCGGACTTTTTAACAATTCAGCTCAGGTTTATAACCATGACTTTTTTTGGAAAGGTTTAACACCAACTCAAGGTGCAATTCCCGCAATTGTTGAAGCAGCTTTAGTTAAAGCTTTTGGTTCAGTTGAAGAGTTTAAAAAAGAGTTTACAACAAAAGCTATTGGACAATTTGGTTCAGGTTGGGCTTGGTTAGTTGAAGATGAAAATCAGAACTTAAAAATAGTTACAACTTCAAATGCAGCAAATCCATTAACTCAAAATCTAAAACCTATTTTAGTATGTGATGTGTGGGAACATGCTTATTATATTGATGTTCGAAATGCAAGACCTGCATATTTAGAAAATTTCTGGAAACTTGTAAACTGGAATTTTGTAGAAGAAAATTTAGCATAAGAAGAGAAAAAGTATGGAACTTTCCATACTTTTTAATATATGAAATCAGATATTTTTAAAAACCCAAAACTTAACTTCCTAGAATTACGATATGTACAAAATATTCCTGATTGTACAAAAATGCATTTGCATGAAGAATTGACAATTACTGCTATTAAAAAAGGTTCATTAAACTTGATTTTTAATGATACTTTTCTTGAGCTTTTACCAAATGAAATAGGTATTATAAACAACAATATTCCCCATTGTGCTACTATAAATAAAGAGTCAAAAGATGGATATGTTTTGTATTTGCAAAAAGAGTATTTAAAAAATATAAATATCAATTTTAGTTTTTCTTATGAAATAATCAAACAAAAAAATATTTACAAAAGTTTTATAAATTTGTGTGATTGTTTATTGGATAATAAAATATCTTTGATTGAAAAAGAAGAGTTGTTTTTATCTTTTTGTTTGATACTTTTTCCATTTGAATCAAAATCAAATAATGAACAAATCGAATCAACTTTACCCCTAAAAATTAAAAAATATTTAGATGAAAACTATCTTGAAGAGTTTATTTTGGAAGATTTAGCAAAAAAATTTGATTTAAGTGTTGTTCATTTGATAAGAGTATTTAAAAAAGAATTCGGACTTCCTATTCACTCATATATTTTAAATAAAAAAGTTCATAAGGCAAAAGAACTTTTATCTTCAAATATGCCGATTATTGAAGTTGCACAAAACAGCGGTTTTTTCGACCAAAGCCACTTAAATAGAAGTTTTAAAAGAATCTTTCAAATCACCCCAAAAGAGTATCAAAAACATATTTTTTCAAAATGTTAATTTTGTACAAGATTTAAATTTTTTTTGTTGTTATAATTTGCAAAATCAAAAAAAGGAGTCTAGTATGAGTGTAAATATTTCAAAACAATTTATCTCTTTTTCTTTCCTCTTCCTCTTAAACTTCTAATCATTCAATCAAATATAATCTAAAAAATAAAATAAATAATCGGAGCAAAACCATGAGTTTTAAAAAATATAAACAATATCCTATTGTCCAAAATATCACCAGAGAATGGGCAGATAAACAAATCACACAAGCACCAATTTATTGTAGTGTTGATTTAAGAGATGGAAATCAAGCATTAATAAATCCTTTGACTATCGAGCAAAAAATAGAGTATTTTAATTGGCTTGTTAAAATGGGATTTAAAAATATAGAAGTTAGTTATCCAAGTGCAAGTGATACGGATTTTAATTTCACTAGAAAATTAATAGAAGAAGATTTAATCCCAAATGATGTATTTATTCAAGTACTAATTCCTGCTAAAAAAGAGTGGATTAAAAAAAGTGTTGAAGCTATGAAAGGGGTGAAAAAAGGAATTTTTCATCTTTATAATCCAACAAATGAATTTCAAAAAAGAGTAGTTTTTCAAAAAACTGATGAAGAGATTATCTCTATGGCAGTTGAAGGAATGAAGTATTTAATTGAATTAACAAAAGATTTTGAAGGTGAGGTTATTTATGAATATACGCCTGAAAGTTTTTCTCAAACGGATTTAGAATTTGCAGTTAAAATTTGTAATGAAGTGATAAATGTAGTAAAACCAACTCAAAAAAATAAAATGATAATAAATTTACCAAATACCCTAGAAGCTTGTATGCCAAATATTTATGCTGATAGAATAGAATGGATGTGTAAGAATTTAAAAGATAGAGAAAATTTGATAGTTAGTGTTCATCCACACAATGATAGAGGAACCGCTGTGGCAAGTGCAGAAATGGCTGTACTTGCTGGTGCAAATAGGGTTGAGGGAACATTATTTGGAAATGGTGAAAGAGCTGGAAATTTGGATTTGATAACTTTTGCTTTTAATATTTATTCACAAGGAATAGAGCCAAAATTAAATTTAGCATTTATAGATGAGGTAAAAGAGTTTTTTGAAAAAACAACACAAATAAAAACACATATTAGACATCCTTATGTTGGTGAAATGATATTTACAGCTTTTAGTGGTGGTCATCAAGATGCAATCAAAAAAGGAATGGATTTTTATAGAAGTAAAGAACATAAATATTGGAATGTGCCATATTTACCAATTGACCCAAAAGATATAAATCGAGATTATGAAAAAATCATACGAATTAATTCTCAATCAGGAAAAGGCGGAGCTAGTTTTATTATAAGCGAGTTTTTGGGTGTTGAAATGAATAAAGATGAAGCTATAAAATTTGGACATATTATCAAAGAAGAAACTGATAAATTAAAAAGAGAATTAGAAAAAAATGAGATAATTGAATTATATAAAAAACTATCAAAAGACGTTTAAAAGTAAGTTTTAAAACTTACTTTTATTTGTATTGGATTTTCCCTTGACTTGCCAATAATGCCCCACAAAGTTGGTATAAAACTCTAGAACCAACATTTGCATCCCAACCATCAGCACTATCTCCAACTTCACATAAATCAAAACCTATGATATTTTTCCCACTTTTTACAATCATAAATATAAGATGTTCTAACTCCCCATATCTTAAACCACTAGGAACAGGAGTTCCTGTATTTGGACAGTTTAATGGCTCTAAACCATCAATATCAATTGATAAATAAACATTTTGTGGAAGTTGGTTTATGTATGGTGCAAAAACTTCTTCTAAAGATTTACCACTTGCCAATTGTGCTTGCATATCTGTATCATATAAACAAGCACCTTTTTGCCCATAATTTGCCATTCTAGTAGCTTCTTCTTTACTATAATCCCTGATTCCAACTTGAACTAAATTACTTACTTTTTCACACTCATTCATAGTATTAAAAAAAATAGAAGCATGAGAATAAGTAAAACCCTCATAAGCCTCTCTTAAATCGTGATGAGCATCCACATGTAAAATCCCAAAAGATTCAGTTTGTGTGTCACTTAAAGCTTTTATAAGTCCAAGAGGAGAGGAATGATCTCCACCAACAACAGCTACAAATTTTCCATTTTTGATTTGTTCAAGAGATTTTTCGTAAACTGAAGAGTTTAAAGTAACCGAAGCTTCATTTACAAAGTTTAAAGCTTTTTTATTTGTTTTCCCCTCTTCAAGAGCAACAATTACTTTTAAAGCTTTTTTTCTAGCTTTGTGACTTAGTTTTAATAAACTTTTATCTGTTTCAAGCATCGCAATACCAGCTGTGTATGGCTTAATATAATGAAAAGTTTCTACATCAAGTTGATGGCTTGTGATTCTCATAGCATCAGGAGCTTTTGCTGTTCCTTGTCCAAATGAAACAGTTGCTTCCCAAGGAACAGGAACTAAAACTAAACTAGCTTCCTTTGGATCTAACCTTCCACCAATAAAACCATCACCCTCAAGTGGTGGCAAACCTAATTCTAATACTTTTATCTCTTCTTCTAAAGTTCTATAAGTCATTATTTTCCCTAATATTATTCTGTTATTTTATTTTGAATTATAGGATAAATATGGAAATAGTAAAGTTAATTTTGAGTTTACTTGTCATGGTAGTATATTTGCAAAAATATTTTTAAGAAACATTATGATAATGTTTCTCAAAAAACTTCAGGTATGTTGATGCTCAAATATTACGATGAACTTATATACTTTGCCCTAAAACAAGTAGGTGATAAAGAAAAAGCTAAAGATATTATCCAAGAAACCTATAGTAAAGTTCTTGAAATAAAAGAGAAATTTAAGATAAATAATGAACGAGCATATTTGTATAAAATAGCAAAAAATATAGTTATAAATCAAGCTTTAGAAAATCAAAAACTTCAAACTACAATATATGAAGAAAACATTCATCTTTCACCTATATATGAACAACCAGAAGAAATTTTAATTCAAGAAGACCAAGAAAAGATTTTTATGCAAATAATAAACGACTTACCACAAAGAGCAAAAGAAGCTTTTATTTTATATACTATTGATGGTTACAGTAGAAAAGAAATAGCCCAAATCCTAGGAATAAGCTCAAATGCAGTTGAAAAACTCATAAAAAGAGCCACCATAAAAGTTGAAGAAGAACTAGAAAAGAGAGGATTTTAAGTGAATATCAAAACTAAAATCAAAGAAGAAGCAATTTATTGGCTTGCCTGTGAGAAAGAGGGCTTAAATGAGCTTGAAAAACAAGAATTAAAACATTGGCTTGAATCAAATCAAGAACACCAAAAAGCATATAATCGAATGAAGTTAGTACATCAAATGGCTAAATCAATATCAAAAGAAAATGCCCAGATTTTAAGTGAGCAAGCCCATAAAGAAGCTAGAAAAATTAGATTTTTAGAAAAAACAAGATATTTTTCAAGTGCAGCTGCAATTTTACTAATAGTTTGTTTTTCAGCTTTTAAAATTTATGATAATAATTTTGCTGTTCAATATTCAAAAACTTTTCAAACTGATAAAACAAATCTAGCAAATCAACAACTTCCCGATGGTTCAAGTATCTTTATTGATGCAAAAACAAATCTAAATATAGAGTTTTATAAAGGAAAAAGAGAAGTAACTTTAAATAATGGAAGAGTTATGTTTGAAGTGGCAAAAGATGAAAATAGAGTATTTATCATAAAAAGTGGTGATATAAATATAGAAGTAGTTGGAACAAAGTTTGAAGTAATACATAAAAAAGATATTACAACTATAAATGTGGAAGAGGGTATTGTAAAAACCTATTTTTCTTCATATTTTTTTGATAAACAAAATGAAAAACTGCTTACTAAAGAAAATAGTATAACCTATTCAAATTTTCAAGGAAATATAAATAATCAAGAAAAAATCAATCCAGAAAAGATAGCTCTTTGGAGAGAAAATTTAATTAGTTTAAATAAAGTAAGTTTAAAAGATGCTTTTGATGAATTTTCAAAATATAATGATATTTCAACTTCATTTTCCTCAAAAGAAGTGGAAAATTATCTTATAACTGCAGAGTTTTCTTCAACTCAATTGGAAATATTTTTAAAAACAATTAGCAAAATTTATCCTCTAAAAATTGATAAAAATGATAAAAATATAAAAATTTCTAAAAAAAATTAAAAATGATGTCCGCTTTTTAATAGTTTTTTTGTCTTATGTAATTAAGAATGATTATCGAAATTGTTTTTATAATACACAAGGAGAAAAGATTAGATGAATTTGTTTAAGAAAAGTTTGTTAAGTCCAGTAGTTGCTTTACTTATCTGCACAACTGTTTATGCTGATGATATTTCATATTCGATTGAAAAACAGTCTTTAAAAGAGGCAATTGAATTAATATCAAAAAAATCAAACACCCCATATATTGCAAACAGTTCGCTTTTAGATGGCAAAACTTCGAATGCTATAAAAGATGTAAATGGAACAAAAAATGCTTTAGATAAAATACTAGAAAATAGTGGTTTAGAAGCTGTTATAGAAGATGGTGCGATTATTATAAAAAAGAAAATAATAGTTGGTACTGGAACAGTTTTAGAAGAAATTTCTGTAACTGATGGAGTATATAAAAGTGGAAGTGCAGAAAATGGATATTTAGTAGAAAATATAACAGGTATTGGACTCTGGGGAGAAAGAAGTTTACAAGATACACCTTACTCAATGAGTGTAGTTTCTCAAGAACTTATATCAAATTCACTTGCAAAAGATATGAATCAAATATTTAAAATGAATCCAACGACTCAAGAAACAGCGACAAAATCAGCTCCAGCTAGTGATTCATTTCTTCCTGTAATTAGAGGATTTAATCCTCGTATTCTTGTAAATGGTGTCCCTCATTCTATGGCTTATAGATCTACTCCAATGATGCAAAATATTGAAAAAGTAGAAATAATAAATGGAGCAACTGGCTTTTTATATGGAGGAGGAAGAGTTGGTGGTGCAGTTAATTATATAACTAAAAAACCTACAACAGAAGATTTAAGAACTGTTACAATTGGTAGTTATGGTGATGAATCATATTTTTCACATATAGATTTAGGTGGACAATTTGATGATAATCATACTTTTGGATATAGAATAAATGCTCTTTATCAAAATGGAGAACTTCCTTCAACTACTAATACTGAACAAAAAGCAATTAGTTTTGTGTTTGATTTGAAAACAACTGACAATTTTTATACGGATATAAAATATTCTCATAAAGCTTTATTTGAAAAAGGTGCTAATACTGTTTTTAACTCAGTAATAAATCGTCCTACTATAAAAAATCAAAGTTATTCTCCCGATTGGATAGAAAATGAAGTAAAAGCAGATATTGTTGAAAATAGTGTAAATTGGAATATCAATGATATTTTTACTTTAAGAACAAATCTATCTTATGAAAAAACAAAGCATAGAGGAGATAGTCTTGATATTGTACTACAAGATAATATAGCTTTACAAAACCCAACAAACTATTGGAGAGGAACTAGTTATACTAAAAATGCTTGGCAAGAAACAACTACATATGGTGGAAGCGTTTATTTAGATTCAAAATTTGAAACTTTAGATATTAATCATAATTTAACAATGGGTTACTCATCAGAAAGTTCTAAATATCATAGAAGAGCTGATAACTGGACATTTTATACAATTAATAGAGATATGACATTAGATGAACTTAAGAATTTATCAGAACCTTCTTCTATTGATTGGGATAATAATGGAATTGTAGGTGCAGAACCATTAAAACCAAGACAAAAACTAGAATTTAATAATGTTTTAATAGGAGATGATATAGTTTTTAATGATCAATGGAGTGCTTTAGTAGGGGCAAACTATGCAACTATAAAAAGTATATTTTATCCTTCAAATTATGCATATGATAAATCGGAATTAACACCAACCCTATCCCTTATGTATAAACCTTTTGAAGATTTGACAACTTATATTACTTATATAGAAAATTTAGAACAAGGAGATCAAGTTCCAAATGACCAGAGTTATAATAATCCTGGAAGTATTTTAGACCCATATAAAAGTAAACAGTATGAAATTGGTGCAAAATATAGTTTAAATGAAAAAGTATTATTAACAGGAGCATTATTTAGAATTGAAAAAGCAAATTGGTATGAAAAAACAGATTCAAATGGAAAAATAAATTATTCTGAAGATGGTGAACAAAGTCATGAAGGAATAGAACTTGGAATTACGGGAAAAGTAACAGATAATTTTACAGTAGTTGCAGGTGGAACATTAATGGATTTAAGTGTAGAAAAAGCAACAGATCCTACATTAGAAGGTAAAAAACCGACAGATGCTGCTTCAAAAATGGCAAAAATTTATACTGAGTATGAAATACAACAAATCAAAGGTTTAGCACTAACAGCAGGAGCATATTATACTGGTAAGAAATATGCAAATGAAGAGAATACAGATGTTCTACCAAGTTATACATTATATGATGCAGGATTAAGATATAAAACAAAATTCGATAAATACCCTACAATATTTAATTTAAATGTTCAAAATTTAACAGATAAAGAGTATTGGGGAAGTAGTACTAATTTAGGTGATCCTAGAAGTGCTGCTATATCTATGAATATAAAATTTTAAAATATAAAGAGAGTTTTCTCTCTTTATATATTTACGCATGGATTTTATTTTCCTCCAAGAATTAAATTCATGCGTAAGTTTATAAACTCTTATAAACTTAACTTCATAGCGCTGTGGATTTATATTTATGTGTTTGTTTCCTTGTCATATAAATAATTATGAATGAATTAGTCTCTCACTCTAAATCCACAGGCTATGGATATTTCAAACTTTTCCATATAAATTAAAATATATTTTCAAAATTCGAAAATTCTTTATAGAATAATGAGGATTTAATTGAAAAGTTATAATCAAATAAAAAATAATATAATGCTTTTAATATTTATATACATCAAGGAAAACTTATGCAAAAAACAGTAGGAATTTTTATATTCAATGATATTGAGGTTTTAGATTTTTGTGGTCCTTTTGAAGTGTTAAGTGTGACAAGAGTTGATGAATCAAAAAGAACAGAGACGATTTCACCTTTTGATGTAAAATTAATAGCACAAACAAAAGAACCAATAACTACAACTGGTAAGATGAAAGTTATTTCTGATTATGATTTTGAATCATGTCCAAAACTTGATATTTTAATAGTTCCTGGTGGAATGGGAACAAGAAAATTGATGTATGAAAAAAATGTTTTAGATTTTGTATTAAAAAAAGCAAAAGAGGTTGAACTTTTAACTTCTGTTTGTACAGGTTCATTGATTTTAGCAAATGCGAAACTACTTGATGGAGTAAAGTCTACAACTCATTGGAAAAGTTTGGAACGAATGGAAAATGAATTTAAAAATGTAAAAGTATGCAAAGATAAACATTTTGTAGAAGATGGGAATATTATCACAAGTGCAGGAATTTCAGCGGGTATTGATATGGCTTTACATATTGTGAAACGATATTTTGGAGAAGAAATTGCAAAAGCAACAGCGAAGCATATGGAGTATCCGTATATGATTGAGAATAAGAGAAAAATAGTGTTTTAGGATGTTTAATTTTTTCTTGAAAACCATAAAGGTTTTCGATTAAAATAATAATACAAGAATATATTTCAAAAGAATTAAAATAGAATAAAAGATTTAATAAAACATAACAATCTGCAATATTTTAAATCCAAAATTATCTTTTTAGATATAGTTCAAAATCAATTAACTTCAATTTGACAATTGATAAAAAAGAGATTTCTCATATAGGAGTAAGTCTTAAAGATTTGGATAAAAAATGGTTCGCATTTTCAAAGATGAACTTAGATATTGATGAAGTAATAAAAAAATTAAATTAGGACAAAATATGGCAGAACAACTAAAAAACTTATATTCAAAAGAGTTTATTGAAAAACTTGCAAACAAACTTTTTTTAATTTACTCAGATTTTGAAAAAGAAGATTTTATAAACTCTATTTTTGATAACACTTGGCAAGATTTAGAACTAAAGCAAAGAATGAGACATATTTCTTTTACTTTAAATAAATATTTGCCTTTTTCATACGATAAACAACTTGAAATATTAAAAAAAGTAAAAGATGATTTTACTGGTCTTGAAGCTATGGTTTTTCAAGATTTTGTTGAGGTTTTTGGGCTAAATAATTTTTCTGAGTCTATGAAAGCTTTGGAAGTTTTTACTATAAATTCAAGTAGTGAGTTTGCAATTAGGCAATTTATTTTAAAGTATGAAAATGAAACTATAAATCAAATGAAACTTTGGAGTCAAAGTTCAAATGAACATTTAAGAAGGCTTGCCAGCGAAGGTTGTCGCCCAAGGCTTCCTTGGGCTATTGCACTTCCCTTATTTAAACAAAATCCAACAAAACCACTTGAAATAATTGAACTTTTGAAAAATGATAAAAGTTTATATGTACGAAAGTCCGTTGCAAATAATCTAAATGATATTTCAAAAGATAACCCACATTTAGTTATTGAGTTTATAAAACAAAATCTTGGAGTTTCAAAAGAACTTGATTGGATTTGTAAACATGGTTCTCGAACACTTTTGAAAAAAGGTGATAAAGAGGTTTTAAAGCTATTTGATTACGAAGAACAAAATCATATTAATATTATAAATTTTATTTGTGATGAAGAGGTAAAAATAGGTGAAGATTTGAATTTTTCATTTGAACTTATATCAAAAAATAGTTTAGGAAATCTAAGAGTTGAATACATGATAGATTATTTAAAACAAAAAGAAAAATATAGTAAAAAGATATTTATGATAAGTCAAAATAATTTTAAAGAAAATTCAAAAAAGTTTATAAAAAAGCAGAGTTTTAGAAATATGACTACAAGAAAACATATTGTAGGAGAACATAAGTTAAGTGTAGTCATAAACGGAATAATTATAATCGAAAAAGCCTTTAATATAAATTGATATAGATTATCAATATTAAGTAATTATTAAACTTCTTTATCCTAATATTATTGATATTGATTATCAATAATATACAAGGAGAGATGATGTCTACTTTTGGATTTTCTATACTTGATGAATTTTTACCATCATTTGACAAATTTGGTTCTATTGAAAAACAAAGAATTATGTTTTTGAGATTTTATAACATGAAAGTATGTTGTAAAGAACAATTTACATCAAAAGAGTTGTCCTATACAAAAACTGAAAATATTTTCTCAATCTTTAGAGCAAAAATATACTCTTTACTACCAAAAAAATTTAACTCTTCAAGAATATTCAAAATTGACACTTACAAAACAAATATCATCAACAATTTTATAGAAAAAGCAGATAAAAATATCTCTTATTTAAAATTGAATGAGAAAAGTAATTTAGATTTAGCAATAAAAATTATTGAAAACTTTGAAGGTGAAGATTTTAAAATATTTTTAAATGGAGAAGATGTATTTCATAAATTTGTTGGAAAAAAAATCAAAGACTTAAAATCAGATAGAAAAGTAAAAATTCTTCAAGATGAAATCACTATTTACCCACAAGGAAGTAGTGCAACTAAAGTTTATCCTTATTGGAAGTTCTTAGATAAGGATAATATTCAAGGTATCACATCACATATAAATCGAGCAATAAAATGCATAAAAAGTGATGAATGCAGACAAGTTTATTTAGTATATCCACGACATGAGAATTTTGATAAACATATAAGTATAAAAGTTAAAGAGCTTGATTTAGGTGGTGATTATACGATTAAATTAATACCATATTCATTGGGTTCAATTTTAAAATAAAGGGAAAAAAATGGCAACGGTAATTTATTATTCAAGTAGTACAGGAAACACAGAAAAAAGTGCAGGAAGAATTCGAAAGAATTTAAGTAAAGATATTAAATTAGTAAATATTTCAAATGATGGTTTTGAGAATATTGAACAATATGACAAAATTATTTTAGGAAGTTCAACTTGGGGTGATGGTGAACTTCAAGATGATTGGGATGAAAAATGGAAAGAATTTTGTAAAATCGATTTTTCAGGTAAAACAGTTGCCCTTTTTGGACTAGGTGATCAAGATAGTTATGCTGATACTTTTCTTGATGCAATGGGTTTGATTTACGAAGAACTAATAAATAAAGGTGTAAATATAATTGGACATACCCTAACTGAGGGATATGATTTTGACTCTTCAAAAGCTGTAGTTGATGATGAATTTGTGGGGCTTGCACTTGATGAAGACAACCAATCTGATTTAAGTAAAGGTAGAATAGCCCAATGGTGTGAGAGTATAAAAGCTCAAATTTTATAAATAATTATTGATAATTAAGTATAAGTTTATCTCCTTTTTTATATAAAACAACTCTTATAATAAAAAGGAGATTTTACTTAAATGACACCTGCAATTGATCTACTCAAAAAAAATAAATGTGATTTTAAAATACATAAATATGACCACGACCCAGCTTGTACAAATTTTGGTGATGAAGCTGTCGTTAAACTAGGATTAAATGCTAATCAGGTTTATAAAACTTTACTTGTGGAACTCGCTCCAAAAGAGTTAGCTGTTTGTGTTTTACCTGTTGCAAATCAACTTTCTTTAAAAGATGTTGCATCTGCTTTTGGTGTAAAAAAAGCAGTGATGGCAAACAAAGACGAAGCTCAAAAAGTAACTGGATATTTACTTGGTGGAATTTCACCTTTGGGACAAAAAAAACTTCTTAAAACAGTTTTAGATGAAAGCGTAAAAAACTTTGAAACTATATTTATAAGTGGTGGTAAAAGGGGACTTGATATAGAAGTTAAACCTTTGGATTTAGAAAAATTATTACGAGCAAAAATCTTTAAAATTACTGTTTAATATTGTATTAACTAAAAGTTAACATTAAGAGAGTATTATGTGTTTAATGTATAAAAAAAGGAGTTATTATGAGTAAATTAAATAATGGTGAACCTAGCTTAGACAAGATTGATGATTATAATGGAAATGAATCAAAACAAAAAAGAAATACAGTAAGACTTGTAGTGATTTTTTGTTTAATTGTTGGTGGAATTTTTGCTTATTTAAAATCAACTTCTACTTCAGCTGATTATGTAGGAACACAAGAACAATCAGGAATAAACGCTACTAAAAACTAAATAATAATAGCGCTAGATTTTTCTAGGGCTATTAGAAATCTCAAAAAAATAGCCTAAAAATAAGCAATACCAACTATTATTAAGTTCATATAATATATACTATAAGAAATATCAAAATGATAAATAGAGTAAAAAAGGAAAAAATAATGAAAAAAAGATTATTAGCTATTACATTAATTGCTGGTTTAACATCATTACTAAATGCAGAAGGATTTGATACAAAAGTATCAGTTGGAGCAAGTTCTGCAAAAATTAAAAGTGATAGATATACACAATATGGAATTGGATATACATCAAATACTACTTTAAATAATGGAATTATTTTAGGTTTTGGAAATAGCTTATCTTATGGAAATGTTAGAAGTGGAGTTGAAGCTATCAGCGTTGATATGGATTTAAGAGCAGGTTATGAAATAGCAGAAAATTTAACAGGATTTATTTTAGGAACAGGTGTTGCTCAAACTGTTGATAATAATTCTGCAACAGGTCTTGGTTATGGTGGTTCGTTAGAATATAGACTTACTTCAAATGTAGCACTTGAGGGAAGTTATAGAACAGTTACTATGAATGATTCACCAAGAGATTATGATTATGATATATCAAATCTTGCAATAAAATTCAACTTTTAAAAGTTGAATTTTATTTATGCTAATAGCTCTAAATAGCTACCACCAAAACACAAAACACTCATACAACTCAATACGAACAAATCCAAATAGAGTAGATTGGAATAATCCTCCAAATAAGTTTAAATTTTATTCAAAAGATTATAAAAGAGTTCCTTTAACCTCTTCAACACAAAACTATAATTTTTTGTATTTAATTTCTGGGATTAGTGCAAAAAAAAGTTATCCATCAGGTGAATATTATTTAAGAATCAATCCAAGTGCTGGAGCTTTATATCCAAATGAAGTCTATTTTCAAGTACGAAATGTTGATGGTTTTGAAGATGGAATTTATCATTTAGAAGTTGGTTCTTCAAGTGCTGTGTTATTAAAAACATTTGAAAACAATGAAGGGATAGAAAAACTTTTAGGATTAACTTACAGTGTAGATGGTTTTATTTTTTTTATTTCATCAATATATTTTAGATCTTCTTGGAAATACAAAAATAGGGCATTTAGATATTGTTTATTAGATGCTGGACATTTACTTGGAACAATGGAAGCTAGCTCTTATTTATTTGATAAGAAATTTGAGATTTTATATGATTTTTCAAAACAAGAGTTAAATGAATTTTTTCATTTTGATGAAAAAGAATTTTTTACTTCAATAGTGATTGTGGGAGATAAAATTCAAAATGAAAAAATAGATTTTATTTTGGATATTGCAACTCTTGATGGGGCAAGTTATATAGAAGAGAATATTAGTTTTTTTGAAAAAAATGACTTAGTTGAGAATGCTTATAAATATAGTCTAAAAATAATAGATAAAAAAGCTCAAGAAAAAAGTGCTGTTTTTAATTTTCAAAAACAAAGATTTCAAGATACGATTTTTAAAAGAAGATCTATTAGGGAATTTTCTAAACAAAGTATTTCTAAACTTCAATTTGAATCAATAATGAATGTTATAAATCAAGCTATAAAAAGTGATTGTGATGAAGATGTTGATATTTTTTATACTGTAAATAGGGTTGAAGGTTTAGTTTTAGGTCTTTATAAAAATGGTGAACTTATAAAAACTGGAGATTTTAACTCTAAGGCTGGATATTTATGTTTAGAGCAAGATTTAGGAAAATCTAGTGCAGTTACATTTTTTTTAACATCAAAAAGTAGAAATTATCAAGAAGCTTATCAAAAAGCTGGAATTATTGGTCATAGATTATATTTAGCTTCAAACTATTTAGATATTGGATGTAGTGGAATAGGGGCTTATTATGATGATGAAGTTTGTGAATTTATTGAAGAACAAACTATGATTTTATATGCTTTAGCTATTGGAAACTAAAGTTTATCTCTTATTTTAAAGAGATAAACTTGTCACTTGGTTTTCCAATATGATAACCTTGATAATAATCGATTTCTAGTTCATCTAAAATTTCAACTATTTCTTGGTTTTCTACAAATTCTGCAATTGTATGTATTTTCAACTCTTTAGCTAAAGTTACAATACTATTTACAAAAGCTCTATCTTTCTCATCTTTATTAATATTTATAATAAAATCTCCATCAATTTTTACATAATCAATAGGAAATTTTTTAATATAGTGAAACGATGAAAATCCTGAACCAAAATCATCAATTGCAAATTTATAACCATCAGCTTTTAAATTATGTACAAATTTTTCTAATAAAGAGAAGTTTTTAACAGTTTCACGTTCAGTAATTTCAAATACAATTTTTTCTTTTTTGATATTATATTTATTAACAAAGTTATTTATTTTATTGATAAAGTCACCAACAATCAAAGATTTTGGAGATAAATTGATAAATAAAATTCCTTCATATTGAGTTCTTTGAATTTCTTTAAAAGCTTTTTCAATTACCATTAAATCCATAGTATTTATTAATCCTCTTGCTTCTGCAATTTCTATAAATTCATAAGCTGAAACTATTTTTCCATCTTGATGAATTCTCATTAGAAGTTCATGTATCACCAAATCATTATTTGAAGAAGCTGGTTGTATTGGTTGAAAATATGGATAAATTTCATCATTTTCTATAGCTCTAATTAGTAATGAAGATTTTTCTTGATTTGTTTTTAAGATATTAGAAATATCTTTTTCATTTGGAATTTTAATACCATTTTTTCCTTCTTCTTTTGCTTGATACATCATATAATCAGCAATTATAAACATGTCTTTTTGAGATAAAGTATGCATTGGATAAACGCAAATTCCAACAGAAATAGTTATTCCAACTTTTGATCCATCAGGAGCAATTAATTTCTCACTTTCTATTCTTTTTGAGATTCTACTTGCAACTGTTTGCGCTCCATTTTCATCACATTCAGGAAGAATAATTGTAAATTCATCTCCTCCGTATCTTGCAACTATATCTTCATCTCTTTTCTCTTCTTCAAGAATATTTGCAACTGTTTGTAAAAATTTATCTCCAAAGGCATGACCAAAATTATCATTAATTGGTTTAAAATTATCACAATCAATAACCATTAAAGCAAAAGGATATTCATGACGTGCTGCTCTTTTTATTTCATAACTCATCATGTCATTAAATACTCTTTGATTAAATAAATCAGTTAAGGGATCACGTGCTGCGTAATATTCTAAATCTTGAGTATATTTGTGGATTGCTTTTACTGAACCCACAAGATTTGCCATTGTTGTTAAAATAGAGTCAATTACAATATATCTAACAGGATCGCTTGCAAAAACTGATTGTAATCCAATTCCAACAATTCCTCCAATTTTTGGACTATCTAAAAATAGAGATTTTGAACGATATTCTATTTCATCTTCAACTAATTCATTTAAACATCTATTTCTATCTGCAACTACATGTTTTATTGTAAAATCAGTCATTTCTTTGAAATATTCAGAGTCTTTTATTGTTCTATTTATATAAGCTTCAAAAACTTCTTTTTGATGGTCTTGGGGCGTTCCCAACCAAAAAATATCAACTTCGAACTGATCTTCACCAACTCTAAAAATAGTCATTAAAGTGTATGTTTCCATGATTTTATTTATTTCAATTAATAAATCACAAATATACTCTTTCCAATCTTTTACAACATCAGAAGTAATAATAAATTTGTCTAAAAGTTTTATTTCAAACTCTAATAACTCTTTATCAACGGCAACACCTTTTAATTTGTCAGCCATTAAATCTACATTATGAACTATTTGATTAAATTCTTCAAAATATAAATCAATATTTTTTGAATCAAAAGCTTTAAAATCTTGTACAGAATTTATATTTTTAACTTTATTATTAAACAGACTTAAATTTTGTATTATAGGTTTTGTTGTATATCTTGATGAAAAGAAAGCAAGAATATAAAATATAGGAACAATGATTAAGAAAAATGCAATATATTGATATTTAGATTCTAAAAAGATAGAGTTTAAATCTTGTTTTACTTCTAAAACTCCTAAAACATCACCAACTTGTGCATTCACATGACAAGATTTACAATCAGTAGTAGCTTTTAATGGCAATATATTTCTTACAATATTATTTTCAAAACTATCAAGTTTTTCTATTTTCCCATTTAATACATCAACTAAAGTTGCATCTTTTGCTTTTTCTTCAATATCTCCAAAAAGTTGGCTAACTTTTTCTCCTCTATAAAGATTTATTTCATAATTACTACTTTCAAAATTTTTCTCTAAAGATTTAGTGAACAATTTTATATCATCTTTACTCCAACCTTTTCTCATTACTTGGTACATTGAAGAAAAAACTTGATTCGATATTGCTTTTGAATGTTTTAAGGCTTCTTGTTTTGTGAGCGTTGTATGTAAATAAGTACTAAAGATAAAGCAGATTAAAAAAATTAATGAAACTAAAATTATTTGTCTTGAAAAGATATAATTTTTAAAAGTTTTTTTCATAATGAATCCTAGAAAAGTGTATTTCAAAATATTAGCAAAAAAAAGTTAATTTAATATTATTAATGTATAAAAAGTTGCGAAAAAGTTGAATGAAAAAAATTATTAATTGATAAAAATGGGATTTGCCCATTTTTATCAATTTTGAGCAGTATTAACCATCCAAATTGAAAAAATATCTAAATAGTTCCAAAAAGATTGTTTTAAATCATCAGGCATATCAATAGGTTCTAACACTTTGATATAGGATTCAAGCCAAATCATTCTCGCTTCTGGAGTGATTTTGAAAGCAGCATGTCGTCCTGCCATCATAGGAGCTCCTCTACTTTGATTAAAATAATCAGGTCCACCACAGATTTGAATAAAAAAATCAGCCGAATGCTTTTTTGCTAATTCAAAGCCTTCATCACTTGGTGGAAATAATCCTTTTATATTACTAACTCTTAACAAATCATAGTGGTCAGAGATTAGTTTTCTCATTTTTTCTTCACCTAAAAATTTTAAAACTTCAGGTAGTGGTTTTACAACAGGAGGTCTTTGTCCTAATTGTGCTTGAGTTATAGTAAATTGCATTTTTATTAACCTTTAAAAAAATATTATTTATTTGCATAATTGCGTTGCAATAATACAATATATTTAATTTTAAAGAGTTTTTAGAATGAAAAAAAGTTTACTATGTTAGAATGCGGAAACAAAAAGAGTTAGGATTTTATGGATAAAAATATTGAAGAGATTATAGAGTGTTATAACTGTGGATTATTTATAAAAACACACAATAACATAAGTACAACTCAACGATGTCCAAGATGTAATAGTAAACTAAAAACTCAAAATAAACACTCATTTGACTCTTTATATTATGCAATTTCAGCACTTTTACTTTTTGGAATTTTAAATGTTTATCCAATAATAACTTTGAATATAAATGAAAATGAACTAAAAGCTACTTTAATTGGAACAGTTTCTATTCTTTTAGAACAAAATTTCTTTTTTGTAGCCTTTGTAGTTTTTTTTACAATCATCCTTGCACCTATTTTGAACTCTTTAGTTATTATATTTGCTTTTATTCAAGAAAAAACAAAAATAAGACTTTTTACTGATACTTTACTTCATGATAGTTTTCATTTCTTCAAACATTGGGGATTTATAGAAGTTTTTATAATAAGTATTATTGTTACATATATAAAACTAATAGGAATGGTAAGTTCTACAAAATTTGATATTGGTTTTTATATTATGTTGGCTTATATTTTTTGTTTTTATATGTCAAACAGAAAATTTGTAGGCGAAAGTGTATTTGGTGAATAAATGGTTTTAATATCTTGTAAAAATTGTCATAAAATGTATGAAAAAGAGAATTTTAATGATTTTGTTTGTACAAGATGTAATCATATGGTACGAAAACGAATAAAAAATTCTTTACAAGTTTCTCTAGCACTTACTATTTGTGCAATTTTACTTTATATTCCTGCTATGGTTTATCCAATAATGGAAGTAACAAGACTTGGAGTAAAAGTTGAAAGTACAATTTTAGAAGGTGTTATTAGTTTTTTGGATATGGAGAGTTATTTTATTGCAATTGTAATTTTTACTGCAAGTGTTGTAATTCCTATGATTAAACTTGTTGGTTTACTTTTTATTTTTATAAGTTTAAAAATAAATGTAAAAATGCAAAATAATAGAAAAATATTAATATTTAAATTTATCGAAGCCATTGGAAAATGGTCAATGATTGATATTTATGTGGTTGCATTATTAGCTTCAATAGTACAACTTGATGAGATTTTTAATATAAAAGGAGGAATCGCTGCAACCTCTTTTGCTTTAATGGTAATTTTAACAATGATAGCAGCAAATAGATTTGACACAAGGATTATTTGGGATGAGTAAGGAAATAATAGAACAACAAGTATACGAGCCAAAAATTGAAGATAAAAAACCAGTTTCATTTATTTGGATTTTACCATTAATTATTTTGGCAATTTTAGGTTGGATTGCTTATGAATCTTATATGAAAAAAGGTACTAATATTAGTGTTATTTTCAAAAGTGCAGAAGGTTTAAAAGAGAATGTTACTACTTTAGAATACAAAGGTTTACAACTTGGAAAAGTAACAAAAATTTCTATGCATGAAGACTTAAAAAGTGTAAAAGTAAATATTTTAGTTGATAATGAAGTTTCAAAATATGTGGCAAGTGAAGGTTCTTCTTTTTGGATAAAAAAACCTACAGTTTCTCTTACAAAAATTTCAGGATTAAATACTTTAATTAGTGGTTATAAAATAGAATTATCACCAACTTTTAAAACTCAAGAAGAGTATGATAAAGGAACTTCTAAATATTTTTTTAATGCTTTAGATACTCAACCAAATGATGAATTTGACGATGATGGATATTATATTTCCTTAATTGCAAATGACAAAGATAATGTGGAAGTTGGAACTCCTGTTTTTTATAATAAATTTCAAATAGGTGAGATTATTGCTAAAGAGTTTATTTTTGAGAAAGTTTATTTTACAGCCTATATTTATGATAAATTTAATTATTTGGTAAATAGAAGTTCACAGTTTGTAATAAATGAAGCTTTAAAAGTTAGTTATGGCGCTAGTGGATTAAATATCGAAGTTGGTTCTTTATATTCTGCTTTAGTTGGAGGAGTTACTGTTGTTACTCCAAATAAAGAGGATGAAAAAATTTCAAAAGATGAAGCGTATATTTTATATGGAAAAAAAGATGATTTAAAAAGTAAAGAGTTTTTTAATATAAATTTTATTGATGTAAATGGGATAGAAGAAAATACTCCAATTATTTTTAAAGGTATTGAAATAGGAAAAATTAGTGAAGTAAAATTAAGCAAAGATATTTTAAATACTAAAGCATTTATTTATCAAGAGTATAAATATTTATTGACAGATAAAACTAAATTTTTCGTGGAAGAGCCAACTTTTTCTTTGGATGGAGTTAAAAATTTAGGAAATATAATAAAAGGAAATTTTGTATCTTTAGAGTATAAAAAAGGTGATTTTAAAAGTAATTTTACAGCAATTAATAAAAAAGATATAAATAGTAGTAATAACAATATAAAAATAGAACTTTTAAGTGAAAATCTAAATTCAATTACCAATAAATCAAAGGTTTATTATAAAAATATTGAAATAGGAAGAGTTGAAAATTATGCTTTAACAGCTGATTTAAAAAATGTAAAGATTTCTATTTCAATAGATGAAAAATATAAAGATTTAGTAAATGATAATAATCTTTTTTATGATATGAGTTCAAAACTTTTTGAGATGAAAAGTCTAAATTTAAATATAAATTATAGTGGAATAGAACCTTTATTAAATGGAGCAATTGGTCTTATATCAGAAAAAATAGATGATAAACTTACAAAAAAAGAGTTTAAATTATATAGTTCTTTTAAAGATGTGGAGAAATTAAATAGATTTAGTAATAGTGGAATTGTAATAAATGCTGATTTTTATAATGATTTTGAAATAAAACCAGATATGGCAATTATGTACAAAAATCAAGAAATAGGTTTTGTAAAAGATATAAAATTTGATGATAGAAAATCAAAAGTTAGTTTATTTATCTATTCTCCTTTTAAAAAGTATATAACTGATAAAAGTAGATTTTATAAAAAAGCAGCAGTAAATTTAAATGCTAGTTTAAGTGGAGTTTTATTTGAAGTTGATAATTTTTCTTCATTAATTGATGGTTCAATTGAACTTAATACTGATTCAACTGTATCATTTGAAAAACCACAAATATTTGCTTCTGAAGATCAAATGAAAAATTCTACAAATAGTATAACTATAGTTTTCAATGACGTTGAAGGTCTACAAGCAAACTTTTCTCAACTTACTTATAAAGGTGTAAATGTTGGAAAAGTAACAAATGTAAGATTAAATGAAAAACAACAAGTTGAAGTAAAAGCTTTGATTTATAGTGATTTTGCTTCTTTTGCAAAAGCTGGAACTGTTTATTATTTGAAAAAACCAAGAATTTCACTTCAAGAAGTTGCAAATGCTGGTTCTACAATTATGGCTGTAAATATTGGAGTTATAAAAAGTGATAATCAAATTGTTCAAACAAAATTTGAAGGATTAGAAGGACAACCATCAGTTGATAAATCTCACTTTGGAACAGTATTTAAAGTAGATGATATTACAGCTTCAAGTGTAAATGTAGATGCTCCTGTTTATTATAAAAATGTACAAATTGGAAAAGTTAGTAAAATAGATTTAAGTGAAGATGGCTCAAAAGTTGTAGTTGATTGTTTGATTTTTGATAAATATACAAAATTCATAAGAAAAAATTCACAGTTTTATGACATAAGTGGATTTGAAATGAAGTTCTCAATTTTTTCTGGTTCAAAAATTGAATCAAATACTTTTACAAGTCTGTTAAAAGGTGGTTTAGTTGTGGTAACTCCTTATGAATATGGTGAATTAGCAAACCCAAATGATAGATTTAGTCTTGTAAAAGAGTTAAGAGAAGATTGGAAAAGCATAAGTCCTAGTATCAAGTAAATGTATATTTTTTAATCAGAGTTTAAGTTTCTTAGGTATAGAATAAGTTTATTAGAGGAAAATAATTATCCTCAAATAAACTAAGGAGAAAACTATGCAAAAAACTATGCAAAAAACTATGACTACAACGGCTGGAAATCCAATTTCGGATAATCAAAATTCTCTAACAGCAGGAGAGAGAGGTCCTGTTCTTTTACAAGATTATCAACTAATAGAAAAATTAGCTCACCAAAATAGGGAAAGAATCCCTGAAAGAGTAGTTCATGCAAAAGGAAGCGGAGCTTTTGGAGTTTTAGAAATTACAGAAGATATTTCAAAATACACAAAAGCAAAAGTTCTACAAAAGGGCGAAAAAACTAAGATGTTACTTAGATTCTCGACAGTTGCAGGTGAGAGAGGTGCTGCTGATGCCGAAAGAGATGTAAGAGGATATGCGCTTAAATTTTATACAAAAGAGGGAAATTGGGATTTAGTGGGAAATAATACTCCTGTATTTTTCATAAGAGATGCCTATAAATTTCCTGATTTTATTCACACTCAAAAAAGACATCCCCACTCAAATATGAGAAGCAATACTGCAATGTGGGATTTTTGGTCTTTAAGCCCTGAATCACTTCATCAAGTTACTATTTTAATGTCAGATAGGGGAATTCCAAAATCATATAGACATGTAAATGGATATGGTTCTCACACTTATAGTTTGATAAATGCTAGTGGTGAAAGATTTTGGGTTAAGTTCCATTTTAAAACTCTTCAAGGAATTGAAACTATTACAAATGCCGAAGCTGAAGCAATTGTTGCAAAAGATAGAGAATCAAATCAAAGGGATTTATTTGAAAATATTCAAGCTGGGAATTTTCCAAAATGGAGTTTTGAAATTCAAATTATGACAAATGAAGAAGCAAAAGAGTGTAGTTTTAATCCATTTGATTTAACAAAAGTTTGGCCTCATAAAGATTATCCAATGATAAAAGTGGGAGTTATGACTTTAAATGAAAATCCAAAAAACTACTTTAATGAAATAGAACAAGCTTCATTTTCACCATCAAATGTAGTTCCTGGAATCAGTTTTTCACCTGATAAAATGTTACAAGCAAGAATTTTCTCATATCCAGATGCTCACAGATATAGAGTTGGAACACACTATGAAATGTTGCCAGTAAATAGACCAATCGTTGAAGTTAATACTTATCATGCAGATGGAAGTATGAATTATGAAATAAAAGAACCAACAGATGTTTATTATGAGCCAAATAGTTTTGGTGGACCTATTGAAGATGCAAGTTTTGCAGAACCTGCATTTGAAACTGGAAATGTAGCTGATAGATATAATCACAGAATTGGAAATGATGATTTTTCACAAGTAACTGCATTGTTTAATCTTATGAGTGTAAGTCAAAAAGAACAATTATTTAGTAATATTGCAGCTGCTATGGATGGAGTTCCAAGAAATATTGTTGATAGACAAATTTCACTTTTTGAGCAAGTTCATCCTGATTATGCGAGCGGAGTTAAAAAAGCTTTAGGAATCTAATATGGAAGCAACAGAACAAGAGTTAAAAAGATATGAAGAACTTCAAATTGTGGCTTTAGATTTTGCAAGACAAGGAATGACAGAAGACTTAAGAATGATGTTAGGTTCAGGAATGCCTGTAAATTTATGCGACCATAAAGGAAATAGCTTACTAATGTTAGCTTCTTATAATGGAAATATTGAAACAACTGAATTATTGGTTCTTTTTGGAGCAGATGTTGATAAAAAAAATGATAGAGGACAAACACCACTTGCAGGTGTTTGTTTTAAAGGTTATATAGATATTGTGAAAGTTTTGGTAAAAGCAGGTGCAAATATCTATGAAAATAATGGAATGGGAACAACACCTATAATGTTTGCTTCAATGTTTGGAAACTATGAAATAGTAAAATATCTAAATAATCAAGATAGTAGTTTTAAATCTAAAATATATTTAGGAATTTCAAAAATATTTGCTATTGTCAAAGGATTATTCAAAAAATAACAAAGAAGTTAAAATAAGAGAAAATCTCTTATTTTATATAATTACTTTTTTTATCAACTGTATCTAACTCTTGCCCAATCTCTTGGTATCTTTTGAAATAATGTTTTACAAATGAGTTTATTGTTGGATTATTTGGCATAAAATATTTTTCTGTTTTAGAAGCATATTTATTTAAAAATTGCGTTGCATCAATTTTGTCTAAATAGTGTTTTGCTAACGCTGTATAATTTTTTATATACCAAGCTTTTAAAGCTTCATATTTTTCATCACTTAAATCAATGTTTAATTTTTTATTCTCTTCATCCCAAGCTAAAACAGCTGTGTCAAATAGTCCATTTAAGTGAATTAACCCTTCACAATAATAAGGTTGAACTTCATCAACTTCCATCCAACCAATAAGTCCAACACTTCTTTTTACAAGGTCAATTAAAACTTGTGATTTTAAGTGAAGTTCATCTGTATCTTGGTCTAAAAAGTATGAAATTAATCCACCTGTTGTTGCTTTGAATTCTTCAATATTTTTGAAGTTTCCAGTTTTATTCATAACTGATTCTGTTTCATCATCACACCATAAAATATGTCCATATTCATGCCCAACTGTGCTAATGTCATAAACTTGATGCCAAGATGCAGTTTCATTAAAAAGGAATGTTCTATCTTTTGTTAAGATTTCTTGTCCAAAGATTTCAGAACTTAGTTTTAAAAATGGTTTTGCACGGCTTGTTTGTAAAATCTCATCTGAAAATGCAAAGATTTTTTTACCTTCTTCTAAACTTACAATTTCATCATTTGGAACAACTTGAGCTGAAAACATACCATTAAATTCAGCCCCAAAAAATAGCGCTGGTCGTCCAACATAAAGTTGCACTTTATCAAGTGATTTTAAAGAAAAATCATAAGTTTTTTTATATTGTTCACTTTTCTCATTTGACTCAAAACTAGAATAGATTTTTGCAAATGCTGATTTTATTTTATTTACTCTATGGTCATTTTGTGCAAATTTTGGATTTGTAAGTCTAATATCCCATTCAAGCGCAACTGCTTTTCTAAAGTGGTCTTCATAATATTCTAAGGGATGTCCGATTTGAATTGGAGTTTTTATTTTCATCCAAGCTCTATCTACATCTGCCCATTTACTCACAAGTTCATCAGTTCGGTCTTCACTAAAGGCTTTAATAAGTGCTTGAATATATAAAACATAATCCCATTTTTGATTATAGATTTCATCTTCAAGTTCGATTAGTTTATCTGCAAATTCTTCAAGTGCATCTACAACTTCAGTTGTTTCTTTTTTGAAAGCTTTTATATATGCTTGAGATTTGTATTTGTCACCATCTTTAACTAAAGCAGAGTAACATCTATCAGCAGTGATTCCTCCATGTCCTAAATCAAAAAGTTTTTCATCTTCAAGATATTTCATAATTTTTGATTCATCACCTTCAAATTTAGCCATTAAATCTTTATTTACACCATTTATAATATGTGCTGTCCAAGAAGTTTGCCATGCTGTCATTTGAAGTCCAACATTATAAACACCTATAAAAACTTCCCTATAAAAAGGAGTTAAAAGATTATTTTGAACTATTAAATCTATTAATTTTGTATGTTTTTCGTGCCAATACTCTTTTACAAAACCATAAGCTTTCTCTTGTAAATCTATAATTTCTTTTTCATTTTTTTCAAGTTTTTTTAAAACTTGAACCAAAGAATCATCCCTTAGATTCACAAGTCTAGTAACAAGTGCAAATCTTAAATCACTTGTCATTTCAAGTTTTAAAGCCTTTGCAAAATCATCAATGAGTCCTAGTTTATCAAACTCTTCATTTTCAAGATGGGCTATTAATTTATTAGTTTGTGTTTTTTCATCGTTTAAAAAGTCATATATTTTTTGTAAGTCGTTTAAAAAGGTATCTTTATTCATTTTTTAATCCTTGATTTTAAAAATAGAGTTTATCTTTTTTGAACTTTTTTTTAGTTAAATTAGCACTCAATACAAAAAAGTGCTAATCTAAACAAAAACTTTAGCTTACTTTTATAAAGTTGCGATAAAATTCTCTTCTAAAATTAAATAAATTATAGGAGAAATTAGAAATGGCAAAACATCAATTTCAAACAGAAGTAGGACAATTATTACATTTAATGACACACTCTTTATATTCAAATAAAGAGATTTTTATAAGAGAGCTTGTATCAAATTCAAGTGATGCAATCGACAAACTAAACTATGTTAGACTAACTGATGAGTCTTTAAAAGAATCATTTGCAGATTGGAAAGGTGAGATTAATATCTCTTTTGATGAAGCTGATAAATCTTTAACAATTTCAGACAATGGTATTGGTATGAATGAAGCTGATTTAATAGCTTCTATTGGAACAATCGCAAAATCAGGTACAAAATCATTTGTTGAAGCACTAACTGGTGATGCAAAAAAAGATTCAAACTTAATCGGTCAATTTGGGGTTGGTTTTTATTCAGTATTTATGGTAGCAGATAAAGTAGATGTTATCTCTAAAAAAGCTGGTGAAGAAACTGCGTATAAATGGTCAAGTGATGGAACAGGTGAGTTTGATTTAGCACCTGCACTAAAAGAGTCAAATGGTACAGTTATTTATATCAAATTAAAAGATGATGAAGTATCTGAGTTTGCTTCAAAACACAGAATTCAAAATATTGTTGGAAAATATTCAAATCATATTGCATATCCAATTTTCTTAAATTACAACGAAGAAGTGACTGAAACTTTAAGTGAAGAAGACAAAAAAGCAGGCAAAGAACCATCAAAAACAACTGAGAGAAAACATGAAAAAATCAATGAAGCAACAGCTTTATGGATGCAACCAAAAGCAAAATTAAAAGAAGATGATTATAATCAATTTTATAAATCAATTTCTCATGACTCATCTGAGCCAATGCTTACAATTCACACAAAAACAGAAGGTGTAAACGAATATACAACACTTTTCTACATCCCAAAAACAGCTCCTATGGATATGTACAGAGCAGATTTTCAAAGTGGTGTTAAACTATATGTTAAAAGAGTGTTTATTACTGATGATGAAAAAGAGTTATTACCAACTTATTTAAGATTCGTAAGAGGAATTATTGACTCTGAAGATTTACCATTAAATGTTTCAAGAGAGATTTTACAAGAAAATAGAATCTTAGCAAACATCAAACAAGGAAGTGTTAAAAAAATCCTTGCTGAAATCAAAAAATTATCAAAAGATGAAGAAAAATATGCTGAGTTTGTAGCTCAATATATTAGACCTTTAAAAGAGGGTGTATATCAAGACCATATGAATAAAGAGACAATTTTAGAGTTGTTAAGATACAAATCATCAAAAGCAGAAGCTGGAAAAATGACTTCATTGGAAGCTTACAAAGAAAGAGCTGATAGTGAACAAAAAGCAATTTTCTATATCGTTGGAGATAATGAAAAAATCTTAAGAAGTTCACCATTATTAGAGTCTTATAACAAAAATAATATCGAAGTTTTAATCTTAGATGATAAAGAAATTGACGAAATCATCACTCCAACAATTGGTGCTTACAAAGATTGGGAATTCAAAGACATCACAGCTTGTGAACCTCCAAAAGTAGAACAATCAGAAGAAGCAAAAAAAGAAGTTGAAGAAAAATTCCAAGACATCACTAAAAAAATCAAAGATAAATTAGGTGATGCAGTTAAAGATGTAAAAGTTACAAATAGACTTTCAGAGTCTCCATCATGCGTAGTAAAAGATGCAGCAGATGCTCAAATGGCAGCAATGGCTCATATGTTCAGAGCAATGGGACAAGCAATGCCAGAATCAGCTCCAATCTTAGAAATCAACCCAGAGCATGAAATCGTAAAAAAATTAAACGGTTGTGCAGATGAATCAACAATCGAAGATGTTTCTTGGATTTTATTAGACCAAGCAAAACTAAGTGAAGGTATGGAAATTACTGATACAGTTGCGTTTGCGAAAAGATTATCAAGAATTACAGCAAAAGCTCTTTAAAAGAGCTATTTGCATAAATCTTCTGTTATGCGCCTTGATGAATCCTCATACAACTAGCTCTTTTAAATATTTAGAGGGCTAGTTTTTTAATATCTAATTTAATTATCTTCATAGTTCATAAAGAATACAATACTTTTAAATTTATTATTGGAAAACTATGAAAAAAATTACTTCATATATGATACCATCTGAGTATATGGTTATGTTTTTGAGAACATTTGCATTTATTTTATTAATAGTAGTAATTGTTTTAGTTACTAATAATTGGGAAAAAAATAATAATCTTGTTGGCGCACTTGGCATATTAGTTTCTGCTCTTTTAGCATCTTATTCTGTTATATTAAATATTGATATAAACATAAAAATGAAAAATGTTGAACATTCAAATAAAGTTAGAAGTGTCTTTTTTCAATTATGCTTAATAAAAATGAAATTGATTTCTTTAAAAAATGAAGAAGGAAATGAAAAAATTTCTTATCTTGATTATGATAGGTTTATAGAAACATTATTTGAAATTAATAATTCGTTATCTAAAATTTCCACCCAAGATTTAGTATCCATCATGCATAATAAAATATTACAAGATTTGCATTTCCTACAATTAAATCTTGCTTTATATTCAAATTCTTTTACTGCAATGACTAAGAATACAAAAAGACCTGATAAATATATAGATGGTAATGTTGTACCTAATCCTTTAAAGATTTTAAAGCTTGATGATTCAATAAAATTAATAACTAATATTTTAATATATTTGAAAAAAGGATATGAAAAAGAGTTCCCTGAATATAAAAGTATTGAAATGTGTGCAGAATATAAAGATAAAATATAAAAGTGAAATAAAAATGCCCCTAAAAATAAGAAATGCAACCCCAAAAGACTCCAAAATAATCTTCAATTTCATAATGGAACTAGCCATTTACGAAAAAGCACCAAATGAAGTAAAAACAACAGCAGAAGAGATTGAAGAATCACTTTTTTCTTCAAATGCAACAGCATATGCTTTGATTTGTGAAGAAGACGGAATTGCTATTGGTTTTGCTGTTTATTTTTACAATTACTCAACTTGGCTTGGCAAAAAAGGTATTTATCTTGAGGATTTATATGTTAGTGAATCAAAAAGAAAAAGAGGTGCTGGAAAAGCTCTTTTAAAATATCTGGCACAAAAAGCTATTGAAGAAAATTGTGGGCGATTTGAATGGTCTTGTTTGGATTGGAATACTCCTTCTCGAGAATTTTATGAAAGTTTTGGGGCAGTTGCAAAAACTGAATGGATTGGTTATAGACTTGAGGGTGTTTCTTTAGAAAAGTTTGCAAATAGTTAGAATAATTTTTTACTATTACATAATTCTTTTACAATTACTTACTAAACTATAGTATACTAAAATAAAAGGTTCCAAAATGGGCATGATTATTGATGCTTTCAACTCATTTTTTAAAACAATAAAAAAACTATCAAGACCTTATTTTAGCCTTGATGAAAATGAATTAAAATTCAAAATAGATTCAGATAATTTTTATAAATTTCCAGTTTTAAATATCGAAACAAAAACAAGATATGATTCTTATGTTCTTGAAGCTTATACTTTGAAAGCTGATAATATTCATGTGGAGTATATTCATACTGATGATGATGTTTCATGGAATGGTCAAGCTTTGTCTTTTTTTAAAGATTTATTAAAAGAGAATATAAAAGCTTATTCTATGGATTTATTAGAAAAAAAAGAGTTTGCGCATTATGAATTTTTGGTTTACAAAATAAATGGACAATATATTTTAAATGTTATTTATATTTATGAAATAAACAAAGAAGTTTTTATTGTGGATACAAAAGGTGAGCTTTATGAAAATTTATTGAAGAATTTTGATAAAACTTATATTTATAAATTTGAAAAAAATCAAATTGATTTTATAGATTTAAATCTTAGTTTAGTAAAAAACAACGCTATGAAAAGCTATTTTGCTCTTCATAGTGGGGATTAAGAAAAAATCTTATTTCCCAAAAACTTGTTTTAAAATTGAACTTGTTTGTTCAGTAGGATTTGTTCTAATTGATGCTTCTTTTTGAGCAATCATTGTAAATAATCCTTCGATTGCTTTGTTTGTAACAAATTCATCTAAACTTTCATTTGAATTTCCAGGAATATAAGAATCAACTCCAAAACTTTTTGCCATTCCCATAACTCCACTATTATCAACTAAACCTTTTACATTTGATTTGTATAAGTTATTAACACTTTCATAATAACCTGCAACTTGGTTTTCTTTCATTGTTTCTTGAATAATTGGTGCTATTGATTTTTTTAATGATTCAGTTGTATTTGCTTTGAAATATTCTGTTGCTGCATTGTTTCCACCTGATAGAATTTTTTGAGCATCAGTTAAACTCATTTTATCAATTGCAGAGATAAAAATTTCAGCTGTTTTTGGAGCTGCTTTTGAAGCTGCTGTATTCATTGAGTTTATTAAATCATCAGCCATTTTATCGCCACCTGCTGATCTGATTAATTTTTCAGCACTTGATAGATTATTTGGAAGAGGAATTTTTACGGCTTTATTGTTTAAATAACCATTATTACTTCCCAGCTGAGTTGTAGCATATGTTACTCCTGTTTTTAAAGCCTCTTTTAGCCCATTTGAAACTGTTGCATTATCAAGATTACTATTTGTAGTTGATGACGTAGCATTGTTTACTTGTTGGGCAATTCCTGTGTCTTTTGAAACTGTATCAACAACACTTTTTGTAATACTTCCTAAATCTAGGGCAAAAGTTAATGTTGAAGTTAAAAGTAGAGTTGAAACGATAAGTGATTTTTTCATAATTTTTCCTAATATTTTTTGTAATTTTTAGATTTACATTATATAATAGATATAATAGAATAATTGTGAAAAAGGATTCCAAATAGAACTAATCAACGAAATCTCTAATTTTATTTATAGTTTTAAAAATAAAATAGTTGAAGCTAATGAAATAGCTACAAAATACGAAGAACAAATTGTTTCTTTTGCTAATGAATTAAAAAAATTGGACTTAGACAAAGAGTTTGAAGAAAACTTTTTGATTATATTAGGTTATTCATATAGACTTGAAGATATTTCTCAAAGACTTTTTTTTACTTTTTCAGAAGCTGTTTATGCTATTGATTTAGATAAATTAATGAGAAATGAAGATTCTTTAAAACTAAACTCTATTGTTTATATTTTAGTTTTAGAAAGTATTATAAAAGAGTATAAAACAAAAGAGATAAATATAGAGCAAAAACAAAAAGCATTAGATGTTTATAAAAAAATTGAAGAAAAAAAAGCAGCAGAAAATAAAAAGTATCATATGTATCAATATTAGGATAGGGTTATGGCTATAAAATTAAATTGTGACATGGGTGAGAGTTTCGGTATTTGGAAAATGGGAAATGATGAAGAGATAATGCCTTATATTGATATGGCAAATCTTGCTTGTGGTTTTCATGCTAGTGATGCGGTTACTATGAGTAGAAGTGTGATTTTAGCAAAAAAATACAATGTAACAATTGGAGCTCATCCTTCTTATCATGATTTATTAGGTTTTGGAAGAAGAACAATGTTATGTTCTCTTGAAGAGATAAAATCTATAGTGTTATATCAATTGGGTGCTTTAAATGCTTTTTGTAGAGCAAATGGCACAGCTCTTTCTTATGTAAAACCACATGGTGCTTTGTATAATGACATGATGAGAGATGAAAATATTTTTAAAGCAGTTTTAAATGCTATTTCATCTTTTAATAAAAATATAAAACTTATGGTTATATCAGGTCCAAAAAATGAAGAATATGAATATACAGCAAAACTATATGATATAAAACTACTTTTTGAAGTATTTGCAGATAGAAATTACAATGATGATGGATCTTTGGTTTCAAGAATGGAAGAAAATGCAATCATTCATGAAGAATTAGATGTTTTATCTAGAGTTGTAAATCTAAAAGAAAAAGGTTTTATTTCAAGTATAAATGGGCATATGTTATTTTTAAAAAGTGATTCTATTTGTGTTCATGGAGATAATGAAAAAGCACTTGAATTTATAAAATTAGTGAGAAAAGCTCTCTATTGATGAAGTTTTAAAAGTGAGTTTAACTCAAGTAAAAACAATAAAATAGTGTTTTATATTTGTCTTTCTTGAGTTAGTAATTTTTCAAAAATCTCTTTTGATTCTTGATTTATTTTAAATGAAGAAATTTTAAATTCGTATTTAGCTTTTATAAAAAGTCCTGAGTTACTTTTTAAAGTTGTATTTGATAATAAATGTTCTAAATTCAAAATAGAATTAATAACATCTTTTTTTTCTTCTGTTAAGTTTTTTATAAAAATAAAAAATTTATTTTCATTGTATCTAACCATTTGATAATCAAAATCTTCATCTTCTAGTTTTTGTTTAATAAATTTTGTTGCAAAAATTAGTAAATTATTTGCTAAAAGTTCTCCATATTCTTTTTGAATATAAAAATAATCAATAACATCTACTAAAATACAAATACCATTTTGTTGGAATAGAGCATTATCATTTAAAAACTTTTTATAAATCCATTTTTTGTTAAAAGTATTAGTAATATCATCTACAAAAAGTTTATTATTTAAGTTTTTTACTTCTTCTTCTAAGTTAAGCATTTTTTTGTATATGTCATTTAAAGAATCAATGTCTTTATTTAATATGGCATCTGTGGCATTTTTTGTATTTTCTTGTAGAGTTGATGCTGTCGTTGCAATTAGACTCATATAATTTTCTATTGCTTGGAAGTCTTCTAAAATGATTTTGCTTATTTCATGTTTAAAATTTTCATCATCTAAATCTATTTCTAACTCTTTTGCATGATAATTAAATTTATCAAAGTATGTAGAAGGAAGTATAATATCATTATTTAAAAGGTCATTTATAGTTAAATCAGTTATTTTTTTTAGTTCTTGTTTCAAATCTCTTCTCCAAACAGTTCTTTTATATGCATTGGTTTTCCTACGTAATAACCTTGAGAGTAATCAATTTCTATACTCTTTACATATCTTAAAATTTTTAAGTCACTAACAAACTCAGCAACAACCTTGATGTTTTGTTGTTTTGAAAACAAAACAATACTTTTTATTAGATTCAAATAAATATCTTCGTCAATTTTTCTGATTAGTGAACCATCAATTTTTATATAATCAATATTTAAATTTAAGATATTTTCATAGTTAGAAAATCCTGTTCCAAAGTCATCTATTGCTATTTTAACACCTAATTTTTTTACATCATTTATAAATTCATTTACAGTGTCAAAATTTGAAACTTTTTCACTTTCTAATATTTCTAAGGTTAAATATTTACCAATATTATTATTTCTAATTTTACTAACTAAAGTTTTTTTAATTTGAGGATTTAAAATATCTGTATAATCTAGATTTATACTAACATGAATTTTATATTTTAGAATATAAATTATGATTTTATCAATTAAAATTTCCATAAGTTTGTTATAAAGTCTACATTTTTTTGCTTTATGAATAAAAATATTTGGCATTAACATATGACCATCTTTATCAAATATTCTCATTAAAGCTTCATATTTAACTATTTTATTTGTATTATTATCCATAATAGCTTGAAAATATGGTTCTGCCAAATTGTTTTCTATACTATAAGTTAATACATCAAGTAAATTTTCATTTATTGATTCATTTTTATATAAAAATGAATCATAATACATATAATGAATAAAATTTAATTTTGCATTATGTAAAGCTTTTTCAGCATAAATTTTAATATTTTTATCTTCACTTTTAGCACAACCAATCGTTATATCGATGTTTATACTCGCATTGCTATTTAAAAGTTTAAAGTTATTTGATATGATACATTCATAAATAAGATTTTTTACAATGATAATTTCTTGAATGCTTAGATTGTCCAATAAAAGGATTTCAAACACATCAGCATGGGTATTTTTGACTTTTATTGTAATATTTCGTTTTAATTCTTGTTTTATAAGTTCTTTTGTTTTATTTTTAAGAATGAATTCTAGTTGTTTAATTATGAAATCGCCATTTTTAAAATCATAAATAGCATTTAAATCTTTCATATATAAAATATCAACTAAAAAAAGAGTTTTAATATTATTTTTTTTCAAAAATATATTTAAAATTTTTTCTAACAACACTATTAACCCTTTATAGAACTTAAACACCGAGTAGATTATATATTATTTATCTTTAATTCGTATGAAAAAAAACTTATTTTTGCAAAATTTTAGATTTAATATAACTTTGGATAAAATCGCTATATTTTATGAATAGGAATATAAAGAAATGAAAAAAATAAATATAAAAGATTTAGAACTTAATATTGATATTACACATATTTTAAATTTATATGCTTCTCAAACTCCAATTATTATTGATGTAGATGGAAATATTTACACAAAAATAGAGGAAGTACAAAAAAAAGCGATAATTTATAAAAATACAGAATTAAAACAATTAGCTTCAATTTTAGATGCAAAAGCAATAGCATCTGCACTTTTTGCAGATTATAAACCAACAATTACTGGAACAATTTGTAAAATCAAACCTGTTTCAAATTGGCAAAATATTATTGATTTAAATAAAGAGAATATGCTTTATTTTGATCACCAAAGTGATGGAGTTGAGTTATTTGAAGATAAAGAACTTGAGAATTATGGTTGGAATGCAAGTGCTTTAGATATTAATTATAGAGAAATTAGCGAATTTATTGAAGAATTTTGCGATGGAATTTTACTTTGTTATGACAATGAAATCCAATTTAGTGGTTTTGTAATTGTAGATGATGTTAATGATGTAAAAATAAAAGTAAAAGAATACATAATAAATAAAACAAAAGAAAATATCAAAGAACAAACTATTGATATAGAAGATGATGATGTTCTTGAATCATTAGATTTTTTTGGAATAAAGGCGTAATTTATGGAAGATTTTATTAGAGATTGGGGATATATAGCTCTATTTTTATACTCATTTGGTGGAGGATTTGTAGGACTTGCAATTGCTAGTGTTCTATCTTATTCAGGAGATTTAAATATCTATATTTGTATTTTAATTGCAGCTATTTCAAATTTTATTGGAGGTCAATTTCTGTTTTTTCTAGCTAGAAAAAATAAAAATTATGCAAAAGATATGATGAAAAAATATGGTAGAAAAATTGCCCTTGCTCATCTTTTAATGAGAAAATATGGTTCTTTTGTAATTTTTGTACAAAAATATATTTATGGAATAAAAACTTTAGTTCCACTTGCTATGGGAATTACAAAATATTCAGCTATAAAATTCTCAATTTTTAATGCACTAGCAGCCGTTTTATGGGCTTGTGTTATTGGATATGCAAGTTTTACAGCAGGGGAATATATATTGAGTTTAGGTGAAGATTTTAAATATGTTGGTTTATTTACAATAGTGCTGATTATTTTAGTTATTTCTTATGTTTTTAAAAAAATAGAAAAAAAATAGTAGTTCTCTAATAGTACTTTATAGTTTTGGATATAATATATAAAAAACTATAAAGGGCTTCCCATTTTAATCGAAAATTTTTCACAATTAAATCTTCCAAAAGAGTTTCTTTCTAACTTAGAAACTTTGGGTTATACAAAATTAACAACAATTCAAGAAAAAAGTTTACCTTTAAGCTTAGACAATAAAGATTTAATAGCTCAAGCAAAAACAGGTTCTGGAAAAACTGTAGCTTTTTGTATTCCAATAATAAATAAATTAAATATCAAAAACTTTAGAATTCAATCTTTGATTTTAGCTCCAACAAGAGAGTTGGCAAATCAAATAGCATTAGAAATCAGAAAACTTTCACGACATATTCATAATTTAAAAGTTCTTACACTTTGTGGTGGAACTCCTTTTAAACCACAAGTTTTATCTTTAAGTCACGAAGCACATATAATTGTTGCAACTCCAGGACGTGTATTAAAACATATTCAACAAAATAATATTGATTTAGAAAATATTACGACTTTAGTTTTAGATGAAGCAGATAAAATGCTTGATATGGGATTTTATGATGATATTATGGAAATTATTGATAGTTTGCCAAAAAATAGACAAACACTTCTTTTTTCGGCAACTTATGAAAAAAATATAGAAAAATTAGCTTCAAATGTTTTATTAAATCCAGTTGTTGTAAAAGTTGAAAATGAAGAAAAAGTTCATATAAAACAAAAATTCTATTCTGTAGAAGAATCAAATAAAACTACTTTAATTCCTGCACTTATCTCTTCAAACAAAGCAAAATCAATTTTAATATTTTGTAATATGAAAATTACTTGTGATAAATTAGCTGATGATTTATATAATTTAGGATTAGATGTTTTAACACTCCATTCTGATTTAGAGCAAAAACAAAGAGATGAAACAATAATTTTATTTTCAAATAAATCATATCCTATTTTAATTGCAACTGATGTGGCTTCAAGAGGACTTCATATTGATGATGTGGATTTGGTTATAAACTATGATTTATCTTTAGATGAAAAAATTCATACTCACAGAATCGGAAGAACTGCTAGAGCGGGAAAAGGTGGAATGGCAATTTCATTGTACACTCATAATGATTTTGATAGAGTTGAGCTTATAAAAGATACTTTTAGCGATATAGAAGATGAAAGTATTGATAAAATTGAAGATGATTTATCTTATAAAATTGATTCAGAGTTACGAACTATTTTTATAAATGGTGGAAAAAAACAAAAATTAAGAGCTGGAGATATTTTAGGAGCGATGACTGCTGGAATTGGCTTAAAAAAAGAGGATATAGGGAAAATTGATATTTTAGATTTTGCTTCTTATGTAGCAATAAATAAAGAAAAAATCTCTTTTGTTTTAGAAAAATTATCAAAAGAGAAAATTAAAGGTAAATATTATAGAATCTATGAAAAGTAATATAAAGGAAATATATTGTTTAAAAATACATTGTTCCTTAAAATAATTTTAATTTTTACTTTACCTGCCTTAGGAATTTTATACTTTAGTTCGGTTCTAGTTTATGAAAAAATTCAATCATTTAACGAAGTTGACCGAATTAACAGCAATCTTACATACTTGAAAAATACAGAAAAATTGATAAGTTCACTACAAGTTGAAAGAGAATTAACTATATTACAACTTCTAAAAAAAGATAAAAAGAATTCTTTAGATAAAAGTAGAGAATTATCTATTAAAAATTACGAAAATTTTGATAAATCAATAGAAAATTTGAATTTAGACAATAGATTTACTCAGTTAAAATCTGAAATAAATAAATTAATACAATTAAGAACAAGAATTGATAAATACGATGCTACATTAGATGAAGTTTTTGAAGAATATAATCAATTTAATAAATTATTATTAGATTCATTGTCTTTACTAAAACCTATAAAATTGGCTTTTGATTTTAATAATGAGTTTAGAAATATAGTATATTTTTTGAGTTTTAAAGAATCAACATATATTGAAAAAACTATGATCAACACATATTTTATAAATAATAAAATAAACGATAAACTTTATAATATGCTTATGAAAAATTATTCATTACAAGAAATAAATAAGGATTTATTTTTAAATAATACAAATTTAGAAATAGTTCAAAAATATAATTCTAAACTTAATGAAGAGTATTTTAATAAAATATTTATTTTAAGAAATGGTATTAAAAATAAGAATTTTTCACATTTTGAATTGACTTTGGAAGAGTGGGAAAATATATCTGCTGAAAATATAGAATCATTAAATAATATTTATAAAAATTTAGTTTATTCAGTAGAAAAGCATGTAACAAAGTTTGAAGATGATGCCCAATTAGAAAAGCATAAAAGTCTGATTTTCTTATTTGTTTCTTTTGCAACTTTGATTAGTTTATTATTTGTTTTAAGAAATATAATTTTTAATGAGCAAAAGAGTTTTTATAAAGTTCAAAAACATAAAGAAGTTTATGAATTATTGAATAAAGCAAATAAATTTTTATTAAAAATTAATGATAGAAAAAGATTATTTTCTAATATTTGCGATTTACTTTCAGAAAGTAATAAAATTCAATTTTCTTTTATTTATGACTTATTAACTGAAGAAATAATATCAGAAGATGGAGAATTAAAACAAAAATTATTAACTCAGAGTCATTTTTATAATGATAAAAACAAAGAAAATATCATTTCAAAAACTATAAAATGGGAAACAAATATTATAGTTAATAATTTTTTAGATAAAAATATTTCTATTTTTTATGATGATGCAAAAATTTTAGATATTAATTCAATGGCCTGTTTCCCAATAAAAAAATTTAATAAAGTTATTGGAACTTTAGCAATTTATTCAAATGAAATAGGATTTTTTGATCAAGAAGTTGAAATTTTATTTGATAAATTAGTTAATGATGTAACTCACTGTTTAGAAAAAATCGATTACGAAGATATTAGATTAAAACAAGAAGATGAATTACGATTATCTTCTTATGCTTTTGAATCAAGTGAACCTATGATTATTACAAATGATGTTGGTGATATTGTAAAAGTTAATCAAGCATTCTGTAATACAATGGGTTATGCAAAAGATGAAATAGTTGGAAAAAATCCAAGAATTTTTAAATCTGTTCATCAAGATAAAAATTTTGGTGATTCTTTATGGAATGAACTGAAAGTTAAAGGTTTTTGGAGTGGAGAAGTTTATAATAAAAAAGCAAATGATGAAATTCTTCCTTTAAGAAGTACAATAACAGCAATAAAAGATAATAGTGGGAAAATTACTCATTTCTTGGGACAATATATAGATATTGGTGAGCAAAAAGATAAAGAAAAAGTTTTAGAATATCAAGCAACTCACGATAATTTAACAGGTCTTCCAAATAGATTATTACTTCTTGATAGAATTGAACATGCAATTACAAAAGTTGTAAGACATAAAATTGTTGGTGGATTAATTTTTATAGACTTAGATAACTTTAAAGAAGTAAATGACACATTAGGACATGATATTGGTGATGCATTACTTATTATGGTAGCTAAGAAAATCAAAGAAGTAATAAGAGATGAAGATACCATTGCTCGAATTGGTGGAGATGAGTTTATTGTTTTACTTGATAATGTTGGAAATAATAAACAAGATGCAAAAACAAATATTGCAAATCTTGCTGAAAAAATAAAAGATACATTAAATGCAATTACACATATTGAAGGGCATATCAATGTATCAACTCCAAGTATTGGAATTACGCTTTTTAGCGATTCAAGTGTAAGTGTTAAAGATATTATAAAACAAGCAGATACTGCAATGTATGTAGCTAAAAAACAAGGTAAAAATGCAATAGAGTTTTTTGATTAAGCCATTGATTAGTTCTTTATGCTAGAATTGCGCCCCTATAAAATTTACTAAGGAATATTATGAAAAGTGCAACGGCAAGACATTTATTAGTTGATAGTGAAGAGTTATGTTTAGAATTAAAAAATAGAATAGCAAGTGGTGAAAAATTTGAAGATATAGCAAAAGAGTATTCTTCATGTCCATCTGGATCTAATGGTGGAGATTTAGGAAACTTTTTCCAAGGACAAATGGTTCCTGAGTTTGATGCTGTAGTATTTAATGAAGCTATTAATGTAGTTCATGGTCCAGTAAAAACAGACTTTGGATTCCATTTATTAGAAACAACTTCAAGAAGAGATTAATTTCTCTTCTACTTCTTCATCCCATAAAATAGAAACTCCATACTCTTTATCTGTAATTACATATTTAAAATATTCACTCGTTCCAGCTCTTCCATGAAGTCTTACGATTACTTGTTCCTCTTCTAATAATTTTTTCATCTCATATTTTGAAAAACTTCTTTTATTCCATCTTAAAAATACATTTGAATATACTCTAAAAGTACAAGTTGAATCAGCTGTAAATACAAACTGTTCACTATCGTCATACTCTTTTTTTGCATTTTCACAAGAGTAAAGATTTACTTTTTTCCCATTTGCTGTACTTTTAATAGCGTGAACATTGCCTTTACAATATGGACATTTTCCTAAGGTCATATTTTAAACTCCAAATAAATATTTGATGAATTTTACTTAAAATTTAAAAAATCATTCAAAAATATTACAAATTGAAATTTAATTTATGGTGCAAGTCTTGAAATAGTCCATGAATTATCATTTTGAAGTTCATAAACAAATCTATCATGAAGTCTATCTTGTCCACCTTGCCAGAACTCTATTTTTGTAGGTTTAATAATATATCCACCCCAAAAATCAGGAAAAGGAACTTCCCCTTTTACAAATTTTCTTCTTATTTCATCAAATTTTTGCTCAAGCAAACTTCTTGAACTTATAACTTGACTTTGGTGTGAAACCCAAGCTCCAATTTGACTTCCTTTTGGGCGTGAAAGAAAATATTTCAAAGATTCAGTTGTTGAAATTTTTTCAATATTTCCTTCAATTTTTACTTGCCGCTCCAGTTCAAGCCAAGTAAAAAGTGCAGCTGCTTTTGGATTTTCTTCAATTTGTTTTGCTTTATTACTTTTATAATTTGTAAAAAATACAAAACCTTTTTCATCAAAGATTTTAAGTAATACAGTTCTAATACTTGGCATCATATCAGTTCCAACTGTTGCTAAACTAAAAGCATTTGGCTCAGTTAATTTCGCTTCCATGGCTTGTTTAAACCAAAGTTCAAACTGTAAAAATGGGTTTTGGTTTAAATCTTTTATATCTAAACCTCGTGTTGTGTATTTTGCTCTTAGGCTTGTTAAATCCAAAATATATCCTTTGAATTGGTATTTTTCATTCTAGCAAAATAAGGGTTTGTTTCATTCCTCAAAAATGTCGAATAATATATTTCTAAGTTCAGTTTTCATCTCTTGAGTTAAATATTTTTTAGTTGAATACAAATAAAATGGAACAGTATTTCTCATTGAGTGTTTTAATCTTTTTCTCAAAGTTGAAATTTCATCAATATTTATAAGTTCTTCCCCATCATACAAATAAAAATCTTTAGCAATTCCTAGTTTAAATGAAACTATTTGGTATGAGAAAAATAGATCTTCACTGTCCCCTTCATATTTTTTTATAAATTCATCCAAAGCAGTTTGAAGTTTTTTTAAGTTAGTTACAGTTATATATCCAAAACTTTCCCTAAATTTGTATCGTTCAACCGTTGTAAAATCAAGTACTTTGTAAAACTCATTTAGATTTTTCCAAGGGCTTCTAAATCTTCTTTTCCCAAATAAAACCTCTTCAAAACAATACATATATTTTATATCTTCAGGAGTTTGAATCTCTTTATCTTTGATTTCAAAATATTTTGTTTTAAATAGGGAAATTAGCCAGTTTTCATCAAGCATTGAAATAGTATCAAGCTCTTTTGTTTTATTTTGATTTTTAAAATTCCATAACATAGAAATATTATTTGAAATTTTTTCATTTATATCGCCAGATTCAAAATATTTATCTGATAAATATTGAACTACATTTTCAAGTAAAGTATCTGTTTTTGCAATTCCATGATTAAAAATTACTTTTTTATAAAGATTAAATCTCATTTCAAGCATGTGTTCAATATCAATCAAACTCATATCAAAAAAACTTAGATAAAACTTTTCATCTTTTTCAACTAAAACAGCTTGTTTTGTGATTCTAATATGGTCATTTGGACCTGTTATATAACCACTTGCTAACATATCACGATTTATATAATCAAGTCTATCAGCATCAACTGTACTATCTATGAAATTATGTAAAACTTTAAAATCAAAACCTTCAAAAACTTGTTCTTCTAAAATCAAAATTGATAATCTTTTGATTAGTTTTAAATACTCTTTTTCATGGGTTTTTACAAGTAGTTCTTCAAGTTCATAATCAAAAAGTAATTTTAAAAGATTTTCTCCAATAGCTTCGTGTAAAACTTCTTTGCTGTTATTTGTAATCTCTTCATAATTATTTTTAAATTTAAGTTCTTTTTCACAAAGGTTTTCTTGATTTTGCTCTTTTTGTTTTATTTTGTCATAAACTTTTTTTAGGGCATATTCAACTTGATGTGAAAATGGCAGGTGCCCAACATCGTGAAGTAGGGCAACTATTCGTAAAGTTTGTAAAAAAATAGTATAAGTTGCTCTTTGAGCTTTTGATTTTGTGGGAATTGTAAATTGATATAAAGCTTTATTATCAAAATATTCCATATCATCAATACTTACTTTTAAATTTTCTTCTTTTATGATAAAAACTATCACTTTTTTCAAACTTGATAAAAAATCATTTTTTGTTCTTTTATCTGCATTAAGTAGTGCATTCTTAAACATAAATGAGGCTAAATGCATAGTTCCTAAACTATGAATAAATCTTTTTGTTGTAATTGATGGATATGAAAAATAAGCCAAAGCATTTTGTGTTATAAATTGTAATCTATTTACTATTTTTGTTTGAAGAATTTTATCTTCAAGTTTTGTGTACTCTATGTGATTATATATAGTGTCGTTAATTAATCGATTTTGTATGGGATATTCCTTAATTGTATTGTTACATATTATAATTCTCTTCTTTTGTATTATTGCTTAATTTAAAAGAATATATAAATTAATTTTAGTTTAATTCTAACTACTATAACATACTAATAATTATTATCAAAAAGGACGATTATGTAATATATGCGATTGTTTTAGTAGCTTTATTATTTATGTATAAAAAAACTTTTGGAAAAAATGCTGGATGTGGATGTTCTGGTGAAAGTAAATGTAATAAAAAATAGAACATTTCATTCTATTTTTTATTTTAAATCAATTTATAATTAATCTTTTCTATTTTCAAAAATTCTCTCTGTAAACTGAGCAAATTTACCTCTAACTGCTTTTTCTAATTCAATTGCAAACATTTTAAGTTCAGGATGAAATTCATTTGTTTGTTTTAAAAGGGTTGTTAAACCATTGTTGTATTTATTTAAATACAAATTATCAATTTGTCTATTTGAACCAATTACAATTGCCATACAACTTTCATCAAGTCTTGAAAGTATTAGTTGGGTTGTTTTTTCACTAGAATTTTGCCATTCATCCATTATCACAATAGATGCTGATAAAGTCCTTCCTCTAGCTTCTCCTGGCCAAAGAGTTTCTATACAATATTTTGATTTTAATTCATCAATTTTTGATTCTATTGATTCTTGATTTTCTCTATTTTCACTCTTTTTTAGATGTTTTTTTGCGATGAACTCTAAAGTATCACTCAAAGCCATATTATAGATTCTAAACTTCTCATCATTTCCTGATAAATATCCAATATCAGCGCCTTTATCCAACGATTCAATAGAGTTTCTAACATAAACAATTTTGTCATATAAACCTAAATCAATTAATCTCATGGCACTCACAACTGACATCAAAGTTTTTCCACTTCCAGCTTTTGCATCAATTACAAGTAAATCATACATATTTGATAAAATTGCTTTTGTGAACAGTTTTTGTTTTAAATTTACAGGTTTTACATTTAATGCTTTAAAATCATTCTCTTTTAAAACATCAATTCTTTTATCATGAATAATTGCATATTCAATATTTCCATCATTGCTTTCAAAACTATAAGCAAAGTTTTCAGGCTCATAATTTTCATCTATTAAAGTAATATCTTTATTTTCTAAACTATTAAATAAAGATGAATCAAACTCAATAGATTTTACAAAATTAAATCTAGGAACTGTTGATTTATCATCATGTAAAGTTTCTGTTTTTATACCTTTAAAAAGAGCAAAAGTTCTAGCATATACATCTAAAGATAAAAAGATTGTTTGACAACCTTTGTAGTATTCTTGGGCGATTGAGGCTACTTCAATAATTCTTTTATCATTTGATTCAGAGATATGAATTTGCTCAATTACAGTGTCGTATTTGTCTTTTGAAATAATATCAAGATTTAATTCATCATTAAAAAGTTTCACAACTTTAAAGCCAAGTTTATAATCAACCTCTTTTATTTTCATCTTTGCTAATAGTCTTGCAAACTCTCTTGAATAATACCCAAGTTCATTAACTAACTTCTTTTTATCCTCTAATTCAAGAAGTACAGTTTCAGGTACTACGATGTGGTTAGTTTTATTGTCGGAAATTTTGTAGAGATTTTGAAGGTTTTGTAAGATGATGTTTGTGTCTAGGACATATACTTTTTCTTTCATATAAAATGATTACATAAAATAGTTACATATTAGGAACAAAAATGTATAAAAAATAACTATTTATTTAGGAATATAAAATTAGTAATTTTATGTTAAAATAATAAACTTTTTTATATTTAAAAAGTTAATCTAAAGGAAAATAATTGAATTTTTTTCTATTCATAACTATTTTTTACATTTCTTCAATTATTTTTATATTGTATATTTTAATAAAAATAAAAAAAAAGAATAAAAAACTAAAAATTGAAAATCATATTTTAAGACAATACAAAAATGCAATAGATGAAAGTAATATAGTTTCTATTAGTGATTTAAAAGGCAATATAACTTATGTAAATGATAAATTTTGTGAAGTTACTTTATATACAAAAGAAGAAGTTATAAATAAACCACATAGTTTACTAAAAGGTGAAGATTCAAAAAAAATATTTGAAAAGCTTTGGGAAACAATTAAAAGTAAAAAGATTTGGCAAGGTGTTTTAAAAAATAAAAAGAAAAATGGGGATTTTTATTATGTTAATAGCACAATAATGCCTATTTTAGATGAAAATAATGAAATTATAGAATATATAGCAATTAGACATGAAATTACAGAGTTAGTTCATAAATCAAAAGAGTTGGAAAAAAATTTAAGGGAAGATCTTTTAACAAAAAAAGGAAATAGATATAAACTATTAGAAGATATTTCTTTAGCATCTAAGCCTTATTTAGCACTTTTAGATATAAATAGATTTAGTGAAATAAATGATTTTTATGGACATGCTGTGGGAGATAAAGTATTAAAAATCATTGCAAAAACAATAAAAGAACAACTTCCCAATAGTAATTATATTTTATATAGGGTTTATTCAGATGAATTTGCTGTACTGGTTGATAATGAAAGTAAAGAAAATTTTCTAAAAAATATTAAACAAATATCTGAAAATATTTCATCAAAACCAATTAAAATAAATTATAAAGAACTTTATATTCAAACAACTTACAATATTTCTTTTGAAGATAAAGAAAATTTAATTGAAACTGCAAATATGATAAAGAAATATTCAAAAACAAATAAAAATGTAACGATTTATGATAAATCTTTAGAATTAGAAAAAATTTACGAAAAAAATATTTTTTGGACACTTAAAATTAAAAAAGCATTGGAAGAAGATAGAATAGTTCCTTATTATCAAGCTATTTATAATTTAGAAACAAACAAAATTGAGAAATATGAATCATTAATGAGACTTATTAAAGAAGATGGTTCTGTTATATCTCCTTATTATTTTCTTGAAATTTCTAAAAAATCTAAACAATATTTAAAACTAACAAAAAGAATTATTAGAAAATCATTTGAATATTTTAAAGATAAAGATTTTGAATTTTCTGTTAATTTAACGATAAAAGATATTAAAAATCATGAGGTTTCTTCTTTTATTATTGAAAAATTAAAAGAACACAATCTTGCTTCAAAAGTTGTTTTTGAAATAGTTGAATCAGAAGGAATTGATAATTTTGAAGAGATTAATAATTTTATTGATAAGGTAAAAGAGTTAGGTTGTAAGATTGCTATTGATGATTTTGGTTCAGGATATTCAAATTTTGAATATTTAATAAAATTAAATGCTGATTATATAAAAATTGATGGCTCTTTAATAAAAGATATATTAGTAAATAAAAATAACCAAGAAATAGTAATAACAATAATTGATTTTGCAAAAAGACAAGGATTTAAAACAATAGCTGAATTTGTATCGTCAAAAGAGATATTTGATAAAGTAAAAGAGTTGGGTGTGGATTATGCTCAAGGATACTATATAGGTGAACCAAAAGTTGAAATTTTAACTATTGCTTAGGATTTCCCTAAGCAATTGATAATTTTACAAGATTGTTAATCATTGAAATAGCAGATTCTTCATTTAAAGGTTTTTCATAAGTTGTTAATATTTCTCTTGCAAGAATATTTGCACCTAAATGTTGAAACATAATTCTCATTGCTTGAAGTCCTTTTGCTCCACCGCCACCACTGTGAGTAGCAAGTCCAACTATTTTTTCATTAAAAGCATCTCTCCAATCTTTTGTAGCTCTTGAAGTCCAAGCCATTGCATTATTTAGAACAGGTGGCATTACTCCATTATATTCAGGAGCAACTACAATAAAAGCTTTTAACGTTAATATTGTAGTTGCTAAATCTAAAGCACTTTCTGGAATTCCATTTTCTTGTTCTTCAACTGTACTATAAAGTGGTAGTCTTAAATCTACTAAGTTAATCAATTCTACTTCATGACCTAAATTTTGTGCAAGTTCTTGAAGTTTCAATCCTAATTTTAAATTATTATTTGAACTTGCTACTAGTATTCCTATTTTTGACATAATTATCCTTATTTATATTTTTTAAAAGTTCATTATAGCTAAGGAATACTTTTATACAATATAAGATAAAAGTATTAAATAATAATTAATAAGTTTCTATTTAGAATAAAAACTGCTATAATGATTTCCCACTAAATTAAAGATAAGTAATAAATATGAGAGTTCAAAAAGAAAAACAATTTTTAAAAATAATAAAATTTACTCCTTCTATATTTGTAATTATTATTTCACTTTGCGTTATATTATTTTTATATTTTGAAAATAAAAGTACATTTAATCAAGAAAAAAAAGATATTGAACAAAAATATATGCTTAAAAACAAAGAGCTTATAAAAGAAGAAGTTAATAGAGTATATGAATTTATCGAGCATCTTCAAAAAACTACAGAAATTGAATTAAAAAAGAGTGTTAAAAGTAGAGTTTATGAAGCTCATGCTATTGCTACTGGTATTTATGAAAAATACAAAGATACAAAAAGTAAAGAAGAAATTTTTCAATTAATAAAAGTTTCTTTAAATAATATTAGATTCAATAATGGACGAGGATATTTTTTCATGGATGATGTTTATGGAAATAAATTATCTCATCCTGTTGACACTTCAATTGAAGGTAAGAATTTTTTAAGTTATAGTGATCCCAAAGGTTATAAATTATTTGAAGCAATAGTGAACACAATAAAAGATAAAACTGAAAGATTTGATGAATATTATTGGTATAAACCAAATACAAATAAAGAAATAGCAAGAAAAATATCATTTTATAAGTATTTTGAGCCGTTAAATATTGCTATTGGAACTGGTGAATATTTTGATGATTTTGAAAAAGAAATACAACAAAAAGCTTTAGATTATATCAGTTTAATTAAATTTGCTAATGCAGGATATATTTTTGTTATGAATTATGATAAGGTTTATTTAAATCATTTTAATAAAAGTTTTATTGGCAAAAAAGCAGAAGAAATTTTTGGTGTAAAAGATATAGATAAAATCTCAACAGAATTATTAGCAGTTGGGAAAAGTGGAGATGGTTATCACACTTATATTCAAGATCAAAAACCTAATTCAAATTTTCCAACAAAAAAAACATCTTATATAAAAGGTTATGATGCATGGAAATGGATAATTGGAACTGGTTTTTATGAAGATGATGTAACTTCTGAGATTATAGAAATTAAAAAACGACTAGATGAAAAGTATGAAAATTATATTAAAAATATTTTAATAATTGGAATAGTTTTAATAGTTATTTTGTTAATAATTTCAAAATATGTTTCAGCTTTTTTAGAAAATAAATTTAATCAATATAAAAAAGAGTTAAATAAACAACAAACAATTTTACATCAACAATCAAAAATGGCAGCAATGGGTGAAATGATAGGAAATATTGCACATCAATGGAGACAACCATTATCAACTATTACAACAGCATCAAGTGGGATGGTATTACAAAAAGAGTTAGGAATCTTGACTGATGAATTTTTCTTTGAAGCTTCTAAAAAAATAAATAATTCAGCCCAATATCTTTCTAAAACAATAGATGATTTTAGAAACTTTTTTAGTCCAAATAGAGAAAAAACAACTTTTTTATTAAAAAATACATTCACAATTACTTTAGATTTAATTTCTGCGCAACTTAGTTCAAAAGATATTACGATAATAAAAAATATAGAAGATTTAGAGTTATATAGTTATGAAAATGAGTTAATACAAGCTTTGATAAATATATTGAATAATTCAAGGGATGAATTAGTTAAAAAGCCAGTAGAAGAAGAAAAATATATATTTGTGAATGTTTATAAGAATAATAAAGATGAAGTAAATATTGTAATAAAAGATAATGCAGGTGGAATAAAAGAAGAATATCTTAATAAAATATTTGAACCTTATTTTACTACGAAACATAAATCACAAGGTACTGGAATAGGGCTTTATATGACTGAAGAAATTATAACAAAACATTTAAATGGACAAATTTCTGTTAAAAATAATGAGTTCGTTTATAATGATAAAAAATATAAAGGTGCTCAATTTAAAATAGTTTTGAATTTATCTGATAAAGATGAATAATATATAAAATATAAAGCTTATTATCCATTATTCCTACATTTGAGAAGCCAAAATATATGGTACACTTTTTGTATATTAAAAAATAAACACAAAGGAATCATATGGTTTGTAAATTTCAGGAGATAAGCGATTTTTTTCATAAGTACTCACAACTTTTAGAAGGCATTGAAGAACAAGAGTTAAAAGAGCTACTTGACACATTTCCTCATGCATGTAAATTTGTTAAAACACTTGATGAAGATATTGTTAATTGTGATGATTTAGAAGTAGTATCACAAAAGACTTTAGAGTTACTTAATAATGCATATGATCATGAATATACAAAAGATGATATTTTAAATTTTGCAGGTGTAACATGTAAAATGTTTGATATTGTAGCTGCTCCTAAATACCATGTTCCATTCATTCTAGTTATGCTATCGAAACTATAATAATTATGACTTGATTTTAATATTATTTTAGTTGGTACAATTTTTGAATAGTTTTAAAATTTTGTGATTAGAAATACTATAAAATAGGGATTATTTTACAGTGGTGCGAATGGTGAGATTGTCTAAAAGACATTACAAATAACTATAAATACACTATAAAAAGCCACTTCTAGAAAATTAATTTTGGATTCATATTTTAAAAACAAGGGTATGATTATCACTAAATTATCACATGTTTAGAGTAAATTCTAAAAATTATGGAGAACGATTTTAATAATTTAACTTAATACATAAATAATAAATTCTGAACTTCTAGTTCAAATAGTGAGATTTTTAAATGAGATTTTAAAAACCATAAAACACCATTAAAATGAGTTTATGTAAAAATAAGAATCTATATTTTTATTTAAGTATAGTTGTTTTTAGTTACTGTTTTGAACAATCTTTTATAAACAACTAAATAATAATAGGAAATTAGATTTTTTAAATATTTTTTAAAATTAAATGACTCAAAATTGATAGAGTTAAATATTTTACTTTTTATGGCGTATTTATAATTTTAATATGAATTATTTTGTTACAATATAAACATACTTTACATAATTAATTAGGATATAAATGATAGATAATGATAAAAAATTAAGAAAACATGGATATGACTTACTAATAAATAATTTTGAACCACTAATTAGAGGTTACATTATACATAAAATACTTATACCTAAATTTGGTCTTCAATGGTTGACAGCTATACCATTGGGTGTAATAGATAGCTTAGAAAAAGAAGGTAAAGAACTTAAATCAGAAAATATTGAATTATATTTTGATGAATTATACTTATGGTGCTTGAAAGAAATAATTATACAAAAAGATATTTTTGTAGATATGCATGAATTGTTTGGTTATGACCTAGAAAAAAGTGCTTTTATTTCAATGATGGATGAAGTAAATGAACATAGACGAAAAATTGCTCATGCAAAAGCAAATTATACAATATATGATTTTGAAATTTTGATTGAATTAATATGTACAATATGTAAAGGTACATATGCTAATAATTTAATTCAATATATTAAAAGAGGTGGATATAAATCAGATATTGAAATACCAACTACATTTTTTGAAAATTCTAAGTGTATTAATAATTTACCAATTGAAGATTATGATTTAGATGGTGGATTTGTAGGAAGAAGACAAGAAATATTAAAAATAAAGAAACTATTATATAGTAATCAAGATAGAATTATAAGTATTACAGGAGCAGGAGGATTAGGTAAAACAGCTCTTGCATTAAAAATTGCATACAGCATAATGTCTGAAAATATCAATCCTTATTCAAGTATTATTTGGTTTAGTGCTAAAGAAGATAAATTAACATCAGAAAATGGCATAGTTTCCATAGAAAGTCAAATATCAGATTATCTGTCTATCTTAAAGGATATATTAAAAATATTAAACAATGAAACTTACAGTGTTTTTGAAAAAAATAACATGAATGAAAATAATTATGAAGTTGCAATATATGAAATTTTTCTCAAAACAAAGTGTCTTTTAATTATAGATAATTTAGAAACAATAACAAATACTGATATTATTGAATTTATAAAAAATGTACCTCGTCCTTCACAAATTTTAATCACTAGTAGAAAAGGATTAGGTGAGATTGAGCGACGTTATCCTTTACCCGATTTTTTAATAACAGATGCAGTTAAATTATTTAGAATTATTTCTAAGGAAAGAAATATGAATGATTTATTAAAGCTTTCACAAAAAAGTATAGAGTCTTTTATCAAAAGTGTAAGTTCATATCCATTATTAATTAAATGGTCTATAGGTAAAATATGTTTAGGTATGGATATAAATAAAGCATTTGCAGAAATATATGAAGGAGATAGTGAAATTTCACAATTCGTATTTAATGATATTTTTAACTTATTATCTAAAGACTCGAAAAAATGTTTATATAGTATGGTTGTATTTGGGGATAAAGGAATTTCGAAACATTTAATACAACATTTGACAAGTCTTAATTCTCAAATTGTTGATGACTCATTGGAAGAATTAATAATAACTTCTTTTGTTTATCCTGAAATAAAAGAAGAGAAAGAATCTATTAATACCTATTATCAAATGCTTCTATTAACAAGAGGATTTGTACAAAATAAATTAGATAGTGAAAAAATATTACAAAGAGAGTTACAAACTAAATATTGTGAATTAAGTCTTCATATTGAAAATACAGAAAAATCTCAAAGTGAATTTCATCATTCATTAACTATGTTTGGGATTGAAACTGAAGAAGATAAAATTGCATTTAATCATGTAAGAACAGCTAAAAACTATATAAAAGTTGGTGATTATAAGCAAGCAATAAATTCTTTTGAAACAGCAATTAGTATTTCACCCAAGTTATCCTATTTATATTCTGAATATGGAAGATTTGTATTTGGTCGTGGACATATTGAAGAAGCTGAAAAATATTATTTAAAAGCTTGCCACCTTGATGCTTCAAATTATAGAAATCATTTTGCCTATGGTGTTTTTTTAAGGAAACAAAATAGAATTGAAGATGCTATTATTCATTTAATAAAAGTTGAAGAACTAAATCCTGAATTTTTATCTGTATATAATGAATTAGGGAGAGCATTATCTTTTAATGAAAAATATGAAAAAGCAAATGAAAAATTTGAAATTTCATTAAAACAAAATGGTGATTATATAAATTATAAACATATTAATATAACACTTTATTACCAATCAGATAACTATAAAAGATGGTCAGAAAAATATTTTGATTGTAAAGATTTTGAAAATGGAATAAAAAATTTAATAAAATCTCTTGAAGTTATAAAAAAAGCAAATAAAAGTATTCAATATGATGAAAAAAATTTAGTTTTAGAAAAAAGAATCTTAAAAGATATTGGTATCAATTTAATAATAACAGGTGATTTTAAAAAAGGAAAAGAATATTTGATTGAAGCAACAGAAATTGTATATTCAAATGATGGAAGAAAACCTCTTTCTAATCTTATTGCAATAGAAAGTTACCTTTTTCTTGCAAATTATTTATTTAAACATAATCTTGAAGAAAAAGAGATCATACTAGATTATTTATATAAAGCAGAAAAATTAACTTTTGATAGAAGATTTCAGATGAGAATTGAATCACTAAAAGAACAAATCAATGAAACTAAAATTAAAAAAGGTAATATAAAGTTTTTTAATGTAACAAAAAAGTTTGGTGTTATAAAAACTGATCTTACTAATGAAGAATATACATTTGTTCTCGCAAATTTAAAAACATATCAAACAGATATTGAACTTTTTAATTTAGAGGGTAAAAATGTTACTTTTAGAGAAGATGAAAATAATATAAATAAAAAATATGCCTTTTCTATTAAAATTATTGATTAAAATTACAAGAATAAACTCTTTCAAGTAGTTTTAATATGAAAACAAAAGTCAATTTTATACATGATTTATTAAATTCAATATCAGATGATTATATACTAGATTTATATGAACAAAGATTTATAATTCCAACTGGGTTAAAAAAGTCTTCTTACTATATTGACAACACAATTGATCTGTATGCAGATTATCATAAAACATTAAATCCTAACTTTTTCAATAAAGTAAAAGATATATTTATTGATATTCTCAAAGATGATAAAATTATAGAATTAGACAATAAAATAATCCTACAAGAACTATATAAAATAATATTCTTAATTGATAATACAAATCAGCTTTTAGATTTTATTTCTGAAAAAAGCTATCCAAAAAAATATTTTGCTTTCATTCAATCTGACAAAAGAGAAATTAAAAGAGAAGAAAAAAGACATAAAAGTATGATTGTTAATGCAAGAACTCCTATTATTGAGAGAGGTGAACATAGATTAAATTGGTGGTTTAATCATATTTATGCTGAAAATCCAAAAATTGTTAAATTTTATTTACATATGTTTACATTAATTGATTTAGAAAGATGTAATTTTATAAATAAAGAAAATGACGAATTGCAATTAAAAGTATTGACTTTTTTAGAATCAAAATTAATTCAAAGAACTGGAGAGAATGATATATTAAAAAGCTTATCAATTTTACTACATAGTGAATTAAAATTTTTTTTAAAAATAAAAGATACAAAAGCGAAAGAGTATGTAACACAAATAATGGTAAATCTTTATAATTATAAACCAAATGATGAAGAATTTAATAGAACTATATATTTCCGTTCTTCAATAAAATTTATGCCTATATTTGGAGCAAAAAAAGATTCTCAGTATGATACAAATGAAAAAAAGTTTATTAAAACAAATATTCTAAAAGAGTTATCAATAAAAGAACAAAAAGATTTTGATAATAATGAATTTGATAAGTTATTTGAATTAATATTAAAAAAACCTCATATCCAATTTCTACATAAATATCCAGTGGAACTTTTTCGCAAGAATCCAAAATATTCCACTTTAATTCATTAAATAATTCCATTAAACTTCCCCTATCAATTGACAAACAAAGTCATATAAATTTATATAACAGTAAAGACGTTTACTAAACTTTCTATTTTAATAATTATAAAAATAGATAAATCCATAAAGGATAAAAAATGATTACTTTAAAAGGTTTACTTTTAAATATTATTCCAGCTACAACTTACAAAAAACAAGGAGAAACTTTAGCTACTCCTGTAAAAGCTAAATTACAAATTTTAGTAGAAAGTAAAAGAGCAAATGGAACATTAGTTAAAGATTTACAAACTATTTCCATTCCAGATGAAAAAATCAATCTTTATACAGACAAGATTTCAAAAGAGGTTTCTGTAGAAGTAGGAATCATTTCAAAACAATTTAGTTTCTATGGTGTCTAAGAGAAAAGAAAAGTTTTCAGAGGCAACTCTGAAAATGTTCTTTTTTCGTGACAAGATTTCGGGGTATATAGTAATACCCCGTACTAAAACACTCAAAAGGAGAAAAGATGAGTGAAATAAAAAAAGTATTTGGTATTGATTCACTTTATTTCTTCTTTGAAACCAATGAAAACTATGATGATTTATTTTTAGAAATATTAGACCAATTAGAAGAGTTAAAAGGTAAGTTTGAAAAGAGAGATATTGAGTTTGAGAACAAAGATTTAACAATTTCAATAAATGATATTCAATTATCTTATCTTGGAAAACAAGAGGGCTTTTATTGGTTTAAAGATTCAAATGAATTTTTTAGAATTGGATTTAAAGATAAATATAAAAACAGAGGATTAAATGATATTAGAGTACAGCTTCAAGGAAATGGTATTTATACTTTTGGTATTAGTTCTATTATTGAATTACTCAAAGACTCTCTAAAAGAAGTTATAAGTGATTATATACCAATAACAAGAGCAGATTTAAACTGCTTTATACAATATGATTTTTCATTTGTTAAAAAAGATATGTTTAGCACTAGAAAAAGACAATATTCAACTATTAATGAAATTGGTAATGCAAATACAACACAAACTTTATATGTTGGAAAAGAGCCTTTTAAATTAAGACTTTATAATAAATCACTAGAACTAAAAAAATCTAAAAAGTTTGAAATTATGAATGAATACTTTTTAAATAATGACTTTGATTTAGAACAAACAATTTTTAATATTGAGTTTCAAATGAATAGAGGTCATTTAAAACAATACAACATAAATACAATAGATGATTTATTATGTAATGCTAAAAATCTTTTTCAAAGTGCTATGGATGATATTAGATTACTAGATATTGATTCAGTATCAAATGAAAGATTGATAAATAATAAATATCAAGCAGATACTCATCCTCTATGGGAAGAGATAAAAAGTGAATATGATTTAAAAGATTTTTTGCAAATTGATTTTCCATTGGAAAGATTAAAAAGAAAAATATCCGTTTATGATGAAAATAAATTTGAATATGAATATATATCACTAATTAGAAAAGCATATATAAATAATCTAACTTTGGATATTGATTTTTTAAATGAACTATATTTTAAAGCAAAAGAATCTTTGAAAAAAACAACTACTCAAAAAGAGCTAAAAAAAGATTATATTGAAGTTGATGTTATCAACCAAAATACAAATAAAAAAGAGAATTTTAGATTACTAAATAATGGAGAGTTAATTAAACCTCTTAGAACTGAAACAGTTGCTAATTTATCTGATTATGAATTATTGGTTTATCTTGATAAAACTTCTGAGAAACAACATCTTACAGCAAGAGATAATCAAATTTATACTGTGGCTTATAAAGAAGCTAAAAAGAGGAATTTACTGCTTGATATTTCAAATAAAGAAGCAATGCAGTTTTAATTTAAAACAAAATTTTTGATACTTTTTTGAAAAGTATATACAGATTTTTTGAGGGATTTATTCCCTCGCTTATACAGTGAAAGGAAAATAAAACAATGGATATATCATTTGAAAATTTAAAAAAGATAGACACCATATTAGAAAAATTGGAAAGTCTAGAAAATAAGATTTCTAGTGAGAAGAGGTGGCTTAATGTTAAAGAGGCTTCAATTTATATTGGTTACTCAAAAGACCATATACACAAATTAAAAGATAGTCATTTTATAGAGGGTAAACATTATTTTAAAAAGGTGGGTAGGGTGTTGTTTGATAAATTAGAGTTGGATAATTGGGTTAAAACATCTTATTTACAAATAAATCCAAAAGAGATTGTTGATAATATCTTGAAAGATTTAATATAATTTTATGTAAAATGGTTACCGCTAGAAGTGAGCTATTTTATGGTGTTTTTTCTAAGGAGAAAACATGATTAATATGACGCAACCAAAACTTTACTCAAGAGGTAATAAACTTTGGATGAATTTTAGTTTAGAGGGTAAATATATACGAAAATCTCTAAATCTAGAAGACAATAAAGCTAATAGAAAAATAGCAACAACACAAATAATTCCACAATTGATTTTAAAAGTTCATAGTGGAGAGTTCTTTGAAAAAACTATTGTTCCCACATTAAATGAGTATTCTAAAGTTTCTTTTGAATCACATAGACATGAACGAAAGATAACAACGAATACAGATTATCAAAATATTTATAATAAGCATATCAAACCAATTTTTGGAAATAGAACACTTGATAAAATAAGAGTAAGTGAAATAAATATTTGGAAAAATAGACTATATAATGAATTGAAATTATCATCAAGAAGAGTAAATGATATAAAAAAGATATTTGGTACTATTATTGAAGATGCAATTAGAGATGAAATTATAGTTTCAAATCCCGTATCAAAATCAAGACCACTTCCTATACATCAAGAAAAAGAAATTAAACCTTTTTCATTAGATGAAATACAAAAGATTTTAGATTCAGCAAATGGGCAAGATAAGAATATTATTGCTACTTTATTTATGACTGGTATGAGAACAGGTGAGTTAATTGGTCTTAAATGGATTGATATAGATTTTGAAAAAAATGAAATAAAAATTAATAGAACAATTGGAAGAGGAATAGAGGGTACTCCTAAAACTTTTTCCAGTTATAGAATAATTCCAATTTTTACTCCTTTGTTGCCATATCTGAAAAATCAGTATGAATTAACTTCAAAAGAAAAATCCTATGTATTTTTAAATCATGATGGAAGACATTATTTTGATGCTAAAAATATTAGAGCAGGGTTATGGAAAAAGGTATTAAAAAAATCAGGTGTTGATTTTAGAACAGTTTATTATACTAGGCATACTTTTTGTTCTATTAACTTACAAAATGGAGAAGATGTTATTTGGATATCTAAAGTATTAGGACATAAAAATCCTAGAGTTACTCTTGAGAAATATTCAAAATATATTCCAAGCATTAGAAATAAATGTACAATCTTTGAAAAATTAAATTGATTTTATAAATATTATTAAACGTACAATTTTATCACAGTTGATAGTTTTTAAATTTGGAAAGCCATATAATGTGGGTTTGAACACAACGTGGTGCGAATGGTGAGAATCGAACTCACACTCCGAAACCGGAACGGGATTTTAAGTCCCGCGCGTCTACCTATTCCGCCACACTCGCACATGTGTATATAAAGATTTCAAAAGAAATGGTGGCTCGAGACAGAATCGAACTGTCGACACAAGGATTTTCAATCCTTTGCTCTACCGACTGAGCTATCGAGCCATTATTACTTTTGAAAAGTGGTGGTGAGAGAAGGATTTGAACCTTCGAAGCCGTAGGCGGCGGATTTACAGTCCGCAGGATTTGACCACTCTCCAACCTCACCGTTGAAAATTTTACTTAAACTAATGGATGGGGTAGAAGGATTCGAACCTTCGAGTGACGGTACCAAAAACCGTTGCCTTACCGCTTGGCGATACCCCATTAATTTAAGTGGACGGAATTATATACTTTTAATAATTAAAGTTAGCTAAATTGTGAAATTATCTTTATATTTTATTTTCTTTACTAAGAATCCTATTTATGCTATTATTTTTAGGATTTTAAAATTATTTTAATCCTTCAAAGGTTGAATATATGTTTATGGAACATTTAGCTTTGACTTATAAATGTCATAGTTCAATAGGTAATAGTTTAGATTTAAATACTATGATAAAAGAAGTACTAACAACTTTTGTAGAAGAAACAAATGCAATAAAAGGTTTTTTTTATTTAATAGACGAAAATAATAAATTATATAGATATTTAGCTTCTGATGATAGTTTAGAACTCGATGAAACAGTATTTCAAGAACAAATAAAAGATTTGTCGGGTGTTAGAACTTTTGATTATTGTGAAGATAAAATAGTTTTACTTTTACCTTTACAAAAAGGTGTGTTTTTTATAATTTTTGAAAAAAATGATACAAAACTAGAGTTTATTATCTCAATGTTTCAAGATTTAATTGTAAAACTAAATATTAGTATTGATGCTTGTTTGAATGTTCAAAAAATGAAAAGTAAAAATAAAATGTTAAATCATTTGACCAATGAATTAAAAGAACAACAAAAACAACTAATAGAATCTGACAAATATAAAAGTAATTTTTTAGCAAATATGTCCCATGAATTAAAAACTCCATTAAATTCTATTATTGTTATATCTTCAATAATGGCAAAAAATAGAAATCAGAAATTGGATGAAGAACAAATAAAGAATATGAAAATTATTAATAGTTGCGGGAATGATTTATTGATTCTTATTAATGATATATTAGATATTTCAAAAATAGAAGCAGGAGAATTATCTATTAGTTTATCTAAAATAAATCTATTTGAATTAGTTGAAAATTTAGTTTTGGATATGCAACCTTTGGCTAATGAAAAAGGATTAATTTTGAATTATAATTCAAATATCCATGAATTATTTTTATTATCAGATTCTAATAGAATTAAACAAATTGTAAAGAATTTGATGAGTAATGCAATAAAATTTACAGATAGTGGAATTATAGAAATTATTTTAGAAGAAAATGCAAATGATATTACTATAAAAGTTATTGATGAAGGTATTGGAATAGCGAAAGAAAAAATAGATTATATTTTTGAAAGATTTAAACAAGCTGATGGAAGTACAACTAGAAAATATGGTGGAACAGGACTTGGTTTAGCAATTTCTAAAGAACTAGCTTCATTATTAGGTGGAGATATAAAAGCTTTTAGTACTTTAGGGAAAGGAAGTACCTTTGAATTGATTTTACCTAAAAAAACAAATATCAAAAATATATCTGATGATAAAGTTTCTATCTCATCTAATGATAAGGATATTATTATTGAAGATATTGTTTTATTTGATATGGAAGATTCTTCTATTGAAAAAAATGATGTTATAAAAAAAGATGAAAGAATTTTGATAATAAATAGTGATTATTTAGCTTTTTTCCCAATTGCAGTTCTTTTACGAAAAGAAAATCTTATTTTAACTTATTGCAAAACATTTCAAGAAGCTTATGATATATTAAAAGAGAAATATGATTTGGTAATAATTGATGAAGATAATTCGAATTTAGATATATTTGATTTTTTAGATTATTGTAAAGAAAATGAGCTAAAAAAGATTGTGATTTCTTCTGAAAATATTGAGGATGAAGATTATTTAAAAAAACAATTTATGAAAAATGAATTAATGATTAAAATTTTAACTTATTTAGGAAGATGAAGTGGATAAATTTAATATTTTATTAGTAGACGATGTATCAGAAAATATATATTCTTTGAAAATGATGATTGAAGATAGTTTTGATGTTAATATTTTTTCAGCATTAAGTGCTCAAGAAGGTATGGAAATACTCATGAAAGAGAATATTGATTTGATTTTAACAGATGTTCAGATGCCAGAAATTGATGGATTTGAGTTTGTTGAATATTTGAAAAATATTGAAAAAACAAAAAATATTCCTGTTATTTTTATTACAGGAATTTATGATAAAGATGAATACAAAACAAAAGGCTATAATTTAGGGGCAATTGAATATATCACAAAACCTATCCATGATATTTTGTTAAATTCTAAATTAAAAGTTTATATTGATATTTTTGAAAAAAGAAAACTAGATGTTGAGTTAATTGCTTCAAAAGATAAAGTATTAATTCATCAATCAAAAATGGCAACAATGGGTGAAATGATAGGTGTAATTGCTCATCAGTTAAAACAGCCTTTAAATATTTTATCTTTGTATTGTAATGATGTTAAAGACTCTTTTTTTTCGAATGAAATAAACAATAAATTTATTGATGATTTTTCAAAAAATACAAAAGAACAAATAAATTTTTTAAGTGAAACTATAGATGATTTTAGAGATTTCTTTAATCCCAATAAACAAAAAGTTGTATTTGAGATAAAAAGTGCAATTGAAAAATCCCTAAAATTTATGGGAAATCAATTTGAGATGAATAGAGTTAAAATTAATATTGAATATAAAGATGAAAAAGTTTATGGAATAGAAACAGAACTGGAACAAGTTATATTAAATATTTTAAATAATTCTATGGATGCTTTTAAAGAAAGAGAAAGAGAAAATAAAGAGATAAATATAAAAGTTCTGTCAAAACAATCTTATACAATTTTAATTATGGAAGATAATGCAGGTGGAGTAAAAGAAGAGAGTTTAGAAAAGATTTTTGATCCATACTATACAACTAAATCAACAGGAACAGGAACTGGACTTTATATGGTAAAACTTGTGATAAAAAATAGTTTACAAGGAGATTTGAAAATAAATAATAGTGAAAAAGGTTTAAGATATATTATTGCTTTACCACAAAAAGAAGAGAATTAATCTTCTTCTTTTTGAGTTAGAACTTCATCATCTTTATGTCCACTAAGTCTTGAAATCAAGATATAAAATAGAGGAATAAATAAAATTGCTATAAATGTAGCAGCTAACATTCCTCCAATAACTCCAGTTCCTATTGAGTGTTTACTCGCAGCTCCAGCTCCACTACCAATAGCAAGTGGCATAACTCCAACTGTAAATGCTAAAGAAGTCATGATAATTGGTCTAAGTCTTATTCTTGCAGCTTCAAGTGCAGCATCAATAAGTTTCATTCCTTCTTTTTGCTTTTGCAGGGCAAATTCAACAATAAGAATAGCATTTTTAGCAGCAAGTCCAGCAAGAACTAAAAGTCCAATTTGAAAATAAATATTGTTATCTAAACTTCTTAAATTTGTAGCAAGTATTGCTCCAAAAATTGCAAATGGTACAGCTAATACAACCGAAATTGGTAGTAACCATCTTTCATAAAGTGCACAAAGAATTAAAAATAAGAAGATAATTCCAAAAATAAATGCTTGTGCTGAACTTCCTCCAATTTGTTTTTCTTGGTAAGCAGTTCCTGTCCAACTAATAGTATAACCTTCTGGTAAAACTTCATTTGCAACTTCTTCAATAGCTTTTAGTGAATCTCCTGAACTATATCCAGCTGCTGGTTGTCCAGATACTTTTGCTGCTTGGAAAAGGTTAAATCTCTCTACAATATCTGCACCAACTATTTTTTTACTAGTTATAAATGAGTTTATAGGTAGAAGTTCTCCTTTATTTGATCTTACATAAACATATTGGAAATCATTAATATTATTTCTATATTCATCATTTGCTTGTAAATTTACTTTATATGTTCTTCCATAAAGTGAAAAGTCATTTACATAATAACTTCCAAATGTTGCATTTATAGTGCTATAAATATCATTTAAATTTACATCTTTAGCCTTAGCTTTTTCAGTATCTACATCAATTTTATATTGGGGTATATTTGCAGCAAGTGCAGTTCTAACACCCATTAATTCAGGTCTAGTTTTTGCTTTTTCAATTATTTGATTAACTACATTTCCTAAATCTTCAATACTTCCACCTTTTCTGTCTTGAATATACATATCAAATCCACCAGTAACACTCATACCCATAATAGGAGGCGGAACAACTGCCACGGAGAAACCTTCACTTGTACCCATAAGTTGTTTACTAAATTTTGCTAGCAATACTTGTGCATCTTGGTCTGGATTTGGTCTTTTACTCCAATCTTTTAATTTAATAATCGTTGCAACTGTATGTGTTCTTTGAGCAGATGTTGTAAAATCATATCCCGCAAGAGTTATTATATTAGCAACATTTGGATCTTCTGCAATAATTTTATTTGTTTCTTCTGAAAGCTCTAACGATTTTGATATTGAATATCCAGGAGGATTAAATCCAAATACAAAAATAGTTCCTTGATCTTCATCTGGAATAAGTCCTGTTTTCATAGATTTAAACATATCATAAGATACAAATAATAATCCAACATACAGTAAAACAGATATTAATGAAAATCTAATAGTTTTTTTAACTATAAGTGAATATCCTTTTGTTGCTCTATCAAACATAGTATTAAACCATTTGAAAAAGCCTTTTGGTTCATGTTTTTTGTTTTTTAATATTTTTACACAAAGAGATGGCGTTAAAGTCAAAGCAACAAATCCTGAGATAAAAACAGAGATTACAATAGTAATAGCAAATTGTCTATACATCTCTCCACTTAATCCACTCATAAATGCAACAGGGATAAATACAGCTCCTAAAACTAAGATAATTGCAATTAAAGCCCCAGTTACTTCTTTCATAGCAATAAATGCAGCTTCTTTAGGGGTTTTCCCTTCATCCATGTGTCTTTCGATATTTTCAATAACAATAATAGCATCATCAACAACAATACCAATTGCAAGAACAAGACCAAATAGAGTTAATAAGTTAATACTAAATCCTAAGGCATACATTCCAGCAAATGCTCCTATAATAGATATAGGAACAGCAATAAGTGGGATAATAGTTGCTCTCCAGCTTTGTAAAAATAAGAATATAATTAAAATAACTAAAGCTAAAGCTTCAACAAAAGTTTTAACAACTTCATTTATTGATGCTGTAATAAAATCTGTACTATCATAAGGAAGACTATATGTTATATCTTCAGGAAAAAGTTTACTAGCATCTTCTAAAGCTTTTTTTATAGCATTAGCAGTTTCAAGTGCATTTGCTCCACTTTGTAAAAATATTCCAATAGGAATAGAAGGTGCGTTATTTAATCTTGTTACAACACTATAATCACTAGTTCCAAGTTCAATACTCGCAATATCTTTTAATCTTAAGCTACTTCCATCTTCATTTGCTCTAATTACAATATCTCCAAATTGAGTAGGATTTTCAAATCTATTTGGAGTTTGAATTGTATATGTGTACATCTGTTTTTCTGCAATTGGTTCAGAAGCAATTTTTCCTGCTGCATACTGATTATTTTGCTCTTTAATTGCAGCTATTACATCTGTTGTAGCAAGTGAATATTTTGATAATTTTAAAGGATCCATCCAAATTCTAATAGAGTAATCTTTTGCTCCAAAAATCATTGCATCACCAACTCCTTTAACCCTTTTTAAAGATTCAACTAAGTTTAATAGAGCATAGTTTGATAAATATATAGAATCATAAGTGTTATTTGGAGATTGAAGCATAATAAATTGTAAAATACTTGGACTTCTTTCACTTACAACAACACCTTGTCTTTGTACTTGATCGGGCATTTTTGATAAAGCTGCTTGAACTCTATTGTTTACATCAATTTTTGCACTATCTGGGTCTGTTCCAATTTCAAAAAATACATTTATACTTAATCTTCCACTATCTTCTGCAATAGAATTCATATAAAGCATATCTTTTGCACCATTTATTTTTTCTTCAAGTGGTGCAGCAACTGTTTTAGCAATTGTATCTGCACTAGCTCCTGGATACGAAGTACTTACAATAATTTGTGGTGGTAAAACTCTTGGATATTGTTCAATTGGAAGATTGAACATAGAGATTAATCCTGTTAAAAATATTATAATTGATAAAACTCCAGCAAAAACTGGGTTTTTTATAAAAAATGAGGAAATCATAATTATTTCTCTTTATTCAGTATTTGAACTTTTGTATTAGGTCTTAATTTTGCAAAATTACTAGTTACAATTTGTTCATTTGGTTTTAAACCATCTTTAATAACCATTCCAGTTTTTACTAAATCTCCTGTAACAACAGGTCTAACTTTTGCTATATTGTTTTCATCAACTACAAAAACCATAGTAGCTTTAGCAGTTTTTAATACAGCATTTTCAGGAACAATAAAAACATCTCCTAAAGATAAATTTGAAATCTCTATTTTTGTAAAATTACCAACTATTAATTCATTATCAGAGTTATCAAATTTTGCTCTTAAAAGTAGAGTATCAGTATTTGTATCTATTGTTGGTGCAATAAAATCAATTTGTCCATCTTCATAAGTTTTACCATTTGTGATTAATTTTATTTTTATTTTTTTACTTTTTATTTGTGATAAAAATTCATTCATATCATCTTTAGGTAAAGAAAATTCTGCATGAATAGGATTTGAATTTGTAATTGTAAGTAGCAGTGAACTATCATCATTCTTCCCTACTAAATCACCAATATCAAATTTTTTAATTCCAATAATTCCATCAATTGGAGCTGTTACATTTGTATAATTAAGGTTTATTTGTGCTTCATCTAGTGCCGCTTTTGAGCTTTCATATTGATATGTATAATCATCAAAAGCTTGTAAACTGATAGATTTTGAAGCTATTAGAGATTTTGCTCTTTCATAATCTTTTTTTGCTTTTGTAAATTCAGCTTTTTTTATATTTAGGTTTGCTAAATAAGTATCAGGCTCTATTTTATAAAGTAAAGCTCCTTTTTTTACAAAATCACCTTCTTTAAAATGTTTTTCTTTTAATATTCCAGTAACCCTTGCCATAACATTAACTTGTTCATATGCTTTTAAAATAGTTGGATAAGTTTTACTTGTAGTATTTTCTTGTTTTGTTACTGTAAAAGTTTGAACAGGTAAAGCAGGGGCTTCAGCTACTACTTTTGTCTCTTCTGCATTTAATGTATTTAATCCTAAAAAAATAAATGCTATTGCTATTATTGATTTTCTCATTTTATATATTCCTCTAATTTTTTACCACTATAGTAAAGTATTTTTGCTTTTTTGATTTCTAAATCATTTTGCGATGTTTTTAACTGGCTAAGCGCTGTATATTTTTCACTTAAACTTTCTAAAAATGATACATTATCAATCAATCCACTTTCATATTTTGATTTGATTACATCATAGGCTGTAGTTGCAGCTTTTAAATTAGCTTCTGAAGATTTAATTTTTGCTTTTGAAATATCATAAGATTTAAGTGCTAATTGTAAATCAACATTACCTTTATTTTTTTCATATTCATATTTTGATTTTGAACTTAAATAATCTTTATATTTTGATTCATATTTATATTTAGTTTCTCCAAAAGAAAATATATTCCATTTTAAATTTGCAGATAAAACATTTTGATGATCTAAAGCATTGCTTTCATATGTACTATTATCAAAATTTGAATCATAATATGAATATGTATTATCAAGTGTTATTGTTGGTAAATAACCACTTTTTTCACTTCTTGCACTTGCAAGTTTTGATTCTAAGTTAAATTCTGTAGATTTTAAATCAAATCTTAAATCAGTTTGAGCATCATTTTCTAGTTCTTTTACATTTGAACCTGCATCAATTGAAACAGTTTGTCCTGTAATATACTCTAAATTATGAGTTATAGTTATCATTTCAAGTTCTATTTCCTGTAAAGTAACTTTTGAATTTTCTAATCTTGAAATAATTTTTTGAACTTCATCTTCTGTTGTTGTACCTGCATCTAAAAATCTTGATAATCTTGTTAATTGCGATTCTAGCTGTTCTATCTCTTTTATTTTTGCATCTTTTTGTGAAATATAAGATAGATATTTGTAGTAATAATTTATAACATCCAATGAAATATCATTTTTTAATGCTTCTACTGATTGTTCACTACCTTTTATAGATGATTCATAACTATCATAGGTATCAGATTTTTTACCACCATCATAAAGTTCATAACTCAAACTTCCATAAACTTTTGATGATTTTTTAGGGACACTAGCTGTTTCTTTATCAGTTGTAGAATGACCTGCTCCAACATCTAAGCTTGGCATATAACCACTTTTTACGCTTTCATATTCATCTTTTATTGAATCTAAACTCTTTTGAGAAGAATCAACTAGTTTATTTTGTATAGATAAATTAATTAACTCTTCCAAATTCTGAGCGGATAAAAAAAGAGGAATTAAAAAAATAAAATATATTTTTTTCAAAATAACTCCTTATAATTTTTTTGATTTTAGATTTTAGAATAAAAGAACTTAAATTTATCTTTCTAGAAAGATAAATTTGTATTAATAATAATTTAGCTAGAATTTCAGCATGAAAAGAAAACACATAGATAAATTTTATAATACTACCATCAAATCAAGAGAATTTGAGATTTTTGCATTAACTTTACCAATAACATTAATTCATAAAAATATGTTTAATGAAAGTGAGCATTTTTTTAAAACACAATATGATTTATTACATTCTCATATTGATGTATTAGCTTCTTTATATTTTGATGATAACCCTTTATCACCAACTGATTTATATGATGCAACGATATTTTCTTCTGGAGGAATGACAAAAGTTTTAAAAAAACTTGAAGAAAGAAACCTCATTAAAAGAGAAGCATCTTCTAGTGATAAAAGAAGTATGCTTATAAGTTTAACTATGCAAGGTAGAGAGTTAATAGAAAATTGTATGGTAGAAATTGCAAAAGCTAAAGAAAAAAAATTTAGTATTTTAACTCAAAAAGAGAAAGAAGATTTGAAAAATATTCTTTCAAAAATCACTTACTCTTTTATTTGATTAAATTCTATTTTAGCAGTAGAAATATTTCTAAATATTTTTAGTTTATTTCTCAAGGGCAACCATTTTATCAAGATTGTTGCCAAAGCTTCCCAAAGAGAAACCCAACCAGCAACCATTGAACCCTCAGAAATAAGCCTAAAAAAGAACTCTTCATTTTCAGCTAAATTAAAAGAGATAGAAACAAAAATAAAACCAACAAGAAGAAAAATAAAAGAGTTTTTTATCTGAACAGTCATCTTTTTATGTTCCCAATATTGTAAATATTCAAAATAATCTTTTATACTATTTTGCACTTTTTGGTTTGATTCTTCATTTGATATTTCATCAAAATAGAATTTGATAATAAATGGATGTTCTCCTATTTCCTCTACACTTTCTATTAGATACTTTTCTAGGGATTCTTTTAAATCTTTTTTAATAAAAGTAGATTTTTTATCATAATCCTCAAATAAATCTTCAACTTTTGATGCTGAAATATTTATTACAAGTTCATCGTTAGAGTTTTTATCATATCTGTTTGTTATACTGTTTTTCATATTTCAACTTTTTTGTTAAAATTCCATCTCTAAAGCAATTGGGCAATGGTCACTTCCATAAATATCAGCCAAAATATAGGCATCTTTAACATAATCTTTTAAATCTTCACTTACATAAAAATAATCGATTCTCCAGCCAACATTATTTTCTCTTGCGTTTGCTCGGTAACTCCACCAGCTATAAAGGTCAGTTTTATCACCAACTACATGTCTTAAAGTATCTACATATCCAAAAGATAGAAATTTATCTATCCATTGTCTCTCCATTGGTAAAAATCCCGATGTTTGTTCATTTGCTTTTGGTCGTGCTAGGTCTATTTCTTTGTGAGCTGTATTTACATCTCCACAAACTATGATTGATTTTCCTTGTTTTTTTAAGCTTTCACAATGTTCTAAAAATCTATCATAAAACTCCATTTTATAAACCAGTCTTTCTTCTTTACTTTGACCATTTGGAAAATATACATTAAAAAATGCGATATCTTTATCTCCAAGTGTGAAATGAACTTCGTTTATTCTTCCTTCATCTAAAATATCCACAGTAGGACAGTTACACTCAAATGTAGTTTCAATATCAGTAAATAGGGCAGTTCCACTTCTTCCTTTTATTGCTGAGGCACTTGCTGTCATTGTTTTGAACTGTTTATTAAAAATTGTTTTTGGGATTTGTTCTTTCATAGATTTTGTTTCTTGAAGTCCTAAAAGGTGAACATCATGTTCATCTATCCATTTTAAAGCCTCTTTTTTATCAACGGCTCTTACGCCATTTACATTCCATGAAATAAATTTATATGTAGCCATTATTTAGTAATTTCCTTTTTTTCTTCTTTTTTCTTTTCATCTTCAATTAATTTTTTTGGAGCAATTGGAGATATTGGTTTTGAAATATTAATATTTCCCAATTTTTGTGGAACTAATTTATCACTTTTCCCACCATGCATATCAATTTTTCCTGAATTTTCTGTGTTATAAGTATCATTTGCAAATAAAATATTTGTTAAAAATATAGTAACTATTAGTAATCTTTTCATTATTTCTTCCCTTTAAAAGAAAATATTATAACCCCTTTTTTGATAAATAAGCCTTAATAGGGTATTTTACGCTAATTTATTGTGAGGATGATTTTTATGGATGAATTGATTTTAGGACTAATTACATTTTTTACTTCTACAATTGCTGGAATTGTTGGAGTTGGTGGAGGTATGATGTTAATAGTAATTTTACCTTCATTTTTACCTTTAAATGCTTTGATACCTATTCATGGTTTGACTCAAGTTTCAAGTAATTTAAGTCGAGCAATATTTGGATATAAAGATGTTCAATATGAAGTAATTCCAAAATTTTTATTAGGTTCAGCTATTGGTATTGGAATGTTTGCAGCAGTTTTAAATCTAATTTCCCTTGAATATGTTCCTTTATTTATTGGAGTTTATATTTTATTGTCTTTATGGTCAGAAAAATTTAATGAAAAAATCAAAAGATACGAGAGTTATTTCCTTGCAGGTTTTTTTCAAACAGGTCTTTCAATGGTTGTAGGAGCTACTGGACCACTTACTATGACACTTTTATTCAAAGATTACGAAGATAAAAATAAAGTTGTAGCAACTGGAGCTGCACTTATGAGTATTACACATATTTTAAAAGTATTTGTATTTATGTATTTTGGTTTTGTATTTTTTGATTATATTGGAGTGATAGTTGCTATGATTATTGGTGCAATTAGTGGAAGTTGGGTTGCTACAAAACTAAGAGATAAAATAGATGGTAAAAAATTTACTATGATTTTAAAAGTATTACTTTCAGCTTTAGCTATTCAAGTTATTGTAAAAGTATTTTTATAATTTAGTTTAGAGGAATCTCAATTATTATTGAGATTCCTTTATTTTCTTCTTTTTCTTGGGTAATTAAACAACTGTTTTTTGCATAAACTCTACCTTTTAAATGGTAAGTGATTATTTGATAAACCATATAAAGACCAATTCCTGTTCCAATAGCTTTGTGTTTAGTTGTAAAATAAAGCTCAAACATTTTGTCTAAAATATTTGAATTAGTTCCTCCTGCATTGTCACTTATAGCTATTTTTAAATAATTATCTTCAATATTTGTATTGATTCTTATGATTTTATTTTTAATATTTTTATGTTTAAAAGCATCAAAAGAGTTATTCAAAATATTTAAAATAACTTGAATAAATTCACTCTCTTTTCCTTCTAAAATACAATTGTTAATTTTTTCAAATTCAACTTGTACTTCATTAAATTCAAGTTTGATGTTAAATAAATTAATAGCTTTTTCTATGGTTGTTCCTATTTCAAAAGCAACAATTTCTTCATTTTTATCAAAAAAGTTTTTTAAATCATCTATTGTGTTTGATAATTTTTGAGTAGTTTCAAATATCTTTTCAAATGATGTTTGTAACTCTTCTTTTGAAGGATTTGCATATTGAAATTGGATTAACATACTAGAAGACAAAGAACTAATAATTGATAAAGGTTGTCTCCATTGGTGAGCGATGTTTTCTAATAATTCTCCCATTGATACCATTTTTGATTGTTGAGTTAAAATATTTTGATACTCTTTTTCTTTTGTAATATCAAGTTTTATTGCTAAAAATTCTACAATTTTATTATGCTGATTTTTTATTGGAGTAATTGAAGTTTTTTCATATGTTATTTTCCCAAATTTATTTCTATTTATAAACTCGCCATTCCATTTTTCACCATTATTTATAGTACTTTTTAGATTATCAAAGAATTTTTTATCCAGTAATCCAGAATTTAAAATTGATGGCTTTTTGCCAATTACTTCTTCTTTTGTATAACCTGTAGTTTTTTCAAAACCTTGGTTTACATATTTTATATTATGCTTTTCATCAGTGATTATAATAATATTATCACTAATATCCAAAGCATTTTTAAATTTATCCAAATCCATTTTATTTTTTAACACACTATATGCATAATAAATAAATAAAAGAATAGAAATTGATAATAAAACAATAAAAATAATCATTGATTTTTTGATATTTTTAATAATATCTTGCATATAAAATTCAAATATATTATGTAAAGTATTAATTTCATTAAATAAATTCAAATTGCTAATTTGAGTTTGGAAATCTTCTTTTTTTGTATAATAATCAAATATAACATTGATATTAGAGATAAAATCTTCTTCTTGTTTATTTGAAAAACCAATACTATTTAATTCATTTTTTATTTCAAAAATATCAATACTTTTTTGATAATTCAAAGTTAAAGCTATATTATAAAATTTATCAAATTTATTGTGATCAATTTTTGATTTAAGTATTTGTATATTTTTGATTGAATTATTAAATATGATATTAAATGAATTCATTTTTTCAATTATTTCGATTTCTTCTTCAATAAGAATTTTTATTGATAATATTTTTTTATAAAAATTAGTTTTTTTGTGCTGAATATAATTTTTGTTATTTTCAATATTAAAAAAAATATTTTTAATTGTATTAATATCAATTTGTATTTCTTTGTAATTTTGTGAACTAAGATTGTTTTTTGAAAATTCTTGCAGTTTGGTATTTAATTGAGATATATGAATTATTTGATTGTTCAGTTCAAAGTAGTTATCTATTTTTTTGTTAGCATCAAATAAGTTAAATATCAAAGCGGAGATAATTAACAAAAATATAAGAACAATTAAAGAGAGATTTTTCAAAATATTCCTTAGATATTTAGTATTTTTTCAATTTTTATCTTTTCAAGAACTGTTCCAAACTCTATAAAATTTATAAAAAATGAATAAAATAAAATCAATAGTATAAATAATAACAACTTTATATAGAAATTATACAAAAAAGTTGAGCTTTGTTTAGATAATAAACTGTATAAATAATGTTGTAATTTAAAATAAAAATATAAGAAAAAATATGATTTTTATTGAATATTATTTATACATTCCTAATAATCATATATTTTTAATTAGTTATAGAATTGCATTTAAGTAGTTGTATTAATCATATAACTATTTTTAGCAATCTAAAAAAGGATGTATATGAATAAAAATAATATACAAATTGAAATATGAAAACTTCTTACAAATATATACTTGGAAATAAAACTTATAGTTTCAAAAATTTAGCAGATTTAATGGCAAAAGCTACACCAAAACGTTCAGGAGATATTTTAGCTGGAGTTTGCGCACTTTCTTCTCAAGAAAGAGTTGTTGCACAAATGTGTTTAGCAGAAGTTCCTTTGAAAACTTTTTTAAATGAAGTGTTAATTCCCTACGAAGAAGATGAAATCACAAGATTAATTATCGATGAACATGATGGAGAAGCTTTTAAATTAATTTCACATTTAACAGTTGGAGATTTTAGAAACTGGTTATTAAGTGATTCTACAACTATTGATTTAATCAAACAAGCAAGAGCTGGAATAACTCCTGAAATGGCAGCAGCAGTTAGTAAAATCATGAGAAATCAAGATTTGATAATGGTCGCAAAAAAATGTCCAGTTGTTACATCTTTTAGAAATACTATTGGTTTACCAAATCATTTATCAACAAGACTTCAACCAAACCACCCAACAGATGATGTTATGGGAATAGCTGCGAGTATTTTAGATGGATTATTATATGGAAATGGTGATGCTGTTATTGGTATAAATCCAGCAACTGATAATGTTGAACAAACTATAAAACTTTTAAAACTCATGGATGATGTAATCCAAAAATATGAAATTCCAACACAATCTTGCGTTTTAACTCATGTTACAAATACTATTGAAGCTATTGAAAAAGGTGCTCCTGTTGATTTAGTATTTCAATCAATTGGAGGAACTGAAGCTACAAATTCAAGTTTTGGAATAAATCTTAAAATCTTAAAAGAAGCCCATGAAGCGGGACTTTCATTAAATCGTGGAACTGTTGGAAATAATGTTATGTATTTTGAAACAGGGCAGGGCAGTTCACTTTCAGCTAATGCAAATTTTGGGCTAGATCAACAAACTTGTGAAGTTAGAGCTTATGCAGTTGCTAAAAAGTTTAATCCTCTTTTGGTAAATACCGTTGTTGGATTTATTGGACCTGAATATTTGTTTGATGGAAAAGAGATTACAAGAGCAGGGCTTGAGGATCACTTTTGTGGAAAATTATTAGGACTTCCAATGGGTTGTGATATTTGTTATACAAATCATGCAGATGCTGATCAAAATGATATGGATAATTTATTAACTTTACTTGGTGTTGCTGGATGTAATTTTATTATGGGAATTCCAGGAAGCGATGATATTATGCTTAATTATCAAACTACCTCTTTTCATGATGCTTTATACGCAAGAAGAGTTTTAAATCTAAAACCAGCTCCTGAATTTATGGCTTGGCTTGAAAAAATGGAAATATTCAAAAATATGGATAAATTTATTTTAAATGAAAAAATGCCACAAAAATTCTTTAAATCTTTATCAAATGTTATAGGAAATAAATAATGAATAATATAGAAAAAATTGATTCAAATATTATTGAAAATCCTTGGGCATTACTCAAAGATTATACAGATGCAAGAATTGGATTGGGAAGAAGTGGAGTTAGTATTCCAACTTCTCATTCATTGGCATTTCAATTGGCTCATGCTCAAGCTCAAGATGCAGTTCATTTACCGCTTGATGTGGAAAATATTGTTGAACAGTTGATTGTAAATGATATAAATAAAAAAACTTCTCCTATTTTATTGCATTCACAAGCAATAAATAGAACAACATATTTACAACGACCAGATTTAGGTAGAAGATTAGATAAAAATTCTTCTGAAATATTAAAAAAAATAAAAGCCAATGACAATACTTTTTATGATTTATCAATAGTTATTGTTGATGGATTATCTTCATTGGCAATAAAAGAAAATGCAATTAATTTTATAAAAAAATTGATGATAGCATTAAAAGAAGATAAACAAAAATGGAATTTATCACCTTTTTCAATAGTTCAACAAGGAAGAGTTGCCATTGGTGATGAAGTTGGAGAATTATTAAAAGCAAAAATTTCAATAGTTTTAATTGGAGAGAGACCAGGTTTAAGTTCACCTGATAGTTTAGGTTTGTATTTAACTTGGAATCCAAAAGTTGGTTTAAGCGATGCCAGTAGAAATTGTATATCAAATATTAGAAGTGAAGGATTATCTTATGAGGAGGCTGTAAAAAAAACAATGTATTTATTAAAAGAGTCACGAAGATTAGAGTTATCAGGAGTGAATTTAAAAGATAGAACAATTAATGATGTTATAGAAAATAGTATAAATGAAGAAAATTTTTTAATTAAATAAAGGAATAAAATGAGTAAAGTTCATATAAATAAAGATTATCTTGCCAAAAGACAATTAAAAAGAGGAACGGCAGGTTGGATATTATTAGCAGGTTTAGGAGTTTCTTATGTAATTTCAGGTGATTTTGCTGGATGGAATTTTGGTATTGCACATGCTGGTTGGGGTGGATTTGCAATTGCGGCTGGTTTAATGGCAATAATGTATTTTTGTTTAGTTTTATCATTAGCTGAAATGTCAGCATCAATTCCAGCAGCAGGTGGTGGATATAGTTTTGCAAGACAAGTAATGGGACCAGCAGGTGGATATTTAACGGGACTTGCTATACTAATTGAATATGCACTAGCTCCCGCAGCGATTGTAATTTTTATAGGTTCAGCAGTTGAGGCATTAACAGGATTTAATGGTCCTTTAGTATATGCGTTATTTTATACAGTTTTTATTTCTATTCATTTGTTTGGTGCAGGTGAAGCTTTAAAAACAATGATAGTTATTAGTGCTTTAGCTGTATTTGCAATTATTGCAACAGCAGTTGCTTTAATAGGAAATTTTGATGCAACTAAATTATTTGATATTGCAATTTCAGCCGAAGCAACAGGGGCAACAGAATTTTTACCATATGGATGGTATGGAGTTTGGGCAGCACTTCCATTTGGTATGTGGCTATTTTTAGCAGTTGAAGGTGTGCCTCTAGCCGCAGAAGAAGCAAAAAATCCTGCAAAAGATATACCAAAAGGTATTATTGCAGCAATGATTTTTTTACTTTTTTCAGCTGTATTAATTGTATTTTTACTTGCAGGTGTTGCAGGTGCTGATGCTATTGGAAAAAGTACTGTTCCTTTGGTTGATGCTTTAAATATAAATGGAAATACAACGTTAGCAACTACTGTAAATGTATTGGGATTAGCTGGATTAATTGCTTCATTTTTTTCTATTATTTACGGATATAGTCGTTTAGTATTTGCTTTATCAAGAGCAGGATATTTACCACAATTCTTATCATTAACAAGTACTAAAAAAACTCCAACTTGGGCTTTAATTGTTCCAGGTATTTTAGGTTTTTTAGCATCATTAACAGGAGAGGGTGATTTAATGCTGGCAATGGCTGTTGTTGGAGCTACAATTTCTTATGCATTAATGGCTTTAAGTCATATTTTATTAAGAGTTAAAAATCCAAATATGCCAAGACCATATAAAACACCAGGAGGAGTTGTAACTTCGGGAATTGCATTAGTGTTATCTTTAATTGCATTAACAGGAGTTTATGCTTTTGATCCTAGAGCTTTTAACTATACAATTATTTTATATGTAATTGGTGCTGTATACTTTTTCTTATATAGTAAAAATCATTTAGTTGCTAAAACAGCAGATGAAGAGTTTGCAATGTTAGAAAAAGCAGAGTTAGATTTAGTACACGAGTTAGGTTAATATTTTTAGATAAAGATTTTTAGAAATATTATTATAAACAGTGCAGACAAAAGTGTCTGCACTGTAATAATACTTGACATTAATCCCATATTCCCACCAAGCTGACGAGCAAGAATAAAAGAACTTGGAGCAGTTGGTAAAACTGCAAATAAAACTAAAATAGAAATCATCATATTATCAAGTTCAAAATATTTTGCAAAAATAAAAATTAATATTGGCATAATTAAATGTTTTGCAAAACTAGAAATAATTAGTTCACTTTTAAAAGATGAAATTTCTTTTATTACAAGTCCAAATCCAACTGACAAAAGTCCCATAGGAAGTGCTGCTTTACTTAATATAGCTAAAGTATTGTTTATCACAACTGGAAATTCTATTCCTATAAAATTAATAGTTCCACCTATTACACAAGCAACAATCAATGGATTTGTAATAATTGATTTTATCAAATATAAAAAATGTAATTTATCATTACTTACATATAAAGCAAAAATAGTTATACATAAAACATTGATAAATGGAATAGTAAAAGTCAAAATAATCGCAGATAAAATTAAACCTTCTTTTCCAAAAATAGCTCCACTTAAAGCTAAAAATACATAAGTATTAAATCTAATTCCACCTTGAATTACAGAAGTAAAAGATGAAGCATTAGTAGGTTTTATTTTATTTATAATTATCAAAATAATCATCGTAAAAAATATTGCTAAAAGCGCAGCCATAACAAAACTAAAACTATTTTTTGAGTTTAAAGAAGCATTTGATAATTCATATATCAAAAGTGCAGGCATTAAAATATAATAAGTTAATTTATCTGCTTGTGGCCAAAATTCATGGGATGGGAATTTTATTCTTTTAAAAAAATAGCCAATTAAAATAAGTCCAAAAACAGGAATTAATGCTGAAAATATATGTTCCATAATATTTTCAACTATTTACTAATATTTTAAAAACAGCTTTTATGATTTTTTTATTTTCATCTATTTTTATGCAAGGCATATGAGCATCAAAGGGATAAAAAATAGCAAGTTCATTTTCTTTGATTTTTAATACAGAAGCATTTTTAGATTGAAAATGTTTTGCATAATCTAAATCCTCTTTATAAGGAGTTTCAATAAGAAGATTGTTTATGTTTTCAACTTCCATTATTTCATCACCATCAAACATATATTGAATGTCAATATACTTTTTATGTGATTCAAATAAACAATCTTCTTTATCTTTTGTTATATAGGCTTGTTCTAAAACAAAACAATTTTCATCTAACACTATTTTATTACATTCTCCAACTTTTGTATTTAGAATACTTTTATATTCACTTGAATTTTTATTTTGCAATTTTTCAATATAAGCAAAAGCTTTTTGAAACTTCACATCACAAACTTGTGATTTTAAAGTTTCTAATGTACCAAATAGTGCCATTTTAATTCCTATTTATTTTTTAACATACCTTTTAAAATTATCTTACCACCTTCGACACCTGGTTGGTCGTAAGTATTAATTCTTAAGAATTTACCAACAATTGAAGTTAATAATTCATAATAAAATAGAAGTTTTCCTATTTCAAATTCACTGATTTCTTCAATTTCTATAATATCAATTGGAATATCTTTTTTTAACTCTTTAACAGAAGCAATTGTTGCATCTGCTTGTAGATTAATTAACTCTTTAAAATTAAGATTATTAACATAATCAAGTTCTTCTAATCCTTCTAAAGAAATAGGAGCAATTTTTGTATTGTCTTTAAAATCTTTAATTTTAATAAAAGTTACTGTTTTATCCCTTTGACCTTCAACAATTAATTGTAAAAAAGAGTGCTGATCTACTGGTCCTAAAAGTCCAATTGGTGTTAAACCTTGATTTGTATTATTAATATCAACTTTACCAAGACTTTCTCCCCAAAGTTGAACATACCATTTATTAAATCCTTCAAGTAATTGAGAATATGAAAAAATAGCATTCATATTATAAACATCTTTGAACTCATAATAAGTTCTAGCTTTTTTAAGAAGATGTTTAAATAGTTTCTTTTTATCAAAAAATGAATCAGAGCTTTTTTTAGCTCCTTTTAATAACTCATCAATATCAAATCCAGCAAGATATAAAGGAACTAATCCCACATTTGATAAAACAGAAAATCTTCCACCAACATTTTTAGGAATATCAAAGTAATTAATCTCATTTGCTCTTGCAAAAGTGTTTAATTTACTATCATCTTCAGTAATAATCAATAAATTTGATTTATCAATTTTTACAATAGACATAAGATATTTAAAAATAGAGATAGTTTCTATTGTAGTTCCAGATTTTGAAATAACAATAAAAAGTGTATCATTTAAATTCAATTGAGCTAATGTTCCATTTAAATTTACAGGGTCTGTACTTTCAAAAAAGAAAAGCTCTTTTTTCAAGCATTTATTATGTTGTTTGTTATACTTCATGAAGTTATAAATCGCATAAGTTCCTAAAGTACTTCCCCCAATACCAATAATTGCTATTTGTTTTTGTGGAAAGTTTAAATCATCAAGTCTAGTTTTTAAAACTGTTGTATCAACATAAGGAAGAGAGTAATAACCTATTACTTCTCTTTCTTTTTTTATCTCAGCAAAAATTTCTTTATCACTTAGCGATACTTGAGGATAATACAGATTGTTTTTCACTTATTTAGCTCCAGCTTCTTTTTTTTCTTTTTTTTCTTTATCTATAGATTTTGTATAAAAATAATTAGTTGCTTTTACAAATCCATCAATACTTCCACAGTCAAATCTTTGTCCATCAAATTTAAAAGCTAAAACCATTCCTTTTTTCGCTTGTGTTAAAAGTGCATCTGTAATTTGAATTTCTCCACCTTTACCTGGTTTTGTTTCTCTAATAATGTCAAAAATATCAGGAGTTAAAATATATCTCCCAATAATTGCTAGGTTTGAAGGTGCAACTTCAGGCTCAGGTTTTTCAACCATGTCTTTTACCATATAAATACCAGGTTCAATTTCATTTCCAGCAATAACACCATATTTATTAGTATCTTCTTTTGGAATTTCTTCAATAGCAACAATAGAACAACCATATTTTTTATACAAATCAACCATTTGTGCTAAAACACCTTTTCCCGGAGCGTCACATAAGTCATCTGCAAGTAAAACAGCAAATGGCTGGTCACCAATTAGTGTTTCACCACATAAAATTGCATGACCTAAACCTTTCATTTCTATTTGTCTAGTATAAGAGAATGTACATTTTGTAATAACAGCTCTAATTTCTGTTAAATAATGCTCTTTACTTGTCCCTTTAATTTGGTTTTCAAGTTCATAAGAAATATCAAAGTGATCTTCAATTGCTCTTTTACCTCTTCCTGTAACTATCGCCATTGTATCCATACCAGCAGCAAGTGCTTCTTCTACCCCATATTGAATAAGTGGTTTAGTTAAAACTGGTAACATCTCTTTTGGTGTAGCTTTTGTTGCAGGTAAAAATCTTGTTCCATATCCAGCAGCAGGGAATAGGCATTTTTTAATTGGTGTATTTTTATTTGTCATTTTTATTTTCCTTGTAATTGTTCAAATAGTTTTATTAAAACATTTTCGTACATTTTAGCATTTTCTTTTGTATCTGCTTCAAAATTATGTCTTAACAAATTTGCATCTGTTATTATATGTCATTTTTCATAAAAATTGTGAAAAAATAGTAAAAAGTAAACAAGATATTAATTAAGAATAAACAATTTAACAACAAACCCAAGTAAAAGCAAGTAAAATATATAAACTGATAATAAAAACCAATAAAAAAATCTAAAACAGAACAAATCCAAAAATTTAAGCCAAATTTAAGCTGCAAGGTATTGACAAAGCCAAAAGAATCTATTATAATTCCCGTCCAATTTGACTGGAACGCATCAAACGAGAGAATGATGAGAGACGTTGTAATCGAAGCTAGGATGATCTTTAAAAATAATTATAAACGTTTGTGAAGTAATCTTTATAAACCGAATATAGAATTCTTGTAATATAATCTGTTGTTTATTACAGATGTAAAATAAGAATAAATGTTAATATAAAATATATACATATAACAAGAGAGAAATGGTAAAACATAGAAATCTTGTCTATAACAATGAGTGATAATTTTGTGTTAGTAAAATAATACAGAAAAAGTCAAGTTCAAAAACTTCAATTTATGGAGAGTTTGATCCTGGCTCAGAGTGAACGCTGGCGGCGTGCTTAACACATGCAAGTCGAACGAGAACGGATTATAGCTTGCTATAATTGTCAGCTAAGTGGCGCACGGGTGAGTAATATATAGATAACCTGCCCTCAAGAAAGGAATAACAGTTGGAAACGACTGCTAATGCCCTATATGCCTTTAATACATAAGTATGCAAGGGAAACGCTTTAGTGCTTGAGGATGGGTCTGTATGGTATCAGCTTGTTGGTGAGGTAATGGCTCACCAAGGCTATGACGCCTAACTGGTTTGAGAGGATGATCAGTCACACTGGAACTGAGACACGGTCCAGACTCCTACGGGAGGCAGCAGTGGGGAATATTGCACAATGGACGAAAGTCTGATGCAGCAACGCCGCGTGGAGGATGACACATTTCGGTGCGTAAACTCCTTTTATATGGGAAGATAATGACGGTACCATATGAATAAGCACCGGCTAACTCCGTGCCAGCAGCCGCGGTAATACGGAGGGTGCAAGCGTTACTCGGAATCACTGGGCGTAAAGAGCGTGTAGGCGGATATATAAGTCAGAAGTGAAATCCAATAGCTTAACTATTGAACTGCTTTTGAAACTGTATATCTAGAATGTGGGAGAGGTAGATGGAATTTCTGGTGTAGGGGTAAAATCCGTAGAGATCAGAAGGAATACCGATTGCGAAGGCGATCTACTGGAACATTATTGACGCTGAGACGCGAAAGCGTGGGGAGCAAACAGGATTAGATACCCTGGTAGTCCACGCCCTAAACGATGCACACTAGTTGTTGTGAGGCTAGACCTTGCAGTAATGCAGTTAACACATTAAGTGTGCCGCCTGGGGAGTACGGTCGCAAGATTAAAACTCAAAGGAATAGACGGGGACCCGCACAAGCGGTGGAGCATGTGGTTTAATTCGACGATACACGAAGAACCTTACCTGGACTTGACATAGTAAGAACTTTCTAGAGATAGATTGGTGTCTGCTTGCAGAAACTTATATACAGGTGCTGCACGGCTGTCGTCAGCTCGTGTCGTGAGATGTTGGGTTAAGTCCCGCAACGAGCGCAACCCTCGTCATTAGTTGCTAACAGTTCGGCTGAGAACTCTAATGAGACTGCCTACGCAAGTAGGAGGAAGGTGAGGACGACGTCAAGTCATCATGGCCCTTACGTCCAGGGCTACACACGTGCTACAATGGGGTATACAAAGAGCCGCAATACAGTGATGTGGAGCAAATCTCAAAAATATCTCCCAGTTCGGATTGTAGTCTGCAACTCGACTACATGAAGTTGGAATCGCTAGTAATCGTAGATCAGCTATGCTACGGTGAATACGTTCCCGGGTCTTGTACTCACCGCCCGTCACACCATGGGAGTTGAACTCATTCGAAGCGGGGATGCTAAAATAGCTACCTTCCACAGTGGATTCAGCGACTGGGGTGAAGTCGTAACAAGGTAACCGTAGGAGAACCTGCGGTTGGATCACCTCCTTTCAGAGAATTAAGTTAAGATTTGTTTCTTAACTTAAAACTAAAAAATATATGAGATTTTATATTCGGTTTATAAAGATTATTTAAAATAGGTTTAAGGGCCTATAGCTCAGCTGGCTAGAGCGCTCGACTGATAATCGTGAGGTCTCAGGTTCAAGTCCTGATAGGCCCACCATTAAATAATCTTAAAGATTAATCAGTGTGGGGAATTAGCTCAGCTGGGAGAGCGCCTGCTTTGCACGCAGGAGGTCAGCGGTTCGATCCCGCTATTCTCCACCACCTTTAAATAGTTTAGAAGTTTATAATTAAAATTAAGAAACTTGAAAAAAAGTTAAATATAAGTTCAAATAGAGTTTGAATTTATATTTGATTTTCGAATCAAAATGATATTTAAAAATATAATGTTAAAGTCTTTAATTTTTTCGTTTAATTAAAAGAACTATGAGAATTTATTCAAAGTAGAACTAATAATTAAAAACAAAAATTTTAATTATCTAGAAATAGATAGAACACAACTTATTTTATTGATATATTTTAAATAATATGTTTAATAAGATAGTAGCCAAAGAATATTATCAAAAATGCGACAGAATTTAATTCTGTTTATTAATAAGCTATTAAGGGCTAATGGTGGATGCCTAGACTGTAAGAGGCGATGAAAGACGTATTAGGCTGCGATAAGCCTCGGGGAGCTGCCAAAGAGCTTTGATCCGGGGATTTCTGAATGGGGCAACCCAGTATAGTGAGAGCTATATTACCCTACGGGGAGCTAACCTGGTGAAGTGAAACATCTCAGTAGCCAGAGGAAGAGAAATCAAACGAGATTCCGTCAGTAGCGGCGAGCGAAAGCGGATTAGGACAAACCCAATGCTTGCATTGGGGGTTGTAGGACCATAACGTGAGACTAAAGAAGATAGATGAAATACTTGGAAAAGTGTAGCATAGAAGGTGAAACTCCTGTAATTTAAATTTTCAATAGCTCTAATGGTATCCTGAGTAGGTCGGAACACGTGATATTTTGACTGAAACTGGGGGGACCACCCTCCAATCCTAAATACTACTTACAGATCGATAGTGAACAAGTACCGTGAGGGAAAGGTGAAAAGTACTCCAGCGAGGAGAGTGAAATAGAACCTGAAACCATTAGCTTACAATCATTCAGAGCCCTATGATTTATCAGGGTGATGGACTGCCTTTTGCATAATGAGCCTGCGAGTTGTGGTGTCTGGCAAGGTTAAGTCAAGTACGAAGCCGTAGCGAAAGCGAGTCTTAATAGGGCGAATTAGTCAGATGCTGCAGACCCGAAACGAAGTGATCTATCCATGAGCAGGTTGAAGCTGGTGTAAGAGCCAGTGGAGGACCGAACCGATAGGCGTTGAAAAGTCTCCGGATGACTTGTGGATAGGGGTGAAAGGCCAATCAAACTTCGTGATAGCTGGTTCTCTCCGAAATATATTTAGGTATAGCCTTGTGTTGTAGCATATAGGGGTAGAGCACTGAATGGGCTAGGGCTGCTTACCGCGGTACCAAACCCTATCAAACTATGAATACTATATGTGGAATCACAGGAGTCAGGCGATGGGTGATAAAATCCACCGTCGAGAGGGGAACAACCCAGACTAACAGCTAAGGTCCCTAAGTCACATCTAAGTGGAAAACGATGTGGAGTTACTGTGACAACCAGGAGGTTGGCTTAGAAGCAGCCATCCTTTAAAGAAAGCGTAACAGCTCACTGGTCTAGTGATTCTGCGCGGAAAATATAACGGGGCTAAGATGTGCACCGAAGCTTTAGATTCGAATTTATTCGAGTGGTAGGAGAGCGTTCTATTCAGCGTTGAAGATGTACCGGCAAGGAGCGTTGGAGCGGATAGAAGTGAGCATGCAGGCATGAGTAGCGATAATTGAGGTGAGAATCCTCAACGCCGAAAACCCAAGGTTTCCTACGCGATGCTCGTCATCGTAGGGTTAGTCGGGTCCTAAGTCGAGTCCGAAAGGGGTAGACGATGGCAAATTGATTAATATTTCAATACCAACATACAAGCGCGATGTGGGGACGCATAGAGTTAATCGAGCTCACTGATGGAATAGTGGGTCGAAGGACGTAGGTTGATACTTAGGCAAATCCGGGTATCATAAGACCGAGATCTTACAGGCTCTTGACACTCTTCGGAGGAGATGGAGAATCGATGATACTGTCGTGCCAAGAAAAGCCACTAAGTATATTGTATGTTGCCCGTACCGTAAACCGACACAGGTGGGTGGGATGAGTATTCTAAGGCGCGTGGAAGAACCCTGGTTAAGGAACTCTGCAAACTAGCACCGTATCTTCGGTATAAGGTGTGCCTACTTTGGTATATGGACTTGCTCCAAAAAGCTAGAGAGGTTGCAACAAAGAGTCCCTCCCGACTGTTTACCAAAAACACAGCACTTTGCTAACACGTAAGTGGATGTATAAGGTGTGACGCCTGCCCGGTGCTCGAAGGTTAACTGATGATGTCAGCGCAAGCGAAGCATTTGATTGAAGCCCGAGTAAACGGCGGCCGTAACTATAACGGTCCTAAGGTAGCGAAATTCCTTGTCGGTTAAATACCGACCTGCATGAATGGCGTAACGAGATGGGAGCTGTCTCAACCAGGGATCCAGTGAAATTGTAGTGGAGGTGAAAATTCCTCCTACCCGCGGAAAGACGGAAAGACCCCGTGCACCTTTACTACAGCTTGACACTGTAGCTTGGATATTCATGTGCAGGATAGGTGGGAGGCTATGATGACTAGACGCAAGTAGAGTCGGAGCCATCCTTGAGATACCACCCTTGAATATTTGAGTTACTAACTGCGTACAATTATCTTGTATCAGGACAATGTCTGGTGGGTAGTTTGACTGGGGCGGTCGCCTCCTAAAAAGTAACGGAGGCTTACAAAGGTTAGTTCATGGCGGATGGAAATCGCCAGTTGAGTATAATGGCATAAACTAGCTTGACTGTGAGACATACAAGTCGAACAGAGACGAAAGTCGGTCATAGTGATCCGGTGGTTCTGTGTGGAAGGGCCATCGCTCAAAGGATAAAAGGTACGCCGGGGATAACAGGCTGATCTCCCCCAAGAGCTCACATCGACGGGGAGGTTTGGCACCTCGATGTCGGCTCATCGCATCCTGGGGCTGAAGTAGGTCCCAAGGGTATGGCTGTTCGCCATTTAAAGCGGTACGCGAGCTGGGTTCAGAACGTCGTGAGACAGTTCGGTCCCTATCTTCCGTGGGCGTAGGAAAGTTGAAGAGATTTGTCCCTAGTACGAGAGGACCGGGATGAACGTACCACTGGTGTACCAATTGTTCTGCCAAGAGCATCGTTGGGTAGCTACGTACGGATGTGATAAGAGCTGAAAGCATCTAAGCTCGAAGCCAACTCTAAGATTAACTTTCCCTGAAGTTCCCAGCAAGACTAGCTGGTTGATAGGCTGGATGTGTAAGCGATGTAAGTCGTTTAGCTGACCAGTACTAATAGAACGTTTGGCTTATTTAAAACAATTCTTTGGTTTACTATCTTATTAAATATATACTATATATATTTTTAAGACACATTGTGTTTTTTTTTAGAAAGAACAAAAGACTTTAACATTATTTTTTCTTAACTCTAGTTTGAGTTGAGTGTAAAGAGTACCTATTCTTACTTTTTACACTCAACTTTGCTGGTGGCTATAGAGAAGTGGAAATACCCAGTCCCATTCCGAACCTGGAAGTCAAGCACTTCATCGCCGATAATACTGCCGGGTCCCCTGGTGGAAACGTAGGCCGCTGCCAGCTCTTGAGTTTTTACACACTAAGCTTTTTCCTATCTGAACTTTCCAAGTTCTTTTAGGAAGAAGCTTTTTTTTTAGCTCCGCTTTTTTCTGGGGCTTATTACTTCCTCTTTATTGCTCGATCCAAATTAATTTATAAAGGATATTTTTTGGGAAAACTTTATTATAGTTATGATTTATTTAAAAAAGATACACAAAAATTAGTTGATAAATGCAGACATTTTGAACCTGAAATTTTATTAGCTGTAGCTCGAGGAGGATTAACACTTGCTCATTTAATGTCACAAGCTATGAATATAAGAAATTTATATACTTTAAATTCTATTCATTATGATGGTGAATTAAAATTAGATACATTTAATATTTTTAATATTCCAGATATTTCTAATGCAAAAAAAGTTTTAATTATTGATGATATTGTTGATTCAGGTGAAACAATGAGAGAAATCTTAAGAATTTTAAAAGAAAAATTTCCAAATGTTGAATTTAAATTAGCAACTATATTTTATAAAAATACTGCTGTTATAAAACCTGATTTTAGTGTTAGAGAAGCTACTACTTGGATTGATTTTTTTTGGGAAGTTGATGTTAAATAAACAATTAAATTTCTTTATGTATAATAGGAATTAAAAAATAAATATTGATGGATAAATTATGATATTAAATAAGAAAATTAAAATATTTTTAGCAATTGCTTCATTTATGATGGCATTAGCAATTTGTTTAGGTGCTTTTGGTGCACATGGCTTAAAATCTATACTTGATGAGTATATGTTGAAGATTTATCATACAAGTGTTGAATATCATTTTTACAATACATTAGGGCTTTTTGCAGCTTCTTTTATATATGCTTTAAAACCTGATTCGAAAAGAATATATGTTGCTATATGGTTGATAATTATTGGGATGTGTATATTTTCATTTTCTTTATATTTTTTAGCTGTTTTATCAATGCCAATTTTAGGAGCTATTACTCCAATTGGTGGTTCTTTATTGATTATTGCTTGGCTTACATTAACTTATGGGATTTTAAAAGATTAAATGAAAACTTTTACTATTCTGGGTGCAGGTTGGTTAGGATTTGAACTTGCTAAAGTACTAAAAATAAAATATAAAATAAAAGTTTCATCAAGGAATAATGAAAAACAAAAAATGTATGAAGAAGAGGGATTAACTTCATATATTTTAAATGAAAATAATTTTGATTTCTTAGAACAATTATTAGATACAAATTATTTATTTATCAACTATCCACCTTCAAAATTTGAAAATTATTTGAACTTTTTAGAAAATATTTATAGTGATAAAAAAATAAAAAATATAGAAAAAATTATATTTATAAGTTCCACTTCTATTTATCCAAATATTGAGGGTAATTTTGATGAAAATTACCAAATAATAGATTCTAGTTCTCAAATTGTATATGATGCTGAAAAACTTATAGAAAGTAGAAGTAATATAATTTTTAGAGTTTCAGGACTTGTTGGAGAAAATAGATATTTTGGTAAAAGAAGTGCAAATAAAATAGTTGAATTTCCAAATAGTTTAATAAATTTTGTTCATAGAAATGATGTAATAAATGCAACTAAATTTGTAATTAAAAATGATATAAATGGAACTTTTAATCTTTGTTCAAAACAACATCCTACAAAAAAAGAAATTTATACTTATAATTCTAAAAAATATGATTTTGCTACTCCCATATTTTTGGATAATGATTTTTATTTAAATAGAATAATTGATGGTTCAAAGATTGAACAACTAGGCTTTAAATACAAATATAATGATGTATTTACATTTTAGTTTGTATTAAAAGCTCTATCTCCAGCATCTCCAAGACCTGGAATTATATAATTATTTTCATCTAATTTTTGATCAATTTGTGCAATAAATATATCTACATCAGGATGAATTTCTTGTACCTTTTTAACTCCATATGGCGAACCTATAATATTTAAACTAATAATTCTTTTTGGATTTTTTGTTTTTAAATGAGTGATTCCGTGAATTAATGAACCACCAGTTGCTAACATTGGATCTAATAATAAAACAGTTTTATTTTCTAAATTAGGAATATTTTCATAAAAAATTCTACTTAAAGAAGTTTGTTCATCTCTTTTCATACCTAAAAATCCACTTTTTGCATCGGGAAAAGTTTTTAATATACCATTAAGCATTGGTTCTGCTGCTCTTAAAATTGAAATAAGAACAAGTTTTTGAACTTCTATCATTTTAACATCAAGTAAACCTTGCCAAGTATTTATCACTTCTATAGTTGTTTCAAAATCATTTAATGCTTCTGAAGCTATTATTTTTGAAATTTCTTCAATTGTCAGTCTAAAATCACTTGAAGTTGTATTTATATTTCTTAATTTATTTACTAAATGTTTAACTACAACATTGGTGCTTTCTTTATACATAATCAATTCCTTTTAAAATTTAGCTTATTCAAATATAACTTTAATTATATATGAATTTGAATCTTGTTTTACCAAAAGCTTCATAAAATAATGTTAGAATTTAGTACAAATAATAAATTAAAAAAGGATAATTATGGCAGTTAAAGAACATCAATTTGATATTTCAGCAAAACTTGATATGCAAGAGATGAAAAATGCAGTAATACAATCTCAAAAAGAAATTGATACTAGATATGATTTTAAAGGTATTTCAAAAGAAATAGATCTAAATGTAGGTGCAAAAACTTTGACATTAGTTAGTTCAAGTGATAATAAAATAGATGCAATGAGAGATATATTAATTTCAAAAATGAATAAAAGAGGAATCTCAATAAATTCACTTGAAGAGTTAAAAAAAGAAGATTCAAGTGGTGGAAATAGAAAATATTCTTATAAAATAATTGATAGTATTGAAAAAGATGAAGCAAAAAGAATTCAAACAGAAATAAAAAATTTAAAATTAAAAGTAACAGCTGCTAATCAAGGTGATGAGATAAGAGTAACTGGAAAAAATATTGATGATTTACAAGCTATTATGAAACATTTAAAATCACTTGATTTTAAAGCACCTTTAGTTTTTGATAATTTTAAATAACATACACACTTAGTAAACAAAATTAGCTTATAATAAAAAACAATTTATTAGGATTTTATATGAAAGTTTTGTTACTAGAAGATGATGTTGCCTTAAGTGATTTATTAAATGAACATTTAGTTGATAAAGGTTTTGAAGTGACTTTGTGCACAAATGGACAAGTTGCTTTAGAAGCTTTAATTGAACAAAAATTTGATATTGCGCTTTTAGATATTAATACCCCACAAATCAGTGGAATTGATGTTTTAAAAACCATTAGAAAGGAGTATAAAAATAATACTCCAACTATTATTCTAACAGCTTATCAAGATACTAAACATTTAAAAGAATCATTTGAAAATGGTGTAGATGATTATATAAAAAAACCTTTTGATCTTGAAGAATTAGATCAAAGAATTTTAAAACTATGCAGACAATTTTTAATTAATCAAGATAATAAAATTGAAATAGATAAAAAATTATTTTTTGAGCCAGAATCATGCCAAATTTTTAAAGATGATGTTATTATTAATTTAGCTTTGAAAGAAAGAGATATTTTAAAATATTTTTGTACACATAAAAATAGAGTGATTTCTAGCGAAGAATTATTACAAAATATTTGGGCTTATGATGATATGCCAACAGATGCTACTATTCGAGTTTACATAAAAAACCTTAGAGAAATAATAGGAAAAGATAAAATTACAACAGTTCGAGCAGTAGGATATAGATTTGAATAATGATGAAAAAAAAGCTTTAAGAAATTTTTTATTTATTTATGTAACATCAACAATTTTTTTGGTTAGTGTTATTTTATATATTTATTATGGAAATGAACTAAAAATGGCACAAGATTCTTGTACTATGGAACTTCAAAATACTTCTATGCAAATAAAAGCTGAAATCTTAGATAAATATATGAAAAAGAAAGATTTTATTCCTGAAAAACTATCGAAAGAAAATCTAAAATATGCCCTTTTAGATAAAGATAAAAAAATTATTTTTTCATATTTAGATGAAAGATTTCAGATCGATTATTCAAAAAATATTTATGAAAATAGTAGTTACAAATATTTTATAACTACTCTTGATGAAGAAAATATCCCAATAAAATATATTATTATCGAAAGTTGCCAAGTAGTTAATGATAAAAATAGTATTAAGATATTAATACTTATTAAATTGATTATAAGTTCAATATTTATTGCTTGTGTTGGTTATTTATTATCAAAAATTTTATTAAATCCTGCAAGAAAAAGAGTTGATTCTATGGATAAATTTATAAAAGATTCAGCCCATGAATTAAATACTCCAATTTCTGTTTTAATGACTTCTGTTTCAATGCTAAAAAATGGAAAAAATCCAGAAAAAATGATGAAATATATCTTAAGTAGTTCAAAACAAATCTCTCAAATATATAATGATATTCATTTTTCTGCTTTTAATGAAATAAATGAGGATGTTTTTGAAGAGTTTGATTTAAAAGATTTGGTTTCTGAAAGTGTAGATTATTTTAATGATATTTCTATTACAAAAAATATTCAAATAAATTCAAATCTTTTTAGTTGTTATATAAAAATGGATAGAACAAAAACGCAAAAATTGGTGAATAATCTAATTTCAAATGCTATTAAATATAGTTATAAAGACTCTATTATTGAGGTTACTTTAAAAGATAATATTTTAGGTGTAAAAGATTTTGGAAGAGGAATAAGTGATGAAGAACAAAAAGAGATTTTCAAAAGATATAAAAGAGGAAATAACAATGAAGGTGGTTTTGGAATAGGTTTAGATATAGTAAAAAGAATTTGTAATGAATATAATTTAGTTTTAAACCTAAAGTCACAAATAGCCAAAGAGACAATCTTTAGTATCGATTTTTCTTCAATAGTAAATAAAAAGTAAATTGAATTAATTTTTTGTTAGAATACGAAAAAAAATTAAAGACAATAAATGATAAATGTAATTGAAGATTTAAAAATAAGTGAGTTAAAAGATACAAAATTTATTCATCCAATAAAAGTAACATATAATCAAAATGGAAAAAATAAAACTTGGGAAGCTGTACGAAGTCATAATAGCGTTGCAATTCTTTTATATCATGTTGAGAAAAAAGCTTTTTTGCTTGTAAAGCAGTTTAGAATTCCAGTTTTTTTAAATGACAGTTCTAAAACATTTACTTATGAATTGTGTGCTGGATTAGTGGATAAAGATAAATCCTTAGAAGAAATAGCACAAGAAGAAATAGATGAAGAGTGTGGATACCATGTTAAAATAAATGATATCTCAAAAATAACTTCATTTTATACAAATGTGGGAATTAGTGGAGCTTGTCAATACTTATTTTTTGCAGAAATTGATGAATCAATGAAAATTCATGATGGCGGCGGAATTAACGATGAGCAAATTGAAGTTATGTTTTTGCCAATTGAAGAAGCTGAGGAATTTATTTTTGATGAATCAAAAGCTAAAACACCTGGGTTAATGTTTAGCTTTTATTGGTTTTTTAAAAATATAGATAAAATAGGAGTTAAATGAAATATTTATTTGTAATTTTTTTCCTTCTTGGTTCAACTCTTTATGCCAATGAAGTTGAACAAAATCAATTAGAAAATAAACAACCAGAATTAAATCAACCAGAAGAAAAACATCCAGAAAATTTAATGGATATTAATAACTCTTTTATTACAAAATATGAGTATGGTAAAATGCTTTATAATAATCCAAGAGGAATAGGCTGTAATAGTTGTCATGGAAATGATGCAAGAGGTAGGAAGATGGTTGATTTTAAACAGATGCATGAGAAAAAAATTTATAATTGTACTTTGGTTGTTCCTGATATAAAAAATATAGATTATGAAACTTTTTCAATAAAAGTAAATTCTAAAAAGAATCCAAATTTAAAATTTGAAAAAGAGCAAGTATGTGAAAAATTAATTCATTATGCTAATGTAATGCCAACATACTTTTTAGTTGAAGAAGAGATAGAGGCTATTTTTTATTATATACAAAATATAAAATAGAATCTATCTAGAGAAAGCTATTCCTAAGCCTACTTTATGAACTTCTCTATCATAATCAATTAGATTATTACCATAACCTGAGAATAGTTGGAATATACCATAAGTATTTGCTGCATATAAAAAATCAGGTAGGGGGAAAGTCCAATTTAACTCAGCTGAACCTTTATTCCCCTCATTGAACTCAAGATTGTTTCTCAAAGCCAATTCAAATGTATGTTTTTTATAAGCATAAAGGAAAGTTAAATCACCATTTCCATAATAATCTTCAATATTAGGATTATCATCATCTGAACTATTTTCAGGGATTCTATACCAAACTTTTGGGATTATAAATAAATTAGAAAGTTGAAAATAACCTTCTAAATAGACTCTGTTCCATGACCTTGAATATTCATCATTTCTTCCATTTGAAACATGATTTAATGCAATTTTATAACTTTTTAAAGTACTGGTACTTTTATATGGAAATTGTACAAATATTTCAGGTTCATAATTTGTTTCTCTAAAAGGAGAAGAGTGTTTAAATGTTTGCCAAAAAGAGTTTTGTGTGTATGCAGCTGAAATTGATTCATTTAGTCCAAAAAAATTATAAGTAATAGGTTTTTCTATACTTATTTGAAAATTTGTCTCAAAAGAATTTTGTTCTTTTGGTGTATTTACTTGATAAGTTACAGGAAGTAAATAGTTCTTTTTATAAGGATAAAGACCAAAGTCACCCGTAACTATCTGTTTTAAATTTTCGTCAGTTTCTTTATCATTAACTTTATCAATTTGGTTTTGATAAAAAGCTTTTTTCATGTTTGTAAAGGATTCAACTTTATGTTCATCATTTTTTGATAAATCAAGTATATATCTATCTTCTGGAGTATATTTAGGAATATTCAAATCAGCAGCTTTTTTATATAAAAGCATGGCTTCTTTATAATTTCCTTGATTTTCTAAATTTTGAGCTTCTTCATAAAGTGTATTTATATCTTCACTAAAACATAAACTATAGATAAATAAGAGTAAAAATTTTTTCATGATTTGCCAATTTGTTTTTTGTTTAGATTCTACATCAAAAAGTATTATAAATCTATTTTTATACATTCTAAAAGAGTTTAAATGATATAATCGGGCAAAATTTAGAAAAAAAGGTTAGAAAAGATGCTTGTAGCACCTTCTATATTATCAGCAGATTTTGGAAATCTTGCAAGTGAAATAAAAGCCATTTGTGATGCTGGAAGTGATTTAATTCATGTGGATGTAATGGATGGACACTATGTTCCTAATATGACAATAGGACCTGTTGTTGTAAACTCTGTTGCAAAAGTTGCTACTAAACCCCTTGATATTCATTTAATGGTTGAAGATAATACTTTTTTTGTTGAGCTTTTTGCCCCTTGTAAACCTCTTTATATTTCATTTCATATTGAAAGTGAAAATCATCCACATAGACTTATTCAAAAGATTAGAGATTATGGAATTAAACCAGCAATTGTTTTAAATCCTCATACTCCTCCTGAAGCCATTGAATATTTACTTGAAGATTTGGATATGGTTTTATTAATGTCTGTAAATCCTGGTTTTGGTGGACAAAAATTTATTCCATCAGTTATTGAAAAAGCAAAAAAATTAAAAGAGTTAATTAATAAAAGAAATCCAAATTGTTTAATTCAAGTTGATGGTGGAGTAAATGACAAAAATATTCATGAGTTAAAAGAAGCTGGTGTTGATGTTGTTGTTGCTGGATCTTATGTGTTTGGAAATGCTGATTATTCAAAAGCTATAAAAAGTCTACAGGTTTAAAAAATGAGAGTAAAAATTTGTGGTATAACAAATTTACAAGATGCACTTGATGCAATAAATGCAGGTGCTGATGCTTTGGGTTTTGTTTTTTATGCTAATTCTCCAAGATATATTACACCTTTAAAAGCAAAAGAGATAGTTGAAAAACTTCCTCCTTTTGTACAAATAGTTGGACTTTTTGTAAATGAAAATGAAAACTTTATAAATGAAGTTTGTGCTGAATCAAAAATGCATTTGGCTCAAATAATAGATGATAATGAGATATTAAATTATGAATTATTAAAAGTAAAATCTATAAAAGTAATAAGAGTTAAATCACAAAAAGATTTAAAGAATTTAAATAAAGATTATTATTTATTAGATGCTTTTGTTGATGGTTTTGGAGGTGAGGGTAAAAGAGTTGCTTTAGAGTGGTTTGAAAACCTTGATTGTTCAAAATTTATTCTTGCTGGTGGATTAACTTCAAATAATTTAAAAGAGATAAATGGTTATGGTTTTTATGGAGTTGATGTTAGCAGTGGAGTTGAAGAATCTAAGGGAAAAAAATCTAAACAAAAAATGATAGATTTTGTAAAAGAGGCAAATGAAATCGCCTAAAAGGATTGTTCCTAAACCTCAATTTAAATTACAAAATATTTTACAAAGATTATTAAAAGAACCAATTTTATATACAGAATTTTTAGAGTTATTAAATGAAGCAGCTGATACTTTTTATGAAACTCCAGAACTTGAATTTGAATTACTTTTATCAAATGGTTTACCTTTGGAGTTTGAAGGAGATTTTGTTTATTTAAAAACTATAAAAACACCAATAGAAGAACAAACTTTTTGTATAGTTGATATTGAAACAAATGGTGGAAGTGCAAAAAAAGGTTATCAAATTATTGAACTTGGCGCTGTAAAATATAAAAATGGAAAAATTCTAGATAAATTCGAATCATTAGTTTATGCAAAAGAAATTCCAGCTTATGTTCAAGAAGTTACAAAAATAAATCTTAAAATGTTAGAAGATGCTCCAAGACTTGAGAAAGTTTTAAAAGAATTTAAAGTGTTTTTAGAAGATGATGTTTTTGTGGCCCATGATATAAAATTTGATTACACTTTTATTTCTGATTCTTTTGAAAAATTTCATTTAGGAAAACTCTTAAATAGAAAAATTTGTTCTATTGATTTGGCAAAAAGAACAATCGAATCTGAAAAATATGGTTTGAGTTTTTTAAAAGAAGTTTTAAATATTGAAGTTGATAATCATCATAGAGCCTATTTTGATGCTTTAACAACAGCTATTGTTTTTGAAAAAAGTTTGTCAAATATTGATAGTTCTAAAATTAAAACAGTTGAAGATTTAATCTCTTTTTCAAAAAGTGATAATGTTATAAATAATCATAAAAAAGAGAATAAATAAATGTTTAGCCAAGAAAATTATATAGAAGTTTTAACTTTTGCTGCTCATGCTCATGGTGAGCAAAAAACTCCAAAAGGTTTGCTTTATCTTGCTCATATAACTTGTGTAGCAATGGAAGTTATAAATGCTTGTGAGAAATCTAAGCTTGATGAAGAAAAAGCAAATATAGCCATTTCTTGTGCTTTGTTACATGATGTTATTGAAGATGCTAATATTACTTATGATGAACTATATGTAAAATTTGGAGAAACCATTGCCAATGGGGTTGAAGCTTTAACAAAAGATAAAACTTTGGTTTCAAAACAAGAACAAATGAAAGATAGTATTGAAAGATTATTAACTCAACCCTATGAAGTTCAAATGGTTAAATTAGCTGATAGAATTACAAATTTAGGAATTCCACCAAAACATTGGGATAATGAAAAAATATCAAAATATCAAAAAGAAGCAAGTTTTATTTTATCTTGTTTAGGTAATTCAAATATTTATTTAGCAAAAAGATTAAAAGAAAAAATAGAAGATTATAAAAAATATATAAAAGAATAAAATAGAGGTTTAAAAACCTCTATTTTTAAGCGTTAGCTTGTGCTTCGTGAGCGTATTTAATACCTAAATCAAATGCTTTATTATTGATTTCATGTACTTTTTCTGGCACTTTTGAAAGCATTGTTTTTTTCAATACTTCATTTGGTACAGTTTCACCTGTAAAATAGTTAGCCATAGCTAATGCTAAAACTGATTGAGTAATAACATTTCCTACTTCTTCTTTCGCAATAGTAATAATTGGAATTTCATAGATTTTCCATTTTTTTCTATCTTCTTCAGTTGGAGTAACAAGATTTGGTTCAACAACGATAACTCCACCTTCTTTTACACCATTTTTAAATTGGTCATAAGAAATTTGTGCAACTGAAAGCATGAAATCAATTTCACCATCATTTGCATAAGGATATAAAATTTCATCATCTTGTAAAGTAATATCAACAACAGTTGGTCCACCTCTTACTTGAGATGTATAAGTTGCAGTTTTTAAACCATAACCTCCATCATTGATTTTTGCAGCTGCGAAAATCGCACCTGCAAGAAGTACACCTTGTCCACCAACACCTGTAAATCTCATTAATGTTTTATTTGTTGCCATGTGTATCTCCTTATAATTGAACCATAGTTTTATTTTTATGAGCTTCTTTTACTTTTTCGTAAGCTTCACAATATTCCATTGCTTCAGTATCTTGTTTTAAAATACCTGTAGGAAAAATACCTTTTTGTTCTTCTGGTTCTAATTTTTCAAATTTAGATTTTGCCATTGAAATTGAATCAATCCACTCTAAATTTGCCATAGCTGTTGCCATTTTATTTTTTCTTCCTAAGTTAACGTGACAGTTAGAGAATACTTCAATAAATGAAAAACCTTTATGTTCAAAAGCTTTAACTAAAGTTCTTTCTAATTTTTTAGGGTCTAACATAGTTTCTCTTGCAACAAAAGAAGCTCCTGCTGCTTCAACTAATTTACAAGCATCAAAAGTAGGGTCAATATTTCCTCTACTCATTGTAACAGTCCACATACCTTGAGGAGTTGTTGGACTTGTTTGAGAATTTGTTAATCCATAAATGAAATTATTGATAATAATATAATTTAAGTCAATGTTTCTTCTAGCAGCATGAATTGTATGATTTCCACCAATTGCAAGACCATCACCATCTCCACCAACAACAATAACTTTTTTATCTGGATTTGCTAATTTAACACCAGTTGCATAAGCTAAAGTTCTTCCGTGAGTTGTGTGAATTGTATTACAGTTAATGTATGAAGAAAATCTTCCAGAACATCCGATTCCTGAAACAACACAAACATCATCCATATTCCAACCAAGTTTCTCTATAGCTCTAATTACAGATTTTAGAATAACTCCATCACCACATCCCCAACACCATAGTGTTGGCATTTTATCTGTTCTTAAATATTCATCATAATTAAAAGCCATAATTACATTCCTTTCACTTTTTCAATAATTTCTAGTGGAGATAAAGGTCTACCATTTACTTTATATAATGTATCAAAATTAGATCTTCCAGATACTCTTTGTACTTCTTCTGTAAATTGTCCCATATTTAACTCTGCAACTAATACTTTGTTAAATTTATCCATTAATTCTTTTATTCTTTTTGCTGGACTTGGCCAAATTGTTAATGGTCTGAACATTCCAACTTTAATACCTTCTTTTCTCATTCTATTAATTGCTTCAGTAACACCTAAAGATACAGAACCATACGCAATAATCATAATGTCAGCATCTTCTAACATATATTCTTCATTTAATTCTAATTCATCTACGTGAGCATCAACTTTATTAAATAATCTTTTCATTAAAGCGTCACACATATCAGCATCTTCTGTAGGATGTCCTGTTGGTCCATGGTGAAGACCAGTAAAGTGGTATCTATAACCTTCAAACATTGGATTTAATACAGCTGGTTCATCAGCTCCAACACCGTAAGGTTTGTAATCTTTTTTATCTCCATCGAATCTTTTTCTTGAGATTTTAGAAGCTTGAATTTCTTCTAGATCAGGAAGAATTGCTTTTCCACTCATGTGACCAATTGTTTCATCTAATAAAACAAATACAGGTTGCATAAATCTATCAGCTAAATTGAAAGCTCTTACTGTTTCTGTATAACATTCTCTTAAGTTACCTGGAACTAAAGTAATTGATTTTACATCACCATGAGTAGGGTTTTTTGCTTGTAATAAGTCACCTTGTGCAACTCTTGTTGGAAGACCAGTTGATGGACCACCTCTCATTACATTTACAACTACTAAAGGAACTTCAGAAATATATCCAACACCTAAGTTTTCTGCTTTTAAAGAGATACCAGGTCCTGATGTTGCAGTCATTGATCTTTTTCCAGACATTGCAGCACCTATTGCTGTACAAATACCTGCTATTTCATCTTCCATTTGAATACATGCATGTCCTCTAGCTGGTAATGCAGAAGAAAGTACGTGCATTATCTCACTTGAAGGAGTAATAGGGTATCCACCAAAAAACTCAACGTCAGCGTCTATTGCAGCTTTAGCTGCTAGTTCATTACCAGTTGAAATTACTTCTCTTGCCATTAATTCTCCTTACGCCTCTAGTTCTCTATAATTATTTTTTATAACCGCTTCTTTTCTCACTTTTGCTTCTTCTGTAAGTTTTGCAAATTTGAACTCTTTTTTATCAGCAACATAAATTGCAAAATCTGGACATGCCAATTCGCAATCTGTACAACCAATACATGCTTCTGGGTGAACAACTTTAATCATTGAACCTAAAGTAGAATGAACTTCTTGTCTCATCGCAAGTACGCCAGCTGGACATACTGAAACACATTTATCACATGCTTTGCATCTAGCTTCATTAACCCAAACCGGAGTATTTGCAGGAGCTTCCATATTAGACATAATTTCTCCTTAAATTATTTTAATATCAATAATTGAATTAACTCAATATATTATCGTCAAATAATAGCCTATAATAATCCCAAAGAATGTTATATCTTTGCAATTTATAAATTGAATTTTTCTCTTGTTACATTTTGCTACAAGAGAATAACGAAATTTAAGGCACTTTTATAAACTATATTTAAGCTTAAAATATTTATCTAGTTTTTATACAATAGTATAAGTTAATAATGAAATTAAAACTCATATTTATTTAACTTAGATATAATTCATCTAAATAAAATAAGGATAATTTTTGGTTTTATATCAGCCAACAAATGGCTATTGTTATAATAGTGATACACATTTTTTATATAACTTTATAATTGAAAATTTTACCAAATATAAGAATATAAAAGGTGAATTATTAGACGTAGGAAGTGGGAGTGGAATTTTAGGTTTATTAGTAGCAAAAGATTTTGAAAAACTAAAACTAAATCAGTGTGAAATACAAAAAATGTTTCAATTTTTCTCAACAAAAAATTCAAAAACAAATAAAATAGATTCAAAATTATATGAAGGTTCTTTTGAAGAAATTGACTTTGAGAAAAAATTTGATATTTGCGTTTCAAATCCACCTTTTTATCATGCAGATGTTATCAAAAGTGACAATCAAAGTTTAAAAATTGCTAGATATAATGACTCTTTACCCCTTGAAGTTTTTATAAAAAAAACAGCATCAATATTAAAAAGTGAAGGAAAATTCTTTTTTTGTTATGATGTAAAACAAATAAACAATATATTGTTATTGTTAAATAAATATAAATTTAATTTAGAAGCTTTACAGTTTGTTCATCCAAAATATTCAAAAGATGCAACATTAATTTTAGTTTATGCAAAAAGAAATTCAAAATCTTTGACAAAAATTTTAAAACCTTTAATAGTTTTTGATGAAAATAATAATTTTACTTCTGAAGTTCAAGAAATATATAAAAAATCTTCTACACACAGTATAAAGGTCGATATTGAGTAATTTAGTTAAAAAAGATGGATTTAATTTTGCTTTTGATCCAAATGGTTGTAATAGTTGCAAAGGAAATTGTTGTATAGGGGAAAGTGGTTATATTTGGATTAATTCGGTTGAAATTCAAGCTTTAGCTTTACATTTAAAAATTTCTGCTGAAGATTTAAAAAAAAGATATTTAAATAAAATCGCCTATAAATATAGCATAAAAGAGATACAATTAGCTTCAAATAATTATGCGTGCTGTTTTTTCGATTTGGAAAAAAAACAATGTTCTATTTATAATGCAAGACCAAATCAATGTAGGACTTTCCCTTTTTGGGATTATTTTAAAGAAAAAGAAGAAGAGGTTTATAAAGAGTGCCCAGCTATACGAAGTCTTTAGTACTTTGTTTATTATTATTCTTTTTTAATGGATGTAGTAATAAAACATTGGACTTAGAAAATAAAGAACCAATAAAAATAAAATTTGTTGAAGTAAAAACTAAAAGTTTTGAGCTTGAAAATCAATATATAATTTTAGCATTAGAATCAGAAAATCAAAGATTATATTATGATGCAAGAGAATTATATATAAGATTATTTGAACAAACAAATAATTATGAGTATTTATTAAAACATTTAGCAATATCTACACAGATAAAAGATTATAAAATTGTTAAGGAATATGCTTCTAAATATTACATAAATAATATTAAACAAGAAGAGATAATATTAAGATTATATACATTTGCGCTATTTAAATTAGGTGATCAAAAAGAAGCTTTATTAAATGCTCAAAAATTAACAAATTTATTTCAAAATGATGTAAATTATGAACTTTTAGGGACTATTTATTTACAACAAAAAGATTATTTAAAAGCTTATGAGCTTTTTGAGAAAGCGTTTGCTTTAAATAAATCTGCAAATACATTTCTTAATTTGACAAATATTCAATATTTCAATTTATCACAAAAAGAAGAAGCCATAAGTAAAATAGAGCAATATATAAAAGAAAATGGACATGATTTTAATTTATCAATGCAACTTTTAGCTTTTTATGAAAAAGAGCAAAAAACAGAAAAAATAATTCCTTTATTAAAAGAAATGTATTCTGAATATAAAAAGAATAATGAATTATTGATGTTTAATAAAACAAAAATTTTATTAATAAAGTATATAGCAAAAGATAATGTAGGAATGGCAATAGATTTTCTTGAACAAAATAAAGAAGAAGACGAAATTTTATTAAATTTATATAAAATTACAAATCAACCTTTAAAAGCTTATAATTTATTAGGAAGTTTATATGCAAATAGTGATAATTTAGAATATTTAGGACAACAAGCAATTATAGAATTTGAAATGGCTGAAGATAAAAGAAAAGTATTAAATAGTGTTATTGCTAAATTTGAAAAAGTAATAGAACATATTGATAATCATATTTATGAAAATTATTTAGCATATATTTTAATTGACTTTAATATAAATGTATCAAAAGGTGTAACTTTAGTAAAAAAAGCACTAAAAGAAGAACCTAATAATTTAGCATATATTGATACTTTAGCTTGGGGACAATATAAACTCAAAAACTGTCAAGAAGCAAATAAACAAATGAAAAGAGTAGTTGATGAAGTTGGCTTAAATGATGAAGAGATAAAACTACATTGGGAAAAAATAAAGGAGTGTAAAAAATGATTTTAGATGAGATTATAGAAAAAACAAAACAAGATTTAGAAATTAGAAAAAAAGAGATAAGCTTAGATTTATTAGGAAGAACTCTATCTTCAAATCCTTATACTCCAAGAGATGTAAAACCATATTTAACTTCAACAAAAGAAGAACCAATTAGAATTATTGCTGAAGTTAAGAAAGCTAGTCCTAGCAAGGGAATAATAAAAGAGGATTTTGATCCAATTTTAATTGCACAAGCATATAGTAATAGTGGAGCAAATGCAATTTCAGTTTTAACAGAACCTCACTATTTTCAAGGTAATTTAGAGTATTTAACTGCAATTAGAAGATATGTTCCAACGCCACTTTTAAGAAAAGATTTTATAGTTGATAAATATCAAATTGTTGAAGCTTTAGTTTATGGAGCTGATTTTATTTTACTTATTGCAAAAGCACTTGGAACAAAAGAATTAAAAGAACTTTATGATTATGCAATTCATTTAGGACTTGAAGTTTTAGTTGAAATTCATGATAAGGAAGATTTAACAAAAGCTATTAAATGTGGAGCTACAATTATTGGGATAAATCATAGAAATCTTGATACTTTTGAAATGGATATGACTTTATGTGATAAATTAATTCCTTTAATTCCAAATGGAAAAATCATAGTTGCAGAATCAGGTGTTTCAGATATTGAAGTAATAAAAAGATTAAACTCGATTGGTGCTGATGCGTTTTTAATTGGTGAACATTTTATGAGAGTTCCAAGCATTGAAGATGAATTAAAAAAATTCAAAAATGCTTGTAACTAAAAACTATACTCTTTTAGATAATCCTCAATTTTAGGAATATTATCTTTTCTACAAACCAAACAAGTTGGCATATTTGCTAACTCTTTTGGTAGATTTGTGATTTTTAAATCATTTTCATATTTATGTTTTTTCACAATACTTAATGGCAATAGACTTTTTCCCATTGCTGCTTTTACACAACCTAAAATTATTTCATAATTTCCAAATTCTAAAGTTTTGAAATCTTCGTTTGAGCTATTTTTTAGATAAGTTTGTCCAAATTCATTATAAGCACAACCATTTTTAAAAGATAAAAAAACATTTGGAGCATTTCCACTTTTTGGTTCAACTATTACTATATCTTCATCTACTTTATTTAAAACTATTAAATCATTATGTTTTGGAACACCACTAATAAATGCAATATCAACTTTATAATCAAGCAGTTCTTTTGTAATTTCTCTTGTTGTATTAGTGATTAATTCTAAACTCATATTTGGAAAATCACTGTGAAGTTGAACTAAAAATGGCACAATTCTTGTAGTTGCATTTGATTCAGTTGAACCAATTATTAGATGTTCTTGGTTGTTGATATTTTTCATACTAAAAGTTGCAAGTTCAACTTTTTTTACAATTTCAACTGCGTAAGGATAGAGTTTTTCTCCTTCTTTACTTAAAATCACACCCTTTGGGACTCTATGAAACAGAGCAAATCCTAAAGATTTTTCCAGCTGTTTTATTCTTGAAGTTACGTTTGATTGGGCAAAATTTAATTTATTTGCTGCTTTTGTAATACTGTTTTCTTGTGCTACTTCAACAAAAACTTTTAATAAACTTGAATCCATATCTCTTTTCCTTATATCATAAATCATGATTAGATATTTGACTTAATATCATTTTTAGTGATATTATACCACTAATTTAAAAGGAAGAATATATGCGAACAATAAATTTATTAGATAAAAATTCAAATGTAGCTATTTTACTTGCAGGAATCATCGCACTTATAATTGGTGTAGGAGTTGCAAGATTTGTTTTTACATCATTATTACCTCCAATGTTGGAAGATTATTTAACTATTAGTTTTGCAGGAGTTTTGGCTTCAATTAATTATGTTGGATATTTAGCGGGTTCAATTTTTGCTGTTTTTATAAAAGATATAAATGCTAAAGTAAAATTTTTTAGATTTGGTATGTTTTTAGCTGTAATTACTACGCTTATGCTTGGAATTACAACTTCAGATACTATTTGGGTAATATCAAGAATACTTGCAGGATTTGGGGCTGCTATGGCTTTGGTTGTTGGATCTGCAATTGTAATGAACAAATTAAACATTCAAAACAAAACAAAAGCAATGGGAATACATTTTTCTGGAATTGGATTTTCAATATTAGTTAGTGATTTAATAGTTAGAATTGTATTTTATTTTAATGGAACATGGCAATTATCTTGGATAGTTTTAGCTATTTTTGCTTTTGTAATGTCATTTTATTCTATGTATATTTTGTCTTATGATAATGAAGTTAAACAAAATAGTGTAAAACATCATATTGATAAAAAACTTTTTTCACCTTTTGTGATAATTTTAATTATGGCATATTTTTGCGAGGGTGTTGGAATGGTTGTTCAAGGAACTTTTTTACCTGATATTATAAATTCTTTAGAAGGGCTTGAGGGATTTGGAAGTTTTACTTGGACTTTAGTAGGACTTGCGGGAATTCCTTCTTGTATTATTTGGATGATGTTAGCTCACAAATATGGAAGTGTAAATATAATAATTCTTGCAATGTTTTTGCAAGTAATTGGTATTATGATTTCAGCTTTAACAAATAATATCTATTTAAATCTATTTTCAGGGATTTTATATGGTGGAACATTTATTGGATTGGTTGCATTGTTTATGAATCTTGGTGGAAAACTAGCTGGAAACAATCCAGTTATGTTAATGGGCGCATTAACAACAGCTTATGGAATAGGTCAAGTTGCAGCACCACTTTATAGTGTTGCCTTAATTGAACACTTCAAAAATTATGATTATGCTTTATATGTTACAGCTTTTATTGTTTTTGGTGGAATTGTTTTGCTAATCTTTACTAAAATATTTAAATTAAAAGGAGAATAAAATGCCAGTTATAAATGTAAAAATGACTCATGAAGATGGTGGAGCAACAAAAGAGCAAAAAGAAGAATTATCAAAAGGAATTACTGAACTTTTTGCAAAAGTATTTAATGGTCGAGGTGCTTCTAGTGCTGTTGTGATTATAGAAGAAGTGAATACTGATAATTACTCAATAGGTGGAAAAACTATAACTCAAATAAGAAGTGAAACGAAGAAATAAAAAACAGTAGATTTATTTAAAGGCTAGAAATAATCTAGTCTTTAAATAAAGTAGAACCAACTCTAATCATATTTGAACCACAGGCAATCGCTAGTTCAAAATCAGAACTCATTCCCATAGAACAATATTTTGCTCCAAAAGGAACAACTTCATCAAATATTTTTTTTGTAGTTTTAAAAGATTCTTTGATGATTTTTTCATCTTCTACATGAGCACCAATACTCATAACACCTTTTAAAATTATATTTGGACAAAGTTCAATAATTTGTTTATAAACTTCAACTGCAACTTCTGGCATTACACCCGATTTTGTATCTTCATAAGCTGAATTTATTTGAAGTAGGGCAGATAGTTTTTTGTTTTTAGCTTCAAGTTTTTTATTAAGTTCTAATGCTAAATCCAAAGAGTCCAAAGATTGAATCAAAGTAGGATTTAAATCAATAATATTATTTATTTTGTTTTTTTGTAAAGTTCCAACAAAATGCCATTCTAATGGTAATTCATCAAGTTCTTCCATTTTTTGTTTTAAATCTTGAACTTTATTTTCTCCAAATGCTCTTTGTCCTGCTTCGTATAAAGTTTTTACATCAGTAGAAGTTGAGTATTTTGAAATTCCTATAATTTTTACAATATGATGTTCAGAAATTCTAAGTCTTGCACCCTCAACTTTTGTGATAATTTCATCTAAATTTTTAGTTGCTGTTTGTTTATTCATAGTTTCTCTTTTTAGTTATTTAGAAATATTCTATTAATATCGTTATAAATCCCAAGAAGCATTAAACTTCCTAAAATTACCCATCCCATAATAGTTAAAAACATAAATACTTGTTCACTTGGTTTTCTTCTTGTTATCATTTCATATAAATTAAACATTATATGTCCACCATCAAGTGCTGGAATTGGAAGAAGATTTAAAACACCAAGATTTACAGAAATTAGTGCAGTTATTGCAAATAAAGCAATAATTGAACTTTCACTTGCATCTGAAATTACTTTTCCAATAGAGATTACACCACCCACTTCACTACTTGGAATAGCACCTTGGATTAGTTTTTGAACACCTTGGAAAATCATAGTAGAAGCAAAAATAGTTTTTTCATAGGCATAAACTAATGATTCAGTAAAAGATAGTTCAAGATGTATGATTTTTCCAGATGGAGAGATACCAATCATTCTTTTTTTGATTTTTTCTTTAAACATGTTTTCACTATCAGCAATATGTGGATTTATTGTTTTTGCAATAATCTCTCCATCTCTTTTAATAAAAAACTTTAAAGCTCCATCAGTGCTAATAATTGTTTTTCCAATCTCATCCCAAGATTTTATGTCAGTGTCATTTATTTTTATGATTTCATCATTTGGAAAAATTCCTGCGTGAAATGCAGGTGAATTTTCTTGAACATTTCCAATTTGAGCAGCCCATGTTGAGGCACCCATCATTGCAATTGTAAAATATAAAACAGCAGCTAAAATAAAGTTTGCAAAGGGACCTGCAAACAAAATAATAATTCTTTGCCACGGTTTTTTTGTATTATATGAATCTTCACCATCTTCTTTTAAAGAGGGATTTTTGTCATCTTGACCTTTCATTTGTACATATCCACCAAGTGGAATTAAAGCAAATTGCCAAGTAGTTCCCATCCACTCTTTTGCAAATAATCGTTTACCAAAACCAATTGAAAATACATGAACTTTTACACCAAAATAACGAGCAGCTAAAAAGTGTCCTAATTCATGGAAAAAAACTAAAAATGATAAAACAAGTAAAAAAGTAATAGTACCCAAGGAAAGCCTTTAATTTTTGAAATAATCTCTTGTATATTCATACCCTGAATATATTGTTAAAATAACAGCTAACCATAAAATTTCTGTTGCAAATGGCCAATTCATTATTAAAAATCCAATAGCTATCATTTGAACTACGGTTTTTATTTTTCCAGCCATTGTTGAGGCTACATCTTTTCCTTCACTAACAGCAACAACTCTAAGACCTGTTATGAAAAACTCCCTTGAAAGTATTAAAAATACAGCCCAAGCTGAAGCTCTATTTATTACAAGAAGTCCCAAAAATCCTGCAAGTACAAGCATTTTATCCGCAAGTGGATCTAAAATTCCACCTAATTTTGTCATTTGATTCCAGCTTCTTGCAATGAAACCATCGAAAAAATCTGTAACAGATGCAATAACAAAAATAAGTCCAGCAAAATAGTCAAACCAAGAAGGATGCCATGAAGAAAAAATAGGGTTATTTCTATCTATAAAAAACCATAGCATTAGCGGAGCTAATGCTATTCTAAAAAGTGCCAGTATATTTGGAAGATTTAGTGCTTTTGACATTATCTAAAAGTTGTCCCACCATCAACAATTAATGTATGACCTGTAATCCAAGAAGCATCACTCGTACATAAAAAATAACATGATTGTGCTAAATCTTGAGGTTGACCAATTCTATTTAATGGAGAATATTCAGCAGTTTTTGCTTTTACTTCTTCATAGTTTGTAAATGCTTTTAAAGCATCAGTGTCAATTGGACCTCCTGAAACTGCATTTACTCTAATTCCAAATTCACCAAGTTCATTTGCTGCATATTTAACCATTGTTTCAACTGCTGCTTTGTTTGTTCCATGACCTGCATAGTTTTCAATGTAAACCAGGTTTCCAGTAGATGATAAAGAAACAATTGCCCCACCACCGATTTTTTGCATTCTTTTTGCAGCTTGTTGAGCTCCACAAACAAATGCATTTACTGTTGCTGTATAAATATTATTTAAACCTCTTGGTTTTAATTTCATAAATTTACCATAACCACCAACAACAGCTCGACCATAAATCATTGCATTAGAAATAAAGAAGTCAACTCTATCAAAATCTTTGTCAATCTCTTCAAATAATTCTTTATATTTTTCTGGCTCTAAGATATTAAATGGATAAGCTTTACATTTTACATTATATTTTTCTTCAATATCTTTACAAATATCTTCTGCAAATTGTTGATTTGAATTATATGTAAATGCTACATTTACACCATTACTAGCAAATTTATAAACACACTCTTTACCAATACCTTTTGTACCACCTGAAATTACTAAAGTTTTACCATTCATATCATTACTCATTATTTTATTACCTCATATTTTTCTAAAGTTTTTTCTAATCTTTTCATTGTTTCAGCACTTGGTGCAGTTAATGGAAGTCTATATTCCAAAGTATCAAGTAAACCAGCTAAATACATAGCAGCTTTAATAGGAATCGGATTACTTTCACAGAATAATACAGAATTTAAAGCGTATAAATCTTCATTTATTTGTCTAGCTTTTTCTAAATCACCTTTAAACACACAATCTACTAATAAAGATTTTAAATTAGGAAGCAAATTTGCTGTTACAGAAATTATTCCTTTTGCCCCATTTGCTAACATTGGAAAATCAATTGCATCATCACCTGAAATAACTATAAAATCTTTTCTTTGTGATAAAAGGCAAATTGCACGTTCTAGTGAACCAGTTGCTTCTTTTACACCATAGATATTTTTAACGTCATCAAAAAGTCTAATAGTTGTATTTGCATCTAAATCAACACCTGTTCGTCCTGGAACATTGTACATCATAAATGGAATTTCAACAGAGTTAGCAATAGCTTTATAATGTTGATATAAACCCTCTTGAGTTGGTTTATTATAGTATGGAGTTATAGATAAAATTGCATCTGCTCCAACATCTTGAGCATGTTTTGCTAAATCACAAGCTTCATGTGTAGCATTTGAACCCGCACCAGCCATAACTTTAGTATTAGTTCCTTTACAAGCAGCAACTGCAACTTCTATACACTCTTTATGTTCGTTAAAAGATAGTGTTGCACTCTCTCCTGTTGTTCCCACAGGAACTACAGCATTTATACCTTGAGCAATTTGTCTCTTAATTAAAGACTCATATTTTACTAAATCAACTTTCCCATTTTTAAATGGTGTTATAAGTGCGGTCATCGAACCGGTAATAATTTCCATATTTCTTTCTATCCTTTATTTACTACTAAATCTTCTAATTCTAATCTCTCATCAACATTTACAGTATGTTTTGAAAAAGTTTCTAAAAAATTCCAAAAACTTTGTTTTGCTTCTTCTGAAATATCAACTTTTTTTAAAACTTCTTCCATACATCCAAGCCATTCTCGTCTAGCTTTTTCTGTAATTGAAAACATTTCATGGGTTTTTAACATATCAAAATGCCCAACAGCTTTTGAATAATGTTTTTCTCCACCACAAGCTTCAATAAAAAACTCCACATTATGAGCTTTTATCTTTTCTAATTGTTCTTCATCTTGTGGAAAAAAGTTTCCAATATCACTATCAACTACTAAATCATAAAAATCACTAAATAATTTTTTTAGTTTATCTTCTCCCATCTCTTGCAAAAAAAGAGGTTTCGGATATTCAAATTCTGGTTTTTCACCAAATTTTGTTTTACTAATTGAAAAATCCATTATTTTTCTTCCTGTTTTAAAATAACTGTTGTAGAGTTATTTTTATTTAAATATTTATTAGCAACATCTATTAAATTTTCTTTAGTTAATTTATCAACATTTTTTTCATATTCTAAAAGAGGATTTATGTTACCTCTTACAAAATATGAACCATATAAAGAAGCTACTTCTGTTGAACTTTCAAGTGAAAAAATAAAATCAGCTTTAGTGTTTATTTTAATTTTATCAATATCTTTTTGAGATATTTCACCTTTTTTAATTTGCGCAATTGTATCTAAAATTTCTTTTTCAATTTCTTTAGCATCAACACCTTCATTTGCAACTGCCATAAACATAAACAATCCTGGGTCTTTTAAATCCATATTATAAGCATAAATTGTATTTACTAATCTTTTTTCATCTACAAGTTTTTTTTGTAGAAGAGAACTTTTCCCTGAACTGAGAAGTTCACTTAATGCACTAAGTGCCACTTGATCTTCATGCTCAAAATTTGGAATATGATATGTGATTGCTAACATTTGAACAGCTGATTCTTTATTTATTACGACTCTTTTTTCTCCATCTTGTGTTGGTTCAACCGTATGAAGAAATGAAGGAATTTCTTTTGTATTTTTTATATTTTTAAAATGCTTTTCTACATTTTTAAATATTTCTTTTTCATTAATATCACCAGCAACTACAACTATCGCATTTTTTGGTTGATAAAATGTACTATGAAAATCTTTTATATCTTCAATTGACCAATTTTGAATATCACTCATAAATCCGATTGGAGTCCAATGATATGGATGGTAAATATATGCATTGTTAAAAAGTCTAAATTGTAAATATCCCATTGGGTTATTATCTGTTCTCCATCTTCTTTCTTCTGCTACAACATCTCGTTCTGGTTGAAATTCTTCATCTTTTAGTGTTAAATTTTCCATTAAATCTGCAAATAATTCTAAAGATTTATCCATATTTTTTGAAGCAGATTTTATGTAATAATGCGTATAGTCAAATGAAGTCGAAGCATTATTAACTCCTCCAAAACCTTTTACTATTTCGTCAAACTCCCCAGATTTCAAATTTTTAGTAGATTTGAAATTTAGGTGTTCTAACATATGAGCAATTCCACTTTTACCCATTTTTTCATCTCTACTTCCTACTTTATAAAAAACATCAGTTGAAATTACACCTGAACCATTTTTCATAGGAATTGCAACAATTTCTAAGCCATTTTCTAAAGTTTTTGTATGATATTTTGGTAAGCTATTGCTCATTAATTCTCCCGAAATTGTAATTAATAAAAAAAATTGAATAATGAATATTTTAATTAAATTACTATTTTTTCTACTATTCATTATTTGTTCCTTTTATTTTAAATTAGCTCCAATAGCTTGTGAAATATTTTCATATCCATCTTTTGCCATTAGTTCTAAAATCCCTTCATTTATTTTTCGAACCATCGAAGGTCCTTCAAAAATCATTCCCGAATATGTTTGTACAAGTGTTGCACCATTTTTAATTCTTTCATAAGCTTGTTCACTATTTGATATTCCACCAACAGAAATTAAAATAGTTTTTCCAAATAATTCTCTTGCTAGTTCTTTAAATAAATTAGCAGATTTTTCAGTCAAACAAGCTCCTGAAAGTCCTCCAAAATTTTGACAATTTGGAACAAGTGAATAATCAATCGTAGTATTTGTTGCAATTATTCCTGCAGCTCCTGCATTTATTGCACTATTACACAAATTTATTGCCATTGCAACTTCCATATCAGGAGCAATTTTTAGTAAAATTGGTTTTGCTGTAAGCTCTTTTGCCATTGTGAAAAGTTCAGTTATGAATTTTTCATTTTGTAAATCTCTTAAATTTGGAGTATTAGGACTTGAAATATTTATTACTAAATAATCACTATTTGCTTCAAACTTTTTGATTAAACTTTTATAATCACTTAGTGCAAACTCTTCAGGAGTAAATTTATTTTTTCCAATATTTGCACCAACTGGAATAGAAAATGGATAAACTTTTTTTAAGTTTTTTAAAACTTCATGTGCACCTTTGTTATTAAAACCCATTGCATTTTGAACTGATTTTTGTTCAGGGTATCTAAACATTCTAGGTTTTGGATTTCCATCTTGAGGTTTTGGAGTCATAGTTCCAATTTCTGTGAATCCAAATCCTAAAGATTTCATAGCTTTAATCATCGTTGCATTTTTGTCAAAACCAGCAGCTAATCCAACTGGATTTTCGAATCTTACACCAAAAACTTCTTGAGTTAATTTAGGATTTGAAATATAGTTTTTCTTTTCCATATATGCTTTTGCAATTCTACATTTTCCTAAAACTTTTAAACCATATTCTGCAATATTGTGTGCAGTTTCTGGTTCAAACTTAAATAAGATTTTTTTTAGTGTTTCGTAGCTGATCAAAGTTTATCCCTTTTTTAAAATTAATGCATTTTATCTAAAAATCATTAAATATTGGTTTTAATGGTTTTTCTGAACTTTTAATAATCAAATATTTGCAAGATTATATAATCTTTGATACTCTTTACATGAGTTTAATAGTTCTTTTTCTTCTCCCATACAAACAATTTCTCCAGCTTTAAAAACAGCTATTTTATTTGCATTTTTAATTGTACTTAATCTATGAGCTATTATAAAAGTTATTTTATCTTGGCTTACTTCTTGAATTACTTCACTTATGATTGATTCACTTTCATTGTCTAATGCTGATGTTGCTTCATCAAGGATTAAAATTTGTGGATTTTTATATAAAGCCCTAGCAATTGCAATTCTTTGTCTTTGTCCTCCACTTAAATTTGTTCCAAATTCATCTAAAACTGTATTTACGCCTTTTTTCATTTTAAGGACAAAATCATAAGCATGGGCTTGTTTTAAAACTTCAATAACTCTTATCTCATCTATTTCATAACCATAAGCCACATTTGCTGCTATTGTGTCATTAAAAATATAAACTCTTTGAGTTACTATTGAAATATTTTCTCTTAAAGATTTTATATCAAAATCTTTTATTGAAGTATCATTTAATAAAATATTTCCACTTGTTGTATCATAAAATCTAATGATTAGATTTATTAAAGAAGATTTTCCACCGCCACTATCTCCAACTAAAGCAATTGTTTCACCTTTTTTAGCTTCTAAATTTATGTTTTTTAATGCTGTAAAATCATCATATTTTAATAAAACATCTTTAAAATTTATAGTTTGAATATTTTTTGGGAAAATTAATTCTCCTGATTTTATTGTTGCTTTTTGAGCAAACATATCATTGATTCTTTCATTTGCTGCAAGCGCATCTTGCATTTTATTGTATAAAGAAGATAGTTTTTTTATTGGAGTATATAACATAAAAAGTGCAGCAATAAATGAACTAAATGTTCCTGTAGTTATTTCTCCTGAAATTACTTTTGAACCACCTACAATTATAACAGCAGCAAAAGCAAATGAACCTATTATTTCCATTAATGGAGAAGTTAATTCATTTGTTTTTAAAGCTTTCATATTGTATTTGAAAAAAATCATATTATGAATTGAAAATTTAGTTGTTTCAATTTTTTCACTAGAATTTGCTTTTATTATTTCAATATTGTTAAAAGATTCATTAAGTGATGTTGTAATATCAGAGTTACTTTCTTGAGATTTAAAAGATAATTTTTTCATTCTTTTTGCTAATAAAGAAAGAGGGTAAATAGCAAGTGGTAAAACAATTAAACCATAAAATGCAAGTTCTGGTGAGTGATAAATTACTAATCCAACAAGTCCAACAATTGTTAAAGATTCACTAATAAATTCTGCAACACTATTTGAAACAGCTTGTTGAATTCTATTTATATCATTTGTAATTCTACTTACAAGTTCACCACCATGTTTTTTTTGAAAAAAATCCATATCTAATGTTAAAACATGAGAAAAAAGTTTGTCTCTTACTATTCTTGTAATATCTTGACCAATAAATGATATGCAGTAAACTTGGATATATCTTCCAAAACCTTTTGCTGCATAAAGTCCAATTATAATAAATGGCATCAAATGAAGCATCTCTTTGTCTTTATTTATAAAAATGTCATCAAGTAAAGGTTGAATTGCGTATGCAGTTCCTGATGTTGAAGCTGAAACTAAAATAATTCCTATAAATGAGTAAAAAAAGAATAATTTATAATTTTTATAATAGGGTGAATATTGTTTAAAAAAGTTTCTCATTAATAATCCTGATTATTTCAAAATAAAACCTAGATTGTATCTAAATCTTACTAAATAAATCTAACTTAAAAATTGACAAATATTATTTTGTAAACATCTCTATAAATTTTTTAAAACCAAAAGCTTTTAGTGTCAAAAAGAATAATACAAATCCACCAATTGTCCCTGCAAATGCAAGTCCAGCTGCTCCATAAGGTTTGATTAGAATTAAAGAAAAAACAATATTACAACTTAAACTGTACATTGATATTTTTGCAGTTAAAAATTGTTGTTCTTTTGCATAAAGCCAAAGGGAAAAAATCTTTGCAAGACCAAATGGTAATAATCCAATTAAATACATAGTTAAAATTAAAGCTGTATTTTGAGTATCAGTGCTTGTAAATTCTCCTCTTTCAAAAAGAAGTTTTATAATAAATTCATTAAAAGTTATACCAATAAATGCAGAAATTGATAATAAACCAAATAAAATTAACGCTGATTTTTTCATTAATCTTAATGCAACATCTTCATTTTTATTTTTAATAGCTCTGGCTACCATTGGAAATAGGGCTATTGAAGTTGCTATTGCAAAAATAGCAAGGGGAAGTTGAAAAATTCTATTTGCATAATAAAGATATGAGATTGAACCACTCATTAAAAAAGATGCCAACCAAGTATCTATAAATGCTGAAATATGAAGTGTTGAAGAACCAAAAGTTGCCGAAAAGAAGTTTTTATAAAATCTGCTTTCTTCTTTTTTTTCATGTTTTTTAAAGTGAAAGATTTTACATAAATTCAATCTTTTTACGGCATATAAATGTACTAATATTTGTAAAAAACCACCAACTAAAACACCATAAGATAGATAAAATGTAATATCGTATTTTTCCATATTTTGAGCGATTAAAAGAGAACCTATCATTGCTAAATTTAATAAGGCAGTTGAATATGCACTTGTTGCAAAATGTTTTTTATATTGTAATAATGCTCCCATAAAGGTAACCACAAAAATCATTGGCAAATAATAAAAATTAATAGCAAATAAAGGCGCTGCTAAATCTAAACTTTTTTCATCAAATCCAATGGCAATTGCTTTTGCCACAAGATGTGAAAAAGCCATAACCAACAAAGATAAAACAATCAAAAATCCAAATAGTTGTAAAAAAATGATTGAAGAAAATCTAATTTTATGTTTTGATTTTGCATAAGAGGGAATAAAAGCTTGGGTAAAGGCACCATCTGCAAATATACTTCTAAATAAATTTGGTAGTTTAAAAGCTACAAAAAATATATCAGAATAGATATTAGCTCCTAAAACTGATGCTGTTAAAAGGTCTCTTATAAATCCTAAAACCCTAGAAACTAAAATTCCTGAGCTATTTGTGAAAATTGATTTAAGTAACATTAAAATCCTATTTTAAAATCTGATGGTGAATAAAGAATAATTTGCATATTTCCTCTATATGAGGCTAATTGTCCATTTAATATTGTAATGGTTTCTCCATTTTTAGGAAGTAGATTTCTACTATTTGAATATATTTTTATCTCTTTGCCATTATCTAAATAAAGTTTTGAATTTTTTACAATACCTTTTAAATTTGTAATGATTTCATTTTCATATTTAAAATCAAAAATATCGATATTTGCTCCATTCAAAAATAAAGATTTATAATCTTCAACTTTTTCTACTTCATCTAAAATAGCAAACTCTTTTATCTCTTTTAATCCATAAGAATCAAAAATTTGATGAATTTGAAGATTATAAGAGTAACCTAATTTTAACTCTTTTGCATTTTTATAAATAAAAATTGCTCTATCATTTGCTTTTTTAATTATTGCTTTATCTTCATTTTTATAAATAACAACAGCTTTTTCTAAAACAATATTTTCAGTTAATTTTTCTTTTTTATATAAATCTAAAATAGTTGCAGATTCTTCTTTTGCTTCATTCTTTTCTTCTAAAGTTTTAAGAATATTAGTGTCATTTTTATCAACAGAAAATTTTGCATAAATTGGAAGATGATCTGAATAACCACCACCAATATGAGTTCTATTAAATTTTCCTTCAGTCATTTGCCATCTTTTTACAATATTATTTTCATATAAATATTCAGGTTTAAAAACCATAAATGAATTAGGAAGGTAAGATACTTTTTTAGTATCAAATAAAGCAGCTGGAATCAAAATATTATCAGGAGTATTATTTTGATTTCTAAATTTACTTGAAAATCTTTCATTTGCTGGAAGTTCTAACCATAAATTATAATGAACTTTTTTTTCATTTTTTAATATATCATCATAAGTAATAAATTTATCATCAATAACTGTATTTAATATTTGATTTATTCCGGTGATTCCTCTGCTATTATTTAGTTTTTGATTTGTTATAAAAGTTTGGATTTCATTATAATCAGAATTAAAATCACCTACTAAAATATAATCATAATCTTTTGGAAGTAAATTAACTCTTTCTTGTAAAACTTTTGCATATTTTACCCGATAACTCTCACCTACAGCTTTTGATGGCCAATGATTATTAAAAACTTTAAATTCAATATTTTCATATATAAATGTAGTTTCAAGTATTGGTCTGTAAAGTTTTGTTCGGAATTTTACATCTAAATGTTTATTCTCTTTTATTTTTATTTTTGATAAAAATCCAACACCAATAGCTGAATCTGGATATTTTATAAAAGAATAATAGTTATAATTTGGGAGTTTTTTTACCAAAAGTTGCATCAATTCTCTATTTTCTATCTCTTGTAAAGCTATGATGTCAGCATCAATATCTTTTAAAACTTTTACAAGATTATTTACTTTTAAATCAAAAGTATTTTGATTCCAGTTGGATTTTGTATTTGGTATAAATTCACTATATTCATTGTTATCTTCATTTAAATCAAAAAAGTTTTCTACATTATATGAAGCAATTGAAAAAGTATTAGCATTGAGAGTTAATGTTAGTAAAAATAGGAATAGAATTTTTAGCAAATATATCTCCGACAATTTTTTTGTAATATTATCGAAGATATTATTCTTTAAAGGTAAAATTTAAAAAGTAATTTTAATATTATCCAATAGTTGCATCTTTAGATTTTTTCTTAAAGTATTCTTTTTCAACTCTACATAATGGACACTCTTTTGGTGGTTTTTTACCTCTATGAACATGTCCACATACTTCACATACCCACTCTTCTTCTTCCTGCGATTCTAAAAATCCTTCAGAAATTAAAGCTTCTTTTAATTCTAAATACTCTTTTTCATGTTCAACTTCAACTTTTCCAATAGCTTTAAACATTCTTGCTATTTCTTTTAATCCTTCTTGTTTTGCTATTTCTTCAAAGTTTGGATACATCTCTTCATGTTCATACTTTTCACCATCTGCGGCATATTGAATATTTTTAACTGTACTATCTAATTCTATATCATGAACTAATTTATTATAAGCTTTAAACTCAGCAATTGCATGGTATTTTTCGTTCTCTGCTGCTTCTTGAAAAAATCTTGCAATTTTGTGGTAACCTTCATCAAAAGCAATTTTTGCGAAAAATTCATATTTATTTCTAGCTTGAGATTCACCTGCAAATGCTTTCATCAAATTAACAGCTGTTAAATTTGTAGTAATCATTTCCATTTCTTGACCACAGCAGTGTAAAGTTCCACCACCAACATTTTGTACTTCTACTTCATTTCCACATTTGTTACATTTATAAGTTTCATATTGTCTCATTTTTAACTCCTACATTAAATTTTTTTATTATAACATTTATAACTTTTTATACATCCTAAATAAAATATATTTTATTAAAGGATAATAATTATTGTTTGAGAAGTATAAAATATTTAAACTTAAAAGAAAATTATTATCCTTTGCAAAATTTTATGTTATAATTTCTTATATCAGTTTAAAATAAAATATATTTATAAACTATATAATTTATGTGGAAATAAATATTAAAATAGTATTATTCCGCGAAAGGGAGAGTTTTATGACAAATTATACAAATTTATTAAAAGAATATGATTTAAAAGTTACTCCACAAAGAGTAGCTATTGTTGAAGAACTTTACAAAAATGGTCATATGAACATCGATGATTTATACAAAAAACTATTATCTAAGTTCCCATCAGTATCATTAGCAACAATTTATAAAAATATAAATGCAATGATTGAAAAAGTTTTTCTCTCAGAGGTAAAAATTCCAAACTCAAAATCTGTTTATGAGTTAGTTAAAACAGAACATGCTCACTTAGTTTGTTCTTGTTGTGGACATATTGAAGATGTTATGTTAGATGCTTCAAGTATTTTAAGCGAAGCTTCAAAACTAAGTTCATTTAAAATTGACTCTACAAATATTGTTTTAAGTGGTCTTTGCCCTAAATGTTCAAAATAGTCTAGTTTAAAACTAGGCTATTTTTACGAATTTCTAACTATTAAACTATCAGGCAAATTAAATTTTTTTATCAATTCTTCTTCTTTAGTTCTGTGTTCTCCATTATCAACTTCATGGTCATATCCTAAAAGATGTAAAATTCCATGAATAAATAGCAATGAAAACTCTTCATTAAAACTATGCCCATACTCTTTTGCTTTTTCTTCCACAAAATCAGTTGAAATTACAATTGAACCTAATGGCATATTTACAAAGTCATATTCAAGAGGAAAACTTAAAACATCGGTTGCTTTATCTATATTTCTATGTTCTTTATTTAATTCTTGTATTTCATCATTTTTTACAACAAGTAATTCAATATCTTTTTCTGTAAGTGAATTTGCAATATTTTCTAAACTTAAAATATCAATTTCAAACAGCGTTCCATTATCTAAATCAATCATTTTTTTCCTTAAAATAGTTCTATCATTTTAGAAACTTCATCAACTGCATAAGTTTTTATATCAAGTTTCAAATTTGTTTTTTGAGCAATTACTGCTTTTTTCATACCTTGTGCTTGTGCTTCTTTTAGTCGCAAATCAATAGAATAAACATCTTTTATTTCACCAGTTAGTGAAACTTCTCCAATAAATGCTGACTCTTTTGAAATAGGTCTATCTCTATAAGAAGATATTATCGCTGCAATCACAGCTAAATCTGCACTACTTTCTTTGATTTTTATTCCACCACTTATGTTTATAAAAACATCATAGTTATTTAGTGGTAAATCAATCTTTTTTTCAAGTAAAGCTAAAAGCATAGTAAGTCTATTTGCATCAAAACCTGTGGCACTTCTTTTTGGGTTTGGGTAAGTGCTTTCAGTTACAAGTGCTTGAACTTCCAAAATTATAGCACGGCTTCCCTCCATAACAACTGTAAGAGCTGAACCACTTTGGGCTTTTGATTTATCAAAAAACTTTGAAGCGATATCTTTTGCACTTATTAATCCTTCTGCCGTCATTTCAAAAATACCAATTTCACTGGTACTTCCAAATCTATTTTTAAAACCTCTAAGCATTCTCAGTTCACGACTTGCTTCTCCTTCAAAATATAAAACCGTATCAACCATGTGTTCAAGAACTCTAGGACCTGCAATACTTCCATCTTTTGTAATGTGACCGATTATAAACATAGCAATATTTGACTCTTTTGCTTTTCTCATTAGTTCAAAAGTGATTTCTCTCACTTGTGAAACACTTCCCGGAGCTGATGTAAGATTTGATGAATAAATAGTTTGAATTGAGTCAATAATTACAACTTCATAATTTTGTCTTAAAAGTTCATCTTGAATCTCTTCAAGTTTTATTTCACTTAATAAAAATAAGTCATTATGGTTTGCATCAAGTCTATTTGCTCGCAGTTTTATTTGCCCAGCACTTTCTTCGCCTGAAACGTATAAAACTTTTTTCCCCGATTTTGAGATACTTCCAGCAACTTTTAATAAAAGTGTAGATTTTCCAACACCTGGACTTCCACCAATTAAAGTAAGGCTTCCAGGAACTATTCCCCCACCTAAAACTAAATCAAATTCATCATTAAAAGAGGAAAATCTTGCTACATCATCTTGTTCGATTTCAGTAATTGGTCGAGCTTTTGATGTTGTATTTATAATTTTTGATGAGTGTTTTAAAACCTCTTGTTGTTCTTGATTTAATTCTATAAATGAATCCCATGAACCACAATTTGGACACTTTCCTAGCCATTTTGTAGATTGTTCTCCACAATGTTGACACTCAAAAAGTGATATTTTCTTTTTTGCCATAATAAAGCCTTATGAATTTTATAGCTCAATTATAATCAAATTTTTTATAGCCTTTCTAAAAAATGTCATTTTGTAATATAAAATACAATACAATCCTTTATGAAAAAAATAAAACTATTCACTGATTCAAGTGTAAATCCCCAAGAAAAAATTGGTTTTGGAAGCTTTTTGATTTTAGAAGAAAAAAAAATATCTTTTGAAGATATGAAAAAAGATATAAAAATAAAAAGATTTGAAAATACATCTTCAACAAAACTTGAACTTCAAACTTTTCTTTGGGCGTTAGATGAAATAAATGATAAAAATATAATTATAGAAGTTTATACAGATTGCCAAAATATTATCGGTTTACAAGATAGAAGAGAAAAATTAGAGAAAAATAATTTTTATTCGTCATCTGGAAAACTTATGAATAATCACGGGTTATATAAAGATTTTTTTGAAAAAACAGATGAATTAAATTTAACTTTTATAAAAGTAAAAGGGCATAAAAAGAATAGTTTAAAAGATGAAATTGATACTATTTTTAATCTTGTGGATAAGGCTTCACGGAGTGCTTTGCGAGAAAATGTGCTTACTTAAAATAAGTAAGCAATATTTACTCCACCCCAAGTTTCTCTTTCATTGTAATTATTTGATAAATTAACTTTTGCAGTTTTAACACTAAGTGATAAAACAAATCTATCAAGATAAGTATCCCAAGAAATAACATGAACTAAACTATCTTTTTGTTCATCTAATTCATAAGATTTATCATGGTTAGTTACATAAAAATAATCCGTGTAAGAATAACCTAAACCATAAGATAATGACCAACCTAAATCTTTATTAGTTTTAGAATCAAGATTTAAAAGTTTATTTTCATTTACACCTATGAATTTTCCTACACTATTAAAGTTATTTGGAAAGTTGTTTCCATATCTAATCATTGAACTAGCCATTAAAGCTCTATTGTAATTTCCAACATCAGCTCTAAATGTATTTACTAAATCCATTTTTCCATAAGAAAACTCATGTTTAAATGCTCTATAACCATAAGAGTATGAAAAATTATATAAAAAATCATCTTCTAATTGATTATCCCAACCTTTAGGATCTTTACTTCCTATTACATCATGGAAAGATTTTTGAAAAGAATCAGTATTTGTACTTGGTCCAACTGCACCTAAAGTAACTACATATTGATGAAAAAAGTCTTCGTTCCATTTATATAAAATAAAATCAAGGGTTGCAACTCCAGCATAAGGTAAATCACCTACAATTTTTTCTTTTTTATCTAAATCATTTGGAGTAAAAGCGTAGTGAGAATAAGTCATTCCTAATGTTTGGTATTTTGTATCATTGTTAAAAGTAGGAATTTTAGAGATAAAATCAAGGAAACAATTATTATATTTTGAAGAATCATTTGTATCATTATTACTTAAATATGTAAAATATGTTCCATTTGTATAGTGCTTATCTTCTCCATTTATTACATCATTTTCCAGAAAAACTGAAAAAACTTGTGCATTTAGATTTAAAGCTAATGAAGAAGCAAAAATAACTTTTGAAAATAATTTCATTATCAACCCTTTTATTGTAATATTGGCATTATATAATAAAAACATTGGAAGAAAATAAAATGATAATATATATTCATGGATTCGCAAGTTCAGGTTTTGGTTCAAAACCACAAAAATTTAAAGAGTATTTTGAAGATGAGGTTATTACAATTTCACTTCCAACAATTCCTAATTTAGCAATAGATACATTAGAACAAATAATAGAGTTTTCTTTAAATAAAGAAGAACCAGTTTATCTTGTTGGTTCATCTTTGGGTGGATTTTATGCTTTGTTTTTAGCAAATAAATATGATTTAAAAGCTGTTTTAATAAATCCAGCTGTAAATCCTTGGGGAACTTTAGATAGATATGAGGGTGTTGATTTTGTAACAAATTATTATGATAATTCTAGATTTGAATTTACAAAAAATCATATAAAATCACTTAAAAATTATGAAGTAGATTTTTTAAAAAATCCTGAAAATTTTATAACACTTTTACAAGAAGAAGATGAGATTTTGGATTTTAGTGAAGCTGCTTTAAAGCTTGAAAATACTGAACTTATAATAGAAGAGGGTGGAAATCACTCTTTTGAAGGAATTGAGCGATATTTTAGAAAGATAAATAGCTTTTTTTATAACTAAAATTAGTTTTTCTCATCTTGTTTTTTGAGTTTTTTAGGTATACTAAATACAATTATGATGTATTAAAAACTAAGGAGAACTCTAAGAATGAATTCATTCAGAGTTAAGGATACGAGATTTCGTATTTTAAAAGGTGGAAAAATAGGTTTAGCATTTAGTATTGCCCTAATAGGTGGAATGCTAATACTTTCTAGTACAAAAGCTAATGCTACAGATTATTTTACTGGAACAAGTACTGTCATTAGTCCTCTTACGAGTGGTAGTGTTACGGTTGAGACTGCAACAAATACTAAAACTAATGGCAATAATACTGATACTCGAAGTGATACAAGTAGTACTGATGTAATATTTGCTCCAACTTCTTGGGCAAACAGCAATTATATCCCAACCTCTATTTCTTCAGATTATTATGGAATAGGACAAGATGCTTATAAACTTAATCAAACATCAGATTATTTAAAATTAGAGCTTACTTTTGCATCTGGTGCAAATGCAAATAATATTACTAAACAAGGTGCTACTCTTTATACCGCACCTGTAGCTCCTACTTATGTTCCGGTTTCTAGTACTTCAACTTACTCTTTAACACAGACACCATCTTCAATTGATTATACAGCTAATTTGATTTTTCAAGGAAATAATACTGTATCTGGTTACACAGCAATAAGTGATGGAAATATAAAACTTAATGGTGATAATATAGCATTTAATGGAACTGTAAATGCTGGTTCAATAGATGTAACGGCAGTAGGAACAACTACTTTTAATAATGCAGTTGATGTCTCTTCTGGTTCAGTAGATGATTTGAAATTTAGTGCTGCAGGTACAGTAATTTTAAATTCAGATTTAACAGGGAATGTAGTAACAACAGGGAATAACCAAGGAATATTAACTACAACAGGATTAAATAAGACAATCACAGGGAATATAGGAAGTTCAACGTCTTTAGATTTAAATACCTTAAATATTGGAAGTGATACAGATGTAACAAATTATTCGACAACCACAATAAATGGGAATGTATTTTCAAATAGTACAGTTTTAAATAATAATGGAACAACAAATAGCTCAGAATTAATACTGGCAAGTGGGAAAAATATAACTTCAACAATTACAACAGCTGATGCAAATATGGGTATTTTAACACTAGCTGGTGGAACTCAAACTGTAAGTGGACAAGTAGGAACAAATGGAAATAAATTAGCAGAAGTAAATGCAGGAGTAAATGGTTCAACGTCAACATTTGCAAATGATGTTTATGCAACAAATTTAGATGTAGAAGGTACCGGAACAGTAAATTTAGATGGAAATTTTACAGGAACAGCAATAAGATATAACGCAGATGGAACAGTAATATTAGCAGATACAAAAAATATAAATTCAGCAATAACAACATCTGTAGATAATACCGGAACATTAAGTTTAGAAGGAAGCTCAACTGTAACAGGACAAGTTGGAGCATCAGGAGCATCATTAAAAGAAATAAACGCTGGTGTCGCTGGTTCAACTTCAACATTTAACTCAAATGTTTATGCCTCAAACCTAAATATGACAGGTACAGGTACAGTAATTTTAAATTCAGATTTAACAGGGAATGTAGTAGCAACAGGGAATAACCAAGGAATATTAACTACAACAGGATTAAATAAGACAATCACAGGGAATATAGGAAGTTCAACGTCTTTAGATTTAAATACCTTAAATATTGGAAGTGATACAGATGCAACAAATTATTCGACAACCACAATAAATGGGAATGTATTTGCAAATAGTACAGTTTTAAATAATAATGGAACAACAAATAGCTCAGAATTAATACTGGCAAGTGGGAAAAATATAACTTCAACAATTACAACAGCTGATGCAAATATGGGTATTTTAACACTAGCTGGTGGAACTCAAACAGTAACAGGAACAGTTGGAGGAGTTGGAGCATCATTAGAAAAAGTAAGTTCAGGAGCAACGGGAGCTACTTCGACATTTGTAAATAATGTGTACGCAAATACAGTAGAAAATACAGGAACAGGAGCTACAACTTTTCAAGATAATGTAGTAGCAACAAATGTAAATGTAAATGCAGGAACAAGTACTTTCCAAGATAATCTAACAGCAACAACAACTACAATATCAACTGGAACAGGGAATTTTAATACAGTATCAGGAACAACAACTTCTAATTTACAATTTACAAATAATGGAACAGCAAATTTAAATACTGGATTAACAGGGAATGTTATAACAACAGCCGATAATAAAGGAACATTAAATTTAGTTGGAAGTAATAATCAAACCGTAACAGGAACAGTTGGAGGAGTTGGAGCATCATTAGCAGAAGTAAATGCAGGAGTAAATGGTTCAACGTCAACATTTGCAAATGATGTTTATGCAACAAATTTAGATGTAGAAGGTACCGGAACAGTAAATTTAGATGGAAATTTTACAGGAACAGCAATAAGATATAACGCAGATGGAACAGTAATATTAGCAGATACAAAAAATATAAATTCAGCAATAACAACATCTGTAGATAATACCGGAACATTAAGTTTAGAAGGAAGCTCAACTGTAACAGGACAAGTTGGAGCATCAGGAGCATCATTAAAAGAAATAAACGCTGGTGTCGCTGGTTCAACTTCAACATTTAACTCAAATGTTTATGCCTCAAACCTAAATATGACAGGTACAGGTACAGTAATTTTAAATTCAGATTTAACAGGGAATGTAGTAGCAACAGGGAATAACCAAGGAATATTAACTACAACAGGATTAAATAAGACAATCACAGGGAATATAGGAAGTTCAACGTCTTTAGATTTAAATACCTTAAATATTGGAAGTGATACAGATGCAACAAATTATTCGACAACCACAATAAATGGGAATGTATTTGCAAATAGTACAGTTTTAAATAATAATGGAACAACAAATAGCTCAGAATTAATACTGGCAAGTGGGAAAAATATAACTTCAACAATTACAACAGCTGATGCAAATATGGGTATTTTAACACTAGCTGGTGGAACTCAAACAGTAACAGGAACAGTTGGAGGAGTTGGAGCATCATTAGAAAAAGTAAGTTCAGGAGCAACGGGAGCTACTTCGACATTTGTAAATAATGTGTACGCAAATACAGTAGAAAATACAGGAACAGGAGCTACAACTTTTCAAGATAATGTAGTAGCAACAAATGTAAATGTAAATGCAGGAACAAGTACTTTCCAAGATAATCTAACAGCAACAACAACTACAATATCAACTGGAACAGGGAATTTTAATACAGTATCAGGAACAACAACTTCTAATTTACAATTTACAAATAATGGAACAGCAAATTTAAATACTGGATTAACAGGGAATGTTATAACAACAGCCGATAATAAAGGAACATTAAATTTAGTTGGAAGTAATAATCAAACCGTAACAGGAACAGTTGGAGGAGTTGGAGCATCATTAGCAGAAGTAAATGCAGGAGTAAATGGTTCAACGTCAACATTTGCAAATGATGTTTATGCTACAGATATAACAGTAGGTAATGGAACAGTAAATTTTGAAGATAATGTAGTAGCAACAACAACTACAATTGGTGCAGGAACTGCAAATTTTAATACAACGAGTGGAACTACAACAACTGATATAGTATTTTCAAATATTGGAACAGCAAATTTATTAACTGGGCTAACAGGAGATATTAATTTTTCAGGAAATAATGGAATTGTAAATATATCAGATGGAATGGGAATTTTAGGTTCAGTTCAAACATTAGCTACTAATAATACAGGTATTGTAAATTTCAAAGGTGATGGAATTATTTCTGATAGTATCGGAAGTAATATTTATGGTATTAAAGAACTTAATATAAATACAAATAATGAGCAAAATACACCAAATGGAGTTTTAGTAACTTATGATGCGCTAGGAAGAGAACTTTATGCTGATGTTGTATCTCTTAGAAATAATGCAACATTAACATTAGCAGATGGTGTAGATATAATAAATACAGGTTCTGATAATATAATAATTACTGTAGATAATACAAATACAGGAACATTAACTTTCCAAGGAACTTCTAATATTGAAGGTGAAGTTGGACAAAGTAATAAAGTTTTAAATACTATAAATGCAGGAGCAACAGGAAAAACAGTTACTTTTGATGATATGGTATATGCCTCAACTTTAAAATATTCTGATAATGGGAAAGTTGTATTAAATGGTGATAATAGCTCAAATACTTCTTCAGAGGGAATGATAGGAACTGTTAATTTTGATAATAAAGCTGGTACTTTAGCAATAGGTGATGATGTTAATTTAACTGTTGGCGCTGGTGGAACTCAATTTATTAATGGAAATGATGCAATTTTAGAATTTGCAGGAAGTTCAATAATAACAGGAATTTTAGGTGGTAATACTGCTGGAAATTCTACTTTTAAAAGAATTAATGCAGGAGCAAATGGAGAAACAGTTACTTTTAGAAATGATGTTTATGTAAATGAGACTACTTTTCATGTGAGTGGAACAGGAACAGTTAATTTCCAAGGAAATTTAATAAGCAGTTTAATATATGATGCTGATGGTGTGGTAAATGTATCTGATGGTAAAAATATAGTAGTGTCTTCTGTACCTGTTGCAGTTACTACAGCAACTACTAATACAGGTTCATTAAATTTCTTAGGTACAACACTACTTGCTACAGATATTGGTACAAGTACAAAAAGACTTAAAAATGTAACTTTTGGATCAGCTGGTTCTTCTGCAAGTACGTATACTCAAGAGTTAACAAAAAATATATATGCTCAAAATACTTATATTGGAAATGGAACAAATCAAACGATACTTGAAATGAAGAATGATATTATTTTTGGTGGAAGTTTGACTGTAAGAGCGAATTCTGCTTTAGATGTAAATACTCGTGACATAACAGTTAATGATAACTTATCATTAGCAGCTAATTCATTAACAGGATTTAAAATATATACTTCTGATATAACAGCTACTGGTTCATCAACAGGTGTTCCTTCTGGAAGTATTACAACTGATACTTTAACAATTGATAATAATGCAATAATAAAAGTTAATTATGTAGGTACTTTATATGGTGCAGGAAGTTATAATTTAGTTTCTGCAAATAGTATTTTGGGAACTTATTATGGAACAGAAGCAAATGGAAAAGTTAGTGATAATAGTATCATTGATTCAATAATTAAAGTTGATGGAAATAATCTGATTTTATTTGCCGATAGAACAGGTGGTGGAAGTTATGGTGTTGAAGATTTATATATTAAAAAATCAGAAATAGGACAACATTATTCAAATGGAGCTTCTGAAGCACTAGCAGGTTATGCTTATGATACTGTAGTTAGAGAAGGCGCTTTAGGTGATGTTATAACAAGAATTGAAGAGTTAGATGGTGGATTGATTCTATCTTCTGAGAAAAAAGCTCAGATGGTAGAAATGCAAAAATTATTGGCACCAGTTGCTAACAATTCAAGTATTCAATCTTCTATAACTGCTTCAAATTTAGTATTAACAACAATCAAAGATAGAATGGCTGATATGAGAGTCTCTTCTAGTACAGATTTTATTCCATATGGTTATTCAGGATATTCATCAGGTACATATACTCTTAATAATTCATTATGGATAAAAGCGATGGGTTCAAAAGCAACTCAAAGTAAAGTTGAAGATTATGATGGCTATGAATCAACTACTGTAGGTTTTGTAGCTGGGCTTGATAGAACTCTAAGAAATGGTACAACAATAGGATTAGCAGTAGCCCAAGCAACTACAAAAATAGATCAAACTGATTTTAGAAGTGGAGATAGTTCAGATACTCAAAGTATTCAATTTTCAACTTATGGGTCAAGAGATTTTGGTGATACCTATGTAGATGGAATATTATCTTATGCTAAACACTCTACTGATTCGACAAGAACTGCTAATTCAGGTAAGTTAACATCTTCATCTGATGCTGATCAAATATCTGCTAAAGTTGAAGTTGGTCATAGAGTATATTTTGAAGATTTAGCAACTTTAACACCTTTTGCTTCACTTGAATATGGAAATCTAAACCAAAAAGGTTATACTGAAAAAGGAACTGCGTATCAAAATGATGCTTTAAAAGTTGATTCAGTAAAAATGAATAAAGGTACGCTGGGAGTTGGAGCTAAACTTAGTACGAATTTAAATGTTGGTGATAATGTTGTTATTCCTGAATTTAAATTGGCAGCTTATAATGCAATTGGTGATAGTAATGCAGATATAAAAGCCCAATATACAGGTGGTGGAAATCAGTTTGTAACACCAACTCAAGAATTAAACAAAACAGTTTATAATGCAGGAATAGGGGTTAAAACCACACTTAGTGAATCTACAAGTTTAATGTTAGGTGTTGATTATGACAGAAGTAAAGATGGCAATTTTGAAGGATATTCAGGAAATGTTTCTTTTAGACTTAGTTTTTAATTTTTATATTTAAAAGGGAAAAAATGAAAAAATTTACAGCTTTATTTTTATGTAGTGTTTTATTTAATATTAATTTATTTTCAGATGAAAAAGAGGTTGCTTCTTATACAGCTCAAAAGCATAAAGTTGATTTTTATAAACAAGAAGCAAATGTAAAAGAAGCTTTAATCAAAGAGTATGATACGGTTGTAAAACTATCTCAAAATTTAGAAAAAAATATAATGAAAAATGATATTAATTTAAAAACTGCAAAAAGTATCCTTACTGTTGATATTTGGAGTGAAAAGTTTTTAAGAAGTTATATCCCAAGTGATGCAGAACTTAAAGAGTTATATAAAGCTGAAAAACCAAGAGTTGTAGCAAAATATGAATTGAGAAATATTTTAGTAACTTACGAAGAAAATGCAGATAAAATTATAAGTGCTTTAAACAAAGCAAAAACTAAAAAAGATAAACAAGAATCTTTCATAAAATATGTAAAATCAGTTTCAAATGATTTGGCTTCTAAACACAAAGATGGTTTAACTGATTTAGTTGATGCAAATAAATTAAATTCAGAGATAAAAACCGCTTTAAAAGATAAAAATGAAGGTGATATTGTAAAAGTAAATTTAAAAGATGTTGGTACTCAAATTATTTTTATTGAAAGATATATTCCTGAAAAAGATGCAAGTTTCCAAGAATCAGAAGAAGCATTAATTAATCTTGCAAAAAGAAAAGCATTAGTTAAAGAAATGGATTTATTATTAAAATAAAAATGAATATTTCCTTTTTTTCTTTATTTATAATATTTATTTTTACTGGATGTTTAAGTAGTATTCCAACTTTAGAAGAAAGAAAAGAGTCTTTATTTAGCCTTGCAAATAAAGACTTAAAACAAATTAACATACAAACCTCTTCATTTACTCTATTTTCTTTACAGAAAACTTCTAATAATTGTAAAAATAAAGATTTAAAAGTTTATATAGAAGGTGATGGATTGTCTTGGATTACAAGAACTACAATATCAGCAAATCCTACACCAATAACTCCTACAGCTTTAGAACTTATGAATCAAGATACAAATGAATGTAAAGTTTATTTAGCAAGACCTTGTCAATATATAACTTCAAATGAATGTAGTAAAAAATACTGGACAAGTAATAGATTTGATTCAAAAGTTATAAAAAGTTTTGATGAAGCCTTATCTAATTTAAAAGATAATTATAAAAATAAAAGTTTTACTTTGATTGGATATTCAGGTGGTGGAGCAATAGCAGCCTTGACTGCTGCACAAAGAGAAGATATAAATCTACTTGTAACTGTAGCTGGAAATTTGGATATTTTAAAGTGGACTACAATGCACAATATATCAAGATTGGATGAATCTTTAAATCCAGCAGATTATACTAAAGAACTTGAAAATATTAAACAATATCATTTAATTGGAAAAGATGATGATGTTATTCCAAAAGATGTTTTTTTATCTTACTTTTCAAAGTTTGAGAAGAAAAATAACATAACTTACAAATATTACAATGCTACACATACTTGTTGTTGGCAAGAACCATATAAAACTTTTTTAGAAGAGTTAAAACAATAATTCTATTTAAAATATAGGGTATAAAAATTGCATATAATCATTTATGGAAGAAAAAACTAAATTAGAAAATTATGAGAAATTTTTGGGTGATTCAAAATCTGATGGTGGTCATTGGGACAAAATCCAAAAAAGAACTGCTACTTTATTTCAAGTATTAATTGATGGGGATTTAAAAGAGTTAGTTTTTGTATTAAAGTATTATCCCAACTATATAGAAATAGTTTGCGATCATTTTAGATATTTATATAATTATTCAGGACAAGAAGCTGATATTTATGCTGCTTCAAAGCTTTTAAGTATGAGTGAGGGTTACCACCAAAAACAGTTTGTAAGAAATCTTGTAAGAAAACTTGAAAAAATAGATGAATTTGATATTTATAAGTTGAAAGATTTTTTAGATAATTTGGTTGAAAATCAAGATAAAATCCATCCAATTATTTTAGCTTTTTATAAAAGTGAAATTGAAAATAATATTAAAAATAATAGTTATCATATGCTTCAGGTAAAAGTTTTAGCAAAGAATCTTGAGAAATTGTTAGTGGATAATAGTTTTGATTTTAGTGCAACAGACAGAGATGCAAATTTAGATATACCTTACATGGATTAAAAAATAAGAGGTTACAAAACCTCTTAAAATTCTATTTTCATTCTAAAATATCTAGGAAAACTCTCTTTTATTGAGTCATCAATTTTAACAGGAAATGCTTCTTTTATTGAAGATCTGAATAATTCAAAATATTCATTATCTCCTTTTGTAGAACTTAATTGTTCATATCCACCATCTTTTAAGATAGTAAGTCTAATTTCTACAGATTCACCTGTTCTAATTTGGTTTTTATCAACATTTTTATTAATATTTGAATATATTTGTTCTCTAATAGTTTTATAAAATAACTCAATTTTTGCTTTTGGATCAGTCATATCAGTTGTTGGTATCTTTTTTTCTATCTCTTTTTGTTCAATCTTATTTTCAACTTTTTGCTCAATTCTTTCTTCTTTTAAAATATTCTCTTTCGTTTCAACAATATTTTCTACTTGAGGTAAATTTTCTTTTGGAGTTTCTACAACTGTTGTATTTGTTTCTTGTGTTCTTTGAGGGAATACTTCTTCTTTTTTAACTTCATTTATAATGGGTTCTTTATTGATAATTGCTTCTATTTTTTTTTCTATAGTTGCTTTATTTTCTTCTATTTCAACTTTTTCATCAGATGAAAAAAAGAAGCTATAAATAAAATATATTAAAATTCCAAGAATGAAAAGTATAAATATATCTTCAAGAAAAGATTTGTTTTTTGCTTTCAAAATTAATTCCTTTATTTATTTTTCTGGTGTGTAAATTTCATTTAATAAACTATCCACAAATTCATCGGGAGAGAATTCTATTAAATCATCTTGTTTTTCTCCAATTCCCACATAAAAAATTGGAAGTTCAAGTTGATTTGAGATTGAAAATAATGCTCCACCTTTTGCAGTACCATCAAGTTTAGTAACTATTATTCCATCAATTCCAACCATTTCATTAAAAGCCTTTGCTTGTGCAATTGCTGTATTTCCTTGTGTTCCATCTAGAATCATAAGTTTTTGGTGGGGAGCATCGCTCATTGCTTTTGTACAAACTTTAACTATTTTTTTAAGTTCATTGTTTAGATTTGTTTGTGTTTGAAGGCGTCCTGCTGTATCAATGATTACATTATCAATATCTCTAGCAATTGCTGCGCTTATTGTATCATAAGCTACTGCACTTGCATCATGTCCTTGTTTTGTTTTAATAATAGGAACATCAAGTTTAGTAGCCCAAGTAGAAAGTTGCTCAATAGCAGCAGCTCTAAATGTATCTCCAGCTCCTAAAATTACACTTTTCCCCTCTTTTTTTGACATATTTGCAAGTTTTGCAATGGTTGTAGTTTTTCCAGCTCCATTAACTCCAATAATAAGTCTTACAAATGGTTTTGGTAAATTTGATAAATCAACTTTTGGCGCATGTTCAAAAAGCATAACAAGTCTATGTCTTAACTGTTTTCTTGTGATTTCATCTGGAAGTCCATCCATTGCTTTTTCTATAATTTCATATTCCATATCAGCTTCTATTAGGAGTTCTTGAATATCATCAAAAGATATTTTTTCTTTTTTTTGAGGAACCACAGTTTTAATAGTTACAAAAGTTTTTTCTAATGCTTTTGAAAAGAAACCTTTTTTTTCTTCATTATTAGATTCTATTTTTTGAATAGAATTTTCTTTAATTTCGAAAGGAGATTCTTTATTTTCAATATCATCATTTTTTTTCTTTTTTAAAAAACTAAACATTTTTTACCTTTATTTTTCTAACACTTTTTTAATATCTATTTCCATCATTTCATTTGGAACTAATCCCACATACTTTTGAAACACAGTATTTTTTTTATCAATTAAAAACATAGTTGGGATTGATTTTATTCCCCCTAAGGCTTTTGCAAATTCTAAATGCTCAGGTGAATTTATTACATCATAATTTATATTATACTCTTTTATAAATTGTTTTATTTCATCATTTGTTTTCATTTCTTCTAGTAAAACTGAAATAACTACAAGATCATTTCTATAATCATTTTGTATTTTGATTAAATTTGGGATTTCTGCTTTACAAGGTGGACACCAAGTTGTAAAAAAGTTTAATAAAACTATTTTGTTTGGATAATCTTTTAGTATGATCTTATCATTTTCTAATTTTAGATTGATTATTGTGTCATTTGTTGTTTTTAGTTGAAATTCTGATACTTTTCCATTACTTTGAACAGCTGATCCTTCCTTTGAAGATTCATTATTATCTTTAGAATCACACCCTGTAAATAATAAAATAGATAAAATAGATAAAAATGCTAAAGTTTTAAACTGCATTTTAATTCCTTTGGGTAAAATTATTTGTTGGGTAGAAATTTTACCCAAGTGAGGCTTAAATATGAAAAATGATCACAAAAGTGATTTTAGAAAATCGTGTATAAAGAGATTAGAGTTTACAAGCCTTTTTTTAAAGTATTACAAAAATAAAATAATTGTTAAAAAATTAGAAAACTTTATAAAACAAAGTGGTTCGAAAAATATTTTGTTGTATATCCCTTTGGGTATAGAAGTTGATGTAAAGCCGTTGATAAATAGTTTAAGAAAAACAAAAGGAAGAGAGATTTATGTACCATTTATGCAAGGGGAGAGTTTTAAAATTGTTAAGTATAGATTACCCTTGTACAAAAAGAGATTTGGAATAAAAGAACCAAATAACTCTTTTTTTAAAAACCCAAAAATTGACCTAGCAATAGTTCCTATAGTTGGAATTGATAAACTAGGAAAAAGAATAGGTTTTGGAAAAGGTATGTATGATAGATTTTTTGATAGTTTAAACTATAAACCAACAATAGTTTTTACGCAGTTAATACTTTGTAAAAGTGAGAAAATTCTATCTGATAATTACGATATTCAAGCTAATTATATAATAACAAATTAAGGTTTTGAATATGGAATACATACTAGTAATTGCAATTGTAGGAGTAGCGAGTTCTGCATTTAGCATATTTATTGTAAAAAAATTAGATAAAGCAAAATTTCAAATTTTTATTGAACAAGCAAAAGCAAAAGCAAAAGTGATTGAACATGAAGCAGAAGTTGCTTTAAAAGATGCTCAATTAAAGGCAAAATTCGAATGTGATAGAGAATTTAAACACGCAAGACGAGAGTATGATATTATGCTTTCAAAAATAGAAAAAAAAGAGCGTGAGTTAAATGACCATTTAGAATCAGAATTAAGAATCATCAAACAAGAAAAAGATGAAATAGTTGAAAAAAATAGAAAAATCACAACTTTAAAAGATGGATTAGAACAACAAAAAAAGACTTATGAAGAAAAAACTTTAGAAGCTATAAAAATACTTGAAAATGCTTCTGGTCTAACTTTGATTGAAGCAAAAGATTTGATGCTTAAAAAAGTTAAAGAAGATTCAAGAGCTGAAATTTCCTCTATTTTTAGAAAAAAATACAAAATTGCAGAACAAAATTCTAAAAATGAAATTAACAATATGCTTTCACTAGCAGTTACAAGATATGCAGGTGAATTTGCGGCTGAGAGATTAATAAATAATGTTCCAATTAATGATGAAGAGACAAAAGGGAAGATTATAGGAAAAGAGGGGCGAAATATTAAAGCTCTTGAAATGTTACTTGGTGTTGATATTATTATTGATGATACTCCAAATACAATTACTATTTCATCTTTTAATCTTTACAGACGTGCGGTTGCAACTAAAACTATTCAAGAGTTACTTGAAGATGGAAGAATTCAACCAGCTAGAATTGAAGAAATTTATAAAAAAGTAAAATCTGAATTTGATAAAAATATTCAGAAAGAGGGTGAAGATGTAGTTCTAGAACTTGGAATAAAAACTATGCATCCAGAACTTATCAAACTTGTTGGAAGATTAAGATATAGAGCTTCTTACGGTCAAAATGCACTTGCTCATACTTTAGAAGTTGCTCATTTATCTGGTTTATTAGCAGCTCAAATGGGTGGAGATGCTATCTTAGCTAGACGTGCTGGTCTTTTACATGATATTGGAAAAGCATTAACCCATGAAATGCCAGGTTCGCATGTACATTTAGGTGCGGATATTTGTAAAAGATATGACGAATGTGATACAGTTATAAATGCAATTTATGCTCACCATGGACACGAAGAACCTATAAATGTAGAATCAGCTTCTGTCTGTGCTGCGGATGCCTTAAGTGCAGCCAGACCAGGAGCAAGAAGAGAAGTTCTTGAGAGTTTCCTAAAAAGAGTTGAAGAGGTTGAAAATATCTCTACAAGTAAATTGGGTGTTTTAAATGCTTATGCAATAAATGCTGGACGAGAAGTAAGAGTTATTGTAAAAGCTGAACTTGTAAATGATGATGAAGCAGTATTATTAGCAACTGAAATTGCAAAAGAGATTGAACAAAAAGTTCAGTATCCAGGTGAAATAAAAGTAAATGTAATTAGAGAAATAAGAGCTGAAAGTTATGCTAGATAAATCTTAATAAAGGTGCAAATTATGAAAACTGAAAAACCAACAACAAAGATAATTGCAGGTAAGTATAGAGGAAAAATTTTAGAACTTCCATCTTTGGATGTTACAAGAAGTTCGAAAGCTAGACTAAAAGAGTCTTTGTTTAATGTTTTGCAGTTTGATATTATTGATAAGATTTTTATAGAATCATTTGCAGGAAGTGGTTCTATTGGACTTGAAGCTATTAGTCGAGGGGCAAAAAAAGCTTGTTTTATTGAACTTGATAAAAATTCATATCAAATTTTACTAAAAAATTGTAAATCTGTTGATATGGAAAAGTGTCAAACAGTTCAAGGAAATACTTTTGTACAAACTCCTTTGTTTATTGATTTTTTAGGAAATTCTAAAGACGAAATTGTTTTATATGTTGATCCTCCCTTTGATTATAGAGATGGAATGGATGATATTTACGAGAAATCATTTAGTATGATTAGAAATATTGAAGTTGATAATATTTTTATTATTATTATTGAGCATGTCTCAAGTTTAGAAATGCCAGAAGTTTTAGGTAGATTTTCACTAAATAAAACCAAAAAATTTGGTAAAAGTGCCTTGTCTTACTATTTTTATACCCAAAAATAAAAGTGAAAAATATGTTTAAAATAGCTTTGTATTTATTAATAGCAGTTGTTTTAACAATTTTTTTATTGCCTTTTTTTTATACAGTTTCTCCCTATGATTTAGATCCTACAAGAATTTTACAAGCTCCTTCTTTGGAGCATTTATTTGGAACAGATAGACTTGGTCGTGATATGTTAGCTAGAATTTTAGAAGGTGGTCAAACTTCTTTGATTATTGGTTTTTTAGCTGCATCAATTTCATCTATTATTGGACTTTTTATTGGAATAAATGCAGGGTATTTTAAAGGTAATATTGATAAAACAATCACAATTATGATTGATTTATTTTTAACATTTCCTACATTTTTTCTACTTTTAGCTTTAGTTTCATATATTCAAGCATCAGCTTTAATTTTAATTATAGTGATTTCAGTTACTGGTTGGATGGGAATGGCCAGAATGATTAGAAGTGAAAGTTTCGCCATAGGAAATAAACCTTTTATCAAAATCTTAAAAGTTGCAAATGTTTCAAATTTTAAAATAATCTTTAAATATTTTGCTCCACTTCTAGCACCAATTTTTCTTATTTCTTTTACTTTTGGAGTAGGTGGTGCAATATTAGCTGAATCTGGGCTTTCCTTTTTAGGTTTGGGAGTTAATCCTCCTTCTATGTCTTGGGGAAGTTTATTAAGTGATGGAAAAGCTGTTATTGATATAGCTTGGTGGGTTAGTTTTTTCCCAGGTTTTATGATATTTTTAATTACTTTTTGTTTGATACAAATCAGTGATTATTTACAAACTCTTGCAAATGCTAAAGAGATAATTGCCTAAATAAAATTTAGATTTTATTTAGCAATTTATCCATCAAAGATGTACTTAGAACTCTTTTCAAAAATCCTAAAATATAAGTTGCCTTTGTTACATAATATCTAGGTTTTGGTTTTGTTGTTTGCATGATTTTTAAAACGACTTTTGCAACACTTGAAGCTGGAAGATTAAAAGGCGCTTTATCTTCTGTTGTTTCAAGTCTTGCTTTTAACTCTTTTTTGTACGTGTTTTCAAAAAAACTTCCCTTGATTATGATATTTTTATTAAACTTTTTTAAGGCATTTTCTCTAAACTTTGAACTAACAGGTCCTGTGTTGATTGTACTAATATAAATATTACTTCCCATTACTTCTTGTCTTAAAGTATCAGCTAAGCCCTCAATTGCATATTTACTTGCATTATAAGCACCTCTATATTTTAAAGAGATGATTCCTAAAACTGAGCTATGTTGGATGATTTTCCCAAATCCTTGAGTTCTAAATATTTTCATAGCTTGGATGGTTACTTCATGAAACCCAAAGAGGTTTGTATTAAATTGTTTTTTCAAAACTTCAACACTCAAATCCTCAACAGCTCCTGGTTGTCCAAATCCAGCATTGTTAAAAACGGCATCAAGTTTTAAATCATTTTTTAAGATTTTATTTAGTGCATAACTTATCTCTTCTTTGTTTCTTACATCAATTTTAAAAGTTTCAAAACCTAAGTCTTTTAACATATCTATATCTTTTTGTTTTCTAGCACTTGCGTAAACTTTGTAATTATTTTCTTTTAAAGTAAGTGCAGTTTGTAAACCAATACCTGAAGAACAACCTGTAATTAATATATTTTGCATTATTTTTAATCCATATAAATTTTTGAAATGGTATTATAATCAAATAAAATATAGATTACATTTAGGTAAAAGCAATGGATGGAAAAGTTGTAATATTAAGTGGAGCAGGGCTTAGTGCTAGTAGTGGAATTTCCACATTTAGAGATGAAGATGGTCTTTGGGAAAAACACAACATTCAAGAGATTTGTAGTGCTGGATGTTTGGATTGGAATTATGATGCAACAATTAATTTTTATAATCTAAGACGAGAAGATATAAAAGATAGAGTTCCAAATAATGCCCATAAAATGATTGCAAAACTAAAAGATAAATATCCAAATAAAATAGAAGTTATCACCCAAAATATAGATGATTTACTTGAAAAAGCAAATTGCAAAGATGTTTTACATTTACATGGATTTTTAAAAGAACTTAAATGTATGAATTGTAAAAAAATCATTGATATTTCATATTCACTTCAAGATAAATCAAATTCAATTTGTAAAAGTTGTGCTGGAAAAATGCGACCAAATATAGTCTTTTTTGGCGAACCTGCACCAAACTATGAAAGAATGCATAAGATTTTAAAAGATTGTGGTTTATTGGTAGTTATTGGAACAAGTGGTCGTGTGATTGATGTGAGTTTTTTAACCCAATATGCTGATTATTCAATTTTAAATAATCTTGAGCCAAGTGATGCCATATATGAAGAGTGTTTTAGCAAAGTTTATTATGAAGATGCAAACACAGCCTATGAAAAAATAGAACAAGATATAGAAAATTTTATAAAAAATAGGAAATTATGACAACAGAAGATAAAAAGATAAAAGAGCTTTTAGATAATGAAGTAAATCAAAGAAATAATAACACAGAACTAAACTATGATAAACCAGACCCATTGATGGTAGCAAGTAGATATGATGATGAGTTTATAATTCTTTTGTGTGCTTTATTTGCTTATGGAAATGCAAAATTAATAGTGAAGTTTTTAGATAGTTTAGATTTTTCCCTTCTTGAAAAAAGTGATGAAATAATAGATAAAGAGTTAAATAATCACTATTATAGATTTCAAAATGCCCAAGATATAAAAACAGTATTTAAAACCTTTAAACGACTAAAAAATGAAGATAGTTTAAACAGTATATTTGTAAATGCTTACAAAAAAGAGAACAATATTTTAGAAGGAATTGATGCTTTAATTCAAAAAATCCACAACACAGCAAATCACAAATCACAAGGTTTCACATTTTTAATTTCAAGCCCATTTAAAAGAGATAAACAAGGATTTATAAAAGAGTTAGGAAATGCTCCATATAAAAGATGGAATATGTTTTTGCGTTGGATGGTTCGTGATGATAATCTGGATTTAGGACTTTGGAGTGGAATAAATAAAAAAGATTTAATACTTCCACTTGATACTCATACTTTTAAAGTATCACAAAAATTAGGACTTTTAGATAGACAAAGTTATGATTTAAAATCAGCCTTGATGATTACAAATAAGCTAAAAGAGTTTGATGAGTTTGACCCTATAAAGTATGATTTTTCACTTTATAGGATTGGGCAGGAGAAAATGGAATTTTGATGGAAAAATTTGATATAAAAATAAAGAGAGAACAGATTTAAATGATTAAAAATTTATTAGCACCTATTTTCGTAGGTTTAATTATTCTATATGCTGGATATATATTAACAAATAAGTCAGCTGAATTAAAATATACATTATCAGAAGGAATACCAACTACTTTTATTGATAATGACAAAAAAGAGATAATTCAACAATTAACAATTTTAAATACAGGAAATGATGTAGCAAAAAATATTTTAGTACGTATTGATGCTTCAATAGAAAACTATACTATAACTAAATATTCACTTTCTGATGAATCTAAAGTGACAAAGACTAATTCTAGTTTTGAGATTTTATACCCTTTATTACCAATAGATGGAAAAATAACTTACATTTTTAAAACATCTATATCTGGAATTAATGATAATAATTTAAAAATCACTTATGACAATGGAAAAGCAGAAAAAGCATTAGAATCAAATAGTTTAAATATTAGTAATATAATTAGTACTATTGTAATGATTATATATTTTATTTTAATACTAAGAGAATTTTTAAAATTCCAAATAGAAAATTTAAAATCAAAAAGTGAATATGAAAATTATTTCGATTTTTTAAATAAAAAGAAACCTTTTTATATTGGTTATAAAGATTGGTATAAAATTAGAGAAAAGTATATTAAAAATATATCAATAAAGAATACTTGGAAAACAATAGAAGAGTATGATGTTTATAAGATCTTAAATCAAGATATGCCTAATTTTATTACAAAAGAGGAGTGGAGTTTATTGACAAGTAAGTCAATTGAACTTTTAGACGAAAAATTAAAAGAAATTATAGATAAGTCAAGTTTTGCAACACATGAGTCTTTATTATTAATAAAAAAACCTAAATTATTCCCAGAACAAAAATGGCAAGAATTAGAAGAACGCATAAATAAAAATTTTGTTGATAGAGAGTATCTTGATTTTACAAGACTTAATTATAGTGATAGTAAATTAATAGAAAAAATTAAAAAAGGTCAGCCTAAAGGGTTATCTAACAAATATTGGGAAGAATATAATAAGATTATTTTAGATTTGTTATATTTAAAAAATTTGCATTGTGTTTTAAGATATGAATCTTTAAATAGTGAAGCAATGAAATACTTACCTGATACACAACAAAATATTTTAACTACACTGTTGTATAGATTAAAATTAAATAGTATAAATATGATAGATTCTTTTGATTTTGCAATATATTTTAAAAAACAAGAAAAGGTAAGTTGGATAAAAGATGAAGACTATAATAAATTATTGGAGAAGGCAAATAAATATATTGAATTAGATAAAAATGAAAGAAGAAATGAAATATATTATCAACTTTTAAAAGATATTGCAATTCATGATTTTCACTTAACAAATAAGCCAGAATCAATTGAAGATGCAGAGTGGAATAAATTAAAAGAATTAGAAAATTCAATTTTAAATAAGTTAGAAATCGTTAAAAAAGATTCTATTGAAAATAATATTCAAAAGCGAAAGAATAAAAAGTTACAAAAAAAATTGTCTATGCAGTTGAAAATTTTGAATGACTTTTTTGATACTCCTGATTCAATAAATAGAATTGAAGATTATGATAATCCTTTTTCAGTAGGTACTTTTGAAAGATTAAAAGAATTTTCAAAAAAATTGTCGTAATAGCTAGTCATAATATAAATGATAAATTTAGAAGATATGTTACGGAAAATCATCAATAAAATGAAATATTTTATTGATGATTTAGGCTACAAAGAACTTATAACTGGTATTAAAAATAGTTAAACTGGTAAAAATTTAATCTCTTTTTTTACCACATAAAAATCAAACTTTTATTTTATAGTTTCATAAATAAACCCAAAAAAGGAAATTTATAGAACAAAATATAAAAAGAATAATTCTTTTAATAGTTGTAATGTATTTTTTAATTTCATATTTTAATATGTTAAATGAAATAGAATTATTAGTTGTGCTAAAAGTAAATGACAATAAAATAACAAATAAATCTTAATTGTTACTTTCAAGTTACACAACAACTATAATATTCTCCTATTCAAATAGTAGGGGGAAATTATTTATGAAAAAGATTATAACTATCGCAACATTAAGCCTGTTGGCTGTAAGTTCATTATTTGCAGATGAGGTTGTGAAATTTGATAAAAATCTTATCAAAGAAAGAAATAACATCGGATACAAATATGAAGGACCAAAAATAGAGTGGAAAGCTCCAGATGAAAGCACTATTCCAAATAATCAATTTGGTGATTTAATCAAATATGGAAAAGAGTTAGTATCTCATACTTACAAGTATATAGGACCTGAAGTTGAAAATAAAAAAATGAGATTTGCAGGAAATAACCTTGCATGTCAAAGCTGTCACTTAGATGCTGGGACAAAAGCATATTCGGCTGGATTTGTCGGAGTATTTGCAACTTTTCCACAATATAGACCAAGGGAAAATACTATTGGAACTTTAGCTGATAGAATAAATGGTTGTATGGAAAGAAGTATGAATGGAAAATCTCTTCCATTAGAAAGTAAAGAGATGAAAGCTATGGAAGCATATATGTATTGGTTAAGCCAAGGTATTCCAGTAGGTGCTAAAGTAGAAGGTTCAAGTTTAGCTGAAGTTAATAGAAAAATGATACAAACTCAAGCAGCTGATACAGATAAAGGAAAAGTTGTTTATGATACACAATGTGCAGCTTGTCATGGTGTAAATGGTGAAGGTGTTAAAAATGAAGGTAAAGCAAATGGATATATGTATCCACCACTTTGGGGAAAAGATAGCTATAATAAAGGTGCAGGAATGTACAGAACTTTAAAAGCTATGGATTTTATTAAAGCAAATATGCCTTTAGGTGCAACACATGAGAATCCTATTTTAACAGACGAAGAAGCTTATAATGTTGCAGCTTTTATGAATATGAATGGACATAAAAGACCAGAAAAAGTTAATAGAGAAAAAGATTTTCCAGATGCAGCTGTAAAAGCTCCTGATACTTATATTGAAGGAAAAGACCCAATTGAAAAACAAGTTGGACCATTTGGACCATTTATTAAACTTAATAAATAAAAAAGAGTATCTAAAAGGATACTCTTTTGAGTAAAACATATAAAAATTTCACTTTACTTTTTGTTTTAGTTATAGCTATTCTTTTTTATTTTTTATATAAATACAACAATAAAATAGAACAAAATCAAGTTGATATTTTGGTTTCAAATAGAGTTGAAATTGTACAAAATGAATTAACAAATCAAAAAAATCATGCTTTGTCTTTGGCTATATTATTTTCTAAGAATCAAAATATCATTAGTTTTTTAGAAAACAATAAACCAAAAGAGTTAAAAAAAGAGCTTTTAAGTTCCCTTGAAAATATAAAAAACTATACAAACATAAATAATATTCAAATTCAAGTTCACACGAAAGATTTAAAAGTTTTTGTACGAAGTTGGGAAGATAAAGATACGGGATTGAGTTTAGAGAGTTTTAGAAAAGGCTTAATAAAAGTAAAAGAAACCCAAGAACCTTTTGTATCAAATGAACTTGGAAAAAGATTTAATATAAAAGCTATTTCGCCTATTTTTAATCAAAAAAATGAATACATAGGAACTCTTGAAATAATTTTAGATTATAGCGATTTAAGAAATAGACTAAAATATATGGGAATTGAAATTATTCCACTTTTGAAAAAAGAGTTTTTGCCAATTGCAACATCTCATCAAGAGGATAATTCTTTACATGATTTTGTGATTATTCAAAATGATTATGATAAAAAGTTTTACGATTTACTTTTGCGAAATAAAAACTATTTAACAAATGAAATTTTTTATTATGAGTATAATAATAGGATAATTACCCAAATTCCTTTAGGAGATATTGATTTAAAAAGTGTTGGAATTTTAATGATTTGTTTTGATAAAAATGAACAAAACTTTAAATATTTACCTAAATATGAATATTTAGGAGAGATAAATAGTAAAGATACAAATTTTAAAAACAACTTTTTAAAAGAGAAAAAAGAGATTATTATAAAGTGAAAATATGAAAATTTTACTACTTGAAGATGATTATTTATATAAAGTATCCATAAAAGAGTTTTTACAAGAACTGGATTTTATCGTAGATGACTTTGAAAATGGTGATGACGCTTTAGATGCTGTTTTTACAAATAGTTATGATTTGCTTCTTTTAGATATTAGAGTGCCTGGAATGGATGGTTTTAGTTTGGTTGAAACTATTAGAAAAGAGGGATTAAATACTCCAATTATTATTCTTACTTCTTTGACAGATATAACAAATCTTAGTCGAGGTTATGATTTAGGGTGTAATGATTATATTAGAAAACCTTTTGATTTGATTGAATTAAAATTTAGAATAGAACAACTAATTAAAAATAGTTGTTTTAAAACTTTAGATGACAGTATAGAAATACCGCCAAATTACAAATTTGATGTGAAAAAAAATATTTTATTTAAAGATGATTTACAAATAGATTTGAGTTTCAAAGAGAGTGAACTTGTCTCTTTTTTAGTTCAAAATAGAGGATTTTTTGTCTCTATTGAGACTTTACATGAAAGAATTTGGGAAAATAAAGATATTTCATATTCTGATATTAGAATGTGTATAAAAAGAATTAGAGAAAAGACCTGTAAAGATTTTATTAAAACCAAACGATTTGTAGGATATAAAATTGATAAATAATAAATATGAAATTAAATATATATTAATTCAAGTTTTATTGACTTTATTGATTGCTTTTATTCCAATATATTTTTATTTGGATGCTTCTTTTGAAAATCAAAATATAAAAGATAAAATGGATTTAAAAAATCATGCTTATTCTGTAATTTCTAAAATAGATAGTTTTGAAAAAGAGAATAGTTCAATTTTTTATTATCCTCGTTCAAATATATATTTTTCTGGTATTTTTGATAAAAATAATCAAGTGATTTTTTCATTATTAAAAACAAATAATATGGATTTTTTTGATGAGTTTTTAATAAATAAAAATGAGATTTGTTATAAAAATTATTTAAATGAAAATATTTTTGAAGCAAAATTTTTGGTCGTTTGCAAAGAAATTGATAACTCACAAGTAATATATAATGCAATTATTTTGATTCTGTCTATTAGTTGTTTTATGTTTTTATCTTCATTTTTTATTATCAAACAAAGTATTGAACCATATAAAAGATTAAATCAATACTTAGATGACTTTCTAAAAGATGCAATGCATGAATTAAAAACTCCAATAGGAGTTGCCAGAATAAATGTAGATATGCTACAAATGCGACTAAAAAATGATAAATATATCTTGCGAATAAAATCTGCTTTAAAAAATATGTCAGTTATTTACGAAGATTTAGAATATTATATGCAACAAAATATGGTAAAAGATGAAAAAACAGATATAAACTTTTCACTTTTTTTAGAAAGAAGAATAGAGTTTTTTAATGATTTAGTAATCTCAAAAAATATCAAATTTACAAAAAATTTACAAAATGATATTCATATAATTTTTAATGAATTAGAACTTTATAGAATTATTGATAATAATATTTCAAATGCAATAAAATATTCAAAAGATGGTTCTAATATTGAAATATCTTTACACAAAGAAGATAATAAAATTAAACTAATGTTTAAAGATGAGGGAATTGGTATAAAAGACAAATCAAAGATTTTTGAGCGATATTATAGGGGTGATAAAATCACAGGTGGTTTTGGAATAGGGCTTAGTATTGTTAAAAATATTTGTGTGAAAAATAAGATTAATATTGAAGTTGAATCTCAAGTAAATAAAGGAACGACCTTTATTTACTTATTTGATTAAAAGCAATTATTTTTTTACTAAAACAGAATATCCTGAACAAGTACAAGAATCGTCTATAGCTTCTTCTATTTCTCCAACTTTAGAAACAAGTTGCCAATTATCAGAAACAGCTTCTTTTAGTGTTTTATATCCATTAGTTTTTAGGTTTAAAGCATTACATTTTGTTGAACATAATGCTTTATTTCCTGAATCTCTCCATGAATCAAAAAATGTCATAGTTTTTTGACTTTTATTACTTAATAAGATTTTAGTTTTTTGTTCCCTTGCTATTTCTCTTCTTTGAATCTCTTTTCTTTCTTGTACAGTTTGTTCTGTACTTTCAATAGCTGGTTTTTCAAATTCAGGCGGTTTTCTATTTAAATAAATTCTTTTTGCAGCATCATCTATACTTACCGAATAATAAAAATTAGAATTTTCATTTGCTTGATGTATTATAAAGTAAGGCTCTTTATCTACTTCACAAGCATTAGCTAGATTTTTTGAATAAGAATTAACATACTGTTTATTTATATAATAATTTGTATAAACTAATTTACCATTCTTCTCAGAACAAAATTTCGAAAATTGCGAAACTAAGGCATTTTTTTCTTCTTCTTTTGTTATTGGAGTTTTTGTTTTATACAGTTTTTGATTAGAATCATAAACAAACGAATCAGCCAAAACATTATCAATAGTTTTAATTTTTGGTTTTTCTATCTTTTTATCAATTGATTTATTTGCACAAGCCGTGAAAAATATAGATGTTGTAATAACAAACAATCCTATTTTTAAAATATTTTTTATTTCCATTTTTAGATTAAATCTCCATTCCATTTTCTAAAATAATTTTATTTCTTCCATTCTCTTTTGCCTGATATAATAGCATATCAGCTTTTTGTAGAGTATTTTCATAAGTAGCATAACTGCTTCTTATAGCAACTCCTGCTGAGAAAGTAACCTTGATTTTTTTCTCTTTATATAAAAAACTATTTTCAGTTACAATAGTTTTTATTCTTTTTAAAAACTGTAATAATTCTCTATTTAAATTAAAGTGAATAATAGCTACAAACTCTTCTCCACCATATCTTCCAACAATATCGTGTTCTCTTACACTTTTATTTAAAATTTTTCCAAAAGTTGATAAAACAACATCCCCACACTCATGTCCATAAGTATCATTTAGTTTTTTAAAGTGGTCTAAATCAAAAAATATTACAGCATATTGAGTTTTGATTCTTTCATAAGCGCTATCAATTCTTTTAATTTCTTCACTAAATGCTTTTCTTGTTAAAAGACCTGTTAGATGATCTTTCATATTTTCTGTTTTTGTTCTATTTAGTTCATCTTCTAGTGTTTTAACTTTTTCTTCAAGTTCTTGAACTTTTGTTTTACCATTTTCTAATTTATTGCTTACCTCGTTCATCTCTTTTTCAATTGATGTTGCCGCATTTATAAGTTCATTTTGTAGTTTTGTAAGAGATTCTAAACCATTTTCTTGAATATTCATTGCTACTATTTTTTCTTTAATATTAAAAACATTTTTAGAACCAGAACCACTGCTTGATATTGCTTCATTTAAATACTCTTCCATTAATAAAACAAGTTTAGAAATATCAGAAGTTCTTTCGATTACAATCTTTTTATCTCTTTCAAACCTTTTATTTATGAAATCTTCAATTTTATTTTGTATTTTTTTATCAAATAAAAGATTAGGTTCTTTTTCCACTTTTGAAAACAATTGATCAATTTCATCATCTGTTTTGGGACAGATTGATGGTAAAACCGACTGCTTAATTAAAGATGCTAATTGTTGAACATTTTGTGGATGAACTCTTTTTAATAAAAGAGGAATAAATTTTTCAGGTAAATCAATATTATTTTGATTTACTTCTTTTTTTTCTTCATCACTTAACTGACTTAAAATACTTTCAAACTCGTTGTTCATGCAATGTTTCCTAAATATGTTTTTTTTGAAGGATTATCCTAAAAGTTTTTTAACCATTTCGTTAATTCTTTTTCCATCTGCTACACCTGCAAATTTTTTTGTAGCATTTCCCATAACTTTTCCAATATCTTTCATAGAAGTTGCTCCAACTTGAGAAACTATTTCTTTCATTCCTGCTTCTAATTCTTCATCGCTTACTTGAGTTGGAAGGTATAACATAAATATATCAACTTGAGCTTGTTCTTGTTCAACTAAATCATCTCTTGAAGCAGCTTTATATTGAGAAATTGATTCTTCTCTTTGCTTGATACCTTTTTGAATTAATTTAATAACATCTTCGTCATTTAAATCTTTTCTTTCATCAACTTCAATTTGTTTAATCATAGTATTTATGGCTCTTATAGAGTCTCTCTTTACTACTTCTTTATCTCTCATTGCAGTTTTTAAATCTTCTTTTAATTGTTCTTTTAAACTCATACAAATCCTTATATTTATTATTTGTTTATTAAATTATATCTTTTTAAGAATTAAAGCTTTCTATTAACTCTTCTAGTTCCAAAAATCTTTCAACTTTTTGTTCATAAATCTCTTTTGTAGCATCAAGTTCTTGCGACATGGCTACAATTCCCTTTTGTTCATAACATTTTGGATTCATCAAACAAGCATTTATCTCTTGAAGTTTTAACTCTAAATCTTCAAGTTCTTTTGGCAACATATCATATTCTCTTTGGTCTTTATATGATAACTTTGTCTGTTTTTTAACAGTTGGTGCAACTTTTTCAGATATTGCTTCTTTTGCTATTTCACTTTCAAGATTATCTAATTCTTTTAACTCTTTTTCAATTTCTAAATATTCACTATATGGTTGGAAACTCTCCATAATATGACCATTTCCTTGAAATACAAAAAGTTTTTTTGCAATTTTATCTACAAAATATCTATCGTGTGATACAAAAATCAAAGCACCTTGGAAGTTTTGTAAATACTCTTCTAAAATATTAATTGTTGGAATATCTAAGTCATTTGTTGGCTCATCTAGGATTAAACAATCAACCTTTTTTGTGAAAAGTAGGGCAAGTGCAACTCTATTTTTTTCTCCACCACTTAAAACTCCAACTTTTTTATCAAGATATTCCCTTGGAAATAAGAAATTTTTCAAATATCCAAAAACGTGCATATTTCTGCCATCTTGTAGGACAACCCTATCTCCTCCATTTGGACAAAAAGTCTCTAATAAATTTCTATTATCATCCAAAGATTCCCTTTGTTGGTCAAAATATCCTATTTCAAAATCACCTTTTTTAAATGCTCCGCTATCTATTTTCATTTTTTCCATAAAAATTTTAAGTAGCGTTGATTTTCCACTTCCATTGGGACCCACAATAGCGATAGTATCTTTTTGTAAAATTCTAGTTGTAAAATCAATAATTAATTTTTTATCACCTAAACTTTTGCAAACATCATCAAGTTCATAAAGCATCTTTTTTTTATTTTTTTGATTGTCATCTGTATTAAAAGATTTTTGTTCCCTTTGAAGTTCTAGTGACATTTTTCTAATAGCTGCTGGATTTGAACGAGCTTTTTGTTTTAAATCAAAATACTCTGATTTTCTTCTTTCATTTCTTTTTCTTCGAGCAGTTACACCATGTTGCATCCAATGGGCTTCTCTTTTTACAAGCCTGATTAAATTTTCATGCTCTTTTTGCATATTTTCTAAAAGATGCTCTTTTTGTTCTAAATATGAAGAGTAACCACCGTTAAACTTTCGTAAAACTCCACCATCAACTTCAACAACAGAAGTTGCAATATTATCAATAAAATATCTATCATGTGAGATAAAAAGTAAAGTGAAATTGTTTTTTAAAAGTAGTTGTTCTAAAAACTCAACCATATAAACATCAAGGTGATTTGTAGGTTCATCCAAAAGTAAAACATCTGGTTTTTTAAGTAATAATCCAGCAAGACTAACTCGACGCTGTTCTCCTCCACTTAAAAGATTTACATCTTTAAACTCATACTGCTTTAGTTGGAATTCCACTAAAACTCTCTCAATCATATTGTCCAAATCCCAAGCATTGTGAAACTCTAAAAAAGAAGCAAGTTCGCTTTGTCTTCGTATTAAATCTTCATTTTCATAATCAGTCATTAGTTGGTTGGTGATTTTTTCATATTCATTTTTAGCAGATTTTAATTCAGCTAATTGGTTTTCTATGGCATCTCTTACATTTAGATTTGCTTTAAATTTTGGTTGTTGGTCAAGCATTTCGATTTTTAGAGATTTATCGATAGCCATTTCACCGCTATCAGGTTCTGTTTGTTTCATAATTATTTTAAAAAGTGTAGATTTACCTTGTCCATTTTGACCAATAACAGCAATTCTTTGCCCATGGTTTAAAGTAAAATTTGCATCTTTTAAAATAACTTTTGTGTCGTATTGTTTTGAAATGTTTTGTAAGTCTATTAAAGCCATATAGTATTCTTCTTTTTATATAAATAAGGTATTAATATACCCAAAAATCGGTTAAGATTTACTTTTAGTTAGTTTTATGAAAAGTTTAGTTTTATAATTATTACTTAAAATTTCATTAAGTTTAAATTAATTTTAAGAAATGTATAATTTAAAAAAAGGAGTTTTCTATGCAAGTTCAAAATAGTACAAATACAGCTCTTAGTGCATTTAAACAAAATCAAAGTGTAAATGCAAATAATCAAAATGATAAAAATAGTGTTGAAGAAAAATCACAAGAAAAATCTTTAGAACAAACTATAAATGATTCAGCAGTAAGTGTTGCTATTTCAATGAATGCTCAATACATACTTATAGCAATGAATGCTTCATCTGTAACTGAAGGAAATACTTTAACTCAAGCTAGTTTAAGTGGTAATCAACGAGATGTTTTAGACTTTTTAAGTGGTAAAGAAACACAAAATGGAATGAGTCTTAAAAATATAGGATATGAAGGGAAACCAATTACTGAACTAACACAAGATGAAGCAAAAGATTTAGTAAGTGAAAATGGTTTTTTTGGGGTAACTCAAACTTCAGATAGGGTATCAAATTTTGTATTTAGTTTTGCAGGTGATGATTTAGAACTATTACAAAAAGGAAGAGATGGAATTGTTCAAGGTTTTGAAGAGGCTAAAAAAATGTTTGGTGGAGAACTTCCTGAAATCTCATACAAAACTCAAGAAAGAACATTGGCTTTAATTGATGAAAAAATGAATAGTTTAAAAGGGGAGTCTTAAAGACTTTCCTTTAATGATTTGTGTCATTTAGCTTAAAATCATCATATGGATCCATATGAATATTTATAATCCAATCTCTTTTTTCATCCAATTTTTTTATACTATTTTCGATAAAATCACTAGCCTTATGCGCTTCCATAAGTGTTATTAAACAGTTAAAAACTAAATGAACTTCAACAAAAGTTTGATTAGCAGCTTCTCTTGTTTTTAGTAGATGATATGTATTTACTTTATCATTTTGTTTTATTATTTCTTCTATTTTTAAAACTAAGCCTTCATCTACTGCTCTATCTAATAAAACTAAAATACCATCATGGATTAATTCATAAGCAGAATAAATAATATATAAAGCAATTCCTCCACCCACAATTACATCAATTATCTCATACCCAGTAAAAGTTACAAGTAATAATGAGATTAAAACAGCTAGATTACTAAAAACGTCTGTTTTATAGTGAAGTGCATCAGCTTTTATAACCATAGAATTTGTTTTTTTAGCGATATAACTTAAATAAATTACTAATAAAATTGTAATAATCAAAGAAATAATCATCACATAAATAGAAATTTCTAAAAATTGAGATGCTTGATTATTTATAGCTTTTTGTACGGCTTGGTAGAGTAAAAATAGACCAGAAATAGTAATAATGGTACCTTCAATTACAGAAGCTAAAGCTTCAATTTTCCCTCTTCCATAATTAAAAATTTTATCAGCTGGTTTTTCAGAATTTGAAATAGCAAAATAGTTAAAAATAGATACAAACATATCTAAAACAGAATCAATTGCAGAGGCTAAAACTGCAACAGAACCGCTAGCGATTCCTATTGCAAGTTTTATAAGTGTAAGTAACGCTGCAACACTTGATGAAACAACGGTAGCTTTTTTTTGAGAAGTCATTATTTGTTTTCTACGAACTCTTTAATTCTTTTAATTCCCTCTTGAATAGTTGCTAAATCAGTAGCAAAAGAGAATCTAACATAGCCTTCTGTTCCAAAAGCAAGTCCAGGAACTAAAGCTACACCTTTTTGTTCTAATAAATCTGAACAGAATTTCATCGAGTCGTTAGAAACTTCTTTGATATTTACAAAAACATAAAATGCACCATCTGGATCTGTTGTTGATAAACCTTTAATTTCATTAAATGATTTAACTACTATGTTTTTTCTTTTTTCAAATTCAACTCTCATCATCTCAATATCAGCATCAGCATCACCCTCAAGTGCAGGAATAGCTGCATATTGAGTCATTGTGTTGATATTTGAAGTAACTTGACCTTGAAGTTTTGTTAATGTTTTTGCTAATGCTACATCGCAAGTTGCAATATATCCAAATCTCCAACCAGTCATCGCTACTGCTTTACTTAAACCATTGATTGTAACTGTTCTTTTGAACATATCTTCAGAAACTTCAGCAGCTGCTGTAAATTTTTTACCGTTATACATTATTTTTTCATACATTTCATCAGAAAATACAATAATATCTGTACCTTTTAAAACTTCTCCTAAAGCTAATAGTTCTTCTTTTGAATAAACAGAACCAGTTGGATTTGATGGAGTATTTAAAAGTAATACTTTTGTTTTTGGTGTAATTACAGCTTTTAATTGAGCTGGTGTAATTTTGAAATCAGTTGAATCATCAGTTTCAATAAATACAGGAACACCATCTGAAAATTTTACTTGTTCAGGATATGTAACCCAATAAGGTGCTGGAATAATAACTTCATCACCATTTTCAATTAATACTTGAAAAAGGTTAAATAATGAATGTTTTGCACCATTACTTATAACAATACCATCTAATTTATATTCTAAACCGTGGTCTTTTTTTAGTTTGTTAATAATTGCTTGCTTGGTAGCGATAATACCCTCAACTGCTGTATATTTAGTATGTCCATCATTAATAGCTTTAATAGCTGCTTGTTTAATAATTTCAGGTGTATCAAAGTCAGGTTCACCTGCACTAAAACTTAGTATATCTTTACCTTGAGCTTTAAGCTCTCTACCTAAGGCAGTAATTGCCATAGTAACCGATGGAGACAGAGTTTCCATTCTGTTTGCAATTTTCATTAGCATTTCCCTCAATAAAATTAACATTATATTTTTGATATAATAGTTCGGGATTTTACCAAATAATTACTTAAGGAAAAGTTTGAGCTTCCAAATTGAAATAAATCAGAAATTAGTAACCGTTAAATTAGAAAAAAGAAGAAATATTAAACATGTTTATTTAAGAGTTTTAAATCCAACTTTAATTCAAATAAAAACAAATATTTATTACACATTATATGAGGCAAAAGATTTAATCCAAAAAAAAATGACTTGGATAGAAAATTCTATTATTAGACTTGAAGAAAAAAATATAAATGAAGATGAATTTTTATATTTAGGTGTTAGAAAAAAATTAGAAGATTTTAAAATAAAAAATATAGATACTTTTTATAAAAAAGAGATTATTAAATATTTACCAGATTTAGTAGATATGTATTCAAAAAAAATGAATCTAATTCCTACTTCTTTAAAATATAGAAAAAACAAAAGAACTTGGGGTTCATGCAACTATAAAAATGGTTTGAATTTTAATATTTTACTTATGAAATTTCCAATTGAACTTATGGAATATGTAGTTATTCATGAATTAGCTCATATAAAACATAAAAATCATTCAAAAAAGTTTTGGGATTTGGTAGAAGAATTTTGTCCTGATTATAAACAAAGAGAAAAAATATTTAAGAATTTTTTATAATTTCTCTTATCTTTTCAAATTTTCTGAATATTTGTTCATTTTTTGCTTTATTTTCAAAAATTCCATATGATCTCTCAACATAAAGGGAAATTGGTGCTTTTGCTTCTTCTTTTTTTTCAATAACATTCGTAATAAAAAATCCAATATCTTCAACATTTGCAATCTTGAAATTTTTTAATAATGATTTTATATCTGCTTTGTTATACTCAAACTCCATTTTATAAACAGGATGGGTTAATACAAAAAACAAAGTTTGATTTTTCACATAAGCAAACTTTACTCCTTTTTTTAGTTTTAAAGGAAGAACTTCTATAAACTTTTTAATTAAAAAAGATGTATTAATCTTACTGAATTCAGGATTATTTTTAAGATGACTAAGTATTTCATTAATTTTTTTCATGGGCTAATTATAGCAGGTTTTATATTATCATTTAGCGGTTGTGGTTACAAAGCTGATCCAATATATATTCAACAAGATTCTTCAGTAAAACAAAATAGCAACGAAGCTACACCTCAATGATATATGATTATATAATAATAGGTACTGGAATTGCTGGGCTTAATGCTGCAAGACTGATTCCAAAAGATAAAAGAGTTTTGATTTTATGCAAAATGTCAACTTGGAATTGTAATACTTTTTGGGCTCAAGGAGGAATTGCAAGTGCAGTTGATGAAGCTGATATTCCAGCACATATTCAAGATACATTAACAGCAGGTGTTAACTACAATGATAAAAATGCGGTTGAGCTTTTAAGTAAAAAATCAATTTCTACAATAAAGAATTTAATAGATTCAGGAATGAAATTTGACCTAAATGAAAAAGGCGAATTAGCGTTTACAAAAGAAGCAGCACATAGTAGAAATAGAATTTTACATGCAGATGGTGATGCAACTGGAAGAATGATTCATATTTTTTTATTAGAGCGTTGTCCTCATGCAATAATAACTCAAGCAGTAGTTTGTGATTTATTAATAAAAGATGACGTTTGTTATGGAGTTCAATATTTTACAGATGAAACAAATCAAAAAGTAGTTTATGCTCACAACACAATAATTGCAAGTGGTGGAGTTGGTTCAATTTATAGATATCATACAAACTCAACTGCAAATGCTGGTGAAATTCAAGGGATTATTTCTGAAAAAAATCTCCCATTAAAAGATATGGAAATGATGCAGTTTCACCCAACAGTTGTAAAAGGAACTTCATTTGCTCGAAAACCACTTTTAAGTGAAGCTTTAAGAGGTGAGGGTGCTTATATTGTTGATGAAAATGGATATAGATTTTTATTTGATTATCATAAAGATGGTGAATTAGCTCCAAGGGATGTTGTTAGTCGTTCTATTTTTGATTACAACAAAAAAACAGGTTTAGGAGTTTATCTATCTTTTGAAACTTTTGAGAAAAAAGCTTTTAAAAAAAGATTTCCAAATATCTATTCAAATCTAAAAGAGTTAGGTTATGATTTACCTTTTGAACGAGTTCCAATTTCTCCAGCATTTCATTATTCAATGGGTGGAATTGAGACATCTTTAGATGCAAAAGTAAAAGGAATGAAAAACTTATATGCTATTGGTGAAGTTGCTTGCACTGGTGTTCATGGTGCAAATAGATTGGCATCAAACTCTTTACTTGAGGGATTGGTTTTTTCTCAAATTGCAGTTGAAAATGCATTAAAAGATGATTTTAAAATCACAAAAGAAAATTATGATAAACCAATCATTAATTACATACGAAATAAAGAAATTGACAAAGATATAAAAGATAATTTAAGAGAAATGATGTGGACACATGCATCAATCGTAAGAAACCCAAATAATCTTAAAACTACACTAGAAACAATAGAAAAGTATTTAAAATTAGATGTTGGTAGATTACTTTTTTTAAGATTACTTACAGCTAAATCGATTTTAAAATCTGCTTTAGAGCGAAAGAAATCTCTTGGCGCTCACTATATTAAGGAGAATTAATGTTTAAAGTTATAGTAACTTTATTATTAGGATCTTTATCTTTATTTGCAAGTTCTGTAAATAGTGATGGAATTCCTGATTTAACCATGACATGGGTTGGATTTGCAACTTTACTTATCTTTGTTGTTGGTTATTATTTTGTTGCAGCAGAAGAAAAATATTTAATAGATAAAGCAAAACCTGCCTTATTTATTGGTACATTTATGTTTATTTTAGTTGCTATTTATTATGTATTAAATGATTTAGATATGAATTTAGTTCATACAGAAGCGAACCATTTAATTTTAGAAATTGCTGGTATTTTCTTTTTCTTGTTTGTTGCGATGACTTATATTGAATCATTACTTCATATGGGAGTTTTTGATAGATTAAAATATAACTTGATTTCAAAAGGTTATACATATAGAAAGCTATTTTGGGTAACTGGATTTTTAGCATTTTTTATATCTCCTGTTGCTGATAATTTAACAACAGCTCTTATTTTATCAACAGTTTTAATAACTATTGAAAAAACGAGAAAAGATTTTTTAGTACCAGGTGCTATAAATATCGTTGTTGCTGCAAATGCTGGTGGTGCTTGGTCTCCATTTGGTGATATTACTACACTTATGGCATGGACAGCGGGAAAAGGTCACTTTGCTGATTTTATTTATTTATTTCCATCGGCATTTTTAGGATTTTTTGTAACATCTTTTTTATTATCAAAGTTTGTTCCAAATATAGTACCTGTTTTTGATATATCAAAAGAAGAAGTACCAAAAATGGCAGAAGGTGCAAAAGTAGTTATGCTTCTTGGAGTATTAACTATTGCATGTGCAGTATTATCTCATCAAGTATTACATTTACCAGCAATGTGGGGAATGATGTTTGGTTTATCTTTACTTAAAGTTTATTCTTATGGTTTAAATAAAAAATATGGGGTAGATCATTTTAATATTTTTCATTCAATGGCAAAAATTGAAAATAACACTTTGATGTTTTTCTTTGGTATTTTAGCAGCAGTTGGTGTATTATATTTTGTGGGATGGTTAGGACTTGCAGCAGTTGTTTATCATCCTGATGTTTTAGGACCAACTTGGGCAAATATAGGAGTTGGATTTTTATCTGCAATTGTAGATAATGTTCCAGTTATGAGTGCTATTTTAAAAGCAAATCCGGAAATGGGTGTTGATCAATGGATGTTGGTTACTATGACAGCAGGAGTTGGTGGTTCATTAATCTCTTTTGGATCAGCTGCTGGTGTTGGGGTTATGGGAAAAATGCATGGTATTTATACCTTTAGTTCTCATATGAAATTTGCATGGACTATTTTAGTTGGATATATAGTATCAATTGTTATTTGGTATATTCAATATCAAATGTTAGGAATAGGACATTAATTTTTAGTATTACTAAAAATCTATAAAGGGCTGTTGGGATTTTCCTAGCAGCCCTTTTTTTGTTTAACCGTTTTTTTACAACTTTTTCGATAGAATATTAGATTAAAATTTGTAATATTTAAATCTTATGGTTTGAAATATGAAGGAAAATAATATATGAAACATGTCCCAATAGTAGTATTAGATTTTGGTAGTCAATATACTCAAATTATTGCTAGAAAACTAAGAGAATCAGGTGTTTATTCTGAAATAGTGCCTTATAGTGAGAGCATTGAAGATATCATGGCTAGAACTCCAAAAGGAATTATTCTTTCTGGTGGTCCTGCTTCTGTTTATGCTGAAGATGCTTATCATCCTGATACTACAATTTTTGAATTAGGTCTTCCAATTTTAGGTATTTGTTATGGAATGCAATTAATTTCTCAACATTTTGGAGGAAGTGTAGTTCCTGCACACCACCATGAATATGGAAAAGCAAAATTAAAATTTGAAGTTGAAAATCCAATTTTTAAAGACACAACAGATGGTCAAATTGTGTGGATGTCACATGGTGATAGAGTAGAAAATATTCCATCAGGATTTGAAAAAATTGCAACAAGTGAAAATTCACCTTATGCAGCTATTGCAAACACAGATAGAAATATTTATGCATTCCAGTTTCACCCAGAAGTTTACCATTCAGATGAAGGTTCAAAACTACTTAAAAACTTTGCAAAACATATTTGTGGTTGTGAATCAACATGGAATATGGGTTCATTTGCAAAAGAGCAAATAAAAAGAATTCAAGATCAAGTTGGAAATAAAAAAGTTCTTTGTGGTGTTTCAGGTGGAGTTGATAGCTCAGTTGTAGCAACACTTTTAGCAGAAGCAATAGGTGATAGAGTTATTCCTGTTTTTGTTGATAATGGATTATTAAGAGCAAATGAAAGAGAACAAGTTGAAGCTATGTTCAAAAGTAGAGGTGTAAAACTAATCACTGTCGATGCTAGCGAAGAGTTCTTAACAAAACTTGCAGGTGTTAGTGACCCTGAAACAAAAAGAAAAATCATTGGTGCAACATTTATTGAAGTATTTGATAAAGAAGCTAAAAAACACCAAGGAATTGAGTTTTTAGCACAAGGTACACTTTATACAGATGTTATTGAATCAGTATCTGTAAAAGGTCCTTCAAAAACTATCAAATCTCACCATAATGTTGGTGGATTACCTGATTGGATGAAATTTGAATTAGTTGAACCTTTAAGAGAAATCTTTAAAGATGAGGTTAGAGCTTTAGGATTAGAGTTAGGACTTCCAGCATCTATGATTGGACGTCATCCATTCCCTGGACCTGGACTTGCTATTAGAATCATGGGAGATGTAAATAAACCTGATTTAGAGTTATTAAGAAAAGCTGATACTATCATGTTAGATGTATTACATGCAACTGGTTATTATGACAAAACATGGCAAGCATTTACAGTATTATTAAACGTAAAATCTGTTGGAGTTATGGGTGATAATAGAACTTATGACAACACAGTTTGTGTAAGAATAGTAGAAGCAACAGATGGAATGACAGCAACTTTTGCACATATTCCACATGAAATATTAGAAACAATCTCAAGAAGAATCATCAACGAAGTTGATGGAATCAACAGAGTAGTGTATGATATTTCATCAAAACCACCAGCAACTATCGAGTGGGAATAATTTCTAATAGTTTTCACGCATCTTTCACCAAAGTTTGGCTCGATGTACTTGTAGTACATCTTCGCCAAACTTTGGCAAAATCTACATAAAACTTATTAGAAATTTTTGCTAAAATTTATCTATGACTAATTTATAAATTATACCTATGGAGATATAAAATGAGTACTCAATATCAAAAATCTGGGAATTTATACTATATAAAATTAAAAACTGATTTAGGAACATTTTATAAAATAGGTTTTACAACTTCTAAAAATATTATAGATAGATTTAATCATAATGGTTCGAATGATTATAAATTAATTCAAGAAACATTGATATTTAAATATTATGATGATGCTTATTTAAGAGAACAAAAATTACATAAACAATATGAAAATAAAAAAGCTTTTTATAAATATTCTAATGAAACTTATTTACCTTTAGTAAACAATGGACAATCAGAATTATATTATGATGATATTTTATCTTTAGATAAAGACTTTAGTAAAAAACAAAGTTTTTTAACTAAATTAAAAGTTTATATTGCAATTTTTAAAAGTAATCCAATAAAAATAATATTATTTTTTGGACTTGCTATAACTGTATTTGGTGGAATATTGGGACTTACAATAACTTTTTTTATTAGAACATTTCCTTATTCATTAGTAATTATCATATTAATATATCTAGCAAGTAAAATTAAAGAAAATATATTTATAAAGATAAGGAATAAATTTATTAAGAGCTAAAATAAATGAATATTAGCATATTAATTTTTTTTTCTTCGTTCCCAAGCTCCAGCTTAGGAATGTATATTTAATCCCCTCTACGAAGAACAACTCACATGTGATATACCAGCTATTCCAAAAAAATCTGAAGGTTTTTTAATATAATATTTCTCTTCTATCTCTTTTGTCTGTTCTTCGTATGGATTTGTCATTATCTCTTGTAGTTTATTTACTGGTTCATAGTTTCCGTTTTGCGATTCTTGATAAGCCCAAACTAAATGCCACTCTCTTAAAGTATATTTTGGATTAATTAGTTTCATTTGATTTGAAAGGCTCTCTTTAGACTTTTTATCATTTACATTTATAAAAGATTTCCATTTTTCTAACCAATTATTCCATCTTGATTTTATATTTTCATTTTTCAAACTTCCATAAAAACTTTTTTCTAGTTCTTTGATGTCATTTGGAATATTTGAAAGTTCTCTAAAAAATATAGTATAGTCAACTTTTGTTTCTATCATAAGATTCATAAGTTCTTCAAACAATTCAACATCAAACTTATCAATTCCTAGTTTTTTAGCCCACATCTTTTCCATTTTTTCTTGCATGATTTTTGAAAAGTTATTTTCAATTTTTTCAAGTTCTTCTAAAGTCTGAGCATTTGAATTAAGTAATGGTTTTAAAGCACTACAAAACGATTTAAAGTTTTTTAAAGCAGCAATTGGTTGATTAAAAAATGAAAAGTGCATTCCTCCACCTGTCCAAGATTGATATTTTGGGTCAAACATTTCGATAAAGCCGAATGGTCCATAATCAAGAGTAAAACCTCCCGCTGCACAGTTATCACTGTTGAAGTTACCTTGACAATATCCAACTCTTATCCAGTTAGCAACCATTGATGTAAGTCGATTTTGAAACTCATTTGCTAGTAAAATAACTTTTTCTTCTAGTTTTAACTCTTGATTGATTACTTCACTGTACTCTCTATCAATCAAATGTAAAACAATCATTTCCAATTCTTTTAAAGCATTTTCATGTTCATTTTTTCTAGCACGTCTGCCAAAAAGTTCAAGTTGTCCAACTCTTATAAACGAAGATGCGACCCTTGTAGTGATTGCAACATCTTCTTCAATCATAACTTCTGGGTCTTTTGAGTAAGAATTATCTCTAAACCAAGGTCTTGTTACTTGCTCTTTTTTAGAAGTAAATAGAGTTAAAGACCTTGATGTTGGAATACCAAGTGCGTGCATATGTTCTTGGGCTAAAAACTCACGAACACTTGACCTTAAAACTGCACGCCCATCTGCACCTCTACAATATGGTGTTTTTCCAGCACCTTTTAGTTGAAATTCCCATCTTTTACCATTTATAAGAGCTTCAAAAACTGAGATTGCTCTACCATCTCCATATCCATTTCCAGTTTGAAAAGGACATTGGGCATAATATTCAGTTCCATAAATAGATAGTGCATATCCAGTCGCCCAACCTGTATTTTGCTCAAGTTTAGAAATATTAGACATATCACCTGAAAACATTTTGATAAAATCTTCTGATTTTATTAAGTTCTCAGAAAAGCCTAATTCTTTAAAAAAATTAGCACTGTGAGAAATATATATTGGCTCTTTAATCGCAGTTGGACTTACTGGTACATAGTGACCACTAAAAACCTCTCTTGATAATTTATTGTCTCCATTAAATTTTGCATCAGGGTCACTGTTAAGTTTTTCTATAAATGAATAATCACTTGAATTTACAAGTTCTTGGAATGTTTCTATATTTTTGTTAGTATTTTTTTTCATTATTATAATTGTCCATAAATTTTTATTTATTAAGATTCTAACATAACTATTAATATAGAAACTAAAGCTACTATTAACTAGAATACAAAAATATCAAAAAAAACTATAATTATGCTAATAACAATACTCATGTTGAGCCTTTTGAATTAGATATTTTAGATATGACAAATTAAAATAGAGTATAAAAAATGAATGAAAATATTGAAAAAAAATCTGTAATTCTTCGAAAAACTGAATTACATGAATTAGATAAGTTTAAATCCGATTTACAAGAATCTTTCAGAGTATCTGCAGAAAAAGAATTTGGACATAGTTTAGAAGAACCTATTCCTTCTGATCAAGATATTGATGAATCAATTAAGACTGATAATTCTATTGTTTACAGTATATTTTTTGAAAATGAATTAGTTGGAGGAGCTATTATTTATATTAATGAGATTACTCAGCATAATTCTCTTGCTTTTTTCTTCATTATGACAACTAATCATAGTCGTGGAATTGGACACCTTGCTTGGGAAGCAATTGAAAAAGAACATCCAAAAACAAAGATTTGGGAAACGGTTACTCCGTATTTTGAAAAAAGAAACATCCATTTTTATGTGAATAAATGTGGTTTTAAAATTGTAGAATTTTACAATAAGTATAGACCAGATCCTAATCATACATCTCAAGAATCTTTGGAAGAAGATGAAATGTTTAGATTTGAAAAGATTATGAAATAGCTTTCTGGTTAATTTTCACTTTGTTTGACAACTATTAACTAGAATATAAAAAAATACCAATAAAAGCGATAATCATGGCAATTACAAGACAAATAATATTTTTAGCAAAAAGAGATTGTATAAAAGAACTAAAAGCATTACTTAAATCGACTATTGAAGAGTCTAAAAAAGAAGAGGGATGTTTGATGTATGAAGTTTTTCAAACAAAAAATAATCCTGTTGAATTTATTGTGATTGATTCATGGGAAAGTGAAGAAGCATTAAACAAACACTACGAAACCCCACATTACAAACATTTTATAAATAATTTCAAACAATACAACGCTCATATTGAGCCTTTTGAATTAGAAATTTTATAAAATTTAAAGACAAAATTATAATGAAAATTTCTTATCATCGCAGACGTAAAATCAAAACAAGAAGAATAGCTTTACGGGATTTGATTTTAAGAGGTATTGAAGACCCAAAAGATTTAGCAAAAGAACTGAAAGTCACACTCCAAACAATCAAAAAAGATTTGGAAGCACTTAAAACCATGAGTGAAAAAGATTTTACTTTTGAGACTAGACAAACTTCTGCTGAGATACTTGATAAAAAAGATACTATATTAAAAATGTTAGATGATGAAAATTACTATACAGAAAATGGCGATTTAAATATATCAAAGATAACAAAAGATTTAAATACAAGTAGAGCAACAGTTATGTCTGTTTTAAATGGAGAATAATATTCCTCATTTATCATTCAATTAAAAAGAGATTATAGTGGTAAAATTATGAAAAATTTTGCACCTTTATAGGTTTTATTATTAAATTCTATATTTTCATTTTTAACAATTATCTGACCTAAAAAATGTTCATGAATAATTTTTGCACTCATATACAATCCAATTCCTGTACCTTGATTATTATATTTTGTAGTGAAATATGGGTCAAATATTTTATGAATAATATCCTCTTTTACTCCACCTGCATTGTCTTGAATAGTGATAGTGATTTTGTTGTTTTCTTTTAAAAATTTTATTTCTATTAGTTTTTCTTGTATATGATTCTCATTTAATATATCTTTTGAATTATTAAGTATATTTATAAAAACTTGTGTTAATTCATTTATCACACCATCTACTAATAATTCATTTTCACTGTGTTCAATATTTAGGGTAATAAAATTATTTTCTAAGGAAACAGATACTATATCAAGGGCTTTATTTAAAGAAGTTTCAATATTAAAATACTCTTTTTTGCTATTGTAATCTTTTACATAATCTCTAAAATCATCAATTGTATTACTTAAATAATTTGCATATTTCATTACACTATCTGCTGTATTTTCTATCTCTTCATCTTCTCTAAGGTCTAGCTCTTTTCTTAGTTTTAATCCACTCATTTGAACGGTAATAGCACTTAAAGGTTGTCTCCATTGATGGGCAATATTATTAAGCATTTCCCCAATAATTACCATCCTTGATTGATGTTTAAGAAGAATATCTTGCTCATGATTAATTTTTACTTGAGATTTTAATTCTTCAAATAACTCTTTTTCTTTTTGATTTAAATGTTTTAAATCTAGTATACTTTTTTCTATATTTCTAGCCATTAGATTAAAAGATTCTTGAAGTTCAATTGTCTCTTTACTGTTGCCTAAATTTATTCTTTGAGAATAATCTCCACGGGCAATTGCATCTGCACTATGAGTTAATTTTACTAGATTTTTTATAATCCATTTACTCACAGTAATAAGTAAAATTGCTGATAATATTAACTCCATTATTGCAATAATAATACTTCGAGTAATCATCTCTTTTTTTGCTTGAACATAAAACTTTGTAGAAAGACCTAAATAGATTTTCCCTAATGACTCAGAAAATAAAGTTATAGGAATATTTGTATCAAATCTTTCATCTTCAAGTGATTCTTTACTAAAAGGGTTTAACTCTTTTTCTGGTAATTTTAAACAATCTTTTAATCCAACAGTTGAAATACAATTATTTTGATTATCAACAACTGCTAGATAATCTATTGTAAGAATATTTTTAGTCTCGTTTAAAATTGCATTAATAGTTGCATAATCCATTTGAACAAGAGGTGCAACTAAAGCACTTTTTAACAATATTTTTTGTTCATCCAGTCTTACATTAGTTTGAGCAGATAGGTTTATTTCAAGTTGATTTACATTTTTTATTACCATTAATGTAAGCATTAAACTCTCAATCAATAAACTTGCAATTACCCATTTCCAAGATAAAGATAATCTCATTTAATTATTTAACCTTTCCATAGTTTTATCTGCTATTGAACCAAGACTATCTAAGTCTTTTTGTTCAATTTTTTTAAAGCCTTCAAGTTTTGTAATTTCCAAATGACTTTTACCCTCAGGAGATTTTGAAAAAGCATCAAGTGCAGTTTCCCACTCTTCTAAAGTAATACCATCCGCGCTTTTCGCTAGATAAATTCTACTTGGTTTTGGTTCACTTTGATATATTATATGTACTAGGTCTTTAATCTCTTTTGTCATAAGTTTTATATAATTTGGTAAAGACATAATTATCATATCGGCATTATTATTTAGAAGTATAGATATTGAGCTATCTGTTGCACTTGTGTATGTATATTTGATTTCTTTTCCATCTTCAAAGCCATTTTTTTCCAACCAATCTTGTGCATCTAATGTAGGAAAAGAGACAGGGTCTAACCCAATAACATGAAGTGGTAGTTTTTTACTTTCTAATATATTTTTATCAGTTGCTAAAAGAATAGTTGACAGACCTTTTGAATAAGTCATAATAGGTTTATATCCACCTAGTTTTTGGGCAAGAACTGCAAGATTTGGTGAAGTTAAAATCAAATCATAATAAGTTCCCTCATTTGAGCGTTTAGTAAATTCACTAAAGTTTTTTGCTGTTAAAATCTGAACAGGTCTTTTAAAATAATTTTCTAAAAAAAGCCTCAAATCTTGATGAAATTCTAAAATTACTCTAGTTGATGAGTGTGGTGCAATCCCAATTTTGATTGGAGTTTCTTGTGCAAAACAAAGATTTGATATATAAAAAATTGATAGAAGAAGTAGTTTTAATTTCATATTGTTTTCACTTATAAAAATATGAAATAATTATAACAGATAATGATAATATTATTTATTAAGTATTTATTAATTTTATAGCTTTAAAGTGCTTTAAGATAAAATCTATAATTAATAAAATATAAAACTTATACATCAAGGAAAAGAATAAATGAAAATTCACAGAATAAATCCATGCAAAAGATGGTCAGATGTGACAGTTTTTAATGGAATTGCTACTTTTACAGAAGTCGCAGATTCAGATACAAGTGCAGATATTAAAGGGCAAGTAAAACAAATATTTGATCAAGCCAAAGCAACTCTTGCTTTAATTGATAGTGATAAAACACGAATTTTGGCAGTTACGATTTATATTACAGATTTTGCAAACTTTGATGGTTTAAATGAGATTTGGGATTCATGGTTTCCCGATGGAACTGCACCAAGTCGAGCTTGTGTAAAAGCTGAATTAGTTGACCCCAATTTATTGGTTGAAATGACATTTACAGCAGCTGCAGGTGAGAAATTTCAATCATAATTATAATTCAAGAAATACTCTTTTCTTGAATTTCTCATTTTTTATCATATAATGTAACCTATAAACAATAACTATCATCTTTCTTTTACTACAACTTAAGAAATTGCGGGAATACTTTACAAGTATCCTGTCCCTGAAACTAAGGGCTTATCAAACATACTTAAGGAATGTAGCCCATGAATATAACAACAAACGATTCTCAAATACTGTTAGCTCTAAATAAACCAAAGGGATATTTAGTCACAAGATCCGATGACCTTGGGCGAAAAACTGTTTACAATCTTTTGCCAACTTGGCTTTTTCAAGATGGATGGATGCCTATTGGACGACTTGATTTAGAATCCAAAGGGCTTTTATTATTTACAAGAAATGGAAAAATAAATGATGCTTTAACAAAACCTGGTAATTGTATTAAGATATATGAAGTTTGGGTTAGAGGTCATGTAACAGATGAACATATTATTGATGCTAGAAAAGGTGTCGAGAGTATTCATGGACTACTGAAAGCAAAGGTCGAAAGAATAGGTAATGGTGGTGCAAAAACAAAACTTAGAGTCGAACTAGAAGAAGGAAAAAATCGCCATATTCGCAGACTCTTTGGCGCATTAAAAGACCCAAAATTTGGAACACCCTTGAAAGTTTTGGAGCTAAATAGAATAAGTATTGGTAGTTTTAAGCTCAACATTGAACTTGGTAAGTGGCGTTATCTCTCAACAGAAGAAGAGAAAATGCTAATAAAAAGGGCGATAAAAGTCGTCTAAGCTCTTTATGTTACAATACTTTTTTAAAAATGCTTGTATTAAATAGGAGTTTAAAATCAAAATAATAAATGTGATTTCCAATCAAGATAGATTAAATCTAATTCGAAATTTTTGTGAAGATGATTTAGAAAATGAAGTTGAAAATGTCTTGAAAAATATTTTAGAAAATGGCTCTTATGAATTAAAATCAATGATAAAACTTTTTGATTTAATGGATAATTCAAGTAATGAAAGTGATTTACAAACTCCTTATACAATTGGTAATAGAACAATTGAAGTTATTAATACTTGCGAACAATTACAAGAGGCAATGAACACAATTTTATTATCTCCTTTTATAGGTTTTGATAGTGAACAAAAGCCAACATTTAAAAAAGGTCAAGCTGATAATGGTATTTGTCTTATTCAACTAGCTACCCAAAGTAAGTGTTATCTTATTCAAAATAAACAAATCAAAAACCTAAAACCACTTATAGATTTTTTGGAAGATGAAAAAATTATAAAAATAGGAACAGGATTAAAAGGCGATAATGAAGCACTTTTTAGACAATTTAATCTAAGAGCAAAATCAATGATTGACCTTGAAGATATATTCAAAAAACTCTCATCTAAAAACCAAATTGGAGCTAAAAAAGCAGCTTCGATAATCTTGAATGAAAAATTACAAAAATCAAAAAATATGTCAAGATCAAATTGGGAAAATGAAGAGTTAACTTCTGGACAAATCAAATACGCAACAGAAGATGCAACAGTTGTATATGATGTAATGAGTGAGATTTTAAAACAATATCCTTTTGTGATGAAAATGATGCCGATGTTTTTTCAAGAACGATATTTGGAAGAATAAAAAAATTAGTCACTTATTTGACTAACTTAATTATTGACAATAAGGACAAGTATAATCTGTATTTTCAGGTTTTTCGGGGTGGGTTTTATTATCTATTTTATTTTTATCAAAAGTATGATAATTTTTGCACTCTTTCTCAAAAGCACTTTTTGGGCTTGAAGCATAGAAGAATTTAAATCTTTTATATTTACCAATCCAATTTTTAATCTCGTGATTTAAATCTGTATCAGAACGACCATAATATTGAACTACAAATAGTCCACTTTTACTTTCATATCCTAAAGCAAAATTACCAGCTGATATTTTTGTGATTTCAGAATCTACACTTCTAGCTATTAAAGCATAAGAACTTTTCATTCCAATAGATCTCTTCATTTATTTTCCTTAGGTTGTTTTTCTTAAATTTAAGGACAGTATACTTAACTAATTATAATTTAAAATAAAAGGAATATAATTCCACAACAGAAGCCTATATTCAATGGGTTCAAGGATACCTTTAATGCTAAATACTACTCAAAACAATCCAATAGAACTCTCTACCCAAGAGCAAAATCACCAGCACTTCAAAATATTTAAGCCATACGGTTTTTTAAGTCAGTTTGTACCCGAAACACGAAAGAAGAAAAAGGTATTAGGTGAGTTATTTCCATTCCCTGATAAGATTATGGCTATTGGCAGACTAGATCACGACTCAGAAGGATTGTTGTTACTAACAACTGACGGTATGAAAAGCTTTCAAGTAAGAGATAAAGGTATAGAAAAAGAGTATTACGTGCAAGTTGATGGAGAGATTACGCAAGATGCAATATCACAGCTGCAAAATGGTGTTAATATTAGCGTTAATGGAACTATTTATCTAACCCTTCCTTGTAAAGCATTCGTGCTAGAAAATGAGCCTAAACTTCCCGCTCGTGGTCGTAATATTCGTGGTTTAAGTCATGGTCCTACTAGCTGGATTTCTATTACGATTTGTGAAGGGAAAAACCGTCAGATAAGAAAAATGACCGCTGCTGTTGGTTTTGCTACCTTAAGACTAGTAAGAATTAGGATTGGTGATATTCATATTGATAGCATGATTGCAGGTGAGGTTGTTACTCTAGCTAATTTTGATGACGCACTTAATTGCAGTTAAGTCAGATTTCATTAGAATACAAAAATATTTAAAGGATTTAAATGAAAAAAGAATTTGACAAGTTTAAACAATGGCTTAGTCTTAATTATAGTGATGGTTTATTAGATTTAAATCCACCTGCTACTGATGATGAAATAAATGAACTTACAAACACTCTTGGAGTTGAATTACCAAATGATTTTATTAGTGTATTAAAAATACATAATGGTCAAAAAGGTGAAGCTGCTTGGCTTTTTGATTCTTTGGAGTTTTTATCAACTTACCGTATTATTGAAGAGTTTAATATTTGGAAAAACTTATTGGAAACTAAACTTCAAGGCAAAGTTTCAACTCCTGATGATGGAGTTAAAAATGATTGGTGGAATATAAACTGGATACCATTTACAAGTGATGGTTGTGGAGATCATTATTGTCTTGATTTAAGTCCAACTGCGAGTGGCACAAAAGGGCAAATTATTACTTTATGGTATCAATCAAGTGAGCGAGAAATCATATCTCAAAGTTTCTCTTTATGGTTTAAAGAGTATGTTGAACAATTATATTCAGGTGAACTTGTTTATTCCCAAGAATATAACTCTATAGTTCACAAAGATGAATTAGAATAAAGGAAAAATTTTGAACGACAATGCAATTTATGTATTTATTTTCTTAGTGGCTTATATAGCTTATAAAAAATATACCCAACGTAAGGTATTAAAAATTGTTCCAACTTTGATGAATCAAGGTGGACAGATTGTTGATGTTAGAAGTGAAGTAGAGTTTGCATACGGTCACAAAGATGGAAGTATCAATATCCCATTAGGGGTACTTAAAAATAGAATGAAAGAGTTAGATAATACTAAGCCTATAATTCTATGTTGTGCTAGTGGAAGTAGAAGTGGTTTAGCAAAGCGTACTTTAATGGCAAATGGATTTAAAGATGTTCATAATGCTGGTACTTGGAAAAGTCTTACAAAATAAAATGAATAAAAAAAGAAGAAAAATGTTTAAAACAAATGATTATTGGGAAGAAGAGTTTATTGAGTATGATGATAAAAATTTAGATTCTATCTATTTTGATGATTGCACTTTTATAAAATGTGATTTTTCAAAAAGTCTTATGCAAAACTGTAAATTTACTGAGTGTAAATTTATAAATTGTGATTTATCTTTAGCTACATTAAAATCTTGTACTTTTAATGATGTTACTTTTGAAAATTGTAAACTTATTGGAATTTCATGGAGTTCTTGTCAAGAGCCTTTTGAAGTTAGGTTTGATTCTTGTAATATTTCTCAAAACTCTTTTCATGTTATGGATTTGCGACAAATGAAGTTTATTGATTCTTTGATACAAGATTGTGGTTTTGAGGAGTGTAATTTGGAAAAATCACTTTTTGATAACTGCGATTTAGCACAAACAGTTTTTATAAAAAATAATCTAAAAAAAGCCAATTTTGAAACCTCAAAAAACTATCTAATTGATCCAAAACAAAACGATATACAAAATGCTTTATTCTCACTTCCTGAGGCTTTGAGTTTTTTGAGTTTGCTTCCTATTAAAATAAAATAATAAAAGTGTTTGACACTATATATTTTGTTTTAACGCTTCTCTAAATAGCTATGTGTTATGATTGCCACCATTTTATTTTATAAAATAATTTGATTTTAGGAGAAGTATGCGTTTTATTATTATTTTTTTTCCGTTAATTTGTCTTTTTGCTTCAAATACACCTTTTGATTTATATAAAAAAGAGACAAATCCTAATCAACATACCCTTTTGATTATAGGTGGAATTCATGGTGACGAACCTGGTGGTTATTTTGCTCCAGCTTTTTTAGAGAAATACTACAAGATTAAATCAGGAAATATATGGATTATTCCTAATTTGAATGTCGATAGTATTATGGCAAATAACAGGGGAATTTATGGTGATATGAATAGAAAATTTAATTTTATTGATAAAAATGATAATGATTTATCAACTGTAAATAGAATAAAAGAGATTATTTTAGAAGAAAAAGTGGATTTAATTTTAAATTTACACGATGGATTTGGATTTTATAGAGATATTTATGAAGATGCTAATTTCAATCCTAATGCTTGGGGACAAGCAACTATTATTGATCAAGAAAAAATAAATGGACTTGATAAATTTGGTAATTTAGACGAGATTGCAACAAAAGTTAATAGTATTGTAAATAAAGATAATTTATTTCAAGAGTATCACTCTTTTGGTCTTAAAAATACACAAACAAAACTAAAAGATGACCAAATGCAACAATCTTTGACTTATTTTGCTGTAACTCATAATAAACCTGCATTTGCCATAGAAACAAGTAAAAATATTACAGATTTAACCCATAAAGTGATTTATCAATTAAAATCTATTGAAGAATTTATGAAGATTATGAATATTGAATTTGAAAGAGAATTTGATATAAATAATTATGAAGATATAAAAAGTAAAATTTTTGATTTTGAAAAAGTTACAATAAATAATAATATATCTCTTAATTTGAGTGATATTAAAAATAATATGAGATATGTTCCTTTAAAAAAAGAGGATAATAAATTTGATTTTACACATACTCTTGCAAAAGTTAAATTTAATGACAACAAATATGAAATCTATATAGGAAATATAAAAGTATCTGATTTATACCCTCAAATTTTTGATGTAGCAACTACAACTAATAAAGTTAAAATTATTGTTGATAATAAAGAAGTTGAAACTTCTTTTGCCAATCAAATAGATATAAAAAATGATTTTAAAATAGTTAAAAGTGATTTTAGGGTAAATATTATTGGTTTTAGTAAAGAAGGAATTGATAGTGAAGATGATATCTTAGTTAAAAAAAGTGATATTCAAGATATTTATTCAATTGATAATAATAAAACAAAATATAGAGCTGAGTTTTATAAAGATGGTAAATTCTATGGAATGATAGTTCTAAATTTTTTAAAAGATAATTAATAAAAAAGGAAGTTAAACTTCCTTTTTTATCCTGCTTTTGGTGTACATTTTTTACTAAAAATACACACTGGACAAAAATCAACTACTCCAATTACAAGTGGAATTATTCCTAAATAAAACCAAGGATTGCTTATAAGAAATCCTATAATAATTAAAATTAATCCCACAACTATTCTAAATGGTCTACAAAAACTTCTAATTTTATCAAATTTATTCATCTGTTATTCCTATGATTAATGATTTTATAAATTTATTATTATATAAGTAAACTTAATGTTAAGTAAATAAGTAAAACTTATTATAAGATGAAGGAAGGTAGATTTAAATAATTGAAAAAACAGTTTAAATATTAAACTGTTTTTTATATAGTTCTTCCAATGGTAATTTATTTTTATAATCAATTATATCACCAATTTCAATTTCAATTTTTAAGTTTTTAGTTCTTTTTTCTATTGCTTCTTTTAGAATATGATTTGCATTAGTTTTAATAAAAACAGGCAGAATGTTTATTCTATTTTTAAGTGCAATTAATTTTGCACCTTCTTTAAATGTACTTACAGGATTATCTGTTTTATTTCTTGTTCCTTCTGGAAAAATAAAAATAGAATTACCTTTTGTTACTATTTCTTTTGTATCTTTAAAAAAAGAAGTCATATTTGCAGATTCTCTATCTAATAAAATTGCATCAGCATTTTTTGTAAAAGTACCAAAGAAAAAAGAGTTAAAAAGCTCTTTTTTTGATACCCAAAAACCATGAATAAATGAATCTTTTAATGCAAGTTCTACAATAAGTGGGTCAATTATACTTCTATGATTTGATATTAATAAATAGTTTCCATTTTTTGGAAGTTTTTCTTTATTTAAAACTTCAACATTGATATTTAACTTTGACAATAGAGTTTGTGAGTATTCTATTCTTAATGCTTTTTTTTCTTCTGATGTTTTGACTTTTTTTAATTTAAAGCCATATTTATTTGTTAAGTAAGTCGCATATATTGCAATGCTTATTTGTTTTAGGTTCAATATTATCCTATTTAAATTTTTTGCAATTGTATCAAAATGAAGCCATAATTGATACTTTTTTTACATAAATTTCTTCTAAATTTATATATGAATGATAAACCAAAACTTCTACACCTTTATTTGTAACTTCTTTAAATGCTTCGCAATATTTTTTATCAACCTCACAAGCTAGTCTAAACGGCAAATTATCGTCTCTTTGGATAATATATAACATCACGGCTCTATGCCCTTGTAAAGTCATCTCATAAAGCTCATTTAAGTGTTTTGTTCCCCTTGAAGTTACAGCATCTGGAAAAGCTAAATAATCATCTATTTTTAAACTTACACTTTTAACTTCAACATAACATTTCTGATTTTTATTTTCAAGTAAAATATCAATTCGGCTATTTTGTCCATATTTTTGTTCTGGTTTTAAAGAACTATATCCTTGTAGTTCTTTTATAACTCCATTTTCTATAGCTTCAATTGCTATTTTATTTGCAACACCTGTATTTGTGCATATTAGATTTTCACCCATTTTTGTAAGTTCCAAAGTATATTTTAATTTTCTTTTAGGATTATCATGAAAAGTAAGCCAAACATCACAATTTTCTTCAATACAAGAGGTCATTGCTCCACTATTTGGAACATGAGCTGTAATAATTTCTTTATTTTCTAAAATAACATCAGCTAAAAATCTTTTATATCTTTTTATTAACTTGCCATGTATGAGTTTTTCAAATTGCATTTTGTTACCTTTTGTGTTTTTTGCATTATATAAAAAAATAGTTATTTTTTAATAAAAATAAAAGGAATGATAATTGCATGTGATTAAAAAAGCATGGAGTATTTTATGAAAAAGTTTGAAGCAAATAAACACTCGTTAAATTACGAAAAAATGGATACCTTACACATGGAGTTTTTAGAAATTTACAATAGTGTAGATTTGAACTCAAAAGATAGCATAAATGCTAAAGCAACAGAATTACTTGAACACACAAAAAAACATTTTAGTGAAGAAGAAAAACTAATGGATAGATACAGTTATCCAAGAAGTAAAGAACATAAAGATGAACATAATAAAGTTTTATCTGAACTTAGATTTTTTATTGATAAATCTCATAGTATTTTTGGTATGAATATTTTGAAATCATATTATGTTGAAAAATTACCTTATTGGTTTGATTATCATTTAGCAAGTATGGATAGTGATTTAGCTGCATATTTAAAAAACTTTAATTTAAAAAGCAATAAAAAACAACAAGAAGTAAATTAATAAAATTTTTGTTTTGAAGAAAATTTATAAATCACATCTAAAAATTCAAACTCTAAATAATCAGCTTGAAGCATAAGTCTTTTTGCTTTTGTTATTTGAACTCTTTTTTCTTCTGAAATTTGATTCTTCAAAAACAAGTTTGCAAACTCCTCTTTTACTCCATAAAGTGGATCTCCAATTATTGTATGACCAATAGAATCTAAATGAACTCTTATTTGATGTTGTCTTCCTGTTAGTGGTATAGCTTCTACTAAAGTTTGATTGTTTATTTCATCATAGAAAATAGGTTTTATTATGGTTGTTGATTCTTTTCCATTAATATGGGTTTTCATTTTTAGTTTTATCAAACCATCATCATTTGTGATTGGAGTGTTTATTGTCAATTCTTCTTTTATTTGCCCATTTACTAAAGCTTTATATTTTTTAGTATAAAGTTTTTCTTCGAACATAGATTTTAAAACCATATCACTAAAGGCATTTTTAGCAACTAATACTAAACCAGAAGTTTCAGCATCAATTCGGTGAACTAAAGAGCCTTTTTCTCCAAAGCGATATTTTATTTCATCTAAAAGAGTGTAAATATTTAGTTGGTGAGAAGAGGGATGAACCATAATTCCACTTGGTTTATCAAATATTGCAAAATGAAAAGAGTCAAAGATTGGTTTTAAACCTTTTGTAAGAGGTTCAAAAACTACTATATAAATAAAATCTGATTTTATAATTTGATTTTTTTGTAGGCGTTTATTGTTTTCATCTGTGATTTTGCCTTTTTCTAAAAGAGTCAAACAAAGTTTTAAATCAAGGCTTAAAGTTTCTAAAAACTCTTCAATTTTTTTTCCTTTTATTGTTTGAAACTCTTTTTTTATATATGGCAAATTAAATTCCTAAATTTTTGCGCAAGTATACAATATGTAAGCTATTAGTGTAAAGGCATAAAAATTGCATAAGAAGTCTAAAAAATAGGTTATAAAATGGTAACTCCTTCAATTGGAACAATAGAACTATACAAACAACTTCAAATATTACTAAAAAGTGATATGCCAGTTTTTATTCATGGAAGTCCAGGAATTGGGAAATCTTATATTGTAAATGATATTGCAAAAAAGAATGATTTAGAGTTGGTAGATGTAAGACTTTCTCAACTTGATGCGGTTGATTTAAGGGGAATTCCCACAATTACAAATAATCAAACAGTTTGGATGCCACCAGTTTTTTTGCCTTTAGACCAAGATTCAGCGGGTATTCTTTTTTTAGATGAGTTAAACTCAGCTTCATTATCTGTTCAAGCTGCAATTTATCAGCTTGTTCTTGATAGAAAAATAGGTGAATATTCATTGCCAAGAAATTGGAAAATAGTGTGTGCTGGAAATAAGATAAATGATAAAGGAATTGTTTTTAAACTTCCAAGTCCACTTGTGAATAGAATGGTTCATTTACTTTTAGAAGCAAAATATGATGACTTTAAAAATTGGGCGATTTTAAACAATATTCACTCATATATCTTAGGATTTTTAGGATTTAGACCAGATTTATTAAGTAGTGAAGTTCCAAATGCAACTGAAACAAATCCTGCTTTTTGTACGCCAAGGGCTTGGAGTATGATGTCAAATATTTTAAAAACAGAGAGTAATGTTAATCTTATCTCTCCAATTATTTATGGAACAGTTGGATACGCAGCTGCTGTTGAATTTATTTCATTTATAAAAGTTTATAAGACTCTGCCAAATATTGATGATATTTTAAATGGAACTTGTGAAATTATTCCAACGGAACCTAGTGCTTTATACGCTTTATGTTCTGCTGTAATCGAAAAATATGAAAATACAAATCAAGCTATAAATATCTTTGCTTATAGTAAAAGTTTACCAGTTGAGTTTGCTGTTATGCTTATAAAAGATTTAATAGTAAAAGATGAAAACATAGCTCTTTTAGATGAGTTTGATAAATGGATGGAGAAGTATGGAGACTACATATTATAAAGATATTTTTGAGAAAATTAGGATAAGTTTTTTATTTAACCATCCTTTTTTATCAGTTTTAGCTTTAAGTATAAATAGTGAGTTTAAAGGAAATATTAATAGTGCTTTTTTAACAGATGGTTTTAAAATTACAATTGATACAGAAAAATTAACAAAATATTCAAGGGATGAGATTACATATTTATATGCTCATACTTTACTTCATATTGTTTTAAAACATCCATATAGACAAAAAACAAGAGATAGACATACTTGGAATCAAGCTTGTGATGTGGTAATAAACAATATTTTAACAACTTTTGAAAATGTGGGAATAAGACCTGCTGATGAGATACTTGATATAACTTTAAAAGATAAGTGTGTAGAAGAGGTTTATGAGATTTTATATAAAAAGAAAAAAGAGGAGTTAAGTAAAACAACTCCTGATAAAAAAGGAAATATAGAATCAAACTCTTACGATAAATCAAAGTTAGATTTAGATGAGGTTTTAACAAAAAGTGAAAAAGTAAACCAAGAAAAACTAGATGGAATAATAATTCAAGCATTAAGTCTTGCAAAAAAATCTTCAAATTTATATGAGGGAATGAGTATAGAAATAGATACTTTAATAAAACCAGAGATTGATTTACATGATGTTCTAAAAGAGTATTTAATAAGTTCATTTTTTGAAAAACAAATCTCTTATGAAAGACCAAATAAAAGATTTATAGATAGAGGCATTTATATGCCTGGAACTAAAAAACTAAATGATAACCTTAATATCTTTGTAGCGCTTGATAGTTCATCTAGTGTTAGCTTTGATGAGTATAAAAAGTTTTTGGGAATCATAAGTGAAATAGCTGAGAGTTTTTATGAGTATAAAATAGATATTTTACCCTTTGACTTAAAAGTTAGAAATGAATATATCATTAGTTTTGATAGCTTTAATCCATTAAGTAGTAAAGAGTTATTAATTCCCAAATCAAATGGTGGGACAAATTTTGATGAGCTATTAATTTATTTAAGAAAATCAAGTGAAATAAGCAATGATAGTTTACTTATTGCTCTAACAGATGGAGAGTTTGATATAAGTGAGTCATTACTATGTAATACACTTTTTATAATAAGCAATAAAAAAAATCTAAGAAAGTTCGAGCAACATGGAAGAGTTATTCAATTTAACATATAAAGAAGAGGTTGAAGAGTTAAAAGATGAAGATGACTTTGAAGCTTTGGGCGATGAAAAGTATCTAAATCATCCCGATATGGAAGCTAGACTTTATTGGGCTTTTTGTAGACCAAATGGCTCATGTGATATACAAATACAAGATAGTGAACCTCTTGTTTCTATAATGGCTTTTAATCACTCAAAATTAAATGCTTTTAAAAGATTTTCACTTTTACATAAAGAAGTTGTAAATAAAGCAGAGTTACGAGTAAAAATAAAAAATAGAACTAGAATGTTATTTAGGTCATTAATAGATGATGATTTTAAAGAGTTAAATAAAGTTTTAGATATTGTTCCAGTTTTTTTAGATGTTGCTGTTGACCAACTTAAAAATGGAAGAAAATGGAATGATATTTTTGCTGATGAAGTTGAAGCTACAATTTTTTTAGAAAAAGCAAAAGAGTATATAGATGAAGATTTTAAAGAAGCACTGTTTTATAAACTAAAAGATGTAAGCGAACTCTCTCAAGATGAACTAAAAGAGCATTTAGAAGATTTGATAGAAAAAAAAGAGAAAATAGATATTTTGATAAAAGAACATTATAAAAAAGAGGTAGAAAAATGGAGTGATAAAAGCACTTTGCATCTACTGCAAAAAATGGCTATAAAAAAACTTGTAAATGAGTTGTTTTAAAAAAGGTATAAGAATTGCATATACAAAAAGAAAAAGGTGTTTTATGGGAAATTTTTCTTTTTATAATTTTACATTTTATGAAAAAACTGGTTGTAGTGGAAATGCTAAACAAAAAGAGTTATTAAAAAGTCATAACATATCTTTTAGTGTAAAAAGTTTGCTTGATACTTCATGGACAAAAGAGACTCTAAGTGAGTTTTTCAAAGGTTTAGAAGTAATTGATATGTTTAATCCTTTTGCACCACAAATAAGAGATAAAGAAATAAATATAAACTCTTTATCAAAAGATGAAGCAATAAATCTTATGATTAAAAATCCAATTTTAATTAAAAGACCACTATTAGATATAAATGGAGTTAAAATTTGTGGATTTGATATTGAAAAAATCAATGAACTTCTAAATACAAATATAGATACAAACAAAAAACTAAATACCTGTTCAAGTAGTGACTCATGCACAAATGTTTAATTGAAATTTGCCAAGAGTTTGAAACTGTAAAAGATTTTCTAACAGATACTACTTCACAGAAAGAAGAGATAATAAATGCTCTTTTTTTAGATTTTATGGAGTGTTTCCCATCAATAAAAGAGGAAAAACTAAAATACCCAAAAGAGTTCATACATGATGTAACTTTATTTAACGAGGGGAATTTTATGCTTGTTCAAAAGTTCCAAGATGTTCAAATGAGATATTTGATGTTGAGTGATTTTTACGATTATGCGAGATTAACAAAGAAATATAAAAAAACTTAATATAATTGCGCCATGCAAAAAGATTTAATTACAAAACATGGTTACGAAAAAATAGTTGAAGAGTTTAAACGCCTTTTAAAAGAGAAATCTTATTGGGTAAAAGAGAAAGAAATCGCCGCTCAACTTGGCGATAGAAGTGAAAATGCTGAATATATAGCTGCAAAAGAACAGATACGAAATACTGATAAAAGACTTCGTTTTTTAGATAGGATTATAAACAATAGTGAAGTTATTGATATATCTTTGATTCCACATACAAGAGTGAATTTTGGATCAGTTGTTGTGGTTGAAGATTTAGATACTCAAAAAGAGAAAACTTTTATAATTCTAGGAACTCACGAAACAAATCCAAATGAAAATAAAATATCAAATAAATCTCCACTTGGTAGAGCTTTGTTAAATAAAACTTTAAATGAAGAGTTTCAATTTTCTATAAATGATAACTTCTTTGAATACAAAATAATTTCAATAAAAGAGTATAAATTTGAATAGTATAAATATAGAAAAATTAAAAGAGATTATTTTAGAAAATCTAAAAAATAAAAGTGTAGATTTAAAGAGGGTTTTCCATGGTCGTGGGAATTTTTATGAGGGTTTTCATTACTTGATAGTTGATAGTATAAATGATATTTTAATGGCAACTCTTTTTGAAGAAGTTGAAGAAAATACTCAAAAAGAGATAATTAAAATGCTTGATGAGGTTTATGCTACAAAAGGTTTTAAAACTTTGATAATTCAAAGAAGATATAAAAAAGATAATCTTTATGAAATTCTAAGAGGGAAAATCTCTGAAAATGCAGTTGCCTATGAAAATGGTTTAAAATATGCCTTAAATTTTTCAAACCAAAATATAGGAATTTTTCCAGATATGAAAAATGGAAGAAGTTTTATAAAAGAGATTTCAAAAGATAAAAAAGTATTAAATCTATTCTCTTATACTTGCGCTTTTTCTGTTTGTGCCATAAGTGCTGGAGCTTCAAAAGTTGTAAATGTTGATATGGCAAAAAATGCACTAACTACTGGAAGAACAAATCATCATCTAAATAATCTTGATACAAAAAAGGTAAAATTTTTACCCTATGATATTTTGAAATCATGGAATAGAATCAAAAAAGAGGGACCTTATGACATTATAGTTATTGACCCGCCATCATTTCAAAAGGGAAGTTTTGAAGCTAGTAAAGATTATGAAAAAATCATCAGAAGATTAAATGAATTAGCAGCTTCAAAATGTACAATTTTGTCTTGTTTAAATGCTCCAGAACTTGATTCTGATTTTATAAAAGATAAGTTTTCAGAATTTGCACCATTTTTTAAATTTGTAAAAAGATTAGAAAATGTGGAAGAATTTGTGACAAACAGTGAAGAAAAAAGCTTAAAAAATCTAATCTTTTCAAATTAAAGAAGATAAATCTTATCTTCTTTAGGCTAAAATCCTGCCTTAAAAAAAATGTTTTTATAAGAGGATATTTAATGGTAGAAAAAAACCGTTGGCTAATGGCCTTAAGTGCTGTTGGTGTTCATATATGTATAGGTTCTGTTTATGCTTGGAGTGTTTATGTAAAACCCATTCAAGCCCAAATGAACTGGGATTTAACAGATGTTACTATTGCTTTTAGTGTTGCTATTTTCTTTTTGGGATTAAGTGCTGCTTTAATGGGAAAATTTGTTGAAAAAAATGGTCCTAGAGTTTCTGCAATAATCGCAGCATCACTTTTTGGTCTTGGAACTATGGGTTCTGGACTTGCTATTATGATGGAATCAAAATTATTGTTATATTTTTTCTATGGAGTTCTTGGTGGTTGTGGACTTGGAATTGGATATATTTCTCCTGTTTCTACACTTGTAAAATGGTTTCCTGATAAAAGAGGAATGGCAACAGGACTTGCAATCATGGGATTTGGATTTGCATCTGCGGTTTGGGGACCAACAATTAAAATTTTAATTGAAGCTGTCGGAATTGCTGGAACATTTTTTATTTTAGGTGCAACTTATTTTGTAGTGATGTTTGCTTCTGCACTTTATCTTGAAAAACCACAAGAAGGTTTTTTACCAAAGAAATTTGAGCAAAAAATAAAAGAAGGTAAAAAGAAAATAAAAGAAGATTTAGCTTTCATCGGTTTAAATGAAGCAGTTAAAACTCCTAGATTTTATGGGCTTTGGATAATGTTATTTATAAATATCACTTGTGGTATTGCCATTATTGGAGTTGCTTCTCCACTTTTACAAGAAGTACTTGGAGTTTCAGCAATCGCAGCAGCTGCAGCTGTTGGGTTAATGGGAATTTTTAATGGTGCAGGGCGACTTTTATGGGCATCTTTAAGTGATTATTTAACAAGACCAATTGTATATGTTATCTTTTTTGCAACTCAAATAATTGCATTTTATATGTTACCGTCAATTACAGAAATTGTAGTTTTTCAAGTTGTTTTATATTTTATTATGACTTGTTATGGAGGAGGATTCGCTTCAATTCCAGCATATATCGGTGATATTTTTGGAACAAAAGAGCTTGGTGCAATTCATGGATATATTTTAACTGCTTGGGCAGCAGCTGGGCTTGTTGGACCACTTATAATTTCAATGGTAAAAGATGCAACGGGTTCATACTCTCAAACACTTTATGTTTTTGCAGGATTTTTTGTGATAGCTTTTATTGTTTCAATAGCTATGATTTTAAATATCAAATCAATTCAAAAAAAGAAACACAAACATCATCATTAAATAAAAAGAGTAGGAAAAATCCTACTCTTTTATAATTATTTGACTTTTCTTAAAATTTCTATTAATATTCAACTTGTCCAATGATTGGATGAATTGTTAAAATTAGGAAAAATTATGGAAATAAATAAACCAATTAGAATATCTTTACCCAAACAAATATCAATTGAAATAGAAAAAGCTATTAAAAAAGGCGCTTTTAAAATAGGAGAAAAAATTCCATCAGAGCCTGATTTAGTAAAAGCTTTTGAAGTTAGCAGAAACACAATCCGTGAAGCAGTTCAATCTTTAATCCAAGCAGGAGTTTTAGAATCGCGGCAAGGTGATGGAACTTACGTTTTAGCAACTAGCAGATTTGAAGCAAATATTTTAAATCGTTTAAGTAATTCAAAAATTTCAGAAGTAGATGAAGTAAGATTTTATTTAGAGAGAGAAATTGTTAAATTAGCAGCTTTAAGAAGAACTCAAAGTGATTTAATAGAGATTAAAAAAACACTAGAAAATAAGAGTTTAACAAAGGGTTCTTTCAAAGAAAATAGTGAAGCTGATATTGAGTTTCACTTAAGTATTGCAAAAGCTTCTCATAATTCTATTTTTTATGATTTGTATAAATCTATATCTTCATATATTTGTACTTCGATTGAAGAAAAATTGCAGTTAACTCAAATGGAAGAAGAGTTAATCTTCCAATTACATAAAGACCTTTATGAAGCTATTTCTTCACAAGATAGTAAAAAAGCAGAAGAAGTAATAAATAAAATTTTTGAAATTTAGTAAAGGAAACTATATGAAATTTAATTCACATTTATTTATGGTTTTTTTAGGAATACTTTTTGTTTCATTTAATCTAAGAGCGCCTATTACTTCAGTTGGGCCTATTACAGATTTGATACAAAATGAATACTCTTTAAGTAATAGTGTGGCAGGTCTTATTACTACACTTCCTTTATTAGCTTTTGCAATATTTTCTCCTTTTGTTGCAAAAATGAATCATAAATTTGGACATGGTTTAACCATGTTAGGTGGACTTATTTTAATAATCATAGGTGAGCTAGTTCGTTCTTATACAAATGTTTATGGATTATTTATAGGTACTATGTTTATTGGACTTGGTATTGCCATTGGTAATGTATTAATTCCTAGTGTAATAAAACATAAATTTAAGAAAAATGTTGGAAATATTATAAGTATTTATATAACAAGTATGTGTATATTTGCAGCCTTAGGAGCAGGAATTAGTATTCCTGCAACAAATGTTTTAGGTTGGAATACTTCATTAGCTATGTGGGGAATTCTAGCTTTTATTGCTTTATTAATATGGTTACCACAACTTAAAAAAAGTGAAGAATATAACAATAATGATGACTTAGCAATAGAAAAAAGAATTCAAAGTAAAACAATATGGAAATCACCACTTGCTTGGTGGGTGACTTTATATATGGGAACTCAATCATTCTTATTTTATACATTAATTGCATGGATTCCTTCTATTATAATTTTTAAAGGGTTAGATAGTCATTTTGCTGGAATGATGGCATTATTATTTCAATTAGTAGCTTTACCTGCAACTCTTTTAGTTCCTATAATTGCAAATAAAATCAAACATCAAAAGTTAATTGCTACTATTATCTCTTTGAATTATTTAGTAGGAATGGTAATATTTTTATTTGTAACATCTTCATTTGGAATAATTATTTCAATGGTATTTATAGGAATTGGAATGGGTGGAGCTATAAGTCTTGCAATAGGATTTATAACACAAAGAACTCCCCATGCAAAAAAAGCAGCAGAACTTTCTGGAATGTCCCAATCAGCTGGATATTTATTAGCAGCTGTTGGACCAATTTTATTGGGTTTTATGTTCGATATAACAAAATCATGGACAAGTTCAATAATAGTTTTAATAGTAGCTATTATATTATTAATCTTATTTGGATTAAAAGCTGGAAGAGCTGAAGTAACCCATCATTGATATTTAGATTTTTCTTACATCCACGTAAGAGCCAGATTCAAATTCATCTATTCTATCTATTAAATTATCTAGTTTAATAACCGTTTCTTCAGGAGTTTGAACAACTCCTTCATTTAATTTTTTTGCAGATGGAAAAATATTTTCATCTAATTCAAATCTTATATAATCAGTCATAGCTGTTTTTATAACCCCAGGAGCTACTGCTAGAAGTTTTGTATTTAACATCTCATATGAGTAAAGATTTATTAGCATATTTACTCCTGCTTTTGACAAAGAGTATGAACCCCAACCTTTATAACCAGTTATTGAAGCTCCCGAAGAGATAGCTAAAATATTTTTTACTTTTGTTTTTTCTAAGATATCAAGAAGTTCTTTGTTTGCATAAACATTTACATTATATACTTCTTGCATTTCACTTGTTGATAACTCATCTAAAACTCTAATCTTTCCCAACATTCCAGCATTTAGGAAAACGGTTTCAATTTGCGAAATATCTTGAATAATTGGGCTTAAAATTTCTTTTATTTTTGAAACTTCTGATAAATCAAAAACAATATGAGTGAAATTTATATTTTCAATGTTTAATTTAGTTCTACTAATACCATAAACTCTAAAACCTTTTTCTAAATAGTAGTTTGTAAGTGCAAGTCCCAGTCCAGAACTACAACCTGTGATTAAAATATTTTTTTTCATTAGTTTTTCCTCATATTAAATATTGATTTTACAAAAGCGTATAGTAGATACAAAAATATTATAGGTAAAAGTATAGTTTGGAAGATAAAAACTATGATTAAATCAATAATATATTGACTTGAATTATCAACGGCATTTTTGTATTCATTAACCTTTTTTTCATAATAACTGCTGTCAAATTTTTCCATAACTTTATTGAAAAATGAACTCTCTTCTTTTTGAGTTATTGTGTCTTGATTTATTTTACTAACATCATCTTTTACTTTCAAAATATCTTGATTTAACTCTTGAATATTGTATTGAGGTTTTACAAAATAGTTGTATGAAACTTCGTTTACATAACCAATCATTGGGATTGCAAATCTTAAAAATAGAAGTATAAAAGTGATTTTGAAAAATATATCTCGTAGTTTTTCATCATTTGAAAATCGTTTAAAAAGCCAAATATTAAAAACAATAACAAAAGTAAATAAAACATAGTTATAGATATCATTTGTCACAAAATTTAGCAAGATTTTTTGAATACCAAGAGAAACCATACTTGCTAACATCACAAGGGAAAATTGCTCAATCAGATCATTTATCGGGTCAAGAATTTCTCCCACAGCAACAATTACAAAAGGCAGATTTAATTGTGTTCCTTGAGCTAGTGAAATCACAGCATTTAAAGCTTTAGCACTTCCAAATACAATAACAGATTGTTTGAATGACTCATCAACAAGTTTTTTAGCATTGTCATCAATAGTGAAAGTTAGAGCAAAACAAAGGGCGAATAGGGTAAAGGCAACTAATAAAAGTTTGTTCCAGTTTTGTATAATAAATGTTTTCATGGGATTGATTATATCATTTATTTTAATCTTCCAAAAATATGGAAACTTTTAATATCAAACTTTGAAAAAGCAAACCATTTTTTGCCTAAATTTTTAAGACTAGCTCCTAGATGATAAACTTCTTTTTTAAGAAAAGGTGCCTTGTTCCCTTTATTTTTTCTTGCTTTTTTATCTAAGTAAATTATCTGTTAAATACCATAAATTTAAAGTATCTTTTATTCCCATTTCTACACCTTTTATATTTGGAAAAACTGTTGTTGAATTAATTCCTATTTTTTCACATAAAGAATATGCTTCTATAATTTCATTTATAGGTAATGTAATTTTTAATAAAGGTGTTTCAGGTAAAGATGTAAATGTTTTTTCTAATCCTTCTACTAAAAAACTACTATTTCTATTACCATTATGCGGATGAACAGTAAATAATCCTTTTTGAGCAGCTAAATGAATAGTAGAACTTTTTGGAACTTCTAACACTTTTAAATCATATAGATTTTTAAATTCTAAATTCAATACCCATATTGCAATTTTTTCATCTTGAATATCTTCATTATTTTCTAAAAGATTTATATATTTTTCAAATGCAGAAGATACAGCAAAATATAGTGCTATATATGAAGATTCAGTCCAATCTAATAATCTAGTAGGAACACCATGATGTTGAGCCATTGCCATTAATTCTAAAAGCTCTTCATTTATCCACAAAGATGGATTATTTGTATATTTATCAATATATTCTGTATCAAGATTTTTTCTAAAAATTACTGAATCATTTGGTATTTTTATACCTAAATTATCGCAATATTCAACAAATTTGTTTAAGATACATAATTCATTATAGACTTGAAAATCTGCTGTTGCATCACTTTTTAATCTTTTCAAAAGTTGATTATTTCTGCTCTTTCTTAATACAGAAGGAATTAGTCCCCAATTTGAATCTGCTTGTCCTCGATAAATTAATTTATTGGGTTCTTTAAATAATTCATTAGTAGGACTTAATAAATTCCATAATTCAGTTGCTGTTTCACAATGTTTTTCTTCAAAAGCTTTATGATTCATTAACAATTCTCCACAATTTTAATCTTATACTTTTTTATTTTTTAAATTATACATCATAAAAAAAAGGTCATTTTTCAAAAAATTTGATGACTATTTTATTTAATACGAAACGAGTTTCGTGTTCCTATGTTCTTTAGGAAACTGAAACTTGTTTCAGTCAAGAGTTGCAGAAAAGAAAAAGGTGTCAGTACCTTTTATCTATCATGAAGATAGTTATTTAAATCCTTTACCTAAATGACATAAAAACATCTTAATGCTATCATTGCACATGAAAACAAAAAGAATCCTAAAAAAAGAGTTTTTCATAACTCTATTTATCAAACAAAACAAATGGCATAAATTTGGTGTTTTAATTCACACTCTAGCTGTTGTTTTTCACATAATAAAATCAAAAAAATATAAGATGATTCCTGCTGGATTTTTGCATGATATTGGAAAACCTTATGTTGCTTTTCAAGATGAAAAAGACAAAATTACTAACGAATATTCATTTCATAATCACGAAGAGATAAGTTATCACATCATAAAAAATTGGAAAGTTTCGCCTTACACAAAAAATTTAGTTCGGTATCACTATCTTTTAAGAGGAATGCAAAAAGCACAAGAAAAAAATCATCTTGCAAGATACAATCGTATGAAAAGAGTTTTTGATAAACTTGATGGCAGTTTCATTGAAGAGTTAGAACTTTTTATGATGTTTGATGATTTGGGAAAAATAAGTTTTTTTAAAACTAAAGATAATATTTAAGCTATTTAAAATTTTTTTAGATATAATCAAAACACTTAAGAATTAGAAGAGAAACTTTGCAGCAATTTACAATAACAGACAAAATAAAACAACTAGATATAGAAGATATAAAAGAGAATCTTTTTCACTACTCATACGATAATAAAAGCTTAAAAGCATTAGTAAAAAACAATACTTCAAAAGAAGATTTATCATATATTTCGGCATATAGTAGCTTCAAAGGCGAAATTTACGAAAATATCGTTTATGAACTTTTACTTCAATATGCTCTCACACAAGATGAAATCACAAGATTTGTATTAAAAGGTCCTTATCAAGATAAAGAAAATTTATATATAAAAAGTGGACTTTTAATAGATAGAAGTTCTCAAATAGTTTATAAATCAGCTTACAAAGATATTAGTGAATTTGATGCTTTATTTTTTACAAAAGATAGTGTTTATTTTGTAGAAATGAGTACATCAAAAAAAACTTCTAGTTTAAACAAAAGACTTACAAAAAAATATGCACTTTTAAAGATGATTTTTCCAACTTTAACAATCAAAGCTTTGATTGTGGTAACGGTTGGTTCAACTGGTCTTAAAAACTTCCCATCTTATGCCACTATTTGGATAACAAATGATTTAGAGGATGTTGAGTTAATTGAAAAAATTATTTTTGCAAAAAAAGTAAAAAATGATGTTCAAACTCTAAAAGCTCCGAAACATCCAAAATATATTGAAGCTTTAAAAGTAAAATATACTAAGTTTCAATATTTCCCAACTTTAGAATGGATTTTAAATAAATCAAGGGAAAATCCAAAATTTACAGTTGATTTGAAGTTTTTTTCATCGCCTAAACTTGGGCTTTATTTTGATATTTATACAAAACTTTATATTGGATTTATAAATACTCAAGAATTTTTAACTTTATATCCTGAGTTTGAGTTAAAAATAAAATCAGATAGAATTATTGTAACTATAGAAAAAGTAAATCAAACAGAACTTGATCTTGTTTATTATGCAAAAGAGACAAATGGAAAACTTAAACGTGTAAGACTTGAAGAAAATAATATTTCTATAAAAGACAAAGAACTTGATGGTTTTACAAATGCAGAAGTTAGATTTTTTATGAAAATACTTGAAGACAAACATCATTTAAATGTAGAAAATATATACCATATTTTAAATAATCTCTCTTTAATTAAATGAAAAAATTATTTAATAATATGATATAATCGCTCAATCAAAAATTTTAAAGGACTAAAAAACATGAATTCAAATGACTCCCAAAGGCGTTACTTAAATTTCTCTCATATGGGGTGTAAAAAATGACCCTTCTAATCACATATCTTCTTATTGCGCTGTTTGTTTCTTTTTTATGCTCTATTTTAGAGGCTGTTTTACTTTCTAGTACACCTTCATATATAGAGACTTTAACAAAAAAAGATAATGAAAATTCTGTTAAATTATTAAAAGAGTTAAAATCAAATATTGATAAACCAATATCTTCAATCTTGACGCTTAATACTTTTGCTCATACAATGGGAGCAGCAGGTGTTGGAGCGCAAGCACAAATGTTATTTGGCGCTGAATGGCAAGCTTTAATTGCATTTATATTGACTTTATTGATTTTATATACATCTGAAATTATTCCTAAAACAATAGGAGCAATTTATTGGAAGAGTTTATTACTTCCTTCTGCTTATTTGATTTCAATTATGATAAAAATAACTTATCCTTTGGTATGGTTTTCAAGTTTTATAACAAACTATATTTCAAAAGGTAAAAAAGATGAAATTAATTTTTCAAGAGAAGAGGTTATGGCTGTTGTAACTATGGGAGAAAAAGAGGGTTCTATTCATTCTAAAGAGAGTGTTTTAATTGAAAATCTTTTTAAACTAAAAAATATAAAAACAAAAGAAATAATGACTCCTCGAAGTGTTGTTTTTGCACTACAAGCAGATGTAACAGTTGAAGAAGCAATTGAAGATGATAAAATGTATATTCATTCTAGAATACCTATTTTTAGTGAATCAATAGATGATATTATAGGAGTTGTATTTAATCAGACTATTTTAGAAGAGAGTGTTGAAGAACGAGATGATACCTTACTGAGAAATATTACAGTTCCTGTTCATAAAATCTCTGAAAATGTACCTGTTTCAGTTCTAATAGACTTATTTGTTAAAAGAAAAACACACTTATTTATTGTTCATGACAATTATGGTCAAACAAGTGGAGTTGTAACTTTAGAAGATGCAATTGAGACTTTATTGGGTGTTGAAATTATGGATGAAATGGATGAAGTTGAAGATATGCAAGCATTTGCAAGAGATAAAAGTAAACAATTTCAAGATAAAATGTTAGTTGAAAAGAAAAGACTAAAAAAGCTAGAACAATCTAAATAAATCTATTTAATATCAAAAAGAGTTAAAACAATAACTCTTTTTGAATCTTATCAAAATTATAAATATCTTCTCTAAACTGTAAAACTCCATTTTCATCAACCCAAGAAGTTAGATAAATTATATGAATAGGAATTTTTTTATCTAAACCAATAGATTTTTCGCTAACTTTACTTGATAAAATTTCATTTACTTTTTCAATATTCAAATTTTTATCTTCATTTGCTATTATAGAAAGTAATTCTTCTGGCTTAGAAAGCCTAATACAGCCATGAGAATAAGCTCTTCTTGAATTTGCAAATAAACTCTTTGCCGGAGTGTCATGGATATACACAGAGTGTTTATTTGGAAACATAAATTTCATTCTTCCAAGAGGATTATCTTCATTTGAAGTTTGTGAGAATCTAAAATTTCTAAGATACTCTTCATCTTCTAAAATAGCACTATCTATAACATCTTTAGAATCAACTTTTTCAGGACTACCATTCCATCCTGCATAAATATCTATTCCTTTTTCAGCTAAATAATTAGGATCTTTTAAAAGCTTTGGAATGATTTCATTTTTTGCAATACTATCAGGAATATTCCAGCTTGGATTTAAAACTATATAAGACATTTTATCCGAGAAAATAGGAGTTGGGAACTTTGTATCTCCTACAATTACTGCCATATTTAATACAATATTATTATTTTCATATAATCTTAATCTATATTCAGGAACATTTATAAGTAAATATTTTTCACCTAAATCTCTAGGTAACCATCTCATTCTTTCTAAATTTAATCTAATGATTGAGATTTTTTTATCAGCTGATATATTTAAGAATTTTTGCGTTTTAAGACCAACAATTCCATCTGCGAATAAACCATGTTTTTTTTGAAAAGATATAACTGCATTTTTTAAATCTTCATCAAAAATATTTTCACAATTTGTACTTAGTTTTTCAATTTCAGGATTTGTTTCATTTACGTCATTTCCATTTGTATTTATACTATTTGTAATTAAACCTTGCGTATTTATAGTGTTTTGACATTGTGTATTTAAGTCTTGACTTTCAAATAATCTTTTTCTTAAAATAGGAAGATATTCAGATATATCACCCACTTTTAATGATTTGGATTCAGGAACTTTTGTATATCCACCTTTTGATGATACTTTTTCAAGTTCATCAATAGCTAAAATTAATTCTTTTACTTGAGGATAATTAAAATCAATTTCTTTTAGAACCCCTGATAAATCATCTCTTTCAATAACTTTTTTCAATAAAAGTTTAGGATTTTCATTTGAAGAGTATTTATCCCAAGAAGCTTTTATTTCTGTTTCTTTTTCAAGTTCAGCCAATTTTTCTTCAAAAGCACTCCATTTTATTGAGCCTTTTGTTAGGTAAGTAACATATCTATCAAATAATTCTGTTAACATAAAATCTATTTTTGCTAAATTAAAAAAATATTTGTCATTAGATTTATCTAAAGTATTTAATGTACTAATAACTTCATCTAATCTGAATAATTTATTGGCATGGGGTTTTAACACAGGATCATTTTTGATTTTATCTAAAAGAGAAAAAGCTATATTTTTTACTCCTTTTTCTTCAACCCAATATGGTTTGAAATCATTTGTAAAATAATAATCATTTAAATTCTTCTTACTTATTAATAAATTTTCATAATTTTTGTTTAAAAGTGATTTTATATTTTTTTTAGATTCTAGTTCAAAAGAATTTTGTGTATTTGCAAATAAAGAGTAGTTAATCAATAGGATAAAAACAATAAGTTTTAATTTAGGCATTTCAACAATCTCCAAAATAGTTATATTATAAATAAAGATTTTAAAATATCTAAATTTCTATTAAAAACATTAATAAATTATTATTAGTTAAATACAAGTTTAACAAAAGGTATAGTTTATACACTAAATAGTTTTTTTATAAGGAATTTTATATCTAATATCATTTTCATTAAAGGCACATTTTACTTGATATTCAACCATTTTTTCAAAAGGAGTTAAAAAGTTTTCCAATGATTTTGATGAAATATTTTCTATATTTTGAAGATTTAACTGTTCAAGTAAACACAAAGTTGATTCAATTGTAGATAAACAATATTGATTTGGTTGGGTTTTTATTTTGAATTGTGAAGATTTATCATGTTCAAAACTAACTTTTTTCAAATCATGTAAATTTGTACTAAGTCTTAACATTTTTTTAGAACAAGGCCAAGTTGAATCTATGATAAAAATCAGTGCTTTTTTTTCACTTGGAAGTTTTTGAGTATTTAATTTTATACTATTAATATCAGGATATAAAATAAAAGATTCATAATTATCATCATTTAATAATTCATTTACTCTTTTATGATTTGTAAAATCAATTCCTACGTATAACTCACAATTTTCTAAAGAGTTATTTGTCATATGACCTGTTCCATTTTTTGTTTTTCTATACTCTTTTGGATGCATTAAAATAACAAATTTTGTATTGGTATTTATAGGATTTATTAAATGTTCACAAACACATGAGGTTTTTGGTCGGTAGCAGGTATAACAGACTTCTCTTTGATTTTCAATTTGCAATATATTACTTTCTTAGGCTTTTTTCTTATTAATTTGCTATTATATTATTAAAATTTTTAAAGGTTGATTTTGGAAAACATACATAAAGATTCGAATTTTGCAAAAGCATTTTACTTTTTAGCTTCTATTACTATATTTTTCTGGGCTATAAATGGTCTTAGTAATATTTTAACCCCAATTGCAATTGCTATACTTATTTGGTTTTTAATAAATGCTTTTGCTGATCAAATCAAACGAATACCATTTCTAAATAATAAAATCGGAGAGTACATAAGTATTCCTTTATCTTTGGTAATTATTGTTTATTTGATGTTTGAAATCGGAAGTTTTATAGCTTCAAGTATGTTTACTTTAAGTTCAACTATTTCTTCATTAGATGGAAAAGTTATGCAATTAATAGAAAAACTCTCTGTTTTAACTTCTTTTGATTTGGTAACACCTTTACAAAAAATATTACAAGAGTTTAGTTTAGCAATGGTTATAAACAAAGTAATTAGTGCTTTTAGTACTATTTTTGGAAATATTGTTCAAATACTTTTATATGTACTTTTTTTACTTTTAGACCAAAGATTTTTTAATATAAAATTAAATGCACTTTTTCCAAACAATGAGCATAAAAATAGAGCAAAACATGTTTTGATATCTATTTCTCAAAGTATTAAAACTTATATTTCAATTACAACCATAATTAGTTTGGCAACAGGATTTTTGACTTATTTAATCTGTCAATATTTTTCTTTAGAAGGTGCAGTTTTATGGGGATTTATTGCCTTTGTTTTAAACTTTATTCCAACTATTGGAAGTATCGTTGCAGTTTTAATTCCAACAACTTTTGCTCTTATACAACTTCCTATAATTTCAGATGTTTTGATTTTATTTACACTTTTAATAATTATTCAATTTGTTTTAGGAAATATTGTCCAACCAAGAATGATGGGAGATAAATTGAATATTTCTCAATTTATAGTTATATTATCTTTAGTTGTTTGGGGTGCAATGTGGGGAACTATTGGAATGTTTTTATCGGTTCCATTAATGGTGATTTTACTTATAATTTTTTCTCAATTTGAAAGTACAAAAAAACTAGCGATTTTAATATCTGGCGATGGAAATATTTTAGGAATATCTCAATCTATTAAGTAGTTATATTTAATAGATTGAGATTTTTAAAATTAGAAGTTTTTATCTATTGTATTTACTAACTCTTTTATTGCAGAAATTGATTTTGCAAATTGAGCTTTTTGTTCTTCATTTAATTCAAGTTCAACAATTTTTTCAAAACCGTCTTTTCCTAAAGTAACAGGAACTCCTGCAACGATATTTTCATATCCGTATTCACCTTTTAACATAACAGCACAAGGATAAGTCTCTTTTGAATCAGTCAAAATAGCTTCAACCATTAAAGCTGTAGAGTATGCAGGTGCATAATATGCAGAACCAGTTTCAAGTAATTTTACGATTTGAGCTCCACCATTTCTTGTTTTTACAATGATTTCTTCTATTTCATCTACTGTTAAAAACTCTTTTAAATCTTTTCCATCAACACTAGAATAGTTTGCTAATGGAACCATTTCATCACCATGTCCACCCATAACAGCTGCTTTTATTTCATTTGGAGTAAATGTTAATTTCTCTTGTATAAAGTGAGCCATTCTTGAACTATCAAGAACTCCTGCCATTCCTATAATTTTATTTCTTGGTAAAGATGTTGCTTTTAAAGCTGTATAAACCATCGCATCTAATGGATTTGAAACGATGATATAAATTGCATCTTTATTAAATGGAGCAATTTCATTTATTACTGATGTCATAATTTTTGCATTTGTAAGTAATAAATCATCTCTACTCATACCAGGTTTTCTAGGAATTCCAGCAGTTATTACTATTACATCACAATTACTAAACTCTTGTGCATTAGACGCAAAACTAACTTTTGTTGATGATTTAGAAGCTTTCGCAGCTTGTGAAATATCTAAAGCCATAGCCTCAACAACATTCATTCTTAAATCTTTTAATATAATCTCAGCACAAATATTTTTATTTGCTAAACTAAAAGCTAAAGTAGCTCCAACATTTCCCGCACCTATTATTCCAACTTTTTTATTATTTTTCAAAAATTTATCCTTTTATTAAATTATTATCATTATTTTTACTTAAATACTCATGTGCTAAATAAGAACTTCTAGCATATGGAGTACTATGAACAAACTCAAACCCCAACTCTAAAGCTAAGGTTTTATATCTATCAAATTGTTCAGGTTTTACAAATTCAATTACTTTTTCATAGTCACCTGATGGTGCTAGATATTGTCCTATACTTAAAAATTTACACCCAACGGCAATTAAATCTTTAAATACTTGAAGCATTTCATCTTCGGTTTCACCTAATCCTACCATTAAAGCACTTTTAGTTTTAACAGCATTACCACCAAGTTCTTTTATTTTTTTTAGAACTTCTAATGATCTTTCATAGGTTGCATTTCGTCTTACTCTATATAATCTAGGAACTGTTTCAATATTATGTCCAATGATAACAGCTCCTGAATCTACAACTTTTTGAATTGATTCAATATTTCCTTTGAAATCAGGGATTAAAAGTTCGACTTGTGTATCGCTTGTATTTTCTAAAATATTTTTTGTAACTTTGTAGAATTGTAAAGCTCCGCCATCATCTAAATCATCCCTAGCTGGACTTGTGATTACTACAAATTTTAGACCCAGTTTTTGAACAGCGATTGTAACTTGGTTTATTTCATCTTCATTTACGCCATCTGGTTTTCCAGTTTTTACATTACAATATGTGCATCTTCTTGTACATGTATCACCTAATATTAAAAATGTGGCATTTTTTTTAGAAAAACATTCACTAATATTAGGACATTTTGCTTCTTGACAAATAGTGTGTAATCCACCATCTTTAAGAAGTTGCTCCATATCTTTTTGAGCAGTATTTGATAGTTTTTTTCTTAACCAAATAGGTTTGTTAAAATCTATTTTTTGTGGAGAGGTCATTTTTATTTACCTTCTAATATTTTTTTTAAATTTTCATTTTCAATTTGTGATAATTGAGATAATATTAATTTTGCATCAAAACACTCTTTGAAAGCATCAATGAGTCTATTTTGTGCTTCTTCAAAACTTAGATGTATATCTAAATCTTCAAGTGATATTCCTACTCTTTTATCTTCTTTTGTTTTTAATATTGGAATTGAGCCGTGTTGAAATATTAATTTTTTATTTCTTTTTTGCGCATTTCCACCTATTTTATTTCCATCAACGATAATATCATAAGCTTCAAATCCAACTTGACAAAATTCATTTTTTTTCAATTTAATATATTCTGAATCTTTTACAAAAGTAGGGTTTAATCCAACTTTTTTATAAAATTCTAATAAAAATTGGCATATTTTCTCATATGACTGTTTAACACTTAAATTACCAAATTCAGTATTTGATAATACTAAACTATAAGATATATCATGGCCATGAAATAAAACTCCACCGCCAGTTATTCTTTTTGAACAATTATCTTTATATATATCTTTTAAATTTGTATAACTTTCAAAATCTTGACCTAGCCCAATTGTAAATGAATCTTCCCAAGTATAAAATCTCAAAATTGGCATATCATCTTTTTCATAGGAAATAGTTAATGCCTTATCTATAGCCATGTTTATTTTCGCGCTATTATTATTTGTTAAAATTAATCTAAACTCTTTTTTATGAAGCATTTAGTTTATTCCTAAAGTGTAATTTTATCACTTTAAAGCAATATTTCTTATAAAAATCTTAAAAATTAAAATTAGTATAAGTTTATAATTGTATCATAATAAATATTAGTTTTCTACCACATAGAAAATAATAATAATTTTAATAAATACAATAAAGGATATCAATGCAAAATGAATATTTAAAAGACATTAATCCAGAAGAAACAAATGAATGGCTTGAAGCCTTAGAAAATATTATAGAAGAAGGTGGACCTAAAAGAGCTCACTATATTTTAGAAAAATTAATTGATAAGGCAAGAAGAAAAGGTACGTATCTACCGTTTAGAGCAACAACAGCATACTTAAATAGTATTGATGTTGAAGATGAACCTAAGATGCCAGGTGATAGAGATATCGAAAGAAGAATCAGATCTGCAATTAGATGGAATGCAACAATGATGGTATTAAGAGCATCTAAAAAGAATTTAGAGCTTGGTGGACATATTGCATCATTTCAATCTTCTGCAACATTATATGATGTAGGCTTTAATCACTTCTTTAGAGCTCCGAATGAAAAAGATGGTGGAGATTTAATTTTCTTCCAAGGGCATATTGCACCTGGTATTTATGCAAGATCTTTTTTAGAAGGAAGAATTACAAAAGAGCAAATGGATAACTTTAGACAAGAAGTTGATGGACAAGGTTTATCATCTTATCCTCACCCAAAATTAATGCCAGATTATTGGCAATTCCCAACAGTATCTATGGGACTTGGACCAATTCAAGCAATTTACCAAGCAAGATTCTTAAAATACTTAACAAATAGAGGTATTAAAGATTGTAGCGAGCAAAAAGTATATTGTTTTATGGGTGATGGTGAGTGTGATGAACCAGAATCTTTAGGAGCAATTTCTTTAGCAGGTAGAGAAGGTTTAGATAACTTAGTATTTGTAATTAATTGTAACTTACAAAGACTTGATGGACCAGTTAGAGGTAATGGAAAAATCATTCAAGAACTAGAAGGAAACTTTAGAGGAAATGGATGGAGAGTAGTTAAAGTAATCTGGGGAAGACACTGGGATGCTTTATTACAAAAAGATAAATCAGGTAAGCTTTTACAATTAATGGAAGAGACAGTTGATGGTGAGTACCAAAACTTTAAACAAAAAGGTGGAGCTTACACAAGAGAACATTTCTTTAATAAATACCCTGAAACTGCAAAATTAGTTGAAAATATGTCTGATCAAGATATTTTTGCTTTAAACAGAGGTGGACATGACCCATTAAAAGTTTATGCAGCATATAAAGCAGCAGAAAAAACAAAAGATAGACCAACAGTTATTTTAGCTAAAACTGTAAAAGGTTACGGAATGGGTGAAGCAGCTGAAGGTAAAAATATTGCTCACGGTGTTAAAAAAGTTGATTTAGATTCATTAAGACAATTTAGAGATAGATTTAGAATTCCTTTTTCAGATGAAGAGTTAGAAAAATTACCATACTATACTTTTGATGAAGATTCTGTTGAAATGAAATATATGAAAGCAAGAAGAGCTGAACTTCATGGTTTTGTTCCTCAAAGATTAGAGAAATTTACTAATAAATTAGAAATTCCTTCTTTAGCTGAATTTGAATCTATTACAAAAGGAAGTGGTGATAGAGAAATCTCTACTACTATGGCTTTTGTAAGAATCTTAAATATATTAGTAAAAGATAAAAATATCGGTAAACAAATTGTTCCTATTGTTCCTGATGAAGCTAGAACTTTTGGTATGGAAGGTATGTTTAGACAAATTGGTATTTATTCAAATGAGGGGCAAAAATATGTTCCTCAAGATAGAGATCAAGTTGCATATTATAAAGAAGATAAAGAAGGTCAAGTACTTCAAGAAGGTATTAATGAACTTGGAGCAATGGGTTCATGGGCAGCAGCAGCAACTTCATACTCTGTAAATGATGTTCCTATGATTCCATTTTACATCTATTACTCAATGTTCGGATTCCAAAGAACAGGTGATATGGCATGGGCAGCAGGTGATTTAAGAGCTAGAGGATTCTTAGTTGGTGGAACTGCAGGTAGAACTACATTAAATGGTGAAGGTTTACAACATGAAGATGGACATTCTCATATTTTAGCTAATACAATTCCAAGTTGTATCTCTTATGACCCAACTTATGGTTATGAGTTAGCAGTAATTGTTCAAGATGGTATTAATAGAATGTATGGTGAAAAACAAGAAGATGTATTCTATTATTTAACAACAATGAATGAAAACTACAAACAACCTGCAATGCCTGAAGGTGTTGAAGAAGGAATTTTAAAAGGTATTTATAAATTAGATACTGTTGATGCAGCTAATGATTATAAAGTTAAATTATTAGGTTCAGGTACAATTTTAGAGCAAGTTAGACAAGCTGCTGATATTTTAGCATCAGAATATGGTGTAAAATCAGATGTTTATTCTGTTACTTCATATAATGAAATTGCAAGAGAAGCACAAGATGTAGAAAGATACAACTTATTACATCCAGATGAAGAGGATAAAACTCCTTATGTAACAACTGTATTAGGTGAAGATAAAGATAATATCATTGTTTCAGCAACTGATTATATGAAAATTTATTCTGAACAAATTAGAGCTTATGTAAAAGGTTCATTTAAAACTTTAGGAACAGATGGTTTTGGTAGATCTGATTCAAGAGCAAATTTAAGAGAACACTTTGAAGTTGATGCTAACTTTATTGTTTACGCAACTCTATATTTATTAGTAGAAAATGGTAAATTAGATAAAAAAGTATTAAATGAAGCTATTGCTAAATTTAAAATCAATCCAAATAAAATTAATCCATTATATGCATAAGGTGTGTCTATGAGTATTGAACAAATAAAACTGCCAGACGTTGGTGGAGAAGAAGTAGAAATTATTGAAATCAGTGTTAAAGTTGGTGATAGTATTGGTGAAGACGATACTATCATTGTAGTAGAAACAGAAAAAGCTTCTATGGATATTCCTGCACCATTTGCTGGAACTATTGAATCTTTAATTGTTAAAGCAGGAGATAAAATTAAAGAGGGTGATTTAATCGCTACTTTAGTTACAACTGCATCAGCTTCTAATGAAACTGTAAAAGAAGTTGCAATTGCAACACCTGCTAAAATAGTTGAAGAAGTTAAAATAGAAGAAAAAACTGTAGAAGTAAGTACAGCTTCACAAGAGACAACATTAGTAATTGAAGATATTTTTGTTCCAGATGTAGGTGGAGATGAATCAGTTGATGTAATTGAAATTATTGCATCAGTTGGGGATTTTTTAAATGAAGAAGATGGAATAATTACTTTAGAAACAGAAAAAGCTACTATGGATGTTCCAACACCAATTTCTGGTAAATTAGTTGAAATTCTTGTAAATGCTGGAGATAAAGTAAAAACTGGTTCTTTAATTGCAAGAATTGAAAAAACTGTAGTTGCTTCAACACCAAAAGAGGTTGCTAAAGAAGAGGTTATTGTAAAAAATGAGACGCCTGCTAAAGTAGAATCAAAAGTAGAAACTGTAAGTGTTGAATCTCATGTTACAAAAACAACTGGTAAAGCTTACGCATCACCAAGTATTAGAAGATTAGCTAGAGAGTATGGTGTAGATTTAACATTAGTAAATGGTACAGGTCCTAAAAATAGAATTTTAAAAGATGATATTAGATTATATATAAAATCTGTATTATCAAATCCAAGTTGTGCAAATTTAACTGCTTCAAGTAATACTGCAGGTGGTTTAGGATTTGAGTTAGCACCATTAAAAGAGATTGATTTCTCTAAATTTGGAGAAATTGAAGTTGTAGAATTATCAAAAATTCAAAAAATTTCAGGTCCATCACTTCAAAGAAATGCAATCATTATTCCTCACGTAACGCAATTTGATGAGGCAGATATTACTGAACTTGAGGAGTTTAGAAAAGAACAAAATACTATTTATTCAAAAATGAATTCAGATGTTAAAATATCTCCATTAGTATTTGCTGTTAAAGCTGTTGCAAAAGCATTAAGATTACATCCAAACTTTAATGCGTCATTATCTACTGATGGTCAATCAATGATTTTCAAAAAATATGTAAACGTTGCAGTTGCTGTTGATACACCAAATGGTTTAGTAGTTCCTGTAATTAAAGATGCTGATAAAAAAGGTTTTGAAGAAATTGCACTTGAATTAAAAGAGCTTTCTATAAAAGCAAAAGCTGGAAAATTAACAGCAAATGATATGCAAGGTGCTTGTTTCACAATTTCATCACTAGGTGGAATTGGTGGTACTGCATTTACTCCAATTGTAAATGCTCCAGAAGTTGCAATTTTAGGATTATCAAAATCAGAATTTAAACCTAAATACAATGGAAAAGAGTTTGTACCAAGATTAATGTTACCATTATCATTATCTTATGACCACAGAGCAATTGATGGTGCTGATGGTGCAAGATTTGTAACGACATTATCGTCATTATTAGGCGATATTAGAAAAATACTTCTATAATAAAGGACTTTAAAATGAGTAAAGAAATTAAAGCCCAAGTCTTAGTAATAGGTTCTGGACCAGCTGGTTATTCAGCTGCGTTTAGAAGTGCAGATTTAGGAATGAATGTTGTTTTAGTAGAAAAATTTCCTACTTTAGGTGGAGTTTGTTTAAATGTTGGATGTATTCCATCAAAGGCACTTCTTCATGTTGCAAAAGTAAAAGAAGAAGCTGAGCATATTTCTGCACATGGACTTACATATGCAGAACCAACTATTGATATAGCAAAAATTGCTGCTTATAAAAATGGTGTTGTAAAAAAACTAACTGATGGTTTAAGTGCCATGAGTAAAATGAGAAATGTTACTGTTGTTCAAGGAACTGCTCTTTTTGTAGATAAAAACACAGTTCAAGTAAGTGGAAAAGAAGATGTAACTATCACTTTTGAAAATGCAATTATTGCTGCTGGTTCAAGACCTATTAAATTGCCATTTATTCCCCATGAAGATCCAAGAATTTGGGATTCAACAGATGCTTTAGATTTAAAAGAAATTCCTAAAAAACTTTTAATTATGGGTGGAGGAATTATTGGTCTTGAAATGGGAACAGTTTATCAAAAACTTGGGTCTACTATTGATGTTGTTGAAATGCAAGACCAATTAGTTCCTGTTGCTGATAAAGATGTTATCAAAATGTACACAAAAGCAAATAGCAAAAGATTTAATATTATGTTAAATACAAAAGTTGCAAAAGTCGAAGCTAAAGAGGATGGTATTCATGTATCAATGGAAGGTGAGGGTGTTCAAACTGAACCTTTTATTTATGATGCTGTTTTAGTTGCTATTGGAAGAGCTGCAAATGGTAAACTTCTTAACCTTGAAAATGCTGGTGTAAAAGTAAATGATTGGGGAATTATCGAAGTTGATAAACAAATGAGAACAAATGTAGAACATATCTTTGCAGTTGGAGATATTGTTGGTCAACCGATGCTTGCACACAAAGGTGTACATGAAGCTCATGTTGCAGCTGAAGTAATTGCAGGTAAAAAACACTATTTTGAACCAAAAGTTATCCCATCAATCGCATATACTTTCCCAGAAATCGCTTGGGTTGGTATGACTGAAAAAGAAGCAAAGGCTGCTGGAATTGATTATGAAGTTTCAACATTCCCATGGACTGCATCAGGAAGAGCATTAGCTAGTGATGTTAGTCAAAATGGTATGACAAAATTAATCTTTGATAAAAAAGACCATACTTTAATCGGTGGAGCTTTAGTTGGAGATAATGCAGGAGAGTTATTAGGAGAAATTACACTAGCTCTTGAAATGGATTGTGATGCAGAAGATATTGCACTTACTATTCATGCACACCCAACACTACACGAATCAGTAGGAATGGCAGCTGAAATTTATGAAGGAAGTATTACTGACCTTCCAAATGCTAAGGCAAAAAAGAATAAATAAACAAATAAAAACAAGGCTTTTAAGCCTTGTTTTTTCCCCTTGTAAAAACTACCAAACTTATAAACAATTAACCTCAATCAAATCCTTTTTAGATAAAATAATTAAATATTAAATTTAGGATTATATTTTTAATGGGAAAAGAAAAATATCAAAATAGATTACTAGCATTTTTTGACATTTTAGGTTTCAAAGAGCATTTAAGAAAAAAAGATTTAGATACTCTATATTGTGAATATGGTGATTTTATAGATAAAGCAAATCAAAATATTTTTGGTGATGTTAAAACAATTTATGGAGAGCCAACCGTTTCAAATTTTAATAAATCAATAATTTTTTCAGATTCAATTTTACTCATATCTTATGAAATAGATAGTATTCAAAATATAAATAAATTTTTATTGGGTTGTATTACTCTTATGCAAGAAGCTATAAATCATGGTTTTATTTTAAGAGGTGCAATTGGACATGGTGAAGCAATATATGATGAAGAAAAAAGCATTTTTTTAAGCAAAGAGTTCCCAGAACTTCACATACAAGAAGGTAAACAAAACTGGGCTGGTTGTGGAATATTTGTAAATGATGAAATAAAAGAAAAAATTGTTAATGCAGTTTTTGGAAATAGAAAAATTAATGGATATCAAATTTGGAATGTAGCAACAAATACTCTTCTAGAAGAAAAAGTTTATCAAAGTCACATTAGAGCTTCGAGTCCAATTTTGGAATATAAAATTCCAACTCTTGATAAGAATTATTGGTGTTTGAATTATCTATTTACAATGGATAAAGATAAAATTGAAAAATTATGGGAAAACCTTGAATTAGAACCAAAAGGAAAACAATGTACAACACAGAGATTTTATGATTATACTTTTTCTCTTGATGATAGTGGTGAAGTTTTTGAAAATCTTGAACCTATTTATAAGATAAAAGTTATGATGACTGAAACTAGTGCAAAAATAAAATTTGAAAATAAAGACGGAAATGGTACAGATTTTCAAGGGCAAAACATAACAATAGGATTTCTTTAATGATAACTTTTAGAGAATATTCTGATACGGAACAAAAAGTTATAAATTTATAAACAATATTGTAATCTTCCATATCAGAATCAACAAAGGAATATTATGGAATTTAATGTTTGGTTAACTATGTTTTTAGCAGCAATTGCAATATCGGTTTCACCAGGAGCTGGAGCTGTTGTTTCTATGAATTATGGTTTAAAATATGGTCTTAAAAAATCTTACCCTGCAATTTTTGGTTTACAAGTTGGATATTTAATTCAAACATTTATTGTAGTTATTGGATTAGGGGCTATTATTGCTAAATCTGTTTTGATTTTTACGATTATAAAATGGATTGGTGTTGCTTATTTACTCTATTTAGGATTAGGTAAAATTTTTGAAAAAGCACAATTAGTTGATGATGAAGAACATCTAAATTCATACAGCGCAAAAAAAGCTTTTTTGAATTCTAGTTTGATAAATCTAACAAATATCAAAGCAACAATTTTTTTAGTAGCATTTATTCCTCAATTTATAAATCCAAATGAATCAATATTTTTACAATTTATAATCATAGGTGCAACATTAAGTGTAGTTGATATATTTGTAATGACGGGATATTCTTCAATGGCTTCAAAGTTGAAGTTTTTATTAAAAGATGTAAAAGCAATAAAAATACAAAATAGAATTACAGGTAGCTTACTTATATTAGCTGCAATTTTTATGTCAAATGCAAAAAGAGTTTAAATAAATATTAGTAGAAGAAAAGAGATTTTAATCTCCTTTCTTTTTTTAGATAGTTTACTTTTTTTAGATAGTTTACTTTTTTCCATGACCTGAAGAGTTAGTTGTTCTTTCAACAAACTCTTCAAAGTTTTCTCCACCAAGATTATAAGCTTTGCCAAATCCAAAAACAGCTTCACCATAAAAAGGTGTAAATTCAAAAAGATAAAAATCGCCCATTTTATGAAGTGTATTTACCATATCACTTTCAAATTTATTTCTAAATTCATCTAAGATTATTTTTTCATTTTCTGTATTTTGTTCCAATCTTTTAGCTTTACATTGGATTGATACTCTTTTTTTACCAAAGATATTTTTACAATCTTTTTCATCTTCACAAAAGAAAATTGAAGCCATTTCATTGTTTGTCAAATTTGATGAGTGTTTTGCCATCAATGATAGATAAACATAATATTTGTGATTGTGTTTTACAAAAGGTGCATAAGATGAAAATGGATTTTTATTTTCATCTAATGAACTAATTGTAAGACTTTGTAGAGTTTCTAAAAACTCATTTAAATTTTTTGCCATTTATTCTTCTTTCCATAATAGTTCTAATTTTATATTAAAAATATCTGTTCTTTTTGGTTTTATAAAAATCTCTTCTATTTGAAAATTTGAGATTTTATTCTCTTCATTTATTTTTGAGATTTCATTTTCTAATGTTTTTTGTAACTCTTCTTTTTCAATTTGTAGTTGTTGAATTTCACTTTCAACATATTTTACATCACTTTTTTCTTTTAAGATTTTAGTAGCTCCCCTTGCGCTAGAAGCTACTTTTCCTAAAGTTGAAGCAGTTGTTGATTTTCCAAAAAAAGCTCCTAGAAGTGAAGTTCCAATAGAGATAATAGCATCTGTTGTGGTTGTATTTGCTTGAAGTTGCTCTTTTTCTAATTTATCAAAAAGTTTGTTTAGTTTGTCATCTATTGAATCATTTGTTTTTGAAAACTTTAGCTGTAAACTTTCAATTTGTTCATCTATTTTTTCATTTAATCTATCTTGAATTCTGATTTTAAAATCAGTTAAACTTTCATTTTGTTTTGAAATGATTTTTAAAGCATCATTTTTAAATAAAGATAATTTATTTGTTCTATAAATAAAATTTATAAAATCCTTTTGGATTTGTTTTAACTCTTTTTCATTTTGAATAAAAATGGGAGTTTCATAGTAGTTTGAGTTTATTCTCTCATTTGTTTCAAAACTATTTTCTTTAAACTCTTCAAGTTCTTCAAAATTTACATTTGAAGCTTCTTTTTGTAAATAAAATTTATAATTTAGTTCATTTGTTAAATCTATATTTTTACTTGTATCACTAAAATGAACTGAACATTTAAAAACCAAATAACCTTGTAAATAATAACTCTCACTTTGTGAAGTATAAAGATATTTTTGCTCTAAAATATTTGGAATAAGTGGTTTAGCACTATTTTGTCTATTTGTTGTTTCAACTTTTGTTTTTGGAAGTTCAGTTTTTGATACAGAGTTTGCTGTTTTATTGCTCATCAAAAACTTGATTTGCTCTTTTGTAATTGGACCTTTTAGATATGATAATGTCCATCTTGTTTGAAAAATTTTAATTCCATCTTCATTTATATTTTTCATTATAAATGTTCTTTTTTCAAGATTTGATAAAAGATTTTCCATTTCACTTTTATCAATTTTGCCCTCAACCGCAGAACTTAATCCATCAATAACTTTTTCTTTATCTTGTTTTGTTTGTAATCTTCCTATAAACCAAGTTCCAATATTTGCTAAACCTTTGTAGTCTATATCAACTGGATTTTGAGTAGAAAGTATAATCCCAACTCCAAAACTTCTTGCTTGTTTTAAAAGTGTAAGCATTGGTTGTTTTGATGGTGGATTCGCATTTGGTGGGAAATATCCAAAAATTTCATCCATATAAAGTAGGGCTTTAAGTGATGTTGTTCCCTCTTGTCTTCTCATCCATGAAACCATTTGGTTTAGTAGTAGTGAAACAAAAAACATTCTTTGAGAATCATTTAAGTGTGCGATTGAAAATATAGAAACTTTAGCTTTTCCAGATTCATCATATAAAAGATTTGAAATATCTAAAGGTTCACCTTCAATCCAAGATTTAAAAGATGGATTTGCAATAATCGTATTTAGTTTTAGTGCTAGTTTTAATCTTTCATTTTGAGGAAAAAATGTCTCTAAATCAAAAATTCCAACCTTTGAAAATGGTGGAGTTACAATATAAGTAATCAACTCTTCAAGGCTTAAATCCTTTTGATTTGTATAAGAGTTCATAAAAATAGTTGAGATTAAAATAAACTCTTTTGAAGAACTATCATCTTTTTCATCAATCAAAGATAATATTGAGCTAACAGTTGAATTAATAAATGAAATAAGAAGTTCATTATCTTCTAAAACTTCAATGCTAGGTGCTTTAAAAGATGAAAGAATTGATATTTGAACACCAGAAGCGCTTCCTGGAGTATAAATAGTAAAATCAGCTGAATCTTTTAGTTTTTGGATTCTTTCTTGATTTTGAAAATCTGCTTCAAGTCCATTTTTCCAAGTTTGCGCAGTTTTTAAAGCAAGTTCAGGAACACTCAAACTATTATTTAGAGCATCTTGTTCTTCAATCCAAGGTTCAAAATCACTTCCTTGTAAGTTGGGAAAAGTAAGAAGTAGATTTCCCATATCACCTTTTGGATCAATTATAATTGAGGGAATATTATCAATTGCAGCTTCTTCTAAAAGTGAAATTCCAAGACCAGTTTTTCCACTTCCTGTCATTCCAATGATTGCTGCGTGAGTTGTTAAATCTTTGTTTTTATAAACTAAAGGAGCAAAAATTTGTTCATTTGTTTTTTCTTTTCCTATATAAAAAAGTTTTAGATTTTCATAATCAAATGTTGTACTCATAACATTTCCTTTGTTTCTTCCTCTTTTCTTTTTGCTTTCATTTTATTTAAAGCTAATTTTCTCATATCAGCAGTTGTATCTAATTCATCCATGATTTCAAGACCTAAAAGAGTCTCTATACAATCTTCTAAAGTTACAATTCCTTCTGTTTGATTGTATGAATCATGAACTATAAACATATGCTCTTTCTTTTGAATAAATAATTTCAAAGCTTTTGCCACATTGATACTTTCATGTAAAGAAAATACAGGTTTCATAACATCTTCTAAACTTATATCTTTTTCTTTTAATGCTTGTTTAAATAGTTTTTTTGTTAGAATAATTCCTACAATATTATCAATAGTTCCCTCATATACTGGAATTCTTGAAAATTTAATAGTTCTTTTATCTTCAATTATATCTTTGATTTCACTATTTTTTTCAACTGCATACATAACAGAACGTGGAGTTAAAATATCTTTTAATTTTTTAGTATTTAAATCAAGAGTATTTTCAATAATATGTGATTCTAAATCACTGATAATACCTTCTTCTTCACTTAGTAATGTAGCTTGTAATAACTCTTCTCTTGAAATCTTATCATGGGTTTCTGTACCAACTTTTTTTGTAATAATTTGAGTAAGAATAATCAATGGATAAGTTATAAATATAAATAAGTTTATAATTCTTGGAGTATAAATAGCTAATTGTTTCCAGTAAATTGCACCAATTGTTTTAGGAATTATTTCGCAAAAAAATAAAACAACTAAAGTAAGAATTATAGAAATAACCATTATTAAAGTACTATTTCCTTCAAAAACATTTTTTGCTTGTATTCCAATAGCAATAGCGCCCAAAGTATTTGCCGTTGTACTTAATATAAGAATTGCAGCAATAGATTTATCTATGTCTAATTTTAATTTTTTAAGAAGTCGTCCAGCGCTTGGATGGTCTTTTTCTAACACAGAGATATAAGTGATATTTGTTGATAATAAAATAGATTCTAAAAGTGAACATAAAAAAGCTGTACCAATAACTATGGTGAATAGTAATATTAAAATTTCCATAAATTTTTTCTTTTATAAAAATTTAGCTGACGGGAATTATATTCCAAGTTTTTCTCCTATGAATTGTAAATAATTTTGAACAAATAATATCAAAATAAACTTAATAAAAAAAATTTTTGTCAAAAGATAAAAAATAGTTGTATAATAGGGCAGTTAAAACTTTTTTAAAAGGAGCTTATTATGCAATATGGAATGTTACCAAAAATTGACCAGTTCAGTGATAATAAAGCTTTAGAAGTTCAGAAAATTAAACCATCGGCTAAATCATCGGAAATAACAACTGAAGAAGCTATTCAACAAGTGCAACAAGAGGCTATTTCAAAAGAGAAAGAGTCAACAGAAGCAAAAAAGGTTGATACTAATAGTGCTACTTCAAATAAATATGAGGTTGTTTTATCAAATACAAATTTTGGTTATAATGGTTCATCTAAAGATTTTTATGTAAAAGTGGAAAGGGGTAATGTTGAAAATCAATACCCAACAGAAGATATGATGAGAGTAAAAGCTTATTTATTAAATCTTGATTCAGCATCTTAAAACTTTAGAAGTCAAATTTTATTTTTATAATTTGGCTTCTACTTCTTTACTTAATTCAATTAATCGATTTTTTATATAATAATATTTTTCTTTCTCTTCAAAATCTACAACATCCAATAATGGAACATATTTTTCAAAAGCAGGCCAAACTTTTTTATAACTTTCAGGTCTTTTTTTTATATGAAATAGGGCAAGGGCAGTTGCTCCATTTATCAAACCTTTTAAAACAAGAGCTTTGTTTAATTCTCCTTGTTTTTTATAAAAATTCCAATCATCTTCAAGCAGTTCGTGAGCTTCAACATAAAAGCCATTTTCAACAGCAAAAATAAATCTATCTATTGCTGTTTTTTGATTGAAGATGTTGTAATCTATTTTCATTAGCCATTTATCTCTTTATCTAAATAATATCCAGTATATGAACCAGAAACTTTGTGATTTGATGCTAAAAACTCAGGTGTTCCTTCATCAACTATTTTTCCACCTTTATTTCCACCCTCAGGTCCCATATCAATAACCCAATCAGAGTTTTTGATAACATCAAGATTATGTTCAATTACAAGTACAGAGTTTCCTAAATCAACAAGATGATGTAATACTTTTGTAAGTCTGTCAACATCGGCAAAATGTAAACCAGTTGTTGGTTCATCTAAAACATAAAGAGTATTTCCAGTATCTTTTTTACTTAACTCTTTAGATAGTTTAATTCTTTGAGCTTCACCACCTGAAAGTGTAACTGCATTTTGTCCAAGTGTAATATATCCAAGTCCAACATCACTAAGTGTTTGAAGTTTTGCATTTAGTTTTGGCACTTTTGCAAAAAACTCTAAAGCTTCATCAACACTCATATTTAATACATCAGATATATTTTTACCCTTATACATTATTTCCAATGTTTGAGAGTTGTATCTTCTTCCGTGACAATCATCACATTTAACCATAATATCTGGTAAGAAGTGCATTTCGATTTTTATTTCACCTTCACCTTGACATTTCTCACATCTTCCACCTTTTACATTAAAAGAGAATCTTCCTATTTTATAACCTCTAAGCATTGCTTCTTTTGTTTTTGCAAATAGTTCTCTTAACTCGTCCATAAGTCCAGTATAAGTTGCTGGATTTGATCGTGGAGTTCTTCCAATAGGACTTTGGTCAAGATAGATAACTTTATCAAGTCTTTCAAGTCCTTCGATTTCAACACCATCTACTTTTTTTACTTTTCTTGCTCGATTTAAAAGCTCTTTTGCAACGGGAAGTAGGGTTTGTAAAATAAGTGATGATTTACCACTTCCTGAAACCCCTGTAATTGCACATAGATTTTTTAGTGGAATTTTTACATTTAAGTCTTTTATATTGTTTATAGTTACATTTTTGATTTCAATAAATTCTTCTTGTGGACGATTATGAACATAATCAATTTTTTTAGCTCCAGTTACATATTTTGCAGTTAGAGTTTTTGCTTTGTTCATCTCTTTTAAAGTTCCAGCAAATACAATCTCTCCACCATATTTTCCTGCGTTTGGTCCAATGTCAACTATATAATCAGCTGCTTGAATGGTCTCTTTGTCATGTTCAACAACAATTACTGTATTTCCTTTTTCTTGTAAGGCTCGTAAAGTTTTAATAAGTTTATTTGTATCTCTTTCATGTAGTCCAATAGATGGCTCATCAAGTACATACATAACTCCTGTAAGTCCTGAACCTATTTGTGAAGCTACTCTAATTCTTTGAGCCTCTCCACCAGAAATAGTTCTTGCATCACGTCCAAGAGTAATATAACCTAAACCAACATCATGTAAAAAGAAAATTCTTTCTCGTATCTCTTTTAAAATTGGTTTAGAAATCATTTTAAATTGCTCATTTAGATAATCAAAGTTTGAATCATCTTGGAAAAAAGCATGTGCATCTTCAATAGGAATATTTAAAATATCACTTATTGTTTTATTTGCCACATAAACACTTTGAGAAGAGGGTTTTAATCTATTACCATTACAAGAGTCACATTTCTTTTCAGTCATGTATTCACTCATCTCTTTTTCTTCTTTTATCATGTCATAGGCAAGTTTTACAACACCTTCCCATTTTCGTGTAAGTTTGTGTCTTTTCCAAAAGAATGTTGCATCATCAACACTTCCATGTAAAATAGCTTTTCTTTGATGCTCAGGTAAATCTCTAAAAGGAATATTTACAGCTATATCACTTCCTTCACAAAAAGCTAAAAGCATTTTGAAATAAAAACCTTTATTAAAACCATATATAACTCTAATAGCTCCATCTTCAATAGATAAATCTTCATTTATAACTTTTTTCATATCAAGGGCATATCTAATTCCTAGACCATCACAAGACGAACAAGCACCTTTTGGAGAGTTAAAAGAAAATGATAAAGGTTCAAGTGGTTCAAAAGAGATTTTACAAGAGAAACAAGCCATATGTTCAGAGTAGTGAATATGTTTTTCAACACCCATTTCTTCATGGTTTAAAATCTCAATTTCAAGTTCTCCAAAACTCTCTTTTAGACCTTTTTCTATATCTTGAGCGATTCTATCTCTATTCTCTTCTTTTATTGTAACCCTATCAATTACAACTTTGATTGTATGCATTTGAGTTTTAGCAAGTTCGATTTCTTCATCAAGTCTAACCATAACTCCATCAATCATGGCTCTTACATAACCTTTGCCTCTTAAGCTTTCAAGTAAATCTGCAAAACTTCCTTTTTTTCTATTGATTAAAGGAGCTAAGATTACTACTTTTGAATCATTTGGCAAAGTTAAAACTTGATTTATAACATCACTTGCACTCATTTGTGAAATTGGTTCTCCACATTGGTGGCAATGTTGTTTTCCAATTCTGGCGTATAAAAGTCTAAAGTAGTCATATACTTCTGTAATAGTTCCAACAGTTGAACGAGGATTTTTAGATGTTGTTTTTTGGTCAATTGCAATGGCAGGTGTTAGCCCTTCAATTCTTTCTACATTTGGTTTTCCAACTTTATCTAAAAACTGTCTTGCGTAAGAAGATAAAGATTCTATATATCTTCTTTGACCTTCTGCATAAAGTGTGTCAAATGCCAATGTTGATTTTCCAGAACCCGAAAGTCCTGTAAATACTATAAGTTTATTTTTTGGTATTTCTAGGTTTATATTTTTTAAGTTATTTTCACAAGCGTTAAATATTTTGATAGAATTTGTCATGTTTTGCCTTTAAAATTTGAAGCTTATATTATATGATAGATTTTATAATAAGAGATTAAATTTAGTTTTTGTTCCACATGATATTCCCAAACTATAATTTGGGAATAAAAAAGATATTATTCTTCTACAATTTCAGCTTCGATAAGTGTAGGAGAAGGAGTATTGGAAGGTAGTTCTTCTGCTCTTGATTGTGTTCTCCAAACAATGTCTGAAATTTCTCTAATTCTATCAACAAATGGTTTTGAATCTTTCCCAAATTTTCCTAAAACTACTCCTGCATCTCCAACTAATCCCCAGAATCTATCAATATCTGACATTTTTTTATGCATTTCAGCTTGTAGTTTTTCTAATCTTTTTAATAATCTTTCTTGATGTTTTGTTTCAAAAAGGTTCGATTCTTTTATTTCTTTTCTTAATTCATTAATAAGTACTTGTATTCTGTCTAAATCTCCTTGTGAAAATTCATAAGTGAATAAGTTGTTAATTTCTTTATGAAATCTATTTTTCATTGTTTCTAGACTAATTTGTTTTGCTTTTGCCGCATATTCAACTTGAACTAAATCTAAATAATTTCTTAAACTAATACAATCTTTATTTATATTTCCTTCTAAACTTATATCTTCTACTGCTGATTGTAAGTTAAAACTTTCTAAAATAACTGAAACTAAAGAATATGTTTCAAATAAATAGTCGTATTCCGATTGTAACCAGTTTTGAAGTGAAGTATCTAATTTACTCATACATAATTCAATAGCACTAACAATTGAAAGAATAGGTTCTTCTCTAACATTTTCTAAAAATCCTTCATTAAATAACATGGTATGGCTCCAATTTTTTAATAAAGATTATAATATAAAAATAATCTTATTACAAACAACAAATTAAGAATAATAAAAAAGAGAACATTTACCTTTAATTAGTAATTAATATTTCATGTAATATTATACATAAAATATTACATACTTTAGGAAAATAAAATGGTAGCATATAAAAGAGATGAAATAGTTTCTGCGAGTGAAATGGCAAGAGGATTTTCAAATATTCTAAATAGTATCATTGATAAATCAAAAGATAGATTGGCTATTTCAAAAAACAATAAATTGGAAGCTGTAATCTTAGATATTGAAGAGTATGAAAAATTACAAAATGCTTATGATTTGTTAGAACAAAAAGAGATAGAAATGATGCTTTTAAATAGAACTAATGAGGAAAAGGAAGTATCTCATACTAAAAGTTTGTCTATAGAGTTTTAAATGAAAAAAGATTTAAAACTTACATATTTAAAAAAAGCAAAAAAATTTTTAGATAAAAATAAAAATGTTATAAACGAAAAACAAGTAGATGAACTTATTATTAAATTTATAAAAAAGCATTTTTTTAATTATGATGAAAATATTGATTATAAACAGTTACAAGGTAATTTAAAAGATTATTATAGAATTAGAAAGAGTAATATTCGTCTAATTATTAGAGTTGTTGATGATAATATTATCATTGAAGCAATTATAGAGGATATTGGATTTCGTGGTGATATTTATAAATAAAATGGTGAAAAAGATGCAATACAAACTAGCACAAATAGAAGATATAGAAAAAGTATTAGAGTTACACTTTAAATATCAAATAGATACTATAAGACAAGAAGATAAAAAAGATGGGTTTATTACAACTGCTTTTACAAAAGAGCAAATGGTTGATTTGACTACTTTAGAACAGGGCTTATTTATTGCTGTTCTTAATGAAAAGGTTGTAGCTTATGTGATGAGTGCATCTTGGAATTTTTGGTCAAGATGGCCAATGTTTGCTTTTATGGTAGAAGATTTACATAACTTAGAGTATTTAGGTCAAAAGCTTAGTGTTCAAAACTCATATCAATATGGACCAGTTTGTGTGGATAAAGAGTATAGAGGGAGTGGAGTATTAGAAAAGATATTTGACTTTGCACGAGAGAATATGGCAAAAAGATTTCCTATTTTGGTAACATTTATAAACAAAATAAATCCAAGGTCTTATGAAGCTCATACAAAAAAATTAAAACTTGAAGTAATAAAAGAGTTTTCATATAACAACAATAACTATTATGAGTTAGTCTATGATACTTCAAAAAGCTTATTTAAATAAAAAGGAAATATAAAAATGAAATACAAAATCTTTGTAGATGGTCAGTTTGGAACAACAGGATTAAAAATCCATGAAATGCTAAAAGATAGAAATGAACTTGAAATTTTAACAATCAATGAAGAAGATAAAAAAGATTTAGAGATTAAAAAGAAGTTTTTAAATGAAGCTGATTTGGTTTTTTTATGTTTACCTGATGAGGCTTCAAAGGAGTCTATAAAACTAATAACTAACAATACAACAAAAGTAATAGATGCAAGTACAGCTCATAGAACAAATCATGATTGGACTTACGGAATAGCAGAATTAAATCCAACTCAAAGAGAAAAAATAAAAAACTCAACAAGAGTTTGTGTTCCTGGTTGTCATGCAAGTGGATTTATAATGGCAATGAAACCATTAATTGAAAATAACATAGTTTCAAAAAAACAAAAAATAGTTTGCCACTCAATCACAGGTTATAGTGGTGGAGGAAAAGGTTTAATAGATATTTATGAAGCAGCTGAAAATAAAGATAAATATAAAAGTCAAAGACCTTATGCTTTAGGTTTAAGCCATAAACATTTACCTGAAATGAAATATATCTTAGGTTTAGAATCAGCTCCATTTTTTACACCAAGCGTTGGGAACTTTTCTCAAGGTATGTTAGTAATGTCATATCTAATAAAAGATGAATTAGAAAAAAATATATCAAAAGCTGAGGTATTATCTTTATATAAAAATTATTATAAAAATGAAGAGTTTGTAAAAATAATTGAAGATGATATAAAGTATTTAGATGAAGGCTTTTTAGATGCAATGAAGTGCAATAATACAAATAGAATCGAAATTTCAGTTTATGAATCAGATGATTATTTACTTGTAATCTCAAGACTTGATAATCTTGGAAAAGGAGCTTCTGGAGCTGCTGTTCAAAATATGAATATCATGTTAGGACTTGAAGAAAAAGCAGGTTTGAAAGTATAAATTAAAAAGCTAAACTTTGAATAGAAGTTTAGCTTTTTTAAATTTTCTTATTTTAGTACGCATATTTTTCATTGGAGAAGATGTATTAAATTGAATCATTCGACCTAAAGTATATTTTTCATACCAATCTTTTTCATAAAGTTCAGAATTAGATAAATGTTCTATCAATGTAATAATTTTATTAATAGTTTCTTTGAATTCATTAATTAAATTAGAGTAAGACCAACTTGCATATTCAAAATGGAAGTTATTGGCTAATTTTCCTAATTCGTTCCATTTATAACCAGTTTCTGGGAAAATTACTTCTAATCCAGCAGATTTTCTATCATACCATTTTAGAACAAGTTTTCCCCACCCAATAAGATAAGCTAAAGTATCACATACACTAATTGTTGTTCCTTTTATATTTCCTTCAACTTCCAATATTCTAGAAAATTTTTCAGGAAGAGTTAAATAATCAGTTAGTATATTTTTATATGATAGTTGTATTGCTTGAAGTAATTCTTGTTTATTTTGGGGTACGGAAGTCATAAAATTCCTTTGTTTATAAATAAAATAACCCATTATGAAATTAAACATAATGAGTTACTAAAATAAAGTATTAGCTTTTATGTAGATTTATTTTATACTCATTTGTTCTAATTCGTCTTTCAATTTCTCTTTTTACAGCATTTATAGCATAATTTTTATTTCCACCATGAATACTTGTTACTAATTGTGATTCACAGTTTTGACATATAAAATCTGTTTTTGTTACATCTGTATATCTTGTATGGCAAGAACTGTCATCATATACTAATAAAGAATCACATTTAGGACAATAACATTGAATATTTGATACTTCATTTTTTGTCCATTTCCATCTCCAGTTTGCTCCGTATATAAAATCTTCTTTATATGAAAGATGTTCTGGTTTAGTGTTACTTTGTAGATTTATTAAAAATCTTATTATAGTTGTAAGTGCTAAAACTGAAATAATTATCAATACCCATAACGGAACAGTATATGAAGTTAATAAAGCTTCATAAGTCCAAATTATGCCAAACCATATTTGTAAAAATGAATCGATAACATAATCATGTGTTTGTGGAATAAAGAATAAAATACCAATTCCTAAAATTAGTGATGCAATCACTACTATAGTTATTTTTATTTTTGAGTTTTCTATTTGAATACCTTTTTGTAGATTAAATTTTCGCAATTATATAGTATGCAGACTAAAATTAAAATTTTTATATCAAATTTTTTTATAACTTTCTAATTAGATGTTAGAATATAAAAAAGGAAAATAAACAATGAAAAGAACCTCTTTTGAAAAAGATATTAATGGTGAATATGCAGAACTTTTCCTAAGTGTAAGAGATTTTATTAAAATCTGCATAGGAAATGATGTAAAAGAAAAATATAGTGAAAATATCACCACTCTTTATTCTAAAGAGGGTGGATTTTGTTATATAAAAGTAAAAGATGATTATATTCATATTGGCTGGTTTAGAGGAAGGCATATAGCTGATAAATACAACTTCCTTTTTGGAAAAGGCAAAACGATAAGAGGACAAAAAATCTATAAATTAGACAAAATTGCAAGAGATACTATAAAATATTATGTAAATAAGACTTTGATTTTTTTGTTTGAATATAATGGATTGAAGAATTTGAAAAATAATTGACAAGAAAAAAAATTTAAGCTAAACTTTTACCAAACAATCGTTTGGATAAAATTATGGCAATCAAAAAAACATCAAGGGAAGAGATTTTAAAAGAGTCTATAAAACTTTTTAAAATAAGAGGATATTCAAATACTTCTATGGCAAATATAGCCGAAGCTTGTGGGCTTATAAAAGGAAGTATTTATCATCATTTTAAGAGCAAAGATGAGATAGGTTTGGAGTCTTTGAAGTATATTCATAACTATTTCGTGGAGCATATTTTCTTTATTGCTTATAAAAATGATTTGAGTGATAGGCAGAAAATCGAATTAATTGTAAAAAAAACTGATGATTATTTTTTGCATAGTGAGGGTGGTTGTTTACTTGGGAATTTAGCTTTGGAAGCTAGTAGTCTGAATTTAGATTTTAAAGAAGAAATAAAAGCATATTTTACCGCTTGGGAAAATGCTTTGGTAAAAATCTTTGAAAATAAATACTCAAAAATAGAAGCATCAAATCTTGCAAAAGAGTATGTAGCTTTAACTCAAGGTGCAATAATGATGATGAATTTATATGATTCATCGGATAATTATCTAAAAATTGGTGAAAAAATCATTAGTTTAATCTAATGGTTTTTTTTTGTTCATTTTAAACAAACAATCGTTTGGTTGTTTTATGAAATTTATAAAAAGGAAAAATATGAGTTATTTTAAAAAATTCAAAGGGCAGGGCGAAGCACTTCCAGCAAAATCACCAATTAGTGAAATAGCTTTTGCGTGGTTTGGTGGATTTATTTCAATATTTATTATTGGTTATCTTACAAAATCTTATGACAATCTTTTGATTATGGGTTCATTTGGAGCTTCGTGTATTTTACTATTTGGATTTCCTAAAAGTCCATTCTCTCAACCTAGAAATGTGATTTTAGGGCATTTTTTATCTACATTTATTGGTTTAGCTTTTTTGCATATTTTAGGAAATGAGTATTGGAGTATGGCATTAGCCTTAGCAACTGCAATTGCAGTTATGATAGCAACAAGAACTGTTCATCCACCAGCTGGATCTAATCCATTGATAGTGTTTTTGTTGGGTGCAAATTGGGATTATTTGATTTTTCCAAGTTTGATAGGTTCTATTATTTTGGTTCTTGTAGCAATTTTCTATAATAATTTACATAAAAATAGGGCTTATCCACAATATTGGATGTGAGTTTTAGATATTGACATTTTTGTATGTCAATATCTTAATTAAATATTAAATTTCAATTTTCTCAGGTGAAATCATCCCTGCATCAGCGACTTTTAAAATCATTTGTTCATAATCCATATTTTCATTTAATAAAAATGAACGAGAAAAATAACCATTTCCAAGTCCTGGCATAAGGTTCGCTTCTATAAAGTGTAAAATTCCATTGAAGCTTGTTTTTATATCGATTCTTCCCATTGTTTTACCGCCCAACGCTCTAAAAGAGTTTAGGGCAATATTACAAAGTTCTTTATGGATTTTTTTATCACTAACAGCGATTACTTCTTCTAAATCATTTTGTTTAGCTTCATAGTCTAACACACGATGTCCATTTTTATTTTTAACGGCAATTATTTCAACAGGTAAAATCATTAAAATATTTTTTGATTTATTTTCTAAAATACTAACACTATACTCTTTCCCTGATAGATAGTTTTCCACTAAAGTACGAGATTTTTGAGTGTTATAAATATCCAAAACTTTTGCTTGATATTTTTTGAAATCAAAAACAACAGATTCAGGGTTTATTCCTCGACTATCTCCACCAGATATTGGTTTTAGAAACAATGGAAAAGTCACAGGAAGTGAACTTTCAGTTTCGTGTTCATCTGGTTGAGTTGTAAAAAATTTTGCTGTATTTATATTTGCTTCTTTTATTAAAAGTTTGGCATGATTTTTGTCATATTCGTTATCTAGGGCTTCTTTATTTGAAGTTATATAATCAATTTTATGTTTTTTTAGATAATCACTAAGCCAAATTTCTTGGTTTTCAAAATTGAAATATTTTATTCCTGAAAATACTAAATCAGGTTTTCTTTTTATTAAAGATTTTAAATCATTTTCATTTTCAATAACAGTAATAACAACCTTTTCATAGCTTTTTGATAAGATTTCTAAGATTAGATTTTCGTCTAATTTAATACCTACATTTTTTCTATTTAAAGTTAGATCTTTTGGTGCGGGAATAGTAACAATTTCTATTGATTTGTTGATTAAAGAGATGGAGTATCCTTTTTTTGTAGTTTTAGTAAGATTAAATAGTTTATTTTTACTTGAAAAAACTACCCAAAGTTATTTTAGGGTAGCGTAAATAGTATTAATTACATATTTTTATAATTAATTTCCAATTATTGGTTTTAATAAAGGCAAATAATCATAAAATACCCCAATCAAACAACCAATTAAAGGATTTTTATGCCATTTTCAAACCTAGGTCTTAGCCAAAAAATAAATAAAGCACTTGATGAAAATGCTTATAAAAATCCTACGGTAATTCAAGAAAGAGTAATTCCTTTAGTTTTACAAAACAACGATATTATGGCAAAAGCTCAAACTGGTAGTGGAAAAACTGCTAGTTTTGTTTTACCAATTTTGCAACTATTATCAAATAAAGAAGAAGATAAAGAACATAAAGCAAAGGCAAAAATATCAACTTTGGTTCTTACTCCAACAAGAGAATTAGCCCTTCAAGTATCAAAAGCTTTTATAGATTTTTCTGTACATTTTGTAAATAAACCTAAAGTTGTTAGTGTTATAGGTGGAGAAAGTCTTACCCAACAACTTTTGGATATTCAAAAAGGTTGTGATATTGTAGTTGCAACTACTGGAAGATTACTTGATATTTTAGATAAAAAACAAATGAATTTATCAAATCTTGAATTTTTTGTTTTAGATGAAGCGGATAAAATGCTTGATTTAGGATTTGAAATAGAGTTAGAAGAACTTTTAAAATCTCTTCCAAAAAATAGACAAAATCTTCTTTTTTCTGCAACTTATCCTCAAAAGATGCTAAATATTGCTTCAAAAATCACAACACAATCAATAGAGGTTTTTATAGAAGATGAAACTCAAACGGTTCAAACTATAAATCAAAGGGTTATAACGGTAAATAAAGAGAACAGAAGCCCACTTCTACGAAATCTAATACAAAACCACGCTTGGGAGCAAATACTTGTTTTTATGGCAAATAAACGCTCTTGTGATAACATAGCTGCTAAGTTTAGAAAATATGGATTAAATGCTGAGTCTTTTCATGGGGATTTACTTCAAGATGAAAGAAATGAAACTTTAGAAGATTTTAAAAATAAAAAAATCAATATTTTATTTGCCACAGATATTGCTGCACGAGGACTTCATATAGATGATATTTCATGTGTTATAAATTTTGATTTACCAAGAGCTGTTGCTGATTATGTTCATAGAATAGGAAGAACGGGACGAGCTGGTAAAAGCGGAGATGCAATATCTTTTATAGGATTAGAGGATTTTGAACACTTTTCTTTAATAGAAAAAAGATGTGATATAAAACTAGAAAAAGAGCAAATAAAAGGTTTTGAGTTAGTTGGAACACCAGAAAAAAAAGAAAAGGGAAATGAACCAGTAAAAGGTAAAAGAAAAAGTAAAAAAGATAAATTAAGGGAACAAGCTTTAAAAGACTAAATAGTCTTATAAAGCATGATAGCTAAAACAAGGATATTTAAAAGTAGAACATAATTCTTGTAAGATGTTGCTTTTACCATATCTTTAACTTTTATTCCAAAATAAACTCCAATAAGTGAACCAATCCCAACAGTCGCACCTTCTACAAATAACATTTGTCCATGATATGAAGTTGATATAAATCCAGCAATTGAAGAAAAAATTACAAAAAATAATCCTAATGCAGTTGCAGCTTTTAAATCATATCTTAAATAACCAACTAATATTGGAGTTAATAAAATAGAGCCACCAACACCAATACTCATAGCAAGAATACCAATAACTGCACCGATTAATATAAGTACATAAGTATTTCTTATTTGGATATTTTCAGTTTGAATAGCAGGCGAATAAAAAATCTTGATTATTGTAAATATAAGTATCGCTATAAAAAGGTATTGTAAAAATTCATTTGAAACATTTGGAACAATATATCCACTTAATAATCCTCCAATAGAACCACCAATTCCTAAAATTACTCCATCTTTTACAACATCTTTAGCTTTTTTTGCATTTAAAAAAGAACCATAAATTGAAGAAAAAACCATCTGCATAATAGATATTGCAACAGCTTCTTTCATTACAAAACCAGTTGCTAAAAGTAAAGGAACTAATATTGTTCCTCCTCCAATTCCAAAAAAACCTGAACTAAAACCTGTAATTATTCCAAAAATTGCAAGTTCCAAACTCAAGAATCTTTCCTTTTTATAGAGTTCATAGCTTCGATAAAGCTATTGTAATCATCTTCTAATTTTTCATCTTTTTGTGTTAAATCTATTCCATCTTCTTCTTTTAATGCAACTTCAACTAGATGAATTCTGTCAAGAAGGTATTTGAACATCTCTTTATTAATATCTGGTAAATCACCATGTTCCATTTTGCAATTTTTGTTATCTCTTTTGATGATTTTTGCAGGAACTCCAACAGCAGTTGAATTATCTGGAACATCACAAACAACAACAGAATTAGCTCCAATTTTAGAGTTTCTTCCAATTGTGATATTTCCTAAAACTTTAGCTCCACTTCCAATAACTGTGTTTGATCTAACTGTTGGATGTCTTTTTCCTTTGTTTAAACTAACTCCACCAAGAGTCACGCCTTGATAAATCAAAACATCATCTTCAATAATAGCAGTTGCCCCAATAACAACACCAATAGCATGGTCAATAAAAACTCTTCTTCCAATAGTACAAGCTGGATGAATATCTGTTTTTGTTAAAAAACTAGATATTCCACTAATAACTCTAGATAATTTTTTCCAACCTTTATAATAAAGCTTATTTGCAAATCTATAGTTAATAATTGCCCAAACACCAGGATAGTTGAAAAATAGTTCTAGATTATTATCAAGAGCAGGGTCATTATTTTTGGGTACATAAAAGTCCTCTTTTAATTGCGCCCAAAATGATATTTTTTCTTCTTCTAGTGTTTCTTCATTATTCATGATAACTCCAAATAGTTTTTAAATAACTATTTTCATTTAGATATTTTTCAATATCCTTGTAATTATGATCATTTAAACTTTTTCTTAATCTTGATCTTATATCGTCTGTATCGTAATCAATATCTTCTAAAATATCTATGATTTTTTGTGATTCTAGAATTTTTTCTAATACAACTTCCCCATCTTTAAATACGATATTTACTTCTGTTGGGTGTGAAAATAGATTGTGTTTCATACCTAAAGTATCTTGATAAGCTCCCACATTAAAGAAACCTATAAAATAGTCTTCTTTATTTAAATTTACATCATGTAAATAAAGTGGTTTTTTCAAATCAAATGGTAATTCTCCATCACTATCACAAGTAATATCCCATAAAGATGCACTTCTTGTTGGTTTTTTATCAAGATGTGTTATTGGCATTATTGGAAATTCTTGGTCAATTCCCCAATAATCAGGAAGCGATTGGAATAAAGAGAAGTTTAATAAATATTTCTCTTGAATGTTTTCATCAAGTTTTTTTAACTCTTCATAATCATCAATTTCAAGTAAAGATATAGCTTTTTTGATAACTTGATGAGTTAAAATTTCAGCATTTGATCTATCTTGTAAATCAATATAACCTAAATCAAATAGAGTTAATAATGATTCCATATGGTCAATACTATCATGCATATATTCATAAGCTGTTTTTTTAGACATGTCTTTATATAAATCATGTAATTCTTGAATTAAAGGAGGATTTACATCTTTTAATTTTAAATGGTCAAAATCATATTCTGCTGAGAATAACTCAAGAACTGGAGCTACTAAAACAGTTGAAGCAGCACTTATAAATCTTCCTGATTCTGTAAAGATATTTGGTTCATCAACACCTTTTTGTTTAGCAATATCTTTTAATGTAAAGATAACATCATTTGCAAATTCTGTTAAAGAGTAAAATCTTGTTCTTTCATAGGCATTGTATTCAACGGCTAATCCACCACCAATATTAATAGAGTTTAAATTTGTTGCACCTAAGTTTTTAAGTTCAGCATAAATATGCCCAGATTCTCTTAAAGCTTTTTTCAAAGGTTTAATAGAATTCATAGCAGAACCAATATGGAAATGAATCATTGTTAAATGCTTAACAAGGTTATTATCTTCCATTAATTCATAAGCTTCAAGAATCTCAGTTGATGTTAAACCAAACTTAGAGTTTATACCTCCACTTTTCGCCCATAACCCACTTCCTCCACTGTGAAGTCTAACTCTTAACCCTATATTAGGACACTCCATTTTGGTTTCATTTAAAACCTCTATAATTATTTCCAGTTCATTTAAACCTTCAATAATTATAGTAATATTATGACCCATACTTTTAGCAATAAAACCTAGATGAATCATCTCTTTATCTTTAAATCCATTTACAGTTATTGGAGAGCCTATGTTATTGTAAGTCATAGCAATAACAAGTTCTGCTTTACTTCCAGCTTCAAGTCCATAATTAAACTTTTTACCTTCATTAATCAATGGATGAATAAAGTTAGGAAGTTGATTTACTTTTAATGGAAAAACAGCATTAAAGTTTCCTTTATAATCGTACTCTTTGATACTTGCATTAAAAGTATTGTATAAAGTATTTATCTGTTTTTCTGTTATATGGGGGAATCTTAAAAGTAAAGGACCTTTAAAATCTTGTTTTCTTATATCTTTAACTATAGATATTAGTGAAGGTTTGCAGTTATAGTTTATCTTAGCTAGCCCATCTTCAATTATAAAATTATCATCACTCCAGATGTCAATACCGTAATTACCCACTTTTAAAAATCCTCTAATTTTAAATTTTTTTCTTCTTTTGTTTTTAAATCTTTTATATAAATAGTTCCGTTCTTTAACTCGTTTTCACCGATTAAAGCAACAATATTTGCTCCAAGTTTTTCAGCTATTCCAAAGTGTTTTCCAAAACTTCTAGGCGCGTATTCTACTAAAGTTTTAGTTGTTTTTCTCTTTTGATTTGCAACTTTTAACATAGTATTTAAAGAAACTTCATCTAAGGCTCCAATGTATACAATATCTTGATTACATTGTGGCATCTTTACAAGTTCTAATAATCTTTCGATTCCTATTGCAAATCCAATACCACTAGTTGGTTTTCCACCTAAAAACTCAACTAGTCTGTCATATCTTCCACCACCTGCTATTGCACTTTGTGCACCAATTTCATTACTTACAAATTCAAATGCCGTTTTATTGTAGTAATCTAATCCACGAACGAGATTTGAATCAATTTCATATTTAATATCATTAAAATCTAATATTTCTTTTAATTTTTCAAAATCACTATCACAAGATTCACATAAATTTGTAGTGATTTTTGGAGCATTATATAATAGTAATTGACAGTTTTCATTTTTACAATCTAAAACTCTAATTGGATTTGTTAAAATCCTTCTATTACAATCTTCACAAAGCTTTTCTTTAAATGTTGTTAAATGCTTAACTAGATTTTCTTTATACGGTGGCATACAAACATTACAACCAAGAGAATTTAATTTTAATGTAAATCCAATTCCAAAAAAATCAAGAATTTCTTTTATCATAATAATTATATTTGCATCTTCAAAAACAGAATCTATTCCAAATACTTCACATCCAAATTGGTGAAATTCTCTAAGTCTTCCTTTTTGAGGTCTTTCATATCTAAACATTGGACCATAATAATACCATTTATAGTTTCCACCAGCACGATCTAGCTTTTTCTCAACAAAATGTCTTACAACTCCAGCAGTACCTTCTGGTCGTAAACAAACATCATTTTCACCTTTATCAATAAACTGATACATTTCTTTATTTACAATGTCAGAACTTTCTCCAACGCTTCTTTTAAATAAAGCTGTTTCCTCTAAAAGGGGAGTTTCTATATACGAAAATCCATAATTCTTAGCAATTTTTGATGCATTCTCTACAAAATAGGTAAATAAAGCACTTTCTTCATTTACAATATCTTTCATTCCTCTTAAACTTTGTATAGTTTTAACATTTTTAGTTTCATTATTCGGCATTTATAAAATCCTCAATTTCCTTTTCTATTTCTTCTATTTTTAAACTTGCATCTATGATAATATGATTTATATTTAATCTTTTGATTGTTTCTTTCATTCTATTTTGAATATTAATTAAATAGTCTATTCCTCGTAATTCGATAGAATCATTTTCTTTTTGAGATAATCTAAATTTTAACTCATTAGGAGTTAATTCAAGTAAAATTACATGGCTTGGTAAAGTATTATTTGTAGCAATTAAGTTTAATTCTATTAGTTGATCAATATTTAAAGCAGAAGCATAAGCAATACCCGATATCATCGACCTATCAGAGATTATTGTATTGTTCTTATACTTCTTTATTACTTCTTCAATATGTTCAGCTCTATCCGCCATAAAAAGAAACATTTCAGCTATTTTTGATTTAGCTTCACCATTAAGTGCCATGGTTCTTAATTTAAGACCAAGGGAAGTTCCACCTGGTTCTTTTGTAAAAATTGCATGAGGTAGTTTCTCTTTTAGTAGTTCTAATTGAGTTGATTTTCCAGCTGTATCTATCCCTTCAATTACTACATACATTTGAAAACTTTTTCAGGGATTAGATGTTGAAATTTTCCATTAAATCTTATAATTTCTCTTACAATTGTTGAACTTACAAAAGCATTTTCCAGTGTTGGCATTAGATATAAGGTTTCTATTTTTTTATTTATTGAAGAGTTTGCATAACCCATTTGTAATTCAAATTCAAAATCAGATACAGCTCTTAAACCTCTAATTATGGTATTTATTTTTAAATCAACAGCTAAATCAACAAGTAGAGTATCAAATCCTAAAACCGTAACACCTTGAATATCTTCAGTTGCTGCTTTTGCAAATTCTACCCTTTGTTCATGGCTGAACATAGGTTTTTTGAGTTCACTTTTTGCAACAGCAATTACAACTTCGTCAAAAATATTTGCTGCACGTTTTATAATATCTAAATGCCCATTTGTAATTGGATCAAAAGTTCCGCTATAAATGGCTTTTCTATATGAATTAATATCATTGTTTGGCATATTTATTCCCATCTTTTATATAAATTATTATCTATTTTAAGTAAATCTAACCATTTACCTATTAAAAAGTTTTCCATATCTTCTAAACTCTGTTGAGCACTATAATACCCTAAAATTGGAGGTGCAATTACAATTCCTAATTTAGATAATTTCAACATATTTTTAAGAGCAATGCTATTTAGTGGCATTTCTCTTGGAGCTATTATAATCTCTCTTTTTTCTTTTAACATCACCGTAAAAGCTCTTGTTATAAGTGAATCTGAAATTCCAACAGCACATTTAGCTAAAGTATTCATTGAACAAGGAAGAATAATCATTTTATCAACTTTGAAAGAACCAGATGCGATACTAGCACCTATATTTGAATCTTTAAAAATTGTTACGTTAGGATAATCTTTAAATATTTCATTTGTAGAAACTTGATTTTCAAGTTTTAAAGCAGTTTTTGCACTTTTTGAAAATACAACAAAAACTTCAATTTCTTTTGGTAATTTTTTTACAAAATTAACACCAAGCCTTGAGCCACTTGCCCCTGAAATTGCAACAGTTATTTTCAATAAAAACCTTTAGTTTTAGTATATGTAAAATGATAATAGCAAAAAAAAACTTTTAATTCAATTACCTTTTTAATAGGGCTTTTTATCGGGATTTATAAGTTTGATTTAATATTTAAAATGATAACATATTGTATAAATAATATATATATTAAATTAAACATTATGTTAATTTTAATATTATTTAATATACTTAATGTAAAAGGATTTAAATATGTCAAAAATTTTTACTTATATCAGAAACAATGAAAATAATCAGAAATATACACTTGAACAGAGAGCTTCTGTAGAAAACTATTTGGTGAAAAATAATATCACAAATTTTAAAAATATTGAAATAAATATTAGTACTCCAATTGAAGAAAAAAATATTTTAGAACTTCTAAAAAATTGTGAAATGAATTCAACTATTATTGTTTCAAATTTGAATGTTTTTGGAAGAACAATAGAAACTATTTTAGAGATAGTAAGATTTTTATTAACAAACAAAATTAGAATTATAATAGTGGAACAGAATTTAGATTTGATTGATGATCAAGATATGTTAACCCAAATGATTTTGGGTGTTATATCAATGACAATTGGTTTAGAAAAAGAGTTAATGAGTTTAAGAACAAAAGAAGCATTAACAGCAAAAAAACTGAAAGGAATTTCTTTAGGAAAACCAAAAGGTACAATTCAAAAATCTAAGTTCGATTTACAAAGAGAAAAAATTGAAGAACTTTTGGCTGTTGGTTTATCAGTTAGAAAAATTTCTAAACTTTTAGGATACAACAATCATATTGGACTTAATAACTATGTAAAAAAAAGAAAGATAAAAATGAATCTAATTAATGCTTAAGATAATCGATTGAATATCTTTATAATGGTTTAAAAAAAATATAGTAAAATAAAATTAATTAAAATTGAATGGAGTTATTGTGAAAGTATTATTAATTAAAGATGTAAAAACTTTAGGAAAAGCTGGTGAGTTAAAAGAAGTTGCTGATGGATATGGAAAAAATTTTTTAATTGGTAAAGGTTTAGCTTTACATGCAACTACTGAAGTATTAAATAGATGGAAAGCTGAACAAAAAAAAGCTGCTGAAAATGAAGCAAAAGAAATAGCTGCTGCAAAAGAGTTAGCTGAAAAATTAAATGCAACTAAACTTACAATAAAACATAAAGTTGGTGCAAATGGACATTTAATAGGTTCAGTTACAAATAAAGAAATTGCTGAATCATTAGAACAACAATTTTCAATTATTATTGATAAAAAAAATATATCTGTAGATAAAAAATTTAAATCAGTTGGTATTTACGAAGTAGATTGTAAATTAGGTCATTCAATTCATGCAACTTTAAAAGTTGATATAATCGGAGAATAATTAAATGTTTGATGCTACAACGATACTTGCATATAGAGGAAAAAATAAAGCAGTAATTGGAGGTGACGGTCAAGTTACTTTTGGAAATACTATTTTAAAAGGAAATGCAACAAAAATTAGAACACTTTATAAAGACCAAATTCTTGCAGGATTTGCAGGTAGTACAGCAGATGCTTTTAACTTATTTGATATGTTTGAAGAACATTTGAATTCTTGTAAGGGCGATTTATTAAAATCTGTAATTGCCTTTTCTAAAGAGTGGAGAAAAGATAAAGTTTTACGTAGACTTGAAGCTATGATGATAGTTTTAAATAAAGAAAAGATTTTTATTTTAAGTGGAACAGGTGATGTTGTAGAACCTGAAGATGGAGCAATTGCCTCTATTGGAAGTGGTGGAAATTTTGCAATTTCTGCTGCACGGGCTTTAGTAAAACACTCAAATCTTGAGGAAGAAGAACTTGTACGAGAATCACTTATGATTGCTGGTGAACTTTGTATATATACTAATCAAAATATTAAAATATTAAAAATAGAGGATTAAAAAAGTATGGATATGACACCAAAGCAAATAGTTGCATACTTAGATGATTATATTATTGGACAAAATAATGCAAAAAAAACTATTGCATTAGCTTTGAGAAATAGATATAGAAGAATGAGAGTTGAACCAAATCTTCAAGAAGATATTATGCCAAAAAATATTTTGATGATTGGAAATACAGGAGTTGGGAAAACTGAAATTGCTAGACGACTTGCAAAAATGATGGGTTTACCTTTTATAAAAGTTGAAGCTAGTAAATATACAGAAGTGGGATTCGTAGGTCGAGATGTGGAATCTATGATTAGAGATTTAGTTTATGAAGGTATAAATTTAGTTACAAGAGAATTTGAAGATAAAATCAAAGATAAAATTGATGAAGAAGTAAATAAAAAAATAATTGAAAAATTAGTTCCTCCACTTCCTGAATCTGCAAGTGAAAATGCAAAAGAATCATTTATTAAAACATATAATACTATGGAAAAAAAACTTCTTGATGGTTCTTTAGATGATAAAAAAATAGAAATTGATATTCCTAAAAAAACTCATATTGAAATCTTAGATTCTTCTATGCCTTTTGATATGAGTTCTATGCAAGAAAGCCTTAATAAAATGTTAGGTGGACTTAATAAAGAAACAATAAAAAAAGAAGTAACTATTAAAGATGCAAAGATTTTATTGCGAGGAGTTGCAAGTGAATCTTTATTGGATCTTGAAGCTATAAAAATAGAAGCACTTAAAAGATGTGAAAATGGTGGAATTATATTTTTAGACGAAATTGATAAAATTGCTTCTGGAAAAAAGGCTCAAGGGCAAGATCCATCAAAAGAGGGTGTTCAAAGAGATTTACTTCCAATTGTTGAAGGAAGTAACGTTCAAACAAAATTTGGACAAATAAAAACTGACCATATTTTATTTATAGCAGCTGGAGCATTTCATGTTTCAAAACCTAGTGATTTAATTCCTGAGCTTCAAGGAAGATTTCCTTTAAGAGTTGAATTAGAATCTTTAGATGAAGAAGCTTTATATAAAATTTTAACAAATACTAAAAACTCACTTTTACGACAATACAAAGCACTTTTAGCTGTTGAAGGTGTGGACTTAGAGTTTGATGATGAAGCAATAAGAGCATTTGCAAAATATTCAGTTACTGCAAATGAAAAAACAGAAGATATTGGTGCACGGAGGCTTCATACGGTTATTGAAAAAGTTATTGAAGATATATCTTTTGAAGCTGATGAAAAAAAAGGTGAAAAAGTAATAGTAACAAAAGAATTAGTTGCTAATAAGTTAGATGATATTGTAGATAATATAGATACTGCAAGATATATTTTATAAATTAATAACTTTTTAGCTAGAATGATTTTTATTAAAAAACACGGAGAGTAGTATTATGAATATTGTAACATTTTGTCAAATAGATGAGTCTTTATTTAATCCTGAATTTAAAGTTGAGTATTTTCATACAACAGGAGAAGCAAGTGATGCTGATATTGTAATCATTGATATTGATTCAATTTTTGAATTTGAAGAAAATAAAACAAAAGTTTGTAAAGAAAAGTTTGTTTCTATAGCTATCATTGATGATGAGAGTGATTATGAGGCTTTTAAAAATTTTGGTATAGATGCTTGGATTAGACATGCTGATATTGCACAAATAAATAACATTATAAATTTAGTAAACAAAAGGTTATTATCATAATTATTGATACACATTGTCATTTAGACAACAAACAATATTACGAAGATATTGATAATATTATTCAAAATGCTTTAAATCATAATGTAAAAGGTTTTTTAATTCCTGGCGCTGATTTTGATGATTTGCCTCAAGCTGTAAAATTAGCTGAAAAATATGATGAAGTTTTTTTTGCAGTTGGAATTCATCCTTATGATATAGATAAGTTTGATGAAGCAACTATGGAAAAATATGTAAATCATCCAAAATGTATTGCTATTGGTGAATGTGGTTTGGATTATTTTAGACTTCCAGAAGATGAAATTGAAAAACAAGAAAATATAAAAAAACAAAAAGAGGTTTTTATAGCTCAAATTGAGTTTGCAAAAAAAGTAAAAAAACCTTTGATTGTTCATATACGAGAAGCTTCAAATGATTCAAAACAAATATTGATTGATTATAATGCAAAAGAAGTTGGTGGAGTTTTGCATTGTTACAATGCAAGTGAACATTTACTTCCTTTATCTGAACACAATTTTTATTTTGGAATAGGTGGGGTTTTAACTTTTAAAAATGCAAAAAAGTTGGTTGAAATTCTTCCTAAAATTCCAAAAGAGAAGTTATTAATTGAAACTGATGCTCCTTATCTTACTCCTCATCCTCATAGAGGTGAAAGAAATGAACCTTATTATACAGTTTTTGTAGCCCAAAAAATGGCTGAACTTCTTCAATTTGATGAAGATGAAATACAAAAATTAACAACAAATAATGCTAAAAGATTATTTAAAGAGTTTTCTAGTCTTTCTTAGATATAATCTAGGATATATCAAGAAGATGGAGATTTTTTGTACAAATTTTTTATATTAATACTTTTTTTAGTAAATACTCTTTCCGCAAATGTTTCAGAAGATGATTTAAAAATTTTAAAAGATTTAGATATAGAAAGTTCTTTTATATCTGAAAAAAGTTTATTAGATACTTTTGATGAATACTCTTCGAGTTATAATATAAGTTATTATAATAATATCTTGAGAAAATCTTCTTTAAATGCTCAAATAGTAAAAACTGAAATTAAAAATGAAAATCTTCCTGATGCTGTCTTTTTTATTCCTCTATTAGAATCAAGTTTTGTAAATCAAACAAGAGGTAAAAATAGTCCAGCTGGATTGTGGCAAATAATGCCAGAAACTGCAAAAAATTTAAGATTAAGAAATGATGAATACATTGATGAACGATTAGACTTAATTAAATCTACAGATGCTGCAAGTTCTTATTTGAAAAAATATTATAAAAAATTAAATAAATGGTATTTGGCTATTTTGGCTTATAACTCAGGTGAAGGTAATGTCGCTGAAGGAATAGCTAGATCAGCACTTGACAGATATTTAGAATTTAATCCTAATATGAATGATAATCAAAGTATTAAAAATTATAAAAAAATGCTTAGTGATTATAGAATTACTAAAAAAGGTTTTAGTAATTTATATATTATTTTTGATAAATTTGAATCATCTTATAGTTTAGAATATCTAGTTAAAAATAATAAACAAAATAAATATTTAGCAGAGTCAAGTATTACATATTTGAAAAAATTGATTGCATTTTCTATGATTGATAATAGAAATTTATTTAAAAGTATAGATAATAAATCTAGATACACATTAGAAAAAGTAAAAGCACCAAAAGGACTACAACTTAAATCTTTAGCAAATGCTGTAAATATGGATTATAATGAATTTAGAAATTTAAATAAACATATTAAAAAAGAAACATTACCAAATGATTCAAAATCTTATAATATTTATATTCCTCAAAATAAATTAGAACTCTACAATCAAAGAATTATGAATATAAAACCTATTAAAGAAAATGTAATTGATACAAAAGTAGTTGAAAATAAAAAAACTAATAAATCAAACAATGAAAATACAAAACAAAATAAAGTAGTAGAAGTTAAAAAAACTAATAAAGCAATTATTCACATTGTTAAAAAAGGGGATTCTTTAGAATCTATATCAAAAAAATATAAAGTTGATTTAAAGAAATTAAAAAGTGACAATAATAAAAAATCAAATTTAATAAATATAGGAGATAAAATTGAAATTTATAAGTAGTTATTTAAAAAGTAGTTTATTCTTAGGTTTATTAAGTGTTTTTCTTTTTACTGGGTGTTCTCAAAAATCATATGATGTTGATTACGATAAATTTTATAAAGATACAAAAAATTCTAAAATAAATAACTCAAAAGAGATGCATAAATATACAATGAGACCATATAGTGTATTTGGAATAAAATATTATCCATTTGTAGCAAATATTGGAGATCAATTTGATGGAATTGCTTCTTGGTATGGACCGGATTTTCATGATAAAAAGACTTCAAATGGTGAAACTTATAATATGTATGATATGACAGCTGCTCATAAAACTTTACCTATGAATACAGTTGTAAAAGTAGATAATTTAGAAAATGGTAGATCTATTATCGTAAGAATAAATGATAGAGGACCCTTTGTTAGGGGAAGAATTATTGATTTATCAAATAAAGCTGCCCATGAAATTGATATGTATAGAAAAGGAACAGCTCAAGTAAAAATCACTGTTTTAGGATATAATGGTGAAATTGAAAATAAAAATGCACCTTATGTTGAAAGTGCAACAAATAGTGTAAAAAATGAAAGAATAGATGTTATTGATCCATTGGAAATAAAAGAAGATAGTATTGTATCTACAAAAGTGCCACCAAAAGCACCCATGATTAATACTAATAAAAGCGTTAATAATACAAAAGTAGTAAGACCAGTTGCTCCAACAATAACAAATAATAATACTAAAGTTTTATCAACTGGTAAATATAGTATTCAAGTTGGTGCATTTAGTCAAGAATCTGGAGCTGTTAAAATTAAAAATGAGTACCAAAAAAAGTTTAGTAGCAATACTGTAGATACAAAAAAAGTTCTTTCAAATGGAAAAACTTTCTTTAAAGTATTTATTAATGGGTTTGATACTTATGAAAAAGCTCAAAGTTTCAAAAATTCAAATGGTTTAGGAAATGCTCTTATTACTGGTAACTAGGAAAAAAAATGGTAGAAATTAATAGAAAAACAAAAGAAACAGATATTAAATGTAAAATTGATATAAATGGCTGTGGTAAGTCAGATATAAAAACAGGTGTTGGTTTTTTCGACCATATGTTAGAAGCTTTATCAAAACATAGTGGAATTGATATTGAATTATCATGTGATGGTGATTTACACATAGATGCGCACCATACAGTTGAAGATTGTGGAATAGTTTTAGGACAAGCTTTAAAAAAAGCAATTTTTCCTATTCAGGCAGTTGAAAGATATGGAAATGCAACAGTTGTTATGGATGAAGCAGCAACTACATGTGCTTTAGATTTATCTAATAGACCATTTTTGGTTTATGAAGTAAATGTAAGTGGAAAAGTTGGTGATTTTGATGTTGAATTAGTTGAAGAGTTTTTCCATGCTCTTTCAGGAAATGCTGGATTAACAGTTCATATTATAAGTGATAGAGGAAGAAATAAACACCATATTTTAGAAGCATCTTTTAAAGCTTTTGCTGTAGCACTTAGACGAGCTTTAGTAAAAAATGAGAGATTAGGAATTCCAAGTACAAAAGGTGTTTTATGATTGAACTAATTGTTTTAGATGTTGATGGTACTTTAACAGATGGAAAAATTACTTACTCAAATAGTGGTGAAGAAACTAAATCTTTTGATGTTGCTGATGGATTAGCAATTGCTGTTTGGACAAAAAAATTTGGTAAAAAAGCTGCAATTATAACTGGGCGAAATTCTTTTGTTGTTGAAAAAAGAGCAAAAGAGTTAAATATTACCCATCTTCATCAAGGAATAAAAAATAAACAAGAAGTTTTAGAGCAAATCTTAAAAGAAGAGAATCTTTCTTGGAGTCAAGTTGCTGCTATTGGTGATGATTTAAATGATTATAGTATGTTAAAAAAAGTAGGGCTTTCATTTACTCCTGCAAATGGAACGCACTACTTAAAAGAGTTTGTAAATGTTGTTTGTCAAAATAGAGGTGGAGATGGAGCGGTTAGAGAAATGCTAGAATATATCTTCAAAGAAGATGGACTTGAAGAGGAATTTTTAAAAGCATGGCTATAAAACTTTTTACTTTTTTACTTTTAATTATATCTTTAGGAGCTTATTTTATTCCTGTTGAAAATATGAAAAAAAACATTGTAGATAAAGATGCACCTTTAGTTATATTTGAATCACCTTTTATGTATACAATTAATGAAGAAAATATAAATAGAGTTATATACGCAACTCATGCTATTAAATATGAAAATAGAGATGAAATGTATAATGCAGATATTCTTTTAAAAAATTTAGATAAAACTCAAGATTTTAAAACTGAAAAGTTAAAAGCAGATTTAATAGTAAAAAAAGGTGATAATTATACTTTAACAGATAATGTAAAATATAGAAGAGATGATTTTATAACGTTAAATACAAATGAACTTTTTTACGATGATATTACAAGAATTGCAACAAATACTAAACCTTTTGATGCAGTTTATAATAAACATTCTCTGAAAGGTGATACTGTTTATTTAGATATAAATAAAAGTTTTATTAAAGCTAAAAATACACATTTTGAAATAGATGTTAATAAGAAAAATTAAAAAAGGAAAAAAATGAGATATCTAATATGTTCACTACTTTGTTCTACAATTTTATTTGCTCAAAGTGAAACTTTAACAATAGACGCACAGAATTTTGAAGCTGATGATAAAAAGGGAGTTTCTATATTTACAGGAAATGTAAAAATAAAAATGGGTCAAGATAAATTAAATGCAGATAGAGTAGATGTATATTTCACAACTGATAAAAATAATGCTAAAGTTCCTTTAAAATATGAAGCTACTGGAAAAGCTGATTTTGAAATAATTACAAAAGAGAAACATTATATTGGAAATGGGGATAAAGTAATTTATTCACCACAAAAAGAAGAGTATACTATCTTAGGTAATGGTTATTTACAAGAAAAAAATGATGATAGAAAAGTTTATGGTGATACTATTTATGTAAATCAATTAACTGGAGAAGCTAGAGTAAAAGGAAGTGAACAAAAACCTGTTAGATTTATAATAAATGTGGATCGTGGTGAAGATAAAGGAACAACTAAATGAGAATAACAGAAGCTAAATTTTTACAATCTGCACAAGGAATTATGGATTCTCCAAGTCCTGATAGAGCTGAAGTTGCATTTTTAGGAAGATCAAATGTAGGAAAATCTTCATTACTTAATACATTAACAAATAGAAAAGGTTTAGCAAAATCTTCTTCAACACCTGGGAAAACGCAACTTATAAACTATTTTGAAATTAATTTTAAAACTGATAATGAAGAATTACCATATTTATATGCAAGATTTGTGGATTTACCAGGATTTGGTTATGCAAAAGTTTCTAAAAGTATTAAAGCTGAATGGAATAGAAATCTAACTGCTTATTTAGAACAAAGACAATGTTTACAAATATTTGTACATTTGATTGATTCAAGACATCCTTTACTTGATATTGATAAAAATGTGGATGAATTTTTAAGAACAATTAAAAGAGGCGATCAAATCATCATTCAAGCTTTTACAAAAATAGACAAACTAAAAATGAATGATTTAGCAAAATTAAAAAGAGAATACCCCGATGGAATTTTTATATCAAACTTGAAAAAAAAGGGTATGATAGACTTACAAAATAAAATTACAGGATATTTATTTGGACATTAGATTTTATAAGCCAACCGTAGCTGATATTACAAAAATGCAAGATATAGTAAAAGAAGAAGTACAAAGCGGAAAGATTCTTTTACGAACTGAAGATGAAATGGCAACAACAATTCGCTCTTATACTGTTGTAGAAGTAGATGGAAAAATGGCTGGATTTACTGCAACTCATATTCACTCTCCAAGACTTGCAGAAGTGCGAAGTTTAGTGGTGGCAAAAGAGTTTAGAGGTTTAAAACTTGGGCGAAAACTAGTAGATGCTTGTATAAAAGAAGCAAAAGAGTATGGAATAAAACAACTTTTATCTTTGACTTATGAGCAAGGATTTTTTGAAAGCTGTGGATTTAGAGTAATTTCAAAAGAAGAGATTCCTGAACATAAAATCTGGGCTGATTGTATTAGATGTAAACATTTTCCTATTTGTGATGAAATAGCTATGGTTATTGATTTGTAAAAGAAAGAAGTATAAAAAAATTATTTAAGGATAAGATATGCAACGCTATAAGATTATCCACAGAACATACTACAATTATTCAAGTAGCGTCACTTTAGGCGCACATAGCTTACTTTTAAGACCAAGAGAAAGTTATGAACTTAGAATTGAGTCTTTTGCTTTAAAAAGTACTCCTGACTCAAAAATATTTTGGCACAGAGATGTGGAAGATAATTCTGTTGCCGTTGCTACTTTTGACATTCCAACCCAACAACTTTTTATTGAAAGTGAAGTGATTATTCAACATTATAATGAATCACCTCTTAATTTTATAGTATCTGATTATGCAATTAATTATCCTTTCAAATATCTTGCAAATGACAATTTTATCCTTTCTTCTTATATGATTTTACCAAACGAAGAGACAAGAACCCTTTTAAACAATTGGATATGTAATGTTTATAAATATAATGAAACTATTCAAACATATACACTTTTACAAAAATTAACAACTTATATATTTAAAAACTTTATATATAAAGTAAGAGAAGAAGCAGGTGTTCAAAGTGTAAAACAAACTTTAGCTTTTGGTTCAGGTTCTTGTCGAGATTTTGCTTTTTTATTTATGGAAGCTGTTAAATGTTTAGGTTTAGCAACAAGATTTATAAGTGGTTATTTATATGCCCCATTAATGTCCCATGAAGTTGGCTCAACTCACGCTTGGGCAGAAGTTTATATTCCAGGAGGTGGCTGGATTGGTTTTGATCCTACAACTGGAAATATTGTAGGAACTGATCATATTGCAGTTGCAGTTTCAAGATTACCTGATAATGTTCCTCCAATAGCAGGTTCATTTGTTGGAGTTTCTGGCTCAACTCTTAGTGTTGGAGTTTGGGTTACTAAAGTTTAAAGAATAATTTAAATTTTATATCTATTTTTTTTGAAACATTGTTATATATCAGTATTTTAATAAATATGATAAGAGTTAATAAAAATGTTTCAAAAACCTTCCTTTATATTTTAAACAATCCTTCTTAATTCAATTTTGACTCACAGAAATTCTATTTATTATAATAAATAATATTTATAAAATTCATATAATCATTAAGTTATTTAAAAATAATAAGAAACTATTTAGTAAATTTAATATAAAATTAACATAATTATTATATAAAACTAATAAAATATATAATTTTGGAGATAAAATGAGTAGAATACAAAGACCATTTCCAGTATTTAACCCCAGCAAAAGAAGTGGTTATGATTGGGAAAAAATAATGGAACCTAAAACTTTACAAAGACATAAATGGCTGGGTAAAACATGGACTGAATTATATTTTAATAACCAAGAAGATGAATTTTTAAGAAATTTATCAACAGATGAAATTATGAAAACGAGATGGTTTGAAAAATATGGTATTAAAGAACCACAGTTCTAAATCTTACATAATTATATAAATACTTTATTTACTATTTAAAAAATATTTAAATAAACTAAGGGCTACAATGGCTAAAAGTCAAGCAGAAATTTTTGAGAATAAATTATTAGAAATAATCAAAAATCAGAATAACATATATGATTTTATTGTTGAATATGTTAATGAAAAATCTTATGGAACATTTAGAATTTTTTCTAAAAAATTAAAAGAGTTAAATCAAAAATTATTTAATGAAAATTCTATTAGTGAAGAAGAATATATTAAAATCAATAACGCAATAAGTAACAAAGTAAAAACAAGAAGTCCTGAAGTGACATTTGATATGGAAGCATTTTTTAAAAAATATATTGAATTTTTTGAAATTAATAAAAAAGATAATAAAAATTTATTAAATATTCTTTTTTTAATGTTACCGTTTTTATTTGTTAAAAGTTTTAAAGAGTTACACGAGATAAAAATTGAAGATATTGAAATTCATGAGTTTAATAAATGTATGATTATTAAACATAACAATCCTTTAACTGGTAAAAATCATACGGTAAAAATTGGGAAGTTTTACAAAGAGTGGTTATATCTTTTTAATTCAATAAAAATGAATGAAAAAGAAGAGTATTTATTTGCTCATGCTTCTTCAAACTACACAGTATTTAATCAAAAATTAGATCCTTATCTTTCTAATTTTGCTAATAAAAATATAACAGATACAAAATATATTACACTAATAAAAAATGCTTTAAAGTACTCTAAGAAATCAATTTTCGAAATTTTATAAATTGAATGATTTAGTTTCAAACCAAACTTCACTAAAATTTTTTATAGCATTTTTTATTTCAAAATCTTCAAAACCACCAAATCCCAAAGCAATAACTTTTTCTAAATCAAAAAACTCTTTAAAATAGATTTTTATCTCTTTTTGTTTACATAATTCATCAAGTTTGTCTAAATTTATATTTACAAGGGGTTGTATTAAAAAATTTAATCCACTTCCTTCTCTTAAAATTTTTATTTCATCTTTCAAAAACTCTTTTAAAAATTCTTTCATTAGATCATGTTTTTTTCTATTTATATTTCTTATTTTTCTTAAGTGTTTTTCCCAATATCCTTCTTTTAAAAATAGAGTTAATGTTTTTTGAATATCTATAGAAACACCTGAAAATCTAAAATCAAAAATTTGATGATAAAAATTTAGTAATGAAGTTGGTAAAACAATGTAAGAAATTCTTAAAGCAGGGGATAAAGCTTTTGATAAAGTCCCAAGATAAATTATTCTATGGTTATTATTTTCTAAACCTTGCATCGAAGGAATAGGACGATTATAATAACTTAGTTCACTATCATAATCATCTTCAATTATAAAAGCATCATTATTTTTTGCCCAATTAATAAGTTTTAATCTATTTGAAATTGGCATTGTAACACCTGTTGGAAACTGATGAGAAGGTGTTACATATAAAGCATTACAATCTGTTCTTTCCAATAAATTTATATTTAATCCATCAGAATTTATAGGAATATTTTCTATTTCTAAAGAAGAAATTTCAAAAACTTTTTTTGCAACATTATAACAAGGGGATTCAACAGCTATTTTATTTGAGAATTTTTTTAAAATTGCACTTACTAAAAACAAACTATCGCTAAATCCACTTGTAATAATAATTTGTTCACTACTGCATAAAACAGCTCTAGAAAAAAAAAGATACTTTGAAAGTTCTTCTCTTAATTCTAATTCCCCTTGTTTATCGTGATAAATGCCATAATTAATATCATTTTTTAAAGCTTTATTATAAAGTTTTAACCAAGTTTGTTTTGGAAAAGAACTTTTAGCTAAGTGTGCAGGAAAAAAATCTATTTTATAATTAAAATCTTGTTTATTTTCATCTTTTTTTTCATCTTTATTTGTTTGAAAATTTTGGAAAATATCTTCACATACAAAATATCCACTATTCTTTTTACTTTCAATATAACCTTCCGCATATAGCTGATTATATGCAGTTTGTATGGTTGTTTTACTAAGATTATATTCATTTGATAGTTTTCTAATTGAAGTTAGTTTTGTTCCGGCTTTTAGTTTAGTTTTAATTTCATCTTTTATTTGTTCATATAGTTGAATATAAAGTGGTGTGGAGTTTTGTTCAAATTTATACAAAAGTGTCCTTGTTAAAAAAATCAAAAATGTATCTTTTATAAAGTACAGATATTTGATATTATACGTTTGAATTACTTAAAATATAGGAAAAAAAATGAATGAAAAAATAGAAAGCATATTAAAGTATGAAGGTGTTTTTAGTGTAGTAGCAAAATGTGAAGATTTCCCACATATTGTAAACACTTGGAACTCTTATGTGATTTTTAAAAATGGTGAGATTTTTGTTCCAGTTGCAGGAATGAATAAAATGCAAGAGTTACTTAAAAAAGATAACAGAGTTATTGTTGTTATTGGAACAAAAGAGCTTATGGGACTTCATGGAATGGGAATGGGAGTTAAAATAATAGGTTATGCTTCGATTTCAAGTGACACAAAAGAGTATAAAGATTTAAAAGCTAAGTTTGAATGGCCAAGAGCAGTTATGAAAATAGAGATTTTAGAATCATATCAAACTACATAAGGAAAAAAAGTGAGACGAGCTGAATTTGATGTAAAAGATGAAAATAGTGTAAATGAAGTATTAGAAACTTGTGAATATGGAAGTTTAAGTTTAATAAGTGATGGAAAACCTTATGTTGTTGCATTAAATTTTGTATTTTTTGAAAACTCTATTTTTTTTCATGGTGCAAAAGAAGGAAGAAAAATTGAAGCTATAAAATCAAATCCAAATGCCTCTTTTTTAGTGGTAAAACCTTACTCTTTTATTCCTTCATTTTTTAGTGACACAATGTCTGCTTCTCCTGCAACTCAATTTTTTGCTTCGGTGTTATTTGAGGGAACAATTAGTTTTATTGAAGATGGAAATATTAAAGCAAAAGTTTTAAACGCTTTAATGAAAAAATTTCAAAGTGAAGATAGTTTTGAAGAAATTGCCTATGAAAAAGCTATGTATACAAAAATCTTAGATAAAACGGCTATTCTTGAGTTAAAACCTGAAAGTATAAGTTGTAAAATAAAAGTAGGGCAGAATTTAAATGAAGAGAAAAAAAATAGATTGATAGAAAAATTAAAATCTAGAGATTCAAAAATAGATGAAGAGACTATAAAACAGATGCAATTATACAATTAAAGAAGATTATAAAATCTTTTTTAATTGGTTTTTGATGATAACTGGCACAAAAAACATAGAAACCACATAAGAGATTAAAGTTCCACCAATAAGTGCAACTCCTAGACCTCCAAACACTGCATCATTTGCTATTAAAGCACTTGCGAATACCATGGTTAGAACTGTAAGAATTATTGGCTTAGAACGCGTTGCAGTTGCTTTTGCTATTGCTTCATTAATGTCAAGATTTTTTTCATGAACTAGCTGTTTTGAAAAATCAATGATTAAAGTGGAATTTCTTGAGTTTATTCCAATAAGTCCAATAAATCCAATAAGTGATGTGGCTGTTAAATAAAAAGTATCACTTGTAAATAAATCCATAATTATATGGGCAAATATTACTCCAATAATTGATATAAAACTTGATAATACAATAGCTCCTGAAAGTGCAAAACTTTTATAATACATAACCATCAAAAAGAAGATTAGAACAAGTGCAATAATAAACGCTCCACCTAAATCTATAAAAGTATCAATTGTTACTTTTAATTCTCCATCAAAAATTAAATCAAACTTTTCTTTTGTTTTTTTATTTATGAATGATAGATTTAACATATTTGTTTTTGTTATTTCGTAGTCAGTATTTAAAGTATTTAACATTTCTTCTCTTGCATCTAAAAGAGGGTAAATTTGACTATCTTTAGAAGTTTCTGCTATTACATTTATTAATAAATTTAGATTTTTTGAGCTAATGGTTGGTTCTTTTATTATCTCTTTTATTTTTACTAATTCTGAAATATTTATCATATTTCCTTGAGCATTTACTATTTTTAGATTTTGAAGTTTATTTTTTAATTCATCTTTTGAAGAGTTTTGAAGAATTCTTGAATCATTTAATCTTAAAAAAATTGGAATTTGACTTTGTGCGTTTTTATCATTTACAACAGAGATATTCATACCTTCAAAAGCTAAAAACAAAGTATTTTTTAATTGTTCTAAATCAACTAAACTAATAATAGCTTTACTATTATCTAATTCTAATTCGTACATAATAAAATCTTTATCTGCAAGTACATCAATATCCACTAATGTACTTTGATTTTTAAGAATATTTGCAATTTTTAGTGCAAAATCTCTCCTACTTTCAAAACTATTTCCACCATAAATTTCTGTAACAATTGAAGCTAATACAGGAGGACCTGCTGGAAGTTCAATAAATTTGATGTTTGCTTCATATAAAGAGCAGTTTTTTTGTACATCAAATCTTAATTGACTAATCAAATTGTAACTTGTAATATCTCTTTCTTTTTGTTTTTTTATATTTACAATAATTTCAGCTTGAGATTCTTTGTTTTTTAATGCACTTTGTTTTACAAGTGCTGCAAAATCCAAAGGTTGACCTTCTTTTATAAAAGCTGAAATATTGATAATATTTTTTTCTTTTTGAAGATTGTTTACAATACATTGAGTTACTTCTTTTGTTTGAGAAACACTTGAACCATCTTTTAAATCTACATAAATAGAAAAAGTATCAGAATCCTTACTTGGAAGCATTTTTGCTTTTATAATTTGCGTTGGAAACGTAACAATACTTAAAACAAATAAAACAAAAGTAATAAAATAAATCAAAAATGATTTTTTTGGACTTTCTAAAATATCAAATATAAATTTTTCTAATTTCATCAAAAATCCTATAAAATTTTTTTAACTAAATATGGAGTAAATGCATAAGCTACAAATAATGATATTGTAAGCGAAATAGGCACAAAAACAGGAAGAGGGTGCATAAATTGTCCCATCATTCCCCCAACAAAAAACATTGGTATAAAAGTCATAATAATAGCAATGGTAGCTATGTTTGTAGGATTTCCTATCTCATTTGTTGCATTTATTGACAAAGTTACTATATTTGTATTTGGTGATTCAAGTTTGTGTCTATGAATATTCTCAATTACAATAATAGCAGCATCAACTAACATTCCTAGAGAAACTATAAGTGCAAATAAGGTGATTCTGTTTATTGTTTCTCCTAAAATTAATCCTACAAATAAAGTAAGAGATAAAATCATTGGAACCATTAAAGAAACAATCATAGCTTCTTTAAAACCTAAAGTAAAAATTAATAAGATAGCAATAATTATAATAGATATTAAAAGATCTAAAACCAATTTATTTACAGCATTATTTGCCATATAACCATCATCTCTTGTAATAGTATATTTTATATTTTTTGCTAATAATTCATCTTTTATTGAATCCATATATGTAAAAATTTCTTCATTGATAGTTACAGAATTTGCACCTTTTAGTTTTGATGCACTAAGAGTTATTTGATTAAATTCTTCAAAATCATCTATTACATTTCTTGTGAAAAGAATAGCTTCTTTTTTATTTTGAATATCATAAGATTTTTCAACAACGGCTATATCTTTTAAGTAAATAGGAGTTTGAAAGTTATATGAAATTATGAGATTTTGTAAATCTTTTTCATTTTGTATTGCTTCTTTTATTCCAAAAACCACAATTTCAGAGTTTAAAGTATTTGTTGTAATATTAGGAGTTTTATATGAAAGTGCTTGAATTTGTTTCATAACTTGACCTAAAGATAAGTTATAAGATGAAAGTTTATTTACATCAACTAAAATATTGAATTGTTCTTTTTTTTCACCTTTTAAATCAACTAAAGCCACATCTTTTATTTTATTTATTTCTTTGGTGATTTTATTTACTTCATTAAAAAGTTGGCTTTGTGAAACTAAATCTTTTTTATTTTCTTTTTGGGAATAAAAGGCAATTGTAGCAATTGGAATATCTGTATCAATATCCATAGTTTTTATCATTGGTTGCATTGCACCTTGGGGCATTAAATCCATATTTCTCATAACTTGATCATAAAGTTTTAGATTAGACTCTTCTTTGTCTTCCCCTATAAAATATTGAACTTGTACGATACCTACTGAATCTTTTGCAAAGGAATAAATATTTTCAACACCTTTTATCTCTTTTATTTTTTTTTCTAATGGTTCAATAATTACTTTTTGTATTTCACTAGGCAGCGCTCCTGGAAGGGCTACGATTACAACTCCACCACTTACTTTTATTTGTGGATTTTCTTCCCTTGGCATTATTAAAAGTGATATATATCCTAACGCTAAAATAAATACACCAAAAATAAAAGTTAATGGATGATTTATAAAAACTAAAGATAACTTTCCTGCTATGTTTAACTCTTTATTCATTTTATTTATCCTAGTTTTTAATATCTAAATCAAGAAAAACTTTTGAGTACATTCCTGGATAAATATTAAAATCTTTTTTATCAAAAGAGATTTTTAATACAAAAGAGTGAGTTAAACCATTTGTATTTGGAATTATTGCTTCTATTTTTCCTTCTGTTTTGAAGTTTTGTGAAGTTATTTCTATATTTACTTTTTGTCCGATTTTTATATCATTTAAGTTTGATTCTGAAATATCAGTTTTAACTAATAGGTTTGATAAATCAGTCAAAATCAAAGCTGGAATACTAGGCATCGCCATTTCTCCAACTTTTATCGATTTTTTTATAATTAATCCATTATTTGGAGCTTTTATTTTTAAATAATCATATTGAGAATTTATTTCTTTTAATTTAGCATTTGTAATATTTACCATACTTTTACTATTTAATAAATTTAATTCTAGTTGTTCAACTTCATATTTTGAAACCAAATCTTGAACTTGTAATCTTTTGTATCTTCCTAGATTTAATTCTATATTTTTTGTTTGATTTTGTAGAATTTCAAGATTTAAAAGAATCTCTTTTTTATTCGAATCTATATTTGAAGAGTCGATTTCATATAAAATATCACCTTTTTTTACATTAGAACCTTCACTTACATAAACTTCTTTTACGTATCCCATGTTTCTACTGGTAATTATTTTTTCATTATCTGAAATCACAGTTCCTGATAGTTCTATTTGCGTTGCAAGTAAATTTAAACAAAAAAATGTAGTTGTTAAAAGTATTTTTATCATTAGTTTTTTTCCTCTTTAATATTTTTTCCTAAAGCAAGATTTATTTTTGCAAATGCTAAGGATTTTTCATATCTAGCTTGAATAAGTAAGGCTTCATTTTTTCTAAAATTTGCTTCTTGCTGAAGTAGGATTGTCATAGAAATCAAATGATTTTGATATAAAAGTTTTGATTGTTCTAATACATCAGCAGCTAAATTTTTAGTTTCTATTTTTTCAATTAAGATTTTTTCTTTAGTTTCTAAATTTAAAATAGTTTTTTGAAGTTCTAACTTTATAGCATCTTTTAGTTTTTCACTGTTTAAAGAGGCTTTGGCATATTCTATTTTACTTTTTTGTTTTTCAATATCTCTTGTATTATCAAATAGAGTTAAATTTATTCCAACAAGTGCCATATAATAATCTTTTTCATCATCTAAAGTTAAATTATCATCATTAAATCCGTATTCTAAATGGGAATAAACGGATGGATAATAAGCTGAATTTGCTATATCAATATTTTTTTTACTAGCGTGAAGTTGAATATCTTGCATTTTAATTTCATCTCTATTTTCTAAAGCTTGAGTATAAAGTAGATTTTCATTTGGTATTTCTAAGTTCATATTTTCAAGATTTTGAACATCACTTATAGAATCATCTGAACTTAAAAATCTTAAATAAGCAAGGGCTAATTGGAAATTGTTTTTAGCTTCAATTAATTGGGAATTTATATTTAATTCATAAACTTTAGCTTCATTTACATCTATTTTTGTAATAAGTCCTTCTTCATGAAAGCTATTAGCTGATTTTGTTATTTGATTTATTGCAATTTTTGCTTTTTCTAAAGCTTGTATAAAATCTTTTGCAACAACAGCACTATTGTAAGCTTTCAGCACTTCAAAACTCAACTCTTTTTTATCAAGATTAAGTTTTATTTCATTTGCTTTTTCTTGAAGTTTTAAAATATCTTTTTGATTAGAAAGTTTAAATCCTGTAAAAAGTGGAATATCATAAGTTATTTTAGTATTGAAGTTATTTCTATCTTCTGGATAGTTTAAATCTGTTGGTTCAACATCAATTCCTTCATTTTGCTGAGAAAATCCAAAATCTCTAAATGTAGCTTCCCTTGAAGATAATTTTGAATTAAAAACATATCCAGCATGATTTGTTCTACTTACCTCTTCTGTAAGTGAAAGTTTTCCATAATTTATAGAATCAATAGTTTTTGTATTTAGATTTGATGATTCAATATTTAGTTTTTGTTGTTGTAAATCTTTGTTGTTTTGTAAAGTTAGACTTAAAACTTCTTCAAAACTTATACTTTGCGCATAAGTTAAAGAAGTTATTAATAATGATAAATAAATCTTATGCATATAAAAATCCTATTTTTATTTAATAAGATAAATTATACACTAAAAAATCGATATTTTAGATAAAAAATTATAAAAAAAAGTTATATAGCTTAGTTTGATTTTAATTATAATTTTAAGTTATTTAAAGGACTGTGCGAGATTTCCAATAATCAATTGCCAACCATCAATTACAATAAAAAAGATAATTTTAACTGGTAAAGAAATCATAACAGGAGGTAACATCATCATCCCTAAACTCATTAAAATAGATGCAACAATAATATCAATTACTAAAAATGGTAAAAATATTAAAAATCCTATTTCAAAAGCAGTTCTTAGTTCACTAACTATAAATGAAGGCATTAAAAGTGTTAAAGGAACATCATCTATATTTTTTGGATTTGGCTCTTTTTTGATTCTATAAAATAGGGCTAAATCTGATTCTCTAGTATTTTTTATCATAAACTCTTTAAATGGTTTAATTCCTTTTTCAAGGGCTATTTCATAACCAATTTTTTCATCCATATAAGGTTTTATACCTTCTTCCCATGATTTTTTACCATAAGGTTCCATAATAAAGATTGTTAATACAAGTGCTAATGATACTACTATTTGAGTTGGAGGAGTTTGCTGTAAACCCATAGCTTGTCTTAAAAGAGAGAAAACAATAATAATTCTAGTAAACGATGTAACCATTAATAATAGCGTTGGAGCTAATGCCATTAAAGTTAATATAACAGCTATATTAATAGTTTTTACGAATTGTGCTGGTTCATTAACTCCTGCAACTGAAAGATTAATCATAGGAGCAGAATCTGCTGCAAAGGTAAAAATAGAAAATAATAAAAATATAAGTATAAATCTCAAAAAAAATCCTATTTTAAAAATGAAAAATATGTTATCCAAAAAATGATTAAAATGCGATATTCAAGCAAGTTATTCTTTTTCTTTGATATAACCTAATTCATATAATTTATCATATATTTTACTTGCAATATCACCACCTGCATCTCCACCATGTCCACCATGTTCTTCTAATACAGTTACTGCATATTGAGGTTTTTTAAATGGTCCATAGGTTGTAATCCAAGCGTGAGATCTTTCATAATATTGTAAATCACTCTCTTTCATTCTTACTTTTTCAGATTGAGGAATTGAAACAACTTGTGCAGTTCCTGTTTTTGATGCAATTGTAATTTTAGAATTTATATATTTGCTAGCTGTTCCTCTTTGTGCATAAGTAACATCAAACATTCCTTTTCTGATAACATCTAAATATTCAGATGGAATATCAATCTCTTTTGGTTCTTCATAATTTGCTTTATAAAAGTGAGGTTTTGGTAATTTCCCAGTTGCTATATAACTTGTATATCTTGCAATTTGAAGAGGAGTTACCAACATATTTCCTTGTCCAATTGAAGTAATAACCGTTTCTCCTACATACCATGGTTCTTTATATTTTTTTTCTTTCCACTCTTTATTTGGATTTACACCCAAAAATTCATTAATTTGATCAACACCAGTAGATTGTCCAAAACCTAATTTATCTAAAGTATGAGAGATTTTATTTATTCCTATTTTCAAACTTCCTTTATAAAAAAAGTCATCACAACTTTCAGCAATAGCTTTTCTAAAATTTACAGTTCCATGACCAGTTGATTTCCAACATCTAAAATTTCTATTTCCAATAGTAAGTGAACCTGAACAATTAACTGAAAAATCATCATTTATTCCATTATCCAAGAAAGATAAAGCAACTCCCATTTTAATAACAGAACCAGGAGGATAAAGACCATTTATAATTTTATTTGTAAATGGATGATTAAAATCATTTCTCATTTCATTCCACTCTTTTACAGAAATACCTCGTGCAAAAATGTTATTATCAAATTCAGGAAAAGATGCCGCTGCTAATAATTCACCATTATTTACATCCATAACGACAACAGCACCACTTTTCCCTGTAAAAATTTCTTGAATATATTTTTGTAAACCAACATCTAAAGAAATTCTAATATTGTTATCAATAGAAGCCTCTTTTTCATTTAATATTTCTATTTCTTTATTTAAAGCATTTACTTTTACATCTTTATAACCCATTTCTCCTTGGAGTTTTGAGTTATAATATTTTTCTAAACCATTTTTTCCAATGATTCCATTGTATGAAGATAATTCATTATTTAAAATATCAAGTTTTGAAGCTTTTCCTACATAACCTATAATGTGAGAAGCAACTTCTTTTTGAGGATAAGCTCTTTTTGTTGTTGATTCAACTTTTACATCTTCTTTTGAAGATAATATTGTGTATTTTGGGAAAAATTCTTGGTAAGGAATATAATCAATTACTTTTATAAATTCATGATTGTATGAAGAATCTCCTTTTTTATATTCTCTTATTAATTTATCCCTTTCATATTGGGGAAAATGTTTTATTATTGAATCTATTATTTGTTCTAATTTTTCTTTATGTTTATAAGAACTTAAATGCGGTTTTACTAAAACTGCAAATCCCATTTCATTGATTGCTAATTTTTCACCATTTCTATCTTCAATCATCCCACGAATAGGTATTTTATCAACTCTTTTTATATAATTATTTTTTGATAATTCTTCATAATAAGTGTTTGATTTAATAGTTAAAAAATAGACTCTTGATAGTAAAGTTATTAAAATACCTAAAATTATTAAAAAAATCAGTGTTAATCGTATATTCAAAGAAATACTCCAAAAAATATTAAATCTATAATTATATTTGTAACTAATGTAATTAATATGGTTTCATTCAATCCAAGAACAACCGACCATATAATCAATAATCCAACATAAAAAAGTATTATATAAATATAACTACTAGATAAATTATAATATGTGTAGTTTTCATCTTTTGGTAGAATAAATATATAAAGAAAAAGGGATAATAAACTTAAAGTAAAAGGTTTTAAACCTGTATTTACTTCAATGAATAAAAATGCAATTACAACAAAAGTTAGTGAATATAAGTATCTTTTTTTAAGACATCTATAAAAAGCCGTAAATAAAATACCAGCAAACATAATTAATAAAAAATGTATTGAGGAAATAGTATTAACTATTACAGCTAAAGTTAGTACTATAAATAAAAAAATTGGATTATCTAAATTGTTTTTGGTCATATAAATGATGCTTTACTTTTGATTATTCACGATTATAGTATAAAAAATCTTATAGTAATATCAATTCCTATTTGAGGTTTTTTCTTTTAGTCTTTCATCTAGTTTATTTTTATTATTAGATAAATCATAAATAAAAGAGAATATCTCTGCAACTGCTCTATACATTGAGTCTGGAATCTCTTTATCAATATCAATTTGAGACAAAAGTTCTATTAAATCTTCATCTTTTTTTATTGGGATATTATTTTCTTTAGCAATTTTAATAATATTTGATGCAGTTTCCCCTTTTCCTTTTGCTGTAATTTTAGGAGCATTATCTTTGTCAATATTATATTTTAGTGCTACTGCTTTTTGAACAACATTTTTATTTATATTTTCTTGCATTTTATACTCTTATATCTATTCCAGAACTTAGGTTTGAGTTCTGATTATAACTATTATTTATGTATGCTTTTGTTGGTTCATCTTTTGATTCATTTTCATCTTTTAAATCCAAAAGTTTTATATTTACAGGAATTAATTCTACGCTATTTAAAGCGATTTTAAGAGCTTGCATATTATCTCTAAGAGCTGTTTTAAAATGTTCTCTTTGGGCATAAACTGTTAAATCAAGTTTATTTTTATCATATAAAGCCAACATTAAATCAACTTTTCCAAAATCTTTTAATGTTAAATTTATTTGACAATAAAATTTTTCTTCATCGGTTTTTTTCATGGAAATATTTCCCTCTTCCAACATCTCCCAAAAAAATGGAAGATAAACATTATTTGAGTTAGAACTGAGGCTTAAAAGTTGTTGATAATCTATTTGAGTTAATAATTTATCTACTTGTTTCGCTAATTCTTGAGATTTTGGATCTGTTTTTGAGGCTAATTCATCTTGCATTTTTAACAAAACAGATTTTACATCTTCAGTTAAATTTGTTTGGTCATTTTTTTGTAAAGATGGATTTGCAAGATCTTTTATAATTGACTCTATTTTTTCTACAAATTTCATAACTTGGTTTTGTAAATTATGATCATTTGGATTCAAGTTTTCTAAACTCTCTTTTAAGTTTGAAAGTAAAGGGTTTAAATTTGAAGCAAAATTACTTGTAAAAGTACTTAAATTATTTTGCGTTAAAAGTGAAGATAAATTTTCATTTTTTGCAAATAAATTATCCATTTTTAAAAGATTTTCCAACAAAGGTAAAATATTTTTATTTTGTAAAGTTGGATTTTGAATAACTTCATTTTTGAGTTGAGTTAATAACTCTTTTGTTTGTAAATTAATACTATCTTTTGTTTGTAAATTCTGATTATTTACACTATTTTCTACTTTTGATTCAACTAAAGAACCTTCATTTACAACATTTTGTAGTTGATTTATAAGAGTTGATAAGTTTTGTGTTTGTGGGGTTGATAAAGAATTATTTAGATTTTGTAAAGCAGTTGTTAAAGTTTTTAATCCTGCTAAATCATTGTTTGTATTTGCTGGCATTGGACTTTGTAAAAGTTTTGAAATTAGCTCATTTACTTGTTTTGCTTGGGGTGTATTTAAATCTTTTATTAAATTTTGGATTTGATTTAATATAGTTTCTATTTTACTATTTGGAGTTGAACTTTGTGCTATTTTTGATTCTAAAAAAACACCTGAATTTTTTAGTTGCTCTTTTAAAGTATTTGCATCCATATCTTTTATATTTTTTAAAAAATTTTCTATTAAAGGTTTGAATTTTTGTAAATTTTCATCTTGTGAAATATTTTCAAGAAGTGAAGTTAAGTTGTTTGCAACAGCTCCTAAATCTTTAAAAACTGTTGAATTTTTTAAAATATTTTCTATTGTTGTATTTGATTTTGTACCATTTTTTAGACCATCAAATAAATCTTTTAAAACATCATTTATTGAAGCACTATTATTTTTAACTAATTGTTCTAAGGTTTTTGAATCTGCCTCTTTTAAGACATCCTTTAGAACTTTATTATCATTTGGTAAAAGTATATTTAATAGTGTATTATTTGTTACTAACATACAAAAGTATAACATATCTAAATATTTTCTACACACTTTTTTGGTTATACTTTTTTTATGAAAAGAAGAAACTTTATAAAATTTACAACAATTAGTGCTATTTTATTTTCTACAAATATTTCAATAGCCAAAAATATACCAAATAAAACTTTGTTAGTTTTAGATGAAGTTTTAAACATAATATTTCCAAAAACTTCCACAATGCCCAGTGCAAAAGAGTTTAAAGCTTTAGAATATCTAATAAAAAATATTTCTCACAAAACTTTTGATAATGAAGATAAAACTCTGATTTTAGATGGAACAAAAGATTTTATAGGTAGTTTTCCTGAGTTTTTAACTTTAAAAGAAAATGAGAAAAAAGAGTTGATTTTTGAAATCATTAAAAATAGTGCTTATGCAAAATCTTGGGTTTCAAAAATCACTTATTATGGAATTGAAGCCATGTTTAGTGACCCGATTTATAGTGGGAATTTTAATCAAATAGCATGGAAAAGTATAAATCATGCAGTTGGGATTCCCCAACCTTTAAAAACCTATGGACAAAAAATATGATATATGATGTTTGTGTAATCGGAAGTGGAGCAGGGGCTGGTCCTGTGGACAAAAAATATGATATATGATGTTTGTGTAATCGGAAGTGGAGCAGGGGCTGGTCCTGTTATTTATGAATTAAGTCGTGCTGGATTAAAAGTTTGTGTTTTGGAAAAAGGTGATATTTATAATGAAAAAGATTTTTCAAAAGATGAAATTGTCGTGCGAAAAGCTATTTATACACCAGATTTAAAAGATGAATATCACACAATTGAAGAGTTTGTTGATGGGGCTTGGCAAAAATTTCCAACCTATGAAACTGGTTGGAGTTTTTGGAATGGTAACCTTTTAGGTGGTTCTTCAAACTTTATGAGTGGATTTTTTCACAGGCTTAAACCAAATGATTTTAAATTGGCTTCAACTTATGGCGTTCCTAAAAATTCAAATATTGTTGATTGGACAATATCTTATGATGAACTTGAACCATATTATGCAAAAGTAGAAGAGCTTGTTGGAGTTTCAGGAGAGGTTCAAGAGTACGAGTTTTTAGAACCAAGAAGTACAAAAGAGTTTCCATATTCTGCTTTAGCTGAAAATAAAATAGTAGATTTAATAGATAAATCTTGCAAGGAATTAGGCTTTAAATCAATAAAAACTCCAAGGGCAATAATTTCAAAACAAAAAAATCATAGAAATCCTTGTTATTATTCCAACTATTGTGGTTCATACCCATGTTCAAGTGGAGCAAAAGGAAGTTCAAGGGCTAGTTTAATAAAAGATGCACTTTTAACAAACAATGTAACAATAATCCCAAATGCCTTTGTAATAAAATTAAACACAGATAAAAATAAAAAAATAGAAAGTGCCGTGTATCTCTCAAAAGAAGGAAATAAAAAAGAAGTTCAAGCAAAACTTTTTGTCGTTGCTGCTCAAGCTGTGGAGACTTCAAGGCTTTTATTAAACTCAAAAGATGAGAATTTCCCAAATGGTGTTGCAAATAATAGTGGAAATGTGGGGAAAAACTTTCTTTCAAGTAGCGGTGGAATCGTAAGTGCTACTTTTGATGAAACTAATATGAATTTAAAAGATTTGTTAGAACCTGGAGTTTTTGTAAATAGGTCGTTGATGGATTGGTATTTTACCAAAAAGTTCAAAGGTGGAAGTATTGATATTCTTTTTGAACATTCAAATCCAATAAGAAGGGCTTCATTTTTACGTTTTAATGAAAATGATTTATTAATTGGCGAAGAGTTACAAAATAAAATCTTTGAAACTTTTACAAAAACAAGAACTTTAAATATAGAAATTTTTACAGATTGGACTCCAAATGATAATTCATTTATAAGTGTCGATGAAAAATATAAAGATAAATATGGAATTCCCGTTGCAAATATTAGAATTGGAACTCATCCCCAAGATAAAAAAGCTTCAGAGTTTTTAGAAGAAAAATCAATAAAATTATTTGAAAAAATGGGTGGTAAAAATATAGTTTCAGATATATCAGCACTTCCTTCTTCAAATTTACAAGCAGGTGGTTGCAGATTTGGAAATGATGCTAAAACTTCTGTTTTAAATAAATATTGTCAAGCCCATGAAGTAAAAAATCTTTTTGTAACCGATGGAAGTTTTATGCCAACGGGTGGAAGTGTTCCTTTTACTTGGACTATTTATGCGAACTCTTTTAGGGTTGCTGATTATATAAAAGATAATTTTAAAAAATTAATAGTTTAAAACATTACACTTTGTAAGATTTTATTTCCAATAAAAAAGTTTTAGATATAATAAATCAATAATATATAATTTAAGGTTTATTAATGCAAGATATAGAAATTTGGCATAATCCAAAATGTTCAAAATCAAGAGCAGCGATGGAATTATTGGAAAATAACAATATAGATGCAAATGTTGTTAAATATTTAGAACAAACTCCCATAAAAGAACAAATAAAAGATGTTTTAAAGAAACTAAAAATTAGTGCAAAAGAGCTTTTACGAACAGGTGAAGATGTTTATAAAGAGTTAAATTTAAAACAAATAGATGATGAAGAAACACTAATCGATTTTATGGTAAAAAATCCTATTTTAATTGAGCGACCAATCATCATAAGAGGCGATAATGCTGTGATTGCAAGACCAATTGAAAACTTAAGCGAATTAATTAAATGATTTATGAAGTAAATGAAAAACAACAAAGAATTAAATATATTAGAGTTTTAGAAAAGTTTTTTACAAGAACTATTTCATTATTAAAACTTGATAATTTTGATAAAGATTTATTCAAACAAAGAACTAAAAAGAATTATGAAGATTTGATAAAAACAACAGAAATAGAGTTATATTCTGAATATTATGAGGGAATAAAAGTTTTTATAAATAAAACAATGTTTTATTTGGAAGAGCATTCAAAATCTTTTGAAGATGAAAAAGCTATTTTATTAAAAGATGCAAATCTTATTCAAAAAGAGAAAAATAGCAGTAATTACAAAAAAGATAAACACAAAAACCAAAAATTCAATGATGGATATTAATGAGTCAAGAAGAGTATAAAAGCTTTAAGTTATCAGGAGTTATAAAAAAAGTTTTATACAAAAATGATGAAACAAAATACATAATCGCAGTTTTAGAAAATAATCAAAAAATTTGTGGTGCATATTTCGATACAGATATTGAAAAAATCGTTGGTGAAGAGGTTATTTTAAAAGGAAATTGGATAACTCATAAAAAATATGGAGTTCAATTTGAATTTGATACTTTACAGCTAAAAGAGGCTGAAATTTTCTTTTTTCTTACAAAAATAGTAAAAGGTGTTGGTAAAAAATTTGCCCATGAATTACTAGAAAAATATGATGAAGAAGAGTTAGTAGATATATTAAGCAATAGACCTCAAGAACTTCTTGATTTTAAAGGAATAAAAGAGAAAAAGCTTCAAATGATAGTTAGCTCTTGGCAAAAATTCCAACACTTAAGAGAACTAGGTTCTTTTTTAGCAAAATTTGGGGTAACTTCAAATCTTATTACAAAAATATATTCAAGTTTAGGTGAAGTTGAAAACCTAATAGAGAAAATCAAAGAAAATCCATATATTTTAATAAACATAAAAGGAATTGGTTTTAAAAGAGCCGATGAAATAGCTAAATCACTTGGAATTGACCCAAAATCTGAGTTTAGAATAATGGCATGTCTAAACTACACTTTAAGGGAATATTGTGATAATAATGGAAACTCTTCAATAGAAAAATTTCATTTATACAAACTTTTAGATGATAGTTTACGTTTTTTTAATGAAGAGGCTTTATACGAATCAGCTATTTCTAAAATGCTAGTTGAAGAAGATCTTTTTGTGACAAGCGAAAATAGATATGCCTTATCAATGCTTTATTATGCAGAAAAGCGAATTTTAGAGTTTTTTACAAGAAGAAAAGATGAAAAAAACAGAAAAATTATTGCCACTTTTGATGAATATTTACTGAAAAAACAAGAGACTTTAGGTTTTGAATTAAGTACTGAGCAAAAAAAAGCGGTTGAACTAATAAACAACGGTGATAAAACTCTATTTTTAATAGGTTATGCAGGAACTGGAAAATCAACTTCAAGTAGGGCGATTTTAGAGCTTCTTGAAGAGACAATGTCTTATGATGATATTATGACTATTGCTTTAAGTGGAATTGCTTCACAGCGTATTTCAGACACCACAGGTTACAACTCTTCAACGATTCAATCACTTTTAATGAAACATAAAGAGAAAGATTTTTTCCCGTATAAAGCTATTTTACTTGATGAAGCTTCAATGGTAAATTCTGTTACTTTTTATCAAATAATTTCAAAAATTGCTGATGATACTATTTTTATAATTGTGGGAGATGATGGACAATTACCTGCAATTGGGGCTGGGAATGTACTTGCAGATGCCATAAAATATGAACTTGCTCCCATTTGTAAACTAACAAAAATCTATAGACAAAATGAAAATCAAGCAATTGCTGTTATTGCAAACGATATAAGAAAAGGAGAAGTTCCTGCTTATAAAGAAGAATATGAGGATTTTAAATTTATTGATGTATCTATTTCAAATTATTATTCACAAAAAAACTCCGTTTCATCGAATGATTTTGCAGATTTAAGGGGTGAAAATTCTGAGTATATTTTGAATAATATTTTAAATATTTCAGCTTCTTATATAGAGCAATATTATGATTTTATAAAGAAAAAAAAGATTTCAAAAGCATTAACACTTTTTCAAGTGATCACTCCCATGAAAGCTGGAATTTTAGGGGTTGATAATCTAAATATTCAACTTCAAAAACTCTTTAATCATACGAAAGGAAAGGCTTTTGTTTCAAAAGTGTATGAATATAAATTAACTGACAAAGTAATTCATATAAAAAATGAGAATATGAAAGCTCAAACTATGAGTATGTATAAAAGTGGCTCAACTGATTTTCTTGAAAGAAGAGTTTACAACGGTCAATTAGGCCTTATAATAAAACTTGATTTTGAAGAAGAAAAATGTATAGTTTTGTATCCAAATGATGATATGGTTGTATTTTATGATTTTGAAAATGTTTATACTTTATTATCACTAGCATATTGTCTAACTATTCATAAAACCCAAGGAATGGAGTATGAAAATGCTCTAATTCCTATGAGTTTTTCCCATTACATAATGCACAATACGAAACTTTTATACACTGCAATCACAAGAGCAAAAAGAATGTGTTATATCGTTGGTGAAGAAGAAGCATTTAAGAGTGCTTGTAAAAAATTAGAAATAACAATAAGAGAATCAGTAATAAATGATTTACTAAGTAAAAAAATAATTCAAAATAGAGAAATAATAGTCGTTTAACGAACTTAAAAGCAACTATTTTGTATCATATAGAAAATTTTTAAGAGGATAATATTTTATGATAACATGGATGCAAAGACATAAAAAATGGCTTGTAATTACTATTTGGATTAGTACAATTGCATTTGTCGGCGCTGGCTTTGTTGGTTGGGGTTCTTATGAATATGGAAAACAAGGTGGAGTTGTAGCAGTTGTAGGTGATAGAGAAGTATCAGTTGAAGAGTATCAACAAGAGTATTCAAATCTTTATGAACAATACTCAAAAATGTTTGGACCTATGTTTAGTAAAGAATTAGCTGAACAACTAAAGTTAAAAGATGTGGCTTATCGACAAGTTTTACAAAAAAATCTAATTTTATCATATGCAGATTCTTTAGGACTTGATATTACAAACGAAGATATTGCAAAAGAGTTAGTAAAATATAACGTTTTCTTAAAAGATGGAAAATTTGACAAAGAGACTTATATAAAAGTTTTAGGTCAAAATAAAATGACTCCAAAAGATTTTGAAGAGTCTTTAAAACGAAATTTATTATTACAAAAAGTTCAAATGCTTTTTGAATTAAATCCAAGTAATGTTGAAGTTGAAAACTTAAGTAAATTACTTTTTATTGAAGATGATATTTCAATAAAAATTTTAAATTCAAATGATATTAAAGTTGATGTAAAACAAGAAGAATTAAAAAAATATTGGGAAGAGAATAAAAACTCTTATATGTCAGAAATTTCTTATGATTTAGAAGTAAAAGAACTTCCTTTACTAACAGCGAATTCAACTGAAGAAGATATTAAAGCTCATTACGAAAAATTCAAAATTGATTATAAACATGAAGATGGAAAGATAAAATCTCTTGAAGAAGCAAAAAATTTAATAATAAAAGATTTAGATGAAAAATATACTAAAACAGAAGCTTTAAAAGTATTTTTAAAAATCAAAAAAGATGAAGATAAATTTGAAACCAAAGTTACTTATAAAGAATCAACTTTACCTTTTATGGATGAAAATAATACAAAAATATTAGAATCAAAAGAGGGTGAAATTGTAAAACCATTTTTTGAAAAAGATAAATATTTCATTGTAAAACTTACTAAAAAGAATTTATCACAAACATTAACTTTTGAACAAGCATCTTCTTTGGCTACAAAAGATTATGAAAAAGTTATGAAAAGTAAAAAACTTGAAGAACTTGCAACTTCACAATTAAAAGATTTCAAAGGTATTGATATTTCAACTGTTTCAAGAGACTCTGTAAATAAAATTGTAGGTTTAGAGCAAAAAGAAGCAGGTAAATTTTTAAATGAATTGTTTTCTTCAACATCAAAAGATGGAATGGTTAAATTAGAAGATAAAATAGTATTATATAGAATAAATAATTCAAAATTTAGCAATTATAACAAGGCAAAAGATGATGTAGTAAAAGGAACTTTAATACAACTCCAAGAGGAAGAATTAATGATGAATTTAATGAAAAAATTAGAAAATAGTTTTGAAATACAATCTTCAATTCAAGAAAAGGAGTAATAATTGAATAATACTTTTTTAGCAATTGATATTGGTTCATCTAATATTACAGCAGTTATTGCAAAACATGATTTAGAAAATAATATAAATATTTTAGGTACAGGTATTCAAAGAAGTAATGGAGTTAATAAAGGTCTTATAATAAATATTGAAGAAGCATCAAAAGCAATAAAAGATGCAGTTTCAATAGCAAAAAGAACAACAACAGAACTTATAGATACAACAGTTGTATCAATTTCTGGAAGTTATTCAAAAAGTATTAGAAGTAGTGGTTCAGTTAATGTTCCAAATGGACTTATTACTGAAACTGAAATTAATCAAGTTATGCAAATGGCTTTATATAATGCGACAATTGTTCCTGAATATGAAGTTGTACATGTAGTTCCAATATTTTTTAAAGTTGATGATTCTGTTGAAGTTGACAATCCTTTAAATATGAATGGGAGCCGACTTGAAGTTTCTGTTTATATCGTAACTGCAAAAAGAACAGCTTTGACAAATATAAAATCAGCTTTAAAAACATCTGGAATAGAAGTTGTTAAATTTGTTTTAGATTCTTATGCATCTGCTCTTGCAGTTCTTGATGACCAACAAAAGAAATTTGGTGCAGTTGTTATAAATCTTGGTGCAACGACAACTGAATTTGTATATTTTAAAGGTAATTCTATTATTTTTAATGGTTTTATCCCTGTTGGTTCAAATCACATAACAAATGACTTATCTGTTATGTTACATACTCCTCCCACAGCTGCAGAAAAAATAAAATTAGAATATGGTTCACTTTTAAGAAATTATTCTCCAAATAATGAATTAGGTGTTACAAAAGTTAAAATTCCTAGAATTGGTGATGAAGAGAGTATTTCAGAAGTTGCTCTTGATTATATTCAAACAATTATTCATGCAAGGGTTGAAGAAGTTTTAATTTTAGTAAAAAATAAACTTAAAAAAAGTGGTCATTTAGATAATACAGGTTCAGGTATTGTAATTACTGGTGGAATGAGTTATCTTGATGGAATAAAAAAACTTGCAGAAAAGATTTATGAAGGTATTCCTATTAGCGTTTCAAACCCAAAAAATATAAAAAATGGATTTATGAGTTTTGATGAAGCAAATATGGCTACAATAGTGGGATTATTATTTTATTCTTTGGGAACAAATAAAAGCTACCAATTAGATTCTAGTAAAAAACTTGTTAAGCCATTAAAAAAAGATAGAATAATTGAACCAAAAATTTCAGTTGTTGAAAATACTTCTGAAAAACCAACAATGCAACATAGAAAAGAAGAAATTCAAATAAAAGATAACTCTACAATTTTAACACCTTTAATAAGAGATAAGAAAAAAGGCGTGTCTAAATTCTGGAATAAAGTATCGGAGTGGTTTTAATGGAAAATTTATTTAGAGTAGATGATATAAAAGTGGATATGCCAAGTAAAGTTTTATCTGACAATGTAGCAAAAATTGCTGTTATTGGAGTAGGTGGTGGTGGTTGTAATATGATTAACCACATGATAAATGAAGGTTCTCATAAGATTGATTTAATTGCTGCTAATACAGATTTACAAGTATTACATATCTCTAAAGCTCCAAAAAAGATACAACTAGGACTTAAACTAACTAAAGGTTTAGGTGCTGGAATGAAACCAGAAGTTGGTCGTGATTCAGCTGTTGAAAGTTATGAAGAGATAAAAGCTACTTTAAAAGGTGCTGATATTATTTTTATTGCTGCTGGTCTTGGTGGAGGAACTGGAACTGGAGCTGCTGCAATAATTGCAAAAGCTGCAAAAGAAATCGGTGCATTAACTGTTTCAGTTGTTACAAAACCATTTACTTGGGAAGGTAAAAAAAGAGCTGGACTTGCAAATCTTGGACTTGAAGAACTTAAAAAAGTTAGTGATTCAATCATTATTGTACCAAATGATAGATTATTAGAAATCATTGATGAAAATGTCGGTATGAAAGATGCCTTTAAAATTATTGATAATATTTTATATCAAGCTGTAAATGGTATGAGTGAAGTGATTTTAAATCCAGGAAATTCTGATATTAATACAGACTTTGCAGATGTTAAAACTATTATGCAACACAAAGGTATGGCATTAATGGGAATTGGTCGGGCAAAGGGTGAAAATGCTGCTCAAAGAGCTTTAGAAGATGCCGTTGATTCTCCACTTTTAGATAAAGTTTCTTTGAATGGTGCAAAAGGTATTTTAATTCACTTTAATATTCATCCTCAAGTTTCGTTATTTGCAATTAATGATGTAATGGGAACTATTAATGAAAGAATGGATTCTAATGCAGAGATTATTTTTGGTACAACTTCTGATAGTACTTTAGAAAAAGATGAAGTAAAAATTACCATTGTTGCTACTGGATTTGAATCAAAAAATGATGAACTTGAAGAGAGTTCAGAAGGAAATGAAGAAAGTAGTAATCAAAACAATAATGTTTTAGCAGATAGTGAAAACTATTTTGATACTCCACCTTTAATGAGAGATTATATAGTTCAATATCAATTGAACTAATCTTCAAAAAAAAGGGGCTTTAAACGAAAGTTTAAAGCCCCTTTTTTTATATCTATTTTTTATTATATTTGGAAATCAATAGGTTTATTTTTGTCGTTATCATCCCACTCAAAAATAAAACACATAGGTAATTTATTATATTTATTTAAAATATTTCCTGTAATTACAGCTGAAATAAAAATAGAAATAATCGCAAGAGCCGATGAAAATGCCAGAGTTGAAAGACCAGTTAATCCTTGTCCAACCGTACAACCAATCGCCATTATTCCACCTGTTCCCATTAATGCTCCACCAATCATATTATATTTTACTTTATTTATATTCTGACCAGAAGTGCATCCAAAACTATATTTTTTATTTATAAACGACATGGCAAAAGTTCCAGCTAAAACTCCACAAACCATACTTACTCCAAAAGATAATTCATTTACTTCATAATAAGTGAACAATTCTAAAGCTTTTGCACTTGGATAAACAAAACTTATTCCAGTTAAATCAATAACTCTTTCCATACTCTCTTGACCTAAAAACCCTGTTACAAACCAAGCAGCACTAATCAATAATCCAATTAAAACTCCATCAAACAAAGAAAATACTCTTCTTACTCTTTTTATTAAATAAAATAATATTGCCAATAAAATACCTAAAACAACAAAAATATTCATTTGAAAATTTTGAATTTTTGATGAAATTTCTATTAAAAAAGAGTTATTGATAAATGGGTCTAAAACACCATATAAAATCCCTTTTGTAGTTGCATAAGCGAAAATTGCTATAAATATCAAAGTAATCAAAGCATTTGAGTCACCTTGGGCATATTTAACTAAACTTCTACTACTACAACCATCAGCTATCATCATTCCTGCTCCAAACAACAATCCCCCAGCAATTATTGCAAAATAGTTAATGTTGTTTTTAAAATAAGCTGATTTTGTTAAATCTATTTCAAAATAATTTGCCACAATTGTTGTAGAAATTATCGCAATAATCATTGCCATAATTACAGATGCACCTCTTTTGGTGGATTTTGTAAGAATATAATCTTTTATTGAACCACTAAAACAAAATTGATTTTTTTGAGCGATTACTCCAAAAGCAATTCCTATTAATAAACCTAAAATATTGACTATTTCATATATTTCTAAATCAAACATTTCTAAATATCATCCTCATCTTCTCTCATATCTTCTAAATCTTGAAGAATTTTAACTGCATCTTCTTCACTTAAAATCTTTTTTTCTATATGTGATATTACTTGATCATAATATTTTTTTACATCTAGCATATAATCTAGTTCAATTTTTAAATCTTCACTATCTTTTTGTTTTGCAAGAAATTTTTTTATTGTTGCAATTTCTTCATCTACTTGAATTAAAACTTCAGTTTTTAATAACTTTTCTAATTGATCTATAACATTCATAACTATTTCCCTTTATTTTATGTGATTATTTACTGTATTTGGAATAACTGTTCCACTTGCTTGATATTTTAGTGCATCTGGATTATTTTTATAGTGATTTCTCACAACTTGTGCTAATTTTTCTTTTGTTTGAGTATTTATTACTCCATTATCATCAATACTACTAATAATTTTTTCTAACAATGTTTTTTGAACTTCTTCCATATTTTCTATCCAAGAAATTAATAATTTTTTATTTACAAATTTAGGAAGAGAACCCATGATTCCAACATCATTTTCATTATGAATCAAAAGTCCTGAAGTTGTTCCTCTATCAAGGGTTAAAACTTGGAAAAGATATAAAGTGTGATAATCTAACTGTTTTTTTATATCTTGAACACTAAAAGTTTGTCTTGTTTTTAAAGCATTTGAAATAATATTTATATAAGTATCTATTACTTTTTTTCCAAATTCTAAAGCAAAATCAAAATCTTTTTGTTTATCTTCACTTTTATAGTTTTCCAAATAAAAGTGAGAAACACCTCGGTGTTTATTTAAAGCTGGAATAAAAAAATATTTTTCCCCTTGTTTTGTTCCTTCTTCATAGTTCTCTTTTGAGATTTGTTTTAAAGACTCATCAAATATTTTTTTATCTTCCATATTTTCAAGGCTTGGATTTAAATCAGCCATTATTCGCCAATATGAATTTCCATCTTTAAAACTTGTAAGACTAATATGTATATGAATTGATGGAACATTTGGATTTTTTGGATGAATGATTGTTGAAATTGCACTTGCACTTTGCAAACTTTTTGTTAAATCCTCATCATAATGAACCTGAGAAACATTTATACTTGCAGTGTTAAATAAAACTTCATCCCTAGCTTCAAATCTATTTCCACCACCATAAACTCCATTGTTTCGTAACCAATTAACTTCTTGGAATTTTTTGTTTTCACCATATTTTGCACTTAAATCATCTAATTTATCAACAAATCTTTTTTGCAAAGCTTTTACTATTTCATAAGCTTTTATAGCATCTTGCGATTTTGACATAGTCATTTATAAAACCCTTTTAATTTTTGATTTTCAAATTATAATTAAATTAACTTACGAATAAGAAAGATAATCATAAAATAAGAAAAAATGGGAGCTAAAAATGAACAAAATCTTAAATTATGTAAAAATAAATGAGCTAATTTCAACATCAGGTCAACTAAAAATTGAAGAGTTAGAGTTAATAGCAAATGAAGGTTTTGAAGTAGTTATAAATTTAGCTGTACCCACAACTTCAAATGCTCTGGAAAATGAAGATAAAATTGTAAGTTCTTTAAATATGAGTTATATTCATATTCCTGTGGATTTTGAAAATCCAAAAATATCAGATTTAAAACTATTTTTAAATATTTTACAAGCCCTTGGTGCAAATAAAGTTTGGATTCACTGTGCAAAAAATTACAGAGTTAGTGCTTTTATGTATGTTTATCACAAATATATTTTACATACACCTTTTGAGCAAATAGATTTATCTATTTTTGATATATGGCAACCAAGTTTAGTTTGGCAAGAACTTATGAAAGTACAATTAGAGGATTTATACAAGGCATAAAATAGTCTAATAAATCCTATTCTTATGATAGTTTAGATATTATAGAGCCCTTAATTTAATAAAAAAAGATTGGAAATAGTTTGAGAATAGAGACAAAAGTAGAAAAATTCAATGAACATTTATACTTAGAAAGTGGACGACTTTTGGAGTCTTTTGAAATCATTTATGAAACTTATGGGCAATTAAATGAAGATAAATCAAATGTAATTGTGATTTGTCATCCCTTATCATTAAGTCATCATGCAGCTGGAAGATATGCCGATGAGGCAAAAGCTGGTTGGTGGGATAAATTCATCGGTGATGGAAAAGCTATTGATACTACAAAATATTTTGTTATCTGCTCAAACAATATTGGCTCTTCTTATGGTTCGACGAATCCTATGAGTATAGATCCATCAACAAAAAAAGAGTATAGATTAAAATTTCCAGTTCTTGCAATTTCTGATATTGTAAAAGCTCAAATGAAGTTGTATAAAAGATTAGGAATTACAAAAGCAAAAGCTGTAATTGGTGGAAGTATGGGAGGAATGCAAGCACTTTGTTATGCAATCGAACATCCAACATTTGCCGATGATATTATTGCTTTGGCAACTACTGCATATACAAGACCTTGGGCGATAGCTTTTAATAAAGTTGGAATGGAAGCAGTTAGACATGACCCAATTTTTAATAAGGGAAATTACAAAAAAGATGATCCAAAGGCTTTAGGACTTCCAGGACTTGCAGTTGGAAGAATGGCTGGATTAATATGTTATTTAAGTCCTAATTTTTTTAATAATAAATTTGGAAGAGAGTATTCATCGACAGATGGTTTGTATGAATTATTTGGAAGATTTGAAGTAGAAAAATATTTAGAATATAACTCTTATGCTTTTCCAAATATTTTTGACCCACTTTCATATCTTTACACTTGTAAAACAATGAATATTTTTGATGCGGGAAGAAATAAAGATAAAATTGAAGACTCTTTTGATAAAGTCCAAGCAAATCTGCATTTAATAGCTTTTAGTGATGATATGTTATTTTTTCCTGAAGAGATGGAAGAGATAAGAGATATAATGATAAAACTAGGTCGAGAAAATAAAGTTACTTATAAATTAGTGCAAAGCCAATCAGGACATGATTCATTTTTGGTTGAAGTTGAAAAGTTTGAAAATCATGTAAGAGAAATATTAAAGGACAAATAGATGCAAGATACAAAAGAGTTAGAACAAATAAATTTTGAAGAAAAAATCATAAAAGCAAAAGAGCTTTTAGAAAAATTATCAAATCCACAAATTACTTTAAGTGATTCAATACAAGTATATAAAACAGGTGTAAAAGAGCTAGAAGATGCTCAAAAACTTCTTGATGAAGCAAAACTAATTTTTACTACTGCTAATAAAGAATAAAAAATATATCCCTTGATTCTAGTCAAAGATTTTTAATCTAAATTTGCTATTATTATAAAACAATATAAAAATAATAATCTAATGTAATATAGTAAGGAATAAATATGAACGAAGAATTTAACGAATATTTTAATAGACAAATTAAACTTTGGGGACAAGAAACACAAGATTCTCTTCAAAATAAAAAAGTAGCAATCATTGGAAGTGGTGGGCTTGGATGTACTCTTGGAATTGCTTTGGGAGCTAGTGGAATAGGGGAATTTACTTTTGTGGATTTTGATACGGTTGGGGTTCATAATATTCATAGACAAATAGGTTTCAAAGTAGGTGATGATGGAAAATACAAAGCAGAAGTTTTAAAAGAACTTATGGAATCAAGATGTCCTTATGTAAAGGTAAATGCATTTACGGAAAGTTTTGATGAGTTTGCAAAAAGAGATTTAACTTTTGATTTAATCATCGATGCAACTGATAATCTTCCAACCCGAGCAGCAATAAATGAATATTGTATGAAACATAATCAACCTTGGATTTATGGTTCAGTTGAAGAGTTTCATGGGCAAGTTTGTTTTTTTGAAAAAGCCTCTTATGAAGCAGTTTTTCAAATAAATGATAGAAAACCAAATGGAATTGCTTGTCCAATTGTTATGCATATTGGTTCTTTACAAGCGAATTTAGCACTTAGATATTTAGCTGGACTTAGTGTAAAAAAAGATATTTTATACTATTTATCTTTTGATAATGAAGGTGTTTTAAACACTAAAAAGTTCAATCTTCCTACAAAATAAGCCTGTATATAACATGAATAGATGTAAATTATTTATTCATGTTTTCTCAAATGAATCATCCATATAACCGAATTTTAAGCACCTTTTAGATACACTATCCAAATTTTATAAAATAAATACGGGGAATTTTTATGCCAAAAAGAGAAGATATAAAATCTATTTTACTTATCGGTTCTGGACCAATTGTAATTGGTCAAGCATGTGAGTTTGATTACTCAGGTACTCAAGCTACAAAAACGCTAAAAGAACTAGGGTATAGAGTTGTTTTAATAAATTCAAATCCAGCGACAATTATGACTGATCCTGAATTTGCTGATAAAACTTATATCGAACCAATTACAGAAGCTGTAGTTGCTAAGATTATTGAAAAAGAAAAAATTGATGCTATTTTACCTACTATGGGTGGACAAACTGCACTAAATGTTGCAACTTCAATGTACGATAAAGGTATGTTAGAGGGAGTTCATTTTTTAGGAGCTCATCCTGATGCTATTAAAAAAGGTGAAGATAGACATCTTTTTAATGAAGCTATGATAAAAATTGGTATGGATTTACCAAAAAGTGCAAACGCATATAGCGTTGAAGAAGCTATGAGAGTGGCAAAAGAGATAGGTTTCCCTGTGATTAGTAGAGCATCTTTCACCCTTGCAGGTGGAGGTTCTGGTGTTGCTTATAATATGGAAGAGTTTAAAAAACTTGCTGAAATAGGAATAGAAGCATCTCCAATTAATGAGATTGAAATTATGGAATCTATGCTTGGTTGGAAAGAATACGAAATGGAAGTTATCAGAGACAAAAATGATAACTGTATCATCGTATGTTCTATTGAAAACCTTGACCCAATGGGTGTACATACAGGAGATAGTGTAACTATTGCCCCAGCACTAACTCTTACAGATAAAGAGTATCAAGATATGAGAAATGCTTCTTTTGCAATTCTTAGAGAAATAGGTGTTGATACTGGTGGTTCAAATGTTCAATTCTCAATTTGTCCAAATACAGGAAGAATGATTGTAATTGAAATGAACCCAAGGGTTTCAAGATCATCTGCACTTGCTTCAAAAGCAACTGGTTACCCAATTGCAAAAGTAGCAACACTTCTAGCTGTTGGATTTACACTTGATGAAATTCAAAATGATATTACAGGAACAACTGCATCGTTTGAGCCAGTAATTGATTATATAGTTACAAAAGTTCCAAGATTTACATTTGAAAAATTCCCAAAAGCAAATTCAACTTTAACAACTTCTATGAAATCAGTTGGTGAAGTAATGGCTATTGGAAGAACATTTAATGAATCAATTCAAAAAGCACTTTGTTCACTTGAAACTGGACTTGTAGGATTTGATAGAATAGATGGTGATTTAGATTTCATTAAAAAAGAGATTAGAAGACCAAATGATAAAAGACTTTTATACCTAATGGAAGGTATGAGACAAGGTCTTACAAATGATGATATTTTTGAATTATCAAAAATTGACCCTTGGTTTTTAACTAAATTTAGAGAGATTTTTAACTTAGAAACTTCTATAAATGAATCAATTTTAACTGATGAAGTATTTATGAGAAAAATCAAAACAAATGGATTTAGCGATAAAATGATTGCAAATCTAATTGGAAAAACTGAAGAAGATGTATATCAAGCTAGAAAAGCTTTAGATGTAGATTTTGAGTACAACGAAGTTGATACTTGTGCAGCTGAATTTAAAGCTTTAACACCATATTTATACTCTACAACTAATATTACAAAATTACCAAAAGTTGCTAAAACTGAATCAGCAGAGAAAAAAGTAATGATTATTGGTGGTGGACCAAATAGAATTGGTCAAGGTATTGAGTTTGACTATTGTTGTGTACACGCATCATTTGCTTTAAATGAAATGGGTGTAAAAACAATTATGTATAACTGCAACCCTGAAACTGTATCAACAGATTATGATACTTCAGATGTTTTATATTTCGAACCAATTGATTTTGAACACGTAAGAAGTGTAGTAGAAAAAGAGAATCCAGATGGTGTAATCGTACACTTTGGTGGACAAACTCCTTTAAAACTTGCAAATGCTTTAACAAAAGCAGGGGCAAAAATCATAGGAACTACAGCAGAAGTTATTGATTTAGCAGAAGATAGAAAAAAATTCTCAGCATTTGTTGAAAATATTGGATTATTACAACCTGAAAATGGAACAGCTGTAGAAGTAACAGAAGCTATTGAAATTGCTGAAAAAATCGGTTATCCAGTACTTGTAAGACCTTCATTTGTACTTGGTGGAAGAGGAATGAGAATTGTTTACTCAAGTGATGAGTTAAAACAATATATGGATGAAGCAGTTTCAGTTTCAAATGATGCACCAGTTTTAATTGATAAATTCCTAGATAGAGCAATCGAACTTGATGTTGATTGTATTTGTGATGGAAAAGAAGTTTATATTGGTGGAATTATGCAACATATTGAAGAAGCTGGGATTCACTCAGGGGATTCAGCTTGTTCATTACCTCCAATCTCAATTAGTGATGATTTAATTAAACAATTAGAAACAAAAACTAAAGAGATGGCTTTAGGTCTTGGTGTAGTTGGTTTAATGAATACTCAATATGCAATTCACAAAGGTGAAATTTATTTAATTGAAGTAAATCCAAGAGCTTCAAGAACAGTTCCATTTGTATCAAAAGCTACTGGTATGCCACTTGCGAAAGTTGCAACTAGAGTTATGTGGGGTGAAACTTTAAGAGCTGCATTATCTGTTTATGATAAAGATATTGTAACTGAGGGTAATGGTGTATTAAAACCAAAATTAAAAGGTCACGTAGCTGTTAAAGAAGCGGTTTTCCCATTTAATAAATTAACTGGTGCAGATTTACTTTTAAGTCCTGAAATGAAATCAACTGGTGAAGTTATGGGTATTTCAGATAACTTTGGTATGGCATTTGCTAAGTCTCAAAGTGCAGCAAAAAATGATCTTCCAAAAGCTGGAAAAGTATTTATTTCATTATGCGATTTAGATAAAGAGTTTGCTCCAACTATTGCAAAAGGTTTAACTGAAAATGGCTTTACAATCGTGGCAACTGGTGGAACTTATAATATTATAAATGAAGCTGGTGTTGAGTGCGAAAAAGTATTAAAAGTTAGTGAAGGAAGACCAAATATCACAGATTTACTTACAAATGGTGATATTGCAATGGCAATTAATACAAGTGAAGCAAAAGAGTCATCAAAAGATGATGGAAAAGATATTAGAAGAGCTGTTTTAAGAATGAATGTTCCATATTTTACAACAGTTGCTGCTGCAAATGCTGCTGTTGAAGCAATCAGAGTTTTAAAAACAAATGATGTTTCAACTCCAAAATCAATCCAAGAATTCTTAAACGATTAAGAGTTTATGGATTCTTCTTTAGTTTATCTGGTTCAAACAGATACAACAGTTGGTTTCTCATCTTTAAATGATGAGAAACTTTCAACCATCAAACAAAGACCAACTTCTAAAAAAATACTTCATACAGTAGATTCTTTTAAAACATTAAATGAACATACAAGAGTTCCCAAAAAGTTTAGAAAAAAAGTAAGAAATAGTAAAAAAACTACTTTTATTTATCCAAATACAAAATCATTTAGAGTAGTAGATAAAAATTCAGATTTTTATGATTTTATCCATAAATTTAGTATTTTATATTCAACTTCTGCAAATAAAACAACTGAAAGTTTTGATAAAAATTTTGCAGTAAATGGTGCTGATGTAATAGTAGAAAATAAAAAAGGTTTTTTTGAAACAAAAGCCTCATCTATAATAAAACTTTCAAAAGCTTCTTTAAAGAGATTAAGATAATAAACTAGCATTTTTAAGCAAGAACAAACTCAAACTAAAATATAATTTCACTCTTCTTTTTTGACCCTGTCGTCTAGTGGCCAAGGACGTCTGGATTTCCTCCAGAACACGCATGTTCGAATCATGCTGGGGTCGCCATTGATTTAAAGGGCTTTTATAAGCTTTTTAAGTTTTATTAAAATTTACTCTTTCCCACTTATTTCCCACCTCTTTTATTTTTCTAGTAGCTCTTCATAATAGTTTATTAAAACATAACATTCAAGATTAGAAAAATTTTTTTCGATTATTGAAATTAACTCTTTTCTTTTAAATGGTTCAGTAAAATTGATTTTAGTATCAGATATTTCTTTTAAAAGATATTTTTTTGATATATTAATGGGATATCTTTTATTTTCTTCTTTTAGTTTATTTAGAACTCTAATTAATATTTTTTTTGTTAAGTAAGTATCCATCTTATTTAAAATATTTTTGTCAAATAATTTATTTATTTTATCTTTTAATGTGTATTTTGCATTATCAATTAAAATATCATAAATAGTATTGAGCTCATCTTCAAATATATTTTCATTTATTAAAACTTTATCAGTAAATATTTCATCATAGATATTTAATTCTCTACATTTCTTTTTTACTGCATTAATTGAGTTTCTAACTTTCCAACTTGATATTGTTGCTTGTGATGTTTCTATTTTTTGTGACAACTCAGCAACATTCGTAACTTTATAAAAATTAAATAATCGTTCTAAAATTTCAATTACATTATCCATAAAAATTCCCTCTTCAACATTTTTCAACATAATACAACAATTTATATAATATTAAGTTTAATAATGTCAATATTCAAATATTCAACATAATTCAACAAAAATGTTGAATATCTTAAATAAAGGAGAAAGAATGACATTAGAAGAATTAAACAATGCAAGACCTGAACTAAAAGGTTGTATTTGTCTAAATCAAAAACAAACTGCGGAAATTATTGGCGTAAGTTCTAGTACATTAGATAACTGGAGAAAGATAGGACTGGGTCCTGCTTTTAAAAAAATCGATAGTGGAAAAAAAGGAAGAGTTTTATACCCTAAGAATGCCATTATTGAATGGTTATCAAATACTGTAAAAACAGCATAACCGTCCACTTTTAAAAAGTTTTGCCGAACGCTAAAAGTGGACTTATATCCAATGTGTTGGACAACTGCATTATAGTCAGTATGTCCTTATTTGCTATTGAAAAGTAAGAAGGGAAAGTATGTCAACAAAGAAATACTATTGGTTGAAATTAAAAGAAACATTTTTTTCAGATTTGAGAATAAAAAAATTGAGAAAAATGGCTGGTGGAGATACATATACTATAATTTTCCAGAAAATTATGCTTCTAAGCCTAAAAGATAATGGGCTTATTAAGTTCCAAAATATAGAACAAAACTTACAAAAAGAGTTAGCATTAATACTAGATGAAGATGAAGATAATTTAATTGTAACTCTAGGTTTTTTAACTCAAACTAATATCCTACAAAAGAAAGATGAAAAAACTTTTTATATTCCTTTAGTGGCAGAACTCACTGGTATTGAAACAGACTTTGCAAAGAAAAAAAGAGAATATAGAGAAAGACAAAAAAAAGACAATGTCCTCTCAATGTCCGACAAGAGAAAAGAGATAGAGATAGAGAAGAGAAGAGGAGATATACAAGAGGATATCAAAAAACTTTCATTGTATTCTTCTTTGACTGCAAATGAAATGGCAAACGTGGATATTGGAAAATTAGATGTCAGCCAAATTACTATTAATTACCTAAAAAAACATTCATTATCTGATGTTGTTAATCACGCAGAGAATCACCAAGATTATTTATTAAAGGAAATACTGTGTATCAAAAATTAAGTAAAAATCAAGTTATAAAAAAGCTTTTAGAGACAGAATTAGAACGTAATAACCTAATAAAATTATACTTAACAGCAGATAGCTTAATCAGAGATTCATCTGCATACATTATTGAGTTATTAAGTAGTAAAGCATTACTAGAAGATGAAATTTCAAATCTTCTAAGTAGTGATATAACACCTTTTAATGTAAAAGAAGAAATGGAAAAAATAAAAGCAGAATTAAGAGAATTGGAGGAGAAAGAAAACTCTACTAATGGAAAGGAAAAATTCTGATGGAACAAAATATATTTAAAACTTTAATAGGCATATTCAAGAATGTAACAGTAGATATAAATAATGGAATTTATCAAAGTTCAAGAATAATTTTTGATAATGGATTTTTCAATATTGCTTTTGCTTTTGCAATAGTTTATATTGGATTTATGATAGCCTTTAAAAAATTTGGAAGTGAAGAAATTGCATACAAATCAATATGGTCTATTTTTGTTTTTTCAACGGTAAAAATGTTATTAATGAATCACTCTGTATTCCAGAATTTGATTGATATTTTCAATCTACCACGAGATGTTTTTACAACTGCGATACACAGTTTAGTTAGAAAAGCTAATAATTCAGCTGATGTTGAAAATATAATCAATTCATTGTATAGCGCTCAAACATTAATTACTAAGAGTATCTTTGATAAAGGGGGAATTTCAAATATTGCTCCTTTTATTTATGGAATTATCGTTTGGTTTTCGGGGTCTTTATTAATGTTGGTAATTATCTTAAATACTGTTTTTTCAATCTTTTTAAGTGAGATTGTTTTAGCTTTATTACCTCTTATTCTACCTACACTAATTTGGAAAAAAACAGAGTATGTATTTTTTTCATGGGTAAAGCTTTATATATCTATTTCTCTGTATGCTCCGTTTACAATACTTTTCGGCTTAGTATCAATAAAAGTAGTTGATTTAACTATGGTAACAGCTAAGGCAATAGATACAAGTTTTGAACAAAATATCCAATTTATTTTAGTTCTAATATTAGCGCAAGGTTTAGTAATTATTGGAGTGTTTAAAATACCTAATATTATTAATCAGTTGATAGGTAGCTCAAATGAGGGAAGTAGTTTAACAAGTGGTGTAGGTACATTGTCAGCGGGTGGGGCTATGGTAAGCTCATTTTCAAAATATACTGGATTGAAATTTGCTGGACAAGCGATTAATAAAACAGCAAAAAATGCAGGTGGAGCAATAGTAAGTGGGCTAAAAGACACACTTGCAAATAAAGTGCAAATTAGATAGGAGAGCAGAGCATGAAAGCTAATAGAATATTCAATTACGATGAAATAAAGTCGATTTTAAGCGCTTATAATAATCATCTGAAAGAGTTTGATTTATCAAAACCATTAGTTGCAAAAATTGATTTGTTATGTTGGGGTAAGAGTTCTAATCTATTTGTGTTTTTTAGAATAGATGACATCAAATTTAAAATTTCGGTGTTCTTTAATGAAGATTACTCTGCAAGAGATAAAAGTCTTACCTTTAAGAATTTAGAGCTGATTGATAGAGCGGTGGAGCTACTAATCTCAAGAACAAATAAAGGCTATCTAAACATTCAAAGTGCAAAGCTTTTAGAAATATAAAAAGGAAAACATGAATGATGAATTATACAATAGAAGAGTTAATTAAAAAAAATGAAATATCAAGAAATGAGATTTTGAAAGTAGAAAATAGGATTCTGAAAGCTGAAAATTCAAAATTATTCGATCAAAACTTATATTTGAGTAGCGCTTTAGCTGACATGGCCGAATTGGCTAGAAAAGCAGTAGGTTTAGATGAAGATGAAATTGAACTACTTACAGAAACGATTGAAAACAATTTAAAACATCAAACGCAGAGCAGAGCATGAGAGAATTAAATGTGTGAAGCAAAAATTGGGAGATTGATTTCTCCCTTTTAGATTCTAAATCAATACCTTTATGGTTTGATTTCAAAGAGATACACCTTTAGGGTATTAGTTTGCATACTAGCACCCTTTGGGATAAATAAGAATAAATTTGCCCTCAAGGGGGCTTCATTAATTTAATAAAAAAGGGAGGAGATATGGATGAATTAGAAGAAGAACTAAAACGTAACAAAGGTACACCTAAGCCCGAGCAGAGCATGAGGTTTTATAAAAGTGGGCAGTTAGCCGACAAAACTAATAAAATAGAAAAAGGGGCTTTTTATAAGTCCTCTTTTCATTCTCAAACGGGAACAAAACATTCACTTGAACACATGAATCGAAAAAGTAAGGTAACTTATTTATTAGTCCATGATTCAAAAGTAAATGAAAATAAATCGTATGAAAATATTGAACAATTTAAAGAACAAGCCGAGAAAATTTATAAAGAAAAAATCGGTCAAAAAATACAACCAAAAGCCAAAGAAAATTTAATAAAAGAAGCTGTATTAAATACAAAGCCAAATACAACAATTGAAGATATTGAAAAGACATTTAAAAACCTAAATAAAAGATTTACAGGACACTACATACTTGCAACGAGCATTCATCGTGACGAGGGTGTTTTTATTGATACAAAATATGATTTAAAAGATTTAGAATATACCGCTTATAATTTATCATGGAAAAATATTAAATTGGACAAAGATGTTACAAATGAAGTAATTGATTATGCACCAAATAGAAATATATTTTATAATCAAGCTGATAAGAGTTGGTACTTTGACAAACAGTATGAGAACAAAGCTGATGTATCAAAGTTTCAACAAAAGATAAATTATCATGCTCATGTTTTATATAGTAATTTCAACAAAGATACTGGTAAAACTGCTCGTTTAGATAGAAATGATATGAGAGAACTTCAAACTATTGTCGCTGATAGTTTAGGTATGCAAAGAGGAACAGAGTTTTCTAAAAATAAACGTATGAATCATTGGCAACTTAAAAGGTCTATTGATGCAAAACGAGAGTTAAAGTTATCGAATCAAAGTGAGTTAGCAAAACAAAAAGACTTACAAAATGAAATGAGAGTTTTGCGAGAAGAACTCAAAACTCATGGAACAGCTAAAAGGGAAGATTTCGCACAACTTGAACAAATCAACAAAGACCTAAAAAACATGATTCAATTCAAAGAGCTTAACCTCAAAGATTTACAAACAACATTAAATGAAAAATTAAAAACAATTGATTATATAAATGGCAAGCTAGATAGTTACAAAGAAAGAGAACGAAATCAAGAGCTATATATTGGAAATAAAATTCCAAAAGAACGCATTAAAATTAAAGACGGACTATTAACATCAAAAGAGGTTTATGTGTATAAAACAGAAGCCGTAGAGAATTTTATTACCAAAGCTTCAATCAAAGAAGAACAATTAACTAAAGATATTGAATCTTTGACTAAAGAACGAGGTATTTTAAAAGAAAAGAGTAATCAGTTAGATAACTTTAAAATGTTTATAAAGAAGTATTTGAATACATCAGATATTGAAACTGTAAAAGAATTTATTAAAGAAATTTCGCCCGCGAAATTTGATAAGAATAAATCTATTGAAAAAGATAGAGGATTTGAAAGGGATTAAAATGAATGAAGAAGTATTAAAAAATAAAATCACAAAATATTTAACAAGTATTTTAGAAGGCAAAAATATAAATTATATTGAACTAGAAAAAAGATTAAAAGAACAAGGCATAAATGAAAATCAAAAGAACTTATCGAAAAAAATAAATAAAGGTACTTTTTCATTTTTATTTTTAGCTCAAGTATTAAAAGTGATAGATGAAGAAACTATTGAATTTAGTATATCATCAAATGAGCATAAACAGTTCTCTAAAGATGAGTATTTATCGCAAGAAGAGTTTATTAGTAAGTATTTAGAATTAGCAGCATTATTTAATTGTACAAGTGAAAATGATAAAAAGATTTTGATTGAAATAGACAATGTTGAAAAATTACTATTGTCAAGGATAGGTATAAATTCTTCTTTATTTGATGATATAAGCTCTTTGTACAAAGATAAATCATTAACTAAAACTCAAGTTATAGATTTTTATAATTTAGTTTTATCAAAAAATGATTTGTTTAATAAAGTAAATAGTTTGAAGGGAAATGTGTTAAAAGTATCAAAATATTAAAAATATGACAAAGAAGAAAAGTATTATTCCGGAATTTATGGTCAATAATAATCCAGAAAATACTTATCTATGCATTTTACACTACCTATTATTTAATTTATCATACCAATTTTTTAAATATAAAGCTCTATTTTTAATAATTTCAGATATATCTGAATCTGCAACATTTGCTCTGTCTAACAAAAACATTGTTCCTTCCTGATCATAATTTTTATCTAACATTAGAGAATTAAATTCAATAGTCTTATCTCTAGATTCTAGCCATTTCTTCTGAGATTCTTTTAATAACTCTTTTTCCTTAGCTGTTAATTTACTCATAAGTTTTCTATAATAAATATTTAATTCTTTATCCCAAAGTTCATAAGACACAAAACATGGTATTGAACCCGTTCCTCCAAATCCATTATCTAAACACTCTTGAGTATATTTATTAATATATGATTCAAACTTTTCAACTGTTTCAAAAGATTCTAATTTTAAGAAAGTATCTATATCTTTATTTTCAAATGCAAACAAATTAAGTGAAATCAACATTCCCAATGTAAAAACAATTTTTTTCATTCTTTATCCTTTATTTTGTAAAAAGAATAATATCTTTTTAATGTATATATAAATATTAAAATAATTATATTACATACTTTTATTATATATTTTATGTAAAAATTACATTCCAAAATTTTAATGAATATGACAAAAACTATAATTATTAAATTTCGCCAGCGAAATTCTAAAACAATATAAAAGAAAAAATAATAACGTATAAAGTAAAGAACTATAGATTTTTATAAAGAATTTTATTGTTTATGTATAAAAGAAATTGAATAAAAGTATTTTAGTGATATAAATTTCACTTTAGTGAGTTAGGATTAATAAGGACTCACTAAAATGATAATTCTTAAATATATACATATTATTAATGAAAATAAAATATTTAACTTATAATTAAATTATAATTGATAAAATAATAGCAATTAAATTGAAAAAATAATATATTTAATATATAATTGATAAAATAATAGCAATTATAATAAAAAAATAAGGTTTCAAATATGATTTTAAATATTACACTTAAAATTTTAAAATTAGCAAGTAAGAAAATACGAGCAGAACGAATTGCTTTAGATTTAACGCAAGAAGAGTTCTCAGATTTTATAGAAATTAAATATGCTACTTATAAAAGTTTTGAACAAACAGGAAAAATTTCATTTGAGAATTTTGTTCAAATTTTAATAAAATTAAAAAAGGAAGAACAATTTTTAGGATTTTTAGATGGATTTGAATTTAATGAACAAAAAGAAAGAACTTCAAGTAATAAAAATGCTAATAATGAGAATATATATTTAAAACCAATTATACAAGCAGAACAAAAACAAATAATTTTAGATAAAGAGGTATTTGGTAATGAACTATTTTATAGTGTAGAAAATGGTCATGTTTATGAAATTCCAAATTTTATCAGTATTGTACTTTTTAATTGGGATGAAAAAAGATTAATGTTACTTATTAAATATTTTGGTATTGATAGACTTAAACCATATATACTAAAACAAAAAGATATAAAATTATTAAAATCTTTTAATCAACATGCTAAATATATTACAAGGAAAAGATAATGCTAAAAAAAACAAAAGATACTTTAGAATTGATAATGAATGATGAATTTTTTATAAAAAATGATTTTAAATTTGTTGGAGGAACAGCATTAAGCCATATTATAAATCATAGATTGTCAGAAGATTTAGATTTTGCATCACTTGAACTACCTCGTAAAGAAATTGAAGATATGATGAATAAATATAATGCTGTAAAGTTAGAACATGACCCAACAATAGAAGATTATGTAACCAATGATGGAGAAGATATAAATGATAGTTATATGAAATTTATGTTAAATGGTGTGAAAGTAGAATTTTTTACACCACCTTTTAATTTATCTGAAATATCAATTTGGGAAAAAGATAAATATAGCTACTATGAAAACTCAACTTTAAAAATAGCATCACTTGATACTATAATTTACATGAAAACTATGGCATTTTGGAATAGAAAAAAATATAGAGATTTATTTGATATTCATTTCATATTATCAAATAAGCATATTAATGCAAATGATTTTATAAATAATTATTTAGAAAATAATATTACTTATAGCATTGATAATCTATATAAAAAAATACAAGCTACAACTCAATTTTATAAAAGACCAAATGATGAAGGTATTAATACTTTAGTAAAAAATCCAAAATCTTATGAATGGTATAGAGCTGAAATAGAAAAATATATTTATGAAGTATTATTAGAGAAACTTTATTCATATGATTAGAAAACAGTATTTAATTATTGAACAAAGTTAACTAGATGTACTGTATTGAAATCTTATGTTAAAACTTTTATAGTATGTAAGTATTTTAGTGATATAAATTTAAAATTATTAGTTGTTTATTTATTAATGAATCATAATTATTTAAATTTTTAATAGCAAAAAAAAGTTATCTGGTTATTATTCTTTAATTAAAAAAAAGGAATAATTAATGATTGACTATATTGATAAAAAGATAAAAACTTTAAAATTAAATTTTATTAAAAAATTTGTTAAAGTTCTTTGGGAAAATGATTTTAAATTAGTATATGTAAAAGATATTAATTTAAAAGAAAATAGTATAAGGACTTTATCAAGAAAATTTGATTTTTTAATAGATGATGAAATATTTAAAAAAGAATATTCTCATAATATAGATGAAATTAGGTATTTTTTTGATAAAGATAAAGAAATATTTGAAAAAAAAGACAAAGAAATTATATTTAATCAAATTACAAATCATTTTTTAACGGAAAATAATGAATATAATCAAATATTATTTTCAAATTTTTTGAAATATATTCAAATTGGAAATATTTTAAAAACATATATACCTAAAGATACTATAGAAAAAGAATTAAAAAATGTAAAATTCTTTATGTATAGTTTAATTTCTGAACCTGATGACTCTATCCAAGAAATTTTAAATCCACATATTATTAGTTGTCCTTGGTCTATTGATAGATTGACTAAAAAGAGGGGTATAGAAACATATAGTTTAATTACAAATAGAGGATTTAATCAAGATTTTAAAAACCATTGTGGAAGGTATTATAAAGATATTAATACTTTAATTATTTCAAATGGGAATCATAGTAATGCTATAGGTTTTATGTTAAATAGTGAAATAAAATATAAAATTACTAATGATATAAAAGCATTTAAATTTAATGATAATATTCTAAGAGCAGAATTTTATTTTAATAAAATGATTTTAGATAATGAAAAATATTATATAGAAGATTATCGAGAGGCAATAATGCTTAAATTATCTCAACAAATTTTTAAGCAAAATCTGTCTTAAATAAATCAAAACAACAAAATCTAAAATAGTGTCTAGTTGTAACTATTTGTGATGAAGTAAGACTTCCATCACTTAATAGTTATTTTTTTTCAATAAAATTTATACAATATTTTTTTATTCTTCCATTGAATTAATTGAAGTAAATGTATTACCAGTTAATTCTTTATTATTAATATAAATTCAGAACAGCTTCTCTCCCACTATCAGGACTTAATTTAGCATATCTCAAAGTCATTCTTATATCTCTATGGTTCATAAGCTTTTGAATTGTGAAGATAGGTGTTCCATTGATAGCTAAATGACTTGCAAAAGTATGTCTTAAAGAGTGAAATACAATTTTATTCTTTCTATCATTATCATCAATGTCTTTGTTAAATAGTTCGTCTAACTTAGCTCTTAATCTTCTTTCTGGATTTGATGTAAAAAGCATATCATTTGGTTTTAAAGAATTTACTCTTTTCTCAAGAAGCTCTTTTAAATCATCTGTTAAAAAAGCTTTATATGTACTATTATTTTTAAAATCTTTTAGTGTTATTAAATCATGTGTAAAATCAATATCTTTTTTATGAATATTTAATAGTGTTGCTAATCTTCCTCCAGTATTTAATGCTAGTTTAAAAAGCAAATAAAGGGTCTCATCATCTTTTGAATATTCAAACAATAGTTTTATCTCATCTTTAGTTAAAAATCTTTCTCGAGCATTATCTATCTCTAATAATTGAATATATTTTGAAAAGTCATTTTTGATATAGTCATTTCTAAATGCGTATTTAATCAGAGCTTTTAAAAAGTTTAAAATATTGTTTATAGTTTTATCTGAAATAAGGTCTTTTTTTATTAATGATTTTGTTTTCTTTAATTGATTTGTAAATACTTGTATATCATCTTTAGATATGTTTTCAAAATCAAGAGTTTTAAAGTAGGGTAATATATAGTTTTTATAATTTGATTTATCTGTCCCTTTATTTTGTCCCTCTTTTCTTTCAGAAAAATAGTTTTCTGAAATAGTTTCAATTGATAAAATTGTTCTCTTTTTATTTCTTGCTGCAGCTGGAGGTTCTTCTCCAATTCTTTGTTTTGTTATAATTTCATTTCTTAATTGATTGCAATAATTTTCTCTAAATCCCTCAGAATATTTGCCTATTTTTATCTCTTTATCTTTATTGTCTTTATCTTTGTATCTGATATAATATGTTTTATCTAGCTTATCATTTGTTATAGATTCTCTATAAAAAACACCATTAAATTTGGTATTAAATCTTTTAGAATAATTGATTGTTTTTGCTTCAATATTTCCCACTTATTTCCCACCTTAGAATAATAATATTGAATTTTATAGAGATTATTTGAATTTGTCAAGTTTGCAAGAAGCCTATAAATAGGCTATTTATTGAGTATTTTAATATTTAAGGATTATTGGAAATATTTATAGTTTAGGATTTCCTCCAGAACACGCATGTTCGAATCATGCTGGGGTCGCCATTGATCTAATTTATCTTTTTATACTAAACTCTTTTGTAAGTTTATTCTTTTTATAAGTAGGTTTTAATAATATTACTTATACTATTCTCTTATCTACTGTATTTACAGTTTAAAATCTAATAGTGGTGATAATGAACTCCCGTATAAATAGGTTTAACTATATAAACGCATCTTTCTTAATTTTAATATTTTTTTTAATCCAATGGACAAGTTCATCTATTTATCTAACTGAACAAAGTTATAATAAATATCAGATTGATATAAATAGTAATTATACTTCTTATGAACAAATAAATTATTCAGATAATCTTGAAGTAGATACAAGTTTTGATTTACAAAAAAGAAAAATATTTGATAAAGATTTTGTTGGTACAATTTCTACTTTGGTTGTTTTTATTCCATTATCCCAGAATAAAATAAATATTGCTATTAATATTTATCTAAAAAAGAATTTATTATATTTATTTAATCCTCGTGCACCTCCTTTTTTTTCTTAATTTTTACAAGATTAAACTTATCAAGTTTTTATATATCGAATTTACAAATTTTTTAAATTATAAAGGTTACATAAATGTCAAAAAGCGTTAAAGCTGCATTAGTCGCAAATGGTCTTATTGCTTGTGCAAAAGGTATTGCAGCATTTTTCACAGGATCTGCTTCTATGATGGCAGAAGCAATTCACAGTACAGCAGATTGCGGAAATCAAGTTCTTGTATTAGTTGGACAAAGTCAAGCAAGACGAGGAAAATCAGAAGCTCACGCTTTTGGTCAAGGAAAAGCCAACTTTTTCTGGTCTTTTGTTGTTGCTGTGGTTTTATTTTTATTGGGAGGATTATTTTCTATTTATGAAGGTATTCATAAAATAATGGATCCTCAAGAAATTCAATATCCTTGGCTTATAGTTGGAATTATTATTTTTGCTATTATTTTAGAAGGTGGAGCTTTAAGAGTTGCTTTAAAAGAGAGTAATTCTAAATTAAAAGATATATTTAAAACAATAGAAAAAAGTTCTTCATCTCATATTTTAGTAGTTTTAATAGAAGATTCAGGGGCTTTATTAGGGCTTTTTATATTAGGAATTGGACTAGGACTTTCTTTATTTGTTCATCCTATTTTTGATGGAATAGCTGCACTTATGATTGGATTATTACTTTTATCTTTATCTACAATTTTATTTGTTGAATTAAAAAAATTGATTGTTGGTGAAAGTTTGGATAGAGAAACTATAAAACAAATTAAAAATTTAATTAAAGAAGAATCTCACGTATTAGTTCATTTAAATTCAGTTAGAAGTATGTTTATAGGTTCGGATGAAGTTTTATTGGTAATTTCAATAAACGTTAAAGATGATAAGACAGGTTATGAAATAGAACAAGATATAAAAGAATTAAAAAATAAAATTCAAAAAACTTTTAACCAACATAAACTTCATATTTATATTGATGTTTTTGAGTTTTAGATTCAAAAACTCAAGATTCCTTTAAAGTTTTATTTTAAGGAATCTTGAGCGTAAAAAGTTAAAAAATCTCTTCCACAAAATACCTACTATTTTTTTCATTGATATGTACATTTGTTTCAAAAATCTCCGATAGATTTTCACTTGTTAAAATTTCTTCTTTTTTTCCGCTTTTATAAATGGTGTTATTATAAATCAAAGCTACATTTTCTATTTCCTCAAAAATCTCTTCTAAATGGTGAGTTACCAAAATAATCGAAGCTTGATTTGATAGTTTTTTTAGCATTTTTATAAAATTTATTTGCGCTTTTATATCCAGTCCAACTGTTGGTTCATCAAGAATAAATGCTTTTGGGTCGTGAATCAACGCCCTTGCAACTATACATTTTCTTAGTTCTCCTGTTGACATCTCTGCAATATATTTATCTGCAAGATGTTCTATTTCTAAAAACTCCATAGTTTTCTTCGCTTTTTCATGTTGCTCTATCGTGAAGTTTTGATGTTTAAAAACTCCTATTGAACTGTAATGACCACTTAAAACTGTTATGTAACCAGTTAAAAAAGTTCCATGAGTTGCAAAATAGTTGTGTAAATCATTTGTAATGATTCCTAATTGTTTTTTTAGTTCAAAAATAGAGTAGGTTGCTTTTCCTAAAATCTCTTTTTTGTAAACATTTGTTTTTCTTGGATGGATTTCAGATTGGATTAGTTTCATCAAAGTTGATTTCCCACTTCCATTTGCTCCCAGAATTGCCCAATGTTCTTTTTCTTTTATTTTTAGAGTTAAATCTTTTAATATAATTTTTTCATCATATCCTACATTTATATTTTCAAAATCGATAATATTCATAGAATTTCCTTTTTTAATCTATATTCAATAATATCTTCAATACTAATAATTGGCATTGAATATTTTTTTGCAAAATTTATGATTTCTTCACCTTTTGCCATAGAACCATCTTCATTTGTAATTTCACACAAAACTGCATTTGGTTCCAAATTTGCTATTTTCATTATATCAATACTAGCTTCAGTATGTCCATTTCTTTCTAAAACTCCACCATCTTTTGCACATAATGGGAAAATATGTCCTGGAGAAATTATATGATTTATTCCATCTTCTTTTAATGCTGATTTTATAGTTGTTACTCTATCTTTTGCACTAACACCAGTTGTTATATCTTCTTTTGCTTCAATTGAAATTGTAAATGGTGTTTGAAATTTTGAATTATTTGATTGAACCATCATAGATAGATTTAACTCTTTTACTTTTTTGGAAGTTAAACATAAACACACAATTCCACTGCATTCTCTTATAAGTAGCGCCATTTGTGAAGTTGTAATTGTATTTGCATGAAAAATAATATCAGCTTCGTCTTCTCTATTTTTATCATCTGTGATGATAATACCATTTCCATCTTGAAGTGCTTTTATAGCATTCTCAATATTTTTTTGTTGATTCATAGTTTTCCTTTTTATAAAGTAAACTTATCGAATCAGGGCAATAAACCTAATATATAAACAATAATATAGTTTAATTTTCTCTTTCATCCAGACTATAACTGTTGGTTTTGGATTTTCACCAAATCTGCTTGACCCTTATAAAATAAGGCGCTCGTGGACTTCTATAAAATAGTTACCACCAGTAAGGAGTTTCACCTTGCCCTGAGAAAATAAATTTGCAAAATAGTAACGAAAATTTACTTAGATAAAAAAGTAAATTAGAGGTAATATTTAATATAATCCTTAAATAATAAAAAATAAAGAGTAAAAATGAAAGTTACAAGAGTAAAAAAATTAATGATTTCAGGTATTAGTGTAGTTACAAATAATGAATTTGAAATGAGTGAAGAAAATGGCAAAATAGCAGCTCTTTGGGAAGAATATTTTGATAAAGACGTTTATAAAAAAACTTTTGACAAAGCAAATAGTGATTTTATGTATGGAGTTTATAGCAACTACGAATCAGACGCAAGTGGTAACTACAAAGTAACAGTTGGTGTTGAAGTTACAAAACCCAAAAATGCTATTGTAATTGAAGATAAAAAATATTTAGTTTTTACAAAACAAGGGGAACTTCCAATGGTTGTAGTAGAGTTATGGGAAGAAATTTGGGCTTATTTTGAAAAAAACAGTGAATATGAAAGAGCTTTTGAAATAGATTTTGAAAAATATGCAAAAGAAGATGAAATAGAGATTTATGTTTCTATAAAATAAGGATTATCTAAAATGATTAAATGCAATTCAATAGATGAAGTTAGAAATAACATAAACAATATTGATGAACAAATAGTAAAACTAATAGCTTTACGAGGTTATTTTGTAAATCAAGCAGCAAAGTTCAAAAAAGATAGCGATGATGTAAAAGCACCAACAAGAGTGGAAGAAGTTATCAATAAAGTAAAAGATTTAGCAAAATCAACTGGTGCAAATGAAGAAGTTATTGAAAATGTTTATAGAAGTATGATAAATAGTTTTATAAAGCTTGAGATGAAAGAGTTTGAAAAGTTGAAATGAAAAAGTATTTAGAAGAGACACAAGTTATAGATTTTACAAATCCTGATATTCAAAACCTTGCACATGAGTTATCAAAAGATTGTATAACAGATGAAGAAATAGCAAAAAACTGTTTTATTTATGTAAGAGATAATATCCACCATAGTGGAGATTTTAAAGATGAAATTACAACTTGTATATCTAGTGATGTTTTAAAATATAAGACGGGTTGGTGTTATGCAAAATCACATCTTTTAGCTGCACTTTTAAGAGCAAATGGCATTCCTGCTGGGTTTTGTTATCAAAGATTATCTTGTAGTGAATATAAAAAAGATATTTATTGTTTACATGGTTTAAATGCAATTTATTTGAAAAATTATGGTTGGTATAAAATAGATGCAAGAGGAAATAAAAAAGGTGTAAATGCACAGTTTAATCCACCTTTTGAAGAACTAGCTTTCAAATTAGAAAAAGATGAGTTTGATTTAACAGAAATTTACTCAAAACCTTTGGATGTTGTAGTTGAAAGTTTGACTAAAAATAAAACTTATGATGAAATGATAAATATTTTTCCTGATGTTTCATTTTTTATAGTTAATTATGATAAAAAATATTTAAAACAAATAGTTGAACTTTTTATAGATACAGTTCATAATATTAATAAAAAAGACTACTCAAAAGAGCAACTAAACGCTTGGGCAAATCCAAATTATGATTTAGAGATTTGGGAAAAAAGATTTGAAAAATCAAAACCATATCTATGTATGATTGAAGATAAAATTGTAGGATTTTGTGAATATTATGATGGGTATATTGATTGTTTTTATATTCATTTTAAATATCAAAATTGTGGAATAGGAAAACTACTTTTAAATCATATTCTAGAACTTGCAAAAAACAAAAATATAGATAAAATCAAAGCAGATGCAAGCATTACTGCAAAACCTTTTTTTGAGAAGTTTGGATTTAAACAAATCAAAGAAAATTTAGTTAAAAGAGAAAATATTGAGTTGGTAAATTTTAGTATGGAAATGAATTTGAAAATTTGAGGTCGAAAATTTCGACTTCAAATTATTCTTCAAAAAACTTTTTAATATCAACATCCAAAATCTTAGAAATTTTTGCAAGTTGTTTTATATTAAAATGGTGATTATTTTTTCTGATTTCCGCTCGACCAAGATATGCTCCACCACTTAATCCAATCTCTAAAGCCAACTGCATTTGTGTTAAACCTTTTTGTTCTCTATATTTTTTTACATTAGCAGAAACAATATCCAAAATATTTTCACCATAATTTTCAAGTTCTAAATCATTCATTTTATATTTCCCAACGATATATATATTTAAGTTGTTGATAATATACTCTTTGATATGATTTGTTCAACGATACATATATCATTAAAGAATAAGAAAAATGAAATTAAGAATTAAATCAGAATATTTTATTGATAAAACAAGCAAATCTTTTAAAATAGAAGAATATTTAATGATTTTTGAAATATTAATTTCATCTAATAATTCGGAAAAATTGAGTGATATTCTAAGATTGTTTCATACAATAGTTGAAAAAGAATATATAGATAAAGAAATATTTAATTACTTTTTAAGAAGTGGAATTTTTAAAGAATATATTGAGAAATATTTGAAATTAGAACAAACTGATATTAATGATTTTGAAGAATTTTATTTTAACTTATAATAGGAAAGTTTGAAATTTAAAAGTCAAAAATTCGACCTTAAAAAAAATATTTTAAGATAATGAATAACTATCCAAAAGACTGAATACATAAAAATAGCTTTTAAAATAATCTTTCAAATTCTTGAAGATAGTAAAAATACATAAAATAGAGTCATGGATTTTTGGGAGTGAAAATAATTAAAAATAGATACTAAATTCTATTTTTGGTAAAATGTTTACTTTAATAGTAATATCAGAAAATACAAATTAGGATTTTATATATGGAAAAATATTTTTTGGACAGATTAAAATTGTTAGAAGTCGAACAATTTGGAGAAAATAATAATATAATAAGCACAAATATACTAAGTCATTTAGTTCCAGTTGTAACAGATTTATTAAATAGAATACCATCTAATATGCCCGAATACACTAATCATGATATAAAACACTCTTATGAAATATTAAATATTATTAGTAAAATTCTTCCTCAAAATGTAAATCTAAATATAGTTGAAATTCAAATATTAATTTATGTAGTTTTATTACATGATATAGGTATGGTAATAAATAATGCAGAAAAAGAAGAGTTATTAAAAAGTGATGAATTTATAAAACTTACAAGAGAATTTGATTCAAGTGTTTCAGATGAAGAAATCTTAACAGAATTAATTAGAAGAACACATGTACAAAGAAGTTGTAATTATGTAGATGTTTTTAAAAATCATTTTGCAGAATATAAAATTGAATTTGAATTTAAAGGGATTGATTTATCAGATTATATAAAAAATATAATTTTAAGTCATGAGAAACCTGTTAAATTTTTAGAAGATGAAAAAAAGTTTCCTCAAAAATTGTTAATAGTTGATAAATATGTAAATGTCCAATATTTAGCTATTTTATTAAGACTTGGAGATATCTTAGATTTTGATATTTTTAGAACACCTCCTTATTTATTTCATCATATAGGTATTAAGAATATTATTAGTCAAGGAGAATGGTTAAAGCATCAATCAATAACTGGACGTAATTTTTCTACTAGTTTTATAGAATATCATGCTAAGCCAAAATCAATTCAAATTCATAGAAAAGTTGAAGAATTTATTGAATGGATTGAAATTGAGCGAAAAGACAGTATGGAATTATTAAACAAAAATAATTCAAATGAATATTATTTAGAATTAAAAGAACCAGTAAAACATGAGATTATTGAAGATGGTTATATTTATACGAAGCTAGAAATAAATCTTGATTATGAAAAAGTTCTTAATATCTTAATGGGGACTGAATTATATGATAAGCCAGATATATTTCTTAGAGAGTTAATTCAAAATTCTTATGATGCTTGTAAATATTATAAAGAAATATTTGATAAAAAAGATGATGAATTTACTAGTTATAATCCAAAAGTTTTTATCAAATATGATTCAGATAATAAGACATTAGAAGTAATTGATAATGGTATAGGAATTGATGTAGAAACTTTTGAAAATTATGTAATAAAAATAGGAAAAAGTTTTTATACAAGTAAATATTTTACAAAAGAGGGAATGAGTTTTACTCCAATAAGTAACTTTGGAATAGGAATTATTTCTTGTTTTATGATTTCAGATACAATAGAAATTGAATCATTTAAAGAAGGATACAATCCAATACATTTTATCATGAATGTAAAAGATAAATATATAGAGCAATTACCTACAACAAAAAAACAAAATGGGACGAGTATTAAATTAAAATTACATGATGATTTTTTTGATAAAATAGAAAGTTCTTCTATAAATGAAATTATAGAAAACAATATGACAAGATTTTCTATTCCAATTGTCTTAAAAGATATTAAGAAAGATAAAACTTATTCTTTTGATAAAAGCAATATTGATGTACCTGATGATTATAAATTAATTAACGATATTGAGATAATTGATATCAATGAAAATGAAGATTTGAACGGTTATATAATATTACATGGTTATGGACAGCATTATTTAAAAAATACAAGACTTTCTCAACAAAATTTCGTTATTGGAGGGATAAATATTATTCCAAATTTTTCTAAAAATATTAAATATGAAATTGATATTTCTTCAAAATATAAATTAAAATTAAAAGTATCAAGAAATCAAATACATGAAGATGATGAATTGAAAAAATTAAAAGAGGTTATATCTACTGAAGTTATAAATTATTTAATAGAAAAAAATTATGACTATAACAAATTATTAAGTTTCTTAAATGATGGAAGAGGAAAAATATTGAATTTTCAAAATGAATTAGATTTTATTTTTAATATAAAAATGTTTCAAGTCTTAAAAAAAATTATAGTCCTAACAAATCAATATAATTATCAATATTCAAGTTTCATTGACATAATAAATAGTTTTAGTGATGATAAAACATATAAAATTGCAATTATAAAAAATGTATTTATTCAAGATAATAATCAAAAACTAATTTTAGGATATTTAACAGAAAATAATTATGATTTTGTAATTATTGAAAATTTTCAAAATATTCACTACTTTTATCAATTTATAAAACCATTTTCAAAATATAATAAAGTTTCAAGTCCTGATAATATTAAAGGATTTACCTATAATTCGATTCTTGTGGATAAAAAAGTTGATTTAAAAATTGAAAATTTTAATGATAATTATACTTGGACTAGTGCAGATGATGAAATAGATAGTAATATTTTTGTAATAGTTTCAAATAATCATTATAATTTAAATTTTGTATCATTTAATAAAAATAATTTTTTATGTGAATTATTAGATAAAAATGATAAAAAAATTTATGTAAAAGCATTTAAAAATTCAATAACTAATAATTTTGCAAAAGTTGCTTTTAATAGTCATAAAGTTGTTTTGAATAATTTTGAATGGGATGATAAAGAAAATCACTTTTTTGGAGTTTTACAAAATGGGTTTCCTTATTCTACAAAATTTCAAAATTGCTTTAATAATTCATTTTTAGATTCTTTGAATCAAGTATTAAAAATTAATGTATTAGAAAAATTAGTTGAAGATAAGATTATTAAGAAAAATGAAATTGAACAATATCTAATAAGAAAAATTAATTTTCCAAAATGGTATTTCATAGATGAAATATAAAATCATAAAGGAAAAACAAAATGCCCTAAAGCTAGAAAACATAGCAATAACGGGAAGAACTTTTGAAGAATATAGTTCTTTTTTTGATTTAAAAAAAGTAGATTTTGAGTTTCAACCAAAAGCAAATTATTATTTAAAAATATTAAAATCTTAATTGATAATACGCACTTTAAACCAAAAAATAATATATTTCTAAAAACATAAGGACTTTTATAATGAAATCAATAACTTTGAATTTAGCTGTTAATGATATAGCTTCAACAATAAAATACTATCAAGAAAATTTTGATTTTGAATTACAAATGCTAGTAGATGAGTCAAAAACTATTTTTGATACAGAAATCAAAAAAGAATTAAATTATATTTGGGCAATGATACATAAAGACAATATTTCAATTATGCTTCAAAGCGTTGAAAGTTTAAAAGAAGATGTTGGAGTCTTTTTTGACAATATAGGAGCTTCTTTAACTTTGTATATTGATGTTGAAAATGTTGATGAATTGTATTTAAAAATAAAAGATAAAGTAAGCATTTACAAAGAAATTGATACTACTTGGTATGGACAAAGAGAGTTTTATATCAAAGATATCAATGGTTATATTTTAGGATTTGCAAGTAAAAAAACTTGAATTCTCGAAAGTTCAAGGATAAAATCAAAGTGATGCAAGTATCACTGCAAAGCCATTTTTTGTGAAGTTTGGATTTATACAAGTTAAAGAAAATCTTGTAAAAAGAGAAAATGTTGAGTTGAAAAATTTTAGTATGGAAATTGATTTGAAAAAATAATATAAAAACATTACAATTTGTAATAATTATTTTGTTTTTTATTTTTCTATGATAACATTTTTAAAAAAAGGATACAGTTATGTTTACTCATAAAAATAATACTTATTTACAAATTGATACAGCAAAAATTTACTATGAAGAGTTAGGTGATAAAAGTAAAGATGTTCTTCTATTTTTACATGGTGGATTAGGAACTATTGAAGATTTAGGTGAAATAGCAAAAGATTTTATAAACGATTATAGAATTATTGGCATTGACAGTAGAGGACATGGAGCTTCTACATTAGGAAAAAATAAATTATCGTATGAACTTATAGAAAATGATATATATGCTATTTTAGATTATTTAAATATAAAAAAAGTTTCGATTATAGGTTTTAGTGATGGTGGCATTGTTGGTTTAAGAATGGCTTCTTCAAATAAAATAAAAGTTGAGAAACTCGTTTCAATTGCTTCTTCATGGAATCTTGATGAACAACAAAAAGATATATATAAATCATTAACAGCTGAAGAAATGAAAAATATTTTTTCTAAAGAGTATGATTTATATCAAAAACTAAACTCAGAAGCAAATTTTGAATTATTATCAAAAGGATTGATTAAAATGTGGATAGATGAGTCAAGTAGTGGCTATCCAAATGAAAATGTAAAAAATATTAGCGCAAAAACACTTTTAATAAGAGGAGATAATGATTTTTTAACTTCATTAAATAGTTTTGAAGTTCTTCAAAGCAAATTAAGTGAGTGCTCAATTTTAAATATCCCTTTTGCTGAACATGAAGTATATAAAGAAGAAAAAGAGATAGTTGTTTCATATATAAAAAGATTTTTCTAAATCTCTATGAAAAAATATTATAGTACTATACGTTCCAAAATTAACTAATAAAGTGAAAAGATGAAAGTAAAATATTTAGAAAAATTTTATGTTGCGGGAATCACAACAAGAACAAACAACAAAATAGAATTAGATGAAACAACAGCACAGATACCACAACTTTGGCAAAGATATGTAGATGAAAATATTGAAAGTAAAACATTCAACAAGTCAAGAAATTTGGCTATGTTTGGAGTTTACAATAAATATGAAAAAGATGTAAATTCTGATTATGATTATACAATTGGTGTTGAAGTTACAAAATTTAAAAATGCAATTACTATAGAAAAAGATAGATATTTGGTATTTTCAAAAAAAGGTGAATTTCCAAAAGTTGTAATAGAAACTTGGCATGAAGTTTGGGACTATTTCGCTTCAAAAGAGTGTGAGTATGAAAGAGCATACAATTTTGATTTTGAAAAATATTCAAAAGATGATGAAATAGAAATATATATTTCTATAAAATAACATTTAGGCAAAAAATATGGCATTTCAAAAAGAGCAAAAAGAAGAACTCTTAAAAGTTAAATATGTAGGCGAAACAGTTGTTAAACGATTTGAACAAATCGGTATTAATTCTTTAGAAGATTTGGCAAAAAGTAATGTGGAAGAGATTACAGATATCGTTTCAGATATTTTAGGAAGTTCTTGTTGGAAAAATTCTCCTCAAGCAAAAAAAGCTGTTCAAAATGCAATAGATTTTGCAAAAAATCACCCTAAATCATAAGAAAGCATTATTATTGTATAATCGGGCATTTAATGTCAAAAGGAAAATAATGAGTCAATTACCAAACTGCCCAAAATGCGGAAGTGAATACACTTACGAAGATGGGAATTTATATATCTGTCCTGAGTGTGCTAATGAATGGTCACAGGATGCAGCTGAGCAAAGTAGTGATACATTAGTAGTAAAAGATGCAAATGGTACTATTTTACAAGATGGAGATGATGTAACTGTTATTAAAGATTTAAAAGTTAAAGGAAGTTCATCTGGAATTAAAGTTGGTACTAAAATAAAAGGTATTAGACTTGTTGAAGGAAATGATGGTCATAACATCGACTGTAAAGTTACAGGTGTTGGAGCTATTAAATTGAAACAAGAGTTTGTTAAAAAATCTTAATTTAATTAAATAAGAAGTTTTGAATTTCAAAACTTCTTAAAATCTCAAGCCTTATAATCTTCAATTTTAAATGCGTTAAATAATATATCAGTTGCTAACATTCTAGCTCCATGATTTAGTGCATCTATTATATCTTTGTCTTGCCAATCCAACTTTCTTAGTTCATCCATATCATTTTCATTTACTTTGTGAGGATCTTTCATAGAGTTGATTACAAATTTCAAAAGGGCATTCTCTTTTTGCGTTAATTTTGAGCTATCTAAATCTTTTTTCATTGATTGTACTTCTTCAATACTCCATTTTGCATGGTTTACTAACATTGCTGTATTAAAATCGATACAAAAATTACACTCTTCTTTACTTGATACACAAATTCTAATACTTGCAAGTAGTGCCATTGATAAAGTAGGGTGAGTTGAGTAATATTTTATAAAATCTAATTGCTGTTTTAAAAGTTCAGGACTTGAACTAAATAGTTTTGCATTGTTTCCAACACTTCCTCTTACTTTGATAATTTCATTATAAATTTCAAGTAATTCACCACTTACTTCATTTGTTTCGTATGTTTTTATAATTGGCATTGTTTATCCTTTTTTATTGTTAACAAATTGGTCAAGTCTAATTTTAATAAAACTTGACCAATTTGTCAAGTTTAAAATGTTATAATTCAAAATGGAAAATAATACAAGAAAAAATTTAATAGATTCAGCCTTTAGTGAGATTTATTCAAATGGCTATCAAGGTGCATCATTAACTACAATATTAAAAAATGCAAAGGTACATAAAGGTTCAATGTACCATTTTTTTGAAAATAAAAAAGATATGGCATTGGTTTGTATAAAAGAGAAAATCTACGAACGATTTGTACAAAGATATTCTTTGATTTTAGCCTTAGAATCAGGCTATTTAGAAGCTTTTATAAATGGCTTAAAAGATACAAGCCAAAGGGATTTTAACAAAGGTTGTCCTATTGCAAATATTGTGCAAGAGATGTCAAATATTGATGAAGATTTCAAAGTTTTAATGGAAGAGATTTATCAATCATTTAGAAAAAATATAAAAGATATTTTAGATATTTCAATACAAAAAAATGAGATGAAAGCGTGTGATACAACAAAACTTGCGCTTTATATAGCTTCAACTTTAGAAGGTGCAATATTATCTGCAAAAGCTACTGGAAATATCCAAGATTATGTAGATGTTGTTGATATTTTATCTTCATATATAATGTCATTTAAAAAGAGTTAAGATGAATTTAGAAAAATTAAAAGATATGGAAGCAGAGTTTTTATTTCAATATCCAAAGGGTTTTGAAGATGCGAAGTTTTTCCCAACAATGAAAAAGTTTAACCCCTCAAAACTTGAAGAGTTCACAAAAGAAAATCTAAAAAAAGAGAATTTTTCTAATCCAAACTTGGTTGTGGATGCTTTTTTCAAAATCATTCAAAAATCTGTTTTGGTTTCGTTGTTTGATAAACTAAAATTTCGTGATATGTTAGCTGGTTTAACTTCCTATGAAAAAGATATGTTAAGTATTGAATTATATGAACTTCTACATGGAAATCAAAAAAATGGTTTTGAGGGAATAGTAGAGTTTTTAGCTCAATATAGTCTTGCAAAATGGACGATAATTTCTGTAATTTTGTATTATAACAATAGACAAAAAGAGTATTTTATAAAACCTACAACCACAAAAAATGTAATCAAATATTTTGAAATAAAAGATTTAGTTTACAAACCAACTCCTAGTTTTGAATTTTATGATTCTTACAAAAAAATACTCAATGAGATGAAAAAAAATGTAGATAAAACTTTGAGTTTTGATAATGCAGCATTTACTGGATTTTTAAGAATTGGTATGGAAGATTGATTTTATGAAAGAGTTGTATTATGAGCAGTTTAGAAATATATGTAAACAATATTATGATTTTAATAATGAGAATTTTGAAAGACTCAAAAATATCACTTTTTTAAAAGAGGTAAAAAAAGGTGAAATTTTACTTGATAATTATTCAAAAGCAAAATATATCTATTTTATTTGTAAAGGGATTTTACGAACTTATTATTTAGGTGAGAATGGTGAGATTTATACTAAAAATCTTTTTAGTGAGAATTATTTTTCAGCTTCAAAGGTTTCACTTCTTACAAAAGAAGATTCATATCTAAATATAGAAGCTTTGGAAGATTGTACGCTTATTTTTATAGATTTTGAAAAATATAAAGAGTTGATAGATAAATACAATGAATTTAAAACTTTTTATATAAATTATTTAGAAAAAAACTGGGTAATAATAAAAGAAAAAAATGAGATTTCTCTAATTCTTGATGATGCAACAATAAGATATGAGAATTTTATAAAAAATAATCCAAATATCGAAAATAGAATAGCCAAGCACCATATCGCAAATCATTTAGGCATAACTCCAACTCAATTAAGCCGAATTAGAAAAAAGTTAAATAAATAAAGTTATTCTATTATCGCATCCATATCTTTAGCATATTGTTCTCCCCATTTAGCCATTATTGTAAATATTTCAAGAAGTCTTTCCCCATGAATTGTTAGTGAATATTCAACTTTTGGTGGAACTTCTGGAAAAACAACTCTTTGTACCAGAGATACTTCTTCTAAAGCTTTTAGTTTTCTGCTTAAAGTTCTTTGTGAAGTGTCGGAAATTTTTTCTGATAATTCACTAATTCGTAATGGTTTTGTAGATAAATTCCAAAGTATTAAAAATTTCCATTTATCATCAACTAAATCCATAGGTATTTTACTTGGACATTCGTATTGTTTTCCATTTAGTTTTATCATTATTTATCCTTTGACGTATTTTATCTAATAATGACTAAAATATCAATTATGACATATTTATCACTACTTGACAAAAATGTCATAAATGGATAAGATTTTGAAAATATATAAAAGGATAAAAAATGAAGAAAGTATTAATCAACCTAGTTCATCCAAATATAGATGAGTCAAGAGTAAATAAATTTTTAAGTCAAACAGCTCAAAAAGAAGAGAATGTAACAGTAAATAATTTATATGCAAAATATCCAGATTTTAAAATAGATGTAGAAAAAGAACAAGAATTACTTTTACAAAATGATGTAATTATTTTCCAATTTCCAATGTATTGGTTAAGTTCTCCAGCACTTTTAAAAGAGTGGTTAGATGTAGTTTTTACTTATAATTTTGCTTATGGAGAAAACTATAAACTTGAAGGTAAAAAGTTTGTTATTGCTGTAAGTACAGGAAGTGGAATAGCACAATACAGCTCAACAGGAAGTAATAAACATTCAGTTGAAGAGTTTTTAACTCCATTTGTTGGAACTGCAAATTATATAAAAATGGATTATCAAAATCCTTTTGTTACTTATGAAACATTTGTTATAAGTGATGAACAACTTGAAGAATCTGCAAAAAATTATGTGGAATATATAAAAAACATTTCAAAATAAAATTTTGAAATGTCTAAATTATATTTTTTACAAGTTGCATCCAGAAATATTGTAATGGAAATAAAAAAATTATAGTAATAACAGCAAGTATCAATAAAAACTTAACCCCTTTAGTTTGTTTGATATTTGCTAAAGCTAAACCAATTATTATTGGTGGTGATTGAAATGGTAAAAATATAGTTGAAAATGCTGTTACTTCCATCATAATTACTTCATTTAAACTAAAATTACTTATTAAACTTATATGTTCTGCCATTGGTGTAAAAATTGCTGGAATTGATGGTTGAGTTATAAATATACCACTAATAGCCATAAATAAACTAATAATTATTTGATTTAGTATCTCATAACTTGTTGGTTCAAAATGATTAATAGTTGTATTTAGAATCTCTTTTATGTAATCATTATTTGCAACTATATTTCCAAGGCTAATAATCGAAGCAACTAAAAGTAAAGAAGCAAAATTTATGCTATTTAAATCTTTGTTTTTTATGATATTTATAGCTGGATTTGCTAAAAATAAAACACCAACAATAGCAATTACACTTGCAGAAATACCATGAATAAAATCTGTAGTCCAAAAAAGTAGCATCATAAGCGTTGTACCAATAACTATTTTTTCATCTTTTGATAAAAGATTTTTTTCACTTTTTAAAATAGAAGGTTTTACTGTATCGTGATACATAAAATAAATCATAGCAACAATAATTATATTTTTTATAAAACCTAAAACAAAAAAGTTTGCAACTAAATAGTGCGAATATAAAAGCTCAAAACCATAGATTTCATGGGTTAATCCACTTAATATCATGTTTGGTACATTTGCAGGTAAAATTGCAAAAGCAGGAATTACTGTTGAAAAAATAAAAGCTAACATGATTCCAACATAACCATTATCATGTTCTTTAAATCCAAAGTTTTTGGCAATAATAGCTGCAATTGGAATTAAAAGTACAATTCTTCCTAAGCTTGAAGGCATAATAAAACTAAATAATAAAGAAAAAATATTTATATAAATCAAAATACTTAAATAACTTGGATTTTTTATATTGGTAAAAAAAGTTGAAAATCTCTCACTTAATTTTACATTTTTTATAGCACTTGCTATTAACATTCCAGCAAATACAAGCCAAAATGCAGAAGATGAAAATCCTGAAAAAATAATATCTTTGCTACTTAAAGAAAATATTAAACTTGTAAATAAAAAAATTAGCGAAGTTTGATAATCAGGTATTATTGAAGTTGCCCAAAAAATAATAACTGTTATAAGTAAAGTTACTAAAATCACATTTTTTTCATCTACAATGAAGTTTGATAAACTAATATAAATGACTAAAGGAATAAGAAAGAATAGAATATTTTTAATCAAAAAAAGCCTTTTTATTTTAAGAAGTAGTGATTTTTAATCCAATAATACCAAGAATAATAAAAAGAATACTTATAATTCTAAGTAAATTAACAGAATCATTAAAAAGAATTATACCAGCTATTACTGTACCAACTGTTCCAATTCCAACCCAAACAGCGTAAGCAGTTCCAAGAGGAAGAGTTTTTAGTGAAATACTTAGTAACCAAACACTTATAAGCATTGAAAGTATAGTTAAAATGCTAGGTATTAGTTTGCTAAAACCATCCGTATATTTAAGACCTATTGCCCAGAATATTTCAAATAATCCAGCAATTATAAGAATAACCCAATTTGTACTCATACATTTTCCTTTAAAAATGAGGTCGTCCTCTAAATTAAATGTAGAGGTAAGGTCGTCCTTACTTACTTGTATAAATTTTATACAAAATTTCTTAAAAAAGTGATAAATTATAGTTTAATCAACATATGTAAATGAAATTATAATGTTATTTCACTAAGATTACATCTATTATTTATCAAAGGATTTTTTTGACTCAAACACTTAAAGCTCATTTTTTAGTACTTTTTGCTACTTTTTTAGTAGCTGGTTCTTTTATTGCTTCTTCTAAACTTTCAGGAGTGATTGATTCTATTTCACTTACTTTGTTTAGATTTTTTTTAGCTTCTTTGTTTTTATCACCAGTGGTTCTTTTAAACAAAAAACTTAGAGAAAAAATTATTTCTACAATGCCTCGTGCCATGATTATTAGTCTATTTTACTCTTTATATTTTATCTCATTTTTCAAAGCTTTAGAGACAACAACTGCTTTAAATGCTGGAACTTTATATACTTTAGTTCCTTTAATAACTGCAGTTTTTTGTGTTTTTATATTTAAAGATAAAATTAGTTTTTATCAGATGATTTTATATTTTATTGGAATAATTGGTACTTGTATTGTTGTTTTTAAAGGAAATTTAGAATTATTCTTGAGTTTTTCTTTGAATTATGGAGATTTTATTTTCTTGTTTGCAACGGTTTTTATGGCTTTGTATTCTATTTCATTAAAATTTCTTCATAAAAAAGATGATGAACTTTTTGTATTAGTTTTTACAACTTTACTTGGTGGTTGCATTTGGATGTTTTTAGCTTTAGAAATTTTTAATATACCTTTAGAGTGGGAAAAAATAGAAGGAGATTTGATTTTTTATATGGCTTATTTAGTAATTGGGGCGACTTTAACAACTGTGTATTTATATCAAAAATCTTCAATTATATTAGGTCCTAAAAAACTTATGGCATATATATATTTAAATCCAGCAGCGGTTGCTGTATTGATGTATATATTTGAAAGAAAACTTATAACATCTTGGATTTTAGTGGGAATTATAATCTCAACATTTGCTACAATAGTTCTATTAAAACAAAAATAAGAGAATTATTATGAAAATACCAAATATGATTTATGGAACAGCTTGGAAAAAAGAAAATACAACAAATTTAGTTTTTGAAGCTTTAAAACAAGGTTTTAAAGGCATTGATACCGCATGTCAACCAAAACATTACAGAGAAGATTTAGTTGGTCTTGGTTTACAAAAAGCGTATGAAATAGGAATAAAAAGAGAAGATTTATTTTTACAAACAAAATTTACTCCAATTGATGGACAAGACCAAACTAATATGCCATATTTAGAAAGTGATGAAATAGAAGTACAAGTAGAAAAATCCTTTGAAAAATCTAAAAAAAATCTAAAAACTGACTTTATAAACGCTTATATTTTACATTCACCCGTATATCCAGGAAGTAAACTTCAAAAAGTTTGGCAAAAAATGGAAGAGTTTTATGACAAAAAAGAAGTAGGGGCTTTGGGAATTAGTAATTGTTATGATTTAGATGTTTTAAAATATTTATACAATAACGCAAAAGTAAAACCAACTATTGTCCAAAACAGATTTTATGCTCAATCAGGTTATGACAAAGATTTAAGAGCTTTTTGTAAACAGCATAACATCACTTATGAGAGTTTTTGGTCACTAACTGCAAATCCAAATATTCTTTCACATGAAGTTTTACAAAATCTAGCACTCAAATATAAAAAAGGTGTAGCTGAAATCTTTTATAGATTTTTAAATCATATAGATATTGTTCCGCTAAATGGCACAACTTCAACAAAACATATGATTGAAGATTTGAAAATTAGTGGTTTTGAACTTACAAATGAAGAAATTAAACAAATTTCCAGTTTTTTAAACTAATACCTCGATTTATTATCTGATATTTTTAGTATAATAATTTTAAAAATTTAGGTAATTTTTAAGAAAAAGGTTTAATTTATGAGAATAATTGAAATTCTCTTCAAATCTAAAATAATATTAATAATTTTATTATTTACATTTGCATATTCTAAAGAAAAAGTAACTCTTCAATTAAAATGGTTTCATCAATTTCAATTTGCAGGATACTATGTTGCAAAAGAAAAAGGTTTTTACGATGAAGTTGGATTAGATGTTGATATAAAACAAAGAGATTTAAGATTTAATAATATTCAACAAGTAATAGATGAAGAAGCACACTACGGAGTAGCTGATTCAGCTTTATTGTTGTATAAAATGAGAAATGAACCAGTTGTTATTGTAGCTCCTATATTTCAGCATTCTCCAAATGTTTTAATTTCTTTAAAAAGTAGTGGAATAGATTCTCCTTATGCTTTAAATAATAAAAACATTTCATTTTATGGAAATGATATTGATAGTTTTGCAATATTAGCAATGTTAAAAAAGATGGATATTAAACCAAATTTTGTAGCAAAAAGAGAAGCTAATGACTACTTAAAATTGCTTAACAAAGAGATAGATTTATCTTCTGCTTATTTGAGTAATGAACCTTTTTATTTTAAAGAAAAAAATATAGATGTTAATGTTATTAATCCAATAAATTATGGATTTGATTTATATGGAGATATGTTATTTACAAATAAAAATGAAGCAATAAATCATCCAGATCGTGTCGAAAAATTTAAAAAAGCAACACTAAAAGGTTGGGACTATGCTTTAAAGCATAAAGAAGAAATAGTTCAATTAATTCATAATAAATATAATAATAAAAAATCTATTGAGCATTTAAGATTTGAAGCAAATGTAATTGAAGAGATGATAGATATAAAAGATGCTACTTTAGGAAGTTCAGATAAGGGACGTTTTCAATATATTTCAGAATTATATAAAGATTATGGTTTATCAGAAAATAGTTTAAATATAAAAGATTTTATTTTTGGAGATTTCAAAAATAATTTAAATTTGACTAAAGAAGAGTTAAATTATATAAAAAATAAAAAAGAGATGACTTATTGTATTGATCCAAATTGGATGCCTTTTGAAAAAATTATTGATTCAAAACATGTGGGTATCACAGCAGATTATTTTAAAATTTTTGAACAAAAATTAGGTATTCCTTTAAAACTTGTTCCAACTTCAAGTTGGAAAGAATCTTTAACTTTTGTAGAGAATAAAAAATGCGATATTATTTCTCTTCTTATATCAACTCAAAAACGAAAAGAATTTTTAAATTTTACAAAAACATATATTCAATCTCCTTTGATTATAGTAACAAGAATTGATGAACTTTTTATCCCAAATATTTCTGATATTGAAAATAAGAAAATAGGTATAGTAAAAGATTATGCATATGTTGAAGTTTTAAAAAAGAAATATCCTAATATAAATATTTCTGAAGTTGAAAATATTGAAGATGGTTTAAATAAAGTTAAAAATAAAGAATTATTCGGATTTATTGATACTTTAACCACCGTTTCTTATGCTATACAAAATAAATTTATTGCCCAATTAAAGATTAGTGGAAAAATAGATGAAAATTGGGATTTAAGTATTGGAACAAGAGTTGATGAACCTTTATTAAATGATATTTTTAATAAAGCAATTGGTACTTTGACTTTTGAAGATAAACAAATAATTTTTAATAAATGGATTCCTATAAATATTGGAGAATCAACAAATTATAAAGTAATTGCACTTTGGGTTTTTGGAACAATATTTTTATTTGGAATTATTCTTTTTATATTTATAAATGCAAATTTAAAATTAAAAATAGAAATTAAAAAAAGAAAAAAAATAGAAACGAGATTAAAAAGTTTTAATAAATTAATTGATGAACATATAATTTCTTCTTCAACAGATTTAAAAGGATTTATCACAGATGTTTCAAGTGCTTTTTGTCGTATTAGTAAGTATTCAAGGGAAGAACTTATTGGTCAAAATCATAATATTGTAAGACATCCTGATATTTCTAGTGAAATTTATAAAGATTTGTGGAATACAATTAGTGCAAATAAGATTTGGAAGGGAGATATTAAAGATAGAGCAAAAGATGGAGTAGATTATTGGATACACATAACAATAAGCCCAAAATTTGATGAGTTTAATAACAAAATAGGCTACATTTCAATAAAACAAGATATAACTGATAAAAAAATTATTGAACAAATATCTATAACAGATGGTTTAACAAATATTTATAATCAACGTTATTTTAATGATTTTTCTACAAAATTTATAAATAGTGCAAAAAGAGAAAATCAATTTATCTCATTTTTGATTATGGATGTTGATTATTTTAAACAATACAATGATACATATGGTCATCAAATGGGGGATAATGCTTTAAAAAAAGTAGCAAATACCTTAACAGAATCTACTACAAGAGCAAATGATTATTGTTTTAGATTAGGTGGAGAAGAGTTTGGTATATTGTTTAAATGCCAAAATAAAGAAAAAGCTTTTGAATTTGCAAATAAAATTTTAAAAAATATACAAAATTTAAAAATAGAACATAAAAGTAGTAATGTAAGTGAACATATTACTGTATCTATGGGGTTAATTAGCGATTATGCAAGCAATATTATGGATATAGATGATATATATAAAAAAGCAGATAAATTGCTTTATATGGCAAAAGAATCAGGAAGAAATAAAGTAGTAAATGAATAGGATATTTTAATGAAATTTGTACTACCTGATTTTTTGGAAAAAAATCATACTTTAAATAAGTTAGAAAATCTTTCAATATGCAAATATATTCAATATGAAGAACAACATAAAAATGAAGTTTTTATCTCTACAAATATGCTTATATTTGTAATAAAAGGTTCTAAAATACTTCATTTTAAAGATGAAAGAATAGTCGCAAACTCACAAGATGTACTTTTTTTAAAAAGTGGAAATTATGTAATGAGTGAAATTTTAGATAACTATTATGAAGCAATATTATTTATGTATGATGATAATCTTCTTTTGGATTTTATAAAAAAATATGATTTACATTTTGATGAAAAAAGATTATTTGAGAATAATATTTTAAAAATTGAAAAAACAACAAAATTTGAAATTTTCCAATCTTCTGTTTTATCATATTTGAAAACTGTAACATCAAACCAAGAATTTATAATTAAACTTAAATTAGAAGAAGCCTTTTTAAATATATTGGAATCCAATTCAAAAAAGAGTTTTGAAGCATTTTTATCTTCAATTTATACAAATAATTCTTTTAAAACAAAAATAGAAAAAGAGTTTGAAGTCGATAAAAATGTGCTTTTATTTGCAAAAGAGTTTAATATTACTGATTTAGCTTTTAGAAATAAATTTAAAGATAATTTTGGAATAACTCCTAAAAAATGGCAAATTATTAAAAAACTTGAAAAAGCAAAATTATTACTTGAAACAACAGACTATAATGTTACTGAAGTATGTCAACAAAGTGGATTTGATAATATTTCTTGGTTTATTCAAGCTTTTAAAAAAGAGTATAAAATTACTCCAAAACAGATAAAAAACAACAAAAATTGAATTTTTTCTAATAGAATTAAAGATTCATTTTTTATATAATATTTTTAAATTAAAGGAGAAAGATTATGAAAAAAATAGCATTATTAATAGTTTTTAGTGCAAGTATTATTTTTGCACAAAATTTTACATTAAGTAGTACTGATTTACAAGGACAACTTACAAACAAACAAGTTTTCAATGGTTTTGGATGTACTGGTGAAAATATTTCACCACAACTTTCTTGGAAAGACGCTCCAAAGGGAACAAAATCTTTTGCAGTTACTGTTTATGATCCAGATGCACCAACTGGCTCAGGATGGTGGCATTGGGTTGTTTTTGATATTTCAAAAGATAAATTTACACTTCCAAGTGGTTTTGGAAATAGTGAATCAAAAGATGCTATTCAAAGTATAACTGATTATGGAAAAAGTGGATTTGGTGGTGCTTGTCCTCCCCAAGGAGATAAAGCTCATAAATATATTTTTACGGTTCATGCCCTTGATGTTGAAACTTTAGGATTAGATAAAAATGCAAATGCTGCATTAGTTGGATTTTATTTAAACTCTCACTCTTTGGCAAAAGCTTCTTTGATTTCATATTACGGAAGATAAATTATATAAATCTGCTTTTTAGAAACTCTATTAGGGTTTCAAAAAGTAGGTTTTTTGATTTTTCTTTATGATAAACTAAATAAAACTCTCTTTTTAATTCTAGATTTTTTAGTTTGATTTGAAATAGTTTTTTCTCTTTTAGCTCTTTTTGTACAATAACTTTTGAGATAGCTGTTACTGTATTTGGATTATTTAAAATTATAGTTTTAATCTCTTCAAAATCTTGTAATTGCATAAAAATATCTAAATCTTTTGCTATTTCTCCAAGATGATTTATAAATATTTCTCGTGTTCCTGAGCCAGTTTCTCTTAAAATCCATCTTTTTTTTATGCTATCAATAAAAGCTTCTTTATGGTGATTTTTGTCACTTGTAACAACTATTAGTTCATCATCACATAGTTTTTCTTTTATTAAACTTGAATTTTGTATATCAACTTCAATAAGTCCAATATCAAGTTGAGATTTTAGAATTTTATCTATAATTTTGCTTGAATTTATGGTTAAAATATCTAGTTTTACATCTTTATATTTTGTTAAAAAATCATAATAGATATTTGGCATTATATAGTTTGAAATAGTTTTACTTGTAGCTATTCTTATATTTCCTGCAAGTTTATTCTCTTGAAAAATATTTTGTGCATCAATAAGTGCCAAGTAGTGTAAAAGAGTTTTTTCCTTAAAATATTTCCCTTTTTCATTTAAAATCAGTTTTTTTCCAATTCTATCAAAAAGCTGTTCATTTAAAGAATTTTCCAAAGATTTAATAGCCAGGGAAATTGCCGATTGACTTATATTTAATTCAAGTGCTACTTGAGTTACTTGTGGATTTTCACAAAGTTTATAAAAAAAGTGCAACTCTTTTAGTGTCATTTATAAGTCCTTATTAGAAATATTAATCATTATATTAAAAATAATATATTTTACAAATTAAAATATATCAGTTATACTTCAAAAATCAAAGGAATAATATTATGAAAACTAATAAATTAAATATTAAAAATACTTTTTATGGAGTTTTATTTGTAGGTATTTTTGCATTAATTGCAACAATTGTAGCAGAAGCAGATTTTTTTAGAAATTTAGCAATTAGCCCACTTATTATTGGAATAGTTTTAGGAATTTTTTATGCCAATACTTTAAAACATAAACTTCCAGCTACTTGGCAAAGTGGAATTATATTTTCTACAAAATATATTTTAAGATTTGGGATTATTTTATATGGATTTAGACTTACTTTTCAAAATCTTCAAGAAGTAGGGTTTAGTGGAGTTTTTATAGCTTTTTGCATAGTTGCTTTTACTTTTATCTTTGGATATATAATAGGAACGAAGGTTTTAAAACTAGATAGAGAAATTACTATTTTATGTAGTGCTGGAAGTTCTATTTGTGGAGCTGCTGCTGTATTAGCAACTCAAAGTGTTTTGAAAAATGAAGCCTATAAAAGTGCAATTGCTGTCTCTTTTGTGGTAATTTTTGGAACTATTACTATGTTTTTATATCCATTTTTATATAAATTAGGAATTTTTGATTTAAGTGCATCTGAAATGGGAGTTTATATTGGCTCAACTTTACATGAGGTAGCTCATGTTGTTGGAGCTTCAACATCTTTGGGTGAAGCTGTATCAAAAGATGCAATTATTGTAAAAATGATAAGAGTTATATTTTTAGTGCCTTTTTTAATTTTATTATCTTTTTGGTTGATTAAAACTGGATTTCATAATAAAAATGAGAAAACAAAGCTTATTATTCCTTGGTTTGCCGTGATGTTTATATTAGTTGCAGGTTTTAACTCTTTTGGATTTTTATCTGAAAATATAATTAAAAGTATAAACTTTATAGATACTTTTTCTCTAACAATGGCAATGACAGCTTTAGGAATGGAAACAAGTTTTGATAAGTTTAAAAACGTAGGAATGAAACCTTTTTATTTGTCTTTGATTTTATTTATTTGGTTAATGGTTGTAGGATATTTTTTAGTTAAGTTTTTCTTTTAAAATAAGTATCTTAAAGATACTTATTTTACTTCAATACCGAATTTTTCTAGTAAATTTACCCAAATAATATTTTTTCCATCTTTATCAAAAAGAGTTGGAGTTCCTTGAACATTTAATTTCATTCCAATTTGGATTTGTTCATCTAATTGTTTTTCTAATTTTTCAAGTTCTGCTTGAGTATATTTCATACTTTTAGCTTTTTCTATACTTGCAGTTGAATCAAACATAGCAGTTACTTTTTTATCTGTTGTTTTTTGACTCATTATGTATAAAGATAAATCTTTTGCATTTGTGTGAGAATCAAGTGGGTAATAAAACACTCTGATTTTTACTTTATCTTGAATTTTTGGAAGATAAGATTCTAACATTTTACAGTATTTACATTCAGGATCTGTAAATAAAAAGTATTCTTCAGTTCCTGTTCCATAAACAAAAGCTTCTTTTCCTCTAATTGGAGCTACATCAGCTGGAGAAGTTATTTTCATTCCATTTGAAGCATCAATTACATCCCCTGCAAGAACAAGTTTTTTATCTTTTGTTAAATAAATCTCATCAGGATTTCCTTGAACACTGATATTTAAAATATACAAACTTCCAGTATCATAAGCTTTATTTATTTTTATTTGAGCTCTTTTAAATAATTCAAGTTGCTCCATTTGAGCTATCTCAACCTTTGATACTTCTTTATAGTCAGCACTCAAACTACCTGCTAGAACTAAAGAACTGATTATCACTTTTTTTGTAAAATCAAACATTACAAATCCTAATATAAATTTTTTTGCGTATTGTATCTATTTTATATTAAGAATGCGTGTATTATTTAAAGAAAATTATAATATTAATTTATCATTTTAAATAAAATTGCTGTTGTAATAAATGATATCAGTATTCCGTATCCAACAATAGCAGAACTAAGCCTTGGAGCAAGTCCAGCCATTGATGCAATTGCACCTGCTGTTATCATTGGAGCCATTCCTGCTTCCATGATTGAAACTATTGAAACATCATTATTCCAAGAAAATATTTTACAAATAATTATTGCAATAATTGGAGCAATAAGAAGTTTTATAAGAAGAGCAAGTGTAAAAGGTTTTATATCTTCACGGGGTAGTTTAAATTGTAGCTGTAAACCAACTGCCACAAGAGCCATTGGAACTATTGTACTTGAAAATGTAGCTAAAACTTTTGAAATAATTGGATTAAATTCAACTCCAATTAAAAATAAAGCTGCGACTAAAGATATAAAAGGTGGGAAAGTAAGAACTTTAAAAGTAATTATTTTAAAAGTAATTTGGCTTTTACTTGAATAATAAGAAGCTATAAAAGTTCCATAAACTGCCAAGGCAATAAAAGTTCCTAATTGGTCATAAACTAAAACATAAGGCATTGCACTTTCACCCATGTAAGCGTTTACGATTGGAATTCCCATAAATGAAGTATTTCCCAAAATTGCTACTAACATTAGCGAACCTGTAATCTCTTTTGAAAAAGAGAAAAATTTTGCTAACAATAAAACTAAAATTGCACTAAAAAACATAACAATCCAAGCAATTATAATTGGAATCAAAGTATCCATTGAAAAGCTAAGTTTAGGAATTTGTAAAAGTATCATTGCTGGAAGTGAAATATATATTACAAATTGATTTAAAATTGTTGGAGCATCTTTTGAAAATATATTTAACCTATTTATTCCATAACCAATAGCAATAGCTAATAAAATTAATACAAAATTTTCCATGACTTAATTACAAATATTTGCTTTACAAAGATTTTCAGGAGTTATTTTTCCAAACTCTTGGACATAGTCTATTCCCCATTTATGCATCTCTTCTAAAACAGGTTTTAGATTTTTCCCAGCTTGGGTTAGACTATAAACTACTTTTGGTGGAACTTCAGCATAAACTTCTCTATTTATAATATTTTTTTCTTCAAGTTCTTTTAGTTTTACTGTTAAAGTTTTTTGAGTAATTTCATTTATAATTTCATGTAAATCTTTAAATCTTTTATCTCCATCAAGTAAATGCCAAATTATTGCTAACTTCCATCTATCATTAAAAATATCAAGTGTTACAGCAACTGAACATCTATATTCTTTATCGTTTATATAATACATATTAAATTCCTTAAATTTTCAAAATCATTATAACATAAAGTAAATTAAACTCTATTACTTACCTAAAGTAAAGTAAGAGTAAATTAAGTTTATAGTGTATATAATTTTCAAATAATTTTAAGGAGTAAAATATGAAAAAAGTTTTAATTTTAAATGGTCATCAATATTACGATGTTGTAGCAAAGGGTGAATTAACTCAACATTACATAGATAAAGCAAACGATTTTTTTGTTAAAAATGGTTTTGAAATAAAACATACAAACATTGAAAAAGGTTATAACGTAGAAGAAGAGTGTGAAAAGTTTGAATGGGCAGATTATGTTTTATTTCAATATCCAGTTTATTGGATGAGTGTTCCTTGGATTGCAAAAAAATATTTTGATGAAACATTTACACAAGGGCGACATTATTCAAGTGATGGAAGAAGCCGAACTGATGCTTCAAAACTTTACGGAAGTGGTGGATTATTACAAGGTAAAAAATATATGTTATCTTTAACTTATAATTGCCCAGCATCTGCTTTTGATAACAAAAATAGTTTATTTGATGGAATGTCTTTAGACCAAGCTCATGTTGCTGTTCACAAAACTTTCCAATTTTGTGGATTAGAACCATTGGAAACTTATTCAGTTCATGATATTTTTAAAGGTGATTTGAATTTAGATATTGAACTAGAAAAATTTGAAAAAGTTTTAACTAAAAACTTTTTATAAGGAAATAACTTGAAAAACATAGTAATAGTTGCAAATATAAAAGTAAAAGAAGAGTTTACAGATGAAGTTTATTCTGAACTTGTAAAACTTTATGAAGCAACACATAAATACGATGAAGGTTGTATTCAATATGAATTACACAAAGATTTAAGTGACAAAAATAGTTTTACTTTTGTTGAAACTTGGGAAAATTCTGAGTTTTTAGCTTTACATGAACAAAAAGAACATTTTAAAACTTTTGTTGCAAAAATAGAAAATAAAATAGAAAATTTATCAATTAGTAAATTGGAAAAATTAGATATTTAAAAAGGAATAGTTATGAGTTTATTGTTTAAAAAAGGAGAAATAGGGACACTTGAGCTAAAAAATAGAATAGTTATGCCTCCTATGTGTATGTATAAAAGTGATGATAGTGGAGAGTTAAAAACTTTTCATAAAACCCATTATTTAGCAAGGGCAATAGGTGGTGTTGGATTTATTATAGTTGAAGCAACTGCTGTTGAGCCAAAAGGAAGAATTTCAGATGCAGATTTAGGTTTATGGGAAGATTCACAAATAATTCAACATAAAGAATTAAATGAAGATATTCATTTTTTTGGAGCAAAAACAGCTATTCAAATTGCCCATGCAGGTAGAAAATCTACTGTTAAAGATACAACTCCTATTGCTCCAAGTGTAATAGCTTTTAGTGATGAAGAACCATTTAAAACACCAATTAGTGCAAGTTTAGAAGATATAAAAAATATTAAAGAATTATTCGTAAAAACTGCAATCAGAGCAAAAAGTGCCAATTATGATGCAATTGAACTTCATGCTGCACATGGTTATTTATTATGTGAATTTTTATCACCTTTGAGTAATACAAGAGAAGATATTTATGGTGGAAGTTTAGAAAATAGATGTAGATTAGTTTTAGAAATAGCAAAAGAGATTAAACAAAAAGTTGATTTACCTTTAATCGTACGAATTAGCGCAGATGAGTGGATGAAAGATGGATGGAATATAAATGATTCAATCTATTTATCAAAAGAGCTTGAGAAGCTAGGAATTGATGCTATTCATGTATCTTCAGGTGGAAATCAAGAAAAAACAGATAAAACACCAAAAATTGAACCTTTATACCAAAGTAATTGGGCTAAAGAGATAAAAAAAGAGATTAGTATTCCAGTTATTGCAGTTGGATTAGTTACAACAGCAATTGAAGGTGAGAAACTTTTAGAAGAAAAATATTGTGATTTTGTGGCTTATGGAAGAGAATTATTACGAAGTCCAAATTTTGCTTTTTATGCGGCAAGTGAATTTAAAGAAAAAGATAAGATTAATTCATCTTATCAACGAGCGTTTTAATAAATCAAAAAGTAGATAAAATGGATAATAAAAATAATACCAAATATTTTATTGGTATGGTTGTAGCTATGTTAATTTGGGGAGTTGCATGGACTTCTGGAAAAGCAGCAGTTGAGCATTCAACTCCTGAAATTGCGGCATTCTGGAGATATGCTATCTCTTTTTTAAGTATTTTACCAGTTATTTGGTATATGAAAACTAGACTAAAAACAAATACAATAGGTTTTTTATATATGTTAGGAGCAGGAATTTTAAGTGCTGTTTTCAACTATTTGTTTTTTGCTGGACTTTCTCATGGACAAGCTGGATATGGAGGAACTATGGTTACTTCAATTGCTCCAATTATTACATATTTATTATCTATCATGATTTTTGGAATAGTTGTAACAAAAAAACAGATTTTTGCACTTGGTATTGGAATTTTAGGTTCATTGATTCTTCTTCGAGTTCCATTTGAAGGCTTTGCATTTTTAAATATAAATAGTTCATATTTTTTAGCTTGTGCGATTGTTTGGGCAATGATTACAATATTTTCTCAAAAAGCCTCAAAAAGAGCTGATCCTATGTTTTATACTTTAGTGGTTTTTGGAGTAACTGGATTTATAAATATGCTTTTTGCACTGCCTAGTCATCCTTTTGATTTTTCTGCATTAGATTTGGTATTTTGGATAAATATAATTTTTATTGGAGTTTTTTCAGGAACCTTTGCAATGACTTTATTTTTTATGTCAGCTAGTAAAATAGGGGCTCATCGTACGGGAGTTTTTATGTTTATTGTTCCCGTTGGTGCTATTATTTCAAGTTATTTCGCATATAATGAAAAAATAGTTTTATCTACGGTTTTGGGTTGTTTGTTGTCTTTTGTTGCTGTTTTATTGTTTAATATGAAAAGTAAAACAGAAAAAAGTAAAATATTAAGTGTTTAATAAAATTAATATAAAGGAAAAAATATGGAAAAAACATTTTTAGAAGCTCTAGAATTTAGACATGCTTGTAAAATTTTTGATGAAACAAAAAAGATTAGTGATGAAGAATTAACTTATATTTTAGAAGCTGGAAGAAAAGCACCATCTTCTTTTGGAATGGAACCTTGGAAATTTCTTGTTATTACAAATAAAGAGTTACAAGAGAAATTAAAACCTGTTTGTTGGGATCAAGCTCAAATCACTACTTGTTCACATTTAGTGATTGTATTAGCTGCAATAGATGCTGTAAGACCTGAATCTGGTATTGTTGAGCGAAAATTCAAAAGAAGAGAAATGCCTCAAGAAAAACTTGATATGTATTTGAATTTATATGCAAATCATTTAAAACAAACCCTTTCAAGTGATGAAAATATTTATGCTTGGACTACTAAACAAACAGTTTTCGCTATTGAAAATATGATGATGGCAGCAGCAATTAAAGGAATAGATTCTTGCCCGATTGAAGGATTTGAAAAAGAAAAAGTTGAAGAAATTTTAAAACTTGATACTACAAAATATCAATTATCAACTATAATTCCTTTTGGATATAGAATAAATCCTCAATCATCACAACTAAGAGAACCTTTGGAAAATGTGGTTGAATATATAAAATAAGGAAAAAAATGAATAAATTTAGTATATTGTTACTTGATGATATTCCTGAAAATATTTATTCTTTAAAACTGTTAATTGAAGAAAACTTCGATATAAACATTTTTACAGCATTTAAAGCTCAAGAAGCAATAGAAATAGTGATGAATAATCCTATTGATTTGATTTTAACCGATGTTCAAATGCCTGATATTGATGGTTTCCAATTTGCTCAATATCTAAAAGATATTGAATCTACAAAAGATATTCCTGTTATTTTTATAACAGGAATTTACGAAAAAGATGAATACAAAAATAGAGGTTACAATATAGGTGGAATAGAATATATTACAAAACCTATTGATAACAAACTTCTAATCTCAAAACTCAAAATTTACATAAATATTTTTAATACCATAAAAACTTCTAATGATAGACTCACTAAAGCCGAAGATTTACTAATTCATAGTGCTAAAATGGCAAGTATGGGAGAAATGATAGGTTTGATTTCTCATCAACTAAAACAGCCTTTAAATGTTTTATCTTTATGTGTTGAAGATATAAATTTGTCTTACGAATTTAAAGAATTAAATGATATTTATATGGAAGATTTTTATAAAAGTACTAAAAAGCAAATTGAATATATGAATAAAACAATAAATGGTTTTTTAGATTTTTTTAATCCTAATAAGAAAAAAGAAAACTTTTTAATTAAAAATTCAATTTATCAATCAAAAGAAATATTAAAAAGTAAAATCGATAAACTAGAAGTGGTTTTTCATCTAAATATTGATGAAGAATTAGAATTATTTGGTGTTGAAGTTGAACTAACTCAGGTTTTAATAAACATAATAAATAACTCTTTAGATGCATTTAAAGAAAAAAATATTAAAAAACCAGAAATTTTTATTAAATTATTTAAAAAAGATAATAAAAATATTTTAATAATTGAAGACAATGCTTTAGGTGTTGAAAATAACCAATTAGAAAAGATATTAGAACCTTATTTCACAACAAAAGATAGTGGCACTGGTATTGGTCTACATATGGTAAAACTGATAATCAAAAACAGTTTTGATGGTGAATTAAAAGTTTTAAATACTCAAAAAGGACTAAGTTTTATAATTTTTTTAGAAAATTATTAAAATGATACTATTGCAATACCATTTAATTATAAAATTCCTTTGTAAATATATTTTTTAGGAGATTTTATAATGAACAGTATTTTTCTTTATACTACAAATAATAAAAATGTTAATTCAGTTTTAGTTATAAGTGAAGATATGAAATTTTTAGATAAGTTAAAAAAAATTTCAGGTGACAAACATAATATTTCATTTTTCAATAATGATAAATTTGCTTTGTTAAATGGTGAAATTAATGCCTTTGATTTAATTGTTTTTGATAATAGTAAAAATTCTTTAGGGAAGTTTATTGATGTTTTTAAACAAACAAAATCTTATACTTTTAATATTCCAATGATTGTATTAGAAGATGAAACTCCACAAGAGTTTTCTTTGCATAAATACTGTAATACTTATGTGATTTTTAATAAAAGTTCTGATGAAAGTTTTTTATTAAATAATATAGAAATAAGTTTAAGTTTTTTATATACAAACAAAAAAGTTCAATTCGAAAATGGATTTTATTTTGATATAAGTAGAGAAATTTTATTTCAAGGTAAAAAAATCATTAAACTTACAAAAACAGAAAGAAAGCTAGTAAATCTATTAGCTTTAAATCCAAATGTTTTAGTTACTTACGAAGATATTTCTAGCACAGTTTGGAGAGGAAAAGAGTTTTCTATTTATTCATTAAGAAATGTTATTAAACACATTAGAGAAAAAACAGATGAATCATTTATTAAAAATTCATCAAATAGAGGTTATGTAATAAATACTATTTAATTAGTTTTTTTTATTTACAATAACTGTAAAAAAAGCTCCGGCATTTTTATTCTCTACCTTTATTGTCCCTAAACTATCCTTTTCAAGGATAGTTTTACAAATATATAAACCTAATCCAGAACCATTTTTTATAGCTTTAGTTGAAAAATATGGATCAAAAACATTCATTATTATTTTCTCATCAATACCTTTTGCATTATCTTCGATAAAAATCTTCTGACAATCATTATCTTCAAAAAATGAAATTTTAATAGTTGAATTTTGGATGTTTCGTTCTAAAAATGCATCTCTTGCATTATTTAATATATTTAGTAAAATCTGAATTAATTCACTTTTAAATAATCTTATTTTTGACAATTCAGAATTTTGGATTTCAATTTTGATGTTTTGAGAACTAAAAGATTTATCAAGCATATTAAATACAATAAGAACTATTTCATTTAAAGTAGCAAGTTCTTTTTTTGTATCAACACTAAAAAAATTTCTAAAATCATCAATAGTATTTGACATATATTGAATATATTCATTCATTTCATCTAAAACATTATTTAAAAACTCTTTATCTACATTATTCATATTATTTTTTAGTTTTATTCTACTTAGCATACTTGAAACGCAAGATAAAGGTTGTCTCCATTGATGGGCAATCATAGAAATCATTTCACCCATGGCAGAATGTTTTGATTGGTGAAGTACCATTTTTTCTTTCTCTTTTAATTCACTTAAATCTAAAATAGAAACCATTTTATAATCTTTATTTGAAAAAGATATATCTTTTATTTTTATAATAACGGGAATAACATCCCCATTTTTAGTCATTAATGAAATTTCTTGAAAGAATTTACTATTGTATTTTATAAATTTTTCTTTTGAAGTTGGAATTAAAATTCCTGTTGCAAGATTTCCTATTAAATCACTTTTCTTTTCATATCCTAAAATATCAAGAAGTGATTGATTCATATTTTGTATGAAACCATTTTGAATTATTAAAATACCTTCTATGGAATTATTTATTATTTCATTCAAATCCATAAAAATATTATTCGTATCTTGCATCTTTTTCTCATATTTTAAATTTCATACTCAACATTCTAACAAAATTTTGTATGAAACATCTTATTAAAAGAAAAATCCAATAATACTTTAATTATTTGTTATTTTAAAGAAAATAATAAATGTTACTAGTATGATACTATGTTCTGATAAAATAATTATTAATAAATAATAATTAGATATTTATCTAAGTAAATAGGAAAACAAGTGCTTGAAAATATTTTAGAGAAAATAGAATCTTTACCTCCTTTACCACAAACAATAGAAGAAATAGAAAATTTTAGAAAGAAAAAAGACAAAGAAATTGATGAGTTGGTAAAAATTATAGAAAAAGATGCTTTAGTTATAACAACACTTCTTAAAATTTCTAATTCAGCATTATTTGGTTTTCGATCAAAAGTTGAAACGGTAGGAAGAGTTATTAGTTTATTAGGAATTAATTTTACTATTTATGTGGCTATTAGTGAAACTTTTAACAATATTTTAACAACTGATTTATCTCCTTATTGCATAAATACAGAAGATTTTACTAAAGCTTCAAGTGCTTCTTATAATTTGGTAAATTTATGGTTAGGAGACGTTGATAATAATTTAAAAGAAGAAATTTTATTAGCTTCAATTTTACAAGAAATAGGTAAATTCATTTTATCTGAATTAATTGTTAGTAGGGGATTATCTGAACAATTCAGTAAAAAAATAGAAGAAGGTATTGATACAGTAGATGTTGAAAAAGAATTAATAGGATTTACAACATCTCAAGTTACAGCAGAGATATTTAAATATTGGGGTTTTGATGATAAATTAGTAAATATGATTCAATTTGTTGATAATACGAACATCTGTAGTGCGGAATATAAACAACGAGCTCAAGTTTTAGATGTTATAAAAACAGCTTGTAATCCATACTCTTTACTTAGTGATAGCAGTACTAAAAAAGCTCTAAAAAAAGCTATTTCATATAATTTAGAAACAGACTTTTTAAATAAAGCAATAGAAACTTTACAAAATAGATTATTAGAACATTAGGATAATACATATGTTAAGTGGATTTTGTTTAGAGAGTATTTCTAAAAATATTAGAAACGAAGATGATTTAATTAATATTTTTGAGTATCTAATAAAAGAGGGATTAACTCCTTATGAAGCATATTATTTTATTACAGATAAATATGGTGAAGAAGAAATATTAAAATTATTGGATGAAGATAATTTTAGATTTTGCTAAATAAAAATAAATCAACACTCTTTTTTATTATTTATTATTATTGGAATAGAAAATAATACTATTTTCTATTCCAATACAAAAAATTATTTAATTTTTTAATTATGAAATATTTATTTACATAAAATAAAAAAACAAAAAGAATTTAAAGGAAAAAGATGATTAGTAATTTAAATGTATTGAAGAAAATATTGAGTCGGAATATAAAGCTTTTCTCGAGGCTAAAATAGATGAAAATACTGCAAAAGAAAATGCTTTAAATGCTATTTAGATATGACAAAACAAATAAATTCAGCTGTAAATCAATTCAACAAAATACAGCAATATCAACACAAAAACAAGATGTTGCAAAAATTACTGATGAAATTGCAAATTCAAAAGAGTTTGATGGTAAAAATAGCGTAAAAGGTAGAAATTTGATTATATCAAGTTTTAATTACAATTTAAATGTTGCTGTTAGTAAAAAAACATCTATTGTATTTAATAAAAAAGTGGAAAAAACAATAGTAGCAAAAACTCAAGAAGTTGATAATTGGGAAACTTTTAAAAGTTTCCCTTTAACTTAAAATAAAAAATAATTTTATAAAACTACAAATAAATTTAGGTAGGAGTAAAAAATGTTGTTAGTTTGAAATTAGTAAAAGAATAATTAGTAGATAGTAGTAATAAAAAAAAAGGGAGCAAATGTTACAAAATATGAGGACAAAGTCTAAATTATCATTACTTGCATTAATTGCATTAATAAGTATAATGGTAATAGGTATATTCGGAGTTATAGAATTAAAAAAGGTAAATAGTGGATTAGAAACGGTTTATAATGATAGAGTTATTCCTCTTGAACAATTGAAAATAATTGCAGAAGAATATGCAATAAACATTGTTGATACAACTCATCAAACTAGAAATGAAAATTTTGATTTTCAGAAATGTATAGATAATATTAATTTAGCAGAATCTAAAATAAAAAAACAGTGGCAAGCTTATATCTCTACAACTTTAACAAAAGAAGAAGCAGTTCTAGTAAAAGATGTTGAGAATCTTATGGTTAAAGGTGATGAAATTGCAAAAAAAATCAAAGAGGCTTGTAAAAATAAAAATAGAGATCTTTTAATTCAAATTACTGTTGAAGAACTTTATCAAAAAATTGATCCAATTGGTGAAAAAATTTCTGCATTAATAAATCTTCAACTTCAAGTTGCAAAAAATGAAACGGAAATAGCTTATGAAATTTATCAAACAAGTAAAACAGTAATTATAATTATAATTGTAATGTCTTTTTTTATTCTTTTAGGATTATCTTATTTAGTTATTAGAGATATTACTGGAAAATTAAACAATTTCAAAGATGGCTTATTATCATTTTTTTCATACTTAAATAGAGAATCTTCAAAAGTTTCATTATTAAATGAAAGCTCGAAAGATGAATTCGGAGAAATGGCAAAAGTAGTAAATGATAATATAGAAAGAACTCAAAAAAGTATTGAAGAAGATAGAAGATTAATTGATGAAACAATAGCTGTTTTAGGAGAATTTGAGCAAGGTGACTTATGTCAAAGATTAAATATCAGTGTTTCAAATCCTGCATTAATGGAATTAAAAAATGTATTAAACAATATGGCAAGTAATTTAGAATCAAATATTGATAATGTACTTCATATCTTAGAAGAGTATTCAAACTATCATTATCTTCAAAAGATTTCAACAAAAGATATAAAAGAACATCTTTTAAAACTAGCAAATGGTGTAAATACACTTGGGGATTCAATAACAGGAATGTTAGTAGAAAATAAAGCTAATGGATTAACTTTGGATAAAAGTTCAAATATTTTACTTGCAAATGTAGATAAATTAAATATAAGCTCAAATGAAGCAGCAGCATCTTTAGAAGAGACAGCCGCAGCCTTAGAACAAATTACTTCAAATATAAGAAATAATACGCAAAATATTGCAAAAATGGCGAATTATTCAAAAAATGTAACAGCATCTTCAAATCATGGTGAACAATTAGCAAATCAAACAACAGTAGCAATGGAAGAGATAAATGTACAAGTAAATTCTATTAATGAGGCAATTACAGTAATTGATCAAATAGCATTTCAAACAAATATTCTTTCTTTAAATGCAGCAGTAGAGGCAGCAACAGCTGGAGAAGCTGGAAAAGGATTTGCAGTAGTTGCTCAAGAAGTGAGAAATTTAGCGAGTAGAAGTGCAGAAGCAGCAAAAGAGATAAAACTTATAGTTGAAAATGCTACAAAAAAAGCAAATGATGGAAAAGATATAGCTAATAATATGATAGAAGGATATAAAGAGTTAAATCAAAATATCACAAATACTATTAACTTAATCCAAGATATAGAGATGTCAAGTAAAGAGCAATTAATGGGAATTGAGCAGATAAATGATGCAGTAAATCAATTAGACCAACAAACACAACAAAATGCAGCAGTAGCAAGTCAAACACATGATGTTGCATTAATAACAGATGAAATAGCGAAGCTAGTAGTTACCAATGCAGATGCAAAAGAGTTTAAAGGGAAAAATGAAGTTGAAGCAAAAGCCATGAATTTAAAATCAAATTCATCTTACGATATAGGAACAAATCAAGTACTACATAAAAAAACAAATACACAAATAATTTCAAATAAAAAAGATGATGTAGAATGGGAAAGCTTTTAGAACTTCATAAATAATTAATGTATACAAAAAAGGTAAAAAAATGTTAGATAGATTTAGTACAAAAAAGAAATTATTTTTATTTCCAACTATATTTATATTTATAGTTATAGTAGTAGGTGTTATTTATTATCATTTGAGTGGAGTAACTAGCTTAAGAGAAGGTGCTGCAACTAAATCAGATATTCTTGTTCAACAAGTTTTAAAATCTAGAATTGCTGCTTTTCAATTTTTAAGGTTACCCAATAAAGAAAACATATATAACGTTAGAAAAGAGTTTTTATTATTAAATGAAGAAGTTTTAGAGTTTAAAAGTACATTAAATGTAGAAAAAAATAAAATTTTATGTGATGAGATAATTTCAAGTTTAAAAAAATACTTAGAGTACTTTGACTCTTTTTCAAATCAAAGAATAGATGATTTGAAAAATGGTATAAAAGAAGAAACTCCAGAAATGAAAGTTATTATTTCTCAAATGGGACCCATTGGCGTATCTATAGAAGAAAAACTTTATAAAATAAATTCTAGTGCAATAGCTTTAAAAAATGAAGCTAATGAATTTCTAAATAGTTTATTATCAATAATAGCATTAATTACAATTGTTATTTTTATAATAGGGTCATTGATTATTTCAAATGTAATTATTAAATCTCTAAATAACTTCAAAGAGGGATTATTGTCATTTTTCTCATATTTAAATAGAGAATCATCAAGAGTTTTTTTATTAAATGATAAAGCAGAAGATGAATTTGGAGAGATGGCAAAAATAGTAAATAAAAATATAGAAAAAATAGAAAGATTAATAATTCAAGATAATGAATTAATAGATGATGTAAAAAAAGTAGTAAATGAAGTAAAAAATGGATACTTAAATAAAAGAATTGAAAAAAGTACTCAAAATGAGAGTCTTGAAGAGTTAAGAAATGCATTTAATGATATGTTACTTGGACTTCAATTAAAAGTTTGTACAAATATAAATGATATTTCACTTGCCCTAGAAAAATATGCAAAACTTGATTTTACTCATAGAATTGGGGGATGTAATAGTCAAGTGACAGTTGGATTAAATAAACTAGCTGACATTATAAACGATATGCTAGTAGAGAATAAATCAAATGGATTAACACTTGATGAAAGCTCTAATATTTTACTTGCTAATGTTGATAAGTTAAATATTAGCTCAAATGAAGCAGCAGCATCTTTAGAAGAAACAGCAGCTGCCTTAGAGCAAATCACTTCAAATATTAGGAATAATACTCAAACAATTGCAAAAATGTCTAGTTACTCAAGTAGTGTGACAAAATCTGCACATGATGGAGAACAACTAGCAAATCAAACAACAGTTGCAATGGATGAAATAAATACTCAAGTAAATCTAATCACTGATGCTATTAGTATAATTGATCAAATTGCATTCCAAACAAATATTCTAAGTTTAAATGCAGCTGTTGAAGCTGCAACTGCTGGAGAAGCTGGAAAAGGATTTGCAGTAGTTGCTGCAGAAGTGGGAAACCTTGCAAATAGATCAGCAGAAGCAGCTAAAGAGATAAAAACAATAGTAGAAAATGCAACATCAAAAGCAAATGATGGGAAACAAATTGCTAATAATATGATTGAAGGATACAAAGAGTTAAATCAAAATATTACAAATACAATTAATTTAATTTCTGATATAGAAATGTCAAGTAAAGAACAACTTTCTGGAATTGAGCAAATTAATGATGCTGTAAATAGTTTAGATAGACAAACTCAACAAAATGCAGCAATTGCATCACAAACCAATGATGTGGCTGTAATAACTGATGAAATAGCAAAACTAGTTGTATCAAATGCAAATGCAAAAGAGTTTCTAGGTAAAAATGAAGTTAGAGCTAAAAATATAAATGTAAAATAAAACTCTTTTTGTTATGTAATTCAAAATCAAATTTTATATAAAAGAACATAACATAAAGGAATAAAATAAGAAACAAAAGTTGTTTATAATAAATCTAATAGGAAAATTAAAATGTTTAATTATAAGAAAAGAGATATTGAAATTGAAAAGCTAAAAGCTAGAATTTTTGAATTTGAAAAAAAAGAAAAAGAAAAAGAAAATTTCTATATGGAATTAGAAAAAATGATTGATCATATTGAGAATGGGTTTTTAATGTATAAAATTTCATCAAGATATGATGATGAAAAAATGGAATTTATTAAAAATAAAATTAATTTTCTTTCTGAAAATCTTCAAATAAAGATTTCATCCATAAGTAATGTATTACTAGATTTTGGAATTTCACATTTTGAAAGTAGAGTTAATGAAAAAATTAATATGATAGGAGTTTATGGTAGTTTAAAATCTAGTGCAAGATTAATTGGAAATAATGTTTCAGAATTATTGGCAATGATTCTAACTAGTGGAGAAAAGCTTGATTTAGATACAACTATTTTATCAGAAGCATCTTCTTCTTTATCTGCTTCTGCAAATAGACAAGCAGTATCTTTGGAAGAAACAGCTGCTTCAATAGAAGAAATTTCATCAACAATTTCAAATAATACTAAAAGTATTGAGGATATGTATTTCTTAGCAAATGAAGTACATAAATCTGCAGAAAATGGAGCAAAATTAGCAAATCAAACAACAGTCGCAATGGAAGAGATAAATGTACAAGTAAATTCTATTAATGAGGCAATTACAGTAATTGACCAAATAGCATTTCAAACAAATATACTTTCTTTAAATGCAGCAGTAGAGGCAGCAACAGCTGGAGAAGCAGGAAAAGGATTTGCAGTAGTTGCTCAAGAAGTAAGAAATCTTGCATCACGTAGTGCTGAAGCAGCTAAAGAGATTAAGTCAATTGTAGAAAATGCAACTACAAAAGCTAATTTTGGGAAAAGTATTTCAGGAAATATGATAGATGGATATAAAGAATTAAGTAAAAGAATTAATGATACTATTTCTTTAATATCTAATATTAAAGATGCAAGTAAAGAACAAGAAGTAGGTATTCATCAAATAAATGATGCAGTAAATCAATTAGATAGAGTTACTCAAGAAAATGCAATGAGAGCAAATCAAATAAATTCTTTATCACAAGAAGTATCAGAACTTTCTACTAAATTAATACAAGCAGCGAACTTTGCAGAATATTCAAAACAAACAAGAGATTACATTTGTGATGTAGATCTAGTTTTTAAAACAGCTAAATTAAAAAATGATCATATTAGATTTAAAGAAACTAATTTTGCGAAATTAGGAAAAAATGAGACATGGTCAGTTGTATCACATCATGATTGTGCATTAGGAAAGTGGATTGATGAATCAGAGAGAAGTATTCAGAAATATACTAATACAGAAAGTTGGAATAGTTTAAAAAGATATCATGAAGATATTCATAAATCTGTTCAAACTTATATAAATGAAGATGTAAAAAAAACAGCTGATATAAACTTAAAAGATTTAGCGATTAAAATAGAGAATATAACACAGCATATTTTTGATGAATTAAATATGGTTAAAAAGAACGCTTGTTAAAGGTTTATCATTGACATGTCCAAATAGAATAAAACCAAAATTATTAAGAGATATTAAAACTGAAGCTCTTTTAGTATTTGTTAGAACAACCTTGGAACAATATTTTTATCAAGTCGATAGTGATGGATATTATTTTCAATTAGCTAATGAAAAGGATAATGAAGTTGTGTATTTGACTTTGAAAGATTTGTTATTAAATTTGCAAGATACAGTAATAAATTCAACATATCTTAGAAGTTTGATAGAAAATGCCCATAAAAATGCAACTTTAAAAATACTTGCAAAAAAAGAAGAACCTTTAATGGTTTATTACGATACTTTAATAAAAACCATTGAAGTTTGTCTTCCAAATGGAAGTTTCTGGATACCTGAATTGGTTGTTATTTCACTTTTAAGTGAATGGATAATAGAAGAAGAAAAAACTGCTTATTTTTATCCATATTTAAAAGATATTGATTATATAGATTTGATAAATAGATACGATAATTCAAAAAAAGAATTAGATAATGAAAAAAAAGAGATTATAATGAGTATGTACAAAATCTCTTCAAAGTTAATTGAGAAGTTAAAAAAAGTAGAATATAAAATAAATACAACTAGAAAAAAAACTAAAAGGAAATAAATGATTAGTTCAAATGTAACAATAGATTTACAAAAACTAGAAAAACTTTTAAATAAAGTTGGAGATTTAGTAATAACAAACTCAATGATGGCTCAAAGTGTTGATAATTTACCAGCTAGTGAAGAAAAAAAGAATTTAGTTGAAAAAATCACTCTTTTTCAAAGACATATAGTTGAACTTCAAGATTATGCAACAGATATAAGAATGATTAAGTTTGAAAGTATGTACACAATTTATAACAATATTATTCAAGAAATATTACCAGCAAATAAATCAATTAAATTACAAATAGTTGGTGGAGAAACTAAAGTAGATAAATCTTTGGTTGAACATTTAGATTTATCTATTAAAACTTTGATTACAAATAGTGTTCTTTATGGAATAGAAACAAAAGAAGAAAGAACAGCAAAAGATAAAAATCCAGAAGCTACTATAAAAATAATCGCTCAACAACTAAATGGACAAATGTCATTTTGTATAGAAGATGATGGAATAGGATTTGATAAAGATGAACTGGATTTTGAAGAAGAGTTTCCTAAAATCAAAGAAGATAATCAACTAAAAAATGTTTATAAAATTAAAGAAAATGTAGAAAAATTAAATGGAAATATAGAAATAAAAAGTGATTTAGAAGAAGGTTTTTCTTTTACAATAACAGTTCCTTTAACTCACTCTATTTTAGATGGTTTAAATATAAAAATTGGAGATAATATTTTTATTTTACCAACTTCATCAATAGTTGAATCAATTCAACCTACAAAGGAGATGATAAAACTAGTAGGTGATGGAAGTTCAGCTTTACTTATGTTAAGAGATGAATTTATACCAATAATAAGATTATATGAATTTTTACATATTGTTCCAAAAACACAAGATTTAAGCCAAGGTATTTTAATAATCGTAAAATCAGGAACACAAAAAGCAGCCTTTTTTATAGATGAATTTTTACAACAGCAACAAGTAGTTTTAAAAGCAATAGAAACCAACTTTAAAAAAGTTGATAGTGTTGCAGGAGCAACGGTAAGAGGTGATGGAAGCATTGGTATTATTATTGATGTTAAAAGTATTATTGAAAATTTTTAATTGGAGAATAAATGTTTAATTCTTTGCTTGAATTAATAACAAAAAAAATAAGTAATAAGATAATTGTTGCTCTATTTATTTTAATGTCGCTAAGTAGTATTACAGTTGTATATTTTACAACATCTAAAGTGACAAAAGATTCTATTGAAAAAACAAAAGAGAATCTAGAGATGTTAAATGCTGCGATGTTTCAAAGTCTAAGAAATGCAATGAATACAGGAGATCCTGTACAAATAGCAAAAGCAGAAGAAGATGCAAGACATATCAAAGGTGTTAAAAACTTAACTGTTGCAAAAGGTAAATCTTTAATGGAGTTATATCCTTCTAGTATTCCATATACAACAGATAAAGAAGTTTTAAGTACATTTGATTCTAAACAACCTTTACTTTTACAAACACATAATGAAAATGGTCACAATATAAGAATGATAAAACCTATGATTGCAACACAAGAGTGTTTAATGTGTCATGGTAATCAAAATGAAGGTGATGTAATTGGAGTAATGGATTTAACTTTTTCATTAGATGAAGCTGATATACAAATAAGAGCTTTAATTACAGAAATTTCAATAATATCTGTAGTATTAGCTTTTATAACTATTGGTTTAATTTTCTTTATAGTAAGAAGAGCTACTAATCCAATTGAAAAATTAAAACATGGATTTGAAAATCTATTACATTCTAATGATACAAATATATCTTTAGCTGTTGAATCAAAAGATGAAATAGGTGAAGTTGCAACTTTATTTAATGCTTACATGGATAAAGTAAGAGCTGGTTTAAAACAAGATGCTATTGTAATAGAAGAAGCAAGTGATATTTTAGAAAAAACTGCAAATGGATTTTTTGTATATAAAGTAAATGCTAAAGCATCAAACCCACATGTTGAAGATTTAAAAAATAGATTAAATTCTATGATTTTAAGTACAAAAGATACTTTAGATAAAATCAATGAAACATTAAGATATTATTCAGAATCAAAATTTGATTATAAAATAGATGATGATGGAATTTATGGGAACTTAGGTTCATTAACAGCTGGTATTAAACTTGTAGGAAATAATACTTCTGAAATTTTAGCAATGGTTATGAATACAGGAAATGCATTAAATGAAAGTACTCAAACCCTTTCAGGTGCTTCAAATAATCTGTCAACTTCTTCAAATCAACAAGCAGCATCACTAGAAGAGACAGCAGCAGCATTAGAAGAAATAACATCAACAATTCAAGCAAATACATTAGCAACAAATAAAATGTCACAACTTGCTCAAAATGTTACAGTATCTGCTAGAAATGGACAAGATTTGGCAAATCAAACTGCTAAATCAATGGATGAAATAAATAAAGAAGTAAGCTCAATAAATGAAGCTATTGAAGTAATTGATCAAATTGCATTCCAAACAAATATTCTTTCTTTAAATGCAGCCGTAGAAGCTGCAACTGCTGGTGAAGCTGGAAAAGGATTTGCAGTAGTTGCAGCAGAAGTGCGAAACCTAGCAAATAGAAGTGCAGAAGCAGCTCGAGAAATTAAAAATATTGTTGAATTAGCTAGCAGAAAAGCTAAAGAAGGTAAAAATATATCTGATAATATGATTGAAGGATATAAAGAATTAAATGAGAATATTTCAAATACAATTTTGACAATAAATGAAGTTGCTGGTGCTTCAAAAGAACAAGAAAAAGGAATAGTTCAAATTAATGATGCTATTAATTTATTAGATCAAGCTACTCAAAAAAATGCACAAGTTGCAGATCAAATTTCAACTATGGCTGAAAATATTGCTAATATGTCAAACTCTTTAGTAACAGCTGCTGCTAAAGCTTCATTTTTACAAGACTCTTTAGATAAAGTTGCTGATGTAGATTTAGTTTACGATACTGCTTTATTAAAAGTAGAAGTACTAAATACAAAAGATAAAGTATATGCAAAATTAGGTGATTATAAATCATTTAAAATAGAGGAAAACCAAACTTTAAAACAGTGGTGTGAAAATCAGATTAATTCAACTAAAAAAGTTGATATGGAAATAATAAATAATATAGATATGTTAAATAAAAAATTCCATAATAATCTACAAGATTTAGTTGATGCAAATTCAAATAAAGACTCGAATGAAACTTTGAATAAAAAAGCAAAAGAAGTTGAAATAGATACTTTTAAAATTTTTACTAATCTTAATAATGTTAAAATACCTTCTGTGAAAAAATAGAAAATATTATTAGGAAAAAATGGATTATTTTAGAGAATTATTTTTTAGTATGGTTGTATTTATAATTGGGTATATGATTTTTAAATATGACGTATTAAAAAAATTATCAAATACAAGAACTCTTGAAAAAGATTTCAAAAATTGTTATATTTTAAAATATCCAAATCGAGTAGAGTTCCATAATAAAGGCGCTGTTTTTATGATAGATTTTGATGATTTTTTTAAACTCAATCCCAAATTAAAAGGTAAAATAAAAGTTATAGAAAGACCTTTAATAGATAGAACAAGTAGTGATGCAATAAGAAAAGAATTAGAGATAAGAAAAGAAATCAGAGAAAAAAATATTAAAGAATAGAGGTTCAAAATGATTGATTATGTTTCTTTGGAAAAATATGCAAAGGATATATCTATATTATTTGTGGAAGATGACAAGGGAATTTCAAAAAAAATGGAACTTCTTCTTCATGAGATCTTTTCTAAAATAAAAGTTGCTTTTGATGGAAAAGAAGCTTTAGAGCAGTATTACAATTATTATAAAATAAATAAAGAATATCCAGATTTGATAATTACAGATATTCAAATGCCTAATATGGATGGTGTTGAACTTATAAAACATATTTATAAGGAAAATCCAAATCAAAGAATAATAGTTTTATCAGCTCATAATGAATCAGAATATCTTATGGAATTGGTTAATTTAGGTATTTATAGATTTATTCTAAAACCAATGGATTATGACAATTTTTTTCAAATAATATTTAAAATATCAAAAGAAATTTATATGGAAAAATATAAGGTTTCAGATAAAAAAGAGATATTCCTAAAATTAAATAATAATCTAATCTGGAACAAAGAATTAAAACAACTCTATTTAAATGATGAATTATTAAGACTCACAAAAAAAGAGTTTTTATTAATAGAATTACTTCTTAAAATACCTGAAAAGATTTTTGTAAATGAAGAAATTATCTCTTATATCTGGAATGAAGAGTTTGATAAAAACCCTGATATTTCAAATCTTAAAAATTTGATTTCAAGATTAAGAAGTAAAATACCAGAATTAACAATAGAAAATATTTATGGATTTGGCTATAAAATGGTAACTATTTAGATAAATTTAGATTGTTTTTTTTATTTTATAACCCATTCCATATAAGTTTTCAATTTTTAGACTAGGAACTTTATTTCTAAGCCTTGAAATGATATTTTTAAGATTTGAAATATAATCTTTTCCTAAAAATTCGTCTTCCCAAAGAATAGAAATAATATCTTCTATTGTATGAACTTTATTATCATTGCTTGTTAATATTTCAATAAATAAAAGCTCTTTTTTTGTGAGTTTTACTACTTCATTATTAAAAATTAGTGTTTTATTATTTTCGTTCCAAAAGAGATTTTCATTTAGTTTTATATGAGAATTTCTTTCTAAAATTAAATATTCTTTATATAACTTATTTACTACTTTATCGATAATTGTTAATAAATTTTCAAGATTTATTGGTTTTAAAATGTAATTATCTATATCTAATTGAATTGCTTTTAGCATTTTATCTGGTTCATCTCTTGCTGTTACAAATATAAATGGTATTTTAGAATCAAATTTTCTTAACTCTTCTAGAAATTCTAAACCATCCATTTTCGGCATATTTATATCACTAATAATTAAATCAATTTTAGGTTCAACCTTTATTTTTTCGAAAGCATCTTCTCCATTTGATGCAAGAATAATTTTATTAAAATATCTTCCTAAAATGTTTTTTAATTTATGTTGAGTAATTTGATCATCTTCTATATATAAGATTGTTAAATTTTTTTTGTAATTTTCAATTGTTATCATATTGAAATTTTACCATTTAATAGTATCATATGAGTATCATTTTTGTAAATAAATAACTTATTTTTATTTTGATTATTTTTTCTCAAATAAAACGCTTTGAAAGTAGTTCTGAACTTAAAAGACTAGCTTCAATATTTGAATAATTAAAATAATCTCCACAAATCCCTAGATTCTTATTTTCATTTAAAAAATAAGGCATATCTAAAGAATTTTTTGAAAAAGCATATTTCCAAAGATGTGGAATTAATGTAAATTCTTTTATTTCTTTTTTTGTTTTATCATCAAAATTATCTAAAAATATATCATAAATCTCTTCTTTATTCTTTTCATTTACGCAGTTCGCAAACTCTTTTGATGAATGAATTACATAAGAAGTAAAATCCTTGTATAGATATTTTTTTGAATTATTAATGATGCTTTTTACATCAATATTTTCATAAATATTATTTTCATTTAGTTTAATGTTTTCATTTGAATATAAAATAAGTGAGAAGATAGAATCATATTTTATACGTGAGAGTTTTTCTTTAAAATCATTAGGGAGTTCTATTTTTATTTGTGTTATTTGTGGAGCTGGAATTGCAATAAAAAGTAAATCAAAATCATCATAAATAACATTATTTTCATCTTCTAAAATCCATTTGTTATTTGAATTTTTTGCTTTTATTATTTTTGTATTTGTTTGTAAATCTTTTTCATTTATTAAAAACTTGCAAATAGAGTTTATTCCATTTTTTGGAATAAATTCATCATACTTAGTTTTTAAAATACCATTTTTTGCCAAATCTAAACAAAAGAATTTTAAATCATCTGTTATTGGAATTAAACTTGAAGTTCCATGATCTATAAATTTATCTTCAATATATTTAGTGCTAAGTCGTCCACCAATTCCCCTTGATTTTTCAAAAATAGTAATATCTTCATATTTTTCTTTTAGGTTGTTATATAAATTACAGCCAGAAAAACCAGCTCCAATAATCGCAATTTTCATTTTAACCTCTATTTATAAACTAATTTTATTACACCAATTGTAAAAAGTATTAAAGCTATCTCTTTTAAGTCTTTGTCATATAAAAGAGTAAATATTGATGTAAAAATAAGTGCTAATGATAAAATAATTGGTTTTATAAAATCTTTAATTTCTTTACTTATATATTCAAGTTGAGAGTTTGAGATTTCGATTTTTAGCTCACCAACACTTGCTTGTTTTATAACTGATTTTAAATCTTTAATTGAAAAAGGAATAGATTTTATTTCATCAATAATAGTTTCAATAATACTATCTCCAGCTCCTAAAGCCTTTGGAATATTTTTCTGTAAAATTGGCAAAATATCTTTTATTCCGTTAAAATTTTCTATATAAGTTGTTCCAAGTCCTTCAATAATCGCACTAACTCTTAAAATATAAATCGCATCACTTGGAAGTTTAAAAGGAAAATTTCTTGTACTTTCTAAGACATCAAAAGCTAGTTTTTGCATAGATTCACTAGATAAATTTTCATTTGAAAAAATATCAAACATTTTATCTGTGAATAAAGCTAATTCGTGAACAGGTGCTTCATGGGCAATTGTTCCAAGTCTTTTACTAGCACTAATATAAAGTTCATAATCCCTTTCATTTGCAGCTTTTATAAGCTCAATTATTGCAACTCTTATATTATTTGGAATTGATTTTACCATTCCAAAATCAAGTAAAATCAGCTCTCCTTGTTTGTTTACAAGTAAATTTCCAGGATGAGGATCAGCGTGAAAATATCCATTTATTAACATTTGAATTGTATAAAAATCTACAAGTTTAGAAATGATTTCTTTAAAGTCTATATTCTCTTTTTGTAAATTTTCTTTATCATCAAACCTAAATCCCTCTTCATAACTCATAACCAAAGCATCATCACTACAAATTTCACTAAAAGCTTTTGGAAATTTTATTCCACTATCTTTATATGTTTGGGAAAATTTTTGTAAATTTGCTAATTCATGATTAAGACTAACTTCTTGTAAAATCATAGATGAAAACTCTGAAACTACAGCTTCAATAGAATTTTTTGTATAGTGCGAAAATAGGGGTTTAAAAATAGTGTTAAAGAAATTTATGATTTTTATATCTGCTTTTACTTGCTCTTTTATTCCCATTCTTCGAAGTTTCACAGCTACTTTTTCACCACTTTTTAAAAAAGCCACATGAACTTGCCCAATAGAAGCAGAGGCAATTGGAATATTATCAAATGAAGAGAAAGGGTTTTTATTAAAAGCTCTATAAAATATAATATTACAATCTTTTTCATCCATACAAGGAAGTTGGTCATGTAACTCTTTTAATTCATCTAAATACTCTTTTGAAAAAAAATCAGCCCTAGTTGCCAATACTTGAGCCAATTTTATAAAACTAGCTCCTAAGTTTATAGTTGTTTCTTTTAATTTTTTTGCGCTTAAAGGTTTAAAAATTAGAAAGCTGGGTTTCTTTTTTATAACCAAATAAATAGTTAGTAAAAATGAAAATACACTATAAACTCTACTAGGAGAATAAAGATTTAGGTTTTTTAAAAAAGTTTTTATTTTAAATCCTCTTTTAATTTTTGTAAATCTTCTTTTGTTGCAAGTCCTAATTCATCTATTATCTCTTTTAGAGTTGATTTAAGTTCAGCCTTAAACTTCTCATCACTTTCTTTGCCTTTTTGCTCCAATGATTCTAAAAAACTTTTTACATCTTTTGTATCAAGTTTTCCTTTTTCTTCTAGTTTTTTTAGTTCATCTTCAATTTTTTCTTTTAAAACCAAAGCCCCACCAAGTCCTGTAAAAATAAGTTCTTTTAACATGAAATATCCTTTTTGTTTAGTATATGCTTTTCAAATATTGTTTTGTATAGTTTTTTTGTCTTTTAATCACCAAGGACCTTGAAATCTAACTACTTTATGTAAAACTTTCTTTTTATGTTTTGTGACTTTCCCTTGTACTCTTTTTCGCCACATTATAAAACTGCTTTTTTTCATTAAAGTTCGCATTTTCTTTTTTACTTGATTTTCTGTTAATCCATAAAGTTCAAAAATAGTGTCAAATGTTGTTCTATCTTGCCATGCCATTTCAATCAAACGATTTAAGTCCTCTTCTTGAAAGGTACTTAAAGGCTGTTTTTCTTTTTTAGATTTTTTTGTAAAATCCAGTTTTAAACTTTCATTTTTCTCAAAATACATGATTTATTCCTGAATAGTCCAGATTAATTTTGAAGTTTCAAAACCTAAAGCTGGAAGTTTTTGCAAAATCTCATTTTTGATTTTTTCATCAAGCTTAGAAGTTCTTGATAAAATCCATAAATACTCTCTATTTGGAGTTCCCACAACCACATAATCATAGTTTTTATCTAAGATTAAAACCCAATAATCCCCATAAAATGGTCTAAAAAAACTAACTTTTAATTTGCTATTTGTAACATCAGTTGCATAAGCTCGACCAATTACCTCTTTTTTTTCATTTGTTTGTATTTTTGTGCATCTATTTATTACTCTGATTGTTTCTTCATTCATCATTGAGTAGTTTGCACTTACGTTTTTGCAATCTTTTTCAAAAAAGTGTTCATACCTTGCTATTTCATACCAAGTTCCTAAATACTTATCTAGTTCAACTTTTTCTACAGTTTGTAAGGGTGGATTTTTTGAAGAACAAGCTGTAAATAAAAATAGAGTAAAAATAAGCATTGAAAGTTTAAAAATATTTTTCATAAAAGAAATCCTTTTTGTTTTAGTATATTTAAAAATAGATTTTTTTTGTATCTTTTTTATGTTCTTTTATCAAAAAATTCATTCATATAAGTTCTATAAAGTAAAGGAACTAATTGTCTTTGAAGTTTTGGATTGATTCTTTCTTTTAAAGTAACACCACTAAAAAAACTTTTCCATAGTTTTTGAAATTTTTGTTCATTTGATGAATAATTTGGTTCATCAAAAAAAGCAACTTTTTGAACTGAAAAATCATTTTCTATTTTTACAAAAGCTAGTTTTCTATTCAGGTCGTGGATTATGAAATTTTGATTGTTAAATCTTTTTAAAAAGTGTTTTCCTAAAAAGTAAAGTACATTAAATTTTGACTCAACTTTTGCATATAAACTGCCATTTTCTAACTCTTCAAATCTTACAAATCCTGTCATTTTGTGAACATTTTTAAATAACTCTTTTTCAAGATTATTTAGGTAAAAAATACTTTCTAAATTTATATTAAAAAGTTGTTTTACTTCTTTGAATCCAATAATTATATATTCTAAAAGAGCCATTTCAAACTCTTTTGAATCACACATAAAAATATTTAAAATCTTTTCTAAAATTTCTTTTGGAAATTTTGCTTTTATTGCATCTAAAACTTTTATTGAATTAATTAAAGAAGTTTCTATGATTTTTATCTCTTCAAAAACTATCTCATTTGGAAGAGTTTTATATATTTTTATAGGTTTTAGTTTTTTATAATAAACCTCATAAACCAAAGATAAAAAGCCCTCAAAAGTTCCATCATAAACTAAAATCATAATTCCCCCGAAACTGAACTAAAATTAAAAAGCGAGGGTTGAATTAGCTTTTTCGGTTCTGGTTTTATAAGAGCCAGTTTGAGGTTTTCCCTATAAAATGGAACTTGTCTTTGAAACTCTTTGTTACAAGTGATAAAATATTTTGCTTTTTTTATAGAAATCTTTAATTTTTTTAAATCATCAAATGTCAATCTTTTAAATCTTCTAGCACTTAAAATCTTCATAACTCCTCTAGCTCCAATGCCAGGGATTCTAAGAAGTTCTTCTTTTGAAGTGGTGTTTATTTCCATTGGAAAATATTTTAAGTTGTTTAATGCCCAAAAAGTTTTTGGGTCTAAATCTTCATCTAGGTTTGGAAAATCTTCTGTAACTATTTCATCCCAAGAAAAATCATAAAATCTAAGTAACCAATCTGCTTGATAAAGTCTATGTTCCCTTAAAAGTGGTGGTTTTGTGATGATTGAGGGAAGGTTTTTGTCATTGTTCACTGGAATATAAGCACTATAATAAACCCTTTTTAACAAAGCTTTATCGTATAAAGCAGAGCTAAGTTTTAAAATATCTCTATCACTTTCAGGCGTTGCTCCAACGATTAACTGCGTACTCATTCCTATTGGTTTTTGCTCTTTTGCTAGGCTTAAATCTCGTGCAAATTTTAGTGGTTGTAAAACCTTTTCTTTTGTTTTATTTGGTGCAAGAAGTTTTAGGGATTTATCACTTGGAAGTTCAATATTTGAACTTACTCTATTTGCTAGTTTTACAATTTGCTCAACCAATTCCATAGAACATCCAGGGATTAGTTTCACATGGATATAACCATTAAATCTATATTCATATCTTAAAATCTTGAGGGTTTTTAATAACAAAGTCATAGTATGGTCTTCGTTTTTTACAATTCCTGAACTTAAAAATAGTCCCTCAATATAGTTTCTTTTGTAAAAATTGATTGTTATATCTGCTAATTCTCTTGGAGTAAAAACAGCTCTTGGGATATCGTTTGAAACACGGTTTATACAATAAGCACAATCATAAATACAAATATTTGTAAGTAATACTTTTAGAAGGGAAACGCATCTTCCATCTGGTGTAAAAGTGTGGCAAATTCCACTTGTGTGAGTTGCTCCCAATTCTCCTTTTTTGTATGAAGTTTCAACTCCACTAGAAGAGCAAGAAACATCGTATTTTGCACTGTTACTAAGGATTTCCATTTTTTCGTAAATATCTATTTTCATTTTTGTATTTTAGTAGAATTACAAATTTCTCTTTTAAAATATGTCAATTTGTAATAAAAAGATTTTCTAAAAAGTCATTTGCGATTTTAAGATGATTTTCAAGTTTCTCTTTTGGCATTTTATTTAAAAGTGCTATTTGCATTTTCATTCGTGGATTTGAAGAAAACTTATGAAAATGTATATGTAAAAATCTCCAATAGAGTGCATCCAAAATTTTGCACCAACTTTCATTTTTATTATAATCACTCATTTTTAAAAGATAGTTTGAACTTGATATATAAGGCTTTGTAGTAATACTTCCACCATCACTAAATCCACTCATTCCATAAACATTTCCAACCATCACCCAATCATAAGCATCGATGTAATATTTCATAAAAAACTTGTAAACTTCATTTGGTTTGATTTCCAGTAATAAAAAAATATTTCCCAAAATCATAAGCCTTTCAATATGGTGATTATAAGCTGTGAATTCTAGTTTTTTTATTGCATCATCTAGAGGTTTTATACCACTTCTAGCATCTAAAATCTTTTTTGGCATAGGATTTGAAAACACAAAAAAATTAGAGTTTCTAAGAGCCACACCAGCATCTTCATAAACACGAAGCATAAACTCACGCCAACCGATAATTTGTCTTATAAAGCCTTCTTTTGCATTGTATGGTGCATCAAAATTTACTATTTTTTCTATTAACTCATGTAAATCAAGTAAACCAATATTTAAACTACTTGAAATATTTGAGTGAAATAAAAAGTTTTGTTTTATATCTTTTGTAATTGCATCTTGAAAAGAGCCAAAATTTTCAAATTTTTCTTTTAAAAAATAGTTTAATTGAATATTTGCTTCATCAAAAGTAGTTGGATAATAAAAGTTTTCGCAAACTCCAACACTTTTGAACTTTTTGCAGTAAGTTAAAGCCTCTTTTACAAACTCATTTTCATAAGCTAAAGTAGGGGGAATTTTAATATCTTTTGGAAGTTTTTTTCTATTATCCTCATCAAAACTATATTTATCAAAAAGAGGTTTTCCATTTTGCATAAAAATATCTAACTCTTTTCTTCTATTTATATAAAATTTATGCAAAAACTTGTTTGTATCTTTTGGGTTTATAAAGTTTGGATTTTTAATAGTTGTAATATTTAGAAAGTTTTTATAAACCTTTTTTTCCAAATAATTATCAAAAAGTTCATATACAAAAACTTTTTCATTTTTATAAAATTCAATATAACTTTCATCTTCAAAATACTCAACTAAAATATTGTTTTGTTTTAAATAGCTTTCATAAAATTTCATACTAGCTCGATGTAAAACAAGTTTTTGAATATGAAAATCATATTGGGTAAAAAATAGTGGTTCTTCTATTAAAAGTACTTTTTTATTTATGAAGTTTGATAAATTTTTAAATAATTGATTTGGGTAAAGTATAAATATTTTCATAATACTAGTTTATAGAATTTAGAAGTGGTTTTGTATACTTTAGTTGTTAATTTATCAGAACTTTATTTCTACCTGCTGCTTTTGCTTTATAAACTGCTTCATCGGCTCTTTTTATAGTTTTAAGTATATTTTCATTGTCTTGATATATTGTTCCACCAATAGAACAAGTTATGTTATTTATTTGAGGAAAAGATGTTTCTTCGATGGTTTTTCTTAAATATTCTAATTTTTTTTCTAAATCTTTTTGAGATTCTAATTGTAAAATCAAAATAAACTCTTCTCCTCCCCAACGGATTAAAATATCATTTTTTCTCAGATTATTTTGTATTTTTTCTACAAATTTAATTAATACTTCATCTCCTATATCATGACCGTAAGTATCATTTACTTTTTTGAAGTAGTCTATATCCAAAAGTGCAAGGGCTAGTTTTGTATTATTTTCAATACATTCATAAATAAATTTTTGATAATTTCTATCAAAATATTCTCTACTATAAGCATTTGTTAGTTTGTCATGTAAAATTTTTTCTTCAAGATATATATTTTCAAAAATTGTTTGCGAAATATCTGTAAAACTTATAATCATATTATCTTCATCAAATTTGTTTACATTTACTGAAAAAATATATTGTTTCAAATCTTTTCCTATTATTGAAACAATTCTTTTTGATTCTTCAAACTCCATAATTTTTGTTATCCAATTATCATTTGTGCTAATCTTTTTTAGATGAAAAAATCTATCGTCTTCTATAAAAAAATCACATATACATTGATGCTGTTCTTTGAATTTTTCCAGATTCTCAAATCCTAAAAAATCAAAAAATTTGTGATTTGAAAATTTTATTTCTTTTCCATTTGTGAGTATTACAATATTATCTTGAGTTTCTATTAGTTTTTCCAGATTTTCATAAAATTCTTGTAGTTTTTTTTGAATGATTTTTTCATCTGTTATATCTCTTGCTGAAGAATAAATATATTCTTGTCCATCAAGGCTTATTTTTCTAGCTGTTAAAGCTGCATTGTAATAGGAATTATCTTTTCTTGTATGAATTCTTTCAAAAAACATAGTTTGATTTCCATTTAGATTTGAAATAAGTTCTTTATATTCTTGAATATTTTTAAAACCTTTATCAATATCTAAAATATTTAAATTTCCCATTTCTTCATCACTATAATTTAAATATTTTTGAGTTTGTAAGCTGTATTCTAAAAGTTTACCTTCTTCATCTAATATAAGAATTGCATCAGAAGATAAGTTAATAAAAGTTTGGAATTTAATTTTTTCTTTTAAAATCTCATTTTCTAAGGCTTGTTCTTTTGTTATATCTTTTATAATTGAAAATAAAATTATTCCATGACTTGTTTCAATGGGTGAAGAACTAACTTCTACTATTTTGATTTGACCATTTTTTAATTTATGGGAAAAAATAAATGATTTTTTTATTGAATTTTTTACTTGTTCATATTTTTCTTTTAATAAATACATATTAGTTTGATTAATTTTAGAAATATTCATTTGTTTTAGTTCATCTAAAGTATAACCATAAAAATTAACTGCACTTTGATTTGCATCTATTATTTCACCATTATTTGGGTTAATTAATAACATAATAGAAGCATGGTTTTTAAACATATTTTCAAATCTATTTTTAGCTATTTCTATTTCTTGAATTAACTCTTTTTCTTTTGTAATATCAGTATGTGTTCCCATCATTAAAATAGGTTTATTATAATCATCCCAAGATATAACTTTACCTCTATCTTTTATCCAAATCCAAGAACCATTTTTGTGTTTCATTCTTATTTCACAATCATAATAATCTATTTCTTTATTAAAATGTTTATTTAATAATTCATGACTTTTTTCTAAATCATCAGGATGTACTAAATTAGCCCAAGTGTTTATAGTTGTAGGAGAAATTTCTTCTAGAGTAAGACCTAATATTTCAGCCCATTTATGATTAAAAATTATTTCATTAGTTTGTATATTCCATTCCCATGTACCTGCGTTTGTACCTAAAATAATATAACTTAATCTATTTCTTTCAATCAATAAAGATTCTTCTTTTTCTTTTAAATTTGTTTGATCAAAAATATAACCAATAAAATTCATAATTTCATTATTGTCATTTCTTATTATTTTTGTATAGTCATAAAAATACTTATAAGTTCCATCTTTTAATTGTATTCTATATGATTGTTCAAACATATCTATATTATTTTTAATAAAATATTGAACTTCTTGTAAAATTTTATATTTATCATCTGGATGTATTAAATTTGAATAATTAAAATCTTTATATAACATTTCATCTTTTGTATAACCAAGAATATTTTCACAGTTATTTGAGATATTTTTTATAGGCCAATTATTTTGAGGTATCCATTCTATTGTTATTACAGGACCAGATGAAAATAAGTTTTGATTTTTTATCAGCTCTTTAACTGCTAGTTGTTCTTTTTTGAAACTTTTATTTAAAATAAAGAAAATAAAAAAAGTTATAAAAATGAATAATACAAATAAAACAGCAACAACTTTTAAATCTTCTTTCCATGAATCTAAATATACATCTTCTGATATTGCAGTTTGTACATAAAATGGAAACTCTTCCATAACTAAAAAACTTCCAACTCTTTTTTTACCATCAGTTGAAGCAATATATTCAAGAGTTCCTGTTTTCTCACCTGTTCTTATTCGAACAATAATAGGATTATTTTCTGGTAAAGATTGATTTAGTTCTACTGTTTCTGAAGATGGATATCTTGAAATTAATTTTGTGTTGTCAGATCTTCTTAACAATGAAACACCATTTGCTCCTAAATCTATAGAAGCTAGAATTTCATTTATTGTATTTATATTTATTACAGCAGTAATTACTCCCAATAAATCTTTATTTTCATCTCTAATTGCACGAGCTAAAACTAAAGAGCTTTTTCCTGTCATTTTTGAGGTAATAACATCAGAAAAAGTAGTAATTAAGTTTTCATTATTTTTTAATTTTTGAAAGTGTTCTCTATCTGATATATTAATTTTACCATTTAAAGAATTTGATGAATATATAATATTTCCATTTGAATCGGCATAATTTAAAATAGTTATATTTTTAGAATTATTTATTAAAGAAGTAAATTTTTTTGAAATAATCTCTTTTTTTTGTAAATCATCAGCTTCTAAAAAATATTTGTTTTCTTTTATAGTATTTAATATTATATTGTGAGCAAAATTTAGTAAATTATTTGTATATTCAAAATCACTTTCTAGTTTTTTAGAAATTAAGCTTGTAAGATTATTTGTTTTTACAGAAGCATTTTCTATAGACTTTTTATATTCAACAACTCCTTCAAAAATTACGATTGAAACAATAATAAAAAACATAAACCATAAATATACAAAATTTTTTTTGTCAAAATTTTTTATCAAATTAGAAATTCCTGATTTTTTTAGTGAAGTATTAAATACATTATAAAATTATTATTTTAAATATTTACTATTTTAAAATAGTAAATATTTAAAATTGTCGAATACTACAGTTTAAGAAATTAATTATTGATAAAAAGAACTAACAAAAAATATTATTTTTAAATGATTCTAATTATTTCTGCACTAGGTTTGGCAAAATAATACCCTTGAGCATAATCAACACCTATTTCTTTTACTTTTTCAAGTTCATACAAAGTTTCAACACCTTCAGCTAGAATTTTTATATTGTTGTCAATACAGATTGTTCGTAAAGCTTTATAAATAGATTGTTTCATTGTATCTTTGTCAATGTTTTCTATGATATTTCTATCAACTTTTATAATGTCTGGTTTTATATCAATAATCATATTAAGGGAAGAGTATCCTTCTCCCACATCGTCAAGTGCGATTAAAAAACCTTTGTCTCTATAAAAATTTAAAATAGTTTTTAAGTGTTCTTTATCTTTTACATTTTGTGTTTCAACCACTTCAAAAACTATATTTTTTGGGTCAAAGTCTAGCTGTTTTGCCCATTTTACAGTAGAAGCTAAACAAAATTCCGGATCATAAATAGAAGTTGGAATAAAGTTTATAAAAACCTTTGCATCTATTTTTTTCACAGCTGTTGTTTTAAGTGCAGTTTCTCTGCACATTCTATCAAGGGTAAAGTTCATATCATTTCGTGTAGATTTTGAAAATAAAATATCGGGATACATAAGTTCACCATTTGGCAAAACTCCACGTGTAAGAGCCTCATAGGCAAATATTTTATTTGTTTTCATATCAATGATTGCTTGAAAGTGGGCTGTTAAACTGCTATTTTCTATAATATCAAAGAAGTTCCTATCTTCAATAAAATGTAAATATCTGTTCATTGGTTTTGCAAAAAATATAGTTCCAAGTGAAAGTTGATTTTCTTCATTTTCTATGAATATTTTTATTTCATCTTTTTCTAAATCATTAAAATTTGTATTAAAAAAGTCAAAATTCTCTTCAAAAAAAAGCTTTGGATTTTTATTTTCAATAGTTACAATTCCTTCTATTTTTGAAGTTTCAAATCCCAAAGTTTTCATTAAATTTGAAGATTTTATTATTAACTCTGTTATTTGAGTTATAAAATGAATCTTACTTTTTTTCTCACTTATGCTAAAAATATCTTTGCATTTACAAGCCATTTTTTAATCCTTAATTATCGTAATTACAATTTCGCCAACAACAAAGCCAAATTTTTTCAGTTTAGAGTGATTTATAATAACTCCATCATCTTGTAAATGAAGCCAATCTTGAACACTTAAATCAATAGTAGAATCTTTATAAGCAGTTCTCATAACATAATCAAGCATTACTGTATTTCCATTTGCTATCATTGGGCTTTCCCCAATAATATCATCGGCAGTTGCTATAAACTTTTTATTTTCAGTAGGTTTTAAAGTCCAAACCCTTTTCATCTCTTCACCATCATTATAAACAAAATACTCATCAAGTGTTCCAACGCCATTTTTATCCCAAGAACCAATCATTGTTCCTTTGAATGTTCTTGTTATTTTTCCACTTCTATCTTTTACGATTCCATAGGCTCTTAGTTTTCCATTAAAATAATCTTGTGGAATAAACTCTGGTTTTGTGTTGTTAAAATCTTCTATTTTCATGCTCGTACATCCTGTTAGTAGTATTGTTGTTAAAAAAACTAATATTAAATTTTTCATGCGATTAATCCTTTGTTTAAATCTATATTTTGGTCTCTTGTAAAAACCAATTGATGAAGATTTATGTTTCTTGTTAAAAATGCAGCTTCACAATAGTTTAGATACATTTTCCACATTCGTATAAAATAGTCATCAAAACCTAACTTTTTAACTTCTTCCAATTTTTTTTCAAAATTCTCATGCCAAATATTCAAAGTTTTTGCATAATCTTCTGTGAACTCTTCAAGATGATTTAGATTTAATCTTGTGTGTTTGCTTGTCACTTCAAGGATTTTAGAGATACTTGGAAGATGACCACCTGGGAAAATATATTTTTGTATAAAATCAGTTCCTTTTGAATAATCTTTATATCTTTGATCAGGCATTGTTATTACTTGAAGAACTAAAACACCATTTGGTTTTAGTAATTCTTGGCATTTTTTAAAGAAGATATGAAAATACTCTTTGCCTACAGCTTCAAACATCTCAATAGCAATTATTGCATCAAATTTTCCGTTTAAATCCCTATAATCTTTTAGTAAAATATCGATTTTATCTTCTACATTATGCTCTTTAAATCTATTTTCACAAAGTTTCTTTTGCTCAACACTTAAAGTTACAGTTGTAACTTCACACTTTTTATCATTTGCCAAATGAAGTGCCATAGCTCCCCAACCTGAACCAATTTCTAGAACTTTTGAGCCTTCTTTTAGATTTAGTTTTGATGAGAGTTTTTCTAACTTGTTTTTTTGTGCTTCATATAAATCTTGCTCTTTGTGGGAAAATACAGCACTTGAATACATCATAGTTTCATCTAACATTAGTTTATAAAACTCATTTGATAGGTCATAGTGGGCTGAGATATTTTTTCTTGAGTTTGTTTTTGAATTTTTTCGTAAACTATGTTTTATTTTATTAAAAACTGGCATTAGATTTATTAGTTTGTTTTTTTCATTTTCACTTGTAGTTCCAAGATATTTTGTATTTAAAAGTGCTAGTTCTATTAGTTTTGTAAGATTTGAAGTTTCAAAATCTTTGTCTATATAACTCTCAGAAAAACCAATATCTCCATAAAGCATAACTCTTGTGAAAAATCTATTATTATGTATTTCTAAAGTGATTTTTTCTTCAATTCTTTTTTCTCCATAAAGTTTGATAGTTCCATTTTTATAGATTACTTCAAGTGTTCCTATTTTTATTTTTGAAAAGAAGTTATCTCCAAATTTGTTCCATAATTTTTGCATTTTTAATACCTCCTTGTTTTGTCATTTTCTCTTGGAAAATAGATTTTTAAACCTTTTAAATAAAGCCTAATAGCTTGAAAATATGTTCTACTCACCACTAAAAAGGTGCTGAACATATATCTAAAAAATATTTTTAGTATATTTTTAAAATTATAAGGCATTGATTTTGAGTTAAAAACCGCTGTTAATTTGTGTTGTTTGTCTTCATATAAATCTATTTTTATAAATAATTTGTTTTGGTCATACTTTAGTTCAAATTCATAAACTCCCTCACACTTAAAAAAAGGCGATACATACATATCTTTTTTTACAACTCCAAAATATGAATTTCCTCTTTTTTCTAATTGCACAGGGTAAACAACACGACCGTTGTTGTAGTTATGAACTTCAGCTAAAATATGAGTTGGAAGATTTTCTTCATCAAATAAAACCAAAACACTAATTGGATTAAAAACAAAGTTTAATACCCTAGGAAGTGTGATGAATCTCATTTTTGGACTTGCTTTTAAATCAAACTTTTTTAAAAGTTCTTCTATATTTTTCATAAAATCAAGGCTTGTTCCAAAGTGGTCAAAACTTTGTAAACTCATAAAATTTAGTTTGTTTATAGAAAAAATTTTGTTTTCTAAACTTTTTAAATCAAATACATCAATATCAAGCAGATAAAAGTTATATTTAAAATCGTGCTTTTTAGGAAGAAATCTTTTATGATAAATAGTTCCTTCAAAAATATTGTGATTTGATATATTAGGCATTTTAGAACTCACATCCAAGTTTAGAAGCCACTTTTGTAGCACTTAAAAGTCCATCTTCATGGAAACCATATCTCCAATAAGCTCCAGCAAAATATGTGTTATTAACTCCACAAATTTCATCTTTTCTTTTTTGCATTTCTATGGCAAGTGAATTAAATTGTGGATGTTCGTAAGAGATTTTTTCAATTACATTATTTATATTTTGTGTTTCATTTAACGATACAAAATAATCTTTTTTTGTTTTTAGATTTTGTAGAGTATTTATCCAATAACTAAGAGTCACAGCTTTATTTTTTGAATTTGTACTTGTGTAATTCCATGCTGCATACATTTTTTTGTTTGGATATAAAATATTATTGTCATTGTGTAAAACAGCGCTATTTTCTTTATATTTAAAAGCACTTAAAATTTCAACTTCTTTTGGTGTTGGATTTTCTAAAATTTCCAAAGCTTGTGGAGCGTGCATAGCTAGGATTACTTTATCATAAAAAGTTTTAGTTCCATTTTCATGGATTAGAAAAATGCCATTTTCTTCCCTTTGAACTTTTATAACATCAGAGTTTAAAAATATTTTTCCAGAGATTTTTTCTTTAATTTTATTTACATAATTAATACTTCCATTTGAAACAGTTAGCCATTGATGGTGACTTGAAACACCTAAAAGTCCATGATTTTTGAAAAATGTCAAAAATGTTCTTGCTGGAAAAAGATTCATTTCATCACTAGGAGTTGACCAAATAGCAGCTCCCATTGGAAGTAAATATCTCTCTTTAAAAGCATTTGAATAATTTTTTATATATTCACCCAAAGTTTTGTCTAAGTTTGAACTATTTTCTTTTAAATCTTTAATTGCAATTTCATTAAAAGTTAAAATATCTTTTATCATTTTGTAGTGAGATATTGAAAAAAAGTTTCTTTTTTGAGCAAACATTCCTTTTAATGATGAACCGTTATAAGCTCTATTTTTATTCCTATCCCAAAAAGCAAAACTCATATCTGAATTTTCTATTTTCACATTTAGTTGTTCAAATAATTTTGTCAAAAGTGGATAAGTAGGGTGATTAAAAACTAAAAAACCAGTATCAACGCCAAAAGTTTTATCTTCATCATTTATTATGGTAGTTCTAGCATGACCGCCTAAACGATTATCTTTTTCATATAAATCAACTTCATGTTTTTTGCTTAAAATATAAGCACTTCCCAGTCCACTAATTCCAGCTCCTAAAACTGCTATTTTCATTTGTATCTTCCTTTTGGGTCAAGTTTTGTAAAGATTAGTTTTGAAATATCCATTTTTGTTTTTAAATCTTTTAATATTTTTTCTAATTCATTTTTATCTATATTTGCAGTTCTACTCATAATCCAAAGATTTGAATAATCATCATTTGCGATAACTGCTGTTTGGTAATTATTCAAATATTCAATTTTGTATGAACTTGTAAAAACTAAAAAATATCTCATAAAAAGTTCATTGTTTTCTAGTTTTGCAAAACCGTTATATTCTATTAATTTTCCGTCTAATTCATTTTCAAAACATCTGTTATAAACATCGTAAGTATTGTCAACTTGAAGTTTATATTCCACACTTGAAGCTACGCAAGAAGTTTGAAAAGTATTTTCAACCCTTGCTATTTCGTACCAAAGTCCAGAGAATTTTTTAATATCAACAGAAGTATTTGCAAAAATCGGTGAAAGAAAAAATATGATTAAAAATATATATTTCACAAATACTCCTTTTTTCTAAGTATTGTAATTTATTATAAAAAAAGGAAGTTTTGTATGCTTAATTTGTCTCTTTATATTTTAATAACAAAAAAATAGAAGATAGTTTCAAAATTATTGGTAGAATCGAATATAAAACTATTATTGCAACAATTGAATTTTGATTTATATTTGAAGTTTCAAAGTTTGCAAATTCTAAAGTTATAAATGAAATTGCAACTGCCAATGATAAAGATAGTTTTGTAATCATCGCCCAAAATCCAAATAAAACTCCTGTTAAGTCTTCATTATTTTGTTTTGTTTGATTTGCAACATCCGCTTGAATAGAAGAGGGCAATGCCATATCAGCTCCCAAACACATTCCAGTTATTACACAAATAATTGCAAAATATAAAAAATCTCCTTCACCTAAAAAAGGGACAAAAATAAATGCACTAATAGCAATAATTATTGACAAAATCCAAGTAGATTTTTTTGATATTTTATTTGAAAGTTTTATCCAAAATGGAAAAGTAATAATCGCACTTAAAAAGTAGATTATCAAAAAAAGACCTGTTTTATCTTCTAAATTTAAAACATATTTAACAAAAAACAAAAATAGAGTCGCAGGAAGTGCATTTGCTAAATTGTTTAATAAAAAAGCAAAAAATAGTTTTTTGTGATGTGGAAAGTTTTTAAAAAAGTTTTTTAAAGAAAGAAAAAAATCTTTGTGAATAATGTTTTCATTTTTTATTTCTAAATCTTTTAATTTAAAATAAAAAATCAAAACAAAGATAGGAAAAAGAATTAAAATCGTATAAAGTAAAAGTTCCAAACTCTTTTTTGAATCACTTGAAACCAAAAAAATATATGGCATAAGTAAAGCAATTAAAACTCCAATTATTATAAATATTTCCCTTGAAAAAGCAAGTTTTATGTTATCTTTTTCATTTTTGCTTAATATGGAATTCAGACTTAAGTATGGAATCAAAACAAAACTGTATGAAATATAAGTAATTATTGAACATAAAAACAACCAAATAGAACTATAAAAAATGGGTTTTATTAGAAAAAAAAGACCAAATAAAAGAAAAAAAGATGAAATAAAAATTATATTAAATTTTGAGCTATAAATATCACTAAAACGACCAATAAATGGGTCAGCAATCATATCAATTAATCGAGCTATTAATGAAATAAATCCAACAACTCCAATACTTAAACCAATATGCTCAACATAAAAAGAGGGTAAATAAATATATAAAGGAAAACCCAAAAAAGCAATGGGAATTCCCAATATTCCATAAAGGAAAATCTCTTTGCTTTTGAGGGGATTATTATTCATTAAATCAAACCATTATATTTCACAATAATTGTTGTTTTAATCATTTTAAAAACTTTTTGCATATAGAAAAACTCAATTTATAAGGCAACAAACTAATTAACCGTAAAAATTTGGATAAAACAAAAGGAAACGAAATCTCAAATTTATAGGGTTTATTTAGTCCATCAAATATTTTTCTTGCTGCATAATTTACTTCCATTAATTGTGGCATTTCAAAATCATTTTTAGCTGTAAGTCTTGTTTTCACAAAACCATGATTTATGATTTGAACATAAATATTTTTTCTTTGCAATTCTGGTTGAATCGCTTGGGCAAAATTAACTAAAGCTGCCTTTGAAGCACTATAAGCTCCACCATAAGGTAAACCAAAGTAACTTGATAAACTTGCATTTAAAACAATAGTTGACTTATGTTTTTGTTTTTCTAAAAATGCAATTAGAGGTTTTAAAACTCTTATAGCACCTAAATAATTTATATTTATCATGGATTCAAAGTTTGAAATATCCCATTGCTCGTAAGTCATTGATTCATAAACTCCCGCATTAAAAAAACAAATATCTAAACCATTAAAAATATTGTATGCTTCAGTCACACTTTTAATAACATTTTCATTATCTAAAACATCAATATTTAAAAGTTCCAGATTATTTGAGTAAGTTGATTTTAGTTTTAGTAGCTCGTTTGAATTTTCAATATCTCTAGAACTTGCTATTACTTGATAATTATTTTGTAACCATAACTTAACTAAGTCTAAACCAATTCCACTACTAGCACCAATAATCCAAACTCTTTTTTTCATGATAAACAACCTTTGTTTATATAAGCCAGCAAATACTAACTTGAAAAGATTATATGGCAATAAAAAGTTTTTTTGTATGTTTTATATGTAGTTTGATATTAATATTTTAAGATATAAAATGCTAAAATGTAGTATTAATTAAAAATAATAATAATAAAGGTAGATGATGAATAGTCTCGCAGAAATCGAAAAATGGCTTAAAGAGCATGCTATAAATAATTATCTAATTTCAGAAGATTTCTACATAACAGTTCAAGGAAATGTTAATCTAAATAAAAAGTTAAGTGTAAAAAAAATACCTGTTAAATTTAAAATGGTTGATGGATATTTTGATATAAGTAATAATGGTTTAACTTCACTTGATGGATGCCCCAAAACCGTAACTGGAGATTTCAATTGTTCAAGAAATAATTTAACTTCTCTTTTTGAAGGACCAACAGAAGTTGGCGATTTCGATTGTTCTTTTAATCAACTAAAAAATTTATCTTATGCTCCAAAAGAGGTTAAAGGAAATTTTGATTGTTCTAATAATTTAATTGATTCTATAAAAGGAATGCCCAGAACAATAAAAGGTTTTTTTAAATGCTCTTCTAACAAAATAGCTACTTTAAAAGGTGGACCAAAATATGTTGATGCATCTTTTGATTGTTCTGAAAATTTAATAGAAAGATTAATCGGTGGACCTGTTTCTGTTGGGCAAGACTATTTTTGTTCTAAAAATAATTTAACAGATTTAGATGGAGTTGCTGATGAAATAGGCTGGGATTTAGTAACTGACATTAGATTAAATCATCTTACAAGTACATTTAATGAAGAAGAAAAAACATGGAGATATAAAGGTAGTGAAGTTATTTCACATATTTATAAACCTATTGTTGCACTTACAAATGTTGATGATATCAGCAGATGGCTTAGAAAACATGAAATAAAAAATTTTACTATTTTAAAAGATAATTCAGTAAATGTTCATGGTGATGTAAGACTAGCTGATAAATTGGCCAACTTATTAAAATTACCGCTTAATTTTAATATTGTTGAGGGTGATTTTGATATTGGAGATAATGAATTAACTTCACTTGAAGGAAGTCCAAAAAAAGTTACTGGAAGTTTTATGGCTCATAAAAACGAGATATTTTCTCTAAAAGGTGGACCAAAAGAAGTAGGTGGAAGTTTTATTATTTTACATAACAATATTACGTCATTAGAGTTTTCTCCATCGGTTGTAAAAGAAGATTTCATTTGTTCTCATAATCCTTTAAAAGAGTTAGATGGTATAAATACTGTACTTGGATATATTTTTACAGGGGTTCATATACCAAATATAAAATGTCAAAAGTATGTTTATAAGGGAATTACAACTTATAAATATCCAGCAGATTTTGTAATGAAATATTTAGATAAACAATATATTTCATTAACAGATGAAGAAAAAGCTTTTGAAGAGACGAAAAAAAATCTTGAAAATGTTATTACAAAAATGCTTGAACAAGCTACTTTATCAAAAGAAATGATAAATGATAATCTAATAAAAAACTTAACTAAATATCGTTTAGATGATTTAAAAACAAAAGTTTTAATTATCAAATATCCTCCTGAAGATGACACAAGAATGAGACATTTAACAGAAGATGAGATTATGAGATTAGCATTTGAAAAAGAGATTTAAGAGCTTAAATTAAGTCTTAAATAGATTTTTTAAGATATAATCGCGAAATCAATATACGAATAAATAAAATAAATGGAGAGAATTATAATATGGTTCAAACTGTCAATCTTAAAAAAGCTTTTGGTGCTAGAGTTTTATTTCAAGACATAAATATAAAATTAGATACTGGTAAAAGATATGGTTTAATTGGTGCAAATGGTGCTGGTAAAACAACTTTCTTAAAAATATTATCAGGTCAAGAAGATGCAACTGAGGGTGAAGTACAAGTTCAAAATGGTAAAAAAGTAGGAACTTTATCACAAAATCAATTTGCTTATGAAAATAATACAATTTTTGATGCTGTTCTTTTAGGAAATAAAAGATTATACGATGCAGTAAAAGAAAAAGAAGAACTTTATATGAGTCCTGAATTTACAGATGAAGTAAATAATAGACTAGCTGAACTTGAAATTATATGTTGTGAAGAAGATCCAACTTATGAATATGATGTAAAAATTACAAGAATTTTAGAAGATTTAGGATTTCCAGCAGCTTCTCATCAAGAGTTAATGAGTACATTAACAGGTGGAAATAAATTCAAAGTTTTATTAGCACAAGTTTTATACCCAAAACCAGATGTTCTATTTTTAGATGAGCCTACAAATAACCTTGATATTGCAACAATTGGTTGGTTAGAAAACCAATTACAACACCATGATGGAACAATGGTAGTTATCTCTCATGATAGACACTTCTTAAATGCTGTTTGTACACATATTTTAGATGTTGACTTTAAACAAATCAGAGAGTTCACAGGAACTTATGATGATTGGTATATTGCTTCAACATTAATTGCAAAACAAAATGAAAAAGATGTTGGTAAAAAACTAAAAGAAAAAGATGAACTTGAAAAATTTATCGCTAGATTTAGTGCAAATGCTTCTAAAGCAAAACAAGCAACTTCAAGACAAAAACAACTTGATAAACTTGATGTTGGTTCAATTCAAGTATCAAGTAGACGAGATCCATCAATTATTTTTAAACAAAAAAGAGAAGTTGGAAAAGAGTTATTAACTGTTAAAAATATCTCTAAAGCTTACGATGGAAATGTTGTTTTAGATAATATTAATTTCACTGTTGAAAAGGGTGATAAAATCGCTCTTATTGGAACAAATGGTATTGGTAAAACTACTCTTTGTGAAATCTTAGAAGGAAATTTACAAGCTGATAGTGGAGAAGTTTTATGGGGTGCAACTATTCAAAACTCATATTTTCCACAAAATGCAACTGATATAATCGAAGGTGATAATACACTTTACGATTGGTTGAGAAATTGTGATAGAGATGCGGATATTTCTGAAATTAGAAATTGTCTTGGAAGAATGTTATTTAACGGTCAAGAACAAGAGAAAAAAGTAAACTCTTGTTCTGGTGGAGAAAAACATAGAATGATGCTTTCTAAAATCATGTTAGAACAAGGAAATTTTCTTGTTTTAGATGAACCAACAAATCACCTTGACTTAGAAGCAATTATTGCTTTAGGTGAAGGATTACTTGAATATGCAGGTTCTGTTATTTGTGTGTCTCACGATAGGGAATTATTAGATGCATTTGCTAATAGAATTATTGAAATTCAACCAGGTGGAACAATAGTTGATTTCAAAGGAAGTTATGAAGAGTATATTGAGTCTAAAGAGGCTTAATATACTTTTTAAGTATAAAATTAAAAAGGGGAAGATTTTTAAATCTTCCCCTTTTTTTGTAAATAAAGAAAAATTATTTAGAGTGTCTTGAAGACATTCTAGCTTCTCTTCTTGCAATTGCATCGTTATATCTTCGTTTGTCATCTTCTGTAACTAAATCTAATTTAGGAACAGGAGCTGGTTTTCCATCTTCATCAACTGCAATCATTGTAAAATAACAAACATTTGTATTTTTGATTGTATGATCTTTTATATCTTCTGAAATTACTTTAATACCAATTTCCATAGAAGTTCTTCCTGTATAATTTACAGAGGCATGAAATGTAACAAGAGAACCGATTTTAATAGGATCTTTAAATAAAACCATGTCAACTGATAATGTTACAGCATACATACCTGTATATCTTGCTGCACATGCATATGCAACATGATCTAGCATTTTTAGAATTTCACCACCGTGAACATTTTTCCCTGAAAAATTTGCTTTATCTGGAGTCATTAACATAGTCATTGTAAGAGATTTTTCTCTTTTTATTTCTTCGCTCATTTTTTTACCTTATACATATTGAAATATGAACCATTATAAAACAAAAAAGTAGTAAGCGTGTAGCAATTAATTAAAATAGGGTTATAGTTTATAAAAATATAGAAAAAAGTAACATTTTTTATATATTAAATTTCTATATTTAATATTTCAAAGTATTTTTCTCTACTTATTTCATAAGCTCCTAAACTTGCTAAATGGTCGTTGTAAACTTGACAATCTATAAGTTTTATGCCATTTTGTGAGGCTTGATTACAAAGATGGTAAAAAGCTACTTTTGATGCGTCAGTAACTTTCGCAAACATACTTTCACCACAAAAAATATTTCCTATTAAAAGTCCATAAAGTCCACCAACTAATTCATCATTTAAATAACATTCAATACTAAATGCAATATCAAGATTATGTAGATTTATATAAGCTTTTATAAACTCTTCACTTATCCAAGTGCTATTTTCATGTTTTCTTTTTATTTGTGAACAAGCTCTTATAACAGCTTCAAAATTTTCATTTGATTTTATTATAAAGCCTTTGTTTAAAATAGATTTTTTAAGGCTTTTTGAGACTTTCATTTCATCTGGTTTTAGAACCATTCTTTTATTTGGACTAAACCAATGAATGTAATTGTATTCATCAATATACCAAGGGAAAATTCCATTTTCATAAGCATTTAACAATCTTTGAGGATGAAAATCTCCACCAACTGCAACTAAATCATCTTTCATCATTTCAAGTTTTGGAAAATCAAAGTTGTTTTCATCTAATAAATATATTTTATTTTTTTTATTAAGTAGTTTCATATTTGTATTTTATTGAAAAAGATGTTAATATCCAACAATTTTAAATAAAAGAGATTTTAATATATGCAAAATAGTTATAAAAGAATTGATGCACATCTATCAAGTTTAGGATATTGCACAAGAAGTGAAGCTAAGAAATTTTTACGAATTTATGAACTTTATGTAAAAGATACAAGAGTTTTTGACCCATCAATAAAGGCATATCATAATGATATAAAAGTTAACAATGAAGCACTTGATCCTGAAACAATTACAATTTTATTAAATAAACCCTCAGGATTTATTTGCTCACACAATGATGCTGGAAGTTTGATATATGCTTTGATTCCTCAACGATGGAATAGAAGAAATCCAAAAATTTCTACTATTGGAAGACTTGATGTTGATACAACAGGAGCAATAATTCTTACAGATGATGGAGCTTTAAATCATAAATTATCAAGTCCTAAAAGTGATGTTTCAAAAGTTTATGAAGCAACTTTAGCAGTTCCTCTAAATGGCGATGAAAAAGAGATTTTTGCAAGTGGTGAAGTTATGTTAAATGGTGAAAAAAAACCACTACTTCCCGCAAAGCTTGAAATATTATCTCCAACTTATGTACGATTAGAGATTTGTGAAGGTAAATATCATCAAGTAAAAAGAATGTTTGCAAGCGTTGGAAATAGGGTATTATCACTTCATAGGGTTAGTTTTGGTGGATTTAGTGTTGAAGATTTAAAAGAAGGTGAGTATAAGTTTATAGAACTTTAACACTCATCTTTTTTTGTGACGCTTAAACCTTGATTATTCATTTTATCAATTTGTTTTTGAGTTAAATCTAGATATTTCATTTTTTTTCCATCCCAAACAATACAAGGGAAAGTCTCTTTTTTAAATAAAGATTTTATTTTTTTTAACATAATTTTACTTATTTAAACTTTTCTAATATTCTTTTTTCTAACTCTTCAACTGTTTCTATTGCGTCATTTTTGTGATTTGAAAATCCCCAATTCACTAAAACAGAATCAACTCCTGCTCTTGAGGCTGCCATTATATCTTTATGTGAATCTCCAATTAATTGGGCATTAGAGTTTGAAACATTATGAATATCAAGTATTTTATTTACCATTTCTGGATGTGGTTTTGGATTTTTTACACTATCATAACCTAAAATGGTTTTAAAATAGTGTCCAAGTCCCACATGATTTAACATTTTATGTGCATAATCAGAGTTTGCATTTGTTGCAACTGTTAAAGTAAAATCTTTACTTAAATCATCAATTAATTTAGAAATTCCATCATAAACAACTAAATCTGTCAAACAATGGATATTGTAATACTCTTCAAAAAGTTTTGTTTGTTGTGGTGTAAACTCTTTTGTTCCATAAAAAAACTCAGCTGCATTTATAGCTGGGTCATTTACTTTTTCTAGAATATAGTTTTTTTCTAATTTTTCAAATCCCAAATTAGTTCTTACATAGTTAATTGTATTTGTAATAGCGAAACCACTATCTATAAGTGTTCCGTCCATATCAAACATTATCAGACGCATAAATATTAATCCTTATTTTTATTATATATTTGTATTATATTCTTTAAATTCTAAAGTAAGATTAAAAAAATAAAAAAAAGTAATTAAAGAGGATAAATTTTATCTTATTTTAATAATTGAGTTGCTAGAATTCTACTTATAGGATATTTATATTAAATCCTCCTACTACTAAATACATTTATTTGGTATCCTATACACTTAAATAGATTTGAATACGGCTTCACAAGTTCCCATGTGAAGCCTTTTTTTTACTACCAATAAACCAAATTTTATATACAAGTGAATATAATACGAATTCTATTTTGGAGTTTAAATGAAAAAAATCTTACCTGTTCTTACCCTAATCGTAATAATTGCAATAATAATTATAATATTTTTATCCATGTCAAATAAAAAACAAATGGTTGTTTTAAAAGAAGGAAATACTACTCAAACACCTCTTGAAATAGTTCTTGGAAAATATCAAGATAGTGATTGTGGAATGACAATTGAAGATATGACTTATGTATCTCAAGTTATTTCAAATGATGGAAAAACTTGGTTTTTTCATGATCACGGTGGACTTGCAAACTGGTTAAAAGATAAACCTTTTAAAAATAGTGCAAAAATTTGGGTTATGACAAAAGATACAAAAAAATATATTGATGCAAAATCTGCTTGGTTTAGTAGAACAGATATTACACCCATGGGATATGGATTTGGGGCTTATGAACAAAAACAAGATGGTTTTATAAGCTTTGAAGAAATGGGTTTGAAAGTTTTAAGAAATGAAGATTTAAGAAATCCATACATTAAAAAAGAGTTGTTAGGAAATAATGGAAACAATTAGCATAATAACAATTATTTCTATAGCATTTTTAGGTTCATTTGGACATTGTGTTGGAATGTGTGGTGGAATTGTAATCGCATATTCAAGTACAAAAATAAAAAATGATTGGACAAAACAAGTTCAGGCTCTTGCACATTTACTTTATTCTTTTGGAAGAATTACAACTTATATGATACTTGGGGCTTTATTTGGGCTTGTTGGTGGCGTTGTAACATTTGATAATTTAACAAGTGGAATTTTTTTACTAATCACTGGTTTTATGATGGTTTTAGTTGGACTTTCACTTCTTGGGAAAATTAAATTTTTAACGATGTTAGAACATAGCTGTTCAAAATCACCACTTTATCAAAATACTTTTAAAGCACTTTTAGGTTCTCAATCACTATTTAGTTTTTATTTACTTGGAATGTTAAATGGTTTGCTTCCTTGTGGTTTTGTATATGTTTTTGCAATTACAGCTGCAAGTACTGGAAGTGCATTTTGGGGAGCTTTTGTAATGCTTATATTTGGTCTGAGCACACTTCCTGCTCTTTTTTCTTTGGGATTTTTTGTAGGAGTTTTCAAACAAACAAATCTTAGAGATCTATTTATAAAACTAGCTTCAATTTTGGTTATAACTTTTGGAATTTATATAGCTTATTTAGGTTATGAATATTTGGTAGATCCAACAAAATCAATTTTAAGTTGTCATATTTAAATAAAAAATAAAATTTTTAAGAAAGGAGAAATTATGATTAATAAAACAAGAAGATATTTTAGTTTTTTTGGAATCCTAGCAGCAACTGTTAATAGAAAACTGCAATCTATAAACTGTACAATTCACGCAATTTTAGTAAATACTATGCCAAAAATCAATAAATTATTACTATTAAAACAATTAAAACCAATCAATCTATATTCTACAAACAATAATATATAAAACATAAAAATTAGGAAAATTAATAATGCAAAAAAAAATATCTACAAGCTTAGTTGCAAGCTTTCTTCTAGCAACATCAAACCTTTATTCAGCTCAAAATTTAGAAACTATTACGGTTACTTCATCACTTATTAAATCAGATGAAAAAAGTGCAACATTTGCAACTGAAATCTATACAAAAGAAGATATTAAAAGTTCTAAATCAAAAGATGTATATGATTTTTTATCATCACAAACTTCAGTTAATGTAAGTCCATATTTTGGTAATGGTTTTTCTCAATTATTAGATTTAAGAGGTTATGGTATAGCTAATGGTGGTGAAAATGTTGTTGTTCTTGTTAATGGAAGAAGAATGAATAATATTGATTCAGCACCTCAATTATTAAGTTCTATTCCAATAGAGAGTATTGAAAGAATAGAAATTCTCAAAGGTTCAGGTTCTGTGGCTTTCGGAGATGGGGCAAATGCTGGAGTTATAAATATAATAACAAATGGTAAAAATGATAATTATATTAAATCTTATGTTGGAAATAATGGAACTAAAAATGCAACAGCAAGTTTAGGATTTAATTATGAAAAAATAATAGCTAATGCTTTAATTGATTATACTTCAACAGATGGAACAAGAGTTGATTTAAACGATGATAAAGATGAAAATTATAATAAAAATAAAAATTTCAATATTATTTATTTTCCAACAGATGATTTAGAACTAAATTTAGCAAGAAATTATTCAAATATGGATACTAAATATGCTGGTTCATTAACATTAGATGAATATAAAAATAATCCAAATAAAGCAAATAGTTTTACTGAACAATATTTAAGTTCTTATGTGACAACAGGTGGATTTAAATATAATTTTAACCCAAACTTATCATTAGAATCTTCGTATAGTGATGAAGATAAAAGAAGTGAATTTACAACTTTTAAATCAAAATATGAGTATAAATCTTTTGTTTCAAAGTTAAATTATCAAGAAAATAACTATAAAGTATTACTTGGAGTTGATGGTTTTGATGGTGATAGAATAGGAACTTCTGATATAACAAATAAAAATAATAAAGCAGTTTTTGTTTCAGGAGAATATAATATTAGTGATGACTTAAAAGTATCATCTGGAGTTAGAAGAGAAAATGTTGAATATAAATATGAACCAAATGGTGCAGATACTTTAAAAAATGATGAATACTTAAATGCTTATGATTTAGGGATAAATTATCAATTAGATAATATCTCATCTATTTTTGCAAATTATAATAAATCTTTTCAAGCACCAGACATAGATAAATTTTTTAGTAATGGTTTATTTAATGATTTTATTGAACCTTCAAAAGTAAATAATTACACAGTTGGATATAATAATATTCGAAAAAATAATAAATTAAAATTATCTTTATTTAGAGCTGATTTAAAAAATGAAATTTACTATTATAATACTGGAAGTTGGGCAACTTCTTTTAATACAAATATAGATAAATCACATAAATATGGTCTAGAAGTTTTTGACAAATATTTAATAAATGATAATTTATATACTTCTCTAAACTATTCATATATTATTGCAAAAATAGATGAAGAAAACGAAGGAAATGGAACTTATAATGGCAAAGATTTACCTGGAGTTTCAAAACATAATATTACTGTTAATTTAGGTTATGATATAAACAATCTAAATACAGTATTATCTCATACATATAGAAATAGTGCTTATGCTGCAGATGATTTTGCAAATAATTTTAATCAAAAGCAAGAAGCATATAATTCTACTGATTTGGGAACTTCATATACTTATCAAAATGTTGAGTTATTTGCAAAAATTCAAAATCTATTTGATGAAGATAATGGTTTATGGATTAGTGATGATGTTATTTATCCTGTTAATTTTGAACGAACTTATTATGCTGGTATGAAAGTTAAATTTTAATGAAAAAATTCTTATTTATACTTCTTTTTTGTATAAATTTATTTGGAGAAGAAAGAATTGTAACTCTTTCTCCTTCGATAAATGAGATAGTTTTTGCTTTGGGAAATGGGCAAAGTGTTGTAGCAAATACAAGTTTTTGTGATTATCCAGCTGAGTCAAAAAATATCAAAAAAATAGGTGGCTATTCTTCTATCTCTTTGGAAAAATTATTAGAAGCAAAACCAACTATTGTAATTGGTCAAGATTATGATGAAAATTTAACAAAAAATTTGCAAGCTTTAAATATAAAAGTATTATCTTATAAAACTAAAACAATAGAAAATATTAAAAATACTATTTTAGAATTAGGAATATTATTTAAAAAAGAAGAGAAATCAAAAGAACTTGTAGATGGAATAAATAATAGTTTAGATTCATTAAAATCAATAGTTGAAAATAAAAAAATATTAATAGTAATAAGTCCAAAAGATAGTTTATCAAATCAGATTTATGTAACGGGAAACTTTTTATATTTTGAAGATATTATAAAAGCTAGTGGAAATAAAAATGCTTATAATTCTTCAAATTCTGCACAACCAGTTGTAAATACAGAAAAAATAATAAATATGAATCCAGATATAATAGTTTTATTAGCACCTTTTTATGAGGGAAAAACAAAAGAGTTAGAAGAAATAAAAGAACTTTGGGCAAAATTACCAATAAATGCTTCAAAACAGAATAATATTTATGCAATAGATAAAGAATACGCAGGCATTCCAAGTCAAAGAGTAAAATACTTTATAGATGATTTTAGAAAGATTTTAGAAAATGTTAGAAATAAATAATTATAGTAGTGAGATTTTACATAATATAACTTTTAGTTTAAGAAAGAATGAGAATTTGATAATTTTAGGTGAAAATGGTGCTGGAAAATCAACTTTAGCAAAGGTTTTATCAAATTTAATAGCAAATGATAAAGTAAAATTATTTGGTGAAAATATATCAAAGTTAGCTGACTTAAAAAGAGCAAAATTTATAAATTATATTCCTCCAAAACTCTCAATTTTTGATGAATATGTTACATTAAGAGAGTTTTTGGAACTTTCAAGTATTGATATAGTAGATAATGAAAAAATAGATAAAATAATCTCTTTATTAAAACTAGAAAAATTAGAAAATAGATATTGTAAAGCTTTTAGTTCAGGAGAAAAACAACTTTTACTTTTGGCTTCAAGTATTATGCATGATGCAGAAATAACAATTTTTGACGAACTTACAGCAAACTTGGATATTAGTAGATTAAAAGAGGTTTTTGAGATTTTTAATTCTGATTTATTAAAACAAAAAATCATTATTACTCACAATCTTGATTTAGCAAATGCTCTAAAATATAAAATTTTATTTATAAAAGATGGAAAAATCGAATTCTTCGATGAACATGAAAAGTTTTTTACAAATGAAAATTTACAAAAGTTTTACAATAATACTATTTTGAAATTGCAAAATCATTTGGTGGTGAATTTATGAAAATAGCTTTATATGTTTTTGCTTTTATTATTATTCTTATTTCACCATTCTTTGGGGAAATTACACTAAACTTAAGTGATGTTTTGGATTCAACAAATAGTGCAAATATGGTTTTTTGGGATTTAAGAGTTTCTCGAGTTTTATTGGCTTTTTTTGTTGGTGGAATTTTATCATTGGGTGGTTTGATATTTCAAATTATTTTTAAAAATGAACTAATAACTCCTTATACTTTGGGAATTGCAAGTGGAACTACACTTTTTACAGCAATTGCAATAGTATTTTTTCCTATGTTAAATATCTCTATTTCTTCTATTTTCGGCTCAATCGTAACAATATTGATTTTATATTTTATCTCTAAAAGAATAAATAAAAATTCAGTTGCAGTTTCTACAAACTCGATTTTACTTATTGGAATTTCTTTATCATATTTTTATGGTTCAGCTTTGATGTTGGTTTTTTATATGAGTAATTTGCAAGAGAATTATTCAATTATTAGATTTACTCTTGGAAGTTTAGATACAGTTGGGTTTTCTAATGGTTTTATTATCATGATAGTGAGTGCTATTTTTTATTTTGTAGTTTATTTTAATAAAGAAAAAATCAAGCTTTTACTTATTTGTAATGACACAGCTTTTTTAAAAGGTTTAAATGTAAACAAGATTAGTTTACTTCTTTTAATTGTAGTTTCTTTAAGTGTAGGAATTAGTATTAGTTTTGTAGGACCAATTGGCTTTATTGGGCTTGTGATTCCTCATATTATCAAACTTATTTATAAACAAAGTGCTGATAAATTATTTTTTCCTGTATTCTTTTTTGGAGGAATATTTTTAGTGTTTTCAGATTTAATCTCAAGAAATTTAAATACAGATTCAACTTTACCAATTGGAGTTGTAACTGCGTTTATTGGAGCACCATTTTTTGTATATTTGTTGATTAGAAGAAATAAAAAAGTATAAGTTATTTATACTTTTTTTAAAATAGTCTAAACTTTATTATTTCTTTTTATTTTTTTTCTTTGCAGCTTTAGCTAATTTTGCATTTTTCTTTTTTTTAGCTTTTTCAGCTTCTAAATTTGCAGCTTTTCTAGCATTTATAATTTGTTCTTTTTTATCAGCTGCATCTGGTGCGAAGCCTGCTTTTAGAATGTTTCTTTTTTCATTCATTTTTTTTGCTAATCTATCACCTTTTGTTGTATCAACACTTGAATTATTTGCTCTTCCCATTATTTGCCTTGTTTTTGTTTTAGTTTCGTATTGTATTGAATTTTCAATAAAGAAGGTATTACGCAGGTTTTTAAGGGAGAAAAATTAAAAGCCAATTAGGCTTTTAATTCTCCATCTAATTCATATTTATTCAAATAACCTCTTGGAGTTAAAACTTTTCCATTTGAAGTAAGTTTTGCATTTGAGTTACAAATGATTATAAGAGTTGACATTGTAACTTGTGGGTGATTTAAACCTTGATTTATTATATCTTGAGCACTTGTTATTGTAATCTCTTCTTTTTCTGCTCTTCCCACATTTGAAGCAATAATTGCAATTCTATCTTCATATCCTTCTAAAGCTGCCATAAAATTTAGATATGGTTGAACTCTTTTTGCTGATTTTGGATTATAAATTCCTATTACAAAGTCGCAATCTAGGGCTGATTTAACTCTTTTATCAATTAAATTTATATCTGTTAATCTATCTGAAAGAGAAATAATTGCAAAATCTTGAGACACAGGAGCTCCTACTTTTGAAGCAGCAGCTAAAAATGAAGTAACACCTGGAAGTGAAATAACTTCTATTTCATCCCATAACTTTTTTTCTTCCATTAATTCTACGATTAAAGTTGCCATTCCATAAACATTTACATCGCCATTTGATAAAATTGCTGTTGTTTTGCCTTGTCTTGCGTATTCGATTGCTTGAGCACATCTTGCTATTTCATGAGTCATTCCTGATGTAAATAACTCTTTACCTTTTATAAGGCTTCCTAATTCTCTTGCATATTTACTATAAGATACTATTACTTCTGATTCATTTATTGCGTTTATTGCTTCTGGTGAAATATATCCTAACCCACCAGCTCCTGTTGATACTATGTATAATCTTTTCATTTTTATATTGCTCCTGCTATTGTAATTTTATTTTCATATACCTCTTTAGGTATTATTAACTCTTTATATTTTGAAACCAAAATTGATGATGGTTCACTAACCCCTTTTACTCCAAAAAACTTTGTTGCTTGGGAAGTAGAAAAATTCCCTTGAAGTGCATTTATTTCAGCTTCATGAAAAAATTTAATATCAAAGTTGTACTCTTTTGCAAACTCTAAAAGTCCTACTTCATCTGCTTTTGCTTCATATGAAGCAATATTTTGTATTTGTTCAATTTTTAATTTATGTTTTTGTAAAAATAAAAAAACTGCATTTTTTATCTCTTGAAAAGTTGTATTTCTATTACAACCAATACCTAAAAAAACTTTTGGTTTAAAAGTTAAAAGAGGGCTATCAAAGGGAGTTATATTCACACATAAATTTGAAGATTGTTCTTTTACTAATTTTAGATTTTCTTTATTTGGAATAGTTTGAAAAATCGACTCATAAGTTAGAACTTCAACCTCTTTTTTATTTAAAAGTGAATTGGAAATAAGAGCTAATTGTTTCAAATTGTGAATTTCTAAATCATTTTTTTTTGCAAACATTTCAAAAGCCAAAGTATTTGTTTGATCAGTTGCTGTTGAAACAAAGTTTTGGCAAGAAGGTATTCTTGAAGCTATAATGTCACTTAATTCATTTGCTCCACCTAAATGACCACTTAAAAGTGGAACGATTTTATCAAGCTTTAGATTTATAACGATAACTGCTGGATCGCTTGATTTGTCTTTTAAAAATGGCGCTATTTTTCTCACCACCGCTCCAATTGCTAAAATACAAATAATTGCATCATAACCTTCCCAAGCAGGTGCCATAATATCATCGATTTTGTCATATAAATTTAAATTTTCTAAATTGTGTATTAAGTCTTTTTTTCCAAAAACATCAACCTGATAATCATATAAATAAGGAACCAAGTTACAAGCAGCTGTTAAACTTGGTTGATTTATTGTAACAATTGCTATTTTTAATTTATTCATTGTTTTTTCTACTCTCTTTTAATTCTTTAATTAGGGGTTTTACATATAAATGTGATTCTTCGGTTTCTTTTTGGTTTAAATAATCTCCAAATAAAATCAAAGCAACACCACTTATATGAGATACTTGTTTTTCTATATCATCAATTGTTCCTTTATAAATTTTTTCATCTTCCCAAGTTGCTTTTTCAACAACCCAACAAGGAGTCTCTTTTGAATAACCCATTTTGTAGGCTGTATTTTTTAATTTTTTCAATAACAATATTGATAAATAAAAAGCCAAAGAAGAATTTTTACAAGCAAGAATATTTTCAAGTTTTTCAGGATTTGGAGTTTTACCTTCGATTCTTGATAAAATCAGAGTTTGAGAAACTCCTGGAATTGTGTATTCAATACCTAAACTTGAAGCTGCTCCAAAAGCTGCTGTAATTCCTGGAATTACTTTATATTCAATATTTTGTTCTTTTAAAAACTCTATTTGTTTTGCAATTGTTGAATAAATAGAAGGATCACCTGTATGTACACGAGCTACGATTTTATCTTTGTATTTTAATAAAAAATCAAAAATTTCAGGATATTTCATTCCTTGTGAATCTTCAATAATTGCATCATTTTTGCACCAAGATAAAACTTCTTTTGGTACAAGTGAACCTGTAAATAAAACAGCATCTGCGATTTGTAATATTTTTTGAGCTTTAACAGTAACTAAATCAGGATCTCCAGGACCTGCACCTATAAAATAAATCATTTTTTATATACCTTTAATTGAAATAATTGCCGTTCTGGCTCTACTAAATTTAGTTTGTCTTTATATGTTGTAAGAGAAATAGAATGGGTTTCAAACTCTATATTTGCTTCATTTAAAACATTTATCATTTGGCTTAAGTTGGTTAAAGTAATGGCATTTATTAGCATAATTCCTTTTTCGTCTAACTTTTCATATAAATATGGAAGTTTTTCTATAACTTTTTCTCCACCACCACCTAAGAAAATTCTTTGTGGTTTTTCTTCTAAGTTCTCAAAATAATCCTCAGCATCACCAATAAAAAGTTTGCAATCACACACAAAATGATTTGTTAAATTTTGTTTGATAAATTCAACTCTTGTTTCGTTTTTCTCAAAATAAAAAGTTCTTACTTTGTATCTTTTAAAAGCCTCAATCCCACAACTTCCACTTCCAGCACCAATATCCCAAAGAAGTTGGTTTGGTTCTAAATCAAGGTTTTGTAAGCTTAAATGTCTTTTGTATTTTTTTGTAATCATTCCCCTTTGTGTTTCAAATTCAATATCTTCACAAATGGCACTTTTATGTTCAAAATTTCTTTTTATCAATAAAACAAAAGCTTGGTTTAAATCAAATCTTTTTTCATCAAAATCAAAAATATTTATTTCTTGGATTATTTCATCTTTGTATCCAAGTTTATAACCAATGAAAGTTGTAATTGAGTTTTTATCAAAAAAACTCAAAGCTTCATTTAATCTTGTAATTGAGTTTTTATCACAAAGTACAAAAGTATATTTTTTCTTTAAAAACTCTTCCAAATCAATAGAAATTCTTCCATGAATTGAAACTACACTTACATCATTTTCACTAATAAATAATTTTTCTAAAAGATAAGTTTTTGATGAAATATTGTTTATTAATTTAACTTCATTTTTTGGCAATTTATTAGCGATTATTGTTCCTGCTGAATAAAATAGTGGCGAACCTGTAACCACATATAAAAGGTTTTCTTTGTCATAGTTTTTTAATATATAATCTTGAGCATCTTTGAATTTTAGTTTTAAAATAGTTCTGCCATTTTCAATAAAATTTGGGTCGCAAATGATTTTGTCATAATTACAAAAGTTTAATTCTAAGTTTGAAAAATCATAATCTCCCATACCATTTCCAGCTATTGTTACCATCCTGTTACCTCCTTTTCTTCTAATATTAAAGCTTCCACATTTGAAGTTGGAAACCAAGTTTTTATTTGTTCATTTGCTTTTCTTTCAATCATTGAATATAAAGCATTTATGAGTCCCACTTTTTCTAGTTCTTCTGAAATGCCTTTTACAGTTTTTGTAGATTCAATATCTACTTCATAAGCTAATTCATTTTTTATATCTTCTTTTAATCTTTCAAAATCAATAACACCAAATCTATTATGAGTATTTTTAAACCCTTGATAAACTTTGGTCATTTTTCCTATTCCACATACAAAAATAATCTTTTTTACTTCCAAATTATTTGCTATTTCAATAGAATCATAAACAAAATTTGCAACTTCAACAATTTGTCCTTCATCATATTTTTCTTTAAAAACTCTAAAAGCAGAGTTTCCTAAAGTAAAAATCAAAGGTTCTAATTCGTTTTGTTTTGCAAATTCTATTTCAGTTTTTACTGAATCAATATATGCCGTACTTGAAACTGGTTTTACAATTCCAGTTGTTCCTAATATTGAAATTCCGCCAATTACACCAACTTTTGCATTTGCTGTTTGTTTGGCTATTTCTTCGCCATTTGTTACAGAAACCGTACAAAAGATATTTATATTTTCAAGGTTTTTTACTTTTTTCTCAAATATTTTTTGCATATTTTCTAGTGGAACTGGATTTATTGCTGGAAAATCTGGTTTTATTTTTAAACCTTTTTTTGTTACAACTCCTACGCCAATTCCCGCATAAATTTCCAAAGAATTTGTTCCAATTTGAGTTCTTTGGGGCATTAAAGATAATTCATTAAATTCTAAATCTTCTTTTTTAGCACTAATACTCACAACAATTTCACAGCCTTTTGTAACATCTAAGTCATCATTGTCAATTTTATTTATTTTTCCAAAAACAAATTCTTTTGTAACAATAAATGCTTCAAGAACACTTGAAAATGCGCAACATGCGTGAACTCCTGTTGTGAGTCCTTTTCTTAATACTTTTTTTTCTTGATTCATTATTTATAAGTTGAAGGTTCACTCATTGGAACTTGTTTAAAATCTAAATCATCAATGCTTTTATTTTGAGCTAAGGCAGTGAATAATTCAATCCATCTTTCTTTTGTATATTTATGTATATTTCTTAGCCAAATATTGTTATTTGCTTCAAAGCCATTTGTTTTTGTATTTTCATAAATATTTGCAACACTTCTAAATCTACAAGCTCCAAAACATCCAGTTCTTGATATTTTAATTCTAGTTTCACCATTTGCTAGATTGATTTTTTTTAAAATATCTCTTAAATCAGCAGCTATATTTTCATTTTTATGGGCTCCTCCACATCTTTCATCCCCACAAATAAATATATGAGTTTTAAAGTGCATTATTGGTTTATCTGGAACTAGTTTTACAGGTTTGCAAGAAAATCCTGATACAACTTCTGAACCCATCATATTAAATAATCTATTTTCCATTATATTTTTCGCTTCCATCATAATCTTTGATTAGTTTAAAAATCGCATGAAGTGTGGCAACAGTCATTGTTGAGCTTCCAAATCTTCCTTGCATAATAATTCCAGCAACATCAAAAAAATCACAAAATCTTCTTCCATAATCTTTTGATTCAACTACATTTACAAAACCAACTGGAAATAAAAGTAGGGCAACTTTTGATAAATCAACTTTTTCTTCAAGTAAAGTATTAATTGCTGCATAAATAAAAGTAGGGGCATTTCCACAAGCTAAAATCATTGGTTCATTTTTGTGTTTTTTTATAGCTTCAACAACAGCAGCATAAGATCTAGTTGTTTTGTTTTTTTCAGCCATTTCATAAGTAAATGGTTCATTTATATAACATACAACTTCTGTTTCATATTTTTTCAAATAAAAGTCGCTAAGACCAACTTTTATCATATTTACATCAACAATTATTTTTGCTTTATTTTGAAGTAAGTTTTGTATTTTTTCTATGGCATTTGGTGAAAAATAGATATTTTCTAAAACCTCATTAAAACAAGTTGTTGTATGAATTAATCTTGAAATAACTTCTTTTTGTTCAAAAGAAAATTCATCTGCTTTTGGGTAGTCTTTTAACTCTTCTTCAATCATTTCAAATGACCGTATTGATATGTCTGCACCAATATTTATTGGTGGTTCTTCTGTTTTAAATTCCAAAGTAATCCTTTAATATATTAATATTGTTTCTAAACATCGTATGTAAATAAGTTCCATAAACTTTATTTTTTTTCCAAGCTCCAAACTCTCCTTTTGAATTTTCTGATTTACTCAAAATATCAACACCGTTTTTTGTATCAAGGGGTTTTGTATAATGAAAAGCATGACCTTTTATTCCATTTGTTGAGTAGTAATATCCAAGCCGAACTCTTTTATTTGTAAGAGTAAAATCAATATCTAAAATAGAACTCATCTGTTTTTCATCAACTTTATTTCCAAGATATAATAATCCTGCACATTCAGCATAAATATGTTTTGTTTTTGAGTGATTTATAAGAGAATTTCTAAAATTTGAAGAGTTTTTTATTTTATTATATGAAGCTGTTGTTTCCACATATCCACCTGCAATATAAACAACATCACTATTTTCACTTATTTTTTCATCTTTTGTTGAATCTATAAACTCAACTTTTTCAAAAAGTTCTTGTAAAAACATAATGTTGTCATAATAAACAAATGAAAAATTTTCATCTTTTATTATAGATATTTTTTTATCTATTTTTTTAAAATTATCAAAAGGGTAATTTTCTTGTGTATTTGCTTCAAAAGTTGCAATATTTTCAAGTTTTTCTAAATCAATATTTTCTAATACTTCATTTGAAAGAGATTCTAATAACTCTTTGTTTGCATCAATTAAATCTAATCCTAAATGTGTCTCTTTTAGTGTTTGTAAATCTTTTTTTATCCAACCTAATACAAAAATATCATCAAAATCTTTTTCTATTTGATTTTTAATAAGCTCATAATGCATAGAAGATGATAATTTATTTAAAACAACAGCCTTTATAGTGTTATTTTCTTTGTAAGTTTTAAGACCTTTTAAAACGGCACTAATAGTAATATATGAACCACTTCCATCTAATAATAAAATAGTTGGAATATTTAGAAGTTTTGTAACATCATAAGCTGATGAACCTTTATCCATTCCATCATAAAATCCCATTACACCTTCAAGTATAGAAATATTTTGGTCATTATATTTATTAAATATCCACTTTACTTGATTTTTATTCATTATGAAAGTATCTAAGTTTATTGAAGCTCTTGATGAAATGATTTCATGAAATTGTGGATCTATATAATCAGGACCAATTTTATATGCTCTTACACTTTTTTTAAAATAATGTAATAAAGCCGTGGTTAATAATGTTTTACCTTGATTAGAAGAAATTGCAGATACGCAAATTGCTTTCATCTTACCTCTTTATAAATAACTTATGTTATAATTTTGGTATGAAGAATCTACGCGGGTATAATAAACGTTATTTTAAATTGTCAACAATTGCGATGTTTTCGACAATAAATAAATTAACTAAGATTGAAATTAATATGTTATACCATAGAATTGCTTATGAAAATGCAATTCAATCTCTTGATCCACCCTCAAATTAACAAATAATTACTTTTTTTCACATATAAAATATATATTATAAATTATATATAAACCATCACTCATATTTTAATAAACAAGGATTAACCATGCATATGGAACCAGGAATTGTGCAAGGCGCAAAAATAGTTTTAAGTTATGGAACAGCTACTGTTTCATTTGGTATTGCTGCAAAATTGGCTTTAGAAAATGTAAAAAAAAGTGGAGCATTACCATTGATTGTAAAAACAATGTTAACTTCTCTTTTAGTATTAGTATTTTTTGAAATTTTCCCACATCAACCAGTTGGAGTTTCAGAAGTTCATCTAATTTTAGGTTCAACATTATTTTTAATATTTGGTGCAGCTGCAGCGGCTTTTGGTTTAGCTTTTGGACTATTAACTCAAGGATTGTTGTTTGCTCAATTTGATTTACCACAATATGGGATGAACGTAACAACTCTTTTAATGCCTTTATTTGCAATGGCATTTATGGCTAAAAAAATAATACCTCAAAATATCGCATACAAAGATATTAAGTATATGGATGCTTTAAAATTATCAGTTATATTTCAAGGTGGAATTGTTACTTGGGTTGCTTTTTGGGCATTGTATGGAGAAGGATTTGGAATTGAAAATTTAACATCAGTATTCTCTTTTGGAGCAGCTTACATGAGTGTTATTCTACTAGAGCCATTAATTGATTTAGCAGTTCTTGCAGGTGCAAAAGCACTTAATTCTCTACAAAATAGTGTTTATGTAGAAAACAGACTTTTCAATACAGCTAAATAATGAAAAGATTTAGACACTATAACAAGAAAAGGGCGATAGTCCTTGCTTGTTTTGGCTCAGTAATAGAACAACAAAAATATCTAGATTTAGAAAATATAATTGTTGAAAAATTCCCAGATTGTGATGTTTTTGTCTCTTTTTCTTCAAGAATGGTAATAAAACTTCTTAAAAAGAAAAAAAATGAAGAGTACAAAAATCTTCCTCAAACTTTGGCTGATATTGATATGTTGGGATATAAACATGTTGTAGTTTCATCTATTAATATTTTTCCAACAGATGAACATGAAGTATTAAAAAAAATCATTGATGGATTTAAGAATTTTTCTTTAGCAAATATTAGTTTTACAAATGCTCTTTTAACAAAAGCAAAAGATACAACAGCTTTTTTAAAAGATTTAAATGAACAAATATCAAAAGATGATACGGCAAATCTTTATGTAATACATGGAACTCCAAAGCTTGATACTGTTGGAATTGATTCTATAAATTATACTTCATCATTTTTGGAATTAATTAGTGAAGAAAACTTCACATGTTCCCTTGAAGGCGCTTTTCCTTATTTTGAAATAAATGATGTAATAAAAGCAAAAATAGAAAAAACAGGTTTAAAAAAAGTTCAAATTGTGCCTTTACTTTTAGTTAGTGGAAATCATTATATAAAAGATATGTTTGAAATAAAAGATGATTTAGCTTCGTTATTTGAGTCTTCAATAGTTTCAAGTTTAACTAAAAGTGAACAGTTTAATTTAATTGAATTACCAATGATTGAAAAAATCATAGAAAAAAATATTCAAGAATCGTTCAAAATGATGGGTATAAGTCATAAAGAAATTACATATTAAGGAATAAAAATAAAATGAAATTATATATGGTTTCTTTAGGACCTGGAGATTATGAACTTATTACTATAAAAGCTTTAAGAGCTTTACAAAATTCAGATGCGATTTGTGTTCCTACAAAAAGTCCTGACCATAGTTTTAATCGTTCAATGACTTATAAAATAATTCAAAAATTAATGGAAGAATTTGATTTTGTAAAACCTATTATTCCTATGTATACTCCAATGCATTTTAAAACAGAAGATTGGCAATATCAAGTAGATACAATTCATAAATCATTTCAAGAATATAAAACTTTATCTTTTGTAACTTTGGGAGATAGTGCTGTTTATAGTACAGTTTATTATCTTTTAGATTTAATAAAAGAACAAAATCATGTTGTTTATGAAAATTCAGAAGTAATACCTGGTGTTACATCATTTTCAAATGCTTCAGCAAAAGTAAAAAAACCATTATGTGTTGGTGATGGCTCGTTTAGTATTGTTCCTTTACATAAAGAAAATGTAGTCAATACAACAGTGTTTATGAGACCTAAAATAGGAATGCAAACAGATAAAATACCTGAAAAAGGAACTATTTATACCTTTGAAAATCTTAATTTCAAAGGAGAAACTATACATAAAAATAAAAAAGAGAAAGTTGATAAATATATGACTTTGTTTATTGATTTTGTTCAATAGGTAATTTATATAACTTCTACTTATGATATATAAGTATAATTTTATTATTATGTATTATAATTCTAAGAAATCTTTTTAGAAAAGTTTATTATTCTTAGCTAGGATTTAACTTAGCTTTTAGCTTTTTAGGTAAGTGAGCAAATACCATTGTACTATTTTTGATGAATTTATCTTTTTCATAAATTGCAATATCTAAGCTCATAGTTTGAGTTTTAAAACACAATAATTTTACAGTTTGATTTCTCTCTTCAAAAAAGAGGTTTTCTTTACTTAAATCAATTGTAGTTTTTTTACTTTTTGCCAAAACTTGCCTTTGTAAATTTTTTCTAATTATAATAAATTATTCTTAATAGGATTTAATAATGCAAGAACAAGAAAGCATTAAATCTATACCTTCTGATAGATTACAGTTTTTTCCAATAATGATGTTTGCCATAGTTATGGGGCTTTCAGGTTTAACTATGGTTTGTAAAAGAGTTAGTGAAGTTTTATATTTTCCTTCTTTTATTTCAATTTTAATGATGATAGTTACAAGTGTGGTATTTTTGCTTATTTTATATTTTTATACTCTAAAACTTATGAAACATAAAAATGAAGTAAAAAAAGAGTTTTCTCATCCCGTAAGAATCAATTTCTTTGCAGCTTCTTCTATTTCAGTTTTGCTTTTATCTATGATTTATCGACATAATATTGATGAAATATCGCAAATACTTTTTATTATTGGAGCAATTTTACATATCTTTTTTACTTTTTATACTATTAAATTTTGGATAAACAATAATCTTGAAATGCAACATTCAAATCCAGCTTGGTTTATTCCAATTGTTGGAAATTTGATTGTTCCAATAGCAGGAAAAGGTTTTGTTGATGATTCTATTTTGTACTTTTATTTCTCTATTGGAATATTTTTTTGGATAATTTTATTTTCTATTATTTTAAATAGAATTATTTTTCATAATCAATTTGCTCCAAAATTTATGCCAACTCTTTTTATACTTATAGCACCTCCATCGATTGGGTTTATTTCATATATAAAACTAACTGGAACTTTGGACTTTTTTGCTCAGATTTTGTTTAATTTAGGACTATTTTTTACAATTTTAGTTTTTGTTATGTATAAAAATTTTATAAATATCAAGTTTTTTATTTCTTGGTGGGCATTTACTTTTCCAATGGCAGCTATTACTTTATCAACGATTTTAATGTATGAGTTAACTTCCAAATGGTTTTATGGATTTTTAGCTTATTTTTTAACTTTTATTACAACTATAATTGTTATATTAGTGGCAATTGAAACTATAAAACATATGAAAAAAAAAGAGATTTGTATCATGGAATAAACATTTTTTAATCCAAATGTTTTTTTTAAATAGTTATAATCTTCCTTTATAAAAATATGAAGGAAATATTATGGATTTTAGATATATAGGAAGAAGTGGATTAAGAGTTAGTTCAATTTGTATGGGAACTATGACTTTTGGTTCAAGTACTTCAAGACAAGAGGCTTTTAAAATTTTGGATAAAGCTTATGATAGTGGAATAAACTTTTATGATACAGCTGAGATTTATCCAGTTCCACCAAAAAAATCTTACGAAGGAACAACTGAAATAATAGTAGGTGAATGGTTAAAAACAAAACCTAGAGATTCTATTATTATGGCTACAAAAGTAAGTGGAGCTGCATCAGGTTGGTTTGTCCCACCCACACGTCATGGATTAACTGCAATTGATTCTTTTCATATAAAAAGAGCTGTTGAAGGAAGTTTAAAAAGATTAGATACTGATTATATCGACCTTTATCAAATGCATTGGCCAGATACTATTGTGCCTATTGAAGAGAGTTTAAAAGCTTTTGATGAGTTAGTTCGTGAAGGAAAAGTAAGATACATTGGAACTTCAAATGATACAGCTTATGGTTTAACAAAAGCAAATGAAACTTCAAAAAATAAAAATCTAGCTAGATTTGAATCTATTCAAAATAATTTTTCGCTTTTAAATCCAAGATTTTTAGATGAACTTTCAACAGTTTGTAAAAAAGAAAATATCTCTTTACTTCCATATTCTCCAATCGCAGGTGGAGTTTTAAGTGGAAAATACAATAATGCTTTTTATCCTGATGATGCTAGATTTTCAGCTTATATGAAACATGAAAGTCCAAGAGTTCAAGCCCAAGCAACAAGATTTGTAAATGATAAAACAAAAGCTGCAACTGCAAAATATTTAGAACTTGCACGTGAGTATGGAATTTCACCTGTAACTTTAGCAGTTGCATATTCAAAACATTTTGATTTTGTAGCATCAACAATTATTGGAGCAAGAACTTCTGAACAGTTAGATGAATCATTAAAAGCATTCAAATTTGATATAAATAATGAACTTTTTTTAAAGATTGAAGAGATTCAAAAAGAAATATTATATCCAATGGGATAAAGTTATTTTTTCTATTTTATAAGGCTTTTAATCTGTTATTTTAGAATAAAATAATAGAATATTCGTTATTTTTGTATAAGGATGAAGATGAAAGCCCTAACAATAGGAAAAAAGTTTACATTGATTAATGTAATAGTTACAATATTAGTTTTAGTTATAGGTTATTTTATATTAAATAAATATAAAAATGATTTGAGAAATGAAGTTTACAATGATGTAAAAATTGAATTAAATGAATTATCAAAAATTAAAATTGAAGCTAAATTTGAAGTAGGAATTTCAAATGCGATTTCTATTTCAAATGATTCTTCAATAAAAGAAGCTTTAGCTTCAAATGATAGAGAATTAGCTATAAAAGCACTAGCAACACTTTCAGATAATATGAAAAAATCAACACCTTTTCAGAATATACAAATTCATATTCATACAAAAGACAATCACTCTTTTTTAAGATCTTGGAAAGCTGATAAATTTGGAGATGATTTAAGTTCTTTTAGAGCAAGTGTTGTAAAAGTAAATAGTGAAAAAAAAGCAGTTAATACTTTTGAAGTAGGAGACGCAGGACTTAGTATTCGTTCAGTTGTTCCAATATTTGATCAAAACCAAAAACATTTAGGTTCTATGGAGTTTATGCAAGGTATAAATTCTGTTGCAACTTCGTTTGATGAACAAGGGGATGCTTTTTTACTTTTAATGGATAGTAAACTAGCAATTGCAGAAGTAAAAGCAGAAAATAAATTAAATGACTATTTGATTTCTCAAAAATTTATTAATAAAGAATTTTTAGAAGAGAGTAAAAAAATAGATTTTAGTGAACTATTTGAAAATAAATATTTAATGTCAGATAAATATTTTTATACATACATTGATATAGTTGATTTTAGTGGTAAAAAATTAGGAATTGCATTAACTGCAAAACCAAAACAAACTGTTCAAAATGCTATTGATCATGCTTCTTATATCATTTGGGTTGCTTTAATTATTTTAGTTATTGCTTTATTAATTACTATGGCTATATCATTGGTAAATATGAAAAGTTATATTTTAGCTCCAATTCTAAATTTAAAAAACTCTATAGATGCTGTTAGTTCAAATAATCTATCACAAAGTACAAGAATCGAAGTAAAATCAAATGATGAAATAGGAGATGTTGTAAATAGTTTTAACAACTATTTAGATTCTATTGAAAAAGGTTTGATTCAAGATCATATTGTAATTGAAGAATCAAGAAAAATAATAGAAAAAGTAAATGCTGGATTGCTAAATGATAAAATAAAAGGTGTTGCAAACTCTGTAGGAGTTGATTCTTTAGTTAAAGAAATCAATGGAATGATAGAAAGAATGCAAAAAAATCTTACGATTTTAAGTGAATCTTTAGTTGCTTTATCAAATGCAAAATATGATTATGCAATACCACATATCGACAATCTAACAGGAATAATAGCTTCATTATTAAGTGGAACAAAAGTTACACAATCTTCAATTAATGAAGTTATGTGTTTAATTGAAAAATCAAATACAGAATTATCTTCAAGTGCAAATGAATTAGAAAATGCATCAAAAAAATTAAGTAATTCATCAAATATCCAAGCAGCTTCACTTGAAGAAACAGCAGCAGCTATTGAAGAAATCTCAGCAACACTTACAAGAAGTGGTGAAAATACTTCAAAAATGGCTTTATATGCTCAAAATGTTACAAAATCAAGTGATATTGGAAAAGAATTAGCCTATAAAACAGCAACTTCAATGGATGAAATAAATACTCAAGTAAATGCAATAAATGACGCTATTTCAATAATTGATCAAATAGCATTCCAAACAAATATTCTTTCTTTAAATGCAGCCGTAGAAGCTGCAACTGCTGGTGAAGCAGGAAAAGGATTTGCAGTAGTTGCCGCGGAGGTACGAAATCTAGCAAATAGAAGTGCAGATGCAGCAAATGAGATAAAAACAATAGTTTTAAATGCAACTACAAAAGCAAAAGAAGGTAAAGATATTACTTCAAAAATGATTGAGGGTTATAATGATTTAAATGAAAATATTGTTGTAACAACAAAATTAATTGCAGATGTGGCAAGTGCTTCAAAAGAACAACAATTAGCAATGTCTCAAATAAATGATACAGTTAATTCTTTAGACCAAGCAACACAAGAAAATGCAGCACTTGCTTCAACAATTAACGATATGGCTGCCAAAACATCAAATCTAGTAACTCATTTACAAAGTACAATAAATCAAACAAGTTTTGATAGAAATGCCCACAAAAGAGTTTGTGACACTAATTTGATTATTGATATAAATAGATTAAAATCTGATCATATAAACTTCAAAAATACCAACTTTGCTTTATGTAAAGAAGGATTTAAATTTACAGTAAAAAATGCCCATGAGTGTAACTTAGGAAAATGGTTAGATTCAAATGAGGATAAAAATTTTGCAAAAACAAAAGAGTGGAGTGATTTAAAACATGCCCATAAAAAAGTACATGAATTAGTACAAGTTACAGTTGATTTATATTGTGATAAAAGCGAAAATGACAAAATATTTGCTACAACAAAAGAAGTTGAAGAAAATATTGAAATAGTATTTGATTTATTAAATAAAATTAGAGAGATAAATTGTAACGGGAAATAAATTCAAAATTTATTACAATTATTAAAAAAAAACCTATTTTTTAACAAAAATTGCTCAAACTTGAGACATAGTTTGGGCAAAGTTCTACTAATTTTTTAGTTAAGAATAACTACTCACCAAAATTAGCAAAAGCACCTTCAACACTTGGAATATTTTTATAGTGAGTTTTTGTTAGTCTTACATTTCTTGTTTTAAGATCACATATAGCAATTCTAAAATTAGAACCTATAAATGGTTCTACAACACAAATAATTTTATCTTCAATTTGTCTAGTTGTGTAAATAGTACCTTGTAGATTTGTAAAGAAATATTTTGGATAACTTAATGGCGTTATTTCAACAACATCTATACTTTCTTGATTTTCAAGAGTTTGTACTATATCCATAGCATCTTCATAACTTTCAAATTGAATACACCAATCATCAAATTTTTTATTAAAATTTTGTAAATCTTCATCCAGAAAACCACCTGCTAGAGATTGTAAAGCAAAAATAGACACAAAAAACACCTTTAAATATATAATAGTTTAAAGATAGATTTTAACATAATTAACTTTTATATTTTAACATCGTCTTTACACTTAAGAGTGTAAAATGAACTTAAATGTTAAACAGATGGAGTTAATGGGTGAAATTGAGAATTTATTATGAAGATACAGATTGTGGGGGAGTTGTTTATTATGCAAATTATTTAAAATTTTGTGAAAGAGCAAGAAGTGAGCTTTTTTTTCAAAAAGGTCTATCTCCCCACAAAGATAATGAATTTTTTGTGGTAAAAAGTGTAACGGCTGATTATGTGAAATCGGCTGTTTTTGGTGATATTATAGAAGTTAAAACAAATTTGATTGAGAAAAAATCTGCTTCAATTATTATGTATCAAGAAATATTTAGAAATGACGAGCTTTTGTTTAAAGCTACCTTTAAATTGGCATTTCTAAAAGATTTCAAACCTTCAAAAATTCCTTTAGAGTTTTTTGAAATATTCAAATAGGAAAAATTATGTTCAAAATCGTTTTAATTTCACTTTTTTTAGTTTTAAATCTATCCTCAAATGAAGTTTATATTCTTCCTAAACAAGGTGAAGATATAAAAGATAAAATAAGTGAATCAATCACAAATGCAAAATCTGAGATATTGATAGCTATGTATAATTTTTCATACAAGAAATTTGCAAAAGATTTAGTTGATGCTTCAAAAAATGGAGTAAAAATTACAGTTTTTCTTGATGCTAAAAAAGTAAAAGAGGATTCTGAAATTTCTGATTATTTAAAAAAGAATAATATAAAAGTAGTTTTAATGAAAGATAAAATGCATCTAAAATTAGCACTTATTGATTCAAAAATGGCTATTTTTGGGAGTACAAACTGGACAAAAGAGTCATTTGAAGAGAATTATGAATTAGTTTATTTAAGCGAAGATAAAAAAACTATTGAAACTTTGACAACTTTTATTAAATCTCTTTGATTTTAGCAAAAAGAAATTTTACATATTTTCAAGCATTAAAGTAGTATCATAATAATAAAAAATATCAATAAAAAAAGGTTATTACTTTGCTAGAAATATTCGTTATAGCATTTTGTCTATATTTTGTATTTAATGTCTACACATCTTTTATGCAAATAGGTTACATAAAAAATGCAAAAAATTTAAAACCTATCATTTTAGATTCTTCAAAATATCTTGAAGCTGCAAGTTATGCAATAGAAAAAGAAAAACTTGCTATTTGTTCATCGTTTTATGATTTTATACTCTTTCTTTTATGGATTGGTTTTGGATTGTCATTTTTGGATTCTTTAATTCAAATAGAATCATTTTGGTTAAAAGCTGTTGTTTTTGTAGATTTATTTATTATTATAAATTGGGTTTTAACTTTGCCATTTGAGCTTTATTCAACTTTTAAATTAAATAAAAAGTATGGTTTTTCAAATATGACACCAGCACTTTTTATAAAAGATACTATTAAAACTGGGATTTTATTTTTAGTTTTTGGTTCACTTGTAATTGCTGCAATTTCTTTTATTATAAATAGTTTCCAAGCTTGGTGGATTTGGGGATTTGTATTTATTTTTGCTGTTATTATTTTGATAAATATGCTTTATCCAGTGATTCGAGATAAAATGTTTGATAAATTTGAAAAACTAAAAGATAAAGAGTTAGAAGCAAAAATTGAAAATCTTTTAAATGAAGTCGGATTCAAAAGTAGTGGAGTTTTCAGTGTTGATGCAAGTAAAAGAGATAATAGATTAAATGCTTATTTTGGAGGTTTAGGTGCCACAAAAAGAGTAGTTTTATTTGATACTTTAGTTGAAAAATTAACTCACAATGAATTATTAGCTGTTTTAGGACATGAATTAGGACACTTTAAAAATGGAGATATTTTAAAAAATATTGGAATTATGGGTGTTGTAATGTTTGTATTTTTTGCTATTTTTGGAAATTTGCCTGATGAACTATTTTTAGGATTATCATTAAATAATGAGCCTTACGCAATTATTACAGTGTTTATGATATTTTCTCCAATTTTGTCATTTTTCTTAATGCCATTGATTTCTATGATTTCAAGACATAATGAATATGCTGCCGATGAATTTGGTTCAAATTTATCAACAAAAGAGGATTTAGTAAGTGCTTTATTAAAACTTGCAAATGAAAATAAATCATTTCCATTATCTCATCCAATGTACATTTTCTTTTATTATTCACATCCACCTTTGGTTGAACGATTTAAAGAGTTAGGATATGATGTTCATAGTATGAATTTTGAGATTATTTCAAAGGTGAAATCAGATGTTGAGTGAAGGCGTTATAGAAGTTAATTATTTAATTTTAATTATTGCATTAATAGCTATTTTATCGGGTTTATTAATTGTTCTACATTTTTCTAGACAGAAATATGAAAATCAATTACAAAGTTTGCAAGATGAAGCTTTATTAAAATTAAGAGCTTTAAATGAAAAAATTGAGTTTAATCATAGTTCTTACGAAGGACAAATAACTAATCTTAATACAACAAATAGAAAACTTGAAGAAGAGAAAAAATTAATAAAAGAAAGTTTTGAAGATAAACTAAAATTAATGGAAAGACATTCTGCTCAAATTATGGATAATACGGTTAATACTTATGAGCTAAAATTATCAAATCTAACAAAGCTTTCAGAAAATAAAGAACAACAACTTTTAAGAGAGTTTCAAATAAAAGAGTCAAATTTTAATGAAAAAATAGCTCTTTTAGAAGAATCGCGACAACAAATGAAAATAGAATTTGAAAATGTTGCAAATAAACTTTTTGAAGAAAATCAAAAAAAATCAAATGTAAATTTAACCCAAGTTTTGACTTCATTTAAAGACCAATTAGACTCTTTTGGAAAAAGAGTAAATGAGATTTACAATGAAGAAACAATACAAAGAACAACTTTATTAACTGAAATTAAAAACCTAAAAGATTTAAATAATCAAATAGCAACAGATGCTATAAATTTAACAAAAGCTCTAAAGGGTCAAAATAAAACTCAAGGTGATTGGGGAGAAATGATTTTATCTTCTATCTTAGAGCAAACGGGGCTAAGAGAAGGAAAAGAGTACACAGTTCAAGGTTCATTTAATGATGAAGAGGGAAAACGATTAAAACCTGATGTAATAGTTCATTTACCATCTAAAAAAGATATTATCATTGACTCAAAAGTATCTTTAAATGCCTATTTAGCTTATTGTAAAACAGATGATAAACAACACAAAGAGAATGCTTGTAAGGATTTAATTAAATCAGTAACTTCACATATTAAAGGTTTAAGTTCTAAAAAATATGAAGCTTTAGAGGGAGTTAGTACACTTGATTTTGTTCTGTTATTTATTCCTATTGAGGGAGCTTTTATTCTTGCAACTTCAAATGATGATATGTTATTTAAAACAGCTTTTGAACACAATATCATGTTAGTTTCACCATCAACTTTATATGTGACATTAAGAACAATAGAAAATATTTGGAGAAATGAACACCAAAATGAAAATGCTCAGTTGATTTCAAAAAAAGCAGCTGATTTATATGATAAATTCGCTGGTTTTGTGGCAGATATAGAAGATATTGGCGTAAATCTAAATAGAACTCAAAAATCTTATGATAGTGCTATGAATAAATTAAGCACTGGAAATGCAAATTTGATTAGAAGAGCTGAAGAGTTTTTGGATTTAGGTGTAAAACCTAAAAAACAAATTAATACTAAATCAGCATTAATTGAAGACTAAAATAGCTTATTTTTTTAAGAACTTAAAAAGATTTAGATTATTTAAAATATAAATAGCAATTATTGTAAAAATAGTTCCTATGATTGTATTGTAAGTAATCTTTTCTCCTAAAAATATAGCCCCAATAGTAAGTGCAGATGCTGGAACTAAAAAGATATAAGATGAAACCTCTTTTGCACCAAGTTTTGTAGCTCCAATAAAATAAATAGAAGTGGCAAAAGTTGTACTTAAAATAGTAATAACAAACATATTAAACCAAAAAATAAAATCAAAATCTACGATTTTATGGAAAATGTTTCCATCTACAAAAAAAACAAAAAGCGTAAAACTTGAAATGATATAAGTATAAAAAGTGAAAACAAAAGCATTTATTTTTGTAGCTTTTGATGTGATTATTGTCAAAATTGACCATAAAAAAGCGGCTAATAAAAAGTATGTATTATCTTTTGAAAATATCTCATTTAGATTAAAATTCCAAACATTAAGCATATTTAAAACCCCAAAAGCACCAAGAACTAGGGTAAAAGAGTGTTTTAAACTAATAGTTTTTTTATTCAATAAAGCAATTAGTATAAATGTTATTATTGGAATTAAAGTAGTTACTAAAGCTCCACCAAAACTTCCAGTTCCATGTTGAACACCCAAAAACATAAAGATACTATAAAGGGTTAAAATCACTGAAGCAATTAAAATAAAGATAAAAGATTTTAAATCAAATTTAAATGAAAGTTTAAAAAAATAGATTAGAGGAAACATAGATATAAAACAAATTCCCATTCGAAGAAATACTAATTCATATTCATTTACATAATTTGTAAGAACTTTGGTGCTAATCCAAGAAGCTCCCCAAAATATCATGGCAAAAACCATCAGAATATGAAATAAGTTTTTATTCATCTATTTTATATTATTTAAAAGCAAAATATCTACTAAATCACCAGATTTTATATTTTCACTATTCTCTTTTTGTATTAATAAAGCGGGACTTTCAAGCATATTTGTAAGAATTGCACTTGTTCCCATTTTCTTTCCATCAAAATCTATTTGATATTCACCATTTATATAATTTACATTACAAGCTGTAAAAACTGTTTTAGAGTAGGGTTGTTGAAAATTTCCATTTATTTTGGCTTTTACAATAGGAAGTTTTTCATTTGAATTTCTAAATCTATAAATTAAAGGTAAAACATAAAGTATTGCACAAACAGTAGAAGAATAAGCAAATCCAGGAAGTGCAACAATAATCTTATTATCTTTTAGAGCAATCAAAAGATGCATTCCTGGTTTTATATTAACACCATGAAATAAAACTTTTGCTTTTAATTTATCTTTTATTACATCTTGAACAAAATCATAATCTCCCACACTTACGCCACCTGTTGTTACAACAATGTCAGCTTTTAATAAAGCAGTTTCAAGTAAGTTTGTAATTGAATCCATATCATCTTTTACTACACCCATTTGAATCGTATTTGCACCATTACTTTTAAATAATACTTCTAAAGTTAAATGATTTGAACTTCTAATTTGTGAATCATTTGTTTGAGTTTCACCTAAATCTAAAACTTCACTTCCTGTACTTGCAATGGCAACAGTTGGATTAATAATTACTTCAATTTGTGAAATATTAAGTGAAGCCAATACTCCAACTTCTGCAAATCCAATAACTGTTCCTTTTTTAATTAGAACTTCATCTTTTTTATAGTTTTCACCTATATTTCTAACAGCAAAGGCAAAAGGTACTTCTTTGATTATTTTTATTTTATTTTCATTTACTTCAACATTTTCAATGGGAACTAAAGTATCACTTCCTTTTGGCATCAAGGAACCTGTAAAAGTTTTTATACAAGTGTTTGTTGTAACTTCTTTTTCAACAATACTTCCAGCAGGATTTTTTGCAATAATTTTTATATTTTCATTTTTTATATCTTCAAACTTAATAGCATAACCATCCATTGCAGATGTTGGAAATTCTGGATTATTATGATTTGCTATTACATCATTTGCAACTACTTTTCCTATTGCATTTGTAATAAAAAGCTTTTCAGTTGGAAATTTTGATATATTTAAATTATTTAATATATCAATTGATTCATCATAACTTATAAAATTTCTCATTATAAGTACCTTTCAGTTTTATTTTTTATTGAGTATTTACTTATTAGGTTTGATTAAATATTTCTTCTTAATCTGTTGCTTTTTTGAACCATTATTTGTTCAAAAAGCATGGCTCCAAAACCTTCTTGAAGATCTTTAGTATCTTTTTCAACTGCTATTATAGTACTTCTAATTTGATCTTCTGTCATATTCATTGCAAGTGGTAAAATTGTATCAGCGATTTTTTGTCTTAGTTCTTTTTCTTCTTCTAGGGTCATTTTGAGTCTTTATGTATTATTTATGAAATTATATATGTTTTATCTAAAAATAGGGTAAAAAAAGATTATTTATATATTTTTAACTATACATGAAAAAAGCTTTAAAGTTATTGTAAAAAGCTTTTTGAGAACTTTTTTGCTATAATCACGAAAAAATTTACAGGAATAATATATTGGTTGAATTAAGTAAAAAGATTTCTACAATAGTTGGAAAAACTAATGCAGAATATGGATTAATAAAAGAAGGCGATAGAATATTAGTAGGATTTTCAGGTGGAAAAGACTCTTTAACATTAATACATACATTAAATAGAATAAAAAAAGTAGCCCCATATAATTTTGAATTTAAAGCAGTAACTGTAACTTATGGAATGGGTGAACAAGTTGAATTTTTGAGTAATCATTGCAAAGAACATGGAATTGAACATGAAATTATTGATACTCAAATTTTTGAGCTTGCTGGAGAAAAAATCAGAAAAAATTCATCTTTTTGTTCATTTTTTTCAAGAATGAGAAGAGGATATTTATATTCAACAGCACAAGAACAAGGATACAATAAAATTGCACTTGGACATCACTTAGATGATGCTATGGAGTCATTCTTTATGAACTTCTTTTATAATGGAACTATGCGTTCTATGCCTCCAAAATATACAGCAGAAAATGGTTTAGAAGTCATTCGTCCACTTATTTTTTGTAGAGAGAGACAATTACGAGCATTTGCAAATACAAATGAAATTAATGTAATTGGTGATGAAGCTTGTCCCGGTTTACGATTTGATGTAAAAATGCCACATGCAAGAGCAACAACAAAAGAATTACTCGCAAAATTAGAAGCAGATAATCCACAAATATTTGTATCTATGAAAGCAGCTTTTAGTAATATTCAATTATCAACATTTTTTAATAAAGAAGATTTAAATAGAGTAGATAGTTCATTGGAAGATGAAATAATATGAAGATATTAGTATCTTCTTGTTTATTAGGTGAAGATGTCAAATATGATGGGACGAACTCTTCAATAGCTTTAAATCCAAAATTTTCATTTTCATTAAAAGAGTTATTTATGGATATTTTATGTGATAATGAAATTTATTCTTTTTGTCCAGAAGTTGCAGGAGGATTAGGAGTTCCTAGAGTTCCTGCTGAAATAGTAAAAAGAGATAAACCATTTATTGTAGAAAATCAAAATGCTGAAGATGTAACTATAAATTTTCTTTTAGGAGCAAAAAAAGCCCTTGATTTATGTAAAGAAGAGAATATAAAAGTAGCTTTAATGAAAGCAAATTCCCCATCTTGTGGAAATCTAAAAATATATGATGGAACATTTTCAAATAATTTGATTGATTCTCAAGGTTTAACAGTAAAACTTTTAAAAGAAAATGAAATAGAAGTTTTTAATGAAAATCAACTTCAAGAGTTAGTAAAATACATAAAAACGAATAAATAGTTTTTATGTATTTAAGCTTTGATATTTAAAAGCATATCAGAAACTGCATTTTGTGTTTCTATACTTTGAGCATTCGCTTGATATGAAATTACTTCTGGAATTTGTCCTACAATAGAATCTATTAAATCAGCTGTAACTTCCTGTAGTTGTGGATCGCCAATGCTATTTGATACTTGAGCTATATTTGAAGCCATTTGGCTTACTTGTAGTTCTGAAGCAATCATTGCATTTAGATTATTATCAATAGTCATAATTAACTCCTTACATTAAATTTTGTAAAAAAAGCTTATTTAAATTTCCATTTTTAGATAGTTCTTCTTTTGCATTACTTAAACTAGGTGTTGAAGAAACCGTATTTTCAATTTTTTTAGATTCTTCATCTCTTTGAGTGTTTTTATTATTTGAACTCTCAACAGTATCATTTTTTTCAAATGTTGATTTACCATTTTTATCAATTGAAGTTAATTGAGATTTTTCATTTGCCAAATCTTTGTAAATAGTACTTGAACTTTGATTGTAATTATTTATTTCCATAATTTCTTCTAGTTTTTTATTTATATTAAAATTGTAACGAAAAACAATAGAAAAATAGATTAAGTATTTTACTTGATTTAAATATTATTTTTGATAGTATAACAATATGATAAATAATTTTTTGAAATCAACTACACTTAAATTAATAATTTTAGTTTGTACTGTTTTAGCAACTCTAATTTTCTCATCATTACTATTCAATACCCAAATAGACAACCTAAAAAAGCAGGTTGATAATATTTATTTTGGAAATTTAATACCAATTGTAAAACTCCAAATTATTTTAGATAATTATCAAAAAATAATTTCTTGCAAAACAAATAAACATCCTTGTTTCATTGAAGAAGAGAAAAAAAATATACTTCAAGAGTGGAATTACTATAATCAATCATTTAAAAATAAAGATGAAAGAATGGTTGTTGATACTATAAATGAAGAAATATATGCTACTTTTAGTGAAAGTAATATACAAAAATTTAAAAATATATTAGTAAGAGTTGATTTTTTAATTCAGTATGAAACACAAGTTGCTTTTAAAGAGAGAAAAAAATTTGTTGAAGATTATGAAAATATGAAAAGATATTTGTTTTACAGTATTGTCATAATTCTTTTTTTATCATTTATAGTTATTGTTTACATCATATTTCAAATTATAAAAAAAGATAGACAACTTACAGTTCTGAATAAAAAATATAAAATTGATTCAATAACTGATTCTATGACGAAACTTTATAATAGAAAATATTTTGATACTATTTTTGATAATATGCCTTTTATTGCAAATGCAAATAATTGGAAATGTGCATTTATTATGATAGATATTGATTATTTCAAACAATATAATGATACTTATGGTCATGATATGGGTGATGTTACTCTAAAAAAAGTAGCATCTACTTTAAAAGAATATTTTGATAAAAAATATGAGTTTGTTTTTAGATTGGGTGGTGAAGAGTTTGGTATAGTTTTGTTTGATATTACGGAAGATAGTTTAGAAAATTGCCTAAAAGAGATAAATTATAAGATTTTAGAACTAGAAATTGAGCATAAAAATAGTAAAATACTCGATATCGTTTCAATTTCAATGGGAGCTATTATATATGAACCACATACATATATTTCAGCAAACAAACTTTATAAACAAGCAGATGAATGTTTGTATAAATCAAAAGAAAATGGTCGAAATCAATATCATATATACAAAGGGAAAGAATGAGTTTTTTGTTTAATAAACATAATCATTTCAATTTAGCTAATATCGTAACTTTTTTTAATATTGCATCGGGAATTTTTGCAATTTATTTTTTAACTCACCATGAGTTTTTTGCAGCAGCTCTTTTTGCATGGCTTGCAGGTGGATTTGATATAGTTGATGGGAAAATTGCTAGAAAATACAATTTATCTACACAATTTGGAATTCAACTTGATTCTTTTGCAGATTTTTTATCATTTGTAATTGTTCCAGCCATGTTTATATTTTTTGCAGTTATTGATACAAAAGAGCCATTTTTAAGTATGCCTTTAATTATTTTTGCATTTGTTTATTATGTGATTTCAGGTCTTAGAAGATTGATTCAATTTAATATAAATGCTGATGAAGGGAAAGTGGAAAAATATTTTACAGGTATCCCAACTCCTCTTGGTGCTATTTTATTATGGGTTGTTTATTTGATCTTTTTAACAGGATTTATATCAGAAACTTTTGTTTTATTAATGATGATTTTAATTGGTTATTTATTAAATTCAAAAATTAAAATTCCGCATTTATAAGAAAATAAATGAATCAAGAAATCGTAACTATTGATTTAGGATCAAATTCGTTTCGTGTTTTAAAATATGATTGTAAAAATCATAAAATTATTTCAGAATATAATGAAGTTGTTGGTATGGCTGATGGTTTAGTTGATAGTGGAATTATCTCAAAAGAAGCAATTCATCGAGTTATAACTGCAATTTCACACTCTATTGAAGTTATTGATTATAATCCCAAAAATGCAATTTGTGTAACAACAGCTGCTATGCGAAAAGCTTCAAATAATAAAGAAGTTTTGGCTTATTTGAAAAATGAAGTTGGAACAGAATTTTCTATAATAGATGGAAATGAAGAAGCAAGGCTTACTTTATTAGCTGTGAAATATGCATTAAAAAGAGAAAAAATCAATTCAGAAAAATTTGTATTATTAGATATAGGCGGAGGTTCTACTGAAATAATAGTAAATACAAATGAAAAATATGAAGCTTATAGTTTTGATTTTGGAATAGTTACTATGACTCAAAAATTTTTGAATCATAATGATTTGAAAAATGATTTAGAAAATAAAAAGCTAGAAATAAAACTTTTTTTAGATTCTTTAAATGTAAATTTTAAAGATTATAGTTTTGTAGCAACAGCTGGAACACCAACAACAATAGCTGCCATAAAATTAGGGCAAGATTTTTTTTCTTATGATAGAAATATTGTAAATGGAACAATTGTTAATTTAGAAGATATGGTAAATTGTTTAAATATATTTAAAAATTCTTCAAAAGAAGATATTATAAAGTTAGTAGGTCGTGGTAGAGTTGATTTTATTGAAGTTGGTATTTATATTTATAAAATGATTTTTGAAGTTTTAGGAAAAAATGAATCAATAGTTTTAGATGATGGTTTAAGAGAAGGTGTTGCTATAAATTATTGTGAAACAAAGTGTAAAAATTAAGATAATAATCTTACACTTTGCTCTTGTATAATATTTGCTTGAGAAGCTGCTAAATAGCCTAAATTTGCATTAACATTTGTTTTTGAAAAATCTGTTGATTCTTGTCCAAAGTTTCTATCTTTATTCATTTTAGTTTCATTATACAAATCAACTTGTTCTTTTATTGTTTCTCTTGCACCATGTTCAAGTTTATTTCCAAATTCAGTAAATTCATCATAAGTGTTTTTTAATTGGTTTGATGAAGTTCTAACTTTATTTATTATTTCTTCTAGTGTTGAAGGATCATTTAAGTCACTATTATTTGATAATTCAAAAATATCGTTTGCATAAGCTGGTGTATTTGGTTTTTCAATTGAAAAATTGGCACTTTTTGTGTTTATATCAATAGTTTTTTTATCATCATAATAATCTGTAGCGATAATATTTTCTCTTTTAAATTTTGTTTCATAAGCAACTTGATTAAAACTTCTTAAATCCTCATTTATACTTTGTTTTAAATCGTTTTTATTTTCATAAGAATCAGCATTTTCAAGTTTTGTTTGAATATTAGTAAGATATTCTTGTTGTTTTTCAATAGAGTTTTGAGCTATTTTAGTAATAGCAATTCCTTCATTTAATGATTGAACATTTAAAGATAATTCATCTCTTTTTTTGTTGTAGTCACTTATATAAAGGTTTGTACTATCTTCATTTACTTTATTTACAGATTTACTTGAACTAATTTTTTCAAGATTTAAAGAAGACGAGGTATTTAACGTAGATATATTGCTATTTATACTATTAATATCCATATTTTACTCCTTTTTATAATTGCTTATATTATACTTAAATTTTATTAAATTGACTCAAAAAATAAATATTATTTTTTAAATCATATTATTCATTTCATTTTCTGTTAAAACAGGAACATTTAACTCTATTGCTTTGTCATATTTACTTCCAGCATCTTCCCCATAAATTACAAAATCAGTTTTTTTAGATACTGATGAAGCTATTTTTGCACCCATATCTTCTAACATTTTTTTAATATCTCCACGACTTACGCTCATTGTTCCTGTTAGAACAATTGTTTTTCCTTTGAAGTTATTTTCTTCAATTTCTTTTTTTTCTTCTACAAATGGATTTATTATTTCAAAAAGTTTTAAAACTACTTCTTTATTTACTCTCATAAATTCACAAAAAGAGTTTGCCATTTGTTCACCAATTCCATCTAAAGCTATAAGTTCTTCAAAAGTTATATCAATAACATTTAAACCAAACTCTAAACAAATTTGTTTTGAAGCAACTTCTCCAATGTGTTCTATTCCTAAAGCATTTATGATTCGATGAAGTGCTGTTCCTTTTGTATTTTCTATGGCATTTAAAAGATTATTTATTTTTTTCTCTTTAAAACCTTCTAAGTTTTCTAAATCTTCATATTTTAAAGAATATAAATCTAAAATATCATATATCTTTTTTTCATTTACTAATGTTTCAACAATTTTATTTCCAAGTCCATCGATATTCATACAATTTTTACTTGCAAAATATATTATTGAATTTACAACGCGACTAGGACAATCAAGATTTTGACACTTAATCAAAGCTCCATCATCAAGAAGTTCACTAGAACAATCAGGACATGAAGTAGGGCGAGGAATCTCAAATTGTGTTCCATCTCGACGCTCAGTAAAAACCTTTGTAATTTTTGGAATTACATCACCACTTCGTATGATAATTACTTCATCATTGATTCTTATATCTTTTCTTGCTATTTCATCAAAGTTGTGTAAACTAGCACGTTCTACTACAACTCCCTCAATATCAGTTGGTTCAACAACAGCAACAGGAGTTATAACTCCTGTTCTTCCTACTTGTAAAATAATATCTTTGATTTTTGTAGTTTTTTCTAAAGCTGGAAATTTATAAGCACATGACCATCTTGGAAATTTTACTGTGTAAGCCAACTCATCTTGAGTTTCGATGTCGTTGATTTTTACAACCATTCCATCAAGCATCATTTCGATTTCATCTCTTACTTTTATGATTTCATGGTATAAATCTTCAATTCCCTCAACACTTGAAGTTATAGTTTGCATTGGTGGTTTTACAAAACCTAAAGAGTAGATATAATCCATCATATTTGAATATTCTTTGAATTCTAAAGAGTTAAGTCCAACTCCCCAAACATTAAAAAATAGTTTTCTTTTTGCTGTGATATTTGGGTCAAGTTGTCGCAGACTTCCCGCTGCTGCATTTCTTGGATTTGCAAAAACTTGTTCGTTGTTTTTTATTCTTTCTTCATTTATTTTTTCAAAATCAGCTTTTTTGATTACGATTTCACCTCGTATTTCGAGTAAAGATTTCTCTTTTATTTGTAGTGGAATAGAGTGGATAGTTTTAACATTATTTGTAACATCTTCTCCAATACTTCCATCACCTCTTGTGATTGCTTGTTTTAAAACTCCATTTTCATAAATAAGATTTAAAGATGCTCCATCAAATTTTGGTTGGCAAAAAAACTCTAAATTTGTATTTACTTTGTGAGCTCTTTTTATCCAATCTTCAAGTTCAGTAGTATTAAAAACATCTTCTTGCGACCACATACGAGATAAATGTGAAGCTTTTTCAAAACCATCGAGTACAAATCCACCAATTCTTTTATTTGGTGAATTTGGATGAGAAAGTTCTGGATATTGTTGCTCAAAAGCTAAACAAACCCTTGCTAATTTATCATATTCTTCATCACTTGCAATTGGATTATCATAAACATAATATGCTTTTGCCCAAGATATTAATTTTTCTATATTTAAATCATATTCATTTTTAGTCATTTTTTCTCATTATTAGAAGTTTTTAATCGTGATTATACTTAATAGATTTAGTATAAAAGATAAATAAGTTATAATCGAAACCTTAATATTAAAAACAAAGAGTTTAGATGAGTTATTTAGATATTTGTATCACTGGTTGGAATTTAAATGCTTTAATGTTTGTAGTTAATCTTTTAATTGCAGTTAGAGCGATTTCAACACAAGATAAAAGTAGATTATATGAAGAGAGTTTAGTTTTAAAAGAGCTAAAAGATGAGTTGGAAAAGTATTATCCAAATAGAATTTATTCAACAATTATTAGTTATTTAGTTCCCTTTACCGCATTTTTTAGAATGGGTTATAGACTTGTGGAGATGTATTTTTTCTTTCAAAAAAATCAAGAAGCTAAGATGTTTGATTACATGGTTTTCAAATATTCTTATGATATTCAAAGAGCGAAAAACAACATAGAATAAATCTAAAACATGTTTCTCTAGTACTACTGAAAATTTAAAGGAGTAATTAATGGATTTCAAATATGAATGTTTATTACTGATTAATAAAGAAAAACAATCTGTATTATATAATCTATGTGATGATGATAAAAGTTTCTTAAAAATTTTAGAAAAAGAAAATATTAAAGCTAAGGAAAATAAATTATTATTTAATGAAATTGAATATAGATATACTTTAAAAATAAATCTAATTGAAGAAAAAGTAGAAAGATATTTTCATTTTAAAGTAATATGTGAAAACGAAGAAAAATTAGAAAATTATATTAAATTTTTAAAAGAATTAAGAAAAATTTTTAATATTCATAATTTTGATCTAGAAATTCTTAGAAATGATTTACCTCTTTACTATTCTAAACAAGCATATGTATTAATAAATAAATTAGAAAATCATATGAGAAAATTTATTAAATATTTCCTTATTACAAAGGTTGGAATTAATTGGATAGAAGAAACAGCACCCAAAGAAATAGAAATAGCTATAAAAAATAAAGAAGTTAGAGATAAAGAAGATAAATTAAAAAGATTGGATTTTGATGAATTAGGTGCTTTCTTATTTACAAAGTATAGTAAAAGGAATCCAACAGAATTACAAAAATTAATTAATGAAAAAAAAGTAATAGATTTAACAATATTACAAGAGTTTGTTCAAGAATCAAATTGGGAAAAATATTTTAATGAAAATATAAAATGCGAAAATGATTATTTGAAGACTAGATGGGAAAAATTATATATTTATAGAAATAATATTGCTCATAATAAAAATTTTAATAATACTGATTTAAAAGAAGTAGAAAGATTATATAAAGAAGTTAATGAAAAATTAAAAGAAGCATTTGATGGAATTGATAAGATAAAAGATACTAATATTGATAAGATAGGACTTAAAAATGTCTTAGAATCTTTATCATTAGAAAATACTTTACTATTAGGTAATATTTCAGGATTAAATAATACTTCTATATTTGGTAATGCTTTAGGATTTGCTAATTCTTTTGCATTGGATAAGACTTTAACGCTAGAGAATACTTCAATATCAGAATTGACTAATTCCTTAATATTTGGTAATACCTCAGTATCAGAATTTATTAAGGCTTTATCAGATAATAAAAAAATATTGGAAAGAAGTACTTCTTCAACATTGGATAATTATTTATCTGAGAATAAAAAATAAATTTACAATATTTCCTCTAAATTAATACTTTTATAAATTATGATATTCAAAGAGCAAAAGAGAGATAAAACTCTCTTTTATTTCATTTCTAAAGCTATTTTCTTAACTATTTTATATACATTTTCCACAGATTTTATAGAAACTTGTTCTTTTTTTGAGTGAGGGAAATTTATAGTTGGTCCTATTGAAGCCACTTTTATGTGTTGATATTTGTCTTTAAATATTGCACATTCAAGTCCTGCGTGGATGGCTTCTAGTGAGGCTTTTGGATTAAATTCTTTATAGGTTTCTAAAACTTTTGAAGTGAATTCATTTATGTCTGGTTTCCATGCTGGATATTTTCCATTTGTTGTAACTTCGAAATTATAGTTTTTTAGCATTTCTATTGTTTCATTTTTTAGATTTTTCAAATCATCATTATCCATTGACCTACCGCTTAATTCTATTGTTATTCCGTCAATCCCTGTTTTTATGATTGCTAGATTTATTGAAGTTTGAACTACATTTAATTCTTCATTCATAGCTCTTACACCATTTTGGAAATCATAGATAAAATCTATAATTTTATCATCGTAGATATTTAAGTGTTCAGATTTTGTATCTATTTTATTTATTATCATATTTTCATGACTAGAAATAGGGTGGGTTGAACTTGCAATTATTGCTTTTACATTTACTGGAATTGAGTTGATTCTCTCACCTCCATTTATATCTAAAAGTTTTCCATTGCACTCTTTTATTGTTTTTACAATTAGTTTTATCCCATTTGGAATGTTTTTATCAATATCAACACCACTGTGTCCACCTTGAAGTTTTCCTATTGTTATTTCATATAAATCAAGATTATCTGTATTTGGAACTATTTTTTTATTTGAATTTGTTCCAAAAATATCAACTCCACCAGCACAACCGATACAAATTTCACCTTCTTCTTCACTATCAAGATTTAACATATAAGAAGCATTTAATGGCAATACTAAATTATTTGCTCCGATTAATCCTATCTCTTCATCACTTGTAAATAAAAATTCTCCATCATATCCTTCAGTCATCAAAGCTATCATGTAAGCACAACCCATTCCATTATCACTTCCAAGTGTTGAATCAAGAGCTGTTAAAATATCGCCATTTTGAATTATTTGAGGAACACAATTATCACTTAAACAAACAATATCATAGTGTGATTGAAAAGCTAATTTTGCAGTTGAGTTCTTTTTTTTACATAAAATATTATTAAATTCATCGTTTAAACATAAATATCCAAGTTCTTTTGATAGATTTTGCATATAGTTTATAAATGGTTCGTGAGTTCCTGAACATCTTGGTATTGCTGTTATTGTTTTAAAAATTTCTATTATATTATTACTCATAAAATTCCTTTGATTTTTTGTATTATAGCAAATATAAGTTTTTAAGTAAAAATGAAGAAGAGGAACTAAGTATCTTAGTTCCTCAAAGTTTTATAAAGTTTCTTTTAGATTTCTATTTCTAAATGCTAGTGCAATTGTTACAATAACAATCGTTAGTACATAATAAACCCATGTAGGAATCGGAACAGGATCACCTGTTGCATAAGAGTGCATTCCTGATAGGTAGAAGTTTACTCCAAAATATGTCATTAAGATTGAAGCAAAAGCTAATAATGAAGCTGTTGCAAAAGCAAATGGTGTAGATAATGGTTTTACAAATCTTAAGTGTACAACTATTACGTAAACTACGATTGAAACATAAGCCCAAGTTTCTTTTGGATCCCATCCCCAATATCTTCCCCATGATTCATTTGCCCAAACTCCACCAAGGAAATTTCCAATTGTAATTGCTGCAAGTCCAATAATTAAAGCAATTTCATTTATTGCAGTTACAGTTTTGATTGTTTCATCAATATGAGGTCTATTTGTTCTAAAAATAAACATAATTAAAGTCATAAATCCTAATATTGCTGCAAGTCCAAAGAATCCATAAGATGCTGTTAAAATCGAAACATGGATTGTTAACCAATAAGATTTAAGTACTGGAACTAAATTTGTAATTTGAGGGTCAATTCCTGTTAAATGAGCAGTAAACATAAAAATACTCGCAACAATAACAGCAGCACTTAAAGCAAGTAATGATTTTCTAAAGAAAATTACACCTGCAAATACAGCAGACCATGAAATATATAATAAAGATTCATAAGTATCAGACCAAGGAGCATGACCCGAAATAATCCATCTAAATCCCATTCCAAATGTATGAACAGCAAATAATATAGCTAAGATAGCAAAAAATATTGTTGTTGTTTTTTTAGGTTGAATTTTTGGGTTAAATACCACAAAAAATGCAACAATTAGCATAACAATTCCCAATAACATATAAGCTAATGTAACTTTGAAGAAAATATCTAATTTATTAAATATAATTTCATTATTTATTTTACTTTCAGATGGAATAACGCTACTACCTGCTTTTTGTTGATAAATAGTCATCATTGATAAAAACTTATTAGCTTCTTGCCAGTCATTATCCACAATAGAGTTTATAAATCCTCTTGTCATTGTTTCAACTGCTAATTGATTTTGATCTTTGAAGTTTTGCATTGCATCAAGTGGATTATACCATTTGTTATTATCTTGATAATCTACACCATCTTGAACTCTAGGGAAGATGTTAAATAAACTTCCATTAAATACAGAATAAATGATATTTAATCTTTCATCTAATTGGATAATATCTTTTTCATAAGTTCCTCTATCCATAGGTTTTACTTGTAAAGCTGCTTCTGCTTCACCTGAAAGTAAATATTTTCCATCTTTAAATACTTCTGAAAATGCAATATATTTTTCATTTTCATCAATACCTAAGAATTTTTTTAATTTTGGAGTTTTAATTTTTATTACTTTTAAATCACTCCAAATATCAGGTCTTGTTAACATTCCTAAAACTAATTGGTCTGAATTCATTCCAAATAAAGTAGCTTTTCCACTTAATTTTTGAATAATTTCCATATTAAGTGAAGATAGTGGTTTCATTCTTCCACCAGTACTTTGAGTTACTAGTTTTGCAAAATTTTCTGATGTAACTTTTGAATCATTTTTGAATCCATTTAAATACTCTAATATTTGATTAGTTTGAGTTGATTCATTTATATTAGAAGCATTTGCAGGTTCTTCATTTGCCATAAGTGAATTTGTAGAAAATAAAAATGTACAGGCAATAGCGATTGAAGCTAAGTTTCTTGAACTAACATATTTAGTTAATTTCCAAAATCTTGATTTTTTATCGAAGAAATTTAGTAATAAACCTAAAGTTAATAAAAAATATCCTAAATATGTTGGCCATTTTCCTGGGTCGTTATTTACAGATAACACAGTTCCAGATTCATCAGGGAAATATGAACTTTGGAAAAATAAGAAGTTTCCTTCGTGCATTGTTCTATTCATAAAAATTCTATAATCATAAGTTTTTCCATCTTCTTTTATTACTGTTACTTCAGATGCATAAGATGAAGGAGACATACTTCCTGGATATCTATCAAGTTGGAAATCATTTAGTTTAATAGAAAAAGGAAGTTCCACAACTTTTGAACCATACTCTAACATAACAGAAATATCATCAAAAGTAAGTTCTCTTGCAAGTCCTTTTTGACCTCTAAGTCCTGGAAGTTTTATATCTTGAGATTTTCCATTTATTGTAGCTTCAACTGTTAATAAACCCATTTTGGCAGTCTCTTTTTTAGCAAATAAGAAATCTTTATAATTTATATTAAGTTTTTTATCACCAAAAATTATTTCATGTGAAAAGTTATTTATATCTTTAAATAAAGATGTAAACTCTTTTTGATACTCTTGATAATAAACTTTATCACCATCTTTTATTGTAACTTGTAAATATGGTTCTAAAGATAACATTCTATTTTCAGTTTGACCTTCTGGTATTTGCATAATACCTTCATAACCAACATATCGTGTTACTCCTGCACCTATTAAAATAACAACAAATGAAGTATGAAAAATAAATCTAGCTTTACTTTTCCACATTTTATATTTGAAAATAATCCCTGTTAAATTTATTGTAGTAAGTACAAGTATTGTTTCATACCATAGATTATTATAAACCAAAACTCTAGCTGTAGATGTACCAAAATCATTTTCTATGAAAGTAGCATATCCAGCTCCAATTGCTAAAATTGCAAGTAAGATTAATGTAGTCCTAAAAGAGAATAAGACATTTGAAAGATTCAAAAAATATCCTTTAATTTTTTATTTTAGGAATTATATTCATAAGAAGTTAATCCCTAGTTAATGAATTGGCGTTTTTTTGTCAATTACATTTAATTTAAGATGGAATTTTAACTTAAATATCTATAATTGCAACATGAATTTAGAAATATTACAAAATAAAAAAAGCGAATGCAGAACTTGGAAAAATGTTGAACCTTGGTATTTACAGCTCCAAAAAGCCTGTAAAATAGAAAAAAATAATTTAGATATAGATTATGGAGATTGGTTTAGTGTTGGTATTAAAGAAAATCTGACTTCAGAAGAACAAGAGATTATTTTACAAACAGCAAAATCATTAATACCTTGGAGAAAAGGTCCTTTTAAAATCTTTGATTTAGAAATAGATAGTGAGTGGCAAAGTAATATTAAATATAATTTAATAAGACCACATTTTAATTTAAAAGATAAGATAGTTGCAGATATTGGGTGCAATAATGGTTATTATATGTTTAGAATGCTGGAAGATAAACCAAAAAAATTAATTGGATTTGATCCTTCACCACTTACTTTACATCAATTTGAATTTATAAATCATTTTGTAAAATCAGATATTGTTTATGAAATGTTGGGTGTTGAACATTTAGAATATTATAATCATAAATTTGATTTTATTTTTATGTTAGGTGTTTTATACCACAGACCAGATCCAGTTGGAACTTTAAAATCACTTGCTCGTGGATTAAATTCTAAAGGTGAGATTTTAATAGATACTTTTATGATTGATGGGGATGAAGAGTTATGTTTAACTCCAAATAAAAGATATTCAAAAATTCCAAATATTTATTTTATACCAACAATTCCAGCTTTGAAAAATTGGCTTGAAAGAGCAGGGTTTGAAGATATTGAAGTTCTGGCAACAACTGTAACAACATCAGAAGAACAAAGAAAAACGGAATGGTCTTTCGATCAAAGTTTGGAAGATTTTTTAGATGAAAATGATAAAACTAAAACAGTGGAAGGTTATCCCGCTCCCAAAAGAGTTTATGTAAAAGCTAGAAAAGTTTTATAAAAAAAGATACTATTGATTAAAATAAATCAATAGTATCTTCCACACTTAAATCACTAAATTTAAATAGTTGACTTCGTCCTTTATTTTTTGCTTCATAAAGTGCAATATCAGCATTTTTAATACAGTCTGTTATTGTAGTATCTTCATATAATCTATAAACTTCAAATCCAATACAAATAGTTTTTTTCAATGAATGTTTTTTTTCTTCGTTGACTAAAATGCTAACTTCAGCAAAATCAGAAATAATTTTTTTTGCAACTTCTTCTGCTTGATATTCACTTGCATTATTTAAAATTGAAACTAAAAACTCATCTCCATTTAATCTTCCAACCATATCAAATTCATTTATATTTGAGTGGATTATTTTTGCAAGTTCAATCAAAACTTTGTCCGCAATATCATAATCAAATTCGTCAATTACGGCTTTGAAATGGTCTATTCCTATCATTAAAAAATAGATTTCATTTTGAGTATTATTTGAAAGTCTTAAATGTGTATTTAAATTTTCGATTAGATAATTTCTATTGTATACATTTGTAACAGAATCTAAAGATGAAGATTCTATAAAATTCTTTTTTAGAATACCACTTTGAATTATTGGAGAAACTTGAAAAAATGCTGCTTCTATAGTGCTGTATTTTGCCTCAAGAACTTTAAAGTGTACTTTTGAAGTAGTGCTGAATGAAACAGTAGCATTTAAACTTGTATGAGTATTTATAATAAAAAAGTAAGATAATTCATCATCTAAATAAAATTCTTCGCCTTTTACTAAAATTTTTTCTTTATAGTTTTTATTTACATCAAATAATGAAAAAGTAAGATTATCTATATTAAATTCTTTATTTAACCAAGAGAATATATCTTCTGCCATTTGCTTAATATTTGTAGCATATTGTAATTGTTCATGAAGATTAAAAATACTTACTAAAGCTTTATAATCTTCTTCCTTTGTAGCTGATGATTTAATTAACTCTAAAATCTTATTTTTCATATAAACACCTAAAAGAAATCTATTTTATTTGTATCTTCTTCACTAAACATAAAAACTTGACTTCTTCCTCTATTTCTAGCTTCATATAAAGCAATATCAGATTTTTTTATAATTTCATCTATAGTTGTAGCATTGTCTGGATATATCGAAACTCCACTACAAATAGTTTTCATTAGTGTTTGTTTTGTTTTTTCATTTATAATAACTTCTTGTTTACTAAAATTATTAATAAGTTTTTGAGATATTAGTATAGCATTGTTTTCATTAATTATATTTAATAAAATAACCAAAAATTCATCATTGGAAATTTTAATAACTAAATCTGATTCTCTCACGCTTTCTTTTAAAGTTTGTGCAAGTGCTTTTAAAACTTTATCCCCAACTTCATAATCAAATTCATCAATTACTGCTTTAAATTGATCAATTCCCACTTTTACAAAAGCGATCTTTTTTTGTTCTCTATTTGAAAGACTTAATAAATTAGCAGCATAATTATCTAAATAACATCTATTATAAGAACCTGTTAAATGATCAACTAAAGACATTTCATTTAAAGTTCTTTCCATATATTTATTAAATAAAGATTGAGAAAATATTAATAATGACATTTGGATTGAATCTAAATGATTTTTAACTGATTCATAATCTTCTTCATCTTTTGATAAAAAATGAAAAATAATTGTCGTATCACAATTTTGTTGGAATTCTAAAGTATTAACCAAATAATCTTCGTTTTTATTTGTATATAAAAAAAGATTTTGAATATGGTCATTTTTTTTTATATCAATTTGTAAAAAATTGATATGATGATGTAATTTTAAATAATCAAATATATTTAAACAACTTTTTTCTAAATCTGTTAATTTTAATTTTTCATTCTCATTAATAATCGTCTCACAAGAAAAATTCATGAACTAAAGCCTTTATTTAAATATGTTTTTCCCATTGTTTTAGTGTTTGTATCTCACTTTTTAAGGTTGTTTTATCGCCATGCCCAGGATAAATATGAAAATCTTCATTCCATTGTAATATTTTATTTAAACTTCGTTTCATTAGTGTAGCATTTGAATTAGGAAAATCAAATCTACCAATAGTACCTTTAAAAATAAAGTCACCTGTAAATAAATGTTTATTAATTTGAATAGCACTACATCCAGGAGTATGCCCTGGAAAATGATGGAACTTTATTTTTATTCCTTCAATTTCTATTTCTTCATCAGGATTTACTAAAATATCTGCATAAGATGGTGGCATTCCAAAACCATAAGGATCAAGTGTTAACATAAATTCATCATCTTTGGGAATAAATAATTTTATTTTATAGTTATCTTTTACCTCTTGATTTGACCAAACATGATCAAAATGTCCATGGGTATTTAAAATAGCAATAGGATTTTTTACATTTCTTTTTATCCATGAAAATGCATTTACACCTGGGTCTATAATTAAATCTTTATCATTTATTGTAACAATATAACAATTTGTTTGATAATCACCCATTGGTTGAACTTTTATATCCATTTTTAACCTTACTTTGCTAAAATTCATTAAATTATATCAAAAAAGAGGTTATTTATGGATTATTTTTCAGTATTAGAGGATATTTTACATACAAGTGTTCCAAAAGATAAAATTGAAAAGTTCAAAGTTTTTTATAATAATTTTTTAAATGATAAATATATTATGAAAGAATCTTATATACCTTATACTTTTGATAAACCTTCGTACTATACTTTTTTAGAAATAATTAAACCAACCGCACTTCCAGTAATAAAAAATTTCAAATCTATTGAAGGAAAAAAATATCTTGTTCATACTATTTTGCATATAGAATATTCAGCTATTGATTTGGCTTTAGATGCTGCACTTAGATTTAAAGATATGCCAAAAAAATATTATGAAGATTGGCTTGAAGTGGCAAATGATGAAATAAGACATTTTTTAATGCTTGAAGAGTTATTAACTGAACTAGAAGGAGTTTATGGAGATTTCCCTGTTCATAAAAATCTTTTTGAAGCAATGGAGCAAACACCAGATTTTTTACGAAGAATGGCAGCAGTTCCACGATATCTTGAAGCAAATGGACTTGATCAGAATCCAAAAATTATGGAAAAATTAAACTCAAATAGGGATGAATTTAATAATAAATTTTTAAAAGCTTTAAAAATTATTTTAGATGAAGAAGTTGATCATGTAAAAAAAGGTGATTTTTGGTTTAAGTATGAATGTGATAGATTAAACTTAGAACCAGAATCTACATATTTAAAAATAATAGAAGAAGTATTTCCTGGAAGTACAAAAAGAAAAATGGATTTAAACTTTATTGCTAGAAAAGAAGCAGGATTTTCTTGTAATGAACTAAAGTTTTTATCAAAAAAAGAGGATTGTAACTAATGATAACTTCAAATATAGATTCAATAATAGCGCAAATTTCGGCTTCTAATAATTCAAATACTACAACAAACTCAAATTCATTTTTAACTACTTTGGTTAATAATTCAACTACAAACACAACTCCATCAACAAAAACAAACTCTTTAAGTTATGAAAATATAAAAGGAATAACATTAGAAGAGATTGATACTTTATTTGTAAATGAAGATGATAAAAGTATGGCAAAAAATCTTAGACTTGCAACGCTTTTTTCAAGTGATGATTATCTATCAAAAGCTTTGTTTAATACAGTTTTAGGAGAACCTTTTAATGTGGGATTTTCATATTTAAGTAGTAGTTATGAAGATAAAAACATTTTTTTATCTTCAAGTAATAATAGTTTAGCTGATTTACTCCATGAATCTATAACTCAAAAAGTAAATAATCCAAATGCTAATTCAACAGATGTAATATCTCAAGATAGACTAGATGAGATTTTAACAAAAGTTAATTCTTTTAATTTTATAAGTGCTTTATCAAATACCTCAAAAAGAGGTTATGATAAATATAAAGATGAAAAAAACGATTATTCATTTTTATATAATGACTATAATCTAAAATATCAAGAGTTAGTTTATAAATACCAAGAACTTGAAGATATAAATAAAACTATGATAAAACAGTTTTAAAAAATATTCATTGATAAACTGATTTTTAAAACACCATTATTTTCATCTGTTTTTAAAGTTGAAGTTAATTTGTAGTGTAAAAGTCTATTTTGAATAGTTTTTAAAATATGCCAAAATTTTTCATTAAAGATTGTATCAATTTTTTTTATTTTATTTTTTTTAATTATTTCAACTATTGCTTCAATACAATTAAAATAAAATATTTTATTTGTTGCTCTTTGAATTTTATAATCTCTCATTAGTTTTAAATTTGTAAGATATATTTCTTTTTCAATATCTGATAAATTTGTTCTACTTTTTATCTCATTTTCTTCATTTTCTAAATGAATTAAATAATTTTCTATTTCTTTATCTATAGAAACTTGAATATTTGGATTAATTGCCAAAAGTTTATTTATTGTTTGAGAAAAATTAAAATTTTCTATTTTAATTTGATGAGAGTGAGTTTTAATACTTTCATAGTTATTATCTAGAGCATTTAAAACTTCAAAAACAAAAGGAAAATAAGAAAACTTATCGTCTTTTCCTTCTTTAAAAGATATTCCATGTTCAGTTATAACTGGTTTTAATCCTGCATATTCAAGTTTCATATTTTTCCTTTAAAATTTACTATTTGGAATGGGATAGTTTTCTATCACAAAATCAATATCTTTATCTCCGCGACCACTAAGACTTACTAAAATAGTTTTATCTTTTGGAAGTGTAGATGCAAGTTTCATCGCAAATCCAACAGCATGAGCTGATTCAAGTGCTGGAATAATTCCTTCTAGTTGTGATAACTTATAAAAAGCATCAACCGCTTCATCATCATCACAAAGTCCAACTTTGCTTCTTCCTGACTCTTTTAAATAAGCATGTTCTGGACCAATTCCTGGATAATCAATTCCACTTCCAATAGAATAAACAGGTGCTGGATTTCCTTCTTCATCTTTTAACATAATAGAGTTAAATCCATGCATAATTCCCTCTTGTCCATAAGTCAAAGTGGCACTATGTTCACCGATTTTTTCACCTTTTCCCATTGGTTCAACACCATAAAGATTTACTTGCTTTTCATCAATGAAACCAGCAAAAATTCCCATAGCATTACTTCCTCCACCAACACAAGCAACTACATTATCAGGTAGATTTGGTTCATGTTCAAAAAATTGTTCCCTTGATTCAAATCCAATTATACTTTGAAAATCTCTCACCATCATAGGAAATGGATGCGGACCAACCACAGAACCAATACAATAAATTGAGTTTTCAGTGTCAGCTAAATATGCTTCAAAAGCTGAATCAACAGCTTCTTTTAAAGTTTTTAAACCATGAGTTGCTGGAACTACTTTAGCTCCAAGTATTTTCATTCTTACAACATTTGGATGTTCTTTCGCAATATCAACTTCACCCATGTGAATTTCACATTCCAATCCAAAATATGCAGCAGCTGTTGCTAGTGCAACTCCATGTTGTCCAGCTCCTGTTTCTGCGATTACTTTTTTCTTTCCAAGATATTTAGCAAGAATAACTTCAGCCATACAGTGGTTTAATTTATGCGCACCAGTATGATTTAAATCTTCTCTTTTTAGATAGATTTTTGCTCCACCACAAAATTCTGTAAGATTTTTTGCATAAGAAATAGGAGTAGGTCGACCTTGATAATGTTTTCTAACATATTTTAATTCTTTTATAAATTCAGGAGAGTTTTTTAATTCAGCATAAGCTTTTGTAATGTCAGCAAAAGGTTTTTCCAAAATAGGGGGAATAAATGAACCTCCAAATTTTCCAAAAAATCCATTAATATCTGGCATTGATTCTAAATATGATTTATTCATTTATTTCCTTTTTTCTTAATTTTGATTTTTTATGCAAACCACTTTTTAACTTTATCAAACATTGATTCAAAACTTGATTCGTGAGGTTTACTTTCTATTCCAAAACTTTCTTGAAGTTTTTCTAATAATTCGATTTGTTCGCTGTTTAGTTCTTTTGGATATTCAATTTTGATTTGAACAACTAAATTACCTTTTCCATAACCTTGAACAGATTTTACACCTTCACCTTTAAAAGTAAATTGTTGTTTATCTTTTGCGCCTTTTGGAATTTCAAGTTCAATCTCACCTCTTAAAGTGGGAACAGTAATTTTACCACCAAGTGCAATTTGTGTAAAGAATATTGGAGCTTCATAATAAATATCATCATCATGTCTTACAAAATGTGAATCTTCTTTTACTTTAACTTGTAAATATAAATCTCCCCTTGAGCCATCAGGTGCAATATTTCCTTTATGAGAAACTCTGATTCTCATTCCATCATTTACACCTTCTGGAATATCAACTTTGAAATTCTCTTTTACTTCATCGTATCCTGTTCCACCACATGATTTACAAGAAGCTGCCGCTGCTTGACCAGTTCCACCACATTTTGGACAAGTTTGAGCAAAAGTCATAAATCCTTGTCTTGCATGAACTTGACCGTGTCCGTTACAAGTATTACAAGTTGCTAGTTTCCCATCTTTTGCACCCGTTCCAGAACAAGATTTACAAGCTGTTTTGTATTTATAATTTATCTCTTTTTTGCAACCAAAAACAGCTTCATTAAATTCAAGTTTAACTTCAACTGTAACATCAAGATTATAGTTGTAAGTTTTTCTTTGTTTTCTTCCTCGTGAACTTCCACCAAAAGCACTTCCAAACATCTCTTCAAAAACAGAACTTAAGTCATCAAAACCACCAGAGAAACCACCTCTTTGTCCATGACCTTCAAGTCCTGCTTTTCCATGTCTATCATAAATAGCTCTTTTTTCTTCATCACTTAATACTTGATAAGCTTCGTTTATAGCTTTGAATCTTTCTTCAGCTTCGTTATCACCTGGATTTTTATCAGGATGATATTTCATAGCCATTTGTCTATAAGCTTTTTTAATTGTACTTTTATCTGAACCTTTACTAACTTCTAGTAGTTCATAATAATCTATTTCAGTCAATTTCTATCTCCTTAAAAAATATTTAAATTAATGCAAGTCGCGATTTTATCTAAAAGTTGATAAATTTTTATTGAATTTACAACTATTATGGTTTTATATAATTTATAAAAAATCTTAGATATAATCCGCCTATGAATAAAGGACTAGAAAAATTTTACGAACTTGTTGAAGCTTTTGAATCTTTGCCTACTATTGGTAAAAAATCAGCTCTTAGACTTGCATATCATATTGTTATGAATGACAATTATTGTGGGATTAAAATCGCCCATAGTATTGAAAATGCCCTAAAAAACATCACTAAATGCGTTCGTTGCGGTTCTATGAGTGAACATGAAATTTGTGAAGTTTGTTTGGATGAGTCAAGGGATAACACAAAATTGTGTATTGTTCAAAGTGCAAAAGATATTTTTGTTATTGAGGATTCAAGGCAATTTGATGGAAAATATTTTGTAATTGAAGAGTTAGACCAAGAGGTATTAGATTCTTTACATAAATTTATAAATGATAATGAAGTTGAAAATATTTTATTTGCAATAACTCCATCTATTGCAAATGATGCATTTATTTTATTTATTGAAGATAAATTAAAAAATCACAACATAAAGTTTACAAAAATTGCTCAAGGTGTCCCAACGGGAGTTAGTTTAGAAAATGTAGATATTTTATCTCTTTCAAAAGCGATACAAAGTAAAGTTGAAATATAAGATAGTTTAAATGGAAAAAAGAATAGCTTGTCAAAAATGTATTTATTATTTTGTTACCTGGGAGGCCAGTCAGCCTCATGGTTGTAAATCTTATGGGTTTAAGTCAAAATATCTTCCCTCAATCGTAGTAAAAAATTCAAGTGGACAAGCTTGTAATTTTTTTGAAGAAAAAAATAAAAAACAGTAGGAACTATGCAAATAGATAATTTTATAGAAAAAATAGAAAAAGATAAAATATCAATTATTAGAACTTGGATAAGTTCACCTGCTGTTATGAAAATAATAAATGATTATTCAATTGATAAAGATTTATTTATTAAAAGATATGCTTTTGGTGTTATTGAACACTACATTCAAGTTGTAAGAAATCAAGAAAAAGTTGAAAATTCTGTTGTTATTATGGATTTTATTAAGTATTTAAAAAAACAAAATATTAAATCAAGTGAACTTTTTTTATTGTGTTCTTCTTTTAAAAATGCTTTGATTGATTTTGCTTTTAAATTAAATATTCAATCTGTTGAATTAATAGAAAAAATAGTTTTTTATTTTGAAGAGATTTTTTCTGGTATTTTAGATATTTATTCAAAATCAATAGCTCAAATAGAGAGTGCTTTAAATAAATCTATTGATATAGTTGATAAATATGTAATTATGTCGAGAACCGATATAAACGGTATTATGATAAGTGTATCAAGTGCATTTTGTAGAATATCAGGTTTTGAGTCTTTTGAGTTAATTGGAAAAACACATAATATTTTAAGACATCCAGATATGCCAAAAAAAGTTTTTGAGAATCTATGGGAAACTATAAAATCTGGAAATATGTGGCAAGGTGAAATTCAAAACTGTAAAAAAAATGGTGAAGTTTATTGGGTGAGAACTACAATTCATCCAAATTTTGACAATATTGGGAATATTATAAGTTATGATGCAATAGGTGAAAATATAAGTTCTCAAATTGAGTTAAAGAATCAACAAAATTTATTAGTAGAACAATCAAAATCAGCAGCTATGGGTGAAATGATAAGTATGATTGCTCATCAATGGAGACAACCTTTACAAGCTGTTTCTATTTTGATTCAAAAGTTACCTTTAATAAAAATGGTTGATGGACAAATTTCAGATGAATTACTAGAAGATGTAGTTTCTCAAGTTAGTTCTCAACTTGATTACATGTCAAAAACAATAGATGATTTTAGGGATTATTTTAAACCAAATAAGAAAAAAGAAAAAGTGTATATAAAAAATGTTATTGAAAAATCTATGGATTTTTTAGCATATTCATTTAAACTAAATTCTATTAAAATAAACTATCAAAATAGTTCAGATTCTAGTTTAGAAATATATTTAAATGAAATAGTTCAAGTTTTTATAAATTTGGCAAAAAATTCTTCTGATGCAATGATTGAAAAAAATATTCAAAATAGGCTTATAAATATTAGTACTTATGAAAAAAATAGTAGTTTATTTATTGAGTTTGAAGATAATGCTGGTGGAATAAAAGATACAGTTATTGGTAAAATATTTGACCCATATTTTTCAACTAAAAATAATAAAAATGGAACAGGATTAGGATTATATATGAGTAAAACTATTATCGAAGAACATAGTGGTGGAAAAATAAATGTATATAATACAGATTTTGGAACAAAATTCGTAATAAAATTACCATTAAAATAGGAGTTAGAGTTGTTATATAAAGATTTTAAAGAAAATATTAAGTCATTAGGTTTTGGAACTATTGAAGATTTTATGCAATATGCTGGTGTTACATCAGATGATGTTTTATCTTGGGAAGAAAAAAATGAAGTTCCATATTTGGTTTCATTGATTTTACACATATTAAAAGGTGAAAAAGAGTTATTAGTAACTAATTCTGCTTTAGATAATGTAATTGAAGAGTGTTTACCTCTTGCTTCATTACTTGAAGAGGTTTCTTCATTTCCCCACAAACTTGAAGAGATGTTTTTATTACAAAAAAAACTAAATGACTCAACAAATGGTAATAACTGGGAACTTGGTGTAAATAAATTTGGCAAAGAAATAAATTGGCTTAGATGTATTCATATGGAAGTTGCTGAACTTATAGAATCGACTCCTTGGAAACATTGGAAAAATATAAACTCTGAACCAGATATGAATAATATTCATGTGGAACTTGTGGATATTTGGCACTTTTTAATGTCATATATTTTACAAGAAACAAATGTTCCAAAAGCTGTTTCTCTTGTAAATACACATTGTATTTATGAAGCATTACAAGATGTAGATGTAAATCTTATGGTAAAAGAAGCTGAAAAATTATCTTATATTTCATTAGCAATTGATACAGGAAATATGCCATCATTTAGTGGAATTGAAAGATTTATTGACCAATTCTTTAGATGTTGTAAAATTTCTGGATTATCTTTTATGTGGTTACAAAAACTTTATATTGGTAAAAACTGTTTAAATCAATTTAGACAAGATAATGGATACAAAGAAGGACATTACATCAAAGTTTGGAATGGAAATGAAGATAATGTTGTTATGGTTGATTTATTAGAAAAAATGGACGATGTAAGTTTTGATGATTTATATTCTAAATTAAAAGAAGAGTATAGTAAAAACAAATAATGGTCTTTATAAAATTTTGATTATTTTTCTAAAATTTTGATTCCGTCTTTACAAAACTTCTAATATAATGGACAAAATATCTCATAGGAGAGTATGATGTCCATTGCTAACATTATTATGCTGACTATTTTAGGCATATTAACTCTAATTTTATTAATTAAATTACCAAAAGCCTGATATGAAAAATTTTCTAATAAAATACAAACAATATAACTATATATTAAAAGCTTTAGGAATATTACTAATAATTACATTTATTAGTCACATTTTTAGAGGTTCTTTAGATATTATAAATATCACGTTGATACACATAATTCCAGTTATTGTTGTGGCAATTCATGGAAATATTAAAGCTACTTTGGTTATGACTTTATTAAGTGTAATTTTTTTAAATTTTTTATATATTCCTCCTCTTTACAGTTTTTCAGTTCATAATGAACTTTATGTTTGGAGTTTTTTTATATTTGGAATTGTTGGTTGGATTATTACTATTCAAGCAAAAAATTTAAATACACAAACAAAACAAAACGAACTCAGAGAGAGTTTATTACATATTATTTCTCACGATTTGAGAACTCCACTTTCTTCGATTCATGGAAGTATAAATTTAATATTATCAAATGATAATCTTGATGAAAAAAGCAAATATAATCTTTATGAAGATATAAATTATGCATCTTTAAGAATGAAAAGACTTATTACTAATATTTTAGATAGTGCAAGATTATCAAGTGGAAATATTGATTTAAAATTAGAATGGTGTGATTTTGAAGATATTGTAGGTGTTGCTTTAAATGAATTTTCTCAAATACAAAATGATGAAAAACTTGATATGAAAATTGATGAACTTAGTTTATTTTGGGGTGATAATACACTTTTGACCCAATTAATCATAAATTTACTTGATAATGCATTTAAATACTCAAAAAATCAAACAAAAATTCATTTTGAAATAATAAATTTAAACAATTTTATTAAAATTAAAATCTTTAATGAAACAGAATATATTGATAAAAAGAAAATAAAAAATATTTTTGATAAGTTTTATAGATTTGAAGATACAAATGACATTTCAGGAAGTGGAATAGGTTTAGCTATTTGTAAAAGTATTGTTAAACTTCACAATGGCGATATTAAAGCAATTCCTGAACATAATGGCATTTTGATAGAAATAGAATTACCAATTGTAAAGAGAGCAAAATTATTATGAAACAACATTTAATACATATAATAGAAGATGATTTATCTGTTAAAAAATTATTGGAAATTACTTTTAAAGAGTATGAATTTAATTATATTTCAAGTGAAAGCAAAAAAAATGCATTAATGATGTTTTTAAGCCACAATCCTGATTTATTAATAGTAGATTTAGGTTTAAGTGATGGAGATGGAAAGGATTTAATAAAACAAATTAGAGAAATTTCAAAACTTCCAATTATCGTTTTAACAGCAAGACATGATGAAAAAGAGATAGTTGCTGCTTTAGATGCAGGAGCTGATGATTATATTACTAAACCTTTTTCTGTAAATGAATTATTAGCAAGAATTAGAGCAAATTTAAGAAGAAAAATTAGTGATGAAACGGAACTTAATAGTAAATTTGTTTGTAATGAATTAGAACTTGATATTACTTCAAGAAATATATTATTAAAAGGTGAAAATCTAAAATTAACTCCAATAGAATACGAATTACTAAAATATTTTATGTTACATACAAATAAAACTTTGACACATAAACAAATACTTCAAGAAGTTTGGGGAACAGGCTATCAAAATGAAATGCAATATTTAAGAACTTACGTAAATACTTTAAGAAAAAAGATTGAAGAAAATTCTACAAGACCAAAATATATAAAAACTGAATCTGGTATTGGTTATAGATTTAGCTGTAATCAAGAATAGTAGGAAGTTTTATGCAACATAAATATGTAAAATCAATATTTTTAGGTTATATTTTAATTATTTTTATTGGAGCAATAATTTTATCATTACCTATTTGTCATATTGGTGAATTAAAATTTATAGACGCTCTTTTTACAGCAGCTAGTGCAACCACTGTTACTGGATTAATAGTAACAAGTACTTCAGAAAACTTCACTTTTTTTGGAGAATTTATTATTTTAGCTCTTATTCAAATGGGTGGAATAGGGTATATGACTTTAGTAATAATCTTTTTTTTATTTATTAAACAAAAATTGAATATAGATGAAAAAAGGGCAATGAAACAATCTTTAGATTTACCAAATCTTCATGTTATAAGTTTTGTAAAAAGAATTTTATTATTTGTATTATTTATAGAATTTATTGGAGCAATTATTTTAACTGTTCAGTTTCTTGATAAATATGAATTTATCGATGCTTTTTGGTTCGGAATATTTCATAGTATAAGTGCTTTTAATAATGCTGGTTTTTCACTTTTTACGGATAGTTTAATCTCATATCAAAGTGATTCTCTTTCTTTATTGACAATCTGTTTTTTAATAATTTTTGGAGGTTTAGGATATTTTGTTTTAATTGAAATTTATGAAAATAGGAAATTCTCAAAAAGATTTACTATACATACAAGAATTATGATTTATGGAACTATTATTTTAATAGTTTCTGGTATGTTGTTATTTTTATCAATAGAGTGGAATAATCCAAAAACTTTTGGAGAATTAAGTTTTTATGACAAAATATTAAATGCTTTCTTTTTATCAGTAAACTTTAGAACAAGTGGATTTAATAGCATTGATTTAGCTTCATTAAAAGAATCTTCACTGTTCTTTTCCACATTATTTATGATGATAGGTGCTGGACAAGGTGGTACAGCAGGAGGGATGAAAATTACTACTGTTGCTATTTTGATAATTACAGTTATTTATATTTTAAAAGGAAGTAATCAAGAACCAAATATTTTTAAAAGAACAATAGAACAAAAAGTTATAAATAAAGCATTGGCAATTATAATTTTTTCATCTTTTCTTGTTCTTTTTACTACTTTAGTATTAGTTGAAACACAAAATTTACCTTTTTTGAAAATTTTGTTTGAAGTAGTTTCAGCATTTGGAACAGTTGGAGTTTCAACTGGAAATGGTGATATTTTAAGTTTCTCCCAACAATTTGATGATTTTGGAAAAAGTATCATGATTATTTTAATGATTGCTGGAAGATTAGGTGTTTTTGCTTTTGGATTAATATTATTTGGAAAAGCAAAAACAAAACATTTTAAATACCCCGTTGGAAGGATTGTTATATGAAAACGATTGCAGTTATTGGTTTAGGAAGATTTGGATTTTATATTGCTAAAAGTTTATCAAGATTAGATGTAAATGTAATTGCAGTTGATAATGATGAAAAAAGAGTTCAAGAAATAAGTGAATATATTGATGATGCTTATATTGTGGATAGTATAAATAAACAAGCTTTAGAAGAGATAGGTGTTTATAATTTAGATACAGTAATTGTAAGTATTGGGGAAAATATAGAAGCTAGTATTTTAACTGTTATGGCGTTAAAAGATTTGAATAATAAAAGAATTATTGCAAAAGCTATAAACTCTACACATGGAGAAATTCTCACAAAAATAGGAGCTTTTAAAGTTATTTATCCTGAAAAGATTGCAGGAAGAATGTTGGTAAAAAAACTTATTGATAATATGACAGTTGAAGAAATAGATGTTAGTAATACTATAAAAATGATAAAACTAGTTGCAAATGAAAATTTTATATATAAAAAAATCTCTGAAATTGAAGCAGAATTTAAAGATTTAAAAATTATATCGTATAAAACCGAGGGCATTTGGAGAATGGAGATTGATCCTTCTCATAAAGTAAAAAAAGACGATTTATTGGTCTTTCTTGGTGAATCAAAATATATTAAAGATTTTTATAAACATATTTGAAAGAAAAGATAATTAAATTGTAAAAGAATAGGTTTAAAACCTATTCTTTTTATTTTATCTATAATCATTTTTATATTCTACATAATGAGCTGCATGAGCTATTAATTTATCAACATCTTCTTGTGTTAACTCTTTTACAACTTTAGCAGGACTTCCCATAATCATACTTCTTGGTGGAAATACTTTTCCAGAAGTTACAAGTGAATTTGCTCCAACAATACTTCCTTCTCCAATAACAGCATCATCAAGAATGGTTGCACTCATTCCAATTAGACAATTATCTTCAATTTTACAGCCATGAAGCATAACTTTATGTCCAATTGTTACATTATTTCCAATAATTGTTTTTGTATTTGTATCTGTATGAATACATGATAAATCTTGAATATTTGTATTTTTACCAATTCTAACTTCATTTACATCAGATCTAATAACACAACCAAACCAAACTGATGAATCCTCACCAATTTCAATATTTCCTATTAAATCGGCACTTGGTGCAATCCAAGCACTGGCGTGAATATTTGGGTAAAACTCTTTAAATTTTAAAATCACAGCTTTTCTCCTTAGCTTTATTTCATTAAAATATTATAACAATAAAAAGTAGCAATAAAAAAAGGTGACCCCAAAAAGAGCCACCTTTTTTTAAAATAATTTCATAAAAATTACTATCTATTTTGATTTTTACCAGCGATGATAAATCTTAAAGCATTTAATCTAATAAATCCTTCTGCATCTTTTTGGTTGTAAACTTCATCTTTTTCAAAAGTTGAATAAGCATCGTTGTATAAAGATTTTTTAGATTCTCTTCCAACAACAGTTACATTACCTTTGTAAAGTTTGATTTTTACATTACCTTCAACATGTTTTTGGCTTGCATCAATAGCAGCTTGTAACATTTCTCTTTCAGGAGAGAACCAATATCCTTGGTAAATTAACTTAGCATATCTTGGCATTAACTCATCTTTTAAGTGAGCAGCTTCTCTATCAAGGGTAATTGATTCAATTGCTCTGTGAGCTTTTAATAAAATAGTTCCACCTGGAGTTTCATAACAACCTCTTGCTTTCATACCAACATATCTATTTTCAACAATATCAACTCTTCCAATACCGTTTCTATTTCCATATTCGTTTAGTTTTGCAAGTAATGTTGCTGGTGACATTTCAACACCATTTAATGCAATTGGATCACCATTTTTGTATGTTAAAGTTAAATATTCTTCAACATCTGGAGCTTTTTCAGGAGCTGTTGTCCATAACCACATAGATTCTTCTGGCTCATTTGCTGGATTTTCTAAGTGTAATCCCTCATAAGAGATATGTAATAAATTTGCATCCATAGAATAAGGACTTGCTTTTGGATTTCCATTTTCATCAACATGTTTTTGAGCAATTTCAATTCCATTTTTTCTTGCATATTCAAGTAAACTCTCTCTTGAATTTAATTCCCACTCTCTCCAAGGAGCAATAACTTTAATATCAGGTCTTAATGCTAATGCACCTAATTCAAATCTAACTTGGTCATTTCCTTTTCCTGTTGCTCCGTGTGAAACTGCATCAGCTCCTGTTTGGTTTGCAATATCAATTAATTTTTTTGCAATAAGTGGTCTAGCAATCGAAGTTCCAAGTAAATATTCACCTTCATAAATAGCATTTGCTCTAAACATAGGGAAAACATAATCTTTTACAAACTCTTCTTTAATATCTAATATAAATACATTTTCAGGTTTAATCCCACAAGCTATTGCTTTAGTTCGTGCAGGTTCTACTTCTTCACCTTGACCTAAATCAGCTGTGAAAGTGATAACTTCAGCATTGTATTCGTCTTGAAGCCATTTTAAAATAATTGAAGTATCAAGCCCACCACTATAAGCTAAAACTACTTTTTTAACATCTTTTTTACTCATAAATTTATCCTATGGTTACGTTATTTTTAAGGGTGTTATTTTAACGAATTTTTACTATAAACAAATTTAAGCTAAGGAATATTTTATTGTTTCTAAAACTACTTAAAATAGGATTTTAATTAATTTTAGCTATAATTTATTCTATGAGAATAGATAAATTTTTAAATGCCGTTAATATTACTAAACGAAGAGCAGTAGCTGAGGATATGCTTGAACACAAGGTTGTTTTTATAAATGATCAAGCTGTAAAAAAAGCAAAAGAGGTTAAAGTGGGAGATATAATCGAAATTAGGTATTTAGAAAAAACTGACAAATTCAAAGTATTACAAATACCAAACACTAAATCAACTCCAAAATCAAAAATAGAAGAATATGTACAAAGGATCGACTAAATGTTTAATGCAGCTAAATTAAAATTTGATGATATTTTTGAAAACAGATTATCACAAGAAGAAGTTAGAGAATATTTACTTGAACTTTACGAGAGAGGCGAAACAGCAGCTGAAATTGCAGGTGCAGCTAGTGCCATGAGAGATCATCTTATTGCACTTCCAATTCATGAAGATTTAAGAGCAAAAGCTATTGATGTTGTGGGAACTGGTGGAGATAAAAGTTATAGTTTTAATATCTCAAGTACAGTTTCTATTTTACTTAGTGCTTGTGGATGTTATGTTGCCAAACATGGAAATAGAAGTGTAACAAGTAAATCAGGAAGTGCTGATATGCTTGAAGTTTTAGGAATTAATCTAAATTTAGATTTAGAAAGTACTGCAAAAATGCTTGAAGAAACAGGTTTTGCTTTTATGTTTGCAAATAATCATCATCCATGCATGAAATATATAACTCCTGTTAGAAAAACAATTCCTCATAGAACTATTATGAATATTTTAGGACCTTTATGTAATCCAGCTGGAGTTACAAAACAAGTAATTGGAGTATTTGATAAAAGTTATATAAATAGAATTGCAGCGGCTTTAGATATGTTAGATAGTAAAAGGGCGATGATTTTATCTTCAAATGATGGAATGGATGAAATTTCGGTTTCTGACATAACTTATGCAACACTTTTAATAAATGGAAAAATTACAGATATTGAAATAAATCCAGAACATTATGGCATTGCAATGGCTTCAAAAGATGATATTATTGGTGAAGGTCCAGAGTTTAATGCTAAACTTACAAGGGATATCTTATCTAAAAAAATAGTTGGAGCTAAACTTGATATTGTTTTATTAAACACAGCAGCAGCCTTAATTATAGATGAAAAAGCTAGAGATTTTAAAGATGGTATTGATATGGCAAAAGAAGCAATCATAAGTGGTGCAGCCCAAGCAAAATTAGAACAAATAATAAAAGTATCTAATCAATTAAGTTAAGGTTTAGTTTGCAAAAAGAGTTTGAATTAGAATTAAACCAATTGGATATTTTAATAAAATATCTAAAAGAGATTATTAATGAAGATTGTATTGTAATCTTAAGAGGTGATTTAGCAAGTGGTAAAACTACACTTGTAAAAAATTATGTAAAAGCTTTGGGTTTGACTGATTTAGTAACATCTCCAACTTTTTCATTACAAGCAATTTATTCAGATAATATTTTTCATTATGATGTTTACAATAAAACATTAGGTGAATTTATCTCACTTGGAATGCTTGAAGAGTTTGAAAAACAAGGTGTTCATTTTGTAGAGTGGGGCGATGAAAAACTTGAAGAGATTTTAAATGATTATGGATATAAAGTAATTTTAATTGAAATAGAAAAAAAAGATAATAAAAGGCTATATAAAATAAATGCATAAACTACATATAAAAGATATAACAAAAACTATCAAAAAAACACAAATTCTTCATGGTATTTCTATAGAAGTAAAATCAGGTGAAATTGTTGGATTATTAGGACCAAATGGAGCTGGAAAAACTACAACATTTTATACAGTTTGTGGATTAGTAAAACCTACAAGTGGTAAAGTTTTTTTTGATGATAAAGATATTACAGAACTTCCTTTACACAAAAGAGCTTTAAAAGGAATAGGTTATTTACCTCAAGAATCATCAATTTTTAAAGAATTATCAGTTGAAGATAATCTAATGTTAGCTGCTCAAATTGTTACAGATGATAAAGAAGAACAATATAAAAGAGTAGAAGAGTTACTTGAACTTTTTAATATAGAACCAATTCGTCAAAGATTGGGAGTTTCACTTTCAGGAGGGGAGAGAAGAAGAACTGAAATAGCAAGAGCATTAGTTTCTCAACCAAAATTCCTACTTCTTGATGAACCATTTGCAGGAGTTGATCCAATTGCTGTAAAAGATATTCAAGAGATAATTCATCAATTAACAAAAATAAATATTGGAGTTTTAATAACAGATCATAATGTTAGAGAAACTTTACAGATTTGTGATAGAGCTTATGTTATGAAAGCAGGGGCTTTATTATCAAGTGGAACAAGTGAAGAAATTAAAAATGATGTAAAAGTGCGAGAGCACTATTTAGGTGAAGATTTCAATTTCTAATTAAAGATAAAGTAATACTTATGCTATTACTTTATCTTTTCCTGTTTTTTTTGCCTCATATAAAAGTTTATCACTTCTTGAGATAAGCGTAGCTTCATTATCTTCATCTAAAAGTTGACTAACTCCAAAACTAGCAGTAATTTTTAAAGATTTATCTGTAAAAATATGCTCTTTAATATTTGTTTTTATTTTTGAAGCAACAGTAACTGCTCCTGTTAGATTTGTATGTGGTAAAAGTATCAAAAATTCTTCCCCTCCCCATCTTACATTTATATCTTGTTCTCTTACTCCATTAACAGTGATTTTTGCAATCTCTTTTAAAACTTCATCTCCAATTTGATGACCATAAGTATCATTCACCATTTTAAAATTATCAATATCAAAAATTATAATTGATAATTCATTATTATATCTTTTTGATCGTTTTATCTCTTTTGAATAGATTTCATCAAATCTATTTCTATTAAATAAACCTGTTAATTTATCGTGACTTGCTTGGTATTCTAAAAGATTAGATTTCTCTTTCAATTTTGTAATATCAGTTAATGAAAATACATAATAATCATCTTTATTTTCATAATAATCTACATTTATTGCAAAAATTTTTTCTTCTTCTAAAGCACTTTTTATTTTAACTATTCTGTCAATTTCATGTAGTTCTTTAATATATTTAATCCAAGATTCTTGTTTGTTAATTTGTTCTTTTGTTATAAAACCAAATTCTTCTTGAAAAAAATCAAAAATATTTTTTTTACTTTTTATAAATTCATCAAAATTAACTACTCCAAAAAAGTCTAAGAATTTTTTATTTACATTTGTAATTTCTTCTTTATTTGTAACAATTATAATATTGTCTTGAGCATCTAAAATAGATTTTATTTTATTTATTTCTTGTTCTATTTTACTTTCAAGCGATAGATTTAATTCTATTAATTGTTTTTTTAAAAGAATAGGTTCCATTGCTTTTATGATACTTTCCATTAACTGATATAAATCAATAGGTTTCATAGCATAAGTAGTAACTCCTATTTCAATAGATTTTCTTAAAAAATTTGTATCATTGTGAGCGCTTGTAATAACAAGAGGAATTTCAGGGCTTATTTTTTTGATGGCTTCACACATAGATAAACCATCCATTTTAGGCATATTTATATCAGAAATTATTAAATCTATATCATCTTTATTTTCTTCATATATGTTTAAACCTTCTTGCCCATCTTGTGCAACATAAACTTTTCTTAGTAAAGAAGTAAGTAATTTAGCTGTAAATTCTCTAACATCATTTTCATCTTCAACATATAAAACAGAGATTGTTTTTAAAATTTCTTTATTCATTGTTTTTCTCTCCATTTTCATTATATTCTATCACATTTGGTGCTGATATTGGTGCTGAAAAGAAATATCCTTGTGAATAATCTGCACCTAATTTTCTAACAATATTAAATATCTCTTCATTTTCAACAAATTCAGCAATTGTTTTTAGATTCAGGTTTTTTGCAAATTCAATTATTGTTTTAGTAATTTTATAAGAATTCTCATTTGTTGCAATATTTTTAATAAGTGAAGCATCAATTTTTAGATAGTCAATATTCATTTTTAAAAGATGCTCAAAATTTGAATATCCACTACCAAAATCATCAATAGCAACTTTACATCCTAAAGCTTTAACTTCATCAACAAACGAGATTAAAAGATTATAATTTTTTATACTTTCATCTTCTAAAATTTCAAATACAACTCTATTTGTAACATTATATTTGTTTAATAATTCTTTTATAAAATCTAGAAAATCTGGATTTTCAATATCTTCATAAGAAATATTTACAGAAAATTCAAATGGAAGATTTTCAAATTTTTGGAAAGATTTTTCTAAAACAATTTTTGTAAGTTTTGTATATTGATTAGATTTTTTTGAAATATCTAAGAAAAAATAAGGTGCAACAACTTTCCCATCTTCTTCAATTAATCTTACTAAACACTCGTATTTATCAACTTTTAAAGTTCTATTATTTACAAGTGGTTGGAAATATACTTCTATATTATCATTTATAAATGCAGATTTTAGTTTTTTAGTCCAAAGCATATTATTTTCATATTCTCTAAACTTATCTAATTCATCATAAAAAACTATATAATCTTTATGGTCTTTTTTCGCTGATTGTAAAGCAATATCTGCTGTAATTAATTTGTTATTTTTATTTGAAAAAGAGATTCCCGCTGTTATTCTAATATCAATTTCATACAATTCATAAACAAATACTTTTTTATAAACTGATTCAAGAATATTTTTTATCAAATTTATAAAACTCTCTTGGCAATCTTTTGTATTTGTAATACAATAATTATCCGAAGGAAATTTATATAATTTAAAATGTTCTCCTTCATTTTTGATTTTTTCTTGAATTAATTTTGCTACATCAATCAATATTGCATCCCCAACTTTATGACCAAAAAAATCATTTACTTCTTTGAAAGAATTAATATTTAAAAGACAAACAGCTTCTAAAACTAAATTATTAGTTTGTAACTCTTCAATTAATTTTGCTCTATTTGGAAATGCTGTTAAATTATCAGTATATAAGAGTTTATACAACTCATGTTTATGTTCAATTTCATGACTAATGTCGTGTAGTATAATAATAGAAGTATTATTGTGGGTTAAAGCAATTTTTTGTAATGAAAAATATTTTTTAACATTATTGCTATTAATACAAACTTTTATATTTTTGTTTTCACATTTTTCAAATATTTTATTGTCAAAGTTAGTAATACAACCACTCTCTTTTTCAAAAATATCAGCAATATTTTTATATTTACTATTTATTTCTTCCAAAGATGAACAATTTAAAAGTTTAAAAAAGTGATCGTTTGAAAAAATTACTTTTTCACTATCTATCGAAAAAATAGGATAGTCTATGTTATTTATTATAGAGTTTGAGAATTCTTCTTCTTTTTTTAAAACAATATTTGTATGAACTAAATTTGTATAATGTTTTATTTTTAAAATTAATTTATCTAAATCTAAAGGTTTATATAAAATATTATTTTCTTCAATAATTGAGTATTTTTCTAAATGTAAACTATCATCAATCAAAAATATTGTGTGAATTTTTTTTTCTAAATAATCTTCCAAAGGATTAAAATAATTATGTACATTTATGTCTATAATCAATATATCTGTATATTCAATTGCATCATGTATATCATCACACTCAAAAGAGAGTGTAATATTTATATTTTTCATTATTTTAGAAGCGTATTTTTTAAAATCTTTAAATTGTTGCTGTTCATCACTTATTATTAGTACATCATAACGCATTAACTACCTTATTTTATGTTTTTAATCTTTTAGTTTTCCATAAAATTACTTTAAAATTACTTTATTATCTAGATGGTCATAATAAAGCTACTAAAAAAATTATTTTCCAAAAATTCTTATAGCATTATTTAAATCCTCTTGAGTATCAATACCAAAAGATTTAGAAACAACTTTTACCATTGCAATTTTATGTCCATTATCTATAGCTCTTAATTGTTCTAATTTTTCAATGTTTTCAAGTTTAGATGATGGTAATTTACAAAAAGCATTTAACGATTTTTTAGTAAATCCATAAATCCCTAAATGTCCACTATATATTGCATTTTCATGGTGATCTCTGTGATATGGAACTTTTGCTCTTGAGAAATAAATAGCATTTGAGTGTTCATCAAGAACTACTTTTACATGATTTGGATCATCAGCTAAACTTGAACTTATCTCTTTGTAACAAGAGGTTATCATAATATCTTCATTGTTTTCTTTTATTTGTTTTACTCTATTTATTACAGCTTCTACAACTTCAACTTCAATAAAAGGTTCATCACCTTGAACATTTACAATAATTTCATCTTCACTTAAATTTAAGATATTTACAGCTTCGTTTATTCTATCTGTTCCACTATTGTGAGAACTTGAAGTCATAACTGCATCAAAACCATATTGTGAAGCCAAATCCATAACTTCTTGGCTATCAGTTGCGATTACAACTTTATCTAAACTGCTTACTTGTTTGGCTGTTCTAATTACCATTGGTAATCCTAAAATATCAACCATTATTTTATTTGCAAATCTACTTGAATTTAATCTTGCTGGTATTATTATCATTTATGTCCCTTTTTTATGTAAAACCTTATTTTTAGTGACATTATTATAATATAAAATCTTTAAACAAGTAAACAAAAGAGAATTTTTATGAAAAAAACAATTACAGTAATCGACACATTCGGCTTTTTATTTAGAAGTTATTTTGCCCTTCCACCACTAAAATCAAAAGATGGTTTTCCTACAGGTTTATTAACAGGTTTTATAAATTTCATAGCAAATATTGGAAAAGATTTTCAAACAGATTATATAGTTTTTGCACTTGATGCAAAAGGAAATACATTTAGAAATGAACTTTATGATAATTACAAAGCTCATAGACCCGATGTTCCAGAAGATTTATTAAAACAACTTCCAATTGCAATTTCTTGGATTGAATTAATGGGATTTAAAACAGCAATTAGAACTGGTTTTGAAGCTGATGATATTGTGGCATCAATTGCCCATGATGCAAAATTAAAAGGTTTGGAAGTTAGAATAGTTTCTCACGATAAAGATTTATATCAATTAATAGATGATGATACAATTTATTTATTTGACCCAACAAAAAAAGTTGTTATAAATGAAGCAAAATGTATAGAAAAATATGGAGTTCATCCATCACAATTTACAGATTATCAATCACTTTTAGGTGATAGTGCTGATAATATTCCAGGTGTAAAAGGAATAGGGGCTAAAACAGCAGAAGCTTTAATTCAACAATTTGGAACTTTAGAAAATATTTATGCAAATCTTGAAAATATTGAGAAAAAAAGATGGAAAACTCTTTTAGAAGAGAGCAAAGAAATGGCATTTATCTCAAAACAACTTGTAACTTTATCAAGAGATTGTCATGTGATTGATGATTTAAACAATTTTTTATTACCCGTTGAAAATCCTATTTTAAAAATTAGTGATATCTTGCATCAATATGATATGGCAAAAATACTTGATAGAATAAATAAAAATGGAATGAGTTTTAAAACTGAAATTCCAATAGAAAAAGAAAAAAATGATGAAATGGAATTTGTTTTATTAAATGATGAAAATAAATTATCATTGGTTATAAACTCAATTCCAAGAGATGCAATAGTTGCTTTTGATACAGAAACAACAGATATAGATACTCAAAAAGCTCAAATTGTAGGATTCTCTTTTGCGTATGAAAAAAACAAAGCTTATTATGTTCCAATTTCTCACTCATATTTAGGAGTTCCTGAACAAATCACTAAAGATGCAGCAGCTCAAGCGATAGTTCAATTAAATAGACATAAATTAGTTTTACAAAATTTCAAATATGATTATGAAATTATTAGAAATAATTTTGATATAGAATTAAAACTTTATGCTGATACTATGATTTTATCTTGGCTTTTAGATACAAATGAAAAAGTAGGGCTTGATTATCAAATAGATAAATATTTTGACCATAAAATGATAGCTTTTAAAGATGTGGTAAAAAAAGGCGAAAACTTCTCAAATGTAGATGTTTATAAAGCTTGTGAATATGCTGCTGAAGATGCGTTGATGACTTTAAAACTATTTAATAAACAATTAGAGATTTTTAAAGAAAAAGAGGATGAAAATTTATTAAAACTTGCCTTTGATTTAGAATTTGATTTTATTTATGTAATAGCCGATATGGAAAATAATGGAATAAAAGTTGATGTAAATTTATTAAAAGAACTAAAAGAAACAAACAATAAATATATTCAAGAACTAACTTCTAAAATCTATGAAATTTCAGGTGTTGAATTTAATATAAATTCACCAAAACAATTAGGTGTTGTTTTATTTGAAACTTTAGGACTTGCAACTGCTAAAAAAACAAAAACAGGTTATAGTACTGATGAAGCAGTTTTGAGTGGTTTAATAGATGAACATGAAGTTATCTCATGGCTTTTAAAATATAGAGAAGCTTATAAACTTCAATCTACTTATATTGAACCATTATTAGAACTTGGTTTAAAAAATCTTGATAATAGAATTCATACTTCTTTTTTACATACAGGAACAGCAACTGGAAGATTAAGTTCAAAAAATCCAAACTTACAAAATATTCCGGTTCGCTCAGGAGCAGGAGCAAAAATAAGAGAAGCATTTATTCCAAAAGAGGGTTATAAACTTGTTGGGATAGATTATTCTCAAATAGAGTTAAGATTATTGGCTCATTTTAGTGGTGATGATGCTTTAGTTGATGCCTTTAAAAATGATTTAGATATTCACTACCAAACTGCTGTTAAAATTTTTGGACAAGATCAAGCAAAAGAGAAAAGAAATATTGCAAAATCTATAAATTTTGGATTATTGTATGGAATGGGAAGTAAAAAACTTGGAGATACTTTAGGAATTCCATCAAAAGAAGCTAAAACTTATATTGATTCATATTTTGAAGCATTTAAAAGTGTAAAAGATTATCTTAAATCAATTGAAGATTTCGCGCATGTTAATGGCTACATTAAAACGTTATTAAATAGAAAAAGATTATTTGATTTTGATTCAGTAAATGCAATGTTAAAGGCTGCATACCTAAGAGAAGCAGTTAATACTTTATTTCAAGGAAGTGCTGCTGATTTAATAAAATTATCTATGGTTGAAATATATAAAAAATATAAAAATAATAATAATGTGAGAATGTTATTGCAAATACATGACGAACTTATTTTTGAAATTAAAGAAGATATCGTAGAAGAAATAACAATTGATTTAAAAGAAATAATGGAAAATGTGTATAAATTAAATATACCTTTAAAAGTATCTGTTTCTATAGGAAATTCTTGGCAAGAATTGAAGTAAACTTAAATTTAATAAAATATTGAATGTTTTATTAATAATATTTTGACAAATTATTAAATTTTAGTTACTATTATAATTCAAACCAATATTATAAAGAGAATTATTATGTTAAAAACAGTAAAAAATATTAGAAAACTATATAATGCAAAGCTACTTTTTGTAAGTAGCGATGAAAAAATCAATGAAGTAATTGGAAATGAGTTTGATGACTATTTTAAAGAATTAAAAGTAGCTTCAAATTTAAAAGATGCCTTAGCATTAGCATGTTCAAATAATTATGATATGGCTATCATAGATACAGATATTCAAGATGTTCCTTTTTCTGAATTATGTTCTGAATTATCAAGTTTAGCTCCAACTTTACCAAAAATTATTATTTCAGAAATTGATAATAATGAAAATATTGTTACAGCTGTGAATTCAGGTGCATATACTTTTTTATCAAAACCTTTAAGAGCTAAAGATTTAAAACTAGCAGTTATTATGTGTTTAAATCAAACAAAAAGAGGCGATAAAATAGAATTTGAAAATGGTATTTATTTTGATGAATATCGAGATCAATTTTTTAAAGCAGGTGGAGTTTTAATTGACTTTACAAGATTAGAAAAATCTTTTTTAAAGTTATTAATTACTAAGCGAAATGATATAACAGATTATGATACAATAAAAGACGTTGTTTGGAAAGGTAAAGATATGTCTATTTATACTATGAGAAATATAGTAAATAAAATTAGACAAAAAACTTATTATGAAATTATCAAAAACCACTCAAACAAGGGCTATACGATAGATATTCTAAAGTCAAATTAAAAGTGTCTATTTGCAAAATCTTAATAAAAAAGTTATAATATGGAAGAACAGATTGTTTCTAAAGAAGAATTAATCCAATTGTTTGAAAACCAAATCATAGAAGATACAGGTCGCGGTTGGTTAAAAGATGGTAAAGTTGTTGATATTATAGCTTTACATGATATAGAACCAAAATTTCTTCAAGATGTTACTAATGCAAAGTTCTACAAACTAATAATCAAAGGTAATAAATAATGTCGCATTGCCCATTCTGCAAAAAAAAGATTGCTATGAGTAAGGCTTTTTGCTCAAGAAGCTGTAAAGAAAATTATTTTCAATTAATAGCTATTCAAGTACCAAAACCTTTTTTAAAGAGAATTTTTGTGTTTTGTACTCCTGAACAAAGAGATGCTGAAATAGAAAACTTTGCAAGTAGGCATGGTTGGAGATTAGATTTATTAAGAAATAAAATTGCAGAGCTGGCTATTGATGCTGGTTACACTAAAGAAATAAAGATAAATAGTTAAAATTTAACTATTTATTTTTCTTATTTTTCCATATAAAATTACACAAATTCCCAAAACAATAAGAGATTGTAAAATACCCATTGTAAGCCAATTACTATAGATAAATCCTAATTGAGTATCAGGTTGTCTAAAGAATTCTGCAATTATTCTTGTAATTGAATATAAAATTCCATACATTAAAGCCAATTGTCCATCAAAACTTTTTCTTTTTCTTATGTAAACTAATATAACAAAAACTAATAAGCCTTCTAATATAGCTTCATAAATTTGTGATGGATGTCTTAATACTTGTCCTACATAAATTCCCCAAGGAACATCTGTTACTCGTCCAACTAATTCTTGATTGAAAAAATTTCCAATTCTTCCAAATACATAAGCTGCTGAAATTCCAATTACTGCAATATCTGTTATAAACCAAAAAGATATTTTATTTTTTCTACAAAATAGATATGATGCTATTATAAATCCAAAAAATGCCCCATGATAACTCATTCCAGAAATTCCTGCATAAACACCATCTATGTAAGGATTAAATATTTGCCAAGGATGAGTTAAATAATACATAGTATGAGTATCATAAAATAGAATATAACCTAATCTTGCTCCTAAAATTACACCAATTTCTGCCCACCAAATATATGAATCAAATAATTCATTTGAAATTGGTAACTTATCATGTTTTATAAACCATTTAGCTACAAAAATTGCAGTTAATAAAGCAAGTGCATACATAAGTCCATACCAATGAACAGCAACGGGTCCTAAATTAAAAGCAACAGGATTAAAATGTGAGTATATATTTTGCCAAAATTCCATTTATTAATCCTCCAACGCTTGCGCTATTAGTTCAATTGGGTTTTTAAATTGAACATCAACATTTGCTAAATATAAAGAGTTTGTAATTTGCATTCTACATGCACTACATTCAGCACTTACAATTTGTGCTTTTGTTTCTTTTATCATAGCAGCCTTTGGAGCACCTGCTGCTTTTGCAAAATCATATTTTTCAGTTTGCATAGTAACTCCACCGAATCCACAGCATCTATTTGAATCACTCATTTCTTTTAAAACATAGTTTTGTTTTAATAAAGTTCTAGGTTCTTGCCAAACACCTTGCATTTTTTTAGCATGGCAAGGATCATGGTAAGTTACTAATTCATCAAATTTTTTGCCACTAGTTGCTAATAAGTTTTTTAAATCTGTACTATTTTCAAGCCATTTTGTAGCCATAAATATTTTTTTAGATAGTTTTATAGCTCTTTCTTTCCATTCAGGCTGATTGTGAAAATAATGTTCCCAATCTTGTTTTATCATTGCGCTACATGTTGCTTCTGGAATAATAACAGCATCTACTTCATCAATCCAAGTTTCAAAATATTCAATATTCTTTTTCGCAAGATAATCAACCGTATCAAAAGCTCCTGTAAAATATGCAGGTGCCCCACAACAAAGTTGTTTTTTTGGAATCATAATATCAAGCTCAAGTTTTTTTAGGATTTTAACTAAAGAATCTCCTGTATTTGTGTACGTATAATTACTCATACAACCTATAAAAATTGCAACTTTATTTTTTTTAGTCTCTTCAACTTTTTTATTAATTGCTACAATATTTGCTGGATATTTATTTAAAAAACTTCTGGCATCTGCAAAGGGTAAAACTCTTCCTTTTTTAACTATTGGAAGTGAAAATCTAGGCAGTGCTGATTGTTTTTTTTCATCTATTTTTAAAGCACATGTTTGAAATACCCAACCAAGTTTTGATAAAAAGTCCATAGTTTTTCTATGTCTTAATAAAAAGAAGAATAGTCTTTTATACCAAGCGATTCCAAATTTTTTTGCAATATCGCTTCTTACTTGCTCAATTATCATATCTGTTGGCAAGTCATTTGGACAAACTTCTACGCAGTTTGTACATAAAAAACATGATTCAAATATATCTTTTGCTGTTTTGTCAAGCTCTAATTCATTTCTTTCATAAGCTCCTAATAAATCAATAAATCCTCTCGGACTTGTCGCTTCATCTTGATTTATATTAAAGATTGTACAAACAGGTTTACATTTTCCACATTTTACACAGTCATCAGAAATAGCTGTATAATTAAATTTATTCATTGACACCTTTATAACCTTCTAAATTAAAAATTTTAATATTTATAATAAAAATTTAATATACAAAAATAATGGTTAAAAGTTGGTAAATAGCGATTTCACAAGCTATGGCAATTGTGATTTAGCTTTTATTTTTTGTTCTAAATTTCTACTTGTTCTACTTATTCCAAAATTAGCTAAATCTAAATATTTTACATTTAAAGTCAACATTTTTGCTTCATTATAAAGTTCATTTGCTATTTGAAGATGATTATATGCTTCATGTATTAATGCTAAATTATAAATAACTTCAAAACTTTTTTGATTGAATTCTTTGTCTAACTTTTCTAGTTCAGTTTTTGCAAAATCAAGGTTTTTTGTTTCAATCAATTCAACTATTTTTTCAAATCTTTTTTCTTGTTCTTTTGAGAAAGCAAGAGTTTCTTTATCAAGTTCTTCTATTATTTCAATATCATAATAAACATAATGTGGTGAAATATCATCTAAAATATCATTTGCAATATCATTCGCAATTTGTGTATTTACTCTATATTTATCCCTTGAATCTGGATAAATAGGATAATAAGGATGTCTATCATGACACATATCATCAAAGCTTGATTTATCATATGTTTTTGAAAATATTAAAGCATTTGTTATTGGTTTTATTAATTTTATACTTGTTGTAACATTGTATTCTCTTTTTTCACAAGGAATATTTCTAATTTGATATTCTATACACTCTCTTGTTCTACTTCTTTCATCATACCTATAAAATCTACATCTTGTGTAATCTATTTCACTTCTATAATATACATAAGTATTTAATGATGAATTTAAAACATCACCTGTTAATACAGCATCTGTTCCAAAATCATTGTATTTTAATTCAAATACTCTTTGGTTATCAATTATTTTATTTGCTATTTTATTTGTAATACTTTCAGTCTGATTTACATCATCTCTATAAAATCTATCAACTCTTATTGTATGAATTTTCTCATTTTCTATTTTTGATGGTTGAAGAGATTTTATTGTTAATTTTTTTGAACTGCAACCGCTGATAAATAAAATAAAAAGCACTAAAAATGTATTAAAAATTAGTTTCATATAATTCCTTTAAAAAATTGTATTGTAGCTAATTTGTGTGAATAATAAGAATAATTTAATACTAAAATGAGATAATAATGTATTCTAATGAATTTAAATAAAAGGAAATATATTATGGGATTTTTTACAGCAGATTTATGCGATAACTTTAGTGATAAAACAGAAGTTTTAGGACCTGATTTTCAATCTTATGGTGGAAATAGAAAATTTAAAGGTGAAGTAATAACTATAAAACTTGATAAAAACAATAAAGATTTAGCAGCGTTCTTAAAAAACAATGATGGAACAGGAAAAGTTATAATTGTTGATGTGAATATGAGATATTTTGCTGTTGTTGGTGATAATTTAATGAAATTTGCAAGTGATAATAAATATGAAGGAATTATTGTAAATGGTTATGTAAGAGATACGGTTACAACTAAAGATTTTGAAATTGGATTAATCGCAAAAGGAACTTGCCCTAGAAAATATATTCCTGTTCAAGATGGACAAGTTGGAGTTCCTCTTATTATTGATGATGTTGAGATTAATTCAGGTGATTATGTATATGTTGATCCTGATGGAATAGTAATTTGTAAAGAAAAACTGGTTTAAAATGTATCTTTTTGGTTTTGGTTCTTTAATAAATTTAGCATCTGCTCAAAAATCTTTCAAAAGGGTTTTAACTCAAAATGATTTAAAACCTGTAAAAATAAAAGGTTACGAAAGAGTTTGGAATGCCATTGAATCTATTGCTTTTGAAGAAGAGATTGTAAATGGAGTTTTTTTAAATATTCAAAAAAATAAAGATTCAATTTTAAATGGTGTTGTAATCGAAATTTCAAATGAAGAGTTAGAAGTTTTAAAATTAAGAGAAAAGAATTATAGTTGTATAGTTATAAAATCTGTTGATGTTTTGGATGAAACTATAAATAGTGATTTAATAGCTTTTATGACAACAAATAAAGAAAAAATAGCTTTTAGTGGACAAGAAAATAGTTTTATACCAAGTAAATATATAGAAGTAGTAAAAGAAGCTTTAAAAAACTATGATGAGAATTTTAAAAAAGCTTTTGAAAAAACTTTTGAAAATTATCCCTTTCCTTTAAAAGAAGGTTTTTATACATTTACAGATCCTATTCAAAATAAAGTAGCAAGAGAAGGAATAAAAAACTAAAATGAATCAACCTAATTGTTTTATCCATGTTTCAAAACTTTGTAATTCAAAGAGAAAAACCCTAGATGAGAGTTGTGTTATTAAAAAAAATGATGATTTACATGTAACATATTGCGAAAATGATAGTTTAGATAAGTTTGAGCATGATATAAATTTATTAGCTGGAAGTTCATCTTTTTTTTATTTTTTTAAAAAAAGATTTTCAACAACTTTTATTTCTGTAATTTCTGTTTTTGTAATTTTAATAGCGTTTTTATCGGTTTCTGTATATGAAGATTTTTTGAAAAAGATTATTTTTGAAATGCCTTTTTCTTGGGAAACAAATGACTATATAGCTTTTAGTTTTGTTCTTATTTTTTTCTTTGGTTTATTGATGATGCCATCAATTTTAGATGGTGAAGGAAATGAGTTTAAAAATCTAATATCTTCTTGGTTTAACAAAGATATTAGAAAATTAAAAAAATTAGAATTAACACTTTTTAATTTTGATAAAAAAATAAATATTCATCTTTACAATTTTGATTTAGAAGATTCAAATCATTGGCTTTGGAAGATATTTACAAATACGATTTTAAATAGATTTTTAACTATAAATTTTTATGTTAGAAATGATAAATTGCAAAATATTACTAAAAGATTAAAAAAACTTGGTATGTTAGATATAGAAATAATTAGAGATGAAAATAGTTTTAAAAAGTGTGATATTGAAATTTTATTATCAGCAAAAGAGCAAAAATTGTATTCTTTGATGCAACTTTGTTCTACTGTTATTTTAAAACAAAGGGATAAAAAAACTTTTATATCTTTAGAACTTTTTGAATATTGTGGTAAAAACTTCACTAAAGATGAACAAGATTCTAAAAATCAACTTATTTTTGGGTTTCAAAACTTTATAAATAGAAGTTTTGATGATTTTAAATTTTTAGCTCAAGAAAAATCATTACAAGTCTTTTTTACTGCAAATGTTACTTTTAAAGATTTAAGTGATGAAGAAAGAAGATTAGCTTATTACTTACGAAATCATATTGAAGAGTGTGTTGCAACTTTTGAGAACCCAATATCATTTTTGATTTTATATTATTATGTAAAAGATATTGTACTTGATCAAAGAAGAACTATAAAAATTTTAGAAAAATTTATTAGTTCAATTAAACAAAAACAGCAATATGAATTAATCAATTTTTATTGGTTTGAAATAGCTGGATTTATGTTTGATTTTAACGATGTTAATACCTTTGAAAGTTCAAACAACTCTTATTATAGAAAGGTTTCCATTGAAGCTTTAAATGATTTAGCATTTTTATTTGAAAGAAATGGGCATTTTGAACAAGCAATACTTTTAAATCAATATTTATATGAAATAAATCCAAATAAATACGCTTTAAATATTTGTTCATTATATGAAAGAATGGGACAATTTGATCAAGCATATAATAGTTTACCAAAAGAGTTAAACTTAGGAAAAAATCCTAAACCTTCTGATATTGAAGTTAGATATTACCAAAGAAAAGCTGCTTGGGTTATAATTTCTCAAAGAAATGAGGATTTAAAAGAAGAAGGAACTGAATCTTTAAACAAATTAGAAAACTTATTGTTTTCACATGGTGAAGATAATAATCCTTTATGGTTATGGCATTTTTATAATATAAAAGCAAATTTACAAGAGTGGAATGAAAATTTTGATGAAGCTATAAAATATTATAAAAAATGTTTATCAATACCAACTTTGGGTGCATTTGAATATGGAGCAACTTTTGTAAATATCGCTATTTCTTATAGATGTAAATATATTTTGCAAACTTCAAAAGATGAAAAAACGATTGATAAATCCATAAAACTTGGACGACTGGGAATGATTTTAAAACAATCAGTTGGTGATAGGGATGAAATGCCAGTTGTTTTACATAATTTTGCATTAAATGTTTTATATAAAATCTCAAATATTATGGATTTATCTTTATGTAATGAAGTTTTAGAAACTACAAATGAAGCTTTATCGATACTTGATAAAACGAAATCTATAAAAAGATTAGGAATGGTTTTAATTGAAAATTACATAGTAAAAAGTTTATTAAAAATTGATACAAAAGATATAGTTATAAAACTTGAAAATCATTTGACAAATTTAGGTCAAAGTGAGCTGAACCAACTATTAAACATATACAAAGAGTTTGAAAAAAACAATAAAATAAAAAAATTAGAATTTTTAGATAAGGAATTTAATGAATTATATAAAAAATAGCGTAAATTTAACAACAGGTACGATAGAAGAAAAAAGATTAGAGATAAAAAAACAGTTTTTACAAACTTATGAATTGGATGAAAAACTTTTTGATTTATTAGAAGATAAAAAATATTTATATGAACAACCAAATAGATTAAGACATCCATTAATTTTTTATTATGGACATACTGCAACATTTTTTATAAATAAATTGATTCTTGCAAATATAATAAAACAAAGGGTTAATTCTAAGTTTGAATCAATTTTTGCTATCGGTGTTGATGAAATGTCTTGGGATGATTTAAATCATAAACATTATACTTGGCCAACTTATGAAGAAACAAAAGCCTATAGAGACGAAGTAAAACAGATAATTTTAAATTTGATTGATACTTTGACGTTTACAATGCCTATAAATTGGAATTCTCCTATGTGGATTATTTTAATGGGAATAGAACATGAAAATATACATATTGAAACTTCATCTGTTTTACTTCGAGAACTTGATATTAAGTTCTTAAAATCTGAGGAAATTTTTTCTTATAAAAATGAAGCTTTAAATACTTATCCTAAAAATGAATTATTAGAAGCAAAAGGTTCAACTGTAATTTTACAAAAAGATAGAACAAATCCTATTTATTATGGTTGGGATAATGAATTTTCTTTTCATAAAGCTTTAGTAAAAGATTTTCAAGCATCAAAATATCTTGTTTCAAATGGAGAGTTTTTAGAGTTTGTAAAAGAGGGCGGTTATAATAAACCTGAATTTTTTTCATCTGAAGGAAAAGAGTGGCTGGACTTTACCCAAGCTAAATATCCAACTTTTTGGATAAAAAAAGAAGATAGTTATTTTTTGAGAGAAATAAATAGAATAGTTCCTCTTCCTTTAAACTATCCAGTTGATATAAATATTTATGAAGCAGAAGCTTTTTGTAAATATAAATCTTTAAAATTAGGATTTGAAGTAAGACTTCCTAGTGAAGATGAATATTACGCTTTATATGAACACACAAATGCAGGGCAAAAAGAAGCAAATATAGGTTTAAAACAGTTTAATCAAAGTGGTGTTGATAAATATGCATTTGAAGATTTTTTTGATGTAATTGGTAACGTTTGGCAATGGAGTTTAACACCAATTTATCCTTTTGATGATTTTGAAACACATCCTATTTATGATGATTTTACAACTCCAACTTTTGATGATAGACATGCTTTAATGAAAGGTGGCTCATTTATATCTTTAGGAAATGAAACTTTAAAAGAATCAAGATATGCCTTTAGAAAACACTTTTTTCAACATGCGGGTTTTAGATATGTTAAGTCTTCAAATGAATATAGAACAAAACTAAATGACAATGTTTATGAAACAGATGAATTAATCGCTCAATATTGTGAATTTCATTATGGAAGTGAAAATTTCGGAGTTAAAAATTTCTGTTTAAATTCAGTTGAACTTATTAAAACATATTTGAAAGATGGTAAAACAAAAAAAGCTTTAGATTTGGGTTGTTCTGTTGGTAGGTCTACTTTTGAGTTAGCGAAAATATTTGATGAAGTTGTTGGGATTGATTTTAGTGCAAATTTTATAAATGTTGGAGTTAAACTTAAAATTTATGATTCTTTAATTTATAAGGTTAAAAAAGAGGGCGATATTTTTGAAGAAAAATCTGTTTCCCTAAAAAGTTTAGGCTTAGAGCAAATAAAAGAAAAAGTTACATTTATGCAAGGTGATGCTTGTAATTTAAAAGACATTTATACAGATTTTGATTTAGTATTTTGTTCAAATCTAATAGATAGATTATATTATCCTCAAAAATTTTTAGATGATATTCCTTTGAGAATAAATAAAAATGGATTATTAGTTCTTTTGAGCCCTTATACTTGGATGGAAGATTATACACCAAAAGAAAATTGGCTTGGTGGATATATAAAAGATAATAAAGAAGTAAAAACTTTAGATACTTTAAAAGATAATCTTTTAGGTAATTTCGAACTTTTAGAAACAATAGATGTTCCATTTGTTATAAAAGAGACTTCGAGAAAATATCAATATACACTTTCTCAAATGAGTATTTGGAAGAAAAAATAGGGTTTAAAACTCTATTTTTTCGATTGTTTTAATTGTTCTAATAATCTTAATTGCTCACCAGCGCTTGCAACTAACAGTTGATTTTCTTTTAATACAGAACCATCTTTTATATTATTTAAATTTTCTTTAGAATTCAAAATTTTTTCAGGTTCTTGGTGTAATGAAAAAGTATTATCTAAAATAGTATCGGTATCTAAATTTCTAGCTGATCTTCCAGTAGCTTTTTCTTGGGCTTCTTTTAAATGTTCTCGAAGTTGTTTAATTCGATTTTCAATATCTGTTAATGAATCAGATTTTCCTGAAGATTTGTCTTTATTTAATGCTTCTAGTTTTCTTAAAATCTCTTCAATATCTTTTAATTCTTGTTCTGTAAATCCAGTTTTTAATAATGACATTAAGTCTTTTACTAGATTTTCTGTTGTTTCTTTATGTATTATTACTGATGAATCTTCTTCTTTTTTTAGTAAAGAATCAAAAGAAGAACCTTCTGTTTCATTTGTTTTGTTTGTTAAAAGATTTTCACTTGAAGTATTAAATAATGATGTTGAAGTGGTTGACGATATTTGCATATTTTATCCTTTTTATGAAATGACTTGATATTGTATTAATTTTTTGTATAATAATTAGTATGATTATTAAAATAAAAAATTATAGTAAACGAATTGTATCAATTATTCTTTTAATTTTAATCTTTTTGATAAATATTTCTATAGAATATAGTAAATATCTGGATTTTATAGATGAAGAAATTTATGAAACAAAGGTTGAAATTTTAAATATATATGAAAAACCAACAAATAATATATTAAGACTAAAAGCTCAAGACTTTGATTTTTTTGCAAATATTGATAAATCCGAAGAAATTAAAAAATCAGATATGCTAAATATAGCAATCGTATCTTTGAATATTAGTTTTTGGGATTATTTAAAAGGTTTTTACACCACAATTATATATTTTGATAAAATAGAAAAAACTCCAAAATTTATAGATAAAATTATAGAAAAAATCAACTCAAACCACGAAGATGAAATGATAAAAGAGTTATTCCAAACTCTTTTTTTAGGAACAACTATTTCTAAAGAACTAAGAGATATTTGTACAAACTATGGAATTAGTCATGTAATAGCACTCTCAGGTTTTCATTTAGCTGTTTTATCGTTTACTATTTATTGGGTTTTATATTTTCCATATTCATTTTTTCATCAACGATATTTTTCATATCGAAACAAAAAATATGATTTGATTTTGATTTCTTTAGTTTTTCTTTTTTATTATTTGATTTTAACAGATATTATTCCCTCACTTTTACGAGCTTTTGTAATGCTCGTTTTAACTATTTATTTTCTTCGCTCAAATATAAAAATCGTCTCATATATAAATCTTTTTTATACTTTTTTAATTGTTATTGCACTTTTCCCAAAATTTCTTTTCTCTTTAGGTTTTTGGTTTTCGATTATTGCTGTTTTTTATATATTTTTATTTATACAATATTTTAAAAATCTAAATAAATATTTTCAAATTATATTTTTTAATGTTTGGATGTTTTTAGTTTTTAATCCAATAGTGCATTTTTATTTCCCTCAAACTACTTATGAACAATTTTTATCAATAATTATTAATATACTTTTTGCAATTTTTTATGTATTTGAAATAATTGCTCATATCTTTGGCTTTGCAATATATTTTGATAGTTTTATAAAGGATTTTTTATCTTATGAAATGAATGTTTTTATTGTGAAAACACCTTTTTATTTTTTACTAATTTATATATTTGTTTCATTTGCTTCTATTTTTAATAAAAACATTTTTTTGATTATGAATATTTTAATGATTTTTTTTAATTTATTTCTTTATAGCTAAGATTTTTGAACTTAATACTAAATTAACACCTCTGGAAGTAATAATTTAGTTAAGCCATCATTTGATGTTAATCAGCCTATTAGTAAGAGTTACAGGCGAGTATACAAAAACTGAAAGTCAAAATGATGTAATTGAAAAAAATAATTATAATGTTAGTCCAACAGTTAAATTAAAAATAAAAGATGATACAGCTGTAACATTACAAGGAAAAACTCCAAGATGGGAAGGTCAAGATTATCAAGGTTTACCAGCTGTTGAAATCGCTGGAGATTTTAAAATTGATAGGAATTTATTTATTGGTGATAATACAACAGATAAAACAAAATTATTATTACAAGGTGGAATAGCATACGATATAGATGATAATATTACATTATTTACAAGCTATAGTGAGGGAATGAAAGCTCCTGGGTGGGCTAATTATGAGAGTGCCCAAAAACCTATGGAATCTGCACAATATGAAGCAGGTGTGAAATTTGATGCAAATAGTCAATTATCAGGTTCTTTGGCTGCATTCAAAATAGAAAGAAAAAATATTAGTGTTGCAAATCCTGCTACTACTGGATTAACAACTATACCAAATGGAGAAGAAGAAAGTAAAGGAGTAGAATTAGATTTAGTTTGGCAACCAACAACAAACCTGAGTCTATTAAGTAATTATACAAATACACATGCAGAATATACAAAAGATGCATCAAGTACAATATTTGATGGTAATAAACTTGGTGGAGTTCCAGAACATTCAGGAAGAATTTGGGCAAATTATAAATTTAGCGAGCCTATTTTAAAAGGATTCAGTGCAGAGGCAGGAATTTATGCACAATCAGAGACAATGATAGATGGTACAAATAAATATGAAGTGCCAAGTTATCATACATATGATGCGAAAATTGCATATGCTCATAAATCATATGAAACATCTTTTGTAGTTAAAAATTTAACCAATAGAGATTATTATGAAAGACTAGATTATTATGGTGGAAGAGTAACAGCTGGAATGGAAAGAACATATTTAGTTAATTTTAATGTTAAGTTTTAATTTTTATAAGTAGTAGAAGAGAATTTGTTTCATGGGTTACAAGCGCATTTTTAATTAGTATCAGTAGCCGATTAATGGCAACTGATATAACAATTTCCTAATTATTAGTTCAATAAAGAAATAATTAGATTAAGATTTTAAAACCTTATCTAAAGTATATTTTAAATCTTCATCAAGTTCCATATTACTTCTCATCCAGTTTAAATAACTAGGGTCTTCTTTAGCCACAACTTCAACATCTTTACCTTTATATTTCCCAAATTTAAAAGTTTGAATAAATACAGGAGTTTTTGTTAGCTCTGCTAATTTTTCTATTGGATTATAATCAGGATAAATTTCTCTAGATTTTCCTACAAGTTTTGATAAAAATAGCTTCATTACAAGTACATCACCAATTGCATCATGAGCTTTTATAGTGATGTTGTGTTTTGCTGCTTCTATTTCTTCAATTTTGTAAAGTTCAAGGGCGTATCTTATATATTGAAGTCTGTGGTATGGAAGTTCTGGAAATAAGTGTTTTGCGCATCTTAAAGTATCAATTAGTTGATATTGATTTACGAAACCTTCTTTTTTGATCATTCCCATATCAAAAGATATATTGTGAGCTATTAAATAATTTTCATTTGAATTTAACTCTTCAAGTTTTTTATAAAAACTGGTTTCAACTGCTTTTGGTTTTCCAACTAATAAATCAGGTGTAATATTGTGAACTTCCATAGCTTCAAGTTTTATAGCAACATCAGTTGAGCATAACTCATCAAAAGCCTCAACTTTTCCTTTTTGATCAACAATCATTGCTCCAAATTGGATAACTTTGTCATCATCTTGATTTCCTGTAGTTTCTGTATCAAATAATACATAATATGCCATCTTTTGCCTTTTTTATATAATTAACATACCATCGCCATAAGAGTAAAATCTATAGTTCTCTTTGATGGCTTCATGGTAAATTTCAAGTGTTTTTTCAAGTCCTACAAATGATGCAACAAGCATAATAAGTGTAGATTTTGGTAAGTGAAAATTTGTTAGTAAATAATCCACTTTTATTGGTTTATTTGCTGGATTTAAAAACAAGTCACATTCACCTTGGATTTTATTTGTTCGTGCATAATATTCAACTGTTCTTGTAACCGTTGTTCCAACTGCAAGAACTTTTGGTGCATTGTCTAAAGCCTTTTTAGCTTCAATGCCAATCTCAAAATATTCACTGTGCATTGGATGATTTAAAATATCATCAACATCAACTGGTTTAAAAGTTCCAGCTCCCACATGTAAAGTTAGATAATTTACATCATATCTAGCATTTATTTTTTCTAAAAGTTCAGGTGTAAAATGTAGTGATGCCGTAGGTGCTGCAACCGCTCCATAGTTTTTTGCAAACAAAGTTTGATAATCTTTTTCATCTTCTTTTTCATCAGCTCTATTCATATAAGGAGGAAGTGGTAAATGCCCAATTTTATTTAAAATATCTACAAGTGTTAAAAAATCAAGTTTTTTATCATTTTGAAAAAATTGTACAACACGACTTCCATCTTCATTTACTTCTAAAACTTCAGCAATTAAGTTTTCATCAAAAAATAGTTTAGTACCAATTCTTACTTTTCCACCTATCATTACTAGGTATCTATCCATAAATAAGGGTTTATTTAGTAATAATTCTATTTTTCCACCCGTTTCTTTTATTCCAAAAATTCTAGCTTTGATAACTTTTGTATCATTTAGAAAAACAGACAAATTAGATGGTAAAAAATCCATAAGATTTTTAAAAGTTGTATGTGTTATTGAATTTGTAGTTCTATTATAAACCAAAAGCCTAGCTGAATCTGCTGGGCTTACAGGATGGGTTGCTATGAGTTCTTTTGGTAAATCATAATCATAGCTTGAGGTCTTTAGTGGGTCAAGCAATTTTACTCTTCCTCTTCTTCATTTTCTTTTGGTGCTGGATTAAACACTTTTGCTATATAAATAGAAATCCCATAAAGTAAAATTAGTGGAGCAGCCATTAAAAGTTGACTTAAAACATCAGGTGGAGTTAAAATAGCAGCAACGATAAAAATAATTACAATTGCATATCTAAAGAAATCTTTTAGCATTCTATCATCAACAAGACCAATTTTTGCAAGGAAAAAAGTGATAACAGGTAATTCAAAAGCAATTCCAAAACCAAATAATAGTTTTGTAAAAAAATCAACATATTTACCAATACTTGGTAATACAGTAACTACAGTTGAACCAAATGCAATTAAAAAGTCAAAACCTAAAGGTACAACTACATAATAAGCAAATGAAGATCCAACTAAAAACATTAAAGTTCCAAAAAATACAAAAGGTATAACTAGTTTTTTTTCATGATCATAAAGACCTGGTGCTAAAAACAACCATAATTGCCAAAATATTACGGGTAAAGAAGCAATAAAACCAGCAAAAAAAGCAACTTTTAAAGCTGTAAAGAATGTTTCTTGAATTTCAACTGCAACCATTTGTGAATTTTGAGGAAGTGCTGCTTCAACTGGAACCATCATCCAATTTAAAATAGGTTCGTAAAAAGAAAAACAAACAAAAAACATAACTACAAGAGTGATAGATGATATTACTAATCTTTTTCGCAAGTCTGCAATATGGGGTTTTAAATCTTCAAACATTAAATATTATCCTCTTTTTTTTCATCTAATTTAACTTTGAATTTATCTTCTTTTTTAAAAGAGACTTTTTCTTGTTTTGGTTGTTCTTCAACTTTTTTAGTTTCAATAGAAGAATCATTATTTAAATTATCTTTCATAAGATCATTTAAACCCAAATCTATTTTTGAATCAACTGTCAATGAGGCTTTTGTTTCTTCAATCTGAGATTTAAATTTACTTGCTTCTGCTTTTAATTCAGAAATATTAAGTTCATTATCTAAAGTTGCTTTTGCATCTTCAAGACCTGTTTTAAATTTGTTGATAAACTTTGCAATTTGTACCATTGTACCAGGAAGTTTTTCAGGTCCCAACGCGATAATTGCAACTATTGCAATTAGTAAAATTTCCATAAAACCCATTCCAAACATTTATAACTCCATTGTATAATTAAAGGAAATGATTTTATCTAAAATTTGATAAAATCCAACCAAATCTAAAATATAGTGATATGAAGGGTAAATATGGAAATAGTTGTTTTATTAGTTGTTATAGCAATTTTGTTTTTTATTGGAAAAAACTATAAAACTGAAGAGTTTAAAAATATAAATTTGAAAAGAAAAGATAGATTTGATGGTGATTTATTACACCACGAAGCAGGGCTTTTAGTAGCACTTATGGCAAAAGTATCAAAAGCAGATGGGAAAGTTTGTGAATTAGAAGCTGAAGTTTTAAAACATACTTTTAATGATATTTCTAGTCATTTTGAAAATGCAGAAGAAATCAGAGAAAAACTAAAAGTTTTATATGAAAATGAAAAACATAGTTTTGATAATTTAATTGATATTTGTAATAAATTATACAATTTGACAAAAAATGAATATCATAAACGTGTTAAAATCATGGAGTATTTATTAAATTTAGCATTTATTGATAAAGATTTTTCTTCTGCTGAAAAAATGATTACTGAGGATATTTCAAATGCATTAAAAATCAAAATAGAAGATTTTAATAATCTAATTAATACTTTTGAAACTTTTTATGCCCAACAAGCTTCAAATAAAGCTATTAGTTTAGATAAAGCTTATGAGATTTTAGAATCAAATCCTAGCGATGATGCAGTAACTTTAAAGAAAAATTATAGAAGTTTAGTTAAAAAACATCATCCTGATATTATTTCAGGGCAGGGAGCTGCTCAAAATATTATTGATGAAGCAACAAAAAAACTTCAAGAAATAAATGAAGCTTATGAACTTATCAAAAAAGATAAAGGTTTATAATTGTTTGATTTTGGGGAAAATTATGAAGTATGTAATTGTAAAAAAGTTACAATACACGATATAACAAATACTATAATAAATCAAAATGCTTCAACTCTTAGGGAAATTCAGGATTTTACAACAGCAGGAACTGAATGTAGACACTGTATTTTCCCAGAAGGGGATTTTGGAAAAATTAAAAAGAAAATTTATTGTAAAGATATTTTAAATAAAGTTAAAAAAGGATTAGAAAATGGCTAGAAATTTTCCACACTCTTTTGAAGTTTGTAGTTGTAAACATGTAACTTTGGGTGAAATAATTTATGCTATAAAAGAAAAAGGTGCTAAAACTTTGGAAAAATTAGGAGATTTAACAGATGCTGGAACTTGTTGTAAATCTTGTAAAAACAAAGAAAGTGATATAGGTGTAGAAAAAATGGAACTATATCTAGAAGAAATACTAAATAAATTTAATAAAGAATAAAAATGAAAAATGAAATTATAGAAAATATAAAAAAACTTATAAAAATAAATCCTGAAGAAACTATAGAAATAAATCCAAATTATTTAGAGTATTTTGATGAAGAAGAACTTTTAGATATTCAAAAACAATTAGAGTATAAAAAAGAGAATATTTCTAAAATAAGCAATAACTATTTAGATGAAATTTATCAAAAAACAAAAAAAGATGAGATATAATTACTTAATAAAGGATTAAGAGTGAAAAATTGGAAAAAAATTAAGGAAGATTTAATTTATTTTTTAAAAACAGAAGTTGAAAAAGCTGGACTAAAAAAAGTTACAGTTGGACTCTCTGGTGGCTTAGATTCAGCAGTTGTAGCAATTTTATGCAAAGAAGCTTTTGGAGATAACTTAAATTGTGTATTAATGCCTTCACAGTTTTCTTCAAAAAGTTCAATTGAACATGCCATTGAAGTTTGTGAAAAATTTCATATTAAATATGAAATTATCTCAATAGAGCCTATGGTTAGTGGTTTTATAAAAAATATGGATGATGATAAACTTAGAATTGGAAATTTTTCTGCAAGAATGCGAATGTCTGTATTATACGATGTATCTTCACGAGAAAAATCATTAGTTGTTGGAACTTCAAATAGAAGTGAAATACTTTTAGGATATGGAACTATTTTTGGAGATATTGCTTGTGCTATTAATCCAATAGGTGAAATTTATAAAAGTGATGAATTTGAATTTGCAAGAATGTTAGGCGTTCCTGAAAATATTTTAAATAAAGCTCCAAGTGCTGATTTATGGGAAGGTCAAAGTGATGAAGAAGAACTTGGTTACTCGTATAAACACATGGATGAAGTTTTAAAAGTTATGGTTGATGAAAATAAATCAAAAGAAGAGTTAATAAAATTAGGTTTTGAAAAAGATTTAATTGAAAGATTAGAATATAGAATAAAAGCAAATGCTTTTAAAGGTAAATTACCAACAATAGCAAAAATAAGGTGGAATTAATTAATGGCTAAAAATATTGCAATATACAAAGCATCTATAGATAGTGAAGAATTGAATCAAATTAGATCAGTTTTGGAATCAAAAAATGATTTATCAAAAGTAATAGAATTTGAAGATAGTATGAAAAAATTTATTGGTGCAAAATATGCAATTGCAGCAGCAACTTCGACAGCTGCTATTCATTTAGCTTTAAGTGCTATAAAATTAAAAAGAGGTGATAAGATATTGATGTCTGTTAACTCTTTTGTAAATTTACCTGAAGTTGTAAGACATTTTGATGCAGAACCTATTTTTATTGATATAAATATGGAAGATATGAATATTGATGTAAATAAATTTGAAGAAGCTTTAGCTGAGAATGACTCAAAAAAATTAAGAGGAGCAATAATCACTTTTGTAGCTGGTCAATCTCCTGATTTAGATAGAATTTATGACATTGCTCAAAAATACGGAATTATTTTAATTGAAGATTGCCGATCATCTTTAGGAGCAACTTATAAAGGTAAAAAAGTTGGAAATCTAAGAGCTGATATGACAATTTTTTCTACAAATCCATCAAATTCTAAATATGCAATTAGTCGTTCAGGAATAATTGTAACTAATAATGAAGATATAGCTGCACGTGCAAAACTTCTTAGAACTCACGCACTTACAACTACTTATGATAGTTATGGAAATTTAGATTATGTTTATGATGTTGTTGATATTGGACATAAATATGACTTATCAGAACTTGATGCTGCTTATGCATTAGCACAATTAAATAAAACAGAAAAGTTTATAAAAAGAAGAAAAGAGATAGCAAAACTTTATGAAAAAAGATTGGCAGGTGTAAAACATATAACAGTTTTACCCCACAAAGATGAACATATTTTTACTCAGTTTATTATAAAAGTTTCAAGAAATAGGGATGCTTTTGCAAGAGCTTTAAAAGAAAGAGGTGTTTCAACAGGACTTAACTATATTCCTTTACATCTTTTATCTTATTATAAAACAAAATATTCTATTAAAATCACGGCATTTTCAAATGCTTTAAATAATTATCAACAAATACTTTCACTTCCTATGTATGCAGGTCTTACAGATGAAGAAGTAAATTATGTTTGTGATCAAGTAATTAGTGTTGCATCTGAGTGGATATAAAATAACTTGAAACAAAAACTACATTTATGGATTGAAGATTACCTCTTCTTTCCTAATACTTTTCAAAAGATAATCTCATTTTTACTTCTTCCTCTAACTTTTATTTATATGTTAATAATCCTTACAAAAAGAGCAATGGCAAAACCAATAGAGTTTGGAATTCCTATTATTTCAGTTGGAAATATTATCGTTGGTGGAAGTGGAAAAACTCCAGTTACTATAAAATTGGCTTCAAAATATGAAAATGTTTGCATTATCTTGCGAGGTTATGGAAGAGCTTCAAAAGGTTTACAAATAGTTTCAATAAATGGAAAAATTCAACTTGATGTAAAAACTTCTGGTGATGAAGCGATGCTTTTAGCAAACTCTTTACCAAAAGCCACAATCCTTGTAAGCGAAGATAGAATAAAAGCCATTTTAAAAGCAAAAGAGTTGGAATGTAAAATCATATTTTTAGATGATGGTTTTTCAAAATATAAAATATCAAAATTTAATATTTTACTTCGACCAAAAGATGAACCTACAAATATTTTTTGTCTGCCAAGTGGTGGATATAGAGAACCAAAAGGTTTTTATGCCCAAGCTGATATTGAACTTTTAGAAGGAACGGATTTTAAAAGAGTTATTAATATAAAAAAAGATGGAAAAATATCTGAACTTCCAGCTAAAACTATTTTAATAACAGCTATTTCAAAACCAAAAAGATTATTGGAATATTTACCAAAAGATATAAAAATGATTTCGTTTCCCGATCATTATAGTTTTACAAAAGAAGATATTTTAAAAATTCAAGAAGAAAATAAAGATTATTCAATAATCACAACAGGAAAAGATTTTGTAAAATTAAAAGAGTTTAAAATAAAAAATTTATATTTGATGGATTTAGAAATAGAAATTAATGAAAAAGTAGATTTTTCTTTAATGGAAGAATATATAAATAGTTTTTAATAAGGAAATTTAAAATGACTGGAATTTTATTATCATCATTTTTAATGGTATTTGTTGTTTTTTCTTTTGTTTTATATATTTATGTTGTAATTGATATTTTAAAACACAAATTTATAGGTTATTACAAAATTATTTGGATTTTTGTAACTATTTTTTTTCCTATTTTAGGAGCTTTATTATATTTAGTTTTTGGAAGGTCTCAAAGAATAAAGTAGCAGTTATTGCTACTTTATTTAGATAGTTTTAGAAAATCTTCTTTTATCTTCTGGGATTTTATTTAAATATGCATCAAAAGGCATACAAATATTTCTAATTAGCATAGTTCCTGTTTGTGAGACTTTTATCTTTTCATCACTAATTTCTATTAGTTGAGCCTCTTCAAACTCTTTAAGAGCAAGTATGGCATCTGCAAAGTACTCTTTAAAGTTTATTTTGAATTCATTTTCAACTCTTCTTATATTTAAAGAGAAATTACTCATTAATTCCATAATTACAAATTGTCTTAATTGGTCATCATCACTTAATCTATAACCTTTAAATACTGGTAAATCTCCATTATCTAAAGCATTTTCCCAAGGTTCCAATTCTTTAAAGTTTTGTGCATAATAATCAACACCATTTCCAATAGATGTTAAACCAATTCCTATTAAATCAGCTCCACCTTTTGTTGTGTAACCTTGGAAATTTCTATGTAATTCACCTTTTTCAATAGCTTTAAATAACTCATCTTCAGGTTTTGCAAAGTGATCCATTCCTACCATTTTATAGCCATTTGATGTGAAAAAATCAATAGTATCTTTTAACATTTCAAGTTTTTCTTGTGGTGCTGGAAAAGTTGATTCATCGAACTTTCTCATAGTTTTCATAAGCCAAGGAACATGGGCATAATTAAATACTGCAAATCTATCAGTATTTAATGTAAGCATTTTTTCTAAAGTTTTTTTGAAACTCTCTCTTGTTTGATGAGGAAGTCCATAAATTAAATCTGTATTTACAGAGTGAATTCCAGCATTTCTTGCGATATTTATTACATTTTGAGTTAATTCAAATGGTTGGATTCTATGAATTGTTTTTTGAACCTCTTCATCTAAATCTTGAACTCCAAAACTTAATCTGTTACAACCACCAGCTTTTAAAACATTCATATGTTCAACTGTGAAATATCTAGGATCCACTTCACATGAAACTTCTGCATCAGATGCGAAATTTGGAAAAATTTCTTTTACAGAATTAATCACCTCTTCAAGTTGCTCAGGAGAAAAATATGTTGGAGTTCCTCCACCAAAGTGCATTTGAGTTACAACTCTATTAGTATTCAAATGATTTTTTAAAATATTTAACTCTTTTTTTAAATACTCAATATAGCTTGTTTTTTTATCTTCTTTTGAAGTAAAAATTGTATTACAACCACAAAAATAACAAGCACTTCTACAAAATGGCATATGAATATAAAGAGATATTGCTCTATCATCACTTTGATTTTTGTAGTATTGTTTTAAATCTTCTTGGGTAAATGTTTCGCTAAATTCAGGAGCAGTTGGATAAGAAGTATATCTAGGTCCTGGTCTAGAATACTTCTCGAATTTTTTAAAATCTATCATTTATACTTCGTCTCTTTTTCTATCAAGCCAAACCATAACACCTTTTTGGGCATGAAGTCTATTTTCTGCTTCTTCAAAAATTAAGCTTTGAGAACTTTCCATAACTTCATCACTAACTTCATAACCTCTATATGCAGGTAAACAGTGTAGGAAAATAGCTTTTTCTTGAGCTAACTTCATCATATTTGAATCAACCATATAACCAGTGAAATCTTTTACTCTTCTCTCTTTTTCAGCTTCTTGTCCCATAGAAACCCAAGTATCAGTTGTTACAACAGTTGCACCTTTGATTGCCTCTTTAGGATCATTTGTAATAGTGATTTTTGCACCACTTAATTTTGCCATTTCAAGAGATTTTGCAAGAATATCTGCATCAACTTCATAACCTTTTGGAGTTGCAATTCGGAGTTCAAAACCAAGTTTTGCAGCTAAATTAAGCCATGAATGAGCCATATTATTTCCATCACCTACATAAGCAGCAACTAAATCTTTATCAAGTCCTGCTTCTTGAATAGTCATATAATCAGCCATAAGTTGTACTGGATGGTACTCTGTTGTTAAACCATTTATTACAGGAACTTTTGAATATTTTGCAAATTCTTCAATTTTAGCTTGTTCAAAAGTTCTAATCATCACCATATCTACCATTCTTGATATTACTCTTGCAGTGTCGCTCATTGGCTCACCTCGACCTAGTTGAATATCATTTGATGAAAGAAATAAACCAATACCACCTAACTGATAAATACCTGTTTCAAAAGATACTCTAGTTCTTGTTGAACTTTTTTCAAAAATCATTCCTAATGTTCTTTTAGGCATATAATCTTTGAATTCTCTTTGTTTAGTTTCATCTTTAATTTGTTTAGCTAAATCAAGTATCTCTAAAATTTCTTCTTTAGAGTAGTCAGCTAATGTTAAGAAGTGTCTCATTTTATTTCCTCTGTAATTAATAAAAGCAAACATTCTATTTAATTTAACTTTAGAGTTACTTAAAATTTAAAAAGATTACGATTTAATTTCATTTCTTATTATGTGATTTTTATTGATTTATTACCAAAAAAGTTCGAGAAAATGACACTTTTGTGACAAAAATGTTTACAAACAATTAAGAAAAACTCTCCTAGAATTACAAAATCTTTATAAAGGATTAGCCTATGATTGAAACAATTTTAAAAAGAGATGGAAATAAACAAGAATTTGAATCTTATAAAATAGAAGATGCAATAAAAAAAGCATTTAAAAGTGTAAATACAAAATATGATATATCTGTATTTTTTAATGTTTTATTTGAAATAAAACAAAAAAGATTGGTTGCTGTGGAAGATATTCAAGATATTATAGAAAAAGAGCTTTACAAAAGTAGATATTTTGATGTTATGAAGTCATTTATTTTATATAGACATTTACATAAAATCCAAAGAGAACTTGTGCTTCAAGTTCAAAAAGATACAACTTATATTAATTCAACTCAAACTATTCAAGAATATATAAATGGAAGTGATTGGAGAATAAAAGCAAATTCAAACACTGGATATTCTCACGCTGGACTTATAAATAATAGTGCAGGAAAAATAATAGCGAACTATTGGCTTGATTTAGTTTATTCAAAAGAAGAGGGTTATGCCCACAGAAATGCTGATTATCATATCCATGATTTGGATTGTTTAAGCGGTTATTGTGCAGGTTGGTCTTTGAGAGTTTTATTGGATGAGGGATTTAATGAAGTTAGAGGAAGAGTTGAAAGTTCTGCTCCAAATCATTTTAGAGAAGCTTTAGGACAAATGGCAAATTTTTTAGGAATACTTCAAAGTGAATGGGCTGGTGCTCAGGCTTTTAGTAGTTTTGATACATATCTTGCACCTTATGTTTTTAAGGATAAATTATCATATAAAGAGATAAAAAAAGCCATAAGAAGTTTTATTTATAATCTAAATGTACCTGCACGTTGGGGACAAAGTCCTTTTACAAATATTACTATTGATTGGACGGTTCCTGCTGATTTAAAAGATCAAATTCCAACAAGAAATCAACAACATTTATTCAAAGATTTCAAAGATGAAGAATTATTGGCTTTGATAAAACAAAAAGGTTATGAATCTTTTGAACAATTAACTTACAAAGATTTTCAAAAACAGATGAATCAAATAAATAAAGCATATTATGAAGTTATGACCCAAGGTGATAAAACCGGACAACCTTTTACTTTTCCAATTCCAACTGTAAATATTACAGAAGATTTTGATTGGTATGGAGAAAACAGTGATATTTTATTTGAAAATACAGCAAAAATAGGGAGTTCTTATTTTCAGAATTTTATAGGAAGTCAATATATAAAAGATGAAAATGGAAATAAAATCGAAAATGAAAAAGCTTATAAACCAGGACATGTAAGAAGTATGTGTTGTAGGTTACAACTAGATTTAAGAGAGCTTTTAAAACGAGGTGGTGGATTGTTTGGAAGTGCTGAAATGACTGGAAGTATTGGAGTGGTAACTATAAATATGGCAAGACTTGGATACTTATACAAAAACAATCCAAATGCTTTACTTTTAAGACTTGAAGAACTAATGCAATTGGCTAAATCAACATTGGAGAAAAAAAGAGTTTTTGTAAAAGATATGTATGATAAAGGTCTTTATCCATATACAAAAAGGTATTTACCCAACTTTAATAACCATTTTTCAACAATTGGTGTAAATGGAATGAATGAAATGCTTAAAAACTATTTCGGAGAAAATATAGATTTATCTTCACCTATTGGAAATGATTTTTGTATAGAAATTTTAGATTTTATGAGAGATAAGATGATTAAATTTCAAGAAGAAACTGGAAATCTTTATAATCTTGAAGCAACACCAGCAGAAGGTACAACTTACAGATTTGCAAAAGAGGATAAAAAAAGGTACAAAGATATTATTCAAGGTGGTTTTAATAGTAATATATATTATACAAACTCTTCTCAATTACCAGTTGATTATACAGATGACCCTTTTGAAGCACTTGATTTACAAGATGAATTACAGTGTAAATATACTGGTGGAACGGTACTTCACTTGTATATGAAAGAAAAGATTTCATCCATAGAAGCTTGTAGGAATTTTGTTAAAAATGTAATTACAAACTATAAACTTCCCTATATTACGGTTACGCCTTTATTTTCAGTTTGTCAAATACATGGATATTTACAAGGTGAACATGAATATTGTCCAAAATGTGATGAAGAAATCTTAAAAAAGGAGCTAAAAAATGACAAAGAAACAAGAATTGCTTGAAAAAAATAGCGGAAAAAGAACTAAATGTATGGTTTATACTAGGGTTATGGGTTACCATAGACCAGTTGAAAGTTTTAACATAGGAAAAAAAGGTGAACATATCCAAAGGGTGAAGTTTGATGAATCAAATAATTGCCAATGAAAAAAAAATATATGATTTAACAAAATTTACAACAACAGATTATGAAGGACAAATATCTTGCATAATTTGGTTTGTTTCTTGTAATTTTAGATGTTTGTATTGCTATAATGATAATATAGTTTATACAAAAAAAGGGAAATATAGTTTTAAAGATGTTTTAGATTTTTTAAAAACAAGAGTTGGTCTTCTTGATGCAGTAGTTCTTTCAGGTGGAGAAGCTACCATTCACAATCTTATTCCTTTTTGTAAAGAGATAAAAAACTTAGGTTTCAAAATCAAACTTGATACAAATGCTACAAATAAAAAACAGATAAAAGAGATGATAGATTTGGAATTAATTGATTATATGGCTATTGATTTTAAAGCTCCAAAGTATAAATTTAAAGACTTAACAGGAACAGATTTTTATGAAAAATTTATAGATACTATAAAATATTTAATAAAAATAGATTTTGATTTTGAGTTAAGAACTACTATAAATACTTCCCTTTTAGATGAAAATGATATAAATTCTATGATAGAAACTATTTCTTCTTTGGGTTATAAAAATACATATTATTTACAAAATTTCCTTGAAACCTCATCAAATATAGGAAATATTCAATCTTCAAGACCTATAAATAAAGAAAAAGTAAAAAGTAATATTTTAAACATCCAATACAGAAATTAAATATCCTTGTCCTGAAACATTTTCAATTAAATCTTTTGATGTTTTTATTCTAACTCTTTTTATAAAAGTTCTTAAGGCTTCATCATTTACTTCACTGTTCCAAAGATTTTCTTTTATATCTTGAGTAGTAACCAATTGATTTTTATGTTTGATTAAAAGATAAAATAGCTCTTTTTCTCTTTTTGTTAAACTAATAAGACTATTATTTTTGTACAAAGATAAAGAATTGTTATCAAAAATAAAATCTTCTTTTAGTTTTGATTGTTTTTGTTTATTTAGTTTTAATGCTAATTTATTTATATGTTCAAGTAATTCTTCTGGATCAAAAGGTTTGATAAAATATTTATTTATTCCCAAATCAATAGCTTTTAAAAGTTTTTCCTTATCAGAATGGGCGCTTAAAACTATAATTGGAATAGATTCATCTAACTCTTTTATTTGTAAAGTCATTTCCAATCCATCACAAAAAGGCATCATAATATCTGTTATTATAATATCAGGTTTAAAGCTTTTAAATTTTTTTAGACCATCTTCTCCATTTGAAGCAATAATAACAGAAAAGAAAGAGTTAGAAATACTATCTTTTAGCAATTGAGCTAATCTTTTTTCATCTTCTACAATTAAGATTTTTAGGTTTTTCAACAACTCTTTTTTCATTTTGTTAAATCCATATCATTATTTAAAAATATACTAATACAAAAAATTGAACCACCATCAATATTTTTATGATTCAAAGTTCCATCAAGACTTTTTTCAATAATCATTTTAGACATAAAAAGTCCAAGTCCTGTTCCTTGTGATTTATGTTTGGTTGTAAAGTAGGGTTCAAAGATTTTTTCAAGATTTTCATTTGATATTCCACCTGCATTATCTTTTATTTCAAGTATTGCGTATTTTTTATCTAAATTTTGTTCTTCCGTTAGGCTTATTGAAATCTCTTTATCTTTTGTATTATTTTGAATAAAGGCATCTTTAGCATTTTGAATTAAGTTTATTATCACTTGTGATAGTTCGTTTGATACACCTAAAATTTTATAGTTATTTGGTATATCTATTTTGATATTTATATTTTCAATTTCTATTAGTTTTCTTAAAATTATCAAAGCTTCATTTATTGCATCTTTTATTTCAAAGCTTTTTTTCTCTTTTAGAGGATTAAAAAAGTTTGTAAAATCTTCAATAGTTGTGGACATACTAAAAATCAAATCTTTACTCTCTTTATATAACTCTTCAACTTTTTTTTCATTGTGATTTATAGAGGCTTTTTTTATATTAAATAAAGTTAGATTTAATTCAGTTAAAGGTTGTCTCCATTGATGGGCAATATTTCCAAGCATTTGCCCAAGACTTGCCATTCTTGATTGCCAAAAAAGAAGTTTTTGTTTCTCTTCATTTTTTTTAATCTCTTCTTCGACTCTTTGTTCTAATGTTTTATTTAACTCTTTTAATTGTTTTGTTTGTTCAAGGATTTTTAGTTCAAGATTTAGATTTAACTGCTCAAGTTCTTTTTCTTTAATTTCAAGATTTTTTTTGAGTTCAACTTCAGCAGTTACATCATATCTAATAGCGATAAACTCTATTATATTTTTAAATTCATCTAAAATAGGGGTTATTGTAGTGTTTAAATATACAGTTTTTCCATCTTTTGTAAGATTTTTAACTGTTGCTTTATAAGGTTTTTTTAAAAGTATTGTATTCCACAGATTTTCAAAATTTGAAGTTGGAACTTCTGGATGTCTTACGATATTATGATTTTGACCAATCAGTTCATCATAAGAGTATCCAGAGATTTTGCAAAACTCATCATTTACAAAAGTGATAATTCCATTTATATCTGTTTTTGAGACAATATTTGAATTTTCAATTGCTTCTTGATAAGTTTTGTTCATTTTTTATTTAGTTCCAAAAGTTGCAGATGTTTTTGTTAAAAATAAATTGTATAGCCTTTAGTGTTACTTTCTCCTTAATTTTTTTTATTTATAGTTAGCTTTGATTTTAAACATTTTTTCAGAATTTTGTTAATTTATAATTAATAAAATTAAAGATGAATTATTAGAATTATGTATTAGGTGAAAATTAAAAAAGTGTTGCTTGTCTAGGTTTATGCTCTCGTATAATTTTAAATAGTATTCATACTCACATTGTATTTTGTAGTCCGTTGAATTCAGCTATTACTTTAGGGATATATAAAAAAAACACCAAACTTTTTATAAAGTTGTTCAATAGGTGTACCATCTTTTACAGCTTCAGCAATATCTTCAACAGTAAACATAAAAACCTCCTTTATATTTTTTCAAAAGATTATGTCCAAATATATAATATTTTGCAAGATCATTACAATTTGTTACATATGATGTCTTTATTGTTTTTGGAATAGAATTATTACTTTTATTTTAAAGGATATAAATGACAAAAGAGAAAGCTCTTGAAAAATTACATATATTATTAGAAGATTTAGACAAATTACCTAAATATATAGATTATAATAAAGACTCTATGCTTACAAAGTTTAAATTAAAAACTAATAGGTATTTAAAAGAAATTTTCATCCATAGAATAAATTCTTTCGCTTTTGAAGACATAGAATTTGAACCCATTGTACCTTTTCATACTGAACAAAGTAATCTAATTAAAATTTATGAAAAAGCTATAGAAAATAGTAAAGCACTTTTTGAAGCTTTCATTGAAGAAGTTGAAGAATGGAAAGATAATATTACAGAAAGTGTTATACCTACTCAAAATTCACAAATATCTATAACTACTTCAAATAAAGTATTTATTGTTCATGGTCATGATGAATTAGCGATAAGTCAAGTTTCTGAGTTATTAAGAAAATTAAATTTAGAACCAATTGTTTTAAGAGATCAAGTAAGTAGAAGTGATACGGTTATAGAAAAAATAGAAAATTATACAAGTAAGGTAGGATTTGGAGTTATTTTATACACTGAATGTGATGTTGGTGGAAAAACTATAGATTCACTTCAATCAAGAGCTAGACAAAATGTAGTTCTAGAACATGGCTATTTAATGGCTAAACTAGGGAGAGAAAATACTATGGCTTTAGTAAAAGGAAGTGTTGAAACTCCTGGTGATATTAGTGGTTTAGTTTATACGCTGATGGATGAGCATAAAGCTTGGCAATACAAGCTTGTAGATGAATTAAGAGCTTCAGGATATAATGTTAGTAAAGATAATATTTAATATTAATACATCCTCTCAAGAGCGACAATAATTTTTGAGCTTTACCAAACTTAAAATTATCTATCCTAGAGGCTTTATATTTTGCTATTTTACAAGCAAATTTCATTAAAGCCTCTTCCTTTATCTCTAGCTTCTTATTTCCAAATAACTCTTATTTTCTCAATTTGAGCAATAGTATTTTAAGCTTTTCTTAAAAGTTCACAAACCTCTTTTGCATGGTAAGAGATAATGATATTAGCACCAGCTCTTTTAAACGCAATCATTGTTTCCATCATAACTCTTTCATAATCAATCAATCCAGCAATTCCAGCGTGTTTTAGCATAGCGTATTCTCCACTTACATTATAAACGCATAAAGGAAGATTTGAAGCATTTCTTATGTCTCTTACTATATCTAAAAATGCAAGGGCAGGTTTTACCATTAAAATATCAGCACCTTCTTTTTCATCTTCAAGTGATTCTTCAATTGCTTCTAGTCTATTTGCAGGATTCATTTGATAAGTTCTTCTATCTCCAAATGATGGAGTTGATTCAGCCACATCTCTAAATGGTCCATAATATCCACTTGCAAATTTTGTTGAATAAGCCATTATTGGCAGATTTCTAAATCCATTTTCATCTAAAGCAGTTCTAAGTGTTGTAATAATTCCATCCATCATACCTGATGGTGCAATCATATCAGCACCAGCTCGAGCGTGAACAAGTGCTTGTTGAGCAGAAATCTCTAATGTTTTATCATTATCAACACTTCCAGTTTTTGGGTCAAGTATTCCACAATGTCCATGGTCTGTATATTCACAAAAACATAAATCAGTTACAATAAACATTTGTGGAAATTTTGCTTTTATAGCTTTGATTGTTCTTGCAATTATACTTTCATTACATAAACACTCACTTCCAACTGAATCTTTTACATCAGGAATGGCAAATAATATAATGGCTTTTAAATTAATACTTATTAAATATTCACACTCTTTTAATATTTCATCAATACTCATTTGAAAAACACCTGGCATTGAAGAAACTTCTGTTTTTATACCACTTCCTTCTCTTACAAATAATGGATATATGAAATCATCTGGTGTTAATGTAGTTTCTTGAACTAAATTTCTTAAAGTTTCATTTATTCTTAATCTTCTAAATCGTTTAAACATTCTATTTACCTCTTTTGGTTATAATCCTAGGATTTTAACAGTTTAAGGTTTAAATACAAATGAATATAATACAATCAAATATAGCTAACTTACCTACAAAATACGGAAAATTCAAAATAAAAGCTTACAAAGATGGCAATCAAGAACATTTGGCAATTATGAGTCAAGATTTTGAAAACATTGATTCTCCATTTGTAAGAATTCACTCAGAGTGCCTAACAGGCGATACACTTGGAAGTTTAAAGTGTGATTGTCAAAATCAATTAGATTTATCATTAAAATTTATTGCAGAGCAGGGTGGTTTAGTAATTTACCATAGACAAGAAGGTAGAAACATAGGTTTAGTAAATAAAGTAAATGCTTATGCACTTCAAGACCAAGGAAGAAACACAATTCAAGCAAATTTAGAATTAGGTTTTGGTGAAGATGATAGGAATTACTCTATAGTTGGACATATTTTTAAAGATTTAGGTGTGAAAAAGTTAAAACTAATAACTAATAATCCTAAAAAAATTGAGTATGTTGAATCATTAGGAATAGAGATTGCGGAAAGAATTCCTGCAATCACTAAATCAAATAAATATAACGAAGGTTATTTATTAACTAAAAAAGAACAAATGGGGCATATTCTTTAATGATTTTTAAACAATTATTAGAAGAAAACAACCTCTTTTTTGAAGATAAATTCTACGAAGATTGTGATGTTTTTATAAAACTACTTCAACAATGGGGAATGGTTCATAATCTTAGTGGAAGACTCACACGAAGTGATATTGAAGAAAATATTTTGGACTCTTTATTTCCTTTAAATTTTATAGAAAAATATGAAAGTTTTGCAGATATTGGTACGGGTGCTGGTTATCCAGGACTTATACTTGCAATGGCTTTAAGAGATATGAAATCATATTTAATAGAACCTCGAATAAAAAGAGTATCTTTTTTAAATTTTGTAAAAGCTTCTTTAAAACTAGATAATTTAACAGTTATTTGTAGTAGAGTAGAGCAGGTTAAAAATTTACAAGTTGATTTGATAACTTCAAGAGCAGTTACAAACACTTCTTTACTTTTAGATATTACAAAAAATATTAAAAAAGAAAATAGTTCATATCTTTTCTATAAAGGTTCAATGCTTGAATCAGAAATAGAAATAGCAAAAATAAATGATTATAAAATAGTAAATAGAAAAGATAGAAATTATCTTTATATAAAAGGCAAATAATGGTTTTAAAAATAATTGCAGTTGTAATAATGGCATTTTTAGCTTATATTCTTTTTTTTAAAAAAACTAGAGAAAAAGATATTATCACTAAAAAAAATGAAAAAATCGAAGATGAAATGGTAGAGTGTCCAACTTGTAAAACTTATGTTTCACAAAAAGAAGCTATTTTGAGTAATGGAAAATTTTATTGCTCAAAAGAGTGTTTAGAGAATAAATAAAAGGCTTTTTATGATTATTTTAGGGGATAAAAATTTACCTTATGAAAATATTTTTTTTGTTTCAAGTATAGAAGAAATAGTAAATACAAAAGCAAATTCAACACTTCTATTTTTTTATAATCTTGAATTATTAAAATATTCTTACGAAAATGAACTTTCATCAGCTGTTATTGTAACATCAATAAAAGATGCAATTTATAGTAATAATTTAAATGCGAAATATATAATTTCAGAAAATGATTTAGCGACACAAATACAAAAAATTGCTGATAATTATATGTATGATTCTAAAAATCTTGTAATCATTAATTCAAACGAAGAGTTTGAACAAACTGCAAAAGCTCAAATAGATGGAGCAATTTTTAAAGAGTTAATTAATCAAAAATGAGAATTTTTTTATTCCTTATTCTTTTATCTCTCTATTCATATGCCTGTAGTGGAGATTGTATGGCTTGTCATCCAGTTTTAAAAGAATCCATAAAAGAAAAACATCATCAAGTTTTAGTTAGTTGTGTATCGTGTCATACTAAAACTCCAACAACTATGGTTGAGTGTGGTGGAGATTGTTTTGCTTGTCACTCTCAAAATACTCTTATTAAGTCAAATAGAATTGAACATCAGAATTTAGCTTCATGTAAAGAGTGTCATATAAATAAAGAAGATTTATTTAATCCACCTTCTATGAATAATGGTTCTAGACTTATGGATTTACTTAAGAATAAGTGACTTTTAGCTAAAATAACAGCCTTTTATTAGATAAAACTTAGGATAAATGTGAAAGATATATTAGACACAATAATACTTATTATGTTTGTTATTATGGTTGCCATGTTCATAATCAACTTTAATAGACAACAAATAAAAAAACATACAGATAAGATTGAAGAAAATGAAAAAAAGAACTCTAACAAGGATAAAATAGATGAATAAACCATTATTAATTGAGATTGGTGTAGAAGAATTACCAGCGATTCCATTTTTAAATGAATTACCAAATATTGAAAAAAAGTGGAGTGAAATTTTAGAAAAAAATAGATTACTTTGTGATTTTGATTTTTTTTATACACCAAGAAGATTAGTATTATGGCATAGAGAATTTCAAGCAAAACAAGAAGATTCAACAGTTGAACAATTTGGAGCACCTGTTAAAATAGCTTATAAAGATGGTGTTGCTACCGGAGCTGCTATTAGTTTTGCAGCTAAGTGTGGAGTTGATGTTAGTGCTTTAGATAAGATAGATTTAGGGAAAGGTGAAGTTTTATATTTCAAACAAGAAGTTGTTGGAACTGAATCAAAGAATTTATTAAATGATATGGTAAATGAATTTGTTCATTCATTAAATTTTGGAAAATCTATGAGATGGGCAAGTAGAACTGATAGTTTTATTAGACCAATTAGAAGTTTATCTATAATTTTAGGTGAAGAAATTGTTGATGCTGAACTTTTTGGAGTTAAATCATCTAATTTTTCATTTGCTCATAGAATGGTTTCTTATGAACCATTCTCTTACTCTTTTGCAGGTGATTATTTCTGTAAACTTGATAAAAATGGAGTTATTTTATATCCAGATGAAAGAAGAGAAAAAATACTTTCACAAATGAAAGATATTGAACAAAGACATAATATCAAAATCGAAATTGATAAAGAACTTTTAGAAGAGGTTGTTGCAATCACTGAATACCCAACAGCTTTAATTGGAAAATTTGATGTTGAGTTTTTAGAGTTACCAGAAGAAGTAATTGTAACTTCTATGAAAGAAAACCAAAGATATTTCGCAGTTTATAAAGATGGAAATTTAACAAATAATTTTATTGTTGTTTCAAACTCAAAAACAGATGATTTTGGATATATAATCGCTGGAAATGAAAAAGTATTAAGACCAAGACTTGCTGATGCAATGTTTTTTTATAAAAATGACATTAAAAATGGTTTATCAAATGAAAGACTTAAAAAACTTGTTTTTGTTGAAGGTCTTGGTTCAATGTATGAAAAATGTGAAAGGGAAGCAAAAATTGCTTCTTATTTAGCAGATATTTTTGAAGTAAAAGAGAAAGAACTTTTAGAAAAAGCTGTAATGCTTTCAAAAGCTGACTTAATGTCTGAAATGGTTTATGAGTTTACAGAATTACAAGGACTTATGGGATATTATTATGCAAAACTTGCAGGTGAAAATGAGTTAGTTTATACAGCTTTAAAAGAACAATATTTGCCAGATGGTGAAGATTCAGAACTTCCATCAAATGTATTTTCTTCAATAATTGCTTTATCAAATAAATTAGATAATTTAATGGGATTATTTAGTGCTGGGAAAATTCCAACAGGTTCAAAAGATCCATTTGCTTTACGAAGAGCAGCAGCAGGAATTGTAAAAATTGCAATGGAGCATAAATTATCAATAGATTTATCAAAAATTATTGATGAATTATCACATCACTACAAAAATTTAGACAAAAAAGTATTAATTGAGTTCTTTAATGAAAGATTATTTAAAATTTTTGAAGTAAATCCTACTGTATTAAAAGCCGTTCTTGCAAGTGGAGAAACTGATATTTACAAAATTTCTCAAAAGATTTGTGCGTTAAATCCAATAGTACAAAGTGACAATTTTAAAGATTATGTTGCAACATTTAAAAGAGTTGCAAATATCATTAAAGATGTCGATACTACGGTTAAACTTACAATTGATGAAGATTTATTAGAAAATAGTGAAGAAAAAGAGTTATATACAAAATATAATGAAGTAAATTTCAAATCTTTTATAACTTATGATGAAGAATTAGAAGCACTGTTTGCTTTAAAACCACAATTAGATAGTTTTTTTGATAATGTTTTTGTAAATCATGAAAATGAAAAAATAAAAACAAACAGAAAGAATTTAATAGGTTTAGTGTATCAAGGATTTAGAAAAATTGCTGATATTAAAGAGATTACAATTTAGTATGAAAAAAATAATATTAATTCCAAGCTTTATTGCAATAATTTTATTTATTAATGGTTGTGAGGAAAAACAAAATAAAATAAGTAGATATGTTCAAAATTGAACTGGTGTAAATGGTGTTTTAGAAATTTATGCTGGAGAAAAGCTAATAAAAAGATTTATAGCTATTGATAAATTATCAACTGCAAATGGGACAGATGACAAAGAAGTAAGATCATATCGATATGGGTATGGTTTTCTTGATGAAAATCTAAATTTTAAAAAAGATGAAAATGAAAGAAAAGTTTATTTTGAGTTTTCTGATTATTCTACAAATTATATATTTTTCGAGAATCCAAACAATTAAAAATTAATTTTTCAAGTGAATTTATAAAATATTGATTGTTAAATAAGAAGTTTTTTAGTGGAGCTGGTGAAGGGAGTCGAACCCCCGACCTGCTGATTACAAATCAGCTGCTCTAGCCAACTGAGCTACACCAGCACCTAAAAAATAAAGCATATATTTGCTTTAAAATGGTGTCAAGAGAGGGACTCGAACCCTCGACCTCCGGCTTATGAGACCAGCGCTCTAGCCAGCTGAGCTACCTTGACATAAGACAACATTTTAAAACAAATATTAAAATTGGTTGCGGAAATAGGATTTGAACCTATGACCTTCGGGTTATGAGCCCGACGAGCTACCTAGCTGCTCTATTCCGCGATTTATAAGGGCTTGAACCCTCAAATAATGGTACTAAAAACCATTACTTTATCACTTAAGTTAAGTGGTGGAATTATAGTTAAATAAGTATCTATTGTCAAGTCTTTTTAGATTAATTTTTGGATTTTTTGATATAATAAATTAATTAAAAATAATCAATAATAAAGAAGAAATATGAATGCAATACAAAGAGTACAAGAAGCTATAAAAGAGATTCAAAAAGGTAATATGGTAATAATGTTGGATGATGAAGATAGAGAGAACGAAGGAGATTTAGTTTATGCAGCACCTTTAAGTAGTCCTGAAAAAGTTAATTTTATGGCTACTCATGCAAAAGGTTTAATTTGTGTTTCTGTTACTAAAGAAACAGCAAATAGGTTACAATTAAATCCTATGGTTAGCTCTAATACTTCATCTTATGAAACAGCATTTACAGTTTCTGTTGATGCGGCAGATGCAAGTACAGGAATTAGTGCAAAAGAGAGAGATGATACTATCAAAATTCTTTCAAATCCAATCTCTAATGCTCTTGAATTAGTAAGACCTGGACATATCTTCCCTTTAATTGCAAAAGATGGTGGAGTATTAGTTCGAACAGGACATACAGAAGGAAGCGTTGATTTATGTAAACTTGCAGGACTTAATGGGGAAGCAGTTATTTGCGAAATCATGAAAGAAGATGGAACAATGGCTAGACGTGATGATTTAGATATTTTTGCTAATAAACATGATATGAAACAAGTATATATTTCAGATTTAGTAGAATATAGATTATCTCATGAAAAATTAGTTGAAGAGATTTCAAGTGTAAATAAAAAATTCTTCTCTTCTGATGTAATTCAAAAAGAGTTTAAAGATCATTTAGGAAATATTCATACAGCAATAGTTTTTGGTGAAATAAAAGAAGTTAGTGCTATAAAATTTCATACAATAACTCCTGATATCAATCTTTTTTTAAATGATGAAAAATTACATTCAATGTTAAAAACTATAAACTTTTTACAAGCTAAAGGTGGAGTGTTAATATTTTTAAGTGATGAAATGAGAACTAAAGAGTCTCAAAAAGATTATGGAATAGGGGCTCAAATTTTAAATTGTTTAAGTATAAAACAAATTAAACTTATGACAAGTGGAGGAAAACACTCTTTTGTAGGTTTACAAGGTTTTGGACTTAAAATAGTTGAAGAAATTCAAATAGAGTGCTAAAAAGCACTTTATTTAAATAAATCAATAAATACCAACTGCAGATTTTATTAATTCTAAAGTTTTTTGAGGAATAATTAAATTTTGAGATAGTTTATCTTCATTTTCTTTATAATATTTTGATTCTAAAATAGCATTAATTTTATCTTCAAATTTTTGTATTACAGTTTCTTGAGTATCTTTATCTTCAATATCTAAAAATTGTCTAGGTTCTTGATTTACAATTCTTGCCATTCTATAGTTGAATAAATAAGCATTATCTGACTCTTCATTAAAAACTTTACATATTGTTTTATATACATCATCTAATTCAGCTTCATATTTTTTATAAATTATACCAGCAGAATCGTTTAAAGCTTTTGTAAAATTATCATAATTAATAAATAAACCTTTTAATACTTCATTATCAATAGAATCATTATTTATATCAAATTTCTTTGATAGTACATGATTACAACAGTAGTATACAACTTCTTCTTGATTATTTTTTATATCTTCTAAAAATTTAGACAATTTCATAATTTTCTCCTATTTTTATATTAAAAAAGGAGTGAAAATTTTCACTCCTTAAATAATACACTTTATAGAAACAATTATATCTTATAAAGATGGTCCTGCAGCTGTGAAATCAAATTCACTTTCTAAAGTTAAGTATTTTTTAAAGTTTTTAATATACATTGATGCTAATTTTCTTTTTGTTTCATCATAAGATTCTTTATCTTTCCATGTATTTCTTGGATTTAATACTTCTGTATCAACACCTTTTAGAGTTTTTGGAATTTTTAAATTAAATACTGGTAAAACTTCAAATTCTGATTCATTTATTGAACCATCTAAAATTGCATTAATACAAGCTCTTGTATTTTTGATACTCATTCTTGAACCAGTACCATATGCACCACCAGTCCATCCTGTATTTACTAAATAAACATTTACTTTATGTTGATCAATTTTTCTACCTAATAATTCTGCATAAACTGTTGGATTTAGAGGTAAGAATGCTTCTCCAAAACAAGAAGAGAATGTTGCAACTGGTTCAGTTATACCTCTTTCAGTTCCTGCAACTTTTGCAGTATAACCACTTAAAAAGTAATACATTGCTTGTTGTTTATCAAGTTTAGCAACTGGAGGTAATACTCCAAATGCATCTGCACATAGAAAAATAATATTAGTTGGATGATTACCCCTCATATCAGGAGTATGATTAGGGATATGTTCTAAAGGATAAGAAACTCTTGTATTTTCAGTTTTTGAGCCATCAGTATAATCAACGACTCCATTTGCATCAGCAATAACATTTTCTAAAATTGCACCTTTTTTGATTGCATCAAAAATCTCAGGTTCACTACTTTTATCTAAATTTATAACTTTTGCATAACAACCACCTTCAAAGTTAAAAATACCTTTATTGTCCCAACCATGTTCATCATCACCAATTAAAGCTCTCTTTGGATCTGTTGAAAGTGTGGTTTTCCCTGTTCCTGAAAGACCAAAGAATAATGCTGTATCGCCATCTTTTCCAATATTTGCTGAACAATGCATAGGAAGTTTATCTTCTAATGGAAGCCAGTAATTCATCATAGAGAATACACCTTTTTTCATTTCACCTGCATACCAAGTTCCACCAATTATTGCGACATTATCTTCAATATTAAAAATAACATAAACTTCTGAATGTAAACCATGGCTAGCATATGCCATATCTACTGTTTTACAAGAGTTATATATTGTAAAATCTGGTTTAAAATTATCTAACTCTTCTTGAGTTTGAGGAACAATAAACATATTTTGAATAAAATGTGCTTGCCAAGCAACTTCCGTAATAAACCTAATAGATTTTCTAGAATCTAAAGATGCACCACAGTATACATCTGTTACATAAATGTCTTTATTACTAAGTTGTTTTTTTGAATTTTTTAATAAATCTTCATAAACTTCTTTTGATACTTTATGATTAATATCTCCCCAAGCAATATATTTATTAGATGGATCTTGATTTACAAAAAATTTATCTTTAGGACTTCTTCCCGTAAAAATACCAGTATCAATCATTAAAGCACCAGTTGAAGATACTTTTGCACCTTCTTTTTCTACTGCATCTTTTATTAATGTATCTACATCTAAATTTCTTTTAATAATTCCAACGTTTTCTAAACCTAATGAGTCTTTAATTCCAGACATAATTTAACTTTCCTACTTGTTAATTTTTATTTAAATATCGATAAAAGTACACCAGCCGCGACTGCTGAACCAATAACACCAGCCACATTAGGACCCATCGCATGCATTAATAAAATGTTCGATTTGTCATAAAGCTGACCTTCTTTACTTACAACCCTTGCTGCCATTGGCACAGCTGATACTCCAGCTGCTCCAATTAAAGGATTAATCTGATTATCTTTTGAACTAACTAAATTCATTAATTTAGCCATTATAACCCCTCCAGCTGTTCCTGCTGAAAATGCTAATAATCCAATTACCATAATCCCTAAAGTTTCTGGTACTAAAAATTGCTCTGATGCTAGTTTTGAACCTACACCTAATCCTAAAAATATCGTTACAATATTAATTAATGAATTTTGCATTGTATCAGAAAGTCTATCAACAACTCCTGATTCCCTTGCAAAATTTCCTAAACATAATGCTCCAATTAATGGTGCAGCATCTGGAAGAATTAAAATAGCTAAGGATAAAACTACTAAAGGAAACACAATTTTCTCTAGTTTTGATACCTTTCTTAGGGTTGTCATTTTAATTTTTCTTTCTGTATCTGTTGTTAATGCTCTCATAATTGGAGGTTGAATTAACGGAACTAATGCCATATATGAATATGCAGCAACAGCAATTGCACCAAGTAATTCAGGTGCTAGTTTTGAAGCAACAAATATTGATGTTGGTCCATCCGCTCCTCCAATAATAGAAATAGCTGCCGCTTGTTCTAGCGTAAAATTGATTCCTGGTACATAAGTTGATAATACAACTGCACCAACAAGTGAACCAAATATTGCAAATTGAGCTGCTCCACCTAAAAGTGCAGTTTTTGGATTAGCTAATAATGGACCAAAGTCTGTCATTGCCCCAACACCCATGAAAATTAATAATGGAAAAAATTGATTAGTAATACCCATACTATAGATAATTCCTAACATTCCATCTTGTCCTGCCATATTTGCAATTGGAATATTAGCTAATAATCCTCCAAATCCAATAGGAATTAATAGTAGTGGTTCAAAGCCTTTTTTAATTGCTAAATAAAATAGTAAAAAGCAAATAAAAATCATTATGATTCTTCCTGCACCTTGTGCAAATAGAGTCATATCTTTTCCACGTGAATCTTTTACACCTTCTTGTGGTTGAAATAGTGCTTTAATACCTGTTGTTGCATAAAAAGAATCAACTAATTCACTCATTGTTTTTGAATGGTATGTTTGTTTCTCTTGTTTTTCATCTACTACAACATTATTAGCGAAACTATTTGATGCAAAAATAGAAAATATTAGAAAAAAAGCTATTAATATATTTTTTTTCATTAATTACTTCACAACATTAACCAATAAAGGCTAATGTTTCTCCTTCTTCAACAGCATCAGTATTGTTAACTAAAATTTTAGTTATAACACCTGAAACTGGAGCTGTTATATCTATCTCCATTTTCATTGCTTCTAATATCATTATTTGTTGATCTTTCTCAACTGTATCACCTTCTTTTACTAGTATCTTCCATACTGCTCCATTTACTGCTGCTGGAACTGCTGTTCCTGAATATGCAGGTGTTGCAACTGGTGCTACAACTGGTGCTACAACTGGTGTTGCTACAGTATTCGCAACTGGTGTTACTTGAATATTTGCATTACCTTCTGCTATTGTTACATTAAATTTTTGTCCATCTACTATTACCGTATAATTTCCATTTGCATTAGCCATTTTATTCTCTCCTAAATTACAATTTTTATCATCATTCTTTCTAACATTTAATGGTGATTCACCTTTTAAAAATGCTATCCCTTTTTCATCACATGCTGCTGCTATGAATATATTCTCATCACTTGTTTCTATACCTTCAAGTTCTAATCTTTGTTTCCACACAGATATTTTTTTCTTTTCATCTCTATCTGCTATATCTAAAGGATTCTCTTTTGTTGGTTCAAGTTTTAATTTTTCACTTGCAAGTCTAACAACTTCAGCATCTGGTTCAACTGGAGTTCTACCAAAGTAACCTAAAACCATTTTCCCATAACCAGGAGCTATTTGTTTCCATGGTCCAAACATTACATTTGCGTATGCTTGTTGCCAATAAAATTGTGAAACTGGAGTTACAGATGTTCCGTATCCACCTTTTTCAACAACTTCTCTCATTGCTTTTATAACTTCTGGAAATTTATCTAAAGTTCCATTATCTCTCATCATTTGAGTATTTGCAGTTAATGCACCACCTGGCATTGGAGAAAAAGGAATTAATGGAGAAACTTGTGTAGCTTCTGGTGGAATAAAGTAATCTTTTAAACAATGATTTAAAGTCTCTTGGTATTTTAGAATTTTATCAATTTCTAAACCACCCAAATCAAAGTTTTTACCTTTTACTGCATGAAGCATAGTTAAAATATCAGGTTGGCTAGTTCCACCAGATACTGGAGATGCAGCTAAATCTATACCATCAGCACCAGCTTCTAAAGCAGCTAAATAACAAGCAACTGAAACACCTGCAGTTTCATGAGTATGAAGTCTAATATGAGTGTTATCTCCAACTAATCTTCTTGCCATTTGGATTGTTTCATAGATTTTTTGCGGACTTGAAGTTCCTGATGCATCTTTAAAACAAATTGAATCATAAGGCAATCCACTATCTAGAATATTTCTTAGAGTCTTTTCATAAAAAGGAACATCATGAGCACCAAAGCAACCTGGAGGTAAATCCATAAGTGTTACAACTACTTCATGGTTTAATCCATATTTTTTAATACATTCAGCAGAGTATTCAAGGTTTTGAACATCATTTAAGGCATCAAAATTTCTGATTGTTGTTGTTCCATGTTTTGCGAACATTTTTGCATGTAAGTCGATTAATTCTCTTGAACCAGTATCAAGCATAACAGTGTTGATACCACGAGCTAAAGTTTGTAAGTTTGCATCTGGACCTGTGATTTCTCTAAATTTATCCATCATTTCAAATGCATTTTCTTGAAGATAGAAGAATAAAGATTGGAATCTTGCTCCTCCACCGAACTCAAAGTGTGTTATTCCAGCTTCTTTTGCAGCATGCACAGCTGGAAAAAAATCATTCATTAGGACTCTTCCTCCAAAGACAGATTGAAATCCGTCTCTAAAAGTTGTATCCATAATATCTATATATTTCTTAGACATATATTTTAACCTTTTAGATTTTTATGATGTTGTACTGCTGCTATTACTGCAGCTATCTTCGCAGCTTCTATATTATTTGTATTTTCACTTCTTGGTACCACTATATTTACAATTTTTTCTTTTTCTGGGAAAAATCTTGTTAATATTGCGCCTTGCGCTTTTAAGACAAATATCATTATTGTTAAGAATGCAAATACTACGCCCATTCCTAAAAACATGAATTTTATTGACTCTGCTACTAAGTTTATTTCCATAATACTCTCCATGGTTACTATCTGTAATTGTCATCGTAATAATATATAAAAGTTGCTTTAGTAATATTTATATTTTCATTTGATTTTTATTAAATTTCTAAATTTAATATTTATAATATTTTTTCTCCAAATTCATAAATAAAATTATCAAGTTTAGTTATCATTTTAATTATATCTGCTTTTGTTTTCATTAATTTAATTGTCATATTGAATCCTTTTTTAATAAAATATTTCAAATATTATAATATTTAATAAAATTACTTGAAAAATATTTCATTTTGTAATATAATTGTTTTTCAAGATAAAAAGGAGAACTTTATGTTAATAGTTGATGAAATTATTGAAAAATTAAAAGATATTTTAAGTGCTGATGGGAAAAACGGTAAAGTATTTGATAAAGATGTGGCAAATTCTTTAGAATTAAGTCAAGCTAATTTTGCAACGATGAAAAATAGAGGGAAAATTCCTTTTTCAAATATTCTTAATTTTTGTGCAAAAAAGAAGATTTCAATTAACTGGCTTTTATATGACCAAAATCCAGGTTCTTTGGTTGATACAACAGATAAATATTGGATTAAATATTATCCTAGTGTAGCAGTAAGTGCTGGGGGTGGGGCTTATGAAGCAAATGACAATTATGAATCATTACAATTACCAACTTATTTTGTATCTATGTTAGGAGGAAAAGAGAATCTTAAAAATATTGATGCTATTAATGTAGTAGGGGATTCAATGGAACCAACTTTAAATAGCGATAATATTATATTTATTGATAAAACAAAAAATGATGTATCAAGAGATGGAATTTATGCATTTACAACAACACATGGTTTATTTGTAAAAAGAATACAAAGAAGAGTTGATGGAAAGTTGGATATTATTTCTGATAATAAAGATTATCCTTCTCAAATTTTAAATAAAAATGAATTAGAAATATTAGGTAAAGTAATAAGCTCTTTTGGAATGGTGTATTAGTTTAAAAAAGAGTTAAAGGATTTTCACTTTTTAGAAGATATGTTTGAACTTGAGTGTAATTAAAACCCATTAAATATATGGCATTAAATTTTAATTTCCTTAAAATAGGTTTTAATTCATCAAGATTATTTATAATAATTTGTTCATCTTTTTTTAAATAATCGATATATTCAGATGTAATAAAAATAGTTTTTGCATATTTATATTTTATTTTCATATACAATATTTCATTTGAATATAAATTCTTTGTATCTTGAGAAATAATAAATCTATCACTTTTACCAAATTCAATTAAATTAAAATTTCTATCTATAAAAAGTGGTTTTAGGTTATTAAATAGTTTTAATTTCCCAAAATCTATATTCCCACCTAAAAAATTATAAACTCTTAAAAATTGGGCTAAATATAAACTAGGAATTTTTAATTTTGAGAAATATGAGTTATTGTATGAAAAAGAGGTTTCAAATAATGAATGTTCTATTAAATTTTCTATTTCTAAAGTAGTAGTAATTTTATTAAAATCTTTATTGTAAGGATAGATTTTATTTAATATTTCTTGATTAGATGAAATAATTATATCATCTAGTACTATTTCATCTATATTTTTAAATAGATTTTCTAATTTATTTGGTATTAATTTAATACTTTTTGAGAAGTTTGAAGAATAAATTTTTAATAACTGATAAGTTATTTTATCGCAAGAGTAGGCTTTTAAATCTAAAATTGATAATTTATATCTTATTAATTTAATGATACAAGCATCTATATTTTCTACTTTTATCCAAGCAATTTCATTATCAAGAATAGGTGAGTTTATTTCAAGAATAATTGCAAAAGCACCATTTTTTATAGCTAATTCAATATCATTTATATCTCTTACTATAAATAAATCACCTTCTTTGACTTTTTTTGCATTAGTTTTGATTGAATAAATAAAAGAGATTGATGGAGAGTTTAATAAACTTCCATCAACAATATCTAAAATAGATGAGATTTGCACTAGCTTATTTTTGTTCCAGATTTTTTAGGAGCTTGTGGTCTTAATAATGATAAACCATTTTCATCACGAGCTGCCATCAACATACCTTCACTTATCATTCCCATTAATTTTGCAGGTTTTAAGTTTGCAACAACACAAGCTTGAGTTCCTACAAGTTCTTCAGCAGAATAATATTCTTTGATTCCAGCTAAAATTTGTCTATTTCTTCCTTCACCTAAATCAACTTGTAGTTTTAATAATTTTGCTGATTTTGGAACTTCTTCTGCTTCAACTATTGTTCCAATTTTTAAAGTTGTTTGGAAAAATTGATCAATAGTGATTAAATTATCATCTTCAACTGATACTTCTTTTGTTTTTTCATTTTTCATTTCACACTCTGATTTAGTAATATCAGAAGAAGCAGGTTGCTCTAATAAAACTTCTTCGATTCGGGGGAATAATTGATCAACTTTTGTGATAACTGTATCAGGAATTAAATTTTTATTTTTAATTAAAGAGTTATATGTTGCTGTATCAATTTTTATTCCTAAAGATTGAGCAATTAAAGAGATTTTTTCAGGCATTACAGAATCTAAAAGTAGGGCAACTTTAGCCATGATATTTGTAATTAATGCAACTAATGCCATAGCTTCATCAGATTTTCCATCTTTCATTAAATTCCATGGTTCATAATCATTTATTGCTTTATTCGCAATTGTTAATACTTTCCACAAATCTTCCAAATATCTATTGATTTGCATATTAAAAATATAAGCTTCAACATTTCCTAAAATTGCATCAATTTCTGCCAATTCTTTTGCATGGAATTTTTCAACATCAACTGAACTTACTTTATAATCAAAATATTTTCCACTCATACCAGAAATTCTATTTAATAAATTTCCTAAATCATTTCCTAAATCTGAATTAATTCTATCAATTAAAGCTTTTTGTGAAAAATCTCCATCTTGTCCAAATGGAACTTCTCTTAACATAAAATATCTAAATGCATCTAATCCATAAGCATCAGCTACAAGTTTTGGATCTACAACATTACCTTTTGATTTAGACATTTTTTCGCCATCTCTTGTCCACCATCCGTGAGCTGCGATGTGTTTTGGAAGAGGTAAATCCAAAGACATTAAAAAGGCTGGCCAATAAATAGCATGGAATCTTAAAATATCTTTTCCAACTAATTGAACATTTGCTGGCCAAAAATTCATATTTTTGTCATCAGTTCCATATCCAAGTGCTGTAATATAATTCATTAAAGCATCTAACCAAACATACATAACATGTTTTGGTTCATTCATCGAATCAGGTAATTTAACACCCCAATCAAAAGAAGTTCTTGAAATCGATAAATCTCTTAATCCACCTTTTACAAAGTTAGAAATTTCATTTTTTTTAGCTCTTGGTAAGATACAATCTTCATTTTCTTCATACCATTTGATTAATTTATCTTCATATTTTGATAATTTAAAGAAATAACTCTCTTCTTTTACAATAGAAGTTGGTCTTCCACAATCTGGACAAAATTGCTCATCAACTAACTGTTTTTCTGTAAAAAATGTCTCACATGATACACAATAAAAACCTTCGTATTCACCTTTGTAAATATCACCTTTATCAAACATAGTTTGAAAAGCTTTTTGAACACCTAGTTTATGCTCTTCGTCCGTAGTTCTAATGAATTTATCATAAGTAATATCAAAATCATCCCATAAAGCTCTAAATTTACCTGAAATTTCATCTGCATATTCTTTTGCAGTTTTTCCTCTAAGTTCAGCACTTTGAGAGATTTTTTGTCCATGTTCATCAGTTCCTGTTAGAAGAAATGTATTTAAACCAGTTAATCTTGAGTATCTAGCTAACATATCAGCTATGATTGTAGTGTATGCATGACCAATATGAGCTACATCATTTACATAATAAATTGGTGTTGTTATATAAACATTTTTGCAAGATTCTTCCATTATTACCTCTTTTTTCTTTTTTATAATTATATTAAAATTCAAATCCACCGCCAGCACCTTTATTCATAGATTCATAAACGGCTATTACATACTTCTTTCTTAATTCACACTCAAAAAACTTATTACAATCTGAACAAGTTTTTAAACTATTAGATTCTTGACAAGTTTTTAATTCAACTATCTTTTCATCTAGTTTTATATCCCATTCATCAATAACTATATCTTCGTGATTAGCCATTTTTTTTATAAACTTCTAAAACTCTTTGTATTTCATTATTTGAACCAAAAAAACATGGAGTTGTATCATGAATATGAGTAGTTTGTACTTCTAAAACTCTTTTAAATCCATCAACTGCACCACCACCAGCTTTTTCATAAGTTAAAGCAAAAGGAAATACCTCAAATAATTGTCTTAATTTTCCTTTTGGTTTGTCACTAGTTCCAGGATATGAAAATAATCCTCCACCTTTTAATAAAATTTGGTGTAAATCAGGAACCATTCCACCAGAATATCTTAATCTATAACCATCGTTAAAAATATCGTCAATTAATTGTTTGTGAAAAGGTGCCCAACAGTTTTGTGTTGAACCTGGTGCATTTAATTTACCTTTTTCATTTAGTTTAATATTTTGAATAAATTTAAATTCATTATTTAAAAGTCTATACATTTTAACATCGTCAGTCGTAACAACCATTTCAACTCTTGGACCAAATACAACATAAACTGATGCAACTATATTTTGTGCATTAAATTCATTTTCATAAATACCAAAAATAGAACCAACAGAAAGATTTACATCAACTAAAGAAGAACCATCAAGTGGATCATAAGCTATTAAATAATTACCATTTTCATGTAAATTTACAATTGCTTCTTGTTCTTCACTTACAATTGCTTTGATTGTTGGAATTTTTTTAAAAATATTTTCAATAATTTCATCACTTGCAATATCAAGTTTTAGTTGTGTATCACCAGTTGAATTTTCATGTTCGCTTTTTCCAGTATCACCAGTTTGAATTAAATCTCTTATTTTAATTGCTGATTCTTCAATTGCTTTTATAATTTCTTGCATTTTATACTCTCTTTGCATTTTTATTAATCCATAAGATTATCTCTTCTGGATTGTTTAAATCTAATATATCAATACCATCAGGAATTTCACTATTATCTATTGTTTCATCACAAGCAATTGCATTTGAAACACTAAAATAACTCTCGTCCAATCTATCTCTAAAAATAGAAATTCTAGGTATTTCAAGAGTTTTCAAACCCTCAACTAACAAATAATCAAAATCCTGAAATAATTCAATCATTTCATCTATTGTTGATGAATTTTTTTTAAATAAAGTTGTTTTATTTGGGCTTACAACTGCAACATCAGCACCAGTTTGAGAGAATTTAAAAGAATCTTTTCCTTCTCTATCAAAAACGGCTTTATCTTTTGGATCATGTTTAATAATACAAACTTTAAATCCACCATCATTAAGAATACTTGCAACTTTTACAATAGCAGTTGTTTTACCACTATTTGAAGGACCGGAGAAGGCTACTACTAATCTTTTTTTATTCATAGGTTGGATTTTATCTAAATGATTGTTAAAGTTATTTTAATGTACAATAATTACTATTTAAAGCTTTGGAGAGTTTATGTATAAAATATTATTCCTAATATTTATTTCACTTTTTTTTGTTTCTTGTAGTTCAAAAAATAATGCATTTAAATATTTTGAAAAAGATGAAATTGAAACGAAAGGTGTTCAATACACTAAAAAAACAGATATTTTAACAAAAGAGAATGAAGTAGATGTTATTTTTTGGGCAACTTATTTAAATAAAGTTGATAAGAAAATTTCTGATACAAATGAAGAATTATTTCTAGTTTCAGTTTATTTTACGAATAAAGAATCACAAGATATTTTTGAAAACAAATATTCATTTTTCTTAAATGAAATAGAGCCAATTTCAGTTGAAAAAGTTGAAAAAGATAGTGAAAACTTTAAAAGTTTGATGTTAAAAAACAATTGGGGAAAATATTATTTAGTAAAATTTACTAGCCAAGATGTTTATAATTTAACAATCAAATTAAAAGATCAAGGTTCTAATTCGGCTCTATTAAATTTTGAAAAATAGTCGATAAATCAATTCTATTTTCACTATTTAAGTAATTATTATAAATGTAATAGTTAGCTAACACTTTTTTTCCATATTCTCTTGTTTCTGCAAAAGAGATTAATTCCATACTTAAAAAAGGTTCAAATCTATTTTTTTTAGCAAATAGACCTTTTTTTAGTTGAGTTTTTGTATATCCAGCCCCACCATTATAAGCATAAGCCATAAATAGAGGATTATTATTAAATTGTTTCATTAAATCATCTAAATGATAACTTCCATATCTTATATTAATATTTGGAATAAATTGTTCATAAACATTGTAGTTTTCATTTAGTTTTTTTGCAATATCTGACGATAAAAATGGCATGATTTGCATCACACCTTGAGCAGATGAAAATGAAATAGATGAAGGGATAAAATGGCTTTCTTGTCTTGCTATTGAATAAATCAATACTTGTTTATCTACATCATAATTTTTTACGATATTTCTATAGGGCGTAATAAAATATTGTTTTTTATATTTTGTAAATCTTTCTAAAATAAATGCATGATGAGCTAATGTACTATCATCTGAAAATAAATTTTCATATTTTTGTAATTTTTGTTCATCAAAATTCTTTTTTGTATCATCTAAAACCTTCATCCATTCAAAAGGGTCATATATATTAAACGATGACTTTGTATTTTTTAGTGGAATACTAAACTCAATATTGTCGATTTCTACATTGAGTAATTCTTTAGCATACAATGAATATATATTATTATCCCAACTTAAAGCTAATTCTTCAAGATATAACTGATTTTGTGTTAATAAATAAAGCCAATATAGTGATTTATCTTTATGTGTTTTTAAATAAGATTTTTTATTTGCTTCATTAAAAAATTTTAATGCAATATTTAAATTATTGTTATTTACAGCATTAATTCCCAGTGAAAATAGATTTTCAGAAGTCATTTCGGGATTATTTTCTATACTTAAAAGTGATTTTTGTAAATTAGTTAAACTCGTATCATAAATTACATATCGAAGAAATCTTTCAAAATTTTTACTTTTTGCAATTTTATCTACTAATTCTTGATTTAAAGATTTGTTGAAAAATTTGCTTCTATATTCTTTATTTAAATCAAAAAATAATCTAAAAAATCTATCTATATCTGAATTAATCAAAGAATAAAAAGGATTATCAGATGCAATAATTTGTAAATCTTTTTTTAAAGTAGGGTAGGCATCGAGTTTATTAATAAAAAAGTTTAAATCATTTTTTGAAATTTCAGTAGCTTCAATCAAAGATAATCCTAAAGCAATACATTTTGAATCTTCTTTTTTTAATTGTTCAATTGAAGCTCTATAACATTTTAACTCTTCAGGAGGTAAAGTTTTAAATTTTTTATTATAAACTTTTTTAACAGTAGTATTTGATTCGTTAGCCATACTATAAGCTATTTTTGCTTCTTCTATGGATATATCATCTTGTTCTAAATATTGAAGAATAAAGAAATCTTTTGCATGGGATTTTGGTTTTTGTTCAAGCCATTCTATAGTAACTTTAAAATCTTCTTTAAACATATCTGTAGTGTTTATCGAGGCACTTACAGATATATTAAATAAAAAAATTACACTAACACTAAATAAAAGTTTTTTCATAGACAAAGAATAATATTAAAATAATATATTTTTTAAAAAAGTTTCTAAAAATATTAATGCAAAAATTAAAATAATTGGTGCTAAATCCATTCCACCAAAAACTGTTGGAATATATCTTCTAATTAGAGCATAGGCAGGTTCTGTTAATCTATAAAGCATTTGAACTATTGGATTATATGGATCTGGTTTAACCCATGATAAAATAGCTGAAATAATAATAACCCACTTATATAAAAATATAATACTTAAAACAACCGTAAATACAGAACTTAATAATGCATCTATCATTTTATAATTTCTCCTAAATAATTTTTAATTAATGGATAAATATCTGAAATATTTACTCCATCATTCGCACCTGTTAAAACATATTTTAAAGGTTTAGTTAATTGTTCTTTTAAAGATGTTTTTTCTGTAATATATTTTTTTAATTCTTCAAAATCATCAAAAAATGGTGCTGTTTTTAAACACTCTTTTAGTTTTAAACACTCTTCTTCAAAACCTGCAAGTGAAGTTTTTGGTGCAAAGATTAAAGCAATTTTTTCTTTTATTTCTTTTATAGTATTTACTTCTTCAAGGAAATTTTTTGCAAGTTTTCCAATATCAGCATCAGCAAAACCTAAAATTTTTGATAATCTCATATCATCAATAGTTTCTAAATGTTTTTTATTTATAAATCTTAGTTTATCAATATCAAATTTTACAGCACTACTTGAGATATTTTCTATCTTAAACCATTCAATTGCTTCTTCAAGGCTAAATATTTCAGTTGGAGTTTTATTTCCTATTAAGACTAAATAATTTGCAATTGCACTTGGTAAAAAACCTTCATCAATAAGCCATTTTACAGAACTTACATCATTTTCACCAGTCAAAGCATCTAAAATAACTGGTAAATGTACATATTTTATCTCTTTTGTATAACCTAAAGATTCTCTAATATGTATCTGTTTTGGAGTATTTGAAACATGATCTTCACTTCGAATAATAATTGAAATATCCATAATCATATCATCAACCGCACAAGCATAATTATATGTTGGAGTTTTATCTTGTCTTAAAATAATAAAAGAATCAACATCAAAAGGTGTATAATCAAAATTACCTTTTAGTAAATCAGTAAATTTTATATTATGCTCTGGTTTTTTAATTCTTACTGTAAACGGAGCATTTGTATTTAAAACTGTTTCATCGCTTAATGTTTCACAAAATCCATCATATCTAAATGTTTTTCCATCTTTTATAGATTCTTCTTTTAATTCATCTAATTTTGTATCAGAACAAAAACAAGCATAGGCTTTTTTTTGAGTCATAAGTTGAAGTGCCATTTTTTGGTGATATTTCAATGAATCACTTTGATACATAACACTTTTATACTCTATTGAGAAAAGATTTAGAATTTCTAAAACTTCTTTATCTTTTCCTTCAATATTTCTTTCAACATCTGTATCTTCAATTCTAATAATTAAATCTTCATTTAATTGTTTTGACACAATATAGTTAAAAATAGCAACTCTTAGGTTACCAATATGCATATCTTCTGTTGGACTTGGTGCAAATCTTAACAAAATTATTTCCTTACTATTGAAAATGTTAAATTGTTAATTTCACTGTGAGATTTTATATAGTTATTTAAATCAGTTAATTCTAAAGTTTGAATTTTTTCTAATTCTTTTTTTGAATAATCTGGTTCTAAACCTCTATAATATAGCGTAAATGCTCTGCTTAATCGTTGAGATAATGTTTCATTTCTTAAAGGTTCACTTCCTGTTAAAAAGTTTTTAGCAGCACTTAATTCATCTTGAGTTACACCATTTTTAACAAAATCTTCAATTATTTCTCCAACTAATTTTTTAGCTTCATCTGAAGTTTCATTTTTTGTTTGTAAATAACCATTAAAATACGAATGAGATTTATTTATAGAAATAGAACCATAAGCACTATAAGCTAATCCTCTTTTTACTCTTATTTCTTCCATTAATCTTGAACCAAAACCAGAACCACCTAAAATAAATGATGCTACTTTTGCTTTATAATTTTCTTCATCTTTAGAATCAATATTAAAAGAACTTCCAAAATAGATATAAGCTTGTTGAGTGTCTTTTATTAATATTGTTTCTTCTTTTTTAGAAGTAAAATTTACTTTTTCTAATTCAACTTTTTTACCAACATTTAATGTTTCTAAAAAAGGTTTTACTAATTTTTCAAATTCTTTTAATTCATAATCTCCACCAGCAACAATAATTAAATTTTCTAAACAAACAGTTTGAGTTATAAAGTTTTCTATATCTTTTAATTCAATGTTAGAAATAGATTCAATTGTTCCAGAAGCTGGATTTTCAAGAGATGTTCCTTTAAATAGTATTGATTTTAATTGGTTATTTGATACATAATCAAAATCATTTTCTTTTCTTTTTAACGAACCTATTTGCATAGTTTTTAACTTGTTTAAAGTATCTTGTGAATAATTTGGTGATTTTAAAAGTGCTGTTAAAAGTTCAATTCCTTTTTTTGATTGTTCTTTTAAATTTGATAACTCTATAACAAAAGTTTCAAAACCATTTGAAGTTGCTAAAGAAATTGCATTTTCTTCTAATTTTTCTGCAAATTTAGTAGCTCCTAACTCTTTTGTTCCTTCGTTTAAAAGTTTTGAAGAAAGATTTACTAAACCACTTTTATTTTTGTCCTGAATATATCCTGAGTTTTGAAAAACCAATTGTAAATTTAAAATCGGTAAAGCTTTTTGTTCTTCAAAAATTACAGGTATTTGTACACCTTTTATATCAATATGCTTTATTGTAGCACTCATTAAATTTCCTTGTAATATTAAGAGGATGAATAAAAAATAATATTTTATTTTCATTAGATTTAGAACCTTTCTAAAATCTCGTAAGCTGTATTTCTTTTTGCAGGATTTTCACCTATATCTTTTATAAGTCTTATCATCTCTTCTTGATTCATTCTGTTTGATGCTCCTGCTGCTTTTACAACATTTTCTTCCATCATCGTACTTCCTAAATCATTTGCTCCAAATTTTAAAGCCAATTGTCCAACATAAGAACCTTGTGTTACCCATGAACTTTGCATATTTCTAAAATTATCTAAATAAAGTCTTGCAACTGCTAATAATCTTAAATATCTATTTGAAGATTGAGGTTTGATATCTGGAATTTCTGCTTTTAATTGTGTATTTGCACCTTGAAAAGACCACATAATAAAGGCTCTAAATCCACCTGTTTTATCTTGTAGATTTCGTAAAAGTTCCCAATGTTCAATAATTTCTTCATCAGTTTCAACTGTTCCAAACATCATTGTAGCTGTTGTTTTCATACCAATTGAATGGGCTAATTCATGAACTTCAATCCATTCAAGGCTGTCCATTTTATTTGGAGCAATAATGTCTCTTACTCTATCACTTAAAATTTCCGCACCAGCTCCTGGAATTGAACTTAAACCTTTTACTTGAAGTCTTTTTAAAACTTCTAAAATAGAAATTTTTGATACTTTAGCAATATATTTAATTTCAATTGCTGAAAAACCATGAATTGTAATTTGTGGATATTTATTATGAATGTGTCCAACTAACTCTTCATAATAATCAATTTTTAGTTTTGGATGAACTCCCCCTTGAAAAAGGATTTGTGTTCCACCAATTTCTAATAATTCATCAATTTTTTGATCAATTTCATCAAATTTTAAAACATAAGAATCTTCATCTCGTCCATGTCTATAAAAAGCACAAAATTTGCAATCAACCCAACAAACATTAGTATAGTTGATATTTCTATCAACTATAAAAGATGTTGTTCTATCAGGATGAAGTTCATTTTTTCTTTTTGTTGCTAATTCACCTAATTCTAATAAAGATGCATTATTAATTAAATCAAGTGCATCTTTATTTGTTAATCTCTTACTTTTATCAATATTCATTGTTTTAACCACTAAAAACTAGAACCCAAAGAGAATTCAAATGAAGAAGTATCATCACCTGGTTCATCATCAAGAGCTCTTGAGAATATTAACTGTAATGGTCCCATTGGAGAAATCCACTCAAGTAAAGCTCCTGTTCCTGATCTTTGAATATCATCAAATGTATCTTGACCTATCATCCCATAATCATAGAATAATCCCCATCTCATTTTAGCACTTGGAATTAATGGAAAACTCATTTCAACAGAGTTAGCCCATAAATTTTTATAAGGATCTACTCTTTCTCCACTTTCATTTTGAGGGAAAGCATAAGATTTATATCCTCTTAATGTTTTTGCTCCTCCAAGGTATAATGAATCACCTTGATTAATTTGTCCATTGTCAACTAAAATTTTCATTTGTGTTTTTAATCTTAAAACCCAATCAAGCTCAGCTAAATCTTCAAGTGAATAAAAATATTTTCCATAAGTAGTTGATTTTAAATATCTAGAATCTCCACCAACCCCAGCATATTCAAGTGATGTTCCAGCTTTTATACCTTCTCTTGGGAAATAAAAATCATCTGTATTATCAAAGTTTAAATAAGGAGTGATTGAACTTGAAATATAATCTTGTGATTTATAAGGATTAGTTATTGTCGAAATATCATCATAATCATAATCTTCAGTAACAAAATCTAATCTATATCTAGCCCCAGCATATAAATCTCTAACTATTTGTTTTCCAATAGCAACTGAGAAACCTTTTGTATCAATATTTGAATCATATTTATCTCTATTAATTTCTGCTTCAGTACTATGAACTTCAACTTCACCATTATAATCACTATCATTAATTGCTGGATTTTTTAAACTTAACTCAAATCTACTGCTTCTTGCTGATAAATCTGCACTTAGACCTAAACCTAAACCTGAACCAAACATATTTGCTTCGTTAATAGATCCATTAACCATCATTTTATCGTAAGAGCCATAACCTCCACCCAACATTAAAGAACCAGTTGCTGCTTCTGTAACTTTTACTATAATGTCAAGTTTTTCATCACTAACTCTTTTTTCTTCAATAACTACATTTTCATAGAATCTTGATCTTTTTAATTTATTAGTTGAGCTTTTAAAGTCCGTTAAGTTATATAAATCACCTGGAGCTAAATAAACATCTCTTCTTACAACTCTATCAAGAGTTTTTGTATTTCCAGATATTTTTACATCGTTGATGTATACTTTTTTCCCTGGAATTACATTATAAACAACATCAACTTTTTGATTTTTTTCATCTTTTATTAAATCAAATTTAACATCAACAAAAGCATAACCTTTATCTGCAACTTGAGTTCTAATATATTCTTGATCAGCTCTTAGTTTTTTAATATTAAAAGTATTTCCAACAATTAATTTTAATTCAGGATAGATTGTTTCAGGATCAACAATAGTTGAATCGAGGTATATTTTTATACCACTAGTAGTATATTTTTCACCTTCAGCTATAAAAAAGTCTAATTTTGCTTGATTTGAAGCAAAATCTATGTCTAAAAAAGGTTCTTTTACTTGAGCATCTAAATAACCTTTTTCATAATATAATTCATTAATTCTTTTTGAATCATACTTTAATTGGTCAATTTTTACTTCACCATCATTTTGTCCAAACCACCAAGAAGCAAATTCAATTTCTTTATTTGCAGTTACATGATCAAAATCATCTTGTTCTAATTTGTCTGCACCATGATAATTAGCTTTTTTAATTATTATTTCATCACCTTTATTTACGTTAAAAGTAACTTTTAATGATTGCTCATTGATTCTTTCAATTTCAGTTTCAACAACTGAATTAATAAATCCTTCACTTTCTAGCATACTAAGAAGTTTTTCTTTTGCTTCTTTTACTCTTTTCTCAGTATACATAGCACCTTTTTTTAAATTCATAGCACTTCTAACAATATCTAAATCTTCAGGTCTAGATTTATAGCCTTTAATATCAACACTTGCTATTGAAGGTTTTTCTTTGAATATAAATTTTAAACTACCATTTTCATTTAAAACTGTAATATCATCGAAATAACCATACTTATAAAATTTAAGTACAGCATCATTTAACTTATCTTTATTGAGTTCTTGACCAACTTTCATTGATAAAGTTTCATTTAAAATTTCTGGAGATAACTTATTTACATCTTTATATTCTATAGATTTTATTGTATCTGCGCTTAGTGCCGCTGCACAAGCTAAAGAAAATAGTACGACTTTATTTTTCACAACTATCCTTAATTTCATTATAGGTCAATAATATAGCTAAATATTCTTTATATAAATATTAAGATATAATCTTGTTTCAATTAATTAGAAGGGTTATATTTTGAATATTGGAATTATTGGTTTAGGACTAATGGGTGGTTCTTTGGCAAAAGCTGTAAAAAGATATGGTATTGCAAAAAAAGTTTATGGTTTTACAAATAGTGAAAAAAATAAAAAAGATATTTTGGAATTAAATTTAGTTGATGAATTAGTAGATTTAGAAACATTAAAAAAAGTTTCTGATGTTATTATTTTAGCAATTCCTGTTGATGCAATAATTGGTATGTTTCCTGATTTTTTGGATATAGATGAAAATACAACTATTATTGATATGGGTTCTACAAAAGAGTATATTGTAAAAAGTATTCCAACAAAAATCAGAAAAAATTTCATCGCTGCTCATCCAATGACAGGAACTGAAAAATCAGGACCCAAAGCTGCTATTGATGATTTATATGAAGGAAAAACTGTTGTTTTTTGTGATTTAGAAGATAATGGAAATTTACATGTAAATAAAGCATTTAGAATTTTTCAAGAAATCGGAATGAGAATAGTTGTAATGGATAGTAATCAACATGATATTCATGCTTGTTATATCTCACATTTACCCCATATTATTTCTTTTTCCCTTGCAAATACAGTTATGGGACATGAAGATCCAAAATCAATAATTGCGCTTGCTGCTGGTGGATTTAAAGATATGAGTAGAATTGCAAAATCAAGTCCACGAATGTGGGGAGATATTTTCAAACAAAATAGAAAAAATCTTTTAGCTTCAATAGATTTATTTGAAAGCCAACTACAAAGTGCTAGAAAAATGGTTGAAGATGAAAATTATGAAGAGTTAGAAGAATGGATGAAAAAAGCAAATACTTTGCATGAGATACTATAAAATTAGTATCTCCTTTTAATTTATACTGTTTATTGCCTCAAAAACTTTTATAGCTTGAAAATGCTCTTTTACATCATGGCATCGAATAATTGAAGCTCCATTTCTAATTGATTCTAAATGAATTGCAAGAGTTCCAGCAAGTCTGTCTTCAATAGCTGTAGGAATTATTTTATTTATCATTGATTTTCTACTTGCCCCAATTAATAATTCATATCCAAAATGGGAAAAATGTTCTAAATTTTTTAGAAGTAATAAATTATGTTCAAGTGTTTTTCCAAATCCAATTCCAACATCTAAAACAATATCTTTTATTCCAAAACTTTGGGCTTTTTCAATTTGATTTCTTAAATATTCATCTATTTCTAAAATCACATTTTCATAATATGGTTCTTGTTGCATATTTGTAGGATTATTTTGCATATGCATGATTACGACTTGTGCATCATACTTTGCAGCAATTTTACAAACTTCATCATTTTCTAGACCTGTAATATCATTTACTATTTTAAAGCCATGATTTAAAACATAATCTATAACTTTTGGGGCATAAGAATCTATTGAAAAATCTACTTTTTCATAATATTTGTTTTTATAAATAGTATCAACAATATCTTTTATTCTTTGAAGTTCTACATCTTCAGGAACAGCAATACTTCCAGGTCTACTTGAAACAGCGCCAATATCTATAATATTTGCACCATCTTCTATCATTTTTTCTATTTTTAAAGAGGCTTGTGAATTATTAAATCTACTATTTTTAAAAAATGAGTCTTCATTTGCATTTAAAACACCCATAATTTTTGTTTTAAAATTATGTTCTTTTACATAATCTTTTAAAGATTTTGCTAACTCTTTTAAACCAAAAGGTTGAGCTAACTCTTTTCTTGCTAAAGTTTCAAAATGTTTTGTAGTTCCAATTAATACAGCATCTACATATTTATCACGGGCAATTATAACACCACTTGGAACTGCTAAATCTGCACCAATAGATAAAGCATCTTGTTTTAAAATATTAGCGGCTCCAACATGCATATTTTTTATATATAAAGTATGAAGTTTTGATTTTTTTGAAAGAATTGAAATACCAGTAATATCACAACCTAAATTTTCATAAAATTTTTTTGTATCATTTAATGATATTTTATATGTTTGCATATAAAACCTTTTTAATGTTTATTTTTTTGATTTGCCATTGATAAAAGTAGGGTAGTTAGAACATTTATAGGTCTTGAATTTAATTCTAATAATTTTATAGATTTTGAGAAAAAATCAAGTTCTTTATGAGATAATTTGATTTTTTGTTTATTTACTTTTATTAAAATAGACTCAACAATATCTTTTGCTTCATTTTTTGAAATTTTTTGATTATCTTTTAAAAAATTGTAAATATCTTTTAAATCTAATTTATTTATATCTAAAATAGATTCATTTTTTAAAATAGACTTTTTTAGATATTTATACGGTAATCTTGAATAAATTGTTGGTAATAGCGATGATTTTGAATTTGTAATAATTATAAATACAACATTCTTAGGGGGTTCTTCTAATATTTTTAATAAAGAATTTTGAGCTTCTTTTCTAAAAGTTGAACCACATAAAAATATATATTTTTTTTCACTACTTGCAATATAAGCTTCTTTTATTGCTTGGGTTGCTTGAATTAATAAAAACTCTTCTTTTTCTTCATTTTTAATGATTCTTGTTGAGTGAATAGGGTAGTTTGGTAATAACTCAGATAAAGTAATTTCAATATCATTAACTATTAAAATAGTCGAATAATCAATAAAATTCATAAAATTAGTTTTCTACATTTATTTCAGCAAATAAAGAAGCACTTACTGATTTATTATATAATCTAAACATTTGTAAAAGTTTCATATCTAAAGCTTCATCATTTGATTTTAGATTAAAAGCATCTTGTTTTTCTTCATCAAACAACCATAAAAAAGAGTGTTTAGATACTTTTGGAATAACTGCTCTTACATCCTGACTTCTTCCAATATACCAAAAACAATATCCATTTGGGAAAGAGATACTTAACATATCTTTTATATATGAAATATCTTCATCAGATTTAACTGTATCAATATATCTATAAAAAGATTTAAAATCATAATATGGCAAAAAAGGTCTGTTTAATTTTGTAGAATTAATATTTCCTAAAACATATTCTAAAAACCATTCTCTTTCTTTGTCTGTAACAACAATTATTGAAAATCCTCTTTCCAATAAATTATGAATATTTTTAGATACTAATGGTGTCCATTCATATTTTTTCTCTTCCAACCAAGGAGATATTAACCTATCTTCCCTGATTGTATCAACGGTCCAATTTAAAAATTCTTGCACTACTATTTATCCAAAGCATAAGCATCATGTAATGCTCTTACAGCTAATTCTGCATATTTTAAATCAATAATCATAGAAATTTTAATTTCACTTGTTGAAATAATTCTAATATTAATATTTTCACTTGCAAGGGCAGTGAAAGCTTTTGAAGCAACACCTGTATGAGATTTCATACCAACACCAACAATTGAAACTTTACAAATAGCTTCGTTATAATCAATATTTTCAGCTTGAGTTTTAAATTTTTCCATAACTTTTTTACAAATTTGTAAATCAGTAGTAGGAATTGTAAAATCTAAATCTGTTTTACCATCAACACCAACTGTTTGAACAATCATATCAACATTTATGTTTTCATCTGCAAGTGAAGTAAAAATAGAAGCTGCAATTCCTGGTTTATCAGTAACTCCATACATTCCAACTCTTACTTGATTTTTATCTAAAGCGATTCCACTTACAATTGGTTTTTCCATAATATTTTCTTCCTTTGTTATTAATGTACCTTCAACTTCTGGCGTGAAGCTACTTCTTGATACTAAATTTACATTTAATTTTTTCGCCATTTCTACTGATCTATTTTGTAGAACTTTTGCTCCTAAAGATGCTAATTCTAACATTTCGTCATAAGAGATTTTGTCTAGTTTTTTTGCTTTTGGTTCAATTCTAGGGTCTGTTGTATAAATACCATCAACATCAGTATAAATCTCACAAACATCGGCTTCAATAGCTCCAGCAATTGCAACAGCAGTTAAATCTGAACCACCACGACCAAGAGTTGAAACTCTTAATGTATCTAGTGCAACACCTTGAAAACCAGCAACAATGATAATATTTCCATCTTTAATTGCTTTTTTCATCTCAGTTGTATCAATTGATTCAATTCTTGCTTTTGTATGGGCATTATCTGTCATAATTCCAGCTTGTCTTCCACTCATAGAAGTAGCTTTATATCCCATTTCATTTAATGCAATTGATAAAAGTGCAGAAGTAACTCTTTCACCTGAACTTAAAAGCATATCAATTTCATCTGCTTTTGGAGTTTTTGAATAATATTCAGCATATTCTATTAATTTGTTAGTTTCTCCACTCATTGCAGATACAACAGCAATAACATCATGACCTTCGTCTTTTATTTTTTTAATGATATTTGCAACATTTTGAATTCTATCAAGTGTACCAACACTTGTTCCACCAAACTTAAGTACTTTTAACATCTAATTTTTATCCTTTTTAAATATAACCTTCAGTTTTAAAATATTGTAGAACTTGCTTATAAACAGTTCGTTTGAAAAAAGTTATATAATCATAAATATTTTTAGTAGGCACAAATTTATATTCGCTAAATTCAGGAATCTCTGTGTTTATATTTATTCTAGCGCCTTTTTTAAGTTTAACTAAATAATATTTTTGTCTTTGTCCATCGTAAGGATACATCCTTTTTGCAATGGCAGCGGGAAACTCATAAGATACCCAACTTGGATATTCTGCTATGATTTCTACATCCCTTGTTCCGATTTCTTCTTCTAATTCTCTAAATAGTGCTTCTTTTGATGATTCACCCTCATCAATGCCCCCTTGAGGAAATTGCCAAGCATTCTCCACGTCAGTTCTTGAGGCTATAAATATTTCACATTTATGAGGATATTTTGCTGATAGTACAATTGCGGCTACATTAGGTCTAAATTTTTTTTTCTCGTTGTTAATTGTGTTTTCATTTTTATCAGTCATAAATATATTTTCCCTTATAATTAGCCAGATATTTTACAAAAACTAGGATTAAAAATTGCTTTTATATATACACATTCCCTTTTGCGACAGTAAATGTTTTTACTGCGCTTTTAATTCATACACAGATAGATTTCACTTAAAACACGAATATATGAATGCATTAAAAAAACAACTAAAAAACGACCTTGAAAATTATGTAATTAAACATAATAAAAAAATAGAAACAGTGTTCATAGGTGGTGGAACTCCATCAACAATTAAAGCTTTTGAATATGAAGAAATATTTGAAATGATAAAACCATATTTGGAAGAATTTGCAGAAATTACTACAGAAGCAAATCCAAATTCTGCTTCTTATGAATGGCTAGAAAGTATGAAAAATTTAGGAGTAAATCGTGTAAGTTTTGGAGTACAAAGTTTTGATAATGATAAACTAAAATTCTTAGGTCGAGCACACAATAGTAATAGTGCTATAAAGGCTATACAAAATGCCAAAGAAATAGGATTTAAAGGGATTAATTGCGATATTATTTATGGTGTTCAAAATGATACAATGGAAAGTTTAAAAAAGGATTTCGATACAGCTTTTTCTTTACCAATTACACATTTAAGTGCTTATTCTTTAACAATAGAAGAGGGAACAAAATTCTTTGATAGATCTAGTGTAAAAATTGATGATGAAGAGTTATCTTATGAAATTTTTGATTATATAAATAAAAATGGTTTTCATCAATATGAGATTTCAAATTTTGCAAAAAACAAAGTTTCTGAGTCAAAACACAACTATGGTTATTGGCAACATAAAGAGTATTTAGGAGTTGGAGCGGGAGCTGTTGGATATGTAAATCAAGAAAGACATTATCCTTCTAAAAGTATTGAAGAGTATATACAAAATCCTTTATTTTTTGATGTGGAAAAAATTGATTTAGATGATGTAAAAACAGAAAAAATTCTACTTGGTTTTAGGTCTTTAAATGGGGTTGAAATATCTCTTTTTAATGAAGAAGAAATGAAAAAAATTGATGATTTGATTCAATATGACAAAGTTTATATTGAAAAAAATAGAGTTTTTAACAAAAACTTTTTACTTTCTGATGAATTAGCCTTATATATTTTGGATTAATCTATTAATCAAACTTATAATATAATCCAAACTTTTAAAAGGTAAAAACTAAATGACGATAAAAGACACAATAAGAAAATATACAAATGAACTAAAACTTATAACCCATATTCCAGCAAAAGAAGTTGAAATATTGATGTTACATCTTTTAGAAAAAAACACAATCTGGCTACACCTAAACTACAATGTTGAGTTCGAAAAAGAAAAAGAACTTGCAGTTTTAGTAAAAAAAAGAGCTACTAACTATCCTTTGGAATACATTATAAATAAGGCTTCATTTTATGGGGAGATGTTTATTGTAAAAGAAGGAGTTTTAATTCCTCGACCTGAAACAGAAATTTTAGTTGAAAATGCAGTTGAAATATTAAAAGATATTAAACAACCAATAAAAGTTTTAGAAATAGGAACTGGCAGTGGAATAATATCTGTAATGCTTGCAATGTTGATTGAAAATATAAAAATTATTGCAGTTGATATAAATGAAAAAGCAATAGAGCTAGCAAAACAAAATGCTATAAAACATGGTGTTGAAAATAAAATAGAATTTAGATTGAGTAATTTATATGAAAATATAAATGAAAATGATATTTTTATGACCATTTCAAACCCTCCATATATTGCAAATAATTATAAACTTCCAACAAATGTAAAATATGAACCATCAAATGCTCTGTTTGGTGGAGATATTGGGGATGAACTTTTAAAAGATATTATAAAACAAACAAGTGAGAAAAAAATCCCTTATTTACTTTGTGAAATGGGATATGATCAAAAAATTCCTTTGGAAAACTATTTCAAAGAGTTTAATATTGAGTCTTACAGTTTTTATAAAGATTATGAAAGTTTTGATAGAGGATTTACTCTAAAATTTAAAATATAGAAAAAGGAATAAAAATGTTCAAAGAATTTAATTTAGAAAATTTAGAAAACTCAAAAGAGTTATTAGAAAACATATTAGATGAAAATAGAAAAAAGATTGCTGATTTATTAGAAATAGAAAATAAAACTTACAAAAATTTTGTTTTACCATTTCAAGAAATAGGGGAGAGTATTAATGATTTTTTAACTCCAATCTTTCATATTGATTCTGTTAAAAATTCAGAAATAACTACAAAAGTATATGAAGAGTGTATCCCTGTAATCTCTAAATATGAAACTGAGATTTCTCAAAATGAAAGTATTTATATATCTTTAAAAGATATACAGTTTAAAGAACAAAGTACTTTAAATAATATACAAAATAAAGTTTTAGAAAATGAGATAAGAGACTTTAAACTATCAGGTTGTCACTTAGAAAATAACAAAAAGAAAAGACTTGAAGAGATAAGTTTAAGACTTAGTGAACTATCTCACAAGTTTTCACAAAACCTTTTAAATGCTACAAATGCTTTTGAAATGATTATTGATAATTTTGAAGATGTAAAAGAGATTCCAACTTCAGATTTAGAATTAGCAAAATTTGAAGAAGAGGGAGTTACAAAATATAAGTTTACTCTTCAAATGCCATCATATTTAGCATATATTACATATGGAACTAATAGAGAAAAAAGAGAAGAAATTTATAAAGCTTATTGTACAAAAGCTCCTGAAAATGGAAAAATTATTGAAGAGTTATTATCGTTAAAATATGAAAAAGTAAAAATTTTAGGATTTGACTCTTATGCACAATATTCACTTGCTACAAAAATGGCTTCAAAAGAAGAAGAGGTTATTTCATTTTTAGAAGAATTAGGAAGTAAAGCTAAAAATAGGGCAAAAGAAGAATTAGAAGAGATAAAAGAAATAGCAGCAAAAGATGGCATAACTGATTTTAAATCTTTTGATATGTCATATTATTCTGAAAAACTTAAAATGGCTCAATATGATTTTGATGAAGAATATTTTAGACCATATTTTGAACAACAATCGGTTTTAAATGGTTTCTTTGACTTTTTACACCAAATGTTTAATGTTAAATTTACAAAAGCAAATACTCCTGCATGGGATGAAAAAGTAAAAGTTTATGATTTAAGTGAAGATGGTAAAACAATTGCTAGAATTTATATAGATTTAGAAGCAAGAAAAGATAAAAGAGGTGGTGCATGGATGAATAACTGGCATTCACACTACAGAACTTCAGATGGTGAAATAAAGCTTCCAACAGCATATATTGTAGGAAACTTCCCACAATCAACTAATGAAACACCATCACTTTTAAGACACTCTGATGTTGTAACTTTATTCCATGAAATGGGTCATGCATTACATCATTTATTAAGTAAAATTGAAGAACCATTTGTAAGTGGAATTTCTGGAGTTGCTTGGGATACAGTTGAGTTCCCATCACAATTTTTAGAGTATTTTTCTTATGATAAAGAGGTTTTAAAACTATTTGCAAAACATTATGTTACAAAAGAAGTTTTAGATGATGAGGCAATTGACAAAATCATAAAAGCAAAAAATTTCCAATCTTCATTGGCAACTCTTAGACAAGTTGAATTTGCATTGTTTGACTTTAAACTATATCAAAAGCTATACAAAACTGAAAATGAAATACAAGACTTATTAGATTCTATTAGAAATGAATTTGCAGTAATGATTCCACCAAAATATAATAAATTTCAAAATGGATTTTCTCATATATTTAGTGGTGGTTATGCAGCTGGATATTACTCTTATAAATGGGCAGAAGTTTTAAGTGCAGATGCTTTTTATATGTTTATCGATTCAGGAAATATTTTTAATAAAGAACTTGGAATAAAATATAGAGATACTATTTTAAGCCAAGGTGGTTCATATGATATGGACAAGTTATTTTTCAATTTTGCACAAAGAGAACCAAATATAGATTCTTTACTGAAAATTGATGGAATTATTAGCTAAATTTTGCAATAATACCGCTCTTAATAATTATACCAACAAGGATTTAATAACATGACAAACGCAGAAACAATTTTAAAATTAAATGAAGCTTTAAGTACTCTAATTAAGGCATATGAAGAACTTCAAGAAGAAAATACTGGTTTAAAAGCTAGAATAAATGAATTAGAAGATGAAGTGCTTGAATTAGAATCAGCAAAAGAAGATTTAGAGAAAAATGTTGATGAGTTTAAAGATCATACTCAAAAAGATAAATCAAATATAAGTACAATGTTAGGTAAAATTGAAAGTATTTTAAATAAAAAATCTTCAAGTAATACAAATTCAAATGTAACTTCTTCTACACCTACTACTAATACAGTTACACCTGAAGCTTCAAAAGAAAAACTAGAAGAAAAGAAGGATGATATTTTTAGTAACACAAGTAATCCTTCAAGTCCAAGTAGTTTATTAGATAATTTGAAAAAAGAAGAACCTAAAGAAGAGAGTAATAGCAATAAAATTGATTTAAATAGAATGGCTTCTTTATTAAATGGCTTTAATCACTAAATAGTATTTATGATTACCCAAGTAAATAAAGACTCTTTATTTAATATATTTGGAGTTAAAAACTTTGAATTATTACATAGTGCTATAGATAATATGGCTCCTTCTTTAGTTGAATATTATTTATCAAGTCTTACAAGTGATGATGAACTATATTTTAACAAAAGAGATATTGAGGAGTCTATTTTTATAGGGGATTATAGCTTATACATAGACTATAGCAAAAATATATATTTGGAGTTAAATTCCACTACCGAAGAGATTACTCAATCTTTTTGGTAGTTAAATTTTTTACAGGTTTGATATTATCATATTTTCTATACCATTACATTTACCAATATGAGGTAAAAGAATAAATTCTATTTCAGGGTATAATTTCTTAAATTTCTTAATTTCACAAGGAATATCTTCTTGAACATGTTTTCCTGCTGCTAAAAAGTATGGAAATAATTTTATTTTTTTACAATTGTTAGCAATGGCTTTATTTATTGCTACAAAAACCGATGGTTCAGTAAGTTCTAAAAAAGCATGAAAAACTAATAATTCATTATCCACACTGTTTTTTATTTTCGAAACAATATCAACAATTTCATCATTTGAACTTTTAACTTTGCTCCCGTGAGCTATAATTATTAAAGCTTCCATTTTATAATATCTCCTTTTGTTTTATTCTACAATTTTTCTTTATTTTTTACAATTTATTTCAATAAAGTTCTAAAAAATTTCAGTCGTTTTATATAATCTATCTTTATCAAAATGTGTATAAATCCTAGAAGTATTTATATCAGCATGTCCTAAAGCTTCTTGAACTAAAATCAAATCATGGTGTTTTGCATAAAGTAAAGTTGCAAAGCTATGTCTTAACATATGTGCACCATTTTTTTCTTTTCTAATTCCTGCACTTATTAAAATATTTTCTACAATTCTACTAACATAAGCTTGTGTTAATCTTTCACCTTTTTGGTTACAAACTAATAAATCACTATTACAAATTCTCATATCTAACCAATATTTTAAATCATTTTCAATAATAGAACTTTTTATCATTACAACTCTTGGTTTATTTCCTTTTCCTTTTATTTGAAGTAAATAAACATTATCTTCTTTAAAGATATCCTTCATTTTAAGGTTTAATATTTCACTTACTCTAACACCTGTATAAATAATGATTTTTAAAATAAGTCTATTTCTATAAGCAATATTATCCGTAAATTCAAAAGTATCAATAGCATTTAAAAACTTATCAATTTCAGACTTATTCATAAAAGAGGGTAGTTTTGTTCCACTTTTACCACTTAATCCACCCCAATTTTTTAACTCTATTTTAAATAAATACGAAGTTCCATCTTCATTTTCATTTTGTTTATCTATATAAGAAAACAGTGCTAATAAAGCAATTCTATGATTTTTCTTTGAAGCATCAGATAAAGCACTTGTTTCGCTGGCTAAAAAATCACTTAATAACTCTTCATCTATTTCTTTCATAGATGCAAGTCCTAAATTAAGCGTAAAATTGTATAATTTAAATAGGGGATTAAAATATGTATTAATGCCAGCTAAACCTATATTTCTAGCTTCTTTTACGATAATACTTAATTCATCTATAGATTTTGTTCCTTTTACTAATGATTGAATTATCGTTGCTAACATTTGTTTATCATTAACTTGTCTATTTGAAAGAGTTGTTAATTTATTTCTTATAAATCTTTCAATCCAAAAAAGAAGAGTTTTTTCAAAAGTATTATTAAAATCTAATTCATATCTCATATATTATCCATTTAAGTGATTTAGGCTATTCTATCAAAATATATATTAATTAGTATTGAAAACTATAATTTTCAAACTAAATTGAATTTATCTCTCTCTTTAACATTAAGGCAATAAAATGGCAAATAAACCAAGTAATGGTAAAAATGAACATATTTTATAAATAGAAACTACTCCATAAATATCTATAAAGTATCCTAAAACTGCAGCACCAATTCCAGCTAACCCAAAAGCTATACCAAAAAATAATCCTGAAATAGTCCCTACTTTTCCAGGAATAAGTTCTTGAGCATATACTACAATAGCAGGAAAAGCCGAAGCTAACATAAATCCTATAATTGATAAGAATATTGTAGATAAATAAATATCTATATAAGGTAAAGCCAATGTAAAAGGCACTATTCCAAAAATCGAAGCAAAAATAATAGCTTTTCTACCAAACTTATCTCCTAGTGGTCCTCCAAATATAGTTCCTAATGCTACTGAAATTAAAAAATAAAATAGATGATATTGAGCTAATTCTGCACTTATGTTATATTGATGAATTAAATAAAACATCAAATAATTACTTATACTTGACATATATAAAAATTTAGAAAACATTAAAATAAGTAAAATCCCTAAAATAAAACTTATTTTTTGTTTTGAAAAATTTTGTTTTATGATTGTAGTTTTATTTTTAATACTTGCATGATAATTTTTATACCATGAACCAACATAAAATAAAATAGGAATAGATATTAATGCAAGAATTGAAATATAAAAAATACTATGTTGTCCATTAGGTAAAACTAACCAAACTGCTATTAGTGGACCAATAGCACTTCCAAAGTTTCCTCCTATTTGGAAAATTGATTGTGCTAATCCATATTTTTCACCAAAAGCTGCCATTCTGGCAATTCTTGAAGCTTCTGGATGAAATATTGAAGAACCTATTCCTATCATTGTGGCTGATGCTAGTATGAGATAATAATTTGTTGCAAAAGCTAAAAAAGTTAATCCTAGAAAAGTACAAAACATAGAAAATAGAATAGAATATGGTTTATGATATTTATCAGTAAAAAGCCCAACTAAAGGTTGTAAAATTGATGCTGAAAGTTGATAAACAAAAGTAATTAAACCAATTTGAGTAAAAGTAAGCGAAAAATCATTTTTTAGCATAGGATAAACAGCAATCATCAGCGATTGCATTGTATCATTCGCAAAATGTGCAAAACTAATTAAACTTAGAATTTTAATTTTTGTATTTCTCTTTTCCATAAATATTTTTAATTTCTCACAGAAATAAAAATATTTTTTTCTGCATAATTTTCTAATTTAATATGCATTTTTATTTAATTTTTCCTTTTGAGAAATCAATAATATAATCAGCAATTTCATCTAAATGGACAATATCTTTTACAGCTCCTGCTGCAATCGCTTTCATAGGCATTCCAAAAACAACACAACTTGCTTCATTTTGTGCTATGGTATATGCACCATTATCAAATAATTCTTTCATAGCAATTGTTCCATCATCTCCCATACCAGTCATCATTACTGCCATAGCAGCACCTCCAACTGTATTATTAACAGATCTAAACAAAACATCAACACTTGGTTTATGTTGACTTACTTTTTTTGTATCTAAAAGTTTTGTTCTATATTCATTTCCATATTTTTCAATAGTCAAATGCATATTTCCAGGAGCTAAATAACCATGCCCTTTTTCTAAAATCATACCATCTTTTGCTTCACAAACTTCTACTTCAGAATTATCATTTAATCTATGAGCAAATGAGTTTGAAAACCCATAAGGGATATGTTGTGTAATTAAAATTGGAGGTAAATCTCCAGGTAATCTTTTGAAAACTCTGAGTAAAGATTCAACTCCGCCTGTCGAAGAACCAATTGCTATTAATTTCATTCCAGCAAATTTAGCAGCTCTTAATGGAATCACTTCATCTGGATGTACTTTATATTCTATTGGAGAATTTAATTTTAAATCTTTTTTTGTCGCAACAGGTTTTTTTAATGTGTATCTTTTTAAAAGAAATGTTAAATTTAATAGTGTATCTTTTATTCTTTCTTGAAAAGATTGCATGCTTTCACCAGTATCTGGTTTTGGAATAAATCCAACAGCTCCATCATCAAAAATATCATTTCCTCTAACACCCTCACCTGAAATTACAACAGCAGGCATTGGATGAAGCCTCATTAAATTTCTTAAAAAAGTAACTCCATCCATTTTTGGCATATTAATATCAATCGTTACTAAGTCTGGTTCATATTCTTTAATTTTTTCTCTTGCATCATATGCATCAGTTGCTACACAAACAACTTCAAATTCATCAATAGAATTTATCATATCTTTTATAATTCTTCGCATTGATGGCGAATCATCTATAACTAAAACAGTATACACTTAATTTACCACCCTACTTTATTTTAGAAAAGTTCTATTTCCATTTCTGGTTCAGCTTCTTTACTATGAATACCAAATAATTCAACTGCTCCAGCATATTCTTTGATAACTGGTGCTTTCGTAATTTCTTGTTGTAAAAATTTCTCTTCAGATAAAATTTTACTATCTGTTTCAGATTTTTGTGTAACTTTTATAAATGTTTCAAATTCATTAGCTAATAAAATCAATCTCCCATGCTCTCCACGAGTATGTTCACTAATTAATTTAAAGCCTTCTGATTTACAAAAATCTTTAGCAAATTCTACATTTCTAAATCCAATAGATTGAGAAGATAAATTTATTTGCATAATATCAGCACCACCTGATATTTTTGCAATCATATTTCCTTTGCTACACCCTAATTTATACATTTCATTTAGCATAGCTTCAACTGAATATAGTCCATATTTCATATCATCATTTGTATTATTAGTTTTTGGTAATAAAAAATGATTCATACCTTTTATTTTTGTAACTTTATCGTAAAACATAATAGCTACACATGAACCTAACAATGTTTTAAAAGCTATTTGTTCAGCATCATTACCAACTGCAAATTCACCACCAATTACTGTATGAGTTGGGAAACCTTTAGTTTTCTGTGTAAATCTTACAGCTGAAGTTTTTTCAATACTTCCATCTTTATGACCTATTACAATCATAGGATTTCCTTTTCTTTTAGAAAAATATTTTGACCTACTCTTTTAACATAATTAACTAAATCTTGTGGATTTTCAGAATGTCCAAGATAAAGAGTCCCACCAATTTTAAGATGTTTAAACAATTTTTTTAAAATTTCATTTTGATCTTCAACCGAAAAATATATTAAAACATTTCTACAAAAAATTACATCAAATTGATTTTTAGAAAAAGGATATAAATTATCATTTAAATTCATTACTTGAAAAGCAATCATTTTTTTTAAATCATCATTAACTTTTATTAAAACTTCTTCACCAGCAAGATTTTTCTGAACTCTTCGTTTAAAATATTTTTGTGGTTTTATCCACTCTGGAAATTCTTTTGAAGATTTTGAATATCTATAAATTCCATTTGCTGCATATTGTAAAACATTTGTATCAATATCTGTAGCTATTATTGAAGCATTAATACTTTTGTTTAAATCTTCTCTTGCTTTTAGTACAGTCATTGCCATAGAGTAAGGTTCTTCTCCTGTTGAAGAAGCAGAACAATACATATTTATTTTTTCTCCACTAGCCGCAAACATAGGTAAAACCCTATCTTTTAAATCAATAAAATGAAAATCTTCTCTAAAAAAATGTGTTTTATTTGTTGTAAAAGAATTAATAAATTCAGTTACACTATTTCCTTGTTCAATAGAGTTTAGAAGCTCCATGATATCACCAGAAAAACCACAATTTCTTTTTAATTTATCAATTCTATTTGAAATCATAATATCTTTATTCTCAGAAAGAGTAATTCCTGTTAGAGAATAAAGAAGCTTTTTTACCTTATTATGTACATCTTGAGTCGTATATTTCATATATTAAGACGCTTTTTTAGCTACGCTCATATCTCTCTCAACTTTTATTTGAGCATTAATAATTCCAACTACATCCAAAATTAAACCAATACTTCCATCACCTCTAACCGTTGCAGCTCCAATTCCTTGGACACTTCTGAAATTTTTATCTAGAGGTTTTACAACAACTTGATGTTGATTTAAGAATTCATCAATTGATATTGCAACTTTAGTATTACCAGATTTTACAACTATTAACATACCTTCTTCAAGTTTTTCAAAACTTTTTTCAAGACCAAATAATTGATGTAATTTAACAACTGGAATAAATTCTTCTCTTAACATTAATAAATCTTGTGTACCATCACCAATCTTTTTAATCATTTCAGAAGTTGGTTGTAATGATTCAACTATTGAACTTAGAGGTAAAATATATTTTTGATTTCCAACTTTAATATCTAAACCATCTAAAATAGCAAGTGTAAGTGGTAACATAATTGTAATAGTTGTACCCTCACCAATATGAGTATCAAGTTTAATTGCACCACCAAGTTTGTGAATATTTGTTTTAACAACATCCATTCCAACACCTCGACCTGAAATATCAGTAATTTGATCTGCTGTTGAAACTCCTGCGCCAAAAATTAATAATGCTTTTTCATTTTCACTCATAGTATTAAATTGATTTTCATCAATTTGACCTTGTTCAAGTGCTTTTTGAGCTACTTTCTCAGAATTAATACCTTTTCCATCATCTTCAATAGTAATTATCATTTGTCCATTAGCTTGTTCAGCAGAGATACTAATAGAACCAACTTCAGGTTTACCTGTAAGCTCTCTTTCAGCTGGCGTTTCAATACCATGATCTAAAGAATTTCTAATAATATGCATTAATGGATCTGTTAATCCTTCAATCATTGCTTTATCTATTTCAACATTATCTCCATAATGTTTAAATTCAACTTTTTTACCAAGTTTTTTAGATATATCTCTTACAACTTTTGGAAATTTAGAATAAATAGAATCCATAGGAACCATTCTAATACTCATAATCGAATCTTGCATATCTCTAATATGTCTCTCAAGTAATTCTAATCTTTCTAAAACAGAATTTCTAGTTTTTGTTTCTTCAATAGTTGATGAAAACTGAGTAAGCATTGCATTTGTAATAACCAAATCACCAACATTATTCATCAATAAATCAATTTTATCAAGATTAACTCTAATACTATTATTGTTATTTGAAACAGATTTTTTTGAAGAATCACCAGTATCTTCTTCTTCTTTTTGTCTTTGTTTTCTTTGAGGTGCTACATTTTCTCTAATAGATTCAACTTCTGCTTTTATTACAGCTTTTTCTTCTTTAATATCATTAGTTTCCATTACAGAAGTTGGACTAATTTCTGGCATTTCATCAAAAAATCCAAAATTTTCTTTATCTTCAATTTTGAAATCACTATCTTTAGTATTATCAGAAATAGCTTCTAATTCTTCATCATAAAAACCATAATTTTTATGAACTTCATCTATTTCATCATCAGCAAATATTCCATAAGCTTTATTTTTACTATCTCTTTGTTCATTTAAATCATCATCAAAAAAACCAAAATGATCACTATCTGAAACTTCTGGAATCTCTTTTTTAGTTTCTACAACTTTTGGAATTTCAACTGGTTTTACAACTTCAACTTCAGCCTTTTTTACAACAGTTCCATTAGAATAAGCTCTAATTTCTTCCAATAATGAAGTAGTCATTTTTGTAAATGTTTCTCTATCTAACTTATTAGATACTTCAAGGTCTAAAATTTCTTTCATAACATCAAGTCCATCAATAAGTGTTTCAGCCATTTCAGGAATAAACTCAATTTTATGATTTCTTAATTTATCCATTAAATTTTCAACATCATGAGTGAATTCAGCAAATAATGCTAATTCAACAGATGCTCCACTTCCTTTTAGAGTATGAACATCTCTAAAAAGTTGACCCATTTCTTCATCTGTCAATGAACCATTATTTTCTGCTACTAATAAAACATTATCTGCTGATTCAAAGAGCTCTTCCGCCTCTTCAAGAAACATTTCTCTATATTTAGAAATATCAAACGACATGAAAACTCCTTTATTTATCTACTTAAAACTATATTAACTGCTTTTAGCAATTGATCTGGTACAAATGGCTTTACAATCCATCCTGTAGCACCTGCAGCTTTACCCTTTGCTTTCATTTCATCACTTCTTTCAGTAGTAAGTACTAAAATTGGTTTTTTAGAATATTGTGATATTTTTCTTAATTCACCTATTAGTGTTAATCCATCCATATTTGGCATATTTACATCGGTAATTATTAAATCAAAATCAGCAGCCTTAGCTTTTGCTAAACCATCTACACCATCAACAGCTTCAGTTACATCTGTATATCCACCTTCATTTAGTGCATAGTTCAGCATATCTCTTAGCATTGTAGAATCATCCACTATTAAAAGCTTAGCCATATTAAAACCCCTTAAGTTTTCTTAAAAAAATTATTTTTACTATACTAACGTAAGAAATATTAATTTAGGGTTAGAGTGAATAAAAAATTTGTAAGTTTAGAGATAATATAGGGAAAATAGTGATTAAACAGAAGAACTAATGTAAAGATTAGTTTATCTTTACATTAGAAAAAATTATGATATTAATTTGAAGATAACTCAATTCTATCTTTTGTAACTTTTAGAACTTTTACTTCGATTTCTTGACCAACTGATAAAATATCCGATACATTTTTTACTCTCTCTTTAGAGATTTTTGAAATATGTAAAAGACCTTCTCCACCTTTTGGTAATAAAATAAATGCACCGAAATCAACAACTCTTTCAACTTTTCCAAGTACAACTTCATCAATAGCATATAATTTCTCAAAATCAATATTTTTAGGAGAATCTTTTCTTGCAGGTGCATTATTTGAAATAGTTTTAATATGTTCACAAGCATCTAAAACATTTTGTTTATTTCCACCACTTACTTTTACAGTTCCACTATCTCTATCTAAATCTATTGAAACTGTAAATTTCTCAATAATTTCTTTTATTGTTGCCCCTGCTTTTCCAATAATTACCATTATTTTACTAGGATCAATTGCAAATTGTTCAACTAAAGGCAATGCACTACTTGCCACAATTTCAGTTGCTGCTTCTTCCATTAAAACTAAAATATGCTTTCTTCCCTCTTTCGCTTGAAGTAAAGCTTCTTTTAAAACGCTTAATTCAATACCACCAAGTTTTATGTCCATTTGTAAAGCAGTAATACCTTTTGTTGTACCAGCTACTTTAAAATCCATATCTCCATCATGGTCTTCAAGTCCCATAATATCAGTTAAAACTGAATAATTATTTCCTTCTACAACCATTCCCATAGCAACACCTGCTACTAAATTTGAAATAGGAACACCAGCTGCTTTTAGTGCTAATGAACCTCCACAAACAGTTGCCATTGATGAAGAACCATTTGATTCAAGTATTTCAGAAACAATTCTTACTGTTTCATTGTAATCATCATCAATTGTTGATTCAAGTGCTTTTTTAGCTAAATTTCCATGCCCAAGTTCTCGTCTTCCAACTCCAAACATTGGTTTTGCTTCTCCAACAGAGAAACCTGGAAAATTATAATGAACCATAAATCTATCAACTGAAGTTGATTTATCAGTTAAAACTTCATACATTTGACCATCTTTTGCTCCTGCAATTGTTCCAACCACTAAAGCTTGTGTTTCACCTCGTGTAAATAAACAAGAAGAGTGAGCAGATGGTAAAATATTTGTTTCAATAGAAATAGGTCTTACATCTTTAAGACCTCTTCCATCAGCTCTAATTTTGTCATTTACAATCATATTTCTTACAATTTCTCTTTTTACAACTGAAACTGCTTCATAAATTGTTGAAAATGTTAATTCATTTGTAGTACAATAATCATTTTTAGAAATCATTTTTGCAACATCTTTTAATTGAGTTGCTCTTTCACTTTTTGCAAGTTTTTTGATAGCTTCTCTTATTTCATTTGAAAAAGTATCTCGAACATAGTTTATAACTGATTCTTCAATTGTAAATTGAACTAATTCAACTTCTACTTTTTCTTTTACTGAAGTTTCAAAACCTTTTTCATAAGTTAAATTTGCTTCTTTTAATGCCTCTTGAGCAAAAGCGATAGCTTCAACTAAAGTATCTTCATTCATTTCATTTGCATTATGAATTTTAGTAAATGCTTCAATATCAACTTCAACCATTTCACTTGAAGAGATAGTTTTCATTTCTATCATTAATAATTCATCTTTTGAACCAGCAACATATAAATCTAAAGTTGAATTAGACATTTGCTCAGGTGTTGGATTAATAACATAATTGTTCTCAATTCTTCCAACTCTTACACCACAAACAGATTTTTTAATAGGAAGATTTGAAGTATATAAAGCAGCATTTGCAGCATTTAACGCAAGAGCTTGTAAATCAACATTTTTATCAGCACTTAAAACCATAACTGTGATAGTCGTAGGATAAACATAACCTTTAGGGAAAAGTGGTCTTAAACTTCTATCAATTACTCTTGATGTTAATGTTTCAAAATCACTAGGTTTCCCTTCTCTTTTTATAAATCCACCAGGTAATTTTGCTGCTGCATAAGTTTTTTCTATATATTGAACAGTTAATGGAGTAAAATCTTCACTTACAGGATTATCAAATTCACTTACTACTGTAGCTAAAACAACTGCATTTCCTATTTTTGCTAATACTGAACCATTAGCTTGTTTAGCTACTTTTCCAAATTCAAAAACCTCTTGTTTTCCATTTAATTCAAATTCACAAACTGTTGACATACTTTTTATCCTTTATTTATTTTCTCTATATCTTCAAAACTAACATCATCTAAACTATCATAATAAAAATCAATTTCTACAAAATGATCTAATTTTTTAATAAAATATAAATCATCTGCAATTGATTCTATAGTGGGAATACTAGCTGTTGGTAAAATTGGAGTCGCTACTGAAATAGACTTAGCTTTTAAATTAATGGCTGTTTTTATACAAGCCATCATTGTTAAACCTGTATTAATTCCTTCATCAACAATTAATACATTTTTGTTTTCAAACTCTTGAATCTTTTCCCCATGTCTAAACTTATTAACAGTGTTAATAATAGATTCTTCATAGACTTTTTTAGATTTTGAATAAACATAATCTAAACTAATATCAAATGCTTTTATTAACTCTTCATGGATTAATACTTCTTCATGCTCTGTTACAACTGCTATTTCACAATCCTCATTATTTGGAGCATAAATTTTTTCTGAAAACATCATATCATATTTACTGTTAAGTGCTTTAGCTACTATTTTTGCAATCTCAAATCCACCATATGAACTTGATATTACTGTCCAATCTTCTAATCTCATACTATCAATTGGTAAAACATCTAACAATCTATACGCTGCAACTTCTCTGTTTTTAAAATATATTCTGTCTGGATTCATTGATTTTTATCTTCCATTTTATATTTCTGTTTAATTCCACCTAATGGTTTTAACATAATATTGATAAATACAATTTTTTGATCTATCGCTACATATGATTCATCATTTATACGAGAAGAAGGTACAACTTCATTTTCATATCTTAAGTCTATATTCCAACAACTATCATCTATATTAAAACTAATCCCTTGTTTACTTCTAATATTATCTTGTAAGTTATAATTTTCATAAAAAGAAACTTTATAATCTCTTGCTAGTTTATATGAAGTTATAACCCGGTAAGATTCTAAATCTTCTCTATCATTAAAAATATTATCTGTATCTTTTGATTTATAATAACCAAGAGTCAAAGATAAATCTTTATAAACAAAATTTGTATCTGCATTATTTTCAACAAATTGTTGGTCTTCTACATTATAAACAGCTTTCCCACTAATAGATCCATATTCATGATAAAATTTAAGATAATTTTCTAAGTCTTCTAATTTGGGTTCATTTAATGCATCATATAAAATTGATTGTGAAATTTTATGATTAATCAATTGTTTTAAACTACCATTATCATATAAAGATTGGTTTGCTGATAATTTAATATTTTTTTCTTCTTGATTAATTGGAAAAGCTTTAAGTTCATTCTCTTTTATAGAATTTTCTTCAGTAGTGATTTTATATAAATCACCCTGCTCATCTAGATTTTTGGGAACAATATATTCTGCTTTTAAATTAAGAGTATGTAAATAATCTTCATAAGGTTTTATTAAATCACTTCCTATTCCCACAGAAGTTCTATTTTGAACTAAAGTTCCATCTTCATATTCTGGATTAGTAAAATTATCATAATCATACTTATCGATAATTGTTTTATTTTCAATAAAAGCATATACATAATCATCTAATAAGTATTTACTATAACTCAAAGGTAAACTTACTTCATATACATTTGCCGTTAAGCCATCATCTCTTGTATAATTTACAGCTTTAGTATCTAAAGAATAAATTAAATTATCAATAAGTTCTTTGTTATAAGAGTGAAATTGCACTTGAGGTAATTCTTGTAGAGTTTCATTATTTGATCTTTTTGAACCATCAATATAGTATCTACCATAAACACCCGTATAATAATCAGAAGTATCATAAAAATAATTAATTTTAGATTCAACTTTTCTATCTGTAGAAGTTAATTCATCATTATTTTCTATAGTAATATATTCTATATCATTAAAATAAGTAAGTGAAGTAAATAATCCATCTTGAGAACCATTTTGGGCAAAAATACTTCTTCTTTGATAATCTAAATCAAAACCATAATGTTCTTGATTTTCTAGACCACTTTCTAAATAATAATCTTTATTTTCTTTAAATATACCTGTTTTCATCTCTAATAAAGAATCCGGAGAATCTGCATATCTATAATATGTATATGCTCCGTAGCCTCTTTGAGTTCTAATTTGAGGTATTAATTCAATATCATAATTATGTGCAGGTGCAAAATAAATAGGTTGAGAATAAAATAATCCTTCATCCCCTGAATATCCAAGAGTTGGAAGTAAAAGTCCAGTTCTTCTTGTCGTATCAGTTGGAAAACCTAAATAAGGACTATAAAATACAGGAACATCTTTTACATAAATTCGTGGATTATAAGCATTTATCCATTTGGCTTCTGTATCATAATCTGCACTTGATGCTCTGATACTCCAAACTGGATCTAAACAATCACATGATGAAATAATAGAACTATCAAGTTGTATCTCTTCTTTTTCTTTATTTGAAGTTTTTGAATTTATCCAAATTTTATTATTTTGTTCTTGTAAAAACATTGGATTTTGATTTGAAGAATCTTTTTTCAAATCAATAAAAGCATAATCACTTTGTGTTTGAATGTTATTATCTTTGATTACCAAAACATTATCAAAAAGTTCAAAAGTTTCATTTTCTTTATTATAAATAACTTTATTCGCACTCAAATAATAAGTTGGTGAATAAATTACAACATCACCACTTGCTGTAATTATATTTTCAACAGCATCAACATTTTTAGCAACTAACTGAAACTTTTCATTTTTTAACTCTTGAGCATAAATTAAACTTGAAGTAATAAGTAATGTAGATATTATTCTTTTACGCATTTACAACCAACGTTTTACCCACAAAATCATGAAAGGTTTTTCGTCCATCATTAAAAAAACCAACTAAAAAACCAATATAAAAAAACATTTCAGAAAAAATTCTTCCAAAAGATCTTAAAAAAGATGAAAACATAGAAACTTTTCCCCACGAATTAGCATCAATAATTCTTATTTTTGCAACTATTTTACCAACTGTTGCACCATAATACCAAACAAAAAAAGTATGATAAAGAACTTTTAATATAATTAGAGGTGTTACCAATTCTGTTTTCATAAAAAACATCATCGCATCCATATCATCGCTAAGAGCAGATATACTTTGCCAAAAAATCATAATAATAATTATAGTTACCAAAAAATCATCAATTACATAAGCCAATGCTCGAGAACGCATTGAAGCTAGTTGAAGATTATTATTTTGCATATATTATTACTTTAAAGCTTGATAAGCAATATCTGTTCTACATTTTTTACCAGCAAAATGTACTTGTCCACATAAAGCATATGCTCTATCTCTTGCTTCTTTTATACTTTTCCCAAATCCAACACAAACTAATACTCTTCCACCTGTTGCCATTAATTTATCATCAATTTTTTCAACACCAGCATAAGAAATGTGAGAATTTCCGAGTAAATCAGCATCTACAATTTTATCTACAATTATTTCAGCAGGGATACTTGAACCATAAGGATAATTTTCACTTGCCATTACAACACCAACACTAAATTCATTTTTGATTTTAATATCTAATTTATCTAGTTGTTTTGTTGCACCTTTATAAAACAGTTCAGAAACAGGAGTTTCTAATAATGGCATTAAAATTTCACATTCAGGATCACCAAATCTTACATTATATTCTAAAATTATTGGCTCACCACGTACTACCATAACACCAATGAATAAAACACCTTCGTATGGTGCTCCTTCTTGTTGCATACCTTTTAAAGTTGGTTTAATTACTCTTTCTTCTAATTTTCTATAAATATCATCATTTACAAGTGGTGTTGGAGCATAAGCACCCATTCCTCCTGTATTTGGTCCAGTATCCCCATCCCCTATTCTTTTATGGTCTTGAGCTGCTGGTAATATTTTATAGTTTTCACCATCACAAATAGCAAAAACAGATAATTCATATCCATCTAAATACTCTTCCACAACAATAGAAGTTCCAGCATCTCCAAATGAAGCACCTGAAAGCATATCAGAAGCTGCTATTTTTGCTTCATCTTTAGATTGAGCAATAATTACACCTTTTCCGGCACATAAACCATCTGCTTTTACAACAATTGGTAAATTCATAGTATCGATAAAATCATGAGCTTCTTTTTCATTTGAAGTCTCTATAAACGCTGCTGTTGGTATGTTATATTTTTTTAATATATTTTTCATATAAACTTTTGAACCCTCAAGTTGAGCTGCTGCTGCACTTGGTCCAAAAATAGTTAAATTATTTTCTTTAAATATATCAACAACACCATCTACTAATGGAGCTTCTGGTCCTACAATTGTTAAATCAATAGAATTATCTTTTGCCCAAAGAGCTAATTGATTATAATCTTTAATATTTATATTTGTTCCTAATCTGTCAGTTGCACCATTTCCTGGCATAAAAAATAGATTATGAGCATTTTCTTTGTATATTGCTAATCCAATAGAGAATTCTCTACCGCCATTACCAAGTATCAATATATTCACGATAATTCCTTGTATAATAATTTAAAAAACCCGAGTAGTCGTTAACCATCAAAATGGCCCTAAAAAGCCACGAACGTACATAAGAAGCGTATTTTAGGAGCAAAAACGCATTGAATTGCTACACACCATACAGACCTACAACCATGTACAAAAATAAATTATCGGACCCACAACAATGGAAATCCCGAACTACTTAGATTATCTTATTTTATCTAAAGATGTTTAAAATTGAGTTTAAAGTAAAGTTTGCCGAGCTAGATTTATACATTCATCAATTGAAGTTTCTGAACTAATTATATAATCAACTTCTTTTGGTAAAAATTTTGCAGTAGTTTTTCCAATAACAATTGCTTTATATGAATCTTTCCAAATATGCTGTTTAAAGAAACATTCAACACTTGAAGGTGAAGTAAAAATAAAAACTGAACTATCTTCTAAGATTATATTTGTTTTCTTACAAGAAGTTTTATACGCTATTAATTCATCTATTAAAATTTCATTTTCTTTTAGAATGCCAACCAGATTTGATACTGTTTTTAAAGCTTTTATATAAAGTACTTTTTTATCTTTTAATAATTCTATCAATTCTTCTGCAAATTCGTTTCCATGGGAAGTAATACCTGTAAAAACAACTTTTCCACCCAAACTTTCAATAACTTGTGAAGTTTTAGGAGCTATCACATATGAATCAATTTCTTTCCAATCTTTATTAAAAGAGTCTAAAGAATAAACTGCATTTTTTGAAGTAAAAATCAAAGCATCGTAAAAAGATAAATCTATATTTGATTTAATATATTCAATGTGAAAAACTTCTAAATTTTCCACATTTTGATATTTTTGATTACTTAAAAGATAGATTTTAGCCATTTGTTACCAATTCATATTTTTGAGTGTAATTTATTGCATCATCTAAAGTATGAAAAATTTTAATACTTTTAAATAAATTTGTTGTGTCAACTGCCAAAACTTTTCTTTTATGTCTATATTTTAAAACTAAAATTATTTCT